>JBPFDW010000021.1:0-174810 GCA_051061375.1 Methylocystis sp. | reverse complement strand
ATACCGACGAAGTCTGCTCGGCCGCAGCGATTTCGAGCCGATAGTAGCGTTGATCCTCGAGCCACCAGCCGGCGAGTTTTTCAGTGAGCCATTCCCGCCAGCGCATCTGCAATGTCATGCGCGCGACAAGCGACCCGCTGTCAGGATACATCCTTTGATTAGAAAATCCCTGTTCGCGCGGCGCGTTGACATCATATTTGAGAATTTCGGCGCGCATTTTCGAGCTTTGACGCTTAAATTGAGAACTCCAGCGGCATCCCGAGCGCGGCGTAGGCGAGCTCGTCGAATCGCTTTCGATAGACGGGGCGACAGAAGGGGCGCAGGCGCTGAATCGTATCCGCCGCGTTTTTCGCGGCGACTGCGAGACCGGCGAGTAGCGCGATGCGTAAATAGAGCGGCACCATAGCGTTTGCGCCTTTGCTGATGGACGGCGCTATGCGTAATGCTTCGGCGTCAAATCCTGGAACGATCTCGTTGAGCAACCAGCTCTTATTGTAGCCTTCGGGGGGCTGCGTCGTCTGCGGGCGATTTAAGATCAGCAAAAGCCGCATCATCGCAATAGGGGATGCTAGCGGCGTCGGCTCGCCCCGCAAGTGACGATTGACAAGCTCCTCTCCGATTTTGGCGGCGTCCCAATGGTCCCCAAATGGGCTCGTGTTTCGGACGGTATCGCAGCCGGCACGAGGTCCCTCGATTTCTGAGAGCGGCGAACCGCATAGAGGACAAGTAACGCGCCACGCCTCAAGCCAGCTTTTTAGAACCGCTCCCGGAGTGTCAGCCGCGCGATGTCGCTCGCAGCATGTCCGACAGAATTGAATCGGCTTGCCTCTTCCAACCAGTGCCGCGACCTCGATTGGAAGCGCTGTATGCGTCATGGCGACAACATCCATTGGATCAGTGCGAAACGAATCTACGATGCGTGCGATCTGGCCGAGACCTGGGCGGAAGTCGAGGCTACGCAGCTTCTTCGATTCGAGCTTTAGCCACGAGATGAGCATGGGCTCCGTGAGCCCATAGAAAGCTGCATGACGATGAAGCCACGATGAAAGAAGTTCGTCGGGCGTCGGGTCGAGGACGACCGGCAAGGGCCGCCGAGCGGCGTTGATCAGCATCGTCATTGGAACGCGGCTTCCTCCTCGCTGATAGGCCTCCAATCATCAATGGCTTCGTCGGTTAGTCGTTCCGTTCCTGTCTCGATAGCCTGGATCGCGACTTCATTCACAAGGCGGAATATTTTTGACGTTACGCCTTCAGTCACTCGAAGAATTCGTTTGAGACCGCGCGCCGTCAGAATGCTCGGCTGACGAAGCGGGAGATTGCGGAGAATGGCAAGGACGAGTTGCTGAAACTCGTCATCGGCTTTCCAGCGCGGCAACGTGACAACATCAAAGCGTCTGGCAAGCTGTACGTCGCCGTTGATCGCCTCACGTGCTTCCGTGATGCCGAAGCAGACAAGCGAAAGCTGAAGCTCGTTACTCAAGAAACGAAGCGTGTTCAGAACGACACGCTGCTCGCGCCATGAACCGGCGATGATATTATGAATTTCATCTATCAGCAGGACTTGAACGCCCACGGCTCGCAATAGTCGAATTGTCGTCTGCTCTAATGCGACAATTGTCGCGCGCGGATTGGAAGGGGCGCCAAGTGCAGAGAGAATTTGTGCATAAAGGCGCCGCTCGCCCGGCCCGCCCGCCAACTCCACAACGAGAAATTTACGTCGTGCGTCGGCTGTTGCTGCATCGAAAGCGAGCATCTGGTCGTGCTTGAAGCGCCCGACGATCATCGATTTTCCCATGCCGCTGTCGCCATAGACGGCGATTGACGGCATTCGCGTCGTGCGCGGGTGAGTCGGGAGACCCTGAATCAAATCGACGATATGTTTTGCTTTTGGATAGTGGACCCACGGCTTTGATCGAATAAATTGGATCCGCGCGTCATTAGATGCGTCGAGAAGACTTGCAACTTCGTCCGTGACGTGGGCGGCCCTATCGATCACGCTGCTTCTCCGCGATTTCCAGAATGGAAGGAGTGCGCGAGTCGATGCCCTTGAGCGAGCCGAATCCTTCGTCATCCACCGAAATCTTGTTTTTGGGCTGCGGGTCGCGGCGGGCCTGCGCCGTCTTCCTTATTGCATCGTCAACAATGCGACGCTTGGCCTTTGCAGTAGTGATCCACTGGTTCGGTTCGCGTTCCGCGCGCGCTTGCGCTCGCGTTTCGCGCCGACGTAGTTTCCATTCGCGGAGACTTATTGATGGGCACGTAAGATCGCGGCTCCGGGCTTCGACGAAACGCCCGGAAGGACGCTGAACAAAAATTCTTGAAATATCTCGGGGATCATATTTGACTAAAAGCTCGCGTTTGGCGCCTCCGAGATCGGCGCTTAAAACGTTCGACCAGTATGGCAATCCATGCAACCAGACGCCGTCTGGCCTGAGTGTTCGATACGCCTCGGGCAATAACGAAACCCAGAAGGCCATTCGATCATGCGGCATGCGCAGATTGATCCGCGCCTCATGTTCGCGCCAGACTGCCAATGGTGAGCGCATCAAGGTGCTGTGTATTCGGTCGTGATAGCCGCCCGCAATCGATCGTGTCCCTTGGCGTGGTGTAGCTGGTTGGCGTGATCGCCACGTTCGCCGGGAAGCCGGGTTGATCAGGCGGCTACAACGGGCAGCCCGACGATGGGATCATCGCTCAAGGGCGCGATTGTTTCCAGTGTCATGTATCGGCTGCGCTGGACGGCCCATTCGTCATTCTGTTCGAGCAGGATCGCGCCGACGAGGCGGATGATGGCGGCCTCGTTGGGGAAGATGCCGACGACCTCGGTGCGCCGCTTGATTTCGCCGTTCAGCCGTTCGATCGGATTTGTGCTGTGCAGCTTGGCCCGGTGCGCGGCCGGGAAGCTCATATAGGCGAGCACGTCGGTCTCGGCGTCGTCCATGAGGTTCGCAAGTTTCGGCAGCTTGGGCCGCAACTGGTCGGCGACCTTGCGCCATTGGCCTTTCGCCGCTTCGGCGTCGTCCTGCGCGAAGGCGGTGGCGATGAAGGCGGAGACGACGCGCCGTCCGCTCTTTCCGGCATGAGCGAGCGCATTGCGCATGAAGTGGACGCGGCAGCGCTGCCATGTCGATTGCAGAACCTTGGCGACTGCGGCCTTCAGCCCTTCATGCGCATCGGACACCACGAGCTTGACGCCACGCAGCCCTCTCCAGCGCAGTTTGCGCAAAAACTCGGTCCAGAAGGTCTCGGCCTCCGAAGGGCCGATATCCATGCCGAGCACTTCGCGCCTGCCGTCGTCGTTGACGCCCACCGCGATGATCGTCGCCAGCGACACGACGCGGCCGTTCTGGCGCGCCTTCACATAGGTCGCGTCGATCCAAAGATAGGGCCAGTCGCCTTCGATCGGCCGCTCGAGGAAGGCCGTCACCCGCTCGTCGATCTCCTCGCACAGCCGGCTCACCTGGCTCTTGGAGACGCCGCTCATGCCCATGGCCTTGACGAGATCGTCGACCGAGCGCGTCGAGACGCCCTGGATATAGGCCTCCTGAATGACGGCGGTCAGCGCCTTCTCGGCCATCCGCCGCGGCTCCAGAAAACCGGGAAAGTAACTGCCCTTGCGCAGCTTGGGGATACGCAGCTCCACGGCGCCGGCGCGCGTTTCCCAGGTCCGCTCGCGATAGCCGTTGCGCTGGGCGAGGCGCTCCGCGCTTTTCTCGCCATAGGCGACGCCGGTCAGAGCGCCGACCTCGATCTCCATCAGCCGCTCGGCGGCAAAGCCGATCATCTCGCGCAAAATATCCGCGTCGGGGGCCTTCTCCACAAGCGCGCGCAGGGTCATCATCTCGTCGGTCATCGGCAGTTCCTCGGTTGCGTTGGATGTTTCGCAACCCGATCCTACCGGCGAATCGTCGATGACCACCGCAAGCCGATCGCTCGCTACGGCGCTAGCAAAAGCGCGCGTCGCGAGCGGCTTGCTCCCACTGAGCTACACCATCACTGGGGGCACGACCCCGCAATCTCCCAGCCGAGAAAGCATTCGAGCTCTCGCAACGACATGGCTGAATTCTTTTTCGGATCGTAGGACCCTCGTTCGATCGGATTTCCAAATGAAGTGCCGGGCAGAAGATGCATCTGACCCATCATCGTTCCGATCAGCCGTTCGATATGACCGCCGTAATGCGGTTCGCCAGGCGGGCGCCAAATGATATCGACGCCTTCGTTGCGACAACCGCGAATGAAAGCCTTGCTTCTGAAATCTGCGCCATTGTCGACGTGAAAGGCCTCTGGCAAGCCGGCGACTGGCCATGTCGCGTCGATCTCACGTTCCTGCAACCAGGCTGTCTTGTCGTAAACGCCATGGAGAACGCAGAGGCTCACGGAAAGCCGTGAAGGGGGATCCATCGAAAGATGAAAGCCCGTAATCATTCGCGTAAACACATCGATCGCCAGCGTCAGCCAAGGGCGTGCGAGCGGTTCGCGCGTCTCTTCGTGAACGACGATGAGATCGACGAGCGTGTGATCGATCTGAACCACCTCGAGCGGCCGGGAGGCTTTGTATTCGCCCGGAACTGGCGTTGTCGCTTTGATCGCGCGTTTGTCCTTCCGTTTACGCGCGACCAATCGCCTCTCGATGTCATCGACGCGCGTCTTGATCGTTCGACGATCTGGCAATGGCCATCCGTGCTGGACGAAACGCAAATGGATTTGTTCGACGAGGTGGGTCAGCGTTGGACGCTGCGGCTTCAGATAGACTTCCCGGATCGTCTGGCGGATCAACTTATGACGCGATTTGTCGAGAGCGAGCGCCCCTTTCGATCGGCCTCGCGGCTTCGGCTGAAGCGCCTCAACGGTGGGCGTTTCGCGATAGATCGCGACGAGGCGATAAAGTGTCGCGCGACTGATCCCGAGGTCCAAAGCAACATCTTCGACGTCGCTTGTTCGTAGCCGGTCGCCCGCGGAGCGGCCTAACAATTCTCTGATGGCCTCCTCGCGTCGACATGCCTCTAACCACTGCGGGTCGTCGGACCCCGTCGTGTCGGCGTCATCAGGGCAGGGCGCGTTCTCATTATTGCTGTTCATTTTTCGGCCGCGTCCATGAGAAATGGTTGAGCCGCAAATTCTCAATTCAACTGTACATCATTCGGGCGTTTTCTCAATTCAAATGTATACGCGTAAATCAGCAGCGTTTCGTAACGCATTGAAATTCAACAGGCCGATTTCTCAATTTCTGATGTGTCCTGACAACGGCTATCGACCCGGAAAATCCGCGCTCGACGCTATTGGGGTCACGCGAGAGCAATGCTGGAAATATGATTGGGTTCTGGAGTTCGACATCAAAGGTCTCTTCGACAACATCGACCACGCGTTGCTGCTGCGGGCTGTCCGGAAACACGTTACGTGTCCTTGGGCGCTGCTCTACATCGAAAGATGGCTGACGGCCCCGATGTTGCAAGAGGATGGTGCGACGACCGAGCGAACACGCGGCACACCGCAAGGTGGCGTTGTGAGCCCGATCCTGGCCAACCTCTTCATGCATTACACGTTCGACCTCTGGATGGCGCGTGCCTTTCCGCACTTGCGATGGTGTCGATATGCGGATGATGGGCGGGTGCACTGCCGGACGGAGAACGAGGCGCGGATCGTCAAAGAAGCGCTGGCGTCTCGACTGGCGGAGTGCCATCTGCAACTGCATCCCTCGAAGACCAAGATCGTCTATTGCAAGGACGATCGGCGAAAAGGCGATTACGAGACGGTCGCGTTCGACTTTCTCGGATATTGCTTCAGGCCGCGATCCGTAAAAGGCCCGCGCTCGCAGAACCTGTTCTGCGGGTTTACGCCGGCGGTGAGCAAGCCTGCGCTGAACGCGATGCGATCGACGATCCGCGACTTGAAATTGCGTAAGCGAACCGAGGTGACGTTGGACGACATCGCTCGCGAACTGAACCCGATGACTCGGGGCTGGATCGCTTACTACGGGCGATATACGCGCTCCGCGCTCTATCCGGTGGTCCGCTATATCGATCAGACGCTGGCCGTCTGGATCAAACGCAAGTTCAAGCGCTTCCACCATCGGTTGGGACGCGCGCGCCTTTTCCTCGCGAAGATAGCGCGCGAAAACCCAAGATTGTTTGTGCACTGGCAACTTGGCGTAAGCGGCGGGCTCGCTTGATGGGAGCCGGGTGAGGCGAGAGCCTCACGCCCGGTTCTGAGAGAGGCCGGGGGTGAAAGTCCCTCGGCCTACTCGCCCAACCGTGCCCGTGCTGGCGAAGGGCAAGACAGACACGGGCCGGTGCTGGGTTTATGTGCGCGACGACGCGCCCTTTGGCGGCGCCGGGCCGCCCGCCGCGATGTTTTACTATTCGCGCGATCGCAAAGGCGAACATCCGCAGCGGCATTTGGCGGGCTATTCCGGCTTCCTGCAAGCGGACGCCTATGACGGCTACAACAGGCTGTATCTTGCCGACCGCAAGCCCGGCCCGATCCTTGAGGCGGCGTGCTGGTCACATGGCCGGCGTCCGTTCTTCATCATGGCGGACATCGAAGCGAACGCACGTCGCAAGGCGGCGGGGAAGAAGGAAATCCCTCTGTCGCCGATCGCAATGGAAATCGTGCGTCGCATCGGCGCACTGTTTGAAATCGAAAGATCGATCAACGGCAAGAGCGCAGATGAACGTCTCGCCGTTCGATATGCCTCGAGCCGCCCGCTCGTCGACGCGCTCGAAAGCTATATGCGCGAACAGGTCGCCAAACTCTCGCGCGGGCACGACCTCGCCAAGGCGATGCAATATATGCTGAAGCGTTGGCCCGCCTTCACGCTGTTCCTCAAGGACGGGCGCGTTTGTCTCTCAAACAACGCCGCCGAACGCGGCCTGCGCGGAATTGCCCTTGGTCGTAAATCATGGTTGTTCTGCGGCTCGGATCGCGGCGGCGAGCGCGCCGCCGCCCTGTATAGTCTCATCGTCACAGCGAAGATGAACGGCGTCGATCCGCAGGCCTGGCTCGCCGATGTCCTCGCGCGCATCGCCGCGCATCCGGCGCATCGGCTCGACCAGTTGCTGCCGTGGAACTGGCGCGTAAACAACAACGTCGCGCCGGCGCTGGCAGCGTAGTCGCGCCAGAGGGCCCCTGCGGCCTACGCCGAATGCTTACGCAGAAAATGCGCGAACGTGACGTCATACCGCGCGAACCAGTCCAGCCGCGCATGAGAGAGTCAGCCCCGCCGGAGCCGATGCAGCCCCGCATGCGGGAGATGGCGCCGCCCCCGACTATGCGCGCGCCGTCGCCGGTCGATCGCGGTTCGCCCGGGGGCATGATGCGAGCTCCGCCCGCAGCGCCGGAGATGACGACGCGTCCGAGTGCGCCGCAGCTGCGTGGGGGTCGCGGCGGCCTTGGCGGCGGCGATGGGCCTGGTCCGCGCGGGGGCGATCCGCGAGGGCTTGGCGGTCCAGGCGGCTTCAGTGGAACGCAGTGAGCGCGCATTCGATCAGGCGGCCGGCTCCGGATAGGGGACGTCGTCGAGCCTGCGCGCGTTCTCGTTTGCAGCGTTCAGCGCGTTAATCCCGCTCATGAGATAGAGCGCCTTCTCGTTTCTGCGCTGTTGCACCTCGTGCTGGATATTTCCAACGGCCGTCGTGCGCGCTTCGTCGGAAAGATAGTCAACCTGGCGCTCAACGCCGTGTGTCGCTCTCAGATTCAAACGTGACGCGGAGCGAGCGCAACCGCTTCGCCATTGTGGCGCACCGCGGAGCCCAACGCATACAGCGCCCCGAGGCCAGCGAAAACGCAGGCGTTTATGAGGAAGATTCGTGGGAGCGTCACAAGCAGCGAGTCGAAATGGCCAACGCTCGAGCCCATCGCCACGCCAAAGCCGAAGATCAAGCCCTTATAGACGACGAAGGCGGCCACGAAGGCCGCACCCGCGCCCACAAGCCCCTTCATGCGCGGCGCGGTTAGCCCGGCGGCTTCGCAAGAAAGCAAGGCGATGACGCCCATCGCGACGCTCCAAGCCAGGGCGGAGTCGGTCATGTGATGATGCAGGGACGCGAAGGCGATGGTCTGGCTCGCCAGCCAAACGCTGCCACTCAGAAGGAGGGCGTCACGCCGACCGAGGGTCAAAGCGGCAACGGCCCCGAACGCCGCCAACGGAAAGCCGCAATGGAACGCAGGACTCAAGAGGACGCTGGCGACGATCAGCGAAGCAATCCATAGCGAACGAGGCCAGGGCGACGAAGCGAAGAAAGATGCGGTTGTCATGACAAGTCTCCTCTATGTGAAGCCAGCGAGAAGCGGCGCTTGCCTGCTGGTTTTTTCGCCTTCGTGTTGCGCACGAAGACGAAAGGGGATTGGCGATCGTCTCTGCGACCGCCGGGTTGAACGTGCGGCGGTCAGGACGGACGGCCCCAGTCCGCTGAGCGATCGACGGGATCGGGGTCGTGGAGATCGAGCCATCGCGCTCGCAATTTGTCCCACAACGCGAGACGCGACCAATCTGGCTTCTTGACGCGGCCGTCGCTTTCGGGATCGAGGAAGGGATTGGGCAGCAGCACGGTGATCTGCTGATCGCCCGCGCCATTGAACAAGCGCAGCCCCCAGGACATCGGAACGCATGTGCGACCGAAGCGGCGGTAAAGTTCGGCCCGCGTGGTCCGCCGATGGCGGGCGAGTTCCGGCGGCGTCGGCGCCCGCGGCGAACCCTTGTGCTCGCCGATGCAGATATGAAAATGCGGAACGCCGAAAGCGATCGTCAGATAACCGTCGAACATGGAAATACGCGTCGGCGGCCCGTCGGCCTTGAATTCGAAGGCGGCCCCCTGGATGAGAGGGCCGAAAGTAATTTCCCGCCAGTGATTTTCGAACAGATCGCGGAAAAGCTCTTCAAGGCTCCTCTCGTCCACCGGCAAGGGAAATGTGTCGAGTGGCGCTCCGTCTGCGTCCAGGATCCGTCGTGGCCGCGTTTCAGTGATGACTGACATATCTTTCTCCATTGCAGGCCTCGCGTCTTTCACCTTGTGACCTTCTTACGCCGAGCGCGGTCGGCGCGTCGTTGTGCAGTTCGGCGAAGAACGTTCGTCACGAAAAAGTAGCGAAGCGCTGTTGGTTATGACGGCCGCGCCGATCCGATTTTCGTCAATCGTCGCCCGCGATGACGCGGCGTCGCGCCGAGCCACACATTTCTTCCACCAGATATAAACGCCGGTGACGGATAGCATCACAATGACGAGGCCGAGCGCGCAAACGAAAATGCGATAGGGCAGGCCGAACACATTGGCCATGTGCAGTTCCACGAGCCAGGTCGTGATCGTATTGCCGGCGTGCCGGCCAGTTGGCAGACGAACCGCGCGCAATTCGCCGGAATAGGCGTCGAATGCGATCGACGTGCGGCCAGAATTGTCGCCGATGTCGTGGCTCGAGCGTACGCCGTAGAAATAGAGATCGCTTTTGCGCTGGATGCTAAGCCTCATCGGTCGCTCGACCGAAAAGCCATGTGCGAGCGCTTGCTCCCCCATGAGTCTTTCGCCAATGGCCTGCGCTTCCTCCCAACCAACCGGCGCTCGACCCCCGGCTGGGTTGCCGCCCTTTGTGGTCCCAGAGTGAGGCGGCTCATAATCGAAGACGAGCTGCATCGTGCGCGTGTAGAAGCCGTTCAAATTAAAACGGACGCTGGACCAGGCGAAGAGCAGCAATATTGCAAAGAGCCAAAGTCCGAAGGCGCGATGCAGATCGAAGTTGACGCGATAGAATGAGCTCCGAAACTTGATCAGCCAAGCGGGTCGCCATCGCGAAAGATAGCCGCGCCTATTCGACGGACTGGGAAGAGGCAGCGTGAGATAAACGCCAACGAAGCAATCGATCGTCCATACGAGCGCGACGATTCCAAGAATCCACGCGCCTACTTCGCCCATGGCGAGGGAATAATGCAGGCGGTCGATAAAGGGCATAACATTCGCCAGCGTCGTCGGCAGCCCGTCTCGATCAAAGCGCCCCAATTCCTGGCCGGTGACGGGGTCGAGCAGGAGTCGATTGAAATCGAACGCGGGCGCGCCGGGTCGCGCCTCCATGCGGATTATCGCCGTGCCGTCAACGCTCAGATCGACAGAGGTGGCGAGGGCATCTGGAACCAGAGCCTCGGCGCTCCGCAGGAGCGCCGCAGGGGCGAGTTGTATCCCTGCATGTGGACCCGGGTAGAGATTTGGCGTCAGCCAATGATTCAACTCGTGACCAAAAGCGAGCAGGCTACCGGTTAGTCCGACGAGGATCAGAAACCCTGCCATGCTCAGACCAGCCCACCGATGCAGCGACACCCAGAAGCTTCGGGTCATCGTGTTCTCTCCATACTCTTCAGCATCGAAGAAGGACCTTCCGGGGATTTCCCGTTATGGAGGCCGCGTCGGGCATCTGCTGCGCTCAATAGTCGTACCGCAGCTCGGCGAAGAAGGTCCGCTGCGGATAAGGGGAAAAGAGCCATTGTTTGTAACGGCCGATGTTGTTGATGCCGACGACCCCGGTCCAATTCGGCGCGAATTTGTAGGTGACTCGGGCGTCGAGGATGAGATATCGGCTCGCACCGCCCCAGGTTTCATGATTGACGTCGAAATTATCGAGCTGAAAATAGGATGACGATCGGTACCTCAGCCCTGCCGATAAGGTCAGCGTGTCGGTCGGATGATAGGTTCCGACGATCTTGGCCCGCCATCTCGGCATCAGCGGAACATCTTTGTTTACAGACAAAGGGAACTTGGAATTCGCCACGATCTGCGTATCGATGTATGTCGCGTTTGCGTCGATGTCGAAGCCATCGAACAGCACGTCCTTCAAACCGATGGCGCCTTCGACGCCATTGAAGCGCATTTTCTGTACGTTCTGAGAGCTGGAGACATTGGGTACAACTGTGACATCGGTCTGGAAAGTGATCGCGTCCCACCTGTCCTCGTGGAACAAGGCGAGATGCGCAGCGTGCTTGCCAAAGTTGTATTCGGCCGAGAGTTCGTAGGAGTCGACTTGCTCGGGCTTTAGGTCTGGATTGTTGATGAGAATGCCAGTCGGGCTGGTGATACGCTGAAACAGTTCGGTCACGCCCGGAAAACGATGAGCCTTGCCGTAGGAGGCGCGCAAAAGTAATTCGCGCGTTGCCTGATAGGCCAGTGAGGCCTTGGGTGAAAAGGCGGAAGCCACCCGTTCGTCATAATTCTTGGTTGTGCCGAGCTTGTTTTCGTTGGCGCCCTCGAAGGCGCGCCAAAACTCCTGGCGCCCCCCGACGGTGAGTTTCCAATCTGGAAACAATGACCAGACATCCTGAACATAGAGGCCCTCGGTTTGTGTCTTGCCGACTGATCTTGAGGCCTGCTCGTATGACCATGACGACCACCACACGGGAGTATTTTGCTGATATTGCTTTAAAGCATACTGATCGAAGTGCCCCCCGAACGAGATTTCATGGAGACCAAGGACATTCTGTTCCGGACGCCAAATCGCCCGCATATCCATTGTTTTCCAGCCGGTCCCACTGATCTCCCGCGTCTGGCCTGACGTATTGACCCCGAACCTCTGCGCGGTGACGCCCACGTCTCTGAGAATGTCATAAGAGCTTCCGACAATATCGAAGTCGAAAACGCCGCCGGTCTCGGTCTTCAGCTCGGCTCCTTGCATCAGGTGCAAATACTCAACGCTGCCTGGATTGAGGCCTGAAAGAGGGTAGTTGATCCCATGAAAATTGATCACGCCATTGCGCGTATTGAAGACGGGGACTCCCGCAACGTTGTTGATATAGCTCTGCGCGGTAAAATCGTCCGCAAGATGCAGCAGGCCGAGGGTGTACGATGCGCGGGCGCGCGGCCCGAAATCATAGGCGAGTTTCAGTTTGCCGGTGTTTTGCTCGGTGACCTGAATTGGCCCAGCGCCGAACACCCCGCGCAGTATGCCTTGGCGGTCGCGGTCGAAGAACCCGCCGAAAACCGGCGTTCCCGCTGTGGCGCGCGGCGTGACGGCGCTCGAAAAGAAAATCGGCTGAGCGTGCGTAAGCAGACGATCGTAACCGGCGCGCCAGGAAAAATCGTTGATTCGATCGCCGATCGAAATGCTCCCAGTATAACCGGGATTCGTCTGATGCGTGTCGTATTGATCGTAGGGCGAAAGAAGCCCTTGCAGCTTGGCGTGGAGTTCAAATTTTTCGGGCGTCTTGGTGGTGAAGGTCACGACGCCCCCGATCGCATTGCCGGGATAGAGCGCGGAGTAAGGACCGTAGATGACGTCGACTCGGCTAATCTCTTCCGGCATGACCATCTGAAATCGCGGTGTAAACGAACTGTTGCCGAGCAAAGCCGACAGCAGGATTCCGTCCGCGTAAACCAGATTGTGCATGGGCTGGAAGGGCCCGGTCGTGCGGCCCTGGATGTCCTGAAAGCGATCGCCGGGGAATTTTTCGACGATTTCGATGCTGGGAAGATATCGAAGCGTTTCCACGGCGTTGGAGGCGTTGACCTGCTCGGTGATTTGCTTCGCGGTGATGGTCTGGACGACGGCTGGAATATTGTCGGGAATGGCCTTCGCGAACGGCTTCTCGGGCGGGCGCGCCTGCTGGACGAGCGCCGTCGCGGCCGCGACGGGCGAAAGGGCTGGCGCGGGATTCACGGGGCGAGGCGCGGAGGCGCGAACTGCGCCGCGCCTGGCGCCCGCGCCAACATCGATCGTAGGCAAGGCCTGTTGCGCCAGAGCAGATGTGGAGGAGACAAAAAGAGTGAACACGCCGGCGGACACGCCGATAGCGGAAGGGCGGAACATGTGAGCAGGGACTCGCAGCAACGTGGGCCGTCACTGCGAAAGGTCTATGCCGTCAATCGGCGTTCAACGCGCCTTGCGACAGAATTCGACCGCCTCGGTGCTCCCCGCCCGACGCTTTCGCGCGTGACCACGAATGACGGCAGGTCTCCTGGCTCACGGGTCATCGCTTTGGACCGCCTTCCCAGGGAGCATTTGTTCCCCAGTGGCTTTTTGGTCCTAAAGCTCGCCGCTTACAGTTGCGGGGGCAGCCGCGGAATCGCGCGCCAAAGCGCGCTCACCGCATTCCCATTTTGATCCCGTTGGGAACCGTCTGTCGCAAAATAGACGGCCGATCGCGCTTCGAGTCAAGAGCGTCGCTATAGCTGATCGCTTCACGCCGCCGCCAGCGCGTGCAGCACCCGCGCCCAGGAGCGCGTTCCCTTGTGGAACGACGTGTAGGAATATTTCTCATTCGGCGAATGAATGCGGTCGTCGTCATGGGCGAAGCCGATCATCAGCGAATCCATATTGAGATCGCGCTTGAAACTGCCGACGATCGGGATCGAGCCGCCGCAGCCGGCGAGCACAGCTTCCTTCCCCCATTCTTCGGCGAGCGCGCGGCGCGCGCGGTTGAGCGCCTCCGAACCGAAGGGAAGCTGCAGCGCGTTCGACGCGCCATGCGACAGGAATTCGGCCGTGGCGTCGGCCGGCAGGCGCTCGCGCACGAAGCCGCGGAAGCTTTCGAGAATCGCTTTGGCGTCCTGCTTGCCGACGAGGCGGAACGAAAATTTCGCCGACGCCTGCGCCGGCAACACGGTCTTCGAACCGGCGCCGGTATAGCCGCCGACGATTCCATTCACGTCGCAGGTCGGGCGCGCCCAGATTTGCTCCATGACGCCGCGCCCCGCTTCGCCGCCGACGCGCGTCAATCCGATTTCCGAGAGCCATTTGGATTCGTCGAAGTCGATGGCGCGCCATTGCTCGGCGATGTCTTCGGGGATCTCCGGCACGCCGGCGTAAAAGCCCGGCAGCGTCACCTTCCCCTCTAAATCGTGCAGTTCGGCGATGATTTTCGCCAGCACATGAATCGGATTCAGCACCGGCCCGCCGAACATGCCGGAATGGAGATCGCGGCTCGGCCCTTTGATGATCACCTCTTCCAGCGCCAGTCCGCGCAGCATCACCGTGATCGCCGGCGTCGAGGCGTTCCACATGCTGGTGTCGCACACGAGCGCGAGATCGGGCGCCGATAGCTCGTCCTTGTTCGCGGCGAGGAAGCCGGGGAGCGAAGGCGAACCGGTCTCCTCCTCGCCCTCGAACAGAAAGGTGACGTTGCAGGGCAGTCCGCCATTCGCCTCGAAGGCGCGGCACGCTTCGAGAAAGGTCATCAGCTGGCCTTTGTCGTCGGAAGCGCCGCGGGCGACGATGTCCTTGCCGTCCTTGCCATCGGCAAGTCGCGGCGCGAAAGGCTCGCTTTCCCATAGCTCCAGCGGGTCCGGCGGCTGAACGTCATAATGGCCGTAGAACAGCACATGCGGCGCGTCCTTGCGCTTCGCCTTGGCGTGGCCGACGATGATCGGATGGCCGGGCGTCTCGCGCACTTGCGCCTCATAGCCGAGCCCGTTGAGCTGATCCTTGAGCCAGTTCGCCGCGCGCAGACATTGCGCCGTGTAAGCCGGATCGGTCGAAACGGAAGGGATGCGCAGAAGATCGAACAGGCGTTCTCGCGAAGCGTCGAGATTGGCGTCTATCGTCGTAAGGACGGCGTCGATCGTGGCCATGAATGAAGCTCCCGGTGAAGAGCCGAAACTAGTGCGGAAGCACGGCGAGGGGAAGGCGCGGGAGCAACGGGTTTCCTCATCCTGAGGAGACCGCGAAGCGGTCGTCCCGAAGGACGAGGAAATCCGAGCTCACTCATTCGGCGCGAGCATTTTCTCGGGCCGCACGATCTCGTCGAATTCGGCTTCCGTCACCTTGCCAGACGCCAGCGCCTCCTCCTTCAAGCTCGTGCCATTGTGATGGGCGGCGCGGGCGATCTTGGAGGCCGCGTCATAGCCGATTTTCGGGGCGAGCGCGGTGACGAGCATCAGCGAACGGTCGAGGAAGCGCTTGATATTGGCTTCGTCGGCTTCGATGCCGTCGACGCAGCGGGCGACGAAACTGTCAATGCCGTCGGCGAGCAGGATCGTCGATTCGAGCAGCGCGAAGCCGACGACGGGCTTCAGCACATTGAGTTCGAGATGGCCCTGCGACGCGGCGAAGGTGATCGTCGCATTGTTGCCGAAGACGCGGGTGCACACCATGGTCAGCGATTCGACCTGAGTCGGATTGACCTTGCCGGGCATGATCGACGAGCCAGGTTCGTTCTCCGGAAGCTTCAGCTCGCCAAAGCCGGCGCGAGGCCCCGAGCCGAGCAGGCGAATGTCGCAGGCGATCTTATAAAGGCCCGACGCCAGCGCGTTGAGCGCGCCATGGGCGAAGACGATCGCGTCATGGGTCGCGAGCGCCTCGAATTTGTTGGGCGCGGAAACGAAAGGCAGCCCGGTCTGCTCTGCGATGTCGGCGGCGATCTCTTCGCCAAAGCCTTTAAACGTGTTGACCCCAGTGCCGACCGCCGTGCCGCCCTGCGCAAGCTCAAGAAGATCGGCGAGCGTCGTTCGGATGCGCTTGCCTGCATTTTCGGCCTGGGCCGCATAGCCGGAAAACTCCTGACCGAGCGTCACCGGCGTGGCGTCCTGCAGATGGGTGCGGCCGATTTTGATGATATTGGCGAATGTCACCGCCTTGGCGTTGAGCGCGATATGCAGCCGCTCGACGGCGGGAATCAGCCGGCCCCAGATCGTCGTCGCGCCGGCGATATGCATCGCGGTGGGGAAACTGTCGTTCGACGACTGACCGAGATTGACGTGATCGTTGGGATGAACCGGCGCTTTCGAGCCGCGCGGCGCGCCGAGCATTTCATTGGCGCGATTGGCGATAACCTCATTGACGTTCATGTTGGTCTGGGTGCCGGAGCCGGTTTGCCAGACGACGAGCGGAAAATGTTCGTCGAGCTTGCCGTCGATCACTTCGCGCGCGGCGGCTTCGATAGCGGCGGCGATATTAGGGTCCAGCAAGCCCTTTCTGGCGTTGACCCTGGCGGCGGCCAGCTTGATCCGCGCCAGCGCATGCACGATCTCGATCGGCATGACATCGCCGCCGATCGGAAAATTCTCGCGCGAACGTTCGGTCTGCGCGCCCCAATAGGCCCAGGCCGGCACGGCGATGTCGCCAAAGGAGTCGCGTTCAATTCTCGTATCTTCGGTCATCGGCTCGCTCGCTTGGACAGGCGCGTTACGTGCGCTTCCCTATGCGGCATTTCCGATGTGCGTTCAATCGCGCGAGACTTCCGAGAGCTGTTCGGCGGAGGCCCATTCGCGCCGCTCGGCGGCCGGCGGCGCCGACATCAGTTCCGACAGCCG
Organism: Methylocystis sp.; assembly: GCA_051061375.1. Taxonomy (GTDB): domain Bacteria; phylum Pseudomonadota; class Alphaproteobacteria; order Rhizobiales; family Beijerinckiaceae; genus Methylocystis. The sequence continues at coordinate 158,593 of JBPFDW010000021.1, read as the reverse complement.
GTTGCGCGCGCGGTTCACCCGGCTTTTCATCGTTCCCGGCGCGCAGCCGCAAATTTCCGCGGCTTCCTCATAGGACATGCCGGAGGCGGCGACGAGGATCAGCGCCTCGCGCTGATCGAGCGGCAGTTTCTGCATCGCGTCGCGAAAGTCGAGAAAGTCCATATGCGCATGCTGCGACTCGGGGGCGACCAAGCGCGCGGCGATGACGCCGTCAGGATCCGGCGCTTCGCGTCGGCGCTTGCGATATTCGCTGTAATAGATGTTGCGCAGGATCGTGAACAGCCAGGCGGTGAGATTGGTGCCTTCCGAGAAGGTCGCGAGATTGCCCCAGGCCTTGACCAGGGTTTCCTGAACGAGGTCGTCGGCGCGATCGGAATTTCCGCAGATCGACACCGCGAATGCGCGCAGGCTCGGGATGGCCGATATCAACTCGGCCTTCAATCCCTGTCCTTCCGAATGCGCTTCTTCGCTTGCCGTCACTCACTCTTCCTCGGCGCGTCTGACGTCGCCGACGAGGATAGCACATTCGTTTCGAGTTGGTTCAAGAGTTTCAGAAACCGATCGGGAACCGGTTGCGCCACGACGTCGTCGTAGAGATTGCGAAGTTCCTTTCCGATCGAATCCTGGAATTCCACGGATCGCCTCCGTTGTACCGGCTTGGCGCCGCACCGCGCCTCCCCACCCCCTCGGCGACGATCGCCGAATTCGTCACGCGTCATTACCCATCCTGTGAACGTCTCCAGCCTGCGAGGGCCGGGTCTCGGAGAATACCGCCCGTCGCTCGCGAAAGCATCATCCTCTGCTTTCGCGCGCGCAACTATATTCTCCGGATTCTTGTTCCCCATGGAGCCCTCTATTTTAATATGCATGATTTCTGGAGCCGCCGCGTTATAGTGCGCCGCAAGGACGATAGGCAAAACGCGCCGCTGAAGGATTGGTTCCCTAAAATGCCAAGCAGTTTTGACACATTGTCCAAGTTTTGAATCGGCTTAGCCCGCACGCGTCTCCTTCCCGGGGCCCGTTGCCGCTGGAGTTGTAAGGCATGTCGGCATCAAAGGAAATTTCCGCGCATATTCCGTATTTGAGACGCTTCGCGCGCGCATTGGTCGGCGATCGGGAGGGGGGCGACGCCTATGTTTTAGCCACGCTCGAAACCGTCGTCGCGGAACCCGGCCGGATATCCGATTCGGAAGATCTGCGCGTTGCGGTTTACCGTTTGTTCCTGAACGTCTGGGCGGCGTCGCCGATCAACGCCCATATCGACCGCTCCGGCGCGCTGGAGGAAAACGGCCGGCGCAATCTCGAGGCGATTTCGCTGAAGCCCAGAATCGCGTTTCTCCTGCAGGCGCTCGAAGGATTCGATCTCGACCAGATCGGGCAGACCCTGCAGGTTTCGGAGCGGGAGGCGGGCGCGCTGATCGAAGCCGCAAATGGCGAAATCGCCGACCAGATCGCCACCGACGTGCTGATCATCGAGGATGAGCCGCTGATCGCGCATGATCTGAGGAGCATCGTCGAGGAGCTCGGCCACCGCGTGATCGGCATGCCGCGCACCCACGCCGAGGCGGTCGCGGCAATAAAAGAGAACAATCCCGGGCTGATTCTCGCCGATATCCAGCTCGCCGACGGCAGTTCGGGCCTCGACGCCGTCAATGAAATCCTCGGCTCGCTGTCGACGCCGGTGATTTTCGTCACCGCCTATCCCGAGCGGTTTTTGACCGGCGAGCCGCCGGAGCCGGCCTTTCTGATCGCCAAGCCCTTCAACGTCGAGAGCCTCAAGGCGATCATCAGCCAGGCGCTGTTTTTTGACCGGCGCGCCGGACGACGGGAGCGGACCGCGCCCTGGGTCGGCATGTGAGCGATTGATCTGATTGGTATTATTCTATTTTTTTGGGACCGCATCGCTTCCGCGGACGTTGAACCGGACCCCCGAGATAAATCGTCGCGGCCTAGAAACAATGGCCGCTCAGGCGAGTTATAGCCTCAGGCGCTGGGGGAATTGTGAGGCGGTCCATGGAGGAGATGAAGAAATCCAGTCGCGGCTTCGCGTCGATGGATCCCGAAAAGCAGCGCGCGATCGCGCGCAAAGGCGGACAAAGCGTTCCTGACGAAAAACGCAGTTTTTCGCAGAACCCCGATCTTGCCGCCCGCGCAGGGCGCAAGGGCGGCCAGAGCGTCAATCCGGCCAAGCGGAGCTTCTCGCGCGACCATGCGCTCGCTTCAGAGGCCGGCCGCAAGGGCGGACACGCCTCGCACGGAGGCGGCGCCCAAAAACGTAGCGCGCCGCTCTAAGAGCGGCGCGACCTTATGCGGCGAAGGGTTTTGAGCGCTGCGCGATGAGCGAATAAAGCGCGTCGTCGTCGCGCGTCGCCCGCATTGTCGCGACGAGACCGGGATCCCGCAACATCCTGGCGGCGCAGGCGAGCGCCTTCAGATGGTCGGCCCCCGAACTCTCCGGAGTGAGAATCATAAACACCAGATCGACCGGCGCGCCGTCGAGCGAGCCGAAGTCGACAGGCCGGTCCAGGCGGCCGAAGATGCCGTAAATTCCCTTTAATTTCGATAGTTTGCCGTGCGGAATCGCGATGCCGTCGCCGATCCCCGTCGAGCCCAGCCGCTCGCGATGCAGAAGGGCGTCGAAAATCTCCCGCGCCGGCAGCCCGCAAATTTTCGCGGCCCTGTCGCTGAGTTCCTGGAGAAGATGCTTTTTGGTCGTCGCCTTCAGCGAGGCGCACACCGAATCCGGCGAAACCAAGTCAGTTGGCCGCATGCGACGATCATCCTGCTTCTCATGGGAGGTCTAGGGCCGCTTAGGGCTTTGACCATCCTTGAAATTTCAACGTCTCGCTACTTTCGCCAATATCCGAAGGGACATGGGAAAAGGGCAAGATACATGCCGAGAAGGCCCTTATTATGGCCTCGCTGCGACGTTTTTTCCGTCGGCCCGAGTCTTTGTCGTCGGCGCGCCTAGCCCTCTGACGCCGGCGTGTCGATCCAGCCGATATTCTTGTCGCCGCGCCGATAGACCACATTCACCCGGCCAGTGTTGGCGTGCCGAAACACCACGACCGGCGCGCCGGAGAGATCGAGGTCGAGCACCGCCGCCGACACCGACAGCCGGCGCAATTGCGTGGTCGATTCGGCGATGATCGCCGGGCTGAACTCCGCCGGCGCCTCAATTTCCTGATCGGGGGCCGCGAGCACATGATAGGCGACGACCTCCGCCTGTGCGCCGTCGCCCGCGTCATGGCCGTGCTCGTGATGGCTCTTGAGCCGGCTTTTATAGCGGCGCAGGCGTTTCTCGATGCGCTCCGCGGCCTGATCGAAACAGGCGTAGGGCTCCTGCGCGCGGCCGTCGGCCTGCAGCACGATTCCCGAGGCGAGATGCAGACTGCAATCGGCCCGATAGCCCGAACCCTCGGGCGAGATGGTGACGTGGCCGGCGACGCGGCCGTCGAAATATTTGGCCGCCGCCGTCTCCAGCCGCTGCGTCACATGGACGCGCAGGGCTTCGCCGATGTTGATGTTCTTACCGGAGACCCTGAGAGACATTTGCCAATCCGAACTTTCTCCGAAAGCGCCGATTCGGTCGCGGAAAGAATGGCCGCGCGCCTTCCGCGCCGCCGTCGGACCAACCGCCTGATGCGCCTTCCGCCCTGAAATTTCCGCCCGTGGCGTCGGCGGATCGCCGATTATCTGGCCAAAGAGCGGAAATTGCGCGCAGCGTTAGAAGCCCCGGCGTGCGAAGTCAATGGCGTCTTCTGGCGCGGCTCGCCGGCCGTGGGGTCGATCTCCCATTAATGGGCTGTGAGACGCGTCTGCGCAAGCTTGGCGCGGCGGCGATCGACCGAAGAGGGAATCCGCAAGCTGTCGCGGTATTTCGCGACCGTGCGCCGGGCGATGTCGATGTCGTTCGCCTTCAGCCGCTCGACGATGGCGTCGTCGGACAGAATGTCGTCCGGCGTCTCGCGCTCGATCATCTGTTTGATGCGAAAGCGCACCGCCTCGGCGGAATGCGCCGCCCCGCCGCTCGTCGTCGCGATCGAGGCGGAGAAGAAATATTTGAGTTCGAACACGCCGCGCGGGGTCATCATATATTTGTTCGACGTGACCCGCGACACGGTCGATTCGTGCATGCCGATCGCATCGGCGACGGTGCGCAAATTCAGCGGTCGCAGATGTTCGACGCCATGCGTCAGGAAGGCGTCCTGCAGGCGCACGATTTCGGAGGCGACGCGCAAAATGGTGCGGGCCCTCTGTTCGAGGCTCTTGGTCAGCCAGTTGGCGTTCTGCAGGCAATTCGAAATGAAGCTCTTGTCCGTGGGTCCAGTGGCGGCGGCGCTGACCTGCGCCGCATAATTGTGGTTGACCAGCACCCGCGGCAGCGCGTCGGCGTTGAGTTCGACATGCCAGCCGCCGTCCGCCGCCGCCCGCACGATGACGTCGGCGACCAGCGGCTGGATCGGCGCGCCGCCGAAGGCGCGGCCCGGCTTGGGCTCCAGCCGGCGCAGTTCCGTCGCCATGTCCACGATGTCTTCGTGGTCGACGCCGCAAAGCTTGGCGAGCTGCGCGAAATCGCGGCGGGCGACGAGCGGCAGGTTGGCGACGAAGGCCTGCATCGCCGGATCATAGCGATCGCGCTCCTTGAGCTGGATCGCGAGACATTCCGCCAGATCGCGCGCGCCGACGCCGGACGGGTCGAAGCTTTGGATGATCGCGAGCACGCGCTCGGCCTCCGCCGGGTCGGCCTCGAGACGGGCGGCGATTTCGCCCAAATCCTCGCGCAGGTAGCCGCTGTCGTCGATCCCGTCGATGATCGCCTGGCCGATGAGCCGATGCCGCGGATCGGAGCAGGCGAGGGCCAGCTGTTCGGCAAGATGCTCGTGGAGATTCTGCCGGTCGGCGATATAGGCTTCGAGATTGGGCGCCTCGCCGTCGGCCGATCCGCCGCCCGCGGCGCCCGTCCAGGACGTGGCGGAAAGACCTGCGCCGTCAGGGGCTTCGTCACGCGGTTGCGCGCCGGCCGCCGGACCCTCGGCTTCGAAGGCGTTGCTCATGTCGGCGCCGAGATCGGCGGAGAGCGTCGCTGAGTCGACGGCGAGCTCCTGGCCCGCCCAGTCGCCCTCCTGCGGCCCCTCAAAGGCGTCCGCGGCGCCCGAATCGTCGCTCGGCGGCGATTCCGCCGCGTCAACGCCCCCGTCGCCTTCCTGCGCCTCGAGCAGCGGATTGCGCTCGAGTTCGTCATGCAAGAAGGCGGACAACTCGATATTTGAGAACTGCAACAGCTTGATCGCCTGCAGCAGCTGCGGCGTCATCACCAGGGCCTGGCCCTGACGCATCATCAATTTGGTGGAAATCGCCATTTCGCCCGACCCACGCGAACGCTTCCAACCGCCTCTCAGCGGCCCGGTTTTTGCTTATATCACTTCGGCCAAGCCTGCACAGGGCCAAAAAAGCAGCGTTCCGCCGAGCAATATGCCCAAGCGTTGGTCAGCGTTTCGGATTGCCCCGGGCGCGAAGCGACCTGAAAAAACAGCGTCATATCGTCGCTACATCCGGAAATCTTCGCCAAGATAAATGCGCCGGACGTCCGGATTGGCGACGATGTCCTCGGGCGCGCCTTCGGTCAGGACATGACCATTGTAAATAATATAAGCGCGGTCGGTGAGGCCGAGCGTCTCGCGGACGCTGTGATCGGTGATGAGCACGCCGATGCCGCGCGCCTTGAGATGCCGCACGAGATCCTGAATCCCGCCGACGGCGATGGGATCGATGCCGGCGAAGGGCTCGTCGAGCAGCATGAAGGAGGGATGGCCGGCGAGCGCGCGGGCGATCTCGCAGCGCCGCCTCTCGCCGCCCGACAGCGCCACGGCCGGCGTATGGCGCATGCGGGTGAGGCGGAATTCTTCCAACAGCGCCTCGACTTCCTCGTCCCGCTTCTTGGCGTCCGGCTGAGTGATCTCGAGCACGGCGCGGATATTGTCCTCGACCGAAAGGCCCCGGAATACCGACGCCTCCTGCGGCAGATAGCCGATCCCCAGCCGCGCGCGGCGATACATGGGCAGCGGCGTCACGTCATAGCCGTCGAGCGAGATCACGCCCTTGTCGGGCTTCACCAGCCCAGTGATCATATAGAAGACGGTGGTCTTGCCGGCCCCGTTCGGGCCCAGCAGGCCGACCGCCTCGCCGCGCGCGACATGCAGGCTCACGTCCTCCACGACGCGGCGCGATTTGTAAGATTTCGCCAGATTATGGATCGACAGCAGGCCTTGGCCGTCGAATCCGGCGGGCTCCCGATAGGCGGAATGCGGCTCGAAGCCCGCCGGCTCGGCCTGTTGGAGCGCCGGCGCGGCGCCCCAGAAGTCCTTGTCGCGCGCCGCCTCTTCGGCATCGGCGCCTATACTTTGGGCGCCGGCCTCGAGCCATTGGCTTTCGGCGATTTCATCCGGTTTCCGCGACCGGCGGACGCCTTCGGCGAGCCGCGCCAGCGACCGGCCGGCGGCGCGAAAACGCGTCGAAAGGGCGGAAATATAGCTCAAACGCGCCTTGTCCGTCGCTTCGGGCATCCAGGGTTTGGAAGCTTCAACCGCGCTCTCTCCGACGAGCGCCGCTTCGTAGATATGTGATGCGCCTCGCCTCGCCGCGAGTCGCCATCAAGCCCAAGGGCGTTTTGCTGCGGCCTGCTTTTCATAATCGCCAATCTTGTCGGCCTTTTGGAGCGTCAGACCAATGTCGTCGAGTCCGTTCAGCAGACAGTGCTTGCGAAACGGATCGATCTCGAATGCGATCACGCCGCCGTCGGGCCCGCGAATCTCCTGCGCTTCAAGGTCGATGGTCAAGGTGGCGTTGGCGCCGCGGCTGGCGTCGTCCATGAGCTTGTCGAGATCCGACTGGCCGACCGTGATCGGCAAAATGCCGTTCTTGAAGCAATTGTTGTAGAAAATGTCGGCGAAGCTCGTCGAGATGACGCAGCGGACGCCGAAATCGAGCAGCGCCCAGGGGGCGTGCTCGCGCGATGAGCCGCAGCCGAAATTGTCGCCGGCGACGAGAATGCTGGCTTGGCGGTAAGCCGGCCGGTTCAGCACGAAATCGGGGTTTTCGGAGCCGTCGTCGCGATAGCGCATCTCCGAAAAGAGGCCCGAGCCAAGGCCGGTGCGCTGAATGGTTTTGAGATATTGCTTGGGAATGATCATGTCCGTATCGACGTTCATGATCGGCAGCGGCGCGGCGACGCCGACAAGCTTGACGAATTTTTCCATTGTCCTCTGGCCTGGGACGACACTGCCCCGCGCCCATGTAGCAAATCGGCCGGTCGGCCGCAAAGCGCCGTTCGGGGCCGGCCCGACTTCCTGCATGCGCGGCGCTCGCTCCGGGCCGGCGCGACCGCTCGCGCGGGCGCGCGGCCTTCTGCTAACATGTCGGCAATAAATGGCGCGTCGCTGGTAAAATGATCCTGCAGCATCTCATTCCGCAAAATTACAATTGGCCGGTCGAAGCGGTCGGCTATCTCGCCGCCGCAGCGAGCGTGTTCGTCTATGTGTCGAACACCATGATCCCGTTGCGGATCGCGGCGATCCTCGCCAATGCGCTGTTCGCCTTCTATTTCTTTCTGAAAGGACTCTATCCGCTGTTCGCGCTCAATGCCTTTCTGGTTCCGGTCAATGTGCTGCGGCTGCGCCAGATGCAGCGCCTCGTCCAGGACATTCGCGCCGCCGCCTCGGAGGATTTCGATTTCGAATGGCTGCGCCCCTATATGAAGCCGCTCAAACTTTCCGAAGGGTTCATTCTGCACCGCAAGGGCGATCTGTCGGAGGAAGCCTATCTTTTGGTGCGCGGCGACATTTATCTGCGCGAGCCGGATGTGACGCTGAAGCCCGGCGCGCTGTTTGGCGAAATGGGCATGTTCACCAATGAAAATCGCCGCACCGCCACCGCCGTCGCCGCGACCGACGTCGAACTTCTCTGCGTGCGCTACGACGAATTGCTCCAGCTCGCGGCGCAGACGCCGCAATTCGGCTTTTACCTGATGCGGCTCATGGTTCGGCGCATGCAGCACAATGTCGAGCTTGCTCGCTCCGGCAAAGTATGAACGCGCACTTCAATCCCATTCGCGTCCCGCCCGTGCTTGTTGCGGGCGTCCACGCCGACGTTTCGGCATTGGCGAAAAACCGGTATCACGCATCTCTGACCGGGGATTGCGCAGCATCTCGGCGTGGATGGCCGGGACAAGCCCGGCCATGACGAACTCGAAGGCGTCAGAAAAGAGAATGTCCCAAAAGCTCTATTCCGTTTCGGACGACTGGAAGAAGAAGGCGCGCATCGACGAGGAGAGCTACCGGCGGCTCTACGAGCGTTCGATCAAAGACCCGGACGGCTTCTGGGCCGAGCAGGCGCAGCGCATCGACTGGATCACGCCCTTCTCAAAAGTGAAGCGCACCAGCTTCGACACGCATAATGTCTCGATTCGCTGGTTCGAGGACGGCACGACCAATGTCGCGATGAATTGCATCGACCGGCACCTGCCGGCGCGCGCCAACAAGGTCGCGATCATCTGGGAAGGCGACGACCCTTCCGTCTCGCGCCACATCACCTATGCCGAACTGCATGAAGAGGTCTGCCGCTTCGCCAATGTGCTCAAGAAGCATGGCGTCAAGAAGGGCGACCGCGTCACCATCTATCTGCCGATGATTCCCGAAGCCGCCTTCGCCATGCTCGCCTGCGCGCGCATCGGGGCGATTCATTCGGTGGTGTTCGGCGGCTTCTCGCCGGATTCGCTCGCCGGACGCATCGCGGATGCGGAATCCAATGTCATCATCACCGCCGACGAAGGCCTGCGCGGCGGCAAGAAAATTCCGTTGAAAGCCAATGTCGACGCCGCGCTCGACAAGGTTTCGGCAAAGACGGTGATCGTCGTGACGCGCACCGGCGCCGACATCGACATGCAGCCCGGCCGCGACTTCCGCTATGAGGAAGAAGCGGCGCGCGTTCACGCCGATTGTCCTTATGCCGAAATGGACGCGGAAGATCCGCTGTTCATTCTTTACACGTCGGGCTCGACCGGCAAGCCGAAGGGCGCGCTGCATACCACCGGCGGCTATCTCGTCTACGCCGCGCTCACCCATGAACTCGTCTTCGACTATCGCGACGGCGACGTCTATTGGTGCACGGCCGATGTCGGCTGGGTGACCGGCCACAGCTATATCGTCTACGGCCCGCTCGCCAATGGCGCGACGACGCTGATGTTCGAAGGCGTGCCGAATTATCCGAGCGTATCGCGCTTCTGGGAGATCGTCGACAAGCACAAGGTCGATATTTTCTACACGGCGCCGACCGCGATTCGCGCGCTGATGGCGGCGGGCGAGGGGCCGGTGAAGAAGACCAGCCGCAAGTCGCTGCGCCTGCTCGGCTCGGTCGGCGAGCCGATCAATCCCGAAGCATGGGAATGGTATCATCGAATCGTCGGCGAAGGCCGCTGCCCGATCGTCGACACATGGTGGCAGACCGAAACGGGCGGCGTGCTGATCTCGCCGCTGCCCGGCGCGATCGATCTGAAGCCAGGTTCGGCGACGCGGCCGTTCTTCGGCGTGGTTCCCGAAATCGTCGATCCGCTCGGCAATGTGCTCGAAGGCCAATGCGAAGGCCTGCTGGTCATCGCCGATTCATGGCCGGGGCAGATGCGCACCGTCTATGGCGATCACGAACGTTTCGCTCAGACTTATTTCTCAGCATATCCTGGCAAATATTTCACCGGCGACGGCGCCAGGCGCGATTCAGATGGCTACTACTGGATCACCGGCCGCGTCGACGACGTGATCAATGTCTCGGGCCATCGTCTCGGCACGGCGGAGGTCGAAAGCGCGCTTGTTGCACATGAACGAGTGTCGGAAGCCGCCGTCGTCGGCTATCCGCACGACATCAAGGGGCAGGGCATTTACGCCTTCGTCACGCTCAATCAGGGGGTGACGCCGAGCGAACATCTGCGCAAGGAGCTGACGCATTGGGTGCGCCAGGAGATCGGCCCGATCGCGACGCCCGACATCGTGCAATTCGCGCCGGGCCTGCCGAAGACGCGCTCGGGCAAGATCATGCGGCGCATCCTACGCAAGATCGCCGAAGGCGAGTTCGGCGCGCTGGGCGATACGTCGACGCTGGCGGATCCAGGGGTTGTGGAGGAATTGGTGAAGGAGCGGCCGGCAAAGCGCAGTTGACAGCCGCGAGCAGTTTTGATGTAACGATGCCCATGGGGAAGCGATCTCCCCGCGAGGCGACATGCCCAAGAATCGCGTCCGGTTTTTCACCAAGGGCGCATCATGTCGTCGATCCACTCGATTTCTCCTGATAAGCTCGCCCGCCTGATTGGCGTCCCTAATTGTGCGACAGACGAGCCGCACAACTGGCCGGCGACCAAGTCGGCAAGAGCGTCATGAACGCGCCGACGAGAATTCATGTGGCGGATCACGGCGTCTCGTTACGCGAGGCGTTGGGCGTCTGGGCGCGCATCGCCCTGCTGAGCTTTGGCGGTCCCGCCGGCCAAATCGCGCTGATGCACAAGGTTCTGGTCGAGGACAAGCGCTGGCTTTCGGAAAGCCGGTTCCTGCACGCGCTCAACTACTGCATGCTCCTGCCCGGCCCGGAGGCGCAACAACTCGCCACTTATGTCGGCTGGCTGATGCATGGGACGTTCGGCGGCGTAATGGCGGGAGGACTGTTCGTTCTCCCCGGCGCCATCGCGATCATGGCGCTCAGCATCGTCTATGCGCTGTTCGGCGAGGTCGGCTTCATCGCGGCGGCGTTTTTTGGGCTGAAGGCCGCCGTTCTGGCGATCGTCGTTCAGGCGGTGATCCGGGTCGGGAGGCGGGCGCTCGGGAATCGCCTGTTGCAGGCGCTCGCCGCCGCCGCCTTCGCCGCCATATTCTTTTTCGACGTGTCCTTTCCTATCATCGTCTTGGCCGCGGGACTGATTGGCTATGTCGGCGGCAAGGCGCGCCTGCAACAATTCGCCGGGGGCGGCCACGGGACGACCAAGGGCGCCGAACGCGACAGCCTGCTCGGCGATGCGCTCCCCGGCCATGCAAGCGCTTCCGCCACACAAACGCTGGAAGTCGCCGCCCTTTGGCTGTTGCTGTGGCTGCTTCCCGTCGCCGCGCTTTTGGTGACGCTCGGCCCCACCAACGTCTACAGCCAAATCGCGGTGTTCTTCAGCAAGATGGCGATGGTGACTTTCGGCGGCGCATACGCCGTGCTGGCCTATGTCGCGCAACAGGCGGTCGAGAATTTTCATTGGCTGCGATCCGGCGAAATGCTCGATGGTCTCGGCATGGCCGAAACGACTCCCGGCCCTTTGGTGATCGTGCTGCAATTCGTCGGCTTTCTTGCAGCCTATCGGGACCCGGGCGTTCTCCCGCCGCTCCTCGCAGGCGCGCTCGGCGGCCTGCTGACGACGTGGGTCACCTTCGCGCCCTGCTTCCTGTGGATATTCCTCGGCGCGCCGTTCGTCGAGAGATTGCGCGGCGATTGGGCCCTCGCCGGAGCGCTTGCGGCCATCACGGCGGCGGTTGTCGGCGTCATCCTCAATCTGGCGATCTGGTTCGCCGTCCACGTCCTATTTCGCGAGACGATTCCGATCCAAGGTTTTGGCCTCTCGTTCGAAGTCCCCGCGCTTTCGAGCGTTGACGCCCTCGCGCTGCTTCTTGCTATCGGCGCGGCGCTGGCGCTGTTTCGCTTCGACCTCGGCGTCCCGCGCACGCTCGCCATTTGCACGGCGGCGGGGGTTCTGCTGTTCCTTATCGGAGCAACGCCGGCGACGGCGGCGCATTGTGAGAAGCGCCGCGAGAGTTTCGCCCGCGACTTAAGAGAATGCGAGCCCTTTCAACGAAGGACGCATGAAAATGTCGAAGACCAAGAGGAGGCCCAGCATGACGCCCGAATTCGATCGTAGAAACTTCATTGGCGCCGCGGCGACGGCGGGCGTGGCGCTTGCTGCAGGCGCCGCGCAAGCGGAGGAAAAGAGCGGCGCGGTCAAGAAGACGATCGTTCATTCGCCAAAGCCGCTGCCATTCGAGCCGAAAAGCATAAAGGGCTTTTCTGAAAAAATTCTCCTTTCGCATTACGAGAACAATTACATCGGCGCGGTCAAGCGATTGAACGCGATCGCGGAACAACTCGCCGATCTCGATTTCGACAAAGCGCCGGGATTCCTCGTCAATGGGCTGAAGCGCGAAGAATTGATCGCGACCAACTCGATGATCCTGCATGAGGTCTACTTTGCCGGTCTTGGCGAGATGAGCAAGCCGGGCCCCTCGTTGAACGAAGCGATCGAACGCGACTTCGGCTCCTTCGATCGTTGGCGGTCGGAATTCGCGGCGGTCGGCAAGGCGCTTGGCGGAGGCTCGGGCTGGGTCATTCTCGCCTATGACAAGCACGGCAAGCGACTCGTTAACTCATGGGCCAGCGATCACACGCAGACCATCGCAGGCGGCGATCCTTTGCTCGTCCTCGATATGTTCGAGCACGCCTATCAGATGGATTACGGAGCCAAGGCCGGCGATTATGTGAAGGCGGTCATGGCGACGACCAACTGGTCCAACGCCGATCGCCTGTTCGAGAAATATAGCAAAGGTTGATCCGCTTCGGCTTAACGGCGCTCACTTCTTATCAAACAACGCCAGCGCTTCGGCTGAGAGCACCCCGCCCGTGATCTCGACCGTGAGGAAAGGCGCGGCCTTCGCCACAGCCTTGCTCGTGATCATGATCTGCCCCAGCCGCTTCGCCAATTGCTCGATCGACGCGGCGTAAACGACGCGTCCGATCCCGCACCAGACGATCGCGCCCATGCACATCGGGCAGGGTTCGCCAGACGTATAAAGCGTCGCGCCCTTAAGCTCCTTCGCCGGATTGTCGGCGACGAAGCGGCGGATCGCCACCATCTCGCCATGCGCCGTCGGATCATTGTTCGTGACGCCGAGATTGCGCCCGGTCGAAACGACCTTGCCCTCGCGCACGATCGCCGCGCCAAAGGGAAAGTCGCCCTTGGCGGCCTCGGCGATCGCGAGCCGCATGAAGCCCTCGTCCTCGGGCCGGACCGGCGAACGCGTCGCCTTGGCCAGCGCGGGCGCGGCGCCAAGGGCGGCGGCAAGACCCGCGCCCATTGTCGCCAGGGCGGCGCGCCGGTCGAAATGATCGGCGTCGCAACCGCATGTCTTTACGCTCATCTGTCGCTCAATCTCTTTTCGACGTGGAGCGCCAAACTTGACACGGCGAACCGGGCAATGCCACTCGCGGCGGCGCAATTGGAATGAGCGAGGCGGTTACGCATGGCGAAGGCTTTCATTTTTCCGGGTCAGGGGTCTCAGGCGGTCGGCATGGGCAAGGCGCTATATGACGCTTTTCAGGCGTCCCGCTCGGTTTTCGCCGAGATCGACGACGCTCTGTCGCAGCCGCTTTCGACGCTGATGTTCGAAGGCCCGGAAGCCGAGCTGACGCTGACCGCCAACGCCCAGCCGGCGCTGATGGCGGTCTCTCTCGCCGCGATTCGCGCGCTGGAGGCCGAATGCGGCCTCGATCTTGCGCGCGACGCTTCCTTCGTCGCCGGACATTCGCTTGGCGAATATTCGGCGCTTGCGGCCGCCGGCGCGCTGACGATTTCCGATACGGCGCGGCTCCTGCGGATTCGCGGCGACGCCATGCAGAAGGCGGTTCCGGTCGGCGCGGGCGCCATGGCGGCGCTGCTCGGCGCCGAACTCGATCAGGCGCGCGCCATTGCGCAAGAAGCGGCGGCGTCTGGGCAGGGCGTCTGCCAAGTCGCCAATGACAATGGCGGCGGACAGGTCGTGCTGTCGGGCGCCAAAGGGGCGATCGAGAAGGCGATCGACATCGCCAAGGAGAAGGGCATCAAGCGCGCCGTGCTGCTGCCAGTGTCCGCGCCCTTCCATTGCGCGCTGATGCAGCCCGCCGCCGACGCTATGCGCGAGGCGCTCGCCAGCGCGGCGATCGGCGCGCCTTGCGTTCCGCTCGTCGCCAATGTGACGGCAGAGCCGACGCAGGCCCCCGAGGCGATTCGCCGCCTGCTCGTCGAGCAGGTCACCGGCGCGGTGCGCTGGCGCGAAAGCGTGGCCTATATGGCGGATCACGGCGCGACGAAATTCGTCGAATGCGGATCGGGCAAGGTGCTGGCGGGACTGCTGAAGCGCATCGCGCCGCAGGCCGCCGGCCTGTCGGTCGGCGCGCCGGCCGATCTCGACGCCTATCGCGCCTTCGCATAGCGGTTTGGAACGCCAATAAAAGAAAAGGCCCGGTCGCGAGGACCGGGCCCATTCTCTCGAACCGAAAGGTCGATCTGTCGGATTAGTATTTGGCCAACACCGGCGCCGGAGAGCCGAAGTTGAAGTGATAGTTGATGCCCGCGCGGATCGTGTGGAAGCGCGTGCGGTTGTTGGTGCTGTTCAGGCCCCAGCCGGGGTTGAACGCCCACGCCCAGTTGTTGTTGTTCCCGGTGCCGCTGATCTGCGTATACAGATACTCGACCTTGGCGGACCAGTTCGGGAAGAACATCCACTCGGCGCCGCCGCCGGCGGTCCAGCCCGTCTGCACCGCAGAGTTCTGGTTCCACCAGCCGTTGCGCTGCACTTCGCCATAGGCGAAGCCGCCCGTGCCATAGACCAGCAGTTGCGGGCTCAGCAGGGTGATGCCGACGCGGCCGCGAACGGTGCCGAACCAGTTCAGACGCGCAGAACCGCCGCCGCCGCCGAAGCCGAACAGCCAGCCGTTGTTGTTGCCGCCGCCCGAACCAAGGCTCGAGCCCTGGAAGTCGGTCTCGGCGCCGACAACGAACATCGGCGTGACCTGGAAGTTGTAGCCGATCTGGCCGCCGCCGACGACGCCGGCGGAGTTGTTGTTGCCGTTGTTCCAGCCCCAGTTCCAGCCCTGGTTGGACGAGTTGGAGGCATAGAAGCCGCCACCGAGGTTAAGACCGGCGTAGAACCCGGTCCAGGTCATGATCGGCGGCGGGGGAATATAGGGCGGAGGCGCCTTGTGGGAGGGGAGGTCGGCGGCGTTCGCAGCGCCGGCGAAAAGCGCCGTCGCCAGAGCCAGAGCCGAGATCGCTGTCTTCATCTCTCTATCCTTCAGTTCGAGCCAACTTAAATTAATAGGTGCGCGTCAGTCCTGTGACTCTTTCGGACGTTCGAGGACGCTGACCCCCAAGCACGGCGGAGTGTGGTCAAAAATCTCGCGGGAAACAACAAACAGAAGGTAAAATCGGGCCCGAAAGAGCCAAAAGATTTCCACTGTTGCAGTTGCGCCACATCGGATTTTTGGGCGTTTTCAGATGCGGACTCTGGGCAATTCAGTCTCGAATCCGTCATTTGCGAAAACGAAGCCGAGCTTGCGCCCAATTTCCCTCTCCCGAACCCTTCGCCGCCGTTTCGGAGCGTCGCCCTGTGAAGACGAACCGCGGCTGAAAAATGGCCACTCCCGCCAACTGAGCTATAAGGCTCGCGTCATCGACAGGGAGGAGACGGGAACATGTTCGATCTGAACGGCAGGACGGCGCTGGTCACAGGCGCGAGCGGCGGTATCGGCGCGGCGATCGCGCGCGCGCTGCATGCGGCCGGCGCCACAGTGGCGCTATCCGGCACCAGGAAGGACGCGCTTGAGGCGCTTGCCGGCGAATTAGACGGCCGCACGCATATTCTGCCCTGCAATCTCTCGCAGAAGGAGGAGACCGAGAAACTCGTGCCGGCGGCGGAGGCGGCGATGGGCGGACTGGACATTCTCGTCAACAACGCCGGCATCACCCGCGACATGCTGTTCATGCGACTCAAGGACGAGGACTGGGACGCCGTGCTCAACGTCAATCTGACCTCGGCCTTCCGACTGTCGCGCGCGGCGCTGCGCGGCATGATGAAGAAGCGCTTCGGCCGCATCATCCAGATCACTTCCGTCGTCGGCGTGACCGGCAATCCCGGCCAAGGCAATTACGCCGCCGCCAAGGCCGGCATGATCGGAATGTCGAAATCGCTCGCGGCGGAAGTCGCCTCGCGCGGCGTGACGGTCAATTGCGTCGCGCCGGGCTTCATCGAAAGCCCGATGACCGACGCGCTGACCGACGCGCAAAAGGAATCGATCCTGCGCATGGTCCCGACCGGACGACTTGGAACCGGCGCCGACGTCGCCGCCGCCTGCGTCTATCTGGCGAGCGTCGAGGCGGCCTATGTCACCGGTCAGACCCTGCATGTGAACGGCGGCATGGCGATGATTTGACGCCGGAATCTCTCACGGCGTTGAAATCACGGACCAAGGCGAGCCTGTAGGTGAGCCGCTGCTTCTCAGCGTGGTCGGGGATTGGCGCCCGGGGACGCCTTCGGGCGGATGCATGGCGCTATTGCTGGACTTCAAGTTCAGCCAATTACCGCGACAACGAGCGCCGATTTGCGCCGCGGCGCGCCTCTCGCCATGCACCGGGAAGTATGCTACCAGACCCTCGCCGCTGAGGGGCGGCGTCGCCGCGATTTCAACCCGGCAAGCAGGCCGCCAAGCGTCTTGCGCATGTCAGGACGGTCGGCGCGCGATTGCAGTTTAAGGGATGAATGGCGATCGTGGAGCGCGCCCACCGGCTCGCGCCAGGTCGCCAAAAGGCGCGAGTAGGCGCCAAACGTAGACAGGGATCAAAGAAGATGAGCGATGTCGCCGAGCGCGTGAAAAAGATTGTTGTCGAGCATCTCGGCGTGGAAGCCGACAAGGTCGTCGACAAGGCGAATTTCATTGACGATCTGGGAGCCGATTCGCTCGATACCGTCGAACTCGTCATGGCCTTCGAGGAAGAATTCGGCGTCGAGATTCCCGACGACGCCGCCGAGACGATTCTCACCGTGGGCGATGCGGTGAAATTCCTGGAAAAGGCGAAAGCCGCCTGACGAACCGAGCGAGGTCCAAACGCGCGGCGAGCTTCTAGCGAGGCTTCGCCGCCGTTGGCGTTTTCGACAACAATAAAGTTCGAGAGTAGAGCATGCGCAGGGTGGTCGTCACCGGTCTTGGCGTCGTATCTCCTTTGGGCTGCGGCGTGGACACCAATTGGCGCCGTCTCGCCGCCGGAGAATGCGGCTTCAAACGTATCGACACGTTCGAGGCCTCCGACCTCGCCTGTCAGATCGCGGCGATCGTGCCGAGGGGCGACGGCAAGGACGGCGCGTTCAATCCCGACGACTGGTTCGATCCCAAAGAGCAGCGCAAGGTCGATGACTTCATCATCTACGGCGCTTGCGCCGCGACTCAGGCGCTCAACGACGCCGGATGGGTCGCCGACACGCCGGAGAAGCAGGAAACCACCGGCGTATTGATCGGTTCGGGAATCGGCGGCCTCGGCGGCATTTACGAAACCTCCGTCACCTTGAAAGAGAAGGGGCCGCGCCGGGTTTCGCCTTTCTTCGTCTCCGGCCGCATCATCAATCTGGCCGGCGGCTATGTGTCGATCATGCATAGCCTCAAGGGGCCAAATAATGCGGTGGTGACGGCCTGCGCGACCGGCACCCACGCCATCGGCGACGCGGGGCGCATCATCGCGGTCGGCGACGCCGACGTGATGGTCGCGGGCGGCGCCGAATCCCCGGTCAATCGCATTGGCGTCGCCGGCTTCGCCGCCTGCCGCGCGCTGTCGACCGGCTTCAACGATCGTCCCGAAGCCGCGTCCCGCCCCTACGACAAGGATCGCGACGGCTTCGTGCTCGGCGAAGGCGCGGGCTGCGTCGTGCTTGAGGAATATGAGCACGCCAAGGCGCGCGGCGCGAAAATCTACGCCGAACTGATCGGTTACGGCATGTCGGGCGACGCGCATCACATCACCGCCCCCTCGCCCGACGGCGACGGCGCCTATCGCTGCATGAAGGCGGCCTTGAAACGCGCCGGCGTCTCGGTCGAGGACATCGACTACGTCAACGCCCATGGCACGTCGACGCCGCTCGGCGACGAGATCGAGCTCAAGGCGGTCGAGCGCCTCCTCGGCAATGTCGAACCCAAGCTCGCCATGTCGTCGACGAAATCGGCGATCGGCCATCTGCTCGGCGCCGCTGGGGCCGTCGAGGCGATCTATTCGATCCTGGCGATGCAAAACAATGTCGCGCCGCCGACTCGCAATCTCGATAATCCATCGGTCGAAACCGCGATCGACCTCGTGCCGCACGAGGCGCGCGCGAAGGAAATCAATATCGCGCTGTCGAATTCCTTCGGCTTTGGCGGCACCAACGCTTCGCTCCTGTTTCGCCGCGCCTCCTGAGCGCGTCCAAAACCCTGCGCGCATTTTAAGTCTGCGGCGCGCTGACCGAGCGTCGCGTTCCTGAATTCGCCACAATGAGGCATAGTGTAAGTCCCGGGCAAATAGGCCGCGTGAAATCTTCGGCTTTTTGATGGGCGTGTTGTGATGAGCGAAGCGGACGAAAAAGGCGCGCCCGAGAAGCCGACTGACGTTGTCGCGTCGCAGCAGCCGGCTGGAACGTCGGCGGCGCCAGGGGCGGAACCCGCCGCGCTGGCCGCTGGAGCGGTCATTCCAGAGCCTGCTTTGAGCGCGACCGCGCAGGACTCTCACGAGCCGCAGATCGAAGCTCAGGCTCCAACGCCGCCGGACGAAGCGCCAGCGCCGATAGCCTCTCCGCCAGAGCCGGCGCCCCCGCCGCCAATCGCTTCGACGCTCGAGGCGCCTCTCGGCGAAGCGCCAATGGCGCCGGTCCCGCCTCCCGCCGACATCGCCAAGCCTGTTCCGTCGCCTCCTGTCGTATCTGCCGCGGCGCCTGCGCCTCCGCCGCCGGCCGTTCCGGCAGCGCCGGTCGAATCTCTCGCTCCTGCCGCGCCCCCGCCGCCCGCCGCTCCGCCGGTTTCGGCCCGGGTCGAGACGCTTCACGCCGAGCCGCCGAAAGCCCCCGTCGCGCCCGTTGCTGAAATCGCGACGTCTGCTCCGGCCCCGTCATCGGCGGCAGTTGCGAGCGCGATTGCGCCACAGCCGGCGCCGCCAAGGGCCGAGGCGCCGGTCGAATCTCTCGCTCCTGCCGCGCCCCCGCCGCCCGCCGCTCCGCCGGTTTCGGCCCGGGTCGAAACGCTTCACGCCGAGCCGCCGAAAGCCCCCGTCGCGCCCGCTGCTGAAATCGCGACGTCTGCGCCGGCCCCGTCATCGGCGGCTCATGCGAGCGCGCCCGCGCCGCAGCCGGCGCCCCCAAGGGCCGAGGCGCCTCCAGTCAGCGCGCCCGCCGCTCAGCCCGGCATGTATCGGCGGCGCGCCGCGCTGCAAGGCGCCAGGCAGGTTTCTCAGCCGCAGGCGGCGCCTGCCCCGCCGCCAAAAAAGAAGAAGAAGCGTCGCGAGGGCACGCTGTCGATGGCGAGCGGCTTCTTGAGTTTCCTGCTCGTGGCATTGGTCGCCGGCGCCTTCGGCCTCGTCGCCGCCTCGCATAGGCTGAAAGCGCCGGGCCCTCTCGCCGCCGACAAGGTCGTTTATATTCCACCGCGCAGCGACCTGATCGAGATCATCTCTCATCTCGAACGCGAAGGCGTCATCGCCAATCCGGCGCTCATGCAGCTTGGCCTCGTTCTCGAAGGCAAGCTCGGCAAGCTGAAGCCCGGCGAATATGCGTTCAAGAAAAACGTCAGCCTGCGCGACGTGATCGATCAGATCGCCTCCGGCCGCCAAGTCATGCACAGCGTCACGATCCCGGAAGGCCTCACCTCGGAGCAGATCATACAGAAGCTGAAAGAGGCCGAGCTGCTGGCGGGCGACGTCGCCGACCTTCCCAAGGAAGGCGTCCTGCTTCCCGAAACCTATAAGTTCCCGCGCGGCTATCCGCGGGCCCGCCTTGTCGCGAAAATGCAGGAAGATCAGCGCAAGACGCTCGAAGCGATTTGGTCGAAGCGCGCGCCCGACCTGCCGCTGCGCACGCCCTATGAATTGGTGACGCTGGCGTCGATCGTCGAAAAGGAGACCGGCAAGGTCGAGGAGCGACCGCGCGTCGCCGCCGTATTCGTCAACCGGCTGCGCAAGGGCATGCGCCTCCAGTCCGATCCGACGATCATCTACGGGCTCGTCGGCGGCAAGGCGACGCTCGGCCGGCCGATCATGCGCTCCGAAATCGAGAAGTGGACGCCTTACAACACCTACGCCATCGACGGTCTGCCGCCGGGCCCGATCGCCAATCCCGGCCGGGCCGCCCTCGAAGCCGCGGCGCATCCAGCGCCGACCCGCGATCTCTATTTCGTCGCCGACGGCGCGGGCGGCCATGTCTTCTCCGAATCGCTCGACCAGCATTCGCGCAACGTCCAGAACTGGCGCCGCCTGGAGAAGGAAAAGAGCGAGGACGCGCCCGATCGCGCCGCGCCCGGCGTTCCGGCCCCGGCGGCGCCCAAACCCGACAAGCGCACCGAGGCTCCCATCGGCCGTCTCGTGGCGCTCTCCGAGCGTCACGAAGACTATCCGCCGGGCGGGGCCATGGCCGCGGACGACGGCGCCACCCATCGGCTTGGCAAATTCGCCTTTGCGGACGCCGATTTCGTTCTCGGCGGCCATGGCGACCGCACCCGGGCCAATGCGGCGGAATTCGCGCGTCTGCGTAAGGCGCGACCCTTTTTTACCGAGGATTCCGCTCAGCCGCCCACGAAGGCCCTGTTCGACGCCTCGCTGCTGGCGCGGCGACCGCCCCCGTCCGACGCGGAGGACGGGGAGGAGCGGCTCAATCCGGATATGACAACGGTTGCGCGCCAAGGTCCGGACGCCCAGCCTGACGATCGTTCCGACATCGCCAGCTATCCTGTGTCGCCCGCGCAACGCGCCGAGCAGCGCGCGCGCGCCGCGCGGCTGGGCCTTGCGGCAGGCTCCGACCAATTGCCCGAGGCGCTGTCGCGCAACGCCGCCCAGGACGCTGCGCCGCCTCCGGAAGCCACGGCCTTGGCGCCGACTGGCGGTCGGCCCTTTCGTCCGCGGGCTTTCGACGCCTCAGAAGGCACTCCGCTCGACCCGCTGCGCGACAAGAGCTGGGACCTCACCTCGTCAAAGACGGTCCCTTCGACCGCCGAATTGCGGTAAGGAGGTGGCGGCGGTAGTGAGGCGCGGCGCGGCGAAGCCGCACGCCAGTCCGCCTTCCCGGAGCCGCCGTCGCATATGAGCCTTCACAGCATGACGGGATTCGCCCGCGTCCAGGGCGCCGTCTCCTCTTTCCGCTATGCCTGGGAATTAAAGAGCGTCAATGCGAAGGGGCTCGATCTGCGCCTGCGCGCGCCGCCGGATTTCGACTCGGTGGAAATCAAGGCGCGGGAAAAAATCGCCGCGCGGCTCGCGCGCGGCTCGATCTTCGCCAATCTCGCCGCGAGGCGCGAAGACGAAAGCCAGATCGCCCGGCTCAATCGTCCCGCCCTCGACGCGCTTCTCGCGGCGCTCGCCGAACGGCCGCCGCTGGCCAATGTCGGACCCGCGACGCTCGACGGCCTCTTGGCGGTGCGCGGCGTCGTCGAAATCGTCGAGCCGGAGCTCACCGAAGCCGAGCGCGCCGAGCTTGAGGCGCGCATCATCGAATCGCTCGATGAAGCCGTCGATGCGCTGATCGCTTCGCGCCAGGCGGAAGGCGAAGCCCTGGCGGGGGTTCTCCGACGCCGGCTCGATCGAATATCGACGCTCGCGGCGCAGGCCGACGCCGCGCCGGCGCGCCAGCCCGAGGCGATCCGCGCCCGGCTGAAACAGCAGATCGCGCGACTCCTTGAGAATGCGGACGCCTTCGATCCGGCGCGGCTGCATCAGGAGGCGGCGCTGCTCGCGGTGCGCGCCGACATTCGCGAGGAGCTTGACCGGCTGAAGGCGCATGTCGAGAGCGCTTCCAGACTTCTTGTTTCTGGCGGACCGGTTGGCCGGCGTCTCGATTTTCTGGCGCAGGAACTCGGCCGGGAGACCAATACGCTCTGCGCCAAATCGAACGACGCCGGACTGACCGCGATCGGCCTCGAACTCAAAATCGAGGTCGAGCAATTGCGCGAGCAGGTGCAAAATATCGAGTGAGCCGAGAATAGTGGGCGGTGAGTGGACAGAGCGACCATCACTCACTACTCACTACTCACCACTCGCTATTCGCTCTCGAAAAACCATGTCCGCCAATCCAATCCACCGCCGCGGCATCGTCCTCATTCTTTCCTCGCCGTCGGGCGCGGGCAAGACGACTCTGACGCGGATGCTGCTGCAGGATCGCGGGCTCGACCTGACGCTGTCGATTTCGGTCACGACGCGGGCGCGCCGATCGAGCGAGGTCGACGGCATTCATTACAGCTTCATTTCGCAAAAGCGCTTCGTCGCCATGCGCGACGCCGGCGAACTCTTGGAATGGGCCGAAGTTCACGACAATTTCTACGGCACGCCGCGCGCGCCGGTGGAAGAGATATTGGCGCAGGGGCGCGACTGTCTCTTCGACATTGACTATCAGGGCACGCGCCAGGTGCGCGAGAAAATGGGCGCCGACGCCGTCACCGTCTTCATCCTGCCGCCGTCGATGGACGAATTGCGCGCCCGACTGGAGCGGCGCGCCGAAGATACGCGCGACGCGATGGCGCGGCGTCTTGAAAATGCGCGAAAGGAAATCGCGCGCTGGAAAGACTACGACTATGTGATCGTCAACGACGATCTGCAGCGCGCCTTCGACGATCTGATCGCGATCCTGCGCGCCGAGCGGCAGAGACGGCCAAGGCGCGACAGGGAGATTGAGCAATTCGTCGCAAAATTGCTGAGCGAATAGCGATCGTCACGCACGCGTCAGCGCATTGGCCAGTGCGACGAAGCCTGCAACGTCGATTTCCTCCGCGCGTTTGGTTTCTTCTATTCCTGCCGCTGCAAGCAGCGCCGGGGCGTCGACGCCGAGCGACTTTAAGCTTTGCCGCAACATCTTTCGGCGCTGGCCGAAGGCGGCCTGCGTGACGCGCGACAGCGCCCGCGGATCGCAGTCGAGCGGCTTTGGATTGGGCGTAAGCTCGACGACGGACGAGGTGACTTTCGGCGGCGGCGTGAAGGCCGCGGGCGAGACGTCGAACAGAATGCGCGCCTTGGTCCGCCAGCCGCACAGCACGGCGAGCCGGCCATAATCGGCGCGCTCCTTCGGCGTCGCGACGATGCGCAGCGCGACCTCTTTTTGAAACATCAGCACATAGCGATC
Source organism: Methylocystis sp. (assembly GCA_051061375.1). Taxonomy (GTDB): domain Bacteria; phylum Pseudomonadota; class Alphaproteobacteria; order Rhizobiales; family Beijerinckiaceae; genus Methylocystis. The sequence continues at coordinate 135,434 of JBPFDW010000021.1, read as the reverse complement.
GAAGACCGAGGGCCAGGGCTCCGCCTCGATCCATTTCGTCAGCAGCGCCGTCGCGACATTATAGGGAAGATTGGCGCAAATGCGGGCGGAGGCGCGGTTGTCATTCCCGACAGACCGAAGGCCTGATCGGGAATCCAGAGCAGCGGCGTCGCTGTCGGAAATTGCCCTGGATTCCCAGTCGCTCGATTCACGAGCGTCGGGAATGACAGGCGCGTGAGTCCGCACGAGCGCCGCGACATCCATCTCCAGCGCATCGCCTTCGACGATCGTCAACCGGCCCGGATAATGCGCGGCGATTTCCTCAAGCGCCGGCAGGCAGCGCGAATCGCGTTCGATCGCGATGACGCGCGCGCCCTGCGCGAGCAGCGCCCGCGTCAGGCCGCCAGGGCCGGGGCCAATCTCGACGACGACCGTCTCGTCGAACGGCCCTGCGGCGCGGGCGATGCGCGCGGTGAGGTTGAGGTCGAACAGAAAATTCTGGCCGAGCGTTTTCTTGGCGTCGAGTCCGTAACGGGCGACGACATCTCGCAGAGGCGGCAGGGCGTCGGCCACTTAACTGATGCGTCCCGCAAGTTTGATCGCTTCGATGAGACTCGTCGGATCGGCGATTCCCTCGCCCGCGATGTCGAAGGCCGTTCCATGATCGGGCGACGCGCGCACGAAGGGAAGGCCCAGCGTGACATTGACGCCGCGCTCGAAAGCGAGCGTCTTGATCGGGATCAGCGCCTGATCATGGGTCGGACACAGGGCCACGTCATATTTCGCGCGGGCCGCCGCATGGAACATGGTGTCGGCGGGAAAAGGTCCGGACGCTCTGACGCCGCGCGCGCGCAATTCGGCGATCGCCGGCGCGATGATCTCGATCTCCTCATGGCCTAGAGCGCCGTCTTCGCCGGCATGCGGATTGAGTCCGGCGAAGGCGAGGCGGGGCTGTTGAATGTGAAAGCGCGTCTGAAGGTCGCGCGCGACGATCTCGCCCGTCTCGACGATCAACTCGCGGGTCAGGCGCTTGGGCGCGTCGCTCAGCGCAATGTGAATCGTCAGCGGAACTGTCGCCAGTTCCTGCGACCACAGCATCATCACCGCGCGATGGTCGCCGCCAAAATGTCGATGCGCGAGTTCGGCCAGAAATTCCGTGTGTCCGGGATGTTTGAATCCGGCCTTATAGAGAATCGATTTCGCGATTGGATTGGTGACGACGGCGCGCGCTTCGCCCTTGGCGACGCATTCGACCGCTCGCTCGATGGAGCTCATCGTTGCTCGCGCGTCCGCAGGATCGGGACTGCCGGGGAGGCCGGCGACTTTGCAGCCGATATCGACGACGGGCAGCGCCCGCGAGAACACGTCGGACGCATGCGCCGCATCCGTGTTTTCGATCTCTACTTCAAGCGCCAAACTGGCCGCGACGCGAGCGATAAAAGCGCGATCGCTAAGCAGGAAGAAGGGCGGCAGATCATGCGAGCGACGCGCGACATAGGCCCTGAGCGCGAGTTCAGGTCCGACGCCGGAGGGGTCGCCTTGAGTCAGAGCAATTGGCGTTGTGGCGGTCATGGCGCCGCGAAACGCAACGATGCGCGACGGTCATATTGGCGCCCGGACGAAAAAGACATTGCGCGAAATTGGCGCAACGCAATCGCGAAATCAAATCGGTTCCCGCCCAAAATCCGCGTCCTGACAGCGTCAGGACGCGCCGATCCGACTGCTCAGTCGTACATCATGCCATGTACGCCATAGTAACGCTGATCCGGCCACGCATAGGTCCTGCGGCGCTGGGCGCCCCCGGGCCACTGCGAGGCGTGTTGCTCGGCGATCGTCGGGTCGCAGCTATCGCAATAGTAACGAGCGTCAGCGGAGCGGTAACGATCCTGCGCGGCCGCTGACCCGATCGATGCGGGCGCAAGAACCGCCGCCAGTGCGACAACCATAAGCATGGGTTTCATGAGGGGCGCTCCTTCAGTCGAAGCTCATCCGTTGCCTGCCGCCCGGAAAACCGGGCGCTCGGACTTCGATCTGGACTGTTATAATAGTGTCATGAAACCGTGGTAGGGGCGCCGCCCGAAAATGTCATGGGTCCACGCAGGCGCAAAAAAACCGGCGCGCGCATGCCTGCGTCGCGCCGGTTTTTTTGTCTTCGAACAGCTTGTCGCGACCCGCGTCAGGCCTTGCTCGTCTGAGCGTGCGGCACGCCTTCCTTGTCGAGCAGGGCGACGAGTTCGCCGCTCTGGAACATTTCCTTGGCGATGTCGCAGCCGCCGATGAATTCACTCTTCACGTAAAGCTGCGGTATCGTCGGCCAGTTCGAATAGGCCTTGATGCCGTCGCGTATCGCGCCGTCGGCGAGCACGTTGATCGCCTTATAGGGCACGCCGAGGTGGTTGAGGATCTGAACCACCTGCATGGAGAAGCCGCACTGCGGCGCCTGCGGCGTGCCCTTCATGAAGAGCACGACGTCGGAGGATTCGATCTCATTCTTAATGCGCGCGTTTGTGTCTACAGTGCTCACCTTGTCTCCTCCCAGCGCCGCCGGCGCGGCCGTCAGTTGAACATCATCCCCTGGCAGGCGCGCCTGGCGTCGACGTCATCGCCGTATTTATAGAGCTGGCGCAGATAATCGCAGCCCAAATAATGCGCGTTGGACCACATCTGATATTCGATCCAGGGCGGCGCAACCGGTTGGCAACAGGGCGCGCGCCCACGCTGGGCGAATGCTCCGCCGCTGGAGAGCGTGCAGGCGAGGACGAGAAGCGCGACCGTCACTGTCTTTTTCATGACCTATCTCCGACTTTTGAGCGCGCCTTCGTCCAAGCCGATCAGTCCAGCGCCATACCGTGGCGCTGTCGCCGATCATGATGATAGTAGTAGTGCGTGCTGTCTCCGTAGTGGCGAAGATGTCCGCAGGAGGAATGATTCCATCCGCCGCGCTCGCAAGCGGCGTGGTCCGGATGCCGATCCGGCGACACATGCCGCTTATGATCCGCTACGGCGGACTGATTCAATGCGAATACCCCAACGACTGCAGCAAACAACACGCGCTTTACCATCTGAAAGCTCCCCAGTTGAGCGAAGGCCCTACGCGTCAAATATGTGTCACGCGTGGTCCGCTTCAACGGGCTAGGCGCCTTCAGGCGTCCGCGTCGTCAGCTGCAATGCATGCAGTTCCCCGCCGAGCCGGCCGCCGAAGGCGGCGTTGACCATCTGATGCTGCTTGACGCGGGTGAGGCCGCGAAAGCTCTCCGAGACGACCGTCGCCGCCCAGTGATCGTCATCATTGACGAGCGCGGTCAGCTCCACCTGCGCGTCGGGAATGGCGGATTTGATGAGACGCTCGATTTCGGCGGCGGGCATGGGCATTTTATGGCGCCTGGGTTGAGAAAGCGGCCGTAAGCGCGTTGTCGTCGCCGGCCATGAAGGCCGGCAGCGGAGCTTCGTGCGCCTCTTGCAGTTCGGTCAGCAATATCGGCGTTTCCCCGGGAAGGATCAAGGCGTCGCCCCCCACGCGCCCGATGGGCAGTATGGGGACGCGCGCTTGCGTGGCCAAAGCGACGACAAGCGGCGCTTCATTGGTCGCGATTAAATAGCGAGCCTGATCTTCGCCGAACAGCATTGCGTGTCGGGGGCCCTCGGGGAGGTCGGCGATTTCGGCCCCCATCCCGCCGGCGAGCGCCATTTCGGCGAGCGCGACGGCGAGGCCGCCGTCGGAAAGATCATGCGCGGCGCTGGCGCGGCCGGAAAGAATCAGCTCCCGCACGAAATCGCCGTTCCGGCGCTCGGCGGCGAGATCAACCGGCGGCGGCGCGCCGTCAGCGCGCCCGCAGAGATCATGCGCAAAGGCCGACTGGCCGAGCCAGCCCGAGGTCTCGCCGATCAGCAGGATCGTATCGCCCTCGCGCGCGAAGCCGGTCCGCGCCGCCTTGGCGACGTCGGCGATGACCCCGACCCCGCCAATCGCCGGGGTCGGCAGAATGCCGGCGCCCTGCGTCTCGTTGTAGAGCGAGACATTGCCGGAAACGATCGGGAAATCGAGCGCCTGCGCCGCTTCGCCGATCCCCTGCAGGCAGCCGACGAACTGGCCCATATATTCCGGCCTTTCCGGATTGCCGAAATTGAGATTGTCGGTGAGCGCCAGCGGCGTCGCGCCGCGCACGGTGATGTTGCGCCAGCTTTCCGCGACCGCCTGCTTGCCGCCTTCGTAAGGATCGGCGGCGCAATAGCGCGCGGTCACGTCGGTGGTCAGCGCCAGGCCTTTCGGCCCCTCCTTGACCCTGACCACGGCGGCGTCGCCGCCCGGCGGGCGCACGCTGTTGCCGAGAATGAGGTGGTCGTATTGCTCCCAGACCCAGCGCTTCGAGCAGAGATTTGGCGTCGCGAGCAGTCTCAGAAGCGCCTCGCGATTGGACAGCGGCGCTTGTATTGCGTCCGGGTCGAGCGCCGCCTGTTTCGGCGTCGGCGTCCACGGTCGGTCATAGACCGGCGCTTCGTCGCCCAATTCCTTGATCGGCAGGTCGGCCTTCACCTCGCCCTTGTGCTTGACCACGAAGCGCAGCGTGTCGGTGGTCCTGCCGATAATCGCGAAATCGAGCCCCCATTTCTTAAAAATCGCTTCGGCCTGCGCTTCGAGCTCGGGCTTTAGAACCATGAGCATGCGCTCCTGGCTTTCGGAAAGCATCATTTCATAGGCGCTCATGCCCGCTTCGCGGCAGGGCACGGCGTCGAGATCGAGTTCGACGCCGAGATTGCCTTTGGCGCCCATCTCGACCGCGGAGGAGGTCAGGCCGGCGGCGCCCATGTCCTGGATGGCGATGACCGCGCCCGACGCCATCAGCTCCAGACAGGCCTCGAGCAGCAGCTTTTCCGAGAAAGGATCGCCGACCTGCACGGTCGGACGTTTTTCCTCGGCGTCCTCCTCGAAGGACGCCGACGCCATGGTCGCCCCGTGAATGCCGTCGCGCCCGGTCTTCGAGCCGAGATAGACGATCGGATTGCCGACCCCGGCGGCGGCCGAATAGAAAATCCCATCGGCGCGCGCCAGCCCGACCGCCATGGCGTTGACCAGGATATTGCCGTCATAGGAGGCGTCGAACTCGGTCGAACCGCCGACCGTCGGCACGCCAAAACTATTCCCGTAGCCGCCGATTCCGGCGACGACGCCGGCGACGAGCCGCCGCGTCCTCGGATGCGCCGGACGGCCGAAGCGCAGCAGGTTGAGGCAGGCGATCGGCCGCGCCCCCATGGTGAACACGTCGCGCAGAATGCCGCCGACCCCCGTCGCCGCGCCCTGATAGGGTTCGATGAAGGAGGGGTGGTTGTGACTCTCCATCTTGAAGACGCAAGCGTCGCCGTCGCCAATGTCGATCACGCCGGCGTTTTCCCCCGGACCGCGAATCACCCAGGGCGCCTTGGTCGGCAGCTTGCGCAAATGGATCCGCGACGATTTGTAGGAGCAGTGCTCGTTCCACATGGCCGAGAAAATGCCGAGCTCGGTGAAGCTCGGCCGCCGGCCGATGAGTTTCAGGAGGCGCTCATATTCATCGGGCTTGAGGCCATGGGCGGCGGCCAGCTCCGGCGTGACGGCGGGTTCGGTCGCGCTCACTTATCCTCGCATCGGGGCGAATTCGCCGCGCGGTTCGACGGTCTATGCCGCGCTGCGGCCGGCGGAAGGATTACTGCGCAGCGTTTGACGCGGCAAGCCGCGCAACTGCCTAAAGTCAAGGTTCTGGTAGCCTCCATGGCAGCGCCTGCAGCATAACGGCGCCGGCTATCTCACATGAATTACAGGGATTGTTGCCCCAGAGCCACAGCCGCCAAGAATGAGCAGGCCACAGCCTAATTTTGCGCCAGCTGCAGTTGCATTACCAAAATTTTATAGCAACGTGACAGGGACTTCGGCGCCAGTCGTCGAGCGTCGACCGCAGAATTTAATCCGGGGGTTCCCATGAAACATTTCAATCGCTGCGCGATCGCCGCGCTGATGGTCGCGAGCGCCAGCGCCGCGGCTAGCGCCGCCGATCTACCGCACTACAAGGCTCCGCCGCCTCCGCCTCCGCCAGCCTTCACCTGGACCGGCCTCTACGGCGGCGTCAACATTGGCTATGCCTTCGGCGCGAGCTCGCAGGAAACCGGCGGCCTCGCCTATCTCACCGGCGTTCCGGTTCCCGGCGCGGTGCCCATCACGGTCGCGCCCTTAGGCTCGGCCTGGACCACCGGACAGAATCTGCAAGGCGTCGTGGGCGGCGGACAGCTCGGCTACAATTATCAGTTCAATCCTTGGCTCGTCCTCGGCGCCGAGGCGGACATCCAGGCCGCCGATATTGGGTCCCACGGCAACGCCGCGCTCGGCCTCGTCGACGCCGCCGGCCCCCATGTGCAGTCGATCAATTCGACGAAGAAGGTCGATTGGTTCGGCACCGTGCGCGGCCGGGTCGGCCTGACGCTGCCGTCCATGCCCAATCTGATGGTTTACGGCACGGGCGGCTTCGCCTATGGCCAGGTCGTCCACAATGCCGGCTTCGCCGACAATTTCCTCGCTCTGGGCGTAAACTCCCTCGGCCATGGCTATTACGACGACACCAGAGTCGGCTGGGCGGCGGGCGGCGGCCTCGAATGGTCGCCCTCCATGTTCCCGGCGTGGTCGCTCAAGACCGAATATCTCTATGTCGATCTAGGCTCGACGAACGCCAATTCGGTGCCGCTCAACGGCGGCGTCGCGGCGTTGCCGGGATTTGGCGTTACGACGCCGCTGTTCGCGGCGACGCAGAGCTCGCCGACCCGCTTTCATACGGTTCGCGCGGGCGTGAACTGGCACTTCGACCCCTTCGCGGCTGCGGCGCCGTCGAGCGCGGGCGGCGCCCTGCCGTCGGTCAAGGGACCGCCGCCGGCTTTCGTGGATAGCTATCAGCCGTTTCAGGTCCGTCTGAAGGTCGCCGGCGTTATCCCGTTGGACGGTCACGGCACGACTTTCGACTCGGGCGCCGGACACCCGCTTTTGGGCTCGATCGGCGTTCTCTCGGGCCTGACGGGCGCGAACGGCGTGATCGCCGGCGCGAGCACGAACACGTCGACGTCGATCATCCCGATGCTTGACGCGGCCTACTTCCTCACCAAGAACTGGGCGATCGAAGCGATCTGCTGCGTCGCGCCGCATCACATCCAGGGCACCGGCACGATCACCAGCGACTTCGCGCGCGCCTGGCTGTTCCCGCCGTCCGTCATGCTGCAATATCACGTCACCAATTTCGGCGCTTTCCAACCCTACCTCGGCGTCGGCGTGAACTTCACGACCTTCTGGAATACCCGCGTCAACAACGACGTTTGGGGCATCCCGGTTGCGCCCGGATCGACGCTTGCCGGCTTGGGCATTCCCGCGGTGCTCGCGACCTTCCAATACGCCACGGTCGCTCCGTCGTGGGGCGTGGTCGGACAGGCCGGCGTCGACTACATGCTCAACGAGCATTGGGGTCTGAACGTCGACTTCAAATATATCGGACTGCATCCGATGGTGCACTCGACCGTCATCGCTTTCGCGCCCCAGGCGCCGGCGGTGGGAGCGATCTTCCTCCCGGTCAAAGTGTCGCTGCCGATCAATCCGGTGGTCATCTCGGCGGGTCTGACCTATCGCTTCGGCGGCAGCCTCCTTTCGCCGCTGTTCTGACGAAAGACTCGATCAATGGAAACCGGCCCTTGGCGGGCCGGTTTCAGTCAAGTGAAAAACCCCCGGCGCGAGCCGGGGGTTTTTTTGATGCGATGCGTGTTCGGCTGGAGGCGTCTGCGCTCAGGAAATTCCTTCGTCCATGCGCTGCGTCTGATACTGGCCGAATTTGCGAAAGCGATAGAGATAGGTCGGCACGATCGCCTCGATCGATTGCGGATATAAGATTCCGAGCGCTTCGAGGGTGCGCCCTTCCGCTTTTGCGGCGGCGCTGACGACATTGTCGCTCTTGAGCAATTCGACCTGGTCCCGCGTCATGCGCAACAGTTTCGGAAAGAGTCCGAAGGACAGCTTCGTCATCGATTGCGTCAGCGCGGCCATGAGCTTGCCGACGCCGAAGGAGAGTTTCAACACTGGGCGCTCGCGCTGCGTGACCTTGAGCACATAGTCGATAATGTCAGCGAAGCTTTTGACTTCCGGTCCGCCAAGCTCGTAGACGGCGCCCGGCGCGGCGCGGCCGGCGAGCGCGGCCGCGACCGCTTCGGCGACGTCGCCGACATAGACCGGCTGGAATTTCGTTTCGGCGCCGACGATCGGCACGGCGGGAAAATAACGCGCCATCGTCGCGAAGCGGTTGAAGAAGTCGTCCTCCGGCCCGAAAATCACCGAGGGACGCAAAATGACGGCGGTAGGGACGTTCGCCAGCATGGCGGCTTCGCCCTCAGCCTTGCTGCGGCCATAGGTCGAGGGCGATTGCGGATCGGCGCCGATCGCGGAAATATGCACCATGTCGCCGACGCCTGCCGCCTTCGCGGCTTCGGCGATCGCGCGCGCCCCGGCGGCCTGCACATTCGCGAATTTTTGCGCGCCGGTCTCGGCGAGGATGCCGACCAGATTGACCGCCGCCGAAGCGCCGCGCAGCGCCGCCGCGATCGATTCGGGATGACGCACATTGGCCTGCACCGCCATCACCTGGCCGACGCGGCCGAGCGGCTGGAGATAGAAGGCGAGGTCGGGCCGACGGCAGGCGACGCGCACGCGCCAGCCGTCGCGCGCCAGCGCGCGCACGACGTGGCGCCCGACGAAGCCCGAGCCGCCGAACACCGTCACCACCCGTCCCGCGCCAATGCTCTGGTTGTTGTCGCCGATCATTGCGATTTGCTCCGCTTGCGCCGCGCCGGCCGCCGCCGTCGCCTGGGTCGCCAAGGCTCTATCGAAATTCGGCGCGGAAGTGAATGCGGAAGCCGGGGAGTTTTGGCGGCACTGGTTTTTGACCATGGCGCGCATTGACAGGCGGCGGCCGCTGCCCCTATGAGACGCGCTTGATGCCCAGGTGGCGGAATTGGTAGACGCGCTGGTTTCAGGTACCAGTGGTGAAAGCCGTGGAGGTTCGAGTCCTCTCCTGGGCACCAAATCAACGTTCTTGAATGTCCGCGAACGTCCAGAACTTATTGAAATATAAGCTAATATCCTACTTTCAGCGTCCAGCCCTGTCCGCTGGCGTCTGTTGGTATCTGTGGCGATTGTTGGTATATTTGTTGGTATATCGCCCCTTGCAAACGAGCTCGATATCAACATGCCGCTAACCGATCTTGAAATCCGAACGGCGAAGCCGGGCGACCGTCTCGTCAAGTTGTCCGATGGCGGTGGACTGCAGCTTTGGATAACGCCCGACGGAGCGAAGCGATGGCGTTTGGCTTACCGCTGCGAGGGCGCGCAAAAGACGCTCGCCGTCGGCGTGTATCCGGCCGTAGGCCTGCGCGATGCGCGCGCGGCGCGCGAGGACGCCAAGAAACTCTTGGCGGCTGGCCAAGACCCCGGCCATGTCCGCAAGCTTGCTAAAGCGGTCAGGGCGGCGAACGCCGCAAACACTTTCGACGCCATCGCCGCCGAATTAATCGAAAAGAAGCGGCGGGAGGGCAAGGCCGACCGGACCCTTGTCAAGTTCGAATGGTTCATGAGCCTTGCGCGGCCCGCTATTGGCGGCCGACCTATGCGGGAGCTCTCCGCGCCTGAAATACTCGCCGCCTTGCGCCCCATCGAGGCCAGCGGACGCGTCGAAACTGCCAAGAAGATGCGCGGCGCCATCGGCCAAGTCTTCCGCTACGCCGTCGCCACCGGCCGCGCCGACAGCGACCCGACCGGAGCCCTCAAGGGCGCGATCGCCGCGCCAATCGTGCGCCACCGCGCCGCCATCGTCGAGCCCAAAGCCTTCGGAGCGCTCTTGCGCCGCATCGCCGCCTATGAAGGCGCGCCGGAAACACAAGTGGCGCTGGAGATGTTGGCGCTCACCTTCACGCGGCCGGGCGAGCTGCGCGCGGCCGAATGGGCGGACTTCGATCTTGAGGCGGGGGTCTGGTCTATCCCCGCCGCGCGCATGAAGATGCGCCGCGAGCATCGCGTTCCGCTGGCGCCGAGAGCCATAGAGATGCTGCGAAAGCTCCAAGCCATGACGGGAGGCGGGACGTTGCTCTTTCCGTCCATCCGCGTGCCCGATCGCTGCATGAGCGAAAACACGATCAACGCCGCGCTACGCCGACTCGGTTTTTCGAAAGACGAGATGTGCGCCCATGGCTTTCGTTCCGCCGCGTCGTCGATGCTAAATGAAAGCGGGCTTTGGAATCCCGACGCGATCGAACGCCAGCTTGCGCATGTCGATAATGACGGCGTCCGTCGGGCCTATGCCCGCGCGGACTATTGGGAAGAGCGCGTCCGCATGATGGCTTGGTGGGCGGAAAGATGCGGAGAAATGAAGAGCGGCGCGAAGATCATACCGCTACGCGCATGAGGGGCGCCGTGAGGGCGAGGGGTGGGGGTAAAATTCTCCCAGCAAATATACTCCCTAATCAGATTCGTATTCACGCGCGGATTTTTTTGGCCAAGAAATGGAAATCACGTCGTTCCTGTCGGATATCGACCAATCTCTTTTGCACAATATAAATACCTATTGGACACAGGCGGATTTACTCGATCACCAACGCATCTAGATAGACGGCCTTGGATTTTCGAATCGAATAATGCGTTCTCAAGTGCTCGTGAATATTGCGCTCCACAAGCAACTCCCTCATTTTTTCTGTGCATAAGGCGTGCATGGTTCGTTCCTCACGCGAAAAGGTGCTTATTGTAGGCCTGTGGACTCGGATGGTCCGCAAACGAGCTTCCCGTTCGGAAGCGGACGGCGAAAAAAAAAGCCGCATCGAACCTCTTCACAGGTTGATGCGGCCCCGGGGTTTAACCCGTGCTCTTTAGATGAACGGGCCATAGCCTAGCGGGCGTCGGCGTCAAGGTCAAAGGATCAATGACGCTCCGCCAAGCCGTCAACAGAAATGTGATAGGCTAAGCTACAAGATGAAAAAATACGACGTGAGCGCTGGAGCAATTCCGGACGCCGTTTGTCGACCCTTCCCGCAGACAGGGTTTGTGCGCCTTCCTGAGATTCTAGCCCCTCGTGGCCCCATTCCAATCGCGCGTTCCACTTGGTGGGCTGGCGTCAAGGAAGGGCGCTACCCCAAGCCCGTAAAACTTGGCCGGCGAATCACCGCATGGCGAGCGCAGGATATAAACGAACTCATAGACAAGGCTGAATGACGCATGGCGCGGCGATACGATCTGCGCCGCGTCAAAATCCATCGCAGCTACACTATCCCGGAAGCCGCAAGGCTTCTCGACGCGCACAAGCAAACTGTGCTGCGATGGATTTCGCACGGCCTTGAACCCATCGAGCGCAAGCGCCCGTTCCTGATTCACGGGAGCGACCTTCGCGCCTATCTCCAAAACAAACACCCACCCAAGCAACCATGTCGCGTGGGGGAAATCTATTGCGTCCGCTGTCGGGAGCGAAAGCGCCCGGCCGGCGCGATGGCCGAATATATCCCCCAGAATGGCGTCAAAGGACGGCTGCGAGGCATCTGTCCGACTTGCGATCGGCTAATTCAGCGCTTCGTCAGTCTCGCAAAAATCGACGCCGTCCGAGGCGATTTGGACGTGAGTTTTCAAGCGCCGCAACAACGCCTAGCCGATAGCCCGCAACCCGCCCCGAATGTTACTTTCGGAAGGAAACCAAAATGAGCGTGAAACGAACGCCCGCCAATGTGCGCGTGACGCGCCGTTACCTCGAATTTCTCCGCCATGCAAAGGGGCGCGACGAAGCCTCTCTAGACGCCGTCGCTAAAGCGATAGAACGCTTTGATTCCTACAATAAGCGGCGGGACTTCAAAAAATTCCATATCGAACAGGCGCAAGCCTTTAAAGAACATCTTCGCGAACAGCGCAACGTTCGGACCGGCGCGCCGCTATCCGCATCAACCATCGCATCGACGCTTGGCATGTTGAAGGCGTTTTTCATATGGCTCGCGGATCAACCCGATTACCGCAGGCGGATCAAATATTCCGACGCGGAATATTTCAACCCGCCCGAAAATCTCTCCCGCGTCGCAACTGCGGAACGCTACACGCCCCACCCAACGCTGGCGCAAATCCGCGCCGTCTTGGACGCCATGCCGACGCAAACGGAAATCGAGCGGCGCGACCGGGCGCTGGTCGCCTTCGCGATTCTGACTGGCGCGCGCGACCGCGCCATCGTCTCATTCAAGCTCAAACATATTGATTTGGAGCGCCAACTCGTCGAACAGGACGCACGCGAGGTGAAGACGAAACGCGCCAAGAGCTTTCCGACTTGGTTTTTCCCGGTTGGCGCAGACATTCAGAAAATCGTTGTCGATTGGATCGACTTCCTGCGCGCAGAAAAAGGATTCGTCCCGAAAGACCCGCTCTTTCCGAAAACTCGCGTTGCGCCGAACGCCGATATGCAATTTGCCGCCGATGGCCTCTCGCGCGAGCATTGGGCGAATGCGGACCCCGTGCGAATGATTTTCTGCGAAGCCTTTGGCCGGGCAAGCCTTCCCTATTTCAATCCGCATTCGCTCCGAAATACGCTTGTGCAACTTGCCTACGAGCTGAAACTCGACGCCGAACAAATCAAAGCGTGGTCGCAGAATTTGGGGCATGAACAAGTCCTGACGACTTTTTCGAGCTATGGAACGCTTGCGCCGCATAGGCAGGCGGAAATCATTCGCGGGCTTGGAAAGCCGCCGTCGGACGGGCCGGACTTGGCGCCCGACATTCTACGTAAACTCGCGGACCAAATGGAGCGACAAAGAAAGAGTGCGTGAGATTAAAGCTTGATGCGCGCGTCGGGGTCGCCAGCGGCGAGCGCGTTAATATAGGCGAGCGTCAAGTCGCGAGAGAGATAGCGACCCCATCGTTCCGTTTCTTCGCGTTCGACGATGGGAAATGTGCTGAAAACATATTCCACGTCGCCGGGGTTGGTGACGCCATAGAGATGAAAGAAAACGGCGTCGAGTTTCGCGCGCCGATGGGCGCGGTCCTCTTCGTCCCATTTGAAGGGCGGCAAGACATTGCCCTTGTTGTCGACATAACCCATGTCCTTCGCGAAGGGCGCCATGTCATGGGCGGTGTAGGTTAGTGCGAGAACTTCGTCACGGATAATGGCACGGGCGGTTTTCTTGCCGAAGCGATGGTTGAATGAAGCGGAAGGAATGACGGGGAGTTGTTCCATAAGATACCAAGCCAAATGATTGTTGTGAACCTTTTGGCGCGCCATATAATCGAACACAGTGCTATTGAAATTTGCGAGCAATGAAGTTGCGCTGTCGGGATAGGTTGGGTCTAATTTCTCAACAGGCATGAGTAGAGGCAATGTATGCCCAGCGCCAACAAATGGAATCAGGGTCGCAATCGTCGTCCTCGCGTTGGTGACGGAAGTCACGTCCTTTAACGCCAAGCACCAGCGCGTTGATGCGCCCCAATCGACATTTGACGCCTCAATCCAGTAGCGCGGGATTGGACAACGCGTCGGGTCGCGATGTTCTTCGACTGTCAGCGCGCGGCCTTGGCCCGCACGAAAAAGATTGCCTTCCGCCAATAAAATATCTGAGGCGCGATGGTCATAAGCTTGCACCATTTTGCCTTCGTATAACGGCAAGAATTGCGTCTGACCTTTTTTCCAGATGTTTAAACCTATCGGATAAGCGCTGATCTGCGTCAACTTCGTTGGGTTAAGAAATCGATCCGAGTCATTCGCCATATCCAGCATACGAACATAACGAAGCGCAAAGCATCTTTCGTCACGTTCTTTTGAGTGGTCGCTCAACACGGGCAATCGCGTGTATACTGACCGCGTGATGTCCAAATCGCGCCGGGACTGAAAAATGGGAGCGGTGCCCGAATTCGGATTGATTCTCTCGATGTCCTCTGGCGAGATTGAAAACACACGGTTTGGATCGCGAATTTCGGCCATGTCGCGGACGAAGAAGCCGAAGGTCATTGCTCCAAAATGGCGCGCAGCTCCACCGGCGATGTAAGCGCAAAATTTGAAACGATAATAAACGTCGGGAAAAAACAGCGTTCCATCATAGCGCTTATTGAAAAAATCAATGACACATTCGAGACGCTTCTGCTCTACCATGGCTCGAAAAAATGACGATGAACTTTGATCGGATGCGATGCCTGAAGGAACAAGAAGACCGACGATCCCCTTCGGCTTCACTAGCTCTTGGGAGCGTTCAATAAACAGGGAGTTTAGATTCGTATCTCCGCCGGAAAGTTGAGGGTATTCGCCGCATTTGCGGGCTATCCGACTCGTTGCCTCGGCGCGCTCCGCCGCGCGTGTGTAGTCGAAAAACAACGAATTTTCTGCGTCCTGTAGCGCCTTGATCAGGCTCTTTCGTTTCGCCGCCGTTTCCGCCTTGGCGATTTTTTCATCGCGCGCGGCGAACCATTCGACTTCCTGCAGCTTGATGCGGTCCCAGGGCGGATTGCCGATAATGGCGTCGAAGCCGCCGGCGCGCTCCGCGCTTTCCCAATTCGTCCACACGCCGGGAAATCCAACCTGCCAATGCAGGAAATTTTCTTCCGAGATTAGCGCCTTGGCGCGCTTCGACAGCGCAATGAAACGCTCGGCGGTTTCGCGGTCGCGCTTCCTTCGCGGCAAAACGCCAAGAAGCGTTTCCTGAACGGGCTTGGCCGGCGCGAGAAATGAGGTTTGCTCGGCGGGCGGCGTCCCGACGGCTTCCGCTCCCATCGCAACCGCGATCGGGTCGCCGAATACTCCGTCAAGCCATGCGCGAATGGCGGCCTTGTCATCCTTGTCGGTTACTGTGAGCCATTCGAGCGCGTGAATGAGGCTCATAAAGGCTGCAAGCGGCGCGGTCGCCTTCTCGACTTCGACAAAAAGCGACGCCGATTGCTTCGCTTCGGCGATTTCGGCGTCCGTCAGATTTTCGATGGTCGCCATGCCGCGCGCGGAGCCTTGCGCCCGCTGTAGCGCATTATTGATAAGAAGCTCGCCGCCCCATTTGGCGATTTTGTCCATAACCGGCCGGACCCACTCGCCAAAAAGCGAGTCGCCGCATTTCAAATGATGGTCTAGAAATGAGAGGGGCGCGCCAACAGTGAAGGTATGCAGCCAAAGCGCGACCTTGGCGAGTTCTACAGCCATCGGGTTTTTATCGACGCCGTAAATCACGCGTTTCAGGATCATGCGCCGTAGAATATGGCGGTCGTCGAGTTGGCTATCTTCGATGATCCATTTTGCTTCGTCCGCGTGTTTCTTGATTTGCTTGCGGATTGCGCCGATGCGCGCTCCAAGTGGCGAGACGTATTCGCCCCAGTCAACGGTTTCCTTCGATTCCGATTCCGCGATGGCCGCGAGTATTCGGTCGGCGAGATAGTCGACCAGCGAAACGAGAAAATGGCCCGACCCCATCGCCGGGTCGCATATTTTCAAATCGAGAATGGCGGTCGCGGGATCATGTTTGGCAAGCTCTTGAACGCGCGCGGCCATCGGCTCTTTGGCGCGCGCCAAGCGCTCGGCTTCCCGCGCAAAGGCGTCTAGCTTTTCGTCGATCAACGGGCCGACAGCGCGGTCGATTATCAGCGCGACCAGTTCGTCGGGGGTGTAATAGCTTCCCGAACCCTTGCGGGCGAAGATATTGGGGCTGACGATGATCGCGCCGGACTCTGCCCGTAACTGAAATTCGAGCAAGCGCTCGTATATCGAACCGAGCTGTTGAACCGAAAGGTCGCGATAGTTGATATAGACCTTGCGTCCGTTCTCTTCCCGGCGCGAAAGCGCGTCGATTAGCGGCGCGATGACGGCGTCCGGCAAATCGGCGCGCGCGAGAATTGGCGCGGCAGACGGCTCGAAAAGACCGCCATTGTAGGGTGGAATCCCAATGGCGCCGTCACCGTTTGCGATAGCCCGAAACAGCCCCTTGATATGGCCATAATAATTGCCGGCCGTGGACGAAAACGCGTCCCCCCTGTCGATGCGGGCGTGAACGTCTTCCCGAACCTTGTTGCGCAAGCCATAGTCTTCGTAACGGCGGTCGCCGACGGGCAAGAGGTTGCGATCTTCGGCGTAAAGCACGAACAAAAGCCGATAGAGCAAAATGAGCGCGCCGTTGCGCACTTCGTCCAAATAGGCGGCTGACATAACGGCCGGCGCTTGCGGATCATTGGTGGCGAGGCCGCGCGCGAGGTTGGGGAATACATTCGTAAAAACGAGGTCCGAAAGGCTGCGGGCGACTTTCTCTTCCCAAAAATGGCCCTGCTCCAAGGCCCGAATGTGAAAGGGGCGCGTGTCGCCAACGCCCGGAAGAAACGCCTCTCGCCGGAACAGCAGCGTAAAGACCTTTATCCAATGAACGCGCTCGGCTTCGTCTTTCGGCGCGAATAAATCGGCAAAGGGCGCAATTCCCAGAATGGCGGCGAGGTCCAATTCTAGGAAGTCCTCCGAGACTGACCTTGCGCCCTGAAAATAGAGCCGCCAAATGCGCCCGTTGGTCAGAACGCCCCAGCGCAGCTTGCCGCTCGTTAGATCGTCGACGCGGCGCAAATAGCGAATGATTTGGGTCGACGGGACGCCTGTATCGTCCTTACCCCGGTCCGGGCGGTCCAAGAGGCGGTTCCAGCGTTTCGACTCTACGAGCGCAAGGCCGTGTTCATAACGTCGCCATTCTTCCGGGTGACGATTGGCCTGCGCCTTGGCGTCCGGCCCCGCGAACAGCAAGCCATCGGGAACGTCGTCCCGCCCGCGCGCCGAAAGATTTTGCTGGCGAAGATTGTCCCGCCATCCGAGAACGGAAAGGATTGGCCAGATTAGATCATCTTCGGTCTGGGTTTCGTTGGGCCTTTTTGAAACGGGAAACGACTCGAAAATCGACTTGAGCGCTGCGACAATGGTTGTGGCTTCAGCGTCAGCGAACCGTTTCCAGTCGGGCTGTTCCGTGATTCCTTCGACCAAAAAGTCGCGTGTAAAAAGGGAGCCTGCGAACATTCGGGCCGGATCAAAAGTCGGGGTTGCGGAAGCCGTGCATTATAGACTTTGAAACATGATTCGGCGCAAATTGGCGAATGAGGCAGGAAAAGCCCAAAGCCCGTGACGGTGTTGGTATTTTTGTTGGTATAAACTTTTTCCACATTGATAAAGCCATTAAAAATCATAATATTATGGCGTAAATTCGAGTCCTCTCCTGGCACCATTCGTTCTTCTCATGACATCCACATCGATCGACAAAATGCCTGACGCATTCCGCAATAATGGCGCGCCGGGCGGTTGAGCGAGCGAACCTATGACGAACGCTCTGAGGTCGCCGCGCCATCGCCGGCAGGACCGGCGATCCAGACTCTTGCCAGCCCGCGCGCCATTGAAGCTGATTGGGCTTGGCGCGTGAAAGCGCTTTCCGCGATCTTGCGATAGAGCGTCGAGGGACGGGCCGGCGCCGGCGAGCACGGTCTTATTGCGGATGATCCTTTCAGCGTCGGCCACGGGTGGTTCTTGCCTCTGGCGTATCGTGCTTCTGGCCGCGCTCCGAGCTCGCTGATGACTTGCCCACGGTGGCGAACAAGCGGTTGTGTGGCGACGAAAGCGCTCACGGCCAGGGTCCCTTATCGGCTTCGTAGATTGCCGGAAGAGCGCCGCAAAGTTGCGCGCGTCGCGCAGCGGCGGCGCGGAGCGTGGCGCGGCCGCGCGGAATCGCTCCGGCGGCGGCGAGGCAGGATCGGGCTTTTCCCATTCGAGATTGCAGCCCCCCAATCCCAAGAGAGCCGACAACGCCGCGCCCGAGGCGACTGCGCGCACGCACCGAAGACAGGCTTTCGACCGCGATCGGTTGCGCGCGCTCATGCCGTCTGCACTCGCAAGACGGCGGCGGCGAAGTGGAGATCATTCGATTCTCTTCTTACCGCGCGGTGCGTCATGACAACGGGTGCCGCCGATGCTCGGTCGCCGTCGGTTTGATTGAAGGATTTGCGAGCCGCTTGGGTCGCGAGCCTGCCTAGACGATGAGTTGTCATCGGCCGCCCCTATTCTCGCCTGAGCGCGTCGATCGGATTCATTGAAGCCGCTCGCCTCGCCGGAAGGTAGCCAAACAGCACGCCGACGCCGACCGAGACCAGAAGCGCGAGCGTGATGCTGGAGGGTCGAATGATCAGCGGCCAATCGGACGCATGCGCCACCATCGCGCTGCCGGCGACGCCGAGGAAAAGACCGACAATTCCGGCCAGCACGCAAAGGGTGACGGCTTCGACGAGGAACTGCATGAGGATGTCGCGCTTGCGCGCGCCGATCGCGAGGCGCAGCCCGATTTCATGCGTGCGCTCCGTCACCGACACCAGCATGATATTCATGATGCCGACGCCTCCGACGACAAGAGAAATCGCGGCCGTCGCCGAGAGAAGCCAGGTCAGGGTGGATTGCGTCGTGTTGAGCAACTGAACGAATTGCGTAAGATCGCTCACATCCAGCTTGTCCTCTTGGGAGCCGCGCAGGTGTTTGCGCTCGCGCAGCAGAGCAAGCACGGCCTGCTTGACGGCGTCGCGGTTCGCGCCGGGGAAGACTTTCATGTCGATCAGGCTAAGTTGCCGGGGGCTCGACATCTCGGCATTCGGCAAATGGGCGCGCGCCGTGACGATCGGCAGAATGATGAAATTGTCCTCATCCCGGCCGCCGACGGATCCGCGCTTGGCCCGAACGCCGATCACGCGCACCGGCGCTCCCCCCATACGCAATGTTTGATCGAGCGGAGACGCAGATCCGAACAGCTTTCTGGCGACTGTCGCGCCAAGAACGACGACTTTGGCGCCTGACCGAACTTCCGCGTCGTCGAAAAACCGGCCTTCGGACAGTCTGACGCTAAAGACGTCGGCATAGGAGGCGTCGACGCCCCAATATTCGGTGATCCAGCTGGTGTTTCCATATACGAGGGTCACATTGCTGTAGATTTCTCGCGAGATGAACTCAACGTCCGGCACAAGCTCCCGGATCGCTTTCACGTCCTGATCGGTCAGAACGACCGCCGCGCCGCGCCGAAGCGCATTTTCCACCTTGACCGCTCGGACGATCAGCACGTCAGTTCCCTGGTCCGCAATCTGTCGTTCAATCAGCTTGTTCGCGCCGGAACTCGCCGCGCTCATCACGACGAGGCTGCCGACGCCAACAATGACGCCGATCGCCGTCAACGCGCTGCGCAACAGGTTGAGCCGAAGCGCCGTCGTCGCCTCGCGGAGGAGAACCTCGGGCGTCATCTCTTTGACTCGCTTGTCCCGACACGAGCGCGCGGCCGCAAGTCCTCGACCAACTGTCCGTCGCGAAAGCGCAGCAGGCGCTCGGCATAGGCGGCGATATCGGGCTCATGCGTAATGACCACCAGCGTCAGCCCCTGCCGGTTGAATTCCGAGAGAAGGGACATGATTTCATGCGAATTATGCGTGTCGAGCGCGCCGGTCGGCTCGTCGGCGATGACGATTTTTGGATCGTTCACCAGCGCGCGGGCGATGGCGACGCGCTGCTGCTGGCCGCCGGAGAGCTGGTTCGGGCGATGATGGAGCCGCTCGCCCAGCCCGACCTGCCGCAAGCAACTGCGCGCGCGCGCATCGGGGGAGTCGACTGGATTCGACGCATAGACCAGCGGCAGTTTGACATTCTCCAGCGCCGTCATCCGCGTCATCAGATTGAACTGCTGAAAAACGAAGCCAATGCTTTGATTGCGCAAATGGGCGAGTTCGTCGCTCGACATCGACGAAACCAATTTGCAATCGATCTTCAACTCGCCGGAAGTGGGCGTGTCGAGCGCGCCGATCAAATTGGCCAGCGTCGACTTTCCGGACCCCGAGGCGCCCATGATCGCGACAAACTCTCCTCTCGCGATCGAGAAGCTCACGCAGCGCAGCGCATGCACCTGCTCCGTGCCGAGATCATAGGTTTTGGTCAGCCCCATGCATTCAATGGCGGGAACGTCGCGCGGGCTGATGGAGGCGGACATTCATTTGCTCTCCGTCCGAGCGTCCTTGGCGCGCAGGACCACCGCGTCGCCGGGCTTCAGATCGCCGTCGAGAATTTCGGTCGTCGCATCCCCCCTGACGCCCAGGCGAACGGATCGCGGCTTCATCGAATTGCCCGAGTCGAGAACCCATAAGAGCGATTGCCCGGACCGATTGGCGTCCTCGGCAAGCGCTGTCTCCGGGCGGAACCGGAGCGCTTCATTCGGGACATTCAGCGCGTCGTTGCGGCGCGCCGTCACGATCCGAACCGTCGCCGTCATGTCCGGGAAAAGCCGCATATCGGGATTCTGCGCGCGAACGACGACCGTGTAGGTCACGACCCCGCTCGTCTTCGTCGCGGCCAGCCGGATCTGATCGACGACGCCGGAAAAGGTCTCGTCGGGAAAAGCCTCGACGGAAAACGTCACCTTGTCGCCGACATGAACGGCGCCGATATCCGCCTCGTCGACCTGCGCCAGAATCAGAATTTGGGAGAGGTCCTGCGCGATCTGAAACAACACCGGCGTCTGATATTCCGCCGTCACGGTCTGCCCGCGCTGCATCCTTCGGTCGATCACCACGCCATTAATTGGCGATCTGATCAACGTGCGGGCGAGATTGATCTCCGCTTGATCGCGTTCGGCCTGCCGCAGGACGACGGTCGCTTTCGCCGTCTCGAGTTCGGCTTGCGCGGCGGCGAGGTCATGCCGGGTCGCGCCACTTTGCGTTTCCGCCTGATCGAGTTGTTGACGCGACACGCCAGCCGATGACGCGAGCGCCCGGTAACGTCCGACATCGCGATCGAGCAGCCCCAGATGTTTTTGAATCTTCGCCATCGCCGCCTCGCGCCGGGCGACCTCCGCCTTGGCGATCGCCAAATTCGCCGAAGCGGCCTGCACTTTCGCCTCGAATGGCGCGCGATCGATGATCGCAAGAAGATCGCCCTGCTTCACGGCGCTATTGAAATCCGCCTTTATCTCCGTGATCGGTCCCGAGACTTGCGAACCCACATCGACGGTCACCAACGCCTTGACCGCGCCGGAAGCCGTAACGCTTCGCTCGACGACGCCGAGCCCTACGGCGCGCGTGTCAAACAGACGCGCAGCATTCGCGCCGCCGTTGAAATGCCGCCAGACGACGATCGCCGTGACGAACAAAGCAAAAGCAATCGCAGCCAATCCCCCAAATTTCCGCTGCCTTTCACTCAATCTCATAGGCCTAAGGTCCGATGAATGCGAAATAGAAGCGATCCCGCGCGCGCGTCTCGGCGGACGCTGCCGCCGCGTCATTCAACTTTCTGTCGCAGGTTTGGCGCAGATCGCCGGGAAAGCGGGCGCGCAACTTGACCAGTTCTGCCGAGGGACAATTGGTCCAGCGGCGCGACGAAGGAGCGGGCCAGTGCGTCCCCCTCAACCGTGAACCGGCACAACGGCGCGCCGTCGCGCCCACCGCAAATAATATCCCTCAGGAGCAGTCGCGGAGAGCCCAAGTCGGAGGCTACGCGCGCGCGAAGAAAGGCGATCAATGGCGGACGCGCATAAGCGACCACCAACGTCATGCGCGAAATCCGGCGGCGGAGCAGTTCGATATCCACTTTTCGGGACCGCATGAATGTCTCCTTCAAATAGTAACTCTTAGAAGCCTAGTGAGATTCCTGCGCCAGCATGGTCTGAACCGCCGCGCCTGCGACGTGACGCTTTCGCGCACGCCGCTTCTTCCACCAGATGTAGATGCCCGTCACAGACAGCATGACGACGAGGAGGCCAAAGGCGGAGACGAACATTTTGTACGGAAGGCCAAAGACATTGGCCTTGTGCAATTCATACAGCCAGGCGGTGAGCGTATTGCCGAAATGCGCGCCGGTCGGCAGCGAAAGATTCCTCATCTCGCCTGTGGATGCGTCGAAGGTGAGCGACGTCTGACCGTAATGGTCGCCAATGTCGCGAGAAGAATAAACGCGATATTCGAAGACGCCGTTGTCGCGCGAGAGAATGAGCGCCACTTCGCGCGTCGTCTCGAAACCGGCGACTTGCGCTTGCTCCGCCATCAGTCTTCGAGCCGTCGCCTGAGCCGCGTCCCAGGACATCGGCTTCTTCTCGTTGGGCGACGAGTCGTTCCGCGCGTCGACGGGTCGTTGGTAGTCGAACAGCAGCGACATAGCGCTTGTGTAAAAACCGTTCAAATTCATGTAGACGCCCGACCAGGCGAATATGAGCAGCGCCAGCCAGAGCCAGAGCCCTCCGGCGCGATGCAGGTCGAAATTGACGCGAAAAAAGGAACCCGAGATTTTGATCAGCCATGCCGGCTTCCAGCGAGTCAAAATGCTTTTTTGCGAACGATCACTGGGTTCGGGAAGCGTCAGATAGAAGCCAACGAAACAATCCAGGGTCCAGGCGAGCGCGACCAGTCCGAGAATCCATGCGCCGACGTCGCCCGCGACGAGCGTCATATGCAGCTGATAGACGAACGGCATGATCGCGGCGCGCGTCGTGGGCGCTGCGCCCCAGAACATGCGCCCGAGTTCAGCGCCGGTGTGTCGATCGAGATAGATGTAGTCGAAATCCAGAGGCGGCGTATCTGGCTTCGCCTCCATGCTGATTTCGGCGACCGGCGCGTCATAGCCGAAATAGATCATGTTGATTTGTCCGTCGGGGACAAGCGTCTCGGCGCGACGCGCAAGCGTCGCCGCGTCGAGCGTGGCGCCACCGTGCGGCGCGCCGTAAATTTCCGGCGCGAGCAGATGATTCAACTCGCCGTAAAAGGCAAGGAGACTCCCCGTGACGCCGACCACGATGAGGAAACCGGCCATGAGGAGCCCGGTCCAGCGGTGTAGCCAAACGATCTGCCGACGCATCGCGATCCGCTCGTCAAATTGGGTTAGACTTACTCTGCGCCGCAGGCGGAATAGAGTAAGTCCTTTGGTCGGTTACCATTCGAACTTGAGTGTGCCCCAAGCCGTAAAGGGCGGCGCCGCGAAGGCGCTGAACCAGGGACGCACGGAGAAGAAAATATCGGTCCCGCTGAAGTAGCGGGCGTTGGTGATGTTGTTGAGGTTGAGCTGCGCGGAAACCCTGTGACCAGCAATCGCCGTCGTGTAGCTCGCAAAAGCGTCCAGCCGCGCCCATGCGGGAAGGACGACGGTATTCTGGATGTCTCCCCACGCCGTCGAAGATGCCGTAACGCCGCCGCCAGCCCGAAAGCCGAGCCCGTCGTCGCCGAAGTCGTATGTCAGCCACAACTTGCCCGAATGGCGCGGAACATTGTCGAGGTGGTTGAGATAAAGCCCGCCAACTTCGCCGAACACGGCCGGATCGAGGTCGCCGCGCCGATTGAAAGGGTTGACCGCGTTGTCGGAAATTACCTTCGCGTCGATATAGGCGTAGTTGGCGATGATCGCGAGGCGGTCCGTTACGGCGCCCATCACATCCAGCTCGATGCCGCGGCTTCGTTGGAGCCCTGCAAGCGCTACGTCCCCCGGATCGGGCGTCGCAAAGTTCGGGATCACCAGATTGGACCTGGTCAGCTGGTAAAAGGCGAGGGTAGCCGTCACGCCGGGGAGCGGCAGCGCCTTGAGTCCGACTTCCCATTGCGTGCCGCGCTGGGGAGGCAGCGCTTGCGTGGCGTTGAGATTGCTCGGACCGAATGATCGCGTGAAGCTGCCGTAGACGCTTACTTCAGGGGTTACGTCGAAGACGATTCCGTAGCGAGGACTCCATCCGGTGTCCGTAAACGTTCGATTGCGCAGTCGAGCAAGGATCGCAGCTCCTTTGGTCGAGTCGAAGCCGCAACAGCTGTCACCGGAATTCTGATCGGCAACATCGTACCGAACGCCGAGCAACACGTGAACCCGGTCGTCAAGAAACGTCACGTGATCCTGGACGTACATTCCTTTCTGACGCCAAAGAGTCGATGACAAATACTTGAACCCGCCGCCGGCCAGGCCTTCATCGAATGCAAACGGCGGGACATACCCGGGATAAGGCCCATAAAGGTTGATTGGAAACTGAAGGCTGCCTTCGCTCAGGTAGTAATCGTAGTATTTGTTTAGATAGTCGAGACCGAACAGGAAAAGGTGCTTCGCGCCGAAAGTCTGGAACTTGCCTTCCAAATTGATGTTCGTCGAGAAGGTCCGACCCTTAATGCTCTGCTGCTGGACGACCCGATCCATCACGGATAGATCCTCGCTCAAGCCATTGGGCTTCAGCAGATTTTGCGTCAACCAATTGGACGAATACAGGAATCGATTGACGATTTTCCAGTCCTCACTGAGATTCTGTCGAAACATGTAGCTCGTAAGGAAATTTTTTGAATGATCCCTCGGATCGTCGAATCCCTGGTATGAGTGTGTGACGGGGACATTTATCGGGTTGGGTCCTATAGATGGCAGCCCGGTCATGACGCGGGACACATTGCCGTAATACTGAGCGTCTCCGGTAAACTCAGTCCATGCGGTCGGCTGATAGGTCACGACGGGGGCCACCAGGATGCGGTTGGCGCTGCTCGAATCTCGAAAAAAGCGGCTAGCCGTATAGGCTCCGCTGAGGCGCCAAGCGAGTCCCGGCGACTCTTTCACCGGCGCAGTGAAATCCCATTGGGTGCGATAGTGATCGTAATTCCCGATTTGTTGCTGCACCACATAACGGGGCTCGAACAACGGCTGCTTCGTGACAATGTTGATGATGCCGCCGGGTTCCGTGCGGCCGTAAAGCACCGACGCGGGACCTTTCAGAATTTCGATCCTCTCGACATTCGCCGTATCTCCGTTGAAATTGGACTCTCCTCCTTGCACAAGCTGGTTCCGAAATACGTCAAAGGTCGTGAAGCCACGGATTTTGTAGACAAAGCCTTGCAGGTCGTCATTGACGGAGCGAACGCCCGAGACATTGTCCACGGCGTCCTGCACACGGTTGATCGCTTGATCTCGAAGCACCTGTTTCGGAATGACGACGATCGAGGCCGGCGTCTCCATAATGGGAATGTCTGCCTTCATGGCAGTTGACGCGTCGCGCACGACATAGCCTTCGGTGGGCGTCGTCGGCTCCGCCGAATTCGTTGATCTGCCTCCGCCCGCCACTTGCGAATTTTCGGCAGTGGGTTCGGCGCCGCCGACGTTGGCGCCTCCGCCGGCCAGCGGCTTCGCTCCTGATCCGGACCGACGATGTTGATTTTGCCCGCCGACGTCGATCGTCGGAAGAGATTGCTGGGCGATCGCGGAGGAACATAGGAAAGCGAGCGTGCAAACGGATACGCCGCGCGTGAAACGAGCGTGAGTCATTGATTTCTCCTGAGGCTTTCATGCTTTGTCGGAGTAGGACCCGGACGAGCCGCGTCGAACTTGATCAAACAGAAAGTCTCAGGGAGGCGATTGCGCCGACCACGAACTGCACCACCCCAGAGGGGACTCGATTGAGACGCGCGAAACACGTTCGCGCTCCTGCCGGCCTCGAACACTCCGCGCCAAGGGATCAGCGCCGGCCTGACACCGTGCGATCGCTTCCCGATCACTGGCGCACCCCGCACATGGCGCGCAATTGCCAACGCATTTGAATTTCTCGCGGTTGTCCTTTCCTTCCGCCTGCCCTCCCGAGAGGCAGGCGAGAGACGAAACAGAAGCTTCGACAGCGTTCGCGGCTCGCGCAGGCGCCGCCACGAAGAAAATATGGCTGTTTATGAGTAGGAGCAGGACAGAAAGCGCGCCACGAAGGATCCGCAGATGCGCCTGCAGGCCCTGCTGGTTTGTGCTTGTTGTATTGTTCCGTGCCATGTCAGGTTACTAGGCCTACTACCTTGCATGTTTCTGGCAATCGGAACTTGCTCCCGGCTATCGCTCGGAATCATCTTCGCTGTGATAATTTTGCAACAAACGGGCGACGTCTATGGCGAAAGCCTTTAGACTAGATGGGGCGATCGTCGATCTCGCCCTTGTCGGAAATTGTCCAATACGGCATGCTTTGAAAGAAAGTCGGCGGACAGTCTTCGGAATAGATTCGACAATGCGCATCTTGGTCGTGGAAGACGAACCACAAATGGCGGAACTCGTCGAAGGTATTGTGTCTAAGGCCGGGTTCTCGGTCGATAAAGTCCACACGATGGCGGAAGCGATTGAGGCTTCTCGTCAACGTCACTACGAACTCATCTTACTTGATCGTCGATTGCCCGAAGGGGACGCGCTTTCGCGTCTCCGCGAATTTCGCGCTTTGCGACCGAGCACGAGAATCGTGATGCTGACAGCGCTTGACGCCTTGCACGATAAGGTGGACGGTTTGGACGCGGGAGCGGACGACTACATAACAAAGCCATTCCAGGGCGAGGAGCTTGTCGCAAGAGTTCGCGCATGCATGCGCCGCCCGGCGGGCCAGGAATTGCCCGCGCTTGTCGTTGGGTCGTTGTCTTTCGATTTTCGGACGCTGGAGGTCACGAACGCAGGTCATCCATGCGTGTGCAGCCGTCGCGAGCTAATGCTGCTGCGCGCTCTGATGTTGCGTGTCGATCGCGTCACAACACGTGAAGCGTTGATCGACGAAGCCTTCAATCTTCATGACGACGTGCAGGCCAATACGCTCGACACGGTTGTCGCGAGATTGCGACGCAGACTTCAAAATGTGGGTGCATCAGTTGAAATTCATACCGTGCGGGGCGTTGGCTATATGCTGACAGCGTCTCGGCGTTGAGAGTCCTATCGCTTACACACCGAGTCCTGTTTTGGGTGCTCTTTGGCCAAGTCTTCGCTTACATATTCGCATGGGCCTCGTTGTTGACGTTAGGGTTGCTCGGCTTGGAGCCCTATCCAAACAGCTTCGAAGAGTTGGCCGCCACCCGCTCAAGCAAGCTGGTCGTCGATTCGGTCGAGCGCAACCGGAGGGGGACACTCAGTATTGTCCCCGATGCAGATTTGCGCGCCGAAATCATTCGGGTCCCTGGCCTCAAATATGCGGTATTTGACAGCGCGAGTAGCGAGCCGCTCGATGGATCGGATCCGGAGCTAGTTTCCAATCTCGCCAACCTCGTCGAGATTACTCCTCAACACACACACTTTAGTATTCGGGGAGCTCCACGTTCGGCTCCTCTGGGGTACATGCAACGAGTCTCTACACCGTTCGGAAAATTGAATGTTGCGGTATATGGGCAGAAATTCAGTCGAGCTGACTTGGTCTACAGCTTCGTCGAAGACTTGAGATGGCTAGGTAACTACCTTGCTATCATGATTTTGGTGTCCGCGCTGGCGGCGCGGTTTGCGGTGCGTCAGGGCCTTGCGCCATTGCACGCCGTCGCACGCGACGCAGCGCGAATTGACATGGACTCCGTCGACCAGCGCCTCGACTCGCATGATGTTCCAGGGGAACTTAATCCGCTTGTGGATGCTGTAAATACTGCGCTCAACCGACTCGACGCTGGCATTGCGATCCAACGCCGCTTTACCGCAAACGCAGCGCATGAGCTTCGCACGCCCATCGCGATTCTGAGCGCGCGTCTCGACGCGCCGGAGAAGCCAAGCTTCAAGGACGAGTTAAAGCGAGATGTACGCCGCATTCGCAATATCGTCGAGCAGCTGCTTGCCTTTGCCAAGTTGGAAACTCGTCCCACCCATGCGGGCGCTGCGGTCGATCTGGTCTTGATCGCGAAGACGGTCGTTTCGGACGCAGTGCTTCTCGGCATAAGAAATGGAAGAAGCATCGAGTTGGAAGCCCCCAGTTCTCCGATGTTTGTAAAAGGCGACCGCGGCGCCTTGGAATCGGTGATCGCCAATCTGGTTGACAATGCGCTTCGGGCCGAACCGAGAGACGGAGTTGTACGCGTTCGTGTGCAAGATGACGCAACAATCGAAGTAATCGATCACGGCGAGGGCATTGCGGAATCTGACCGAGGCATGATTTTCGAGCCCTTCTGGCGAAAGAGCGAAGCCAGCCCCGGCACCGGCCTCGGACTCGCCATCGCCAAGGAGATCGTCGACGCGCACGGCGGCCGCATCTGGGTCGAAGACACGCCCGGCGGCGGCGCGACATTCAAATTATGGTTTCCTGCCGCGACATCGGAGACGCACGCGAATCTGAACAACGCACATTCCGCTTCGCGCACGAACGCGCCATCGTAAGCGGCGATTGCCTTCTGTGGTTTTGCATAGCCGATCTTGTTTCGATTCGATGGCATCTCCCGGACGAACGAATAACATGCGCCGTCCGAGCGAGGCGATTGACCGACGCCCGATTATGGCGCGTCGATCTGGACGAGAGAATTATCGCAGTTGCGCGTGACTTCGTGCGGGCCGAGTTCGTCTCGCGAGCGTCGGGCTCGATATGACCCGCGGCCGCGGCATGGGCCGATAAGGGAGAGGGACCATGGAGGAGACCCACGACGCATCATTCCCGGCGCTCGAGACCGATCTGGCGGCCGCGGCCTTCGCGCATTTCGCCGAAAAGGTGGATATGCTGGAGGCGGCCATCGCCGGCCTTGCGGCCAAAGGCGAGGCCGCTCCCGATGACAGCGAGACGCTGGGGATCATCGCGCATAATCTCAACGCCTATGGCGCGATGGTGAAGGCGATGCGGACGCTGGGCGCAACCTCGCCCTGCGACGCGGGGCCACATCTGATGCGCACCGCCAACCCTGACGCATGGGCCGCGCTCAATGAGGCTTCCGATGCTCCGCGACAATCGCGTTATCTTTATAATCAATTGGTTCTATAATAAATTCGAGTCCTCTCCTGGCTTCGCAAAGGCAGTTGCTTCGGGTCGGGCGGCGGTTCTTCCGTCGCGTCCATCGCGCGCCATTGCGCTTGCCCTCGTCAATCTTGAGCCGACCGAAGCGGGCGCCCGCTGCGTCTGAAAAGTGCAAGCGCATTGTCGTCGACAGCGGCAGGATGCGATTTTTTTCGGCGTACGCCGCCGCCGCTTGAGCATGGCGTGCGAAGCGACTGGCGCTACGTGACGGTTGCGCAAGCGCTCGCCCGCCGCGGCGAAGCCTTACAAAACCTTGAGTTCCCCGCAACCGGCCGATCGCGCTTCACAGCTTCGCTGTAGGTGGCGCCCCGATTGCATTCATCCTCGCGAAGGCGTCGCTCGCGACGCCACGGTCCATAGAGGGGCCCCCAGCATCGCCGCTGTCCTGAACGTCTGCCGCGCAGACGTTCAGGCAGCGGTTTTTTGTTTTTCCGGCGCGCTCGGACGAGTCGCAGATGAGGTTCGCGATGATGAAAGCACAATCGCATCGATCGATGGTTCGACGGTCGCAAGGCGCGCTGGCGATGGCGATGGCGGCGGCGATCGTCGCAGCCGACGCCAACGCCGCGCCCCGCAAGTCGGTATCCGCGGATGCTCCTTCGATAAAGGCTCCGCCCGCCGCGGCGCAACCCGCGCCGCCTCCGCCTCCGCCGCCGGCGCCCATGGGCATATTCGGCGCCGACATGCCGGCCGCCGGCAAACTCGTTCTCTCCATTACTCCCGTCTTCGCCAATCTGTCGGGCATCAAGATGGGAACGCGCACGGTCTCTAACGAATATATCGTCACGAACGTGCCGTTCTTTCTCAATCCCCGGCAGACGGTGCGCATCATTCCGCAAAATATCGCGGTCGCGACGCAAATTGTCGGCTTGAACTACGGCGTCACGAAAGACCTCTCGGTGATTCTCACGGCCGGCATGATCGAGAAAAATCTCAACGCCCTGACCTTCAAGGGCGCTTCCGGAATACAGCCGCTGGGCAGGAGCCTGCCGGGAACGACGAGCCTTGCCGACGTCACTTTATCGGGCGTGTATCGCGTCTATCAGGACGACGTCCACCGCATCCAGCTCTCTCTTGGCTTCTCCTTCCCCGCCGGCAGCTACACGGCCACGTTCAAGGACTTTCTCCTGCCCGACGGAACCCGCCGCAACGTCCGCGGATTCTACGGCATGCAGCCCGGCACGGGCACGTTCGATTTCCTCCCCGGCGTCATCTATGCGGGCTATCTGGGGCCGTGGTCGTGGGGCCTCGGCTATCGCGGGCGCTTCCCGCTGGCCCCAAATACGCTGGGCTATTCCTGGGACTACCTTCTCAACTACCGGCTGACTTTCCCGCTCGGCCCCACTCCATCGGGAGGCTACCGCTGGGGCGATCTGCATGAATTCAACGCCTGGGGCGGTTATACTTGGACGCCCGGCCTCACCACCACGTTCCGCGTGAGCGGCTCGACGCAAGGTCCGATTCGCGGATTCGATCCGGAAATCCGCGGCCCGGCCGTGCCGGCGAACCCGGCGTTTTACGGCGGCCAGCGGGTCGAACTCTTCGGCGGCGCGACGATCAGCGGCAAATTTGTCGGATATGAAAACACGCTGCTCGCGATCGAGGCGGGTTTGCCGGTCTACCAGAACCTCAACGGTCCCCAGATCATGAAAAACTGGCAGGCGGGCATGTCGCTGCGGTTCAAGATATAACCGCGTGGATTGCATCGGGCGGGCATCGCGAGTATGACGGCTGGCGACGCGGCGCCCGGCATGCACGATTCACTTCTGCGCGCAGCGGACGCCGCCAATTGAAAATCGTCATCGTCGACGAAAGTCCCATTCGATCGTTGATCCTCCAGGAAGGACTGCGTGAAGCCGGCTTCACGCAGGTCGAGCGCATCGACGAAATGCACAATCTGCTGAAGCAGATCTACGCCATCGACCCGGACGTCATCCTGATCGATCTTGAAAATCCCTCGCGCGACACGCTCGAGCAGATGTTTCAGGTCAGCCGCGCGGTGCGCCGGCCGATCGCGATGTTCGTCGACCAGAGCGATACGGCGTCAATTCAGGCCTCGGTCGACGCCGGCGTCTCGGCCTATATCGTCGACGGGTTGAAAAAGGAGCGCATCAAGTCGATCCTCGATCTGTGCATTTCGCGCTTCGAGGCCTTCTCCAAGCTTCGGGACGATCTCGAGCGCGCCAAATCCGACCTCGAGGAGCGCAAGACGATCGAACGCGCCAAGGGCATATTGATGAAGGCGAAGAAGCTGTCCGAAGACGAGGCCTACAAGATGATGCGCGGCGCGGCGATGCGCGAAAACAAGAAAATCATCGAAATCGCGCGCTCGGTCATCACGGCGGCGGAGATGTTCAAATGAGCGGTGGAGCGCAGGTTAAAATCGGCTTCATTCCGCTTGTCGACGCCGCCGCGCTGCTGATCGCCGCGCATAAGGGCTTCGCCGCGGCGGAGGGACTGGATGTCGAGCTGATCCGCGAGGTCTCCTGGGCGAATATCAGAGACAAGCTCGCCATCGGCCGCTTCGACGCGGCGCATCTTCTCGCGCCGATGGCGGTCGCCTCCACGCTCGGCCTGGGTCACGTGCGCGTCCCGCTCGCGGCGCCGATCAATCTCGCGATGAACGGCAATGCGGTTGCGGTGTCCATGGCGCTTCATGCCGAACTCGCGGCGCTGGGCGAGATCGCCGATCCTGGCGAAACCGCGCGCGCATTGGCCAATCTCGTGGCGCGTCGCCGCGCCGAAGGACGAGAGCCGCTGACGTTCGGCATGACCTTCCCGTTTTCCATGCACAATTACCAGCTGCGTTACTGGATGGCGGAAGGCGGCGTCGATCCTGACGAAGACCTGCGGCTGATCGCTCTGCCGCCGCCGTACATGGTGGAAAATCTCGCGCGCGGCCAGCTCGACGGATTTTGCGTCGGCGCGCCATGGAGTTCCGTCGCGGTCGACGCCGGCGTCGGCGTCATTCTCCATTTCGGCTGCGAGATTTTCGAGCGCGCGCCCGAGAAGGTTCTCGCGCTGCGCGAGAATTTCGCCGACGACGACCCCGATCTCGTCGCCGCGCTGATCCGCGCCGTCTGCAAAGGCGCCGCCTATGTCGACGCGCCGCAAAACCTGGACGAGGTCTCGCAGATTCTCTCTCGCCCGGAATATGTCGGCGTCGACGCCGAGATCATCCGGCGCGTGCTGACCGGGCGATTGCGCGTCAATGGTCAAGAGACGCGCGAGAGAAATGACTATCTCATCATTGGCGAAGCAGGCGCGTTGCGGCCCGATCCGCGACAGGCCGCATGGATCTATGCGCAAATGCTCCGCTGGGGGCAGACGCGCTATTCTCCGGCCATGGCCGACACGGCGAAGGGCGTCCTGCGCTCGGATCTGTTCGACGCCGCCGTCGGCGGCGCGCATGATCACCGCGAGATTGCCGCCTTCGCCGGACCCTCTTTCGACGGCCGCAGCTATGGCGATTATCTCGCCGGCTTCGCAATCGGACAGCGGCTCTAAACGCCGATCCCCTGTTCAAAAACGCCATGCGTTAGGCGCCTAGCGCCTAAGCATTCGGCGCCGCACAGCGCCATCCGCCGCCGCGGATCGTGGAATGCCCTTATTTTCAACAGGAGAGCCGATTGGGCGCGTCTGGCCCGAATCATGCTCTTACGGCAGTGGTCAACGACGACCGCCGGTCCGCCGGAACGAGCCCAAGGCTGGGCTCCGTCACAGAAGCGATTTCGCAATTTGCGGCGCGCTTCGGTCGTCGTGCCCGTTTCTCGCAAACCAGGCGAAGCGACCTGTGACCGGACCGATCGGCCGTCCAGCAGAGTCGACGCATGACAGGAATGCATCTTTGTAACAGCCGTGAAAAGCTCGTCGTCATCGGCGCCGGCATGGCCGCGACGCGTTTCGTCGAGGAGCTGACCAGCCGCGCGCCGGAGCGCTACGACATTCTGGTGATCGGGGAAGAGCCGCGGCTTGCCTATAATCGCGTGCTGCTGTCCTCGGTGCTCGCAGGAGATTTGTCGGTCGACGATATCGAACTCAAACCGCGGCATTGGTGGCGCGCTCCAGGCGTTTCCGCGCTCAGCGGCTGCAAGGCCGTGAGGATAGACGCCGCCGCCCGGCGCGTCGTTCTCGATAATGGAGCGAGCGTCGATTATTCGAAACTTTTGCTCGCGACCGGTTCGCATGCGGTAAGGCTGCCGGTCGAAGGCGCCGATCTGCCCGGCGTTCATATTTTTCGCGACGTGCAGGACGTGGAGGCGCTGTCCCGGCTCGAAGGCAAAGGCGCCCGCGCGGTCGTCATCGGCGGCGGCCTTCTTGGCCTCGAAGCGGCCTATGGGCTGGCGCGGCGCGTCGTCGACGTAACGCTCGTTCATGTCATGGATCGGCTGATGGAGCGCCAGCTCGACGCGGCTTCAGCCGACATCCTGCGCCGCCTCGTTGAAGAAAAAGGCGTCCGCGTGCTGCTCAACGCCAATACGACGCGCATCGCCGGCGCGGGCCGCGTCGAAGGCGTAGAGTTCGCCGACGGTCGAACCATTCCGGCCGACGCCGTGATTTTCGCCGTCGGCATCCGGCCCAACGCCGACCTCGCGCGACAGGCGGGTCTTAACGTCGGACGCGGCGCGATCGTCGACGATGGTCTCGAGACCAGCGAAGCCGGCGTTTTCGCCATTGGCGAATGCGCCGAACATCGCGGCGTCTGTTATGGCCTCGTCGAGCCCGCCTATGAGCAGGGGCGGGTTCTCGCCATGCGGCTTGCGGGAGAGGCGGCGTCCTATTGCGGCAGCGTCGTCTCGACCAACCTGAAAGTCTCCGGCGTTCGCGTCTTCTCGGCCGGCGACTATCTCGGCGATGACGATTCGCGCCGCATCGTCTGCCAGGACCCGCGCATGGGAATTTATCGCAAGCTTGTCATGCGCGATGACCGGCTCGTCGGCGCGATCCTGATCGGCGATACCAGCGGCGCGGCCGATTTTCTCGATCTCATCCGATCCGGCGCGGATGTTTCGTCGATGCGCGACGAATTGATGTTCGGCGCGCCCGTTCAGAAGGCCGCCTGAAATGTCCGTCGATTTCACGCTCGATCAAAAGCGCTATCTCGAAGGATTCGCCGCCGGCTTCTCGGCTCGCGGCGGGCAAAGGGCGACGCCCGCGCCGACGCAGCCGATGGGGCCCGACGCCGCGCATTTTTCGGCGCAGGACCGCGTCACGGCCGCCGGCGGCAAGCTCACCGATCAGGAAAAATGGAAGCGCGAGGAGCATCCGTTCGACGCCTGGCCGCGCCTCGTCGCGCAGGCGAAGGAAAACGCCCCGCCCAAACCGGCGGACAATTTTCGCTGGCGGTTCTACGGCCTCTTTTATGTCGCGCCCAACCAGGACGCCTATATGTGCCGGCTGCGCATCCCCAATGGCGCGCTTAATCATTGGCAGTTCGCCGGCCTCGCTGATCTCGCGCAAAACTACGGCGGCGGCTATCTGCATGTGACGACGCGCGCCAATATTCAGATCCGCGAGGTCGCCCCGAAGAACGCCGCGAACATTCTCGAGGCGATTCAGGATCTCGGACTGTGGAGCAAGGGCTCCGGCGCCGACAATATCCGCAACGTCACCGGCACGCCGACGGCAGGCGTCGATCCGCAGGAGCTGATCGACACGCGCCCCTATGCGCGGGCGATGCATCATCATATCCTCAACGACCGCTCGCTTTACGGCCTGCCGCGCAAATTCAATATCGCTTTTGACGGCGCGGGATTGATCGGCGCGCTGGAGGACACCAACGACATCGGATTCCAGGCTGTCGTCGTAAACGACGGGCGCGGGGTCGCGCCGGGCGTCTATTTCCGGCTGGCGCTCGGCGGGATCACCGGCCACAGGGACTTCGCCCGCGATACGGGCGTCATCGTGCCGCCGGACGAAGCGGTGGAGGTCGCCGACAAGGTTCTGCGGGTCTTCATCGACCATGGCGACCGCACCAACCGCGCCAAGGCGCGGCTGAAATATGTGCTCGACGCCTTCGGCTTCGACAAATTCCTTGCCGCGGTCGAAGAAAAGCTCGGCCGCAAGCTGCTGCGCGTCGACGCCGACGCGATCGAAGCGCGTCCGCGTCAGGATCGCGCCGCGCATATCGGCGTGCATCGACAGAAACAGGCTGGCTTCAATTGGATCGGCGTCGCTCTGCCGGTCGGTCGGTTCGCCCCCGAGCAGGCGCGCGGTCTCGCGAAGATCGCGCGCCAATTCGGCGACGGCGGGCTGCGTCTGACAGTCTGGCAGAATGTGCTGATCACCGGCGTCGCCGACGAGCGTATCGCCGCGGCGGTCGCGGCGATCGAGGCGCTCGGCCTTTCGACGCAGGCCTCGCCGATTCGCGCCGGACTTGTCGCCTGCACGGGGAATTTCGGCTGTCGCTTCGCCGCCGCCGACACCAAGCGACATGCCGAAGACATCGCGGCGCATTGCGAAAGCGCGGCGCCGATCGACACGCCGATCAACATTCATCTCACCGGCTGCCATCATTCCTGCGCCCAGCATTACATCGGCGACATCGGGCTGATCGGCGCGCGCGTGCCGATCAATGACGAAGGCGACACGGTCGAGGGCTATCACATTCTCGTCGGCGGCGGATTCGCCGAAGACGCCCGCATCGCCGCCGAACTCCACCAGAACGTGAAAGCGGAAGACGCGCCGGAAGCGGTGGCGAAAATTCTGCGCGCCTATCGAAAGAACCGTGCAAGCGCGGACGAAACCTTCGTCGCCTTCGCGCGGCGCCACGACATCGAGACGCTGCGTCGCGTCGTGAATGAGGAGAGCGCGGCGTGACCCATATGTCCCCCCCGCCGTTTCTGATTCCGCCGAGCGCGCCGTTCACGCCCGAACAGCGCGCCTGGCTGAGCGGCTTCTTCGCCGGCTTCGCCGCGCCTGACGACGGCTCCGTCACGCCGCTGTCGCCGGAAGCCAACGCTGCGGTGCTGGGCGTCGGCGCCGCCGAGGCCGACGACGGCGAAGCGCCCTGGCACGACCAAACTCTGGCGCTGGATGCGCGCATGCAGCTGGCGCAAGGACGGCCGCTGCGCCGGCGAATGATGGCGGCCATGGCGCAGCAGGACTGCGGTCAATGCGGCTACAATTGCGAGACCTATGCGGATGTGCTCGCCGCCAAGAAGGAAACGCGGCTCAATCTCTGCGCGCCCGGCGGCAAGGACACGGCGCGCATGCTGAAAGCGCTGGCGGCGGAGCTGGACGAGGCCGCGCTGCCCCCAGCTCCGGCGACGGGAGAGCCAGCCATCGCTTCGGCAAGCGCGGTCGCGCCGGCGCCCGGCCGCTCGCGCGACAATCCGGCGGGCGCGACTTTTCTGTCGCGTCGCCGGCTCAACCAGCAAGGCTCGGAAAAAGACACCTGGCATATCGAATTCGATGTCGGCGCCAGCGAACTGACATACAGGGTCGGCGACAGTTTCGGCGTGTTTCCAAAAAACGAACTCGGCCTCGTCGACCAGATCATCGCCATGCTTGGCGCCTCGCATGTGACGCCGGTGAGGGATAAGACGCTGCGCGACGCATTGTTGAACGACGTGTCGCTCTCTCCGGCGCCGGATGCGCTGTTCGAATTGATGTCCTTCATCACCGGCGGCGCGCAACGCGAGAAGGCGCGTTTGCTCGCGCAGGGCGAGGATCCCGATGGCGACGCCGCAACGCTCGACGTTCTGGCCGTGCTGCAGAAGTTCCCGAACGCGCGCCCGCATCCCGAAGCTTTTGTCGAAGCGCTGGAGCCGCTGCAGCCGCGACTCTATTCGATTTCATCGTCGCCGAAGGCGTCGCCGGGGCGCCTGTCGCTGACCGTCGACGCCGTCCGCTATGTAATCGGTAAGCGCAAACGCGTCGGCGTCGCGTCGACCTTCCTGGCCGAGCGCATTGCGCCGGGCGACACAATTCCCGTTTACGTTCAGCCGGCGCATGGGTTCAGCCTGCCCGACGATCCCGCGACGCCGATCATCATGGTCGGGCCCGGCACCGGCGTCGCGCCGTTTCGCGCCTTTCTGCAGGAGCGCGCGGCGACGCAGGCGAGCGGCAGGAACTGGCTGTTCTTCGGCCATCAGCGCTCGGCTTGTGATTTTTTCTACGCCGACGAATTCGAAACGATGAAGGCGACCGGCCTGCTCACGCGCCTGTCGCTCGCCTGGTCGCGCGATGGCGGGGAGAAATTCTATGTGCAGGACCGCATGAGCCAAGCTGGCCGCGAGCTTTGGGCATGGCTTGCCGAAGGCGCGCATTTCTATGTCTGCGGCGACGCCCAGCGCATGGCCAAGGATGTCGAGCGCGCGCTGGTCGACGTCGTCGCCGAATATGGCGCGCGCAGCGCCGATGAAGCGGTCGCCTTCGTCGCGCAGCTCAAGAAGAGCGGACGCTATCAACAGGACGTCTATTGAGGCCGCAAATGCTCGACGCAGTCCTGGCGCCGCCGCCGCTCGACATCTCGCAGGCTGACGCCTCGCCCGTTCAGGCGACCGCGACGCGTTCGACCTGTCCCTATTGCGGCGTCGGTTGCGGCGTAATCGCTTCGCCCGGCGCCAAGGATGTTGTCGGCGATCCCGCTCATCCGGCCAATTTCGCCCGGCTCTGCTCCAAGGGCTCGGCGCTCGGTGAAACGCTCGGGCTCGACGGGCGCCTTCTCTATCCGATGCGCCGTCAGGCTGACGGCGCCTTGGCGCGGGTGAATTGGGATGCGGCGCTGGACGAAGCCGCCAAGGGCCTTCGCCGCATCGTCGACCGGCACGGTCCAGACGCCGTCGCGGTCTATCTCTCGGGCCAGCTGCTGACCGAAGACTATTATGTTCCCAACAAGCTGATGAAAGGCTTCATCGGCTCCGCCAATGTCGACACTAATTCCCGCCTGTGCATGGCGTCGACGGTCGCCGGCCACAAGCGCGCCTTCGGCGCCGACGTGGTGCCGGGCAGCTATGAGGATTTGGACGAAGCCGATCTCATCGTGCTCGTCGGCTCGAACGCCGCCTGGTGCCATCCGATTCTGTTTCAGCGCATCATGCGCAACAAGGAGGAGCGCGGGGCAAAGCTCGTCGTCATCGACACGCGCCGCACGGCGACGGCGGAAAGCGCGGATCTGTTCCTGCAGATCGCGCCGGGCGCGGACCAGGCGCTGTTTTGCAGCCTGCTCGTCTATCTCGACAAGTTCGGCGCGCTCGACCCCGACTATATTCGCCAATACACAACCGGCTTCGAAAGCGCTCTGACCGCGGCCCGGAACATTGCGCCGTCGATCGAAGCGACCGCAATGTCGACGCAGCTGCGTGAGGTCGATATCGCGGCCTTCTTCGAACTCTTCGCGCGAACGGCGCGCACGGTGACCGCCTTCTCCCAGGGCGTCAACCAGTCGGCGCAGGGAACGGACAAGGTCAACGCGATCATCAATTGCCATCTCGCGACGGGCCGAGTCGGCAAGCCAGGCGCCTCGCCCTTCTCGCTGACCGGCCAGCCCAATGCGATGGGTGGGCGCGAAGTCGGCGGGCTCGCGAACAGCCTTGCCGCGCATATGGGCTTCGACGCCGAAAGCGTCGATCGCGTTCGCCGCTTCTGGAATGCGCCGCGCATGGCGAAGCGCGAAGGCTTGAAAGCGGTGCAGATGTTCGACGCCATCGCGCGCGGCGACATCAAGGCGCTGTGGGTCGTGGGAACCAATCCGGCGGCCTCTCTTCCCAACGCCAATGCGGCGCGCGCCGCTCTCGCGAAGCTCGAACTCTTCATCGTCTCCGACAATGTCATGTCGAACGACACGATCAACGGCGGCGCGCACCTGCTGCTGCCGGCGCAGGCCTGGGGCGAGAAGAGCGGCACGGTGACGAATTCGGAGCGCCGCATTTCCCGTCAGCGCGCTTTTCTGCCGGCGCCGGGCGAAACCCGTCCCGACTGGGCGATCTTCTCCGATGTCGCGCGACGGATGGGATTCGCAGGGTTCGACTTCCGCTCCTCCGCCGACGTCTTTCGCGAACACGCCGCTCTCTCGGCCTTCGAGAATCGCGGCGCGCGCGCTTTCAATATCGGCGGGCTGGCGCGGCTGAGCGACGCCGAATATGACGCGTTCGAGCCGACGCAATGGCCGATCCATGCCGGCGAGCGCAAAGGCCGCGAGCGATTGTTCGCGCATGGCGATTTTTTCTGGCCGGACCGACGAGGGAAATTCATCGCGCCAGCGAAGCCGGGCCTGGCGACGAAGCTGACGGAGGACTTCCCGTTTCGGCTCAATACCGGCCGCATCCGCGATCAATGGCACACCATGACGCGAACCGGCCTGAGCCCCCGTCTCGCGCGACATCTTGCCGAGCCCTTCGTCGAGATCGGCGCGGCCGACGCCGATCGCTTTGGCGTTGACCACGGCGGCTTCGCCCGCGTCGCGACGCCCTATGGCGACTGCGTCCTGCGTGCGGTCGTCACCGACCGTCAGCCGGCAGGACATATTTTCGCGCCGATCCATTGGACCGATGAAACCGCCGCGCATGCGCGCGTCGGCGCGCTTGTCGCGCCCTTCGTCGATCCCTTCTCGGGGCAGCCGGAAGCCAAGGCGACGCCGGCGATTGTCACGCCCCTGCGCTTCGCGCGTCAGGGCTTTTTCCTTGCCCGCAAGCCGATGGCTTTGCCCCGGGACGTGTGGTGGACGAGGGTCGCCGTCGCCGACGGCTTTGGCTATCGCGTCGCCGGCGACCTCAAGGACGACGATTGGGCGGCGTTGATCCGCGCCGCCGCTGCGAGCGATGACGTTATCGAGTTAATCGACGAAACCAGGAACCTCCTCTCCGGAGCGGCCTTCGTCGACGAGCGCGCGACGTTCATCTGGAGTCTCGCGCCGGTTTCGCCGCCATGGGATTTGGCGCTTGAACTCTTCTCCCGCGATCGTCTCGATCGCTCGGAGCGGCTGTCGCTTCTGTCCGGTCGGTCGGGCCGACAGGTCGAAGACGACGGTCCGCTCGTCTGTTCCTGCTTCGGCGTCGGGCAAAGGAAAATCGAAGCCGCGATCGCGCAGGGGCGCCGCTCGGCTTCCGACATCGGCCAGGCGATCCGCGCAGGCTCCAACTGCGGCTCATGCCGGCCGGAAATCGAACGTCTCATCAAGGCCTCTTTCGCCGCCGGATCGTCAGCGAATCGGACGACGACGGGGCAACACGCATAAATAAAGAAGGAGCACGGTATGAAACTCGCGGACTTCAAGAAGGCCGGCCATTGGCCGACGCTGCTTGCGGCCTTTCTTTACTTTGACATCAGCTTCATGGCCTGGGTTTCACTCGGTCCGCTGATGATTTACATCGCCAAGGACATGCCGATTTCGGTCGAGGACAAAATCTCGCTGGTCGCAATTCCAGTGCTCGGCGGGGCTTTTTTCCGCGTCCCGCTTGGTCTTCTCGCCGACGCGATCGGCCCGAAGATGACGGGCATCCTCGCGCAGGCGGTCGTCATGTTCGCCGTTTCTCTCGTATGCGTCTTCGGACTGACGAGTTCGATCGCGATCGCGCTTTTCGGTCTTTCGCTGGGGATCGCCGGCGCCTCCTTCGCCGTCGCGCTGCCGCAAGCCGGCCGTTGGTATCCGCCGCAATATCAGGGTCTGGTGATGGGCATCGCCGGCGCCGGCAATATGGGCGTCGTGCTCGACACGCTGTTCGCGCCGTCGATCGCCGAAGCTTTCGGCTGGCGGACCGTCTATGGCGTTCTGCTGGCGCTGATGGTCCTCGTGCTCCTGATCTACTCGCTGGCCGCCAAGGACGCGCCAGGCGCCAGAGCCACGATTGATCTTTCCGGCTACGGCAGAATGCTCGCGGATTCCGACAGCCGCTGGTTCATGTTCTTCTACTTCATCACCTTCGGCGGTTTTGTCGGTCTCGCCTCGGCGCTTCCGCTCTACTTCACTACGCAATATCACGCGACGGGCGTCGCCGCGGGACTCATGGTGGCGCTGATCGTCGCCTTCGGCTCGGGCTTCCGGCCGGTGGGCGGCTATATCGCGGACCGCATCGGCGGGGTGAAGGCGTTGTCGTTCCTTTTCCTCGTCGTGTCCGCCTGCTATTTCGCCGTCGCCTTGCTTCCGGCGGGACCGGCGCCGGCGAAGGGCGTTGCGGGATGGGGCTTGATGGAGCTGCCGCCCGTGGCCTTTGCGGCGGTGGCGCTGTTCTCGATCGGCGTGCTGTCGCTCGGCATGGGCAATGGCGCGGTGTTTCAGCTGCTGCCGCAGCGCTTCCGCCGCGAGATCGGCGCGATGACTGGGCTTGTCGGCGCCGCGGGCGGATTTGGCGGCTATTTCCTCGCCAAGACCCTCGCGCTTTCCAAGGGCCTGACCGGCGGCTTCATGGTCGGATTCGGCTTCTTCGGTTTCCTTGCGCTGCTCGGTCTCGTAGGCTTGATTTTCGTGAAGACGCGCTGGCGCACCACCTGGGGCGCCGTTTCCGGCGCGCGAATCTGAACTGAGTAACCTTCGTGTCGGTCCGCGTCGCGCATGATTTACAAGTCGAAGCGGGCTTTGCGACGCAAACCGGCCGGCGGCCCGACAATCAGGACTATGTCGCCCTTTGTTTCGGTCCGAGCGGCGGCGGCGCCTTGCAGGGCGTCGTCGCCGCCGTCGCCGATGGCGTCGGCGGTCACAAAGGCGGACGCGCGGCCGCCGAAACGACAGTGCGCGCGTTCATCGACGGCTATTATGCGCAGCCGGAGACTTTGGGCGTGGCGCGCGCCGCCGCCCGCGCGCTCGAAGCGGCGAACGGCTGGATCGCGGCTCAGTCGAGAGTCGACCCTGCTCTGGAAGGAATGGCGACGACATTCAGCGCGCTGATCCTGTCGCGCCGCAACGCCTACATCCTTCATGTCGGCGACACGCGCATCTATCGTTTGGCTGGCGACGGCCTCGAAAGATTGACCAAGGATCACACCTTCGGCCAGGGCGATCTGGCGCATGTGCTGCGTCGCGCCGTGGGTTTCGAGGATTCGCTGCTGTTCGATCATGGGCTGCACAGTCTTAATCTCCATGATCGATTTCTGCTGTGTTCGGATGGCGTCCACGGCGCCTTGCCCGACAGCAGGCTGAGCGCTCTCCTCGCCGAACGGCGCGCGCCGCAGGAAACCTCCGAGCGAATCGTCGAGGCGGCGCTGGAGATGGGCAGCAATGACAATGTCACGGCGCTTGTCGTCGACGTCGTCGACGTGCCGCCCGCCGACGAACGCGCCTTGTCTCTGGCCTTTGCGGGACTGCCGATTCGCGAACTGCCGTCGACCGGAGACGTGGTCGACGATTTTCGAATCGATGCGCTTCTCTCCGAAGGCCGGTACAGCCGATTGATGCGGGCGACGGATCTACAGAACGGAAAGGCGATCGTTCTGAAGTTTCCGCATCCGCGGGTCGCCGACGACGACTCCTACCGGATGGCCTTCGTCAACGAAGCCTGGGTCGCGGCGCGGGTGAGAAGTCCGTTCGTCGGGGAAGTGATCGAACTGCTGCCGGGCCGACAAAGCCGACTCTATTCCGTCATGCCCTATTATGATGGCGAGACGCTGGAGAGCCGACTGCGTCGCGAGCCGCGAATGGATCTTGCGGAAGGCGTCTCGATCGCGGCGCGCCTGTCGCGCGCCATCGCGACTTTGCATCGCTGCGGCGTCATCCATCGCGACATCAAGCCGGACAATGTCATCCTGCTCAAGGATGGCGGCTTGCGCCTCGTCGATCTCGGCGTCTGCCGCGCCGCCAATCTCGAGAGTTTGCCGGAAGCGCATGCGCCCGGCACGCCGAGCTACATGGCGCCGGAACTTTTCGACGGCGCCGCCGGCGACGAAGCATCGGACCTGTTCGCCTTCGGCGTGACGGTCTATCGCATGTTCAGCCGTTGCTATCCTTACGGCGAAATCGAACCCTTCAGCAGGCCGCGTTTCTCGAAGCCTCTGCCGCTCGCGCAGAAGAGGCCCGATCTTCCCGCATGGCTCGACGCTGCGATCCAGAAGGCGATCGGAGTCGCGCCCGGCGACCGCTTTGGCGACGTATTGGAATTCGCCTTCGAACTCGAGAACGGCTCGGCGCGCGCGCAACCTCTGACGCCGCGCAAGAAGTCTCTCTATGAACGCAATCCCGTGATTTTCTGGCAGACGCTCTGCCTGTTGCTTGCGCTCTTGCTCGCCGTCGCCGTTTTCCGCCGATAACGGCGACCTGTTCGGCCGCCGCTCGTCGCCGCGCAATCAGGGCGCGCGCATAAAGCTGAGCAGCGACGCGCTCAGACTGCCGCCCGTAAAGACGATCGTCGCGCCAAGCGCGAGCAGCGCGACAAGGTTCAGGGTCAGATCATTCGCGACCCCGACCAACGCCAGAACGCCGAGCACGATCACGGCCAAGCCCGAGAGCGCCTGAACGCCGGCCGAGCCGAAAGCCAGTTCGCGCGCGAGAATTTCGCCGCTCGGAAGATCGACCGCGCGTTGGCCTCTCAGCGATTCGTGGCCGAGCGCATGCAGCTGCCACACGGCGTTGCTGCTCAGGAGCAGGGCGGCGCCGAAGGCGATGGTTGCGATCGGGGTGAGGACGGCAGGTTCAATGCCGAGCACCGCAAGCACGCCCAAGACGATGCCGGCCACGCCCACGAGGAAAACAACCGACAGGCTGCTGCCGCCGAGCCCCTCGACCTGGCAAGGCGCCGCGCCGGAAGGGAAGATGATGCGCGCATATTCAGACGCCATCGTTCCACCGAGCGTGAGCAAGGCCACGCCAAACACGATCGTCGCGATCGCGGCCATGTTCGGCGCGTTCACGCCGGAAAGGCCCACGATAGCGATGACGATTGTGGCGAGTCCGCCGATTGCGTCAGCGAGCCCCCCATAGACCGCAGTTTCGCGAAACGCCGATTCTCGAGAAGTGATGGACATGGCATTGTCTCCCCGGCATTGTCTACACGCTTGCGATGTCGCCGCTCGGCAGGACAACGCGCAACTGCAATTAGCGTCGGATTATCATCGTCAAGCCCAATCAACACGGTTGCGCCGGTCCCGGCGCCGGCCTGCCGTCAAGCTGGGCGCATAAGGCTCAGCACGATCGTGTTCAGGCCGCCTCCCTTGAGAACCAGCGCCGAGCCGAGAATGAGCAGGGCCACGAGGTTGAATGTCAGATCATAGGTCGCGCCCGACGCGGCAAGCACGCCGAGAAGCATCGCGGCCAGTCCCGCAAAGCTCTGAACGCCTAGAGAATCGAAAATCATCTGATTTGCCAGCGCGGCTCTTGCGCTCGCTTCGCCTGTTGCGGACGCGCGTCTGATGGCGTTGAGATGCCACGCGGAGACGCTGCTGAAGACGAAGCCCGCTCCGATCATGATTGACGCGATCGGCGTCAGCACCGCCGAGTTCACGTCGAGCAGCGCCAGCACGCCAAGCGCGACTGCCGAGGCGCCCAGTAGAATGACGGCGAAACGCACTGCCGCGGCGGCGGCGCTGACCGGGATCCGTGCGGCGGCTTCAACGGAAGCGCGCCCATATTGCGCCAGAAGCGACCTTCCTTGCGCGAGGAGCGCGACGCCCAAAAGGATTGTCGCGATGGCGGCCAGGATCGGCGCATAAAGACCCGCCAATCCAAGAATCGCGAGAAGGACCGTAGCGACGCCGCCGGTGTCGTCGATCAAGCCAAAAGCGGCGCGCTCACGGTAGGTCGAGCGCCGGACCATCGTCGACATGGGCTGTCTCCCGTCCTCTTAAACAAAGACAGGACTTAAACTAGCGGCGAATTCGGCCCGGCAAGACCGCCGCCGCGAACGCCCGAAGCTTGAAAAGGCCGAGAGGCGCACGGCCCCTCGTCATAGGCTGGAACGGGTCAGTCGAGAACCTTGCCGCCCGCCGCTGCGCAGGCGGCGTCCGACTCCATGAAGATCCAGCCCTGGCCCTTGCAGGAATTCATGCCCTTGCAGGCGTTCTTCGGCGAATGACAATCGGCCTTGCCCTTGCAGCTATTGGCGCCCAGGCAATGCACCTTGCCTGTCGAGGCGGCCTTTGCAGGCGGCGCGGCGCCGGCCAAAACGATTGAAACGGCGGCAATCGCCAAGGTCGCTCCCTTGCACACATCCTTTTTCATTTTTCCACTCTTCTTTTTCGACTTTTCCCGGAGGGTTTTCCGAACGATTCGCCCTCTCGAGGATGACGCAAGTAATAGTCGAAGATAATGGCGACTAAAGGAAAACATCGCGG
Source organism: Methylocystis sp. (assembly GCA_051061375.1). Classification (GTDB taxonomy): domain Bacteria; phylum Pseudomonadota; class Alphaproteobacteria; order Rhizobiales; family Beijerinckiaceae; genus Methylocystis. The sequence goes on along the minus strand of JBPFDW010000021.1, from coordinate 90,530 downwards.
TCGCGGCAGTCGATTCACTCTCCTGCCGAATGATTTCGTCCTCGAATTTCGCGTCGACCTTACGCAAACCCCTTGTTTGCCGCGGAATTGCTTGACTTTTCCGGTATGAAATTGTAGTAGTTTAGTCATACTATGCCGGCGCGACCATCAAGTCGCGTCGAAGTCGCTCGCAGGCGGTTGCGCCGCAAAGCGTGATGAACCTCAGCCGAATGCGCGAGAGTTGAAAGCGCAACTCACGGGAAGGCGAAAATGTGGAGCGGACAAACTTGGCTCCTGGCGGTAGCGACCTGGGCGGTCATCGCGACTGGCGGGATCGTTTACCTGATCGTCGGTCGGCGCAGAGAGCGGAAGTGACATCGTCGCGAGAGACGCGGCGGGAGATCATCAGGCTCAATGCATTTTGCGCAATGCGTTGTCGGCGTCAGAGCCGCAGCTTCTGTTGACAAGGCCGACCGAACGGGGTGGGATTGTAAGATTAGATGCGATTGGGGCGCAAACGCGCCGGCGGACCGAAGTCAACACAATGGTTGAGGGAACGATCGAAGCCCCTAACGGGGGGGCGGCGGCGTCGCGCATCGGGCGTCGGCGCGACGTGGCGCGCAAGGTCTTTCTGCAGATTCATCGAACCATCGGCCTATTCGCCGGGGCGGTGTTCGTATTGGTTGGGCTCAGTGGCGCGGTTCTGGCGTTTCGCGAAAATATCGACGAACTGCTGAACGCTTCAATTATGCGCGTCGATGCGCCCGCGCAGGCTTCTTATCGCGCGCCGGACGAAATTCTCGGCGCCGCGCGCGCGGCGATGCCGGCCGACGGCAAGGCGGAAAGACTGACGATGCCGCGCCAACCGGGATCGGCTGCGGCAATCACCTATATGGTCGAGACGGACGACCTCGAGACCGACGTTTATCAGCTGTTTGTCGACCCCTATACGGCGAAGGTCACAGGGCAGCGCCTTTTTCAGCATCGCGGAAAGACATTTTCGCAACCGCTCATTCCGCTTCTGATGGCTTTTCATTGGACGCTGCTGCTTGGATTCAACAACGCCTATATCCTCGGTTCAATCGCCATATTCGCGTTCTTTTCCATCCTGATCGGACTTTATCTATGGTTTCCGCTCAATGGCGATTGGCGGCTGGGCCTGAAAATCAAATGGGGCGCCAGCGCCGAACGGCTTGCCTATGACATTCACCGCAGCGTCGGCATTTACTGCGCCGCGCTTTTGTTGGTCATGCTGTCCACGGGCATAGCCATGATCTTCAAGCCGGCGACGCGGTCGGTGACGAGCGTGTTTTCTCCCGTGCGTCCGAAGCCTGATTTCGGAAAATCGAAGCCGCTTCCCGGCCAATCGCCGATCAGCATCGACGTCGCCGTCGCCGCCGCGGACAAAATCTTTCCCGATGGACGACTCCACTGGATTCTTCTGCCAAACACGCCAACCGGCGTCTATGTCGTGGGCAAGCAATCGGACGACGAGCCCAGCCGATCCAGGACAAGCAGAAATGTCAGCGTCGACCAGTACAGCGGCAAGGTTCTCCACGTCCAGGATCGCAACGGCTTCACCGGCGGCGAAAAATTTATTGAATGGCTGTTCCCGCTGCATTCGGGCGAAGCTTTTGGCGCGATCGGACGTTCGATCGTTCTCGTCATCGGGCTGACGCCGCTGACGCTTTACTTCACGGGCTTTTTAAGGTGGCGACAAAGGCGCCGCGCGCAAAAGCGCGCGAAATAAAATCACGCCGGATCGCTTGCCGTCCTGCGATCATTGCCCGACGAGGATCGGCATCTCGATCGTGTCTTCGGCGTTCTTCGCTTCGCCGAAAGCGAGCTTGAGCAGATATTTCCCCTTATGCGCGACGCTCGCGTCCAAGGTCGCGAAGCCGCTCGTGCGCGGCCCGGCAGGCACGGCTCTGATCTCTTTTAGACCGCCGTCGGATTGAACCTGATAAAACGACAGGGCGATGGATTCGTTTCTCGCTTCCTTTTCCATGAGCGTGACGGAAAAAATGACTTTCCCCGTTCCCGGCACGCGGTCGCAATATTCGTCATATTTGCTCATGTCGTCCGTCGCGCCGCCGGCGTTCTCGTCGGAGTCCGGCAGGAAGTATGTCGTAAGGTGCACGGAGTAGAAATCGCTGACGCCAAGACATTCCGAAATGGTGCGGTCGCCGGCTTTCTCGGCAGGCTTCAGCGTATGAGTCTTCCAAAAGTCGGCGATATATTGATTGAGCGCCGGAACCCATAGGCGATACGAAAACGCCGCGCCGTTGACGCCAATGAGCAGGACGATGCCCACGAAAACCAGTAAATTGAAACGGCCCGGACTCATCCTTGCGCTTCCTTCCCCAATGCCGAAGAGCGATCTCGCATCTGTCCTTTGAGCGTTTGTCGCGTGCGCGCGCGCCTTCGTAGGGCGTTCCGCCGCTGCGGGACCAGCCTCAAGGACGCACCTCGAATTCCCAGGCGCCGCTGACGAGGTGGCCGTCGGCCGAGAGCGCCCGATAGCGAACGGTGTATTTACCGGGAGTCAAGCGACTGACGCTCACCGAGACATGGCTCGGGTCGGCGCTGTCGATCGCCGCGTCGCGCTTGTCGACCCTTTCGCCGGCGGCGCTCACAACCGCCAGGGCGGCGAAGGCGTCGCGGATGCCAGCGTCATACCAAACGTCCACCTTTCCGATATCCTGGGCGCCGACGCCGCCCTGCTCGGGCGAGGTGCGGACAACGATGGCGTGCGCGAGCATGATTTCCGGGCGCGAAATTTCTCGCGATTGGCGCGCTGGCCCGATAAGACCGAACGCCGTCGGCTTGCGAGGCGGTTCAGCCGGCATGCGCGCGACGCGTTCGAAGCCGGATTTATGGGCGAGCGCGGGTCCGCATGCGCCGGCCGACAGGATCGCGGCGAAAAACAGGCGCACGTGCAACTTGGCGGAAGTCCGTCGCGAGTTCCCTTGACAAAAAAATCTTGCCTGTTCGCTCTTCGTCATGTGGCGAAGTCCGGTTCGCGATTCCGCCAACATAAATGACGGCGTGCGCGGCTGAGCGGCGGTTGTTCATATTGTCACAGACTTGACCGTCGGCGCCATAGTCGCTCAGGGGTCGCCGTCCGAGCGGCCACGCGCGGACTTGAGCTTGCGCTTCCCTCTGGATATGCAACTTTTAAAAAAAGTGCATACGTCGCGGGCGCCACGGGCGTCAAGGGAGCGCCCAATGATGTGGTCGAGAAAGAGTACGCTCATCGCCGTTCTGGCGCTTGTCGGCGCAGCGTCCGCGGCCCATGCCCATACCGCGGATATTTCCAGCAGCCGCATCGTGCCCGAGGGGCAGGGGCGCTATCGCGTCGAGGTCGGCTTTCTGGGAGCCGACATCGAGCGGATGTTCGCCGAGAACAAGCCGAAGGCCGACGACGTCGATCTCACCGAGCCGGGCGTCATTGAGGGGATGATCGGCAAATTCATCCAAAGCCGCGTCGATCTTCAGAACGAAGAAGGGCAAACCTGTCCGAGCGCGGTCGTTTCGGTCGGCGAAGATCCGGCCAATCCTTCCGATTCGAAAGTGGTGCTGCAGATGGATTGCAGCGCGGTTCAGGGCCAAATCTATTACAACCCATCTAGACTCCTCGAAGCTCAGGGGCCGCGGGCGAAACATCTCGTCAGCATCGGCGAGAAGCGTGACGAGTCCAATCTGACCGAGGCGCAGCGCTTGGGCCGGGAGCCGGCGCCCGGACAGGTCATGATCTATCCCGGCGATCCGATGATCGATCTCTCCAAGCCGCTGCTGACGCCGTGGGAGCTCGCGCCGAAATTCCTGTCGGCCGGCGTCGAGCATATTCTGACCGGCTATGATCATTTGTGCTTCCTGATCGCCGTAATGCTGTGGGCGACGCGCATCTGGCCGGTCGTCAAAATCGTGACCGCTTTCACCGTCTCGCATTCGGTGACGCTGACGCTCGCGGCGCTCGAACTCGTCAATCTGCCGAGCAGCTGGGTCGAGATCGCGATCGCTCTGTCGATCGTCTATGTCGCGGTCGAGAATTTCTTCACGCGAAACGTTGACGGGCGCTGGCATGACACGTTCGCCTTCGGCTTCATCCATGGTTTCGGCTTCGCGAGCGGCCTGATCGAACTCGGCGTTCCGCAGCGCGCGATCGTGCCGGCGCTGGCGAGCTTCAACATCGGCGTCGAGGTCGGTCAGATCGGCGTCGTGCTGATCGTGCTCCCTTTGCTGCTTCTGGCCGACAGAATGTTCAGTCATGGACAGCGCAGCCCGCTGCTTGTCCAGATCTGCTCGGGAATCATCGCCTGCTTTGGCGCCTACTGGTTCTTTGTGCGCGTCTCGGAGCTGAATTAGCGGAATGATTCGGCCTTCTCGCTATCTTCAACGCCTCCGGCGAGCGAAAACGGCGAATGTCCAACATCGCGCCGATGGACTTTCCCATCTCTAGTGTCTAGTTCAAGACCGGGGTGGGTTTCATTGACGCAGACTTCGAGCTGTCGATTGCGCGCGGAATCCCATGCGGCCCCTGACAATTGGGTTTTCGGAGGAAAGCTGATGAGAAAGCTGATATTCGCGCTCGTTGCGGCGGGGGCGTTCGCGCCGACGCTGTCCAACGCCCAGGTCAAAATCGACATGACGCGGATCACCTGCGGCGAAATGCTGGCGATGCCGGCGAGCGACCGGGCCGATTTCGCCGCCTTCATGAGCGGATGGTTCGCGCAGAAAAGCGGCCGCACCTTCATCGATCTGAACAAATTTCTCAAGAATTCCGCCAGCGTCAGGGATTGGTGCGCGTCCAATCCGAACGAATCGGTGATGGCGGGCCTCCAGCGCGCTTTCGAACAAAAGTGATGAGGACGGGGAAGCACATGAATCGCAAACTTATCTTCGCTGGCGTGCTTGCCGCCGTCGCGGTCGCCGTCCCAGCCAATGCGCAGGTCATGATTGAAATGTCGGAAATCACCTGCAAGCAGTTCGCCGAATACGACGCCGACACTCAGGACTTCATCGCCAATTGGATGCGGGGCTATTTCAGCGCCAAGAACAACATGACCGTGATCGACTCGCGCAATGTGAAGCGCAACACCGACAAAGTCGTGCGCTATTGCACGAAAAAGCCGAAGTCATTCCTGATGGAAGCGATTCAAAAAACCGTTCACTGATCGAATGAAGCGCGCGGCCTCGATCGGCCGTGCGCCTTTTGTTTTTCAGGCAGGTCGTTCTTACGCGCCATTTTTTTGCTCGCTCGCTTATACAGGCTTCAGCGCGACAAGGGTTGCGCCGCTATCGTTCCTTAAACGTCGCGTGACGCCGGAACCGAAGCCGATGTTCCGGGTTACCCCCGAAGGACCCGAAGCAATCGCCGATCGATAAGGCGCCGATTCCCCCCGCGATGGAGGACGCCCCATGACGAAAGACGCTCCGGAGCCGTCGGACTCCCGAACTCAGGCGTCGTTCTCCGCGACTCCCGGCCTCTGCTGAAGCTTATGCTTCCTTCCGCGATGCAACTTGATCGGCTCACTGCGCCTGACGCGTTCCTGTGGGCGACCGGCATTGAAGATACGTTTATTACCGCGCTTCACCCGAAGACCGGGCGTTCGCTCGACGAATATGAGCTGACCGATCATTACCGGCGCTGGGCGGAAGATATCGCGCTGATGGCGCGCCTGGGCGTTCCCTGCGCGCGCTATGGCGTTCCGTGGCATCGGGTGCAACCCAAGCCAGACGTGTGGGATTTCAGCTTCGTCGACGCCGCGCTCGAGCGCATGCTCGAACTGAACATCGAGCCGATCGTCGACCTCGTGCACTATGGCTTGCCGCCATGGCTGGAACGCGCCTTCCTCAATGAGGATTATCCCAGGCGCGTCTCGGAATTCGCGGCGCGCCTCGCCGAACGTTTTCGTGGACGGATCAGATGGTATACGCCGCTCAATGAGCCGCGGATCACGGCATGGTATTGCGGCCGTCTCGGGTGGTGGCCGCCCTATGGCCGCAGTTGGCCGAGCTTCGTTGCGGCGATGCTGTCGATTTGTCGCGGAATCGTCGAGACGACCCGCGCCTTGCGCGACGTCGATCCGGACATCGTTCCGTTCCACGTCGACGCCACCGATATTTTCGAATCGAGCGATCCGGATTTGGCCGAGGAGGTCGAACGGCGCCAGCGGATCGTGTTCCTCGCGCTCGATCTCATCAGCGGCCGCGTCGATTCGCGCCATCCGCTGTGGGCCTGGCTGCGCCAGAACGGCGCGCCGGAGCCGGCGCTGAACGTCTTCCACGAACGCCCGCTTGAGCTGCCGATCATTGGGGTGAACCTCTATCCGATGTTCACGCTGAAGCGCATGTCGCGCGACCGCTTCGGACGATTGCGCATTCGCATGCCTTACGCCTCCGCCGACCTCGTGTCGAAAATCGGCGAAATGTATTTCGAGCGCTACCGCGCGCCGATCATGATCTCGGAGACCGCGACCAAAGGTTCGATCAGGCGGCGGCAGACGTGGCTGACCCATTCGGTGGAGGCGGTGAAAGCGCTGCGCGCCAAGGGCGTTCCGATCGTGGGCTATACGTGGTGGCCGATGTTTGCGCTGGTGACATGGCCCTATCGCCAGGGGCTGCGGCCGCTGCACGATCATTTGCTGCAGATGGGACTGTGGGACCTCGATCCCGATCCGTCGGGGCGCCTCGATCGTATCGAGACGCCCCTCGTTGAGGCCTATCGTCGACTGACGTCCGGCGGGGCGTGGGCGGCGGGCCCGCTCGCGCCGGGACGGTCGCCCTAGCATCCGCCAGCGCCCGAGCGTCGATACCAGCGGCGCGCGCTTTGGCGGCAATAGGCAATTGGGGAGAAATGGCATGTTTCAGAGCTTCCTCCTCGCAGGCTTTGAAGGGTCGACAGGTTACAACCGGCACGGCGAATGGTTCGATCAGGTGATCGCGACCGGTCACGACGTGAACGTCGACCAGGACTATGCCGATATCGCCGGTCTCGGCCTGCGCGCCGCGCGCGAGACGGTGCGTTGGCCGCTCGTCGACTGTCGCGGTCATTATGATTTTTCCTCCTTGGAGCCTTTCGTCGAGGCGGCGAACCGCCATGGCGTCGGCGTCATTTGGGACCTTTTCCACTATGGATTCCCGCAGGACGTCGATCTCTGGTCCGAAACGTTCCCGCGGCGGTTCGCCGACTATTGCTATGCGGTTGCGCGTTTCATCGATGTGCGCATCGACGGAGGCTGCGTCTTTACGCCGATCAACGAGCCCTCGTTCATGTCCTATGCCGGCGGCGAGAAGGCGCTTTTTGCGCCCTACGGGTCGGGCCGCGGCTGGCAGCTGAAGGTCGCGCTCGCGCGCGGCGCGATCGCCGGCATAAATGCGATCCGAGCCGCCTGTCCCGATGCGCGCTTCGTCAATGTCGATCCATTGTGTCGCGTGGTTTGTCCGCGGAACAGGCCCGACCTTGCGCCGCAGGCGCAGGACTTCAATGAGCGGCTCGTCTTTCAGAGCTGGGACATGCTGTGCGGCCGCCTTCTGCCGGAGCTCGGCGGCAGTCCGGATCATTTGGACATTGTCGGAATCAACTACTACTGGACCAACCAATGGGAGCTGAACGACACGCCGAATGACGACGGAAACCTGCCGCCGCTCCGCGACGACGATCCGCGCCGCGCGCCGCTCTTCGATCTCATTTTCTCGGTCTGGAAACGCTATGACCGCGAGGTGATGATCACCGAGACCAGCCACATCGGCGACAATCGCGGGCCATGGCTCTGCAAAGTCATCGACGCCTGCCACGCGCTCTTGCGACGGAACGCGCCGTTGCGCGGAGCCTGCCTCTATCCGATCCTGGGCATGCCGGAGTGGCATGATCGCGATCAATGGACGCCGATGGGGCTGTGGGATCCGCTTTGTCATCGCGATCCTGCCGCCGGCCGGCTCTTGTGCGCGCCGATGGCCGAGGCGCTTCAAGGCGCCGGGCCGCTCGAAGCGCTGCATCGCGCGATGCTGGAACCCGGATATCGGGGCGCGAGACGGGTCGAGCGATCGGGAAGCATCGCCAGGCGCGCCGCCGCGAGGTGAAGCGCGCATCCCACGCAAGCCTATCGCTTCGCCGCTTAAAGGTCTTCCCAGCCTACCGGTTCGAGCTTGGCGATCGCAGGCGCCGGTCCGGCCCGTCGCGCCGCCGTTTCGATCAGCCCGGCGAGCAGGGCCGCGGCGGTCGGATCTTCGCCCGGCGGATCGCGGAACAGTTTGAAAGTCGCGATCGCGATGCGGCCGGCGCCATAATTGCGTTCAACCGCAATCGCAGCCGGGCGATGAATCCAGCCGACAACCAGAGCCGCCTGAACGCGCGCCTGAAAGTCGAGAAGGTTGCATCCCGAAATCACATGCGTCGGAATCACGCGATCGAACGCATGGTCAAGCAGCGGGCCGCCGGGCAGGGTGGAAAAAGCGCCCTGCCGCCTCAGCCAGGCGAAGGAAGACGCCCAGTCGCCCCGCCACAGCGTGCCGTCGCGCGCGACGACTTTGACATTTTGCCAGTGCGGAAAAAACGGCGTGAGCGATCCGGGAGTTTCGGTCAAGAGAATCGCGCGGCCGCCGGCGCGCACAAAGGCGGCAAGCGCGGCGGAAGTCTGCGTCTCAACGATCACGCCCGCCGTTTCCTCCCGCTCCGCCAGTTCATAACCCAGCGCTTGCAGGCGATCCCGAATGTCGCCATGAGAGGACCAGACAGATAAATCGAGCGTTCGACGCTTGGCGTATAAGGCGATTTCGACTTCATTGGCCGCGAGCAGTCGTCCATCCCGAGACCGCAGCCGAAAAGCAATGCGGCGCAGGCAGGAGTCGTCGACGACAGGGAGTTTCAGAGAAATCGCGCCGAGATCGGCGACCGCGCAAGACTCGATCGAGGGAACCTCAACTGTCATCGGCTCGGCGAGCGCGATGTCCAGCGCCGCCGGCTCCAGCGGATCAGGGCCGCCATGCGCGACGCAAAGCGAGAGACGCGCGCAGTCTTCCGACCAATAGGCGGGGCGATCGAGGCGGGGCAGGATCACCGTGTCGGCGTTGATCGAGTGAAACATATTATGGAAGGCGCGCGGATTCGAGCGCATGTCGAGAAGACCGTTCGCCTCCCAATGACAATCGGTCAGTTCGGTGATCACATAGCCCGCGATCTGTGGCCGCCGGCGCATGGCCTCGATCTGATATTTCAGCGCCCGAAACTGTTGCCACTGCGTCGCTTCGATGAAGCTTTCGAACGTCCCGAACACGCGATCGAGACTCCAGTCATGAAACCGGTTGCGAACGCCATGCGCATACATGACGCCTTCGCTCCAGTCGTGGCCGGTCTCGAACCACCAGGCTTCGGCGCCGGCCGCATCTTTCAGCTTCTCTGGATCGGGCAGTCCCCAATTGCCGAACTCGGAGCAGAGCAACGGCTCCTGTCCGGTGGCGACCGCGTCGCCTTCGGGGCTGAACAGCCATTCGGCCCGTCCGGCGAGCTCCTCGACGAACTGATCCCAGTCGCGCCGACTGTCGGGGATGGCGGCGTAAAAATGAAAGTCGGCGAGATCGGTCTGCACATGGAAGCTCGGCGCCAATGGCGAATTGTCGACGACAAGTCGCGACGGATCATAGGACTTCAGCCACAGATAGAGCTTTCTCAGCCAGGCCCGATGGCTGGCGTCATGGACTAGGTCCACGCCCCAGTTCTCGTTGATCAGCGTAAAGCAAAAGATCGAAGGGTGATTGCCGTCGCGATCGATGATGCCCTTCAGCGTGAGTTCCTTGCGCTCTCGCGAGAGTTCCGTCGAATCGCCGGCGTTCGGCAATTCGGCCCAAATCAGCAGTCCGAGGCGATCGGCGACCTCGAAATAGCGTGGGTCCGGCGCCTTGATGTGACAGCGCAGCGCGTTGAGGCCGAGCTGTTTCGCCTTGGCGAACCTTTCCTCGAGGAACTCGACGGAGGGCAGCGTGCAGATCGTGTCGGGGTAGTAATCCTGATCGAGCGCGGCGCGCAGATAGAACGGCTTTCCGTTGAGATAGAGCTTTCCGTCTCGCGTCTCGATGCTGCGAAAGCCGAAAGTCGTTTCGATCTGATCGACGACCGCGTCGTGGCGCGCCATCGAGACCTGAAGACGGTAGAGATAGGGGCTGTCCGGCGACCAGCAGCGCGGCGTGGGAGCAAATGAACCCAAAAGCGCCTCGTCGACGCCGGCCGCCAGCTTGGCGCATGACCGCGCGACGGCGTTTTCCTCTGCGTCGAAGATCGTCATCGTTACGTCGGCCGCATCGGCAAGCGGGCGCTCGAAACGCAGCTGCGCGGAAATCTCTCCGCTGGAGGGAAACGAACGCACGCGCACCGCGCTCATGTGGTCCGCGATCCGCCGTTCGAGATAGACCGACTGCCATATGCCCGAAAGCGGCCCGTACCAGCTTTGTTTGCCGAAGGGCATTTCGGCGAATGGCGTCGAGGGGAATTCGAAAGGATCGTCCGTCGGACTTTCGACCTTCACCTTGATTTCGGCCTTTCCGTCGACGATCCGATCGGTGATGTCGAAATGGAAAGGCAAGAATCCGCCGACATGGCTGCCGACGAAGGCGCCGTTCACGAACACATGCGTAATATGGAACACGGCGCCGAAGTGCAGGAACACGCGCTGCTCGAGCCAGTCCGCCGGTATGACGACCTCTCGGCGATAGACCGCGACGCCGCCGCGCATGCGCAGATCAGAGAATTGCGCCTGCCAAGGGCCGGGGACGAGGATGGTTCTGCTCTCGGCCGGCTTTGCGCGATAGCCGAGATATTTGAAGTCCCACGGTCCGTCCAGGGAAATGCGCGCTGCGCTCACCTAACCTCGCCTCGACCAATAGCGCCGCGCCGGAGCGTCGATCAGCTTTCGTCACATATGACAATGAGTGATCGACGCGGCTTTTGCTATATTGCGGCGCGTTAAATCGCGAAATTTTTTGCAAGACGCAAGCTGAGCAGCAGTTGAGGCGCAGCGTTATTCGGCGGCCACCGGCGCGGCGTTGAAGGCGGCGGCGTCGGATAGCGGAATGTCTTTGTTGATCCGCCGGAAGGTCGCAAGCGCCTGTCCGACCACTTGATCCATATTGTAGTAGCGATAGGTCGCAAGCCTGCCGACAAACCAGACGTTCCGCTGCGCGACCGCCAACTTCTCATAGCGCTTGTAGATTTCCGCATTCTCGGCGCGCGGCACGGGATAGTAGGGATCGCCGTCGTCAGTGGGAAATTCGTAAGTCAAGCTTGTCTTGGGATGGGCCTGACCAGTGAGATGCTTATATTCCGTGACCCTCGTATAGGCGTGGGTCTGCGGATAGTTGACGACGGCTACCGGCTGATGCTGCGCTCTGTCGAGCGTCACATGTTCGAAACGCAGCGAGCGATAGGGGAGCTTGCCGAAACGATAGTTGAAATATTCGTCGATCGGGCCCGTGAAAATCAGCCGCCGATAGAACACCTCGTTGCGAACGTCGTCGAAATCGGCGTTTAGCATGAGATGGATATTGGGATGATTCAACATCCGTTCGAACATCCGCGTGTAGCCGTTAAGCGGCATGAATTGAAAGGTGTCGCCGAAATAGCGATCGTCGCGGTTGAGGCGGGTGGGCACCCGCGCCGTCACCGACTTGTCGAGCTGCGAAGGTTCGACGCCCCATTGCTTCTTGGTGTAGCCGCGAAAGAATTTTTCGTAGAGTTCGCGGCCCACCGCGCTGACGACGACATCCTCCGACGTCTTGATCTCGTCGCAGCGCTCGGCGCGGCGCGCGAACCACTGCGCAAGCTGGTCGGAGTCGAGTGAGAGGCCATAGAGGCGGTTCACCGTATCCAGATTGATCGGAATCGGCAGCAGCATGCCGTCGACTTCCGCCAGAACCCGGTGTTCGTAGGGGCGCCATCGGGTGAACAGCGACAGATAGTCGAAGACCGCTTCAGAGTTGGTATGAAAAATATGCGGGCCGTATTGATGCATGAGCACGCCCGCATCATCATAGCGATCATAGGCGTTGCCGCCGATGTGCGGCCGCCGGTCGATGAGCAGCACGCGCTCATTGCGTTGTGTGGCGAGCCGCTCGGCCAGCACGCTTCCAGCGAAGCCCGCCCCGACAATCAGCCAGTCAAACAAGTTGAGCCTCCCGCGCCGCTTTTGACCGCGCGCCGACGCTCGCCATGTGCAGCGCCATCCTCGCCCAGGTCTTGTCCCACGACATTTCCGCAAGACGCGCGTCGACCGCGCCGAGCCAGTTCGCCTTCGGTCGCGCGAGCAGCAGTTCGATCCTGGCGACGAACTCTTCCGCATTCGAGGCGATTTCGACATGCCCGGCGGCGCCGTAAGGGTTGACGACGTCGGCGATGGCGGTGGAAACGACCGGAACGCCGGCGGCAAGGAATTCCGGAGTTTTGGTCGGGCTGATGAAACGGGTGGCGTCATTCAAGGCGAAGGGCATGATCCCGACGTCCCAACCCGACAGATAGTTCGGCAGCTCGTCATAAGGCTTGCAGCCGAGCCAATGAATATTCTCCGCGCGCGGCAGAGATTGCGGACTGATCTTCGCGGTCGGGCCGAGCATCATCAATCGCCACTGCGGCCGCAGGGCCGCGACGCCCGCGACGATGTCCAGATTCATCCGCTCATCGATGACCCCGAAAAAACCGATGCGGGGACGCGGAATGTCCCTTTGATCTTCGGGGTCCGCGACGCGCGCTCGCGCAATCTGGAAGTGCGCCGTGTCGACGCTGCTGGGAAAGACGTGGATGTTGTCGTGCCGGCTGCGTTTAGCCTCGTAGAGGCTCCTGCCTCCGACGAATATGAGATCGCTTTTGGCTATCAGCTCGCGCTCGAGATCGAGAAGGCCCTCGGGCGCGCCGGCGAATGCGGACAGCTCGTCCATATTGTCGTAGACGCGCACATCGGGCTCGAGATGCCGCGTGAACTCGAGCGCCATCGGCGTGTAATACCATCCCACCCAGCTTGAGGGCCGCTCGTCGGCAAGCAACTCATTCACGACGCCACGCAGCGCGCGATCGATCCTCTCGGCGGAGAGGCCCTCTGGAAGAACTGGCGTAACCACGACGACGCCGCAGGTTTCATCGACGGAAATTTGCACGGCGGCGCCGTCAACCGAGAAGACGGGCTCTTCGAAATAGATGACTCTCAAGGAGCGCGCGGCCCGACTGAGGAGATGCTGAGGCCGCTGATAAACGAAGTTCCAACGAAGATGCGAGAAGCAGAAAAGATGAGTTGGCACTCGCATCATTCGTCCGCCTTAAGCTTTCGTTCGCCTCGAAACCCGCCTCCGCAATCAAACTCTGGTTGAGCAGCTTTGTTCCAGAATGTGAACGAATTGACAGGTTCAAAATGGTGAAGCTGACGCATGGGCGCCTCGACGTCTTCATGTGGACGGCTTGGGCGTCGCTTGGAGCGTCGATGCTGTTCGCTTGCCGGGTGGACCCGTATTCACGTCGGCTTAACCCTATGACTCGGCGCTTCGCGCCGCGCCTTGATTTGCCTCATCCACGCTTTATTTCTTGAAAGTGCTTGCGCCGAGCCGCCGCTCATACGCCATTCATTCACTGCGCATCGGCTGCCGGCGAGGAACGATCAGCATGGCGAACGCGGCGATGTGGCGGGCGGAAGACGTCGATCCAGCTGTTGACGGCGTGGACCTCTCCGAACGGGCGCGGCGCAATTGCGAAGCGAGCGAACTTTACCAGGAAGCCGTACGGCGCGGCGAAGGGCGCGCCGCTTCAACCGGCGGTCTTGTCGTTGAAACCGGCCTTCACACCGGCCGTTCGCCGAAAGACAAATTCATCGTTTGCGATGCGCTGACCGACCAGACGATCTGGTGGGACAACAATCAGCCGATAACGCCCGCGCAATTCGACCGGCTTTACGACGACATGGCGGCGCATGCGTGTCGGATGAGGCTCTTTGCTCAGGACGTTCACGCCTGCGCGTCCCCGGCGCATCGGCTCAACATTCGCATTTTTGCCGAATATGCCTGGCACGCGCTCTTCGCGCGGAATCTCTTCGTTCCGGCCGAGGACGCCTCCCAAAGTTTCGAACCGCGACTGACGGTTCTGGATCTCCCGTCATTTCAGGCGGACCCCTCGCGACACGGCTGTCGTTCCGCCACGGTGATCGCGATCGACTTCTCAAGAGGCGTCGTCTTGATCGGCGGAACGCAATATGCCGGCGAGATCAAGAAATCTGTCTTCACCTATCTCAATTACGTTCTGCCCGCGAAAGGCGTTCTGCCGATGCACTGCGCGGTCAATGACGGCGCGGACGGGTCAGCGGTGTTCTTTGGCCTCTCCGGGACCGGCAAGACGACTCTCTCGGCCGATCCGGCGCGCAGCCTGATCGGCGATGACGAGCATGGCTGGGACGGCGGCGGCCTCTTCAATTTCGAAGGCGGCTGTTACGCCAAGGCGATCCGCCTGTCGCAGCAGTCGGAGCCGGACATTTTCGCGGCGGCGCATCGGCGCGGCGCGATCCTGGAAAATGTGGCCTATGATCCGCGCGCCGGCGGGTTCGATTTCGACGATGACTCGAAAACCGAAAACACGCGGATCGCCTATCCGCTTGGCTTTATTCCCAATGCTTCGGCGACTCGCCGCGCCGGCCATCCGCGCAATATTGTGATGCTCACCTGCGACGCCTTTGGCGTCCTGCCGCCGATCGCGCGTCTGACGCCCGCGCAGGCGATGTATCATTTCCTCTCGGGCTACACCGCCAAGGTCGCCGGGACGGAGCGCGGCGTCAGGGAACCGGAGGCGACTTTCTCCGCCTGCTTCGGGGCGCCCTTCATGCCGCGGCGGCCGACCGAATACGCCAATCTGCTGCGCGACTTCATTTTGTCCAGCCAGGCGAACTGCTGGCTGGTCAACACCGGCTGGACCGGCGGCCCTTACGGCGTCGGGCGGCGGATGCCGATCGCGGCGACCCGCGCGCTGCTGCAGGGCGCGCTTGACGGTTCCCTGGCGCAAGGAGAGTTCCGAATCGATCAGTCGTTCGGTTTCAGCGTGCCGGCGTCGGCGCCGGGCGTCGAC
The DNA here is from genome assembly GCA_051061375.1 of Methylocystis sp. Lineage (GTDB taxonomy): Bacteria > Pseudomonadota > Alphaproteobacteria > Rhizobiales > Beijerinckiaceae > Methylocystis. The sequence goes on along the minus strand of JBPFDW010000021.1, from coordinate 75,466 downwards.
TCCAGAATGCTTGATCCGGTCCAGACCTGGTCGTCGCGCGAGGATTTTGAGCGGATGGCGGATAGGCTCGTCGGCATGTTCGAGACGAATTTCCGTAAGCTTGCGCTCGTCGTCGATCAGCAGGCGCTTGACGCCCGGCCCGGCCGTATCCGCTAATCGCTTTTGCCTTGTCGCAGCTTGAAACTTCGCCCACGCGAGAAAATATAGGCACTACCGCCGTGCGCCATCGGAGATCCGCATGCGCCACTGGACGCCTACCCTCGACTTTGATCTCGGCGATGTCGCCGACCGCGTGCGCGGCGCAACGGAAGCTTTCGCGAGCGCCGAAATCGCGCCGCTGGCGCAGCAGATCGATGCGCAGAACGCCTTCCCCTCCGATCTTTGGCTAAAGCTCGGAACGCTCGGCGCTCTCGGACTGACCGTGCATGAGCGCTACGGCGGCTCGGGAATGGGCTATCTTGAACATGTCCTCGCCATGGAGGAAATCAGTCGCGCTTCGGCTTCGGTCGGGTTGTCCTACGGGGCGCACTCCAATCTTTGCGTCAACCAGATTCACCGGAACGGCTCCGAGGAGCAGAAGCAGCGCTATCTGCCCAATCTCGTCTCTGGCCGTCACGTCGGCGCGCTGGCGATGTCGGAGCCCGGCGCCGGGTCCGACGTCACCGATATGAGGCTGAGCGCGATCAAGCGCGGCGATCGCTACATTCTCAACGGCAGCAAAATGTGGGTGACCAATGGTCCCGACGCCGATGTCGTGATCGTCTACGCCAAGACGGACCCCGGCGCGGGGCCGCATGGCATCACCGCCTTTATCGTCGAACGGGTCTTTCCCGGCGTTTCCTCCAGCGCCAAGCTCGACAAGCTCGGCATGCGCGGCTCCAACACTTGCGAACTCCTGTTCGAGGACTGCGAGGTTCCGCAAGAAAACGTGCTTGGCCTGCCCGAACGCGGCGTGAATGTGCTGATGAGCGGGCTCGATTACGAGCGCGCCGTGCTGGCCGGCGGTCCTCTTGGAATCATGCAGGCCTGCATGGATGTCGTGCTGCCCTATGTGCATGAGCGCAAGCAGTTCGGTCAGCCGATCGGCGAATTCGAACTGATGCAGGGCAAGCTTGCCGACATGTACACTGCGATCATGGCGACGCGCGCCTATGTCTATGCGGTCGCCAAGGCCTGCGATCGCGGTCGCGTGACGCGAAAGGACGCGGCCAGCGCGATCCTATTCGCGGCCGAGCGCGCGACATGGATGACGCTGGAGGCGATTCAATGCCTCGGCGGCAACGGCTATATGAACGACTATCCGACCGGCAGATTGCTGCGCGACGCCAAGCTTTACGAGATCGGCGCCGGAACGAGCGAAATCCGGCGCATGTTGATCGGGCGCGAACTCTTTCAGGAGACGGCCTGACTTTTGGATCGAACACATGCCACGTCTCGACAGCCTCGTGAATGTGAAGGACGCCGAATACGCGAAGAATTATCAATTCATGGCCGAGCGGGTCGCTGAGCTGAAGCGAATTGCGAACGAGATTCGCCTTGGCGGCGAAGCGGCGGCGCGCGAACGCCATCTCGCGCGCGGGAAAATGCTGGCGCGTCAGCGCATAAACGCGCTCATCGATCCCTTATCGCCCTTTCTCGAAGTCGCGCCATTCGCCGCGTATGGCATGTATGACGGGCGCGTCGCGGCGGCCGGAGTCATCGCCGGCATAGGGCGGGTGCGGGGCCGCGAATGCATGATCGTGGCCAATGACGCCACCGTCAAAGGCGGCGTCTATTTTCCCCTGACCGTGAAGAAACATCTTCGCGCGCAGGAGATCGCGGCTCAGAACGATCTGCCCTGCCTTTATCTGGTCGACTCCGGCGGCGCCAATCTGACGAGCCAGGAGGACGTATTTCCCGACCGCGATCATTTCGGCCGCATTTTCTATAATCAGGCGATGATGTCGTCGCGAGGGCTCGCGCAGATCGCGGTGGTCATGGGCTCCTGCACCGCCGGCGGCGCCTATGTGCCGGCGATGTGCGACGAAACCATCATCGTTCGCAATCAGGGCGCGATATTTCTGGCCGGACCGCCGCTGGTCAAGGCGGCGACCGGCGAGGAAGTGAGCGCCGAGGCGCTCGGCGGGGCCGACGTGCATTGCCGTCGTTCCGGCGTCGCCGATCATTGCGCCGAGAATGACGCTCATGCGCTGCGGATCGCGCGGGACATCGTCGGCAATCTTGGACCCGCCGGGCGCATGGAGATTCCCGTGAAAAGACCTGCGGAGCCCTGTTACGATCCCGCCGAAATCTACGGGCTGCTCCCGCAGGAGCCGCGAAAGCAGTTCGACATACGCGAGGTGATCGCGCGCCTCGTCGACGCCAGCGAATTCGACGAATTCCGCAAGCTCTACGGCCCGTCGCTGGTGACGGGCTTCGCCCATATCCATGGCTATCCGGTCGGGATCGTCGCCAACAATGGCGTCCTGTTTCCCGAGAGCGCCCAGAAGGGCGCGCATTTCATCGAGCTTTGCGTAAGGCGAAAAACGCCGCTGCTCTTTCTGCACAACACGACCGGCTTCATCGTCGGCGCGAAATATGAAAGCGCCGGCGTCGCCAAGGAAGGCGCGAAAATGGTGACGGCGGTGGCGACGGCCGCTGTTCCGAAACTCTCGATTGTCGTCGGCGGGAGCTTTGGCGCCGGCAATTACGCGATGTGCGGACGCGCCTATTCGCCGCGATTTCTGTGGATGTGGCCCGGCGCGCGCATCGGCGTCATGGGGGGCGAGCAGGCGGCGAGCGTGCTGACCCGCGTCAAGCGGGAAGCCATGGAGAAGCGGCGGAAGGATTTTTCGGCGGCCGAGGAGGAAGAATTCGCGCGCCCGATTCGTGAGCAATATGAGCGCCAAAGCACGCCACTCTATTCCAGCGCGCGGCTTTGGGACGACGGCGTCATCGACCCGCTCGATACGAGACGAACGATCGCTCTCGCGCTATCTTTCGCGCTGAAGGCGCCGATCGAAGAAACGCGTTTCGGCCTATTTCGTATGTGAGCGACCCGTTATGACGGCTCTCCTGCAATCTATTGACGCGAAAGGCGTCGCTACGCTGACGCTGAACCGTCCGCAAAAACGCAACGCGCTCGATTCCGAACTCATCGGCCTGCTCAAGGACGCCGTCGAACAAATGGGCGCGCGCGCCGATGTTCGAATCATTACGATTGACGGCGCCGGAGACTATTTCTGCGCCGGCGGCGACATCGGCTCGATGATCCGGGTCGCCCAGAGTTCGTCATACGCGAATGAGCAGGACGCCCTGGGGCTTGCGCGCATGCTGCAGGTTGTAGACACTGTGCCGAAACCAACGATCGCCCTGGCCAAGGGCGTGGTCGTCGGCGGCGGCGTCGGTCTGCTCGCCTGCTGCGATATCGTCATCGCCGCCGATGACGCGTCCTTCTCGCTCAGCGAGGTGCGGCTTGGGCTGCTTCCGGCGATCGTCGCGCCTTTTCTCATTCGCGCGATAGGGCTGCGGCAGCTGCGCCGATACGCCATGACGGCGGAGCGGTTCTCGGCGGGCGAGGCGCAAAGGATGGGACTCGTTCATCGCGTGACGCCAAGGTTGGAGCTCGGCCTGGCGCATGCGGCGATCATCGCCGAGTTGCTGCGCGGCGCGCCGGACGCGCAGGCGGACGCAAAGAGCTTCTTCGCCGAATGCGACGGTCACGGCGTCGAGGCGGAACTCCTGCGCGAGGCGGCGCATCGTCTTGCCGCGCGAAGATCGAGCGCCGAGGCGCAGGAAGGTCTTTCGGCCTTTCTCGAAAAACGTCCGCCGAACTGGATCGCGGCCGATTGAGATGATGCGCAAGCTCCTCATCGCGAACCGCGGCGAGATCGCTTGCCGAATCATGCGGACCGCCAAAAGACTGGGCGTCGCGACAGTCGCCGTCTACTCCGAGGCCGACGCGCATGCGCTGCATGTCGAACTGGCCGATGAAGCCTATCTTCTCGGTCCGGCGCCGGCGCGCGACAGCTATCTGTCGATCGAGAAGATCGTCGGCGTCGCAAAGCGTTCCGGGGCGGACGCGATCCATCCGGGCTATGGCTTTCTTTCCGAGAACGCGGATTTCGCTGAAAGCTGCGCGGCGAATGGGCTGATCTTCGTTGGTCCGCCCCCTGGCGCGATGCGGCTTCTCGGGTCGAAGAGCGAAGCCAAGGCCACGATGATGCGGGCAGGGACGCCCGTAGCGCCCGGTTCAAGCGGCGGCGATGACGCTGAACTCATCGTAGCGGCGCGCGCCCTCGGTTTTCCCCTGCTGGTGAAGGCGTCGGCCGGCGGCGGCGGCAGAGGCATGCGCGTCGTTCGCGCGGCTGAAGAATTGGGCGCAGCGCTCGAAAGCGCCCGGCGCGAAGCGCGCGCCGCCTTCGGCGACGATGCGCTGTTCATCGAAAAATACTTCTCCGGCTACAAGCATGTGGAGATACAAATCTTCGCGGACATGCAGGGCGCCGTCATATCCTTTTTCGAGCGCGACTGCTCCCTGCAGCGTCGGCGCCAAAAGATCATCGAAGAGACGCCGGCGCCCGGGCTGTCGCCGTCTCTACGCGCACGGATGAGCGAGGCCGCGATCCGAGCGGCGCGCGCGGCCGGCTATGTCGGCGCCGGCACGGTCGAATTTCTGGTCGGCGACGATCATTTCTACTTTCTCGAAATGAACACGCGGCTGCAGGTCGAACATCCGGTGACGGAAATGGTTTCCAACCAGGACCTCGTCGAATGGCAGCTGCGCGTCGCCTGCGGCGCGCCGCTTCCCTTGACCCAGAATGATCTGAGGATGAGCGGCTGTGCGATCGAGGCGCGAATCTGCGCCGAGGATCCGGCGCGCGGCTTCATGCCGTCGACCGGCGAAATCATTCACTTTCGCATGCCGCAGTGCGCGCACTTCCTGCGCATCGACTCCGGCGTTCGCGCCGGCGACCGCGTCACGCCCTATTATGACTCGCTCCTGGCGAAGCTGATCGTCTTCGGCGAGAGTCGCGAAGAGGCGCTTTCTCGCCTGCAATCCGCCCTCGAAGAGGTCGAGATCGTCGGCGCGGCGACGAATCTCGATTTGCTGCGAGCGATCTCCAGGGGCGACGCAATGGCGCGGGGCGATTACGACACGGAATTCGTCACGAACACGATCGATGCGCTTATAGCTCCTGCCGCGACGGATGAAGACTTGGACCGCGTCCTTGTTGCGGCGGCGGCGTCAGTTTTCCTGGCCGATGTTCAGCGCGCCGCGCGTGACGCGAGTCAGGCAGGCGGCGACGCTTGGTCGCCCTGGTCCGAGTCCGACGCATGGCGGCTTTATGAACCCGCGGGCTACGAATTCGCTGTGACGCAGGCGGGCCGCACGCTCGCCGCGCAAATTCTGCGCCCGACGGAGAGCGGCTTTTCGCTGAGTTTTGGCGGAGTCGTGACATCGGTGGAAGCTCACAAGACGGGCGATCGCCAGCTTCTGCTTGTTGACGGCGTGAAGCATGAGGCCGCGACGGTCGCTCTGGACGATGGGATCGTCGTCATTCTGCGCGGGCGGAACCATGTCCTGAAATGGCTGCAAACAGTGGCGTCCTGGCAGGGCCAGGAACCGTTCGACGAACGTGTGATCGCGCCGATGCCGGCGACCGTCATCCGCGTCGCGGTGAAGCCGGGCGATGCGGTCAGCAAGGGCGAGACGCTCGTGGTTCTGGAAGCGATGAAGATGGAAATCGCCATGGCGGCGCCGCATGACGGCGTCGTCGAGAGCGTCGCCTGCACGGTAGGCGACATGACGAAGGAAGGCGCCGAGCTCGTTACGCTGACTCGAAAGGACGACGCATGAGCGTCGCCTCTAGCGTCAGCATCGTCGAAGTCGGGCCGCGCGATGGTCTGCAGAACGAAAAGCTGACGCTATCCCCGCAGACCCGCGCCGGGCTCATTAATCGTCTCGCGGCGGCGGGATTGACGCGTATCGAAGCTGGCAGTTTCGTTTCGGCGACAGCCGTGCCGCAAATGGCGCGCAGCGACGAAACGCTCGCGCTCGTCTCGAAGCGAGATCTGCGGCTCGCCGTGCTCGTTCCAAACCTTCGCGGACTCGCCGACGCCATAGCGGCCGGAGCTGAGGAGATCGCCATATTCGCTTCCGCCTCCGAAACCTTCTCCAAACGCAATATCAATTGCTCGATCGAGGAAAGCCTTGAACGATACGCGGCAGTCGTCGCGGAGGCGTTACGCCACGGCGTCCTGGCGCGCGGCTATGTGTCCTGCGTGTTGGGCTGTCCTTACGAAGGCGCGATTGATGGCGCTACAGTCGCCTCGGTCGCTGGCGCGCTGCTGGAAATGGGATGTTTTGAAATCTCGCTCGGCGACACGATCGGCGTCGGCGCGCCGCTGCAAGCGCGGCGACTGGTCGAACGCGTGGCGCGCGTCGTTCCGCTCGACAGGATCGCGGTGCATTTCCACGACACCTATGGACAGGCGCTCGCCAATATTTTCGCCTGCCTCGAAACCGGCGTTGCTGTCGTCGACAGTTCTGTCGCGGGCCTTGGCGGCTGTCCCTTCGCGCCCGGCGCCGCCGGCAATGTCGCCACCGAGGATGTCGTCTATATGCTGCAGCGAATGGACATTGAAACCGGCGTGTCGCTCGATCGCCTGTTGGCGGCGGGCGCCTTCGCCTGCGCGCGGCTCAATCGGGCGCCCGCGAGTCGCGTGGCTCAGGCCTATGCCGCAAAACGCCGCGGTCCGGCCAACGCGTGATGAAGCCCGACAGCTTGTCAAAGAGCCGCGCCGCGACAGATTTACCTCAACCATTGCGGTGAACGGCGACATGTCATCTCATTTTGAATTGAGCGCCGAGCAGGAGGCCATCTTCGAGATGGCGCGAGACTTTGGACGCGACCGCCTCGCGCCCTTCGCGCTCGATTGGGATCGCGAGCATGTCTTCCCTGTAGACACGCTGCGCGACGCCGCGGCGCTGGGCATGGCGTCGATCAATGTGCGGGAGGCGTCAGGCGGCGCCGGGCTGACGCGTTTCGACGGCGTGCTGATTTTCGAGGCTCTGGCGATGGGCTGCCCCACGATCGCCGCCTATCTTTCCATTCACAACATGTGCGCGAGCCTGATCGACGCTTTTGGGAGCGAGCGGCAGATTGACCAATGGTTGCCAGGGCTCGTGACGATGGAGATTCTATCGAGCTACTGCCTGACGGAGTCCGGCAGCGGATCGGACGCGGCGGCGCTGCGCACCCGGGCGACGCTGAGCGGCGATCACTATGTCTTGCACGGCGCGAAACAATTCATCTCGGGCGCTGGCGCGGGCGGCGACGATCATCTCTACATCGTCATGGCGCGAACCGGCGAATCGGGCTCGAAAGGCATATCGGCGTTTATCGTCGAAGGCGGAACGCCGGGATTGAGTTTTGGCGCGCTTGAGCGAAAGATGGGATGGAACGCCCAGCCGACGCGCGCCGTCATTTTCGACGATTGCCGCGTGCCCGCCAAAAATCTTATCGGACGCGAGGGCGACGGGTTCAAGATCGCCATGGCGGCGCTCGACGGCGGCCGGCTGAACATCGCCGCCTGTTCGCTCGGCGGCGCGCAGTCGGCCTTCGATCACGCGCTGCGCTATATGAGCGGGCGCAAAGCCTTCGGACGCAGGCTCGATGAATTCCAGGCCTTGCAGTTCCGGCTCGCCGACATGGCCACGCAGCTTGAAGTGTCGCGCACCTTTCTCTGGCGCGCGGCGGCGGCGCTTGACGCCAAGGCTCCCGGCGCCACGACGCTCTGCGCGATGGCGAAGCGCTTTGCGACCGACGCCGGCTTTAAGGTCGCCAATGAGGCGCTGCAGCTGCACGGCGGCTATGGCTATTTGAGCGAATATGGAATCGAAAAGATCGTTCGCGATCTGCGCGTCCATCAGATTCTCGAAGGAACCAATGAAATCATGCGCGTCATCATCGCGCGTTCGCTGTTGAAGTAGCCTATGGATCTCATCGCATCGCGCGCGGGCCGGCTCGGACGCATTCTCCTCAACCGGCCGCGGGCGCTCAATACGCTGACGCTGCCGATGGTGCGCGATTTTCGGCGCGCGCTCGACGAATTTGGCGACGACGATGGCGTTGGCGCCGTGCTCGTCACCGGCGCCGGCGATCGCGGGCTTTGCGCCGGCGGCGACGTGCGGATTCTTTATGAGCTGGAGGCGGCCCAGAAGCGACGTTTCGCCGACTTCTGGCGCGAGGAATATGAGCTGAACGCCCGCATCGCCGCCTTTCCCAAACCCTATGTCGCGATCATGGATGGGATCGTCATGGGCGGCGGCGTCGGCATTTCCGCGCATGGCGACCGGCGGATCGTGACGGAACGGAGCCGCATCGCCATGCCGGAGGTCGGCATCGGCTTCTTTCCCGACGTGGGCGCGAGCTGGCTTCTCTCCCGCGCGGGCGCGGTCGGCCTCTACATGGCGCTGTCTGCGGCGTCGGTGACGGCGGCCGACGCCATCGACGCCGGTCTTGCCGATCTCATGATCGATTCGCGAGATATCGAGCGGCTGATCAAAGAACTCTCGACGATCGAGCGCGCCGAAGACGTCGACGAGACGTTGCGGCGCTTTGCACGTCAGCCGGGGGGTTCCGAGCTTTCGTCCTGCCGACGAGCGCTCGCCGAGGCGACCGCACATGAGAAGGTCGCGGATATGATCGCGGCCTTCGCGCGCGAGGGATCGGAATTCTCGCTGCGCGCCGCGGCGGAAATCAGCGCGAAGTCGCCGACGGCCTTGAAGGTCACGCGCGCATTGCTCCGGCGCGCCATGCGGGCCGATGATCTCGAAACCTGTCTCATTAATGAATTCAAGGCGGCGTGCCGCATGCTCGAGACCCACGATCTTTATGAAGGCATTCGCGCCGCGATTATCGACAAGGACCGGCGTCCGAAATGGTCGCCGACGAGGCTCGACGCGGTGAGCGACGAAGCGGTCGAACACATTCTCGCGGGCGACGATACGCCGCTTCCGACGTTTAAAAACTGGAATTCGTCGCCATATTCTCGTTGGGAGAGTTGACGGTCCAGCCGATGAGGAACTTGTCATGAGCGTTGCCGCATCCGTCGCCATTGTCGGCGCCGCGCGCACGCCGATTGGCGGCTTTCTGGGAGAGTTGAAGGACATTGCTGCGCCGCAACTCGGCGCCCGCGTTATTGAAGCGGCCGTGGCGCGCGCCGGCCTCGCCCCGACCGACATCGATGAAGTGGCGATGGGCTGCGTTCTTTCCGCCGGCCTCGGCCAGGCCCCTGCGCGTCAGGCGGCGCTCGGCGCGGGGCTCTCGGAGACGACCGGCGCGGTCACCGTCAACAAGATGTGCGGCTCGGGCATGAAGGCGGTGATGCTGGCCTGCGACCAGCTTGCGGCGGGCGGCGCGCGCGTCGCTGTCGCCGGCGGCATGGAGAGCATGAGCAACGCGCCCTATCTGCTCGATCGGGCGCGTTCCGGCTACCGAATGGGCCACCGAAAAGTCCTTGATCACATGTTTTTGGACGGTCTCGAGGACGCCTATGAAAAAGGCCGCCTGATGGGTTCCTTCGCCGAGGATTGCGCGACGCAATATCAATTCACCCGCGAGATGCAGGATGAATATGCGGCGACCTCGCTGATGCGGGCGCAACGCGCTGCGGCAAACGCGTCTTTCGCTCGTGAGATCGCGCCGATCACGTTCGGCAAGGGCGCCAATGCGCGAACCGTCGCCAGCGACGAACTCCCCGGCAAAGCCAAGGCGCGCGACATCCCGCTCCTCAAGCCGGCGTTCAGGGAGGATGGAACGATCACCGCCGCCAACGCCAGCGCCATATCGGACGGGGCGGCGGCGCTCGCTCTGATGCGCGCCGACGACGCCGAGCGCGGCGGCGCGACGCCGCTGGCGCTCATTCGCGGCTATGTCACCGTCGCGGGCGCGCCGAGCCGCTTTTCCGTCATGCCGATCGAAGCGATCCGCAAGCTGATGGATCGGGTGGGTTGGACGACCGGCGACGTCGACCTCTTCGAGATCAATGAAGCCTTCGCCGTCGTCGCGATGGCGGCGATGCGCGACCTCGACCTGCCGCACGACAAAGTCAATGTTCGCGGCGGCGCCTGCGCGCTCGGCCACCCGATCGGCGCATCCGGCGCGCGGATCATTGTGACGCTGCTCGCCGCTCTTGAAGCGATGGGCCTGAGGAAAGGCGTCGCCGCGCTCTGCATCGGCGGCGGAGAAGCGACCGCGCTGGCCGTCGAACGGCCGAGTTAGCGCCAGTTTCCATGATGCGGCGCCTCCCAACCTATGTTCAGCGTGACGACGCGAATTCGCATCCGCCGACATCCCGAGGAATGCGGTCAAACGAAAATTCTGACATCGAAAGCATCTACAGCGGCGAGGCCGCGCCGTTCGATCGAGAACGAGAGGAAATGGACGATCTGCTGCGCAGCGGAATCCGTGTCGAAGTAAGAAAACTTCGAGGAATGGCGTTCTCGCGCTGCGCCGCGAAAATCGCAAAAAAATTGTCGCCGCGGCGTGACGCCTCGCATCGCCGCGCTACTTCGCTCATCAGGAGCGGGGCGATGGGAAACATCGAGATGGGTTTTGATCTCCCTGTAGATTTCGTTCAGCTGCTGTCCCCGGACGGCGAAATCAGCAAAGCGGCCAGCACATCGGCGAAGGATATTGACCGGCTGGTCCGCTTCTATCGCGCGATGACGCGAACCAGGACATTCGACAACAAGGCGATCAGCCTTCAACGCACAGGTCAGCTCGGCACATTCGCTTCCGCGCTCGGCCAGGAGGCGATCGGCGTCGGTGCGGCCGCGGCGATGGAAGAACGCGACGTGCTCGTGCCGTCCTATCGCGATCATGCGGCGCAATTCTATCGTGGCATGTCGATGTCGGAATGCCTGCTCTATTGGGGCGGCGACGAGCGCGGCAGCGATTTCAAGCAAGCGCGCGGCGATTTCCCGAATTGCGTGCCGGTCGCCACCCAGGCGCCGCATGCGGTCGGCGCGGCTTACGCGCTGATGATGCGCAAGGAGGATCGCGTCGTCGTCACCTTCATCGGCGATGGCGGCACCTCCAACGGCGCCTTTTATGAAGCGCTGAACATGGCGGGCGTGTGGAAAACGCCGGTCGTCTTCATCATCAACAATAATGGCTGGGCGATATCGACGCCGCGGGAGCTCGAAAGCGCGGCGGAAACGCTTGCGCAAAAAGCGGTCGCCGCCGGCGTCGAAGGACGCCAGGTCGACGGCAATGACGTCGTCGCCGTGCATGAAGTCGTGCGCCGGGCGATCGAAAAGGCGCGATCGGGCGGCGGACCGACGCTGATCGAAGCGCTGACCTATCGTCTCGGCGATCACACCACCGCCGACGACGCGTCGCGCTATCGCGATCCCGAAATCGTCCGCGCGCAGTGGACGCGCGAACCGATCGCCCGGCTGCGCTCTTATCTTGTCAGCCAGGGCGCCTGGTCGAAAGAGCAGGAGGCTGCGCTTCTCAAGGAATGCGCGGAAGAGGTCGATCGCGAAGTCGCCGCCTATCTGAGCGCTTCGCCGCTTAGCGTCGACGCGATGTTCGAGCATCTTTACGCGAGGCTCCCCGAGTCCATGCAGTGGCAACGCGAAGAAGCGCGCCGCTTCGCCCAATCCAGCGGGAACGGCCATGTCTGAAATCACTTTGGTCGAGGCCGTCAATCTCGCGCTGGGGCGCGCGATGAGCGAAGACGACGATGTGCTGCTGCTTGGCGAGGACATCGGCGTCAATGGCGGCGTGTTTCGCGCGACCAACGGCTTGCAGGCGCGATTCGGCCGCACGCGGGTCATCGACACGCCGCTCGCCGAAGGCGGCATCGCCGGGGTCGCTGTCGGCATGGCGGCGATGGGGTTGAAGCCCGTCGCCGAAATTCAGTTCTCCGGATTCATCTATCCGGCGATCGATCAGATCATCAATCACGCCTCCCGCCTGCGCAATCGCACGCGCGGGCGAATGACCTGCCCGATGGTGCTTCGCTCGCCCTGCGGCGCCGGCATTCACGCGCCCGAGCATCACTCGGAAAGCCCGGAGGCGATGTTCGCCCATATGCCGGGGCTGCGCGTCGTCGCGCCGTCTTCGCCCGCTCGCGCTTACGGCCTGCTATTGGCGGCGGTGCGCGATCCCGACCCGGTGATCTTTCTCGAGCCGACGCGGCTCTACCGCCTGTTCCGAGAAGACGTGGCGGACGATGGCGTGGAGCTGCCGCTCGACGCCTGCTTCGTCTTGCGGGAAGGCGCCGACGCGACGGTGGTGACCTGGGGCGCGATGGTTCCGGAGACGCTTGCCGCCGCCGATAAGCTCGAAGCAGAGGGCGTGACGATCGACGTGATCGATGTCGCGACGCTGAAGCCTCTCGATATTGAAACGATCCTGCGCTCGGTCGAAAAGACCGGACGCTGCGTCATCGTCCATGAAGCGCCGCGCACGGCCGGATTTGGCGCCGAGATCGCCGCCGAGATCGCCGAGCGGGCGCTTTACTCGCTGCTCGGCCCGATCAAGCGGGTCACTGGCTATGACGTCGTCGTGCCGCTCGCGAAATTGGAGAAACAATATATGCCGAGCGTCGATCGCATCATCGACGGGGTTCGGCAAGCGATGGAGGCGTCATGAACATCTTTCGTCTCCCCGATCTCGGAGAGGGGCTGCAGGAGGCCGAACTCGTGGAATGGCGTGTGGCCGCCGGCGAGAACGTCAAGCTCGATCAGCCGCTCGTCGCGGTCGAAACCGCCAAGGCGGTCGTCGAAATACCCTCGCCGCTGGCTGGCCGCATCGAGCGGCTGTTCGCCTCGGCGGGAGATGTGATCCGCATCGGCGCGCCGCTGGTCGGCTTCGAAGGCGCGGGGGAAGATACGGGTTCGGTCGTCGGCGCCGTTCAGCATGGCGCCGCGATCGTCCGCGACCAGCCGATTTCGGTCGGTCACGCCGCCGGCGCGCTGCGGGCGACGCCCGCGGTGCGGGCGCTGGCGCGCAAGCTCAATGTCGATCTCGCCATGGTGACGCCTTCGGGCGCCGACGGTCTGATCACCGTCCAGGACATCGAACGGGTGGCGCGCATCCTCAGCGAGACGGTCGCCGCCGAGCCGCTGCGCGGCGCGCGTCGCGCCATGGCGCATAATATGGCGCAGGCGCAGGCGGAAGTCGCCGCGGCCACCATCGTCGACGACGCCGACATCAACGCCTGGGCCGCCGGGACCGACACCACCATCCGGCTGATTCGGGCGCTCGTAAAGGGCTGCGCGGCGGAGCCTGCGCTCAACGCCTGGTTCGAACCGCACGCCTTCGCGCGGCGCGTGATGAAGAAGATCGACCTCGGCGTCGCCGTAGACCTTTCCGAAGAGGGCCTCTTCGTGCCGGTCCTGCGCGATGTCGGCAATCGCGACGCGCAGGACTTGCGCAAGGCGCTGAATCGGATGCGCGAGGACGCCGCGGCGCGGCGCATCCCGCCCGAGGAGCTGCGCGGCGCGACCATCACGCTTTCCAACTTCGGCATGATCTCGGGCCGCTACGCCGCGCCGATCGTCCTGCCGCCGACGGTCGCGATCCTCGGCGCCGGGCGGATACGCGAGGAAATTGTCGCGGTCGATGGCGCGCCGGCGGCGCATCGGATTTTGCCGCTCAGCCTCACCTTCGATCATCGCGTGGTGACCGGCGGCGAAGCTGGCCGTTTCCTCGGGGCCGTCATCGCCGATCTGACGCGCGCGTCCTAAAGCGGCTCACGCGTCTGGCTGCGCTTGCGGATGCGCAGCCAAGAAGGCGGGGAGCAGGGCGCAGGCGGCGTCCGCCGCAAGGATGCGCGGGCAAGAATCCAGCGGCACGTCGAAACGTCGCGCATTATAAACCTGAGGAACGAGGCAGATGTCGGCAAGCGACGGCTCCGCGCCAAAGGCGAAAGGCGCAGGCGCGATCAGCTGTTCGACCGCCTTCAGCCCCTCCGAAATCCAGCGCCGGCGCCACTCGGCGATCTGGTTCTCCTTCGCGCCGAATTCCCCTTGCAGCGCCTCCAGCACCCGTAAGTTGGCGAGCGGATGAATCTCGCAGGCGATCGTCAGCGCCGCCGCGCGCGCCTGAGCGGCCAACACGGGGTCGCTTGGCAGGAGCGGAGGATCAGCCTGTAGCGCGTCAAGATATTCGATGATCGCCAGCGATTGAGTGATCAGCCTGCCGTCGTCGAGTTCCAGCGTCGGAACGATCGCCAGCGGGCTTTTCGCCCGATAGCCGGGGTCGCGCTGTTCGCCGCGCAAAAGATGGACCGGCCGACGCTCGACGACGAGCCCTTTGAGCGCGATGGCGATGCGGACGCGATAGGCGGCCGACGAGCGGAAATAGTCGTAAAGGATCATGGGCCTTTAACCGGGTCGACGACGCAATATCTAAATAGCAGCTCAGAGAGAGCTGTATAGGCCTTGACATGGACTCGACGCACGGCGGCGCCGTAACGCCTGCCGAAAACCCAATGGGAACGGACGGATTCGAATTTGTCGAATTCGCCCATCCCGATCCTGCGCAATTGGCGTCGCTGTTCGAAAAGATGGGTTTCGCCGCCGTCGCGCGCCACCGCTCCAAGAACGTGACGCTGTATCGCCAGGGAGAGGTGAATTATGTGCTGAATGCGGAGCCTCGCAGCTTCGCCGCCGACTTTCAGAAGGCGCATGGACCTTCGGTCTGCTGTATCGGCTTTCGCGTCGTCGACGCCGCCAAAGCGATGCGCCGCGCGGTTTCGCTCGGCGCAAAGCCTGTCGCTTTCGGCGTCGGCCCGATGGAGCTGAACATCCCCGCGATCGAAGGCGTCGGCGGTTCGCTGATCTATTTTGTCGACCGCTATGGCGACCAGGGTTCGATCTGGGACGTCGATTTCAGATGGACGGGCGAGCGCGATCCCAAGCCTTTCGGCGTGGGCCTGACGGAGATCGACCATCTCACCCATAATGTGCGCCGCGGCCGCATGGACGCGCTGGCGAAATGGTATGAGCGGATCTTCAATTTCCGCGAAATTCGCTATTTCGACATCGAGGGCAAATTGACGGGCCTGCGCTCCCGCGCCATGACCAGTCCCTGCGGCAAGATTCGCATCCCGATCAATGAAAGCTCAGACGAGAAAAGCCAGATCGAGGAATTTCTCGACGCCTACAAGGGCGAAGGGATTCAGCACATCGCCTGCGCTTGTCACGACATCTATGAGACTGTTGTCGCGATGCGCAAGAACGGGCTCGACTTTATGCCGGCGCCGCCCGACGCCTATTACGACGCATTGGCGCACAGGCTGCCGGGCCATGGCGAGCCGACGCAACGGCTGAAGGAACTGGGAATCCTGATCGACGGCGTCACGACCGGCGCGCGCCGTCTGCTGCTGCAGGTTTTCTCCAAAACGGTCATTGGACCCATCTTCTTCGAATTCATTCAGCGCAAGGGCGATGAAGGCTTCGGCGAAGGAAATTTCCGCGCGCTGTTCGAGTCGATCGAAGAGGATCAAATCCGCCGCGGCGTCTTGAACCGGGCGGCGGGCTGAATGATGACGCTGACGCGCTATTTGCACGGCTTCGGCAATGAGTTCGAGAGCGAAGCCCTTCCTGGCGCGCTGCCGGTCGGTCAGAACGCGCCGCAGCGATGCCCTTACGGCCTTTACGCCGAGCAATTGTCCGGTTCGGCGTTCACCGCGCCAAACTGCGCCAACTGGCGGTCCTGGCTCTATCGGATCAGACCTTCGGTCCTTCATGTCAGCAATCCTAAACGGACCGAGCAGCGCCATTGGAAGACCGCGCCCTGCCGCGATGTTGACGCGCCGCTCGGGCAGTTGCGCTGGAGCGCGAGCGCCGTCTCCGGAGACGCCGGCTCCATTATCGAAGGAATGCGCACCATCGCGACGGCAGGCGATTGCGGACAAAGAGTCGGCGTGGCGGCGCATCTCTATCTCGCCGCGCAGTCGATGGAGGACGACTATTTCTATGACGCCGACGGCGAGTTGCTGATCGTTCCGCAGTTCGGCGATCTGCGCATCTTCACTGAGTTCGGCCTCCTCGAATGTTCTCCCAGTGAGATATGCGTCATCCCGCGCGGCGTGAAATTTCGGGTTGAGCTCGCGGCCGGCCCGTCTCGCGGGTATGTCTGCGAAAATTACGGCGCGCCTTTCGCATTGCCCTATCGCGGCGCGATCGGCGCGAACGGACTCGCCAATCCGCGCGACTTCTTTACGCCGACCGCGGCGTTCGAAGACAAGGAAAAACCCTGCCGCCTCACGATCAAATGGGGCGGCTGCTTCTACCGCTGCGAGATCGGCCATTCGCCGCTCGACGTCGTCGCCTGGCATGGCGATTACGCGCCCTATAAATATGATCTGCGAAAATTCTGTCCGGTCGGAGCCTTGCTGTTCGATCACCCCGATCCTTCAATCTTTACGGTTTTGACCTCGCCTTCGAACGAAACCGGCGTCGGCAACGCCGACTTCGCGATTTTTCCGCCGCGCTGGCAAGTCGCGGAGCATACGTTCCGGCCGCCATGGTACCATTTGAACATAATGAGCGAATTCATGGGTTTGATTTACGGGCGCTATGACGCGAAGCCGTCGGGCTTCGAGCCCGGCGGCATGTCTCTGCATAATGCGATGCTTCCGCATGGTCCCGACGCCGAAGCCTTCGAACAGGCTTCTCAGGCGGATCTTGGCCCGGTGAAGATCGACGACGGCCTTGCCTTCATGTTCGAATCTCGGCTGCCGTTTTATCCGACCGCTTTCGCCCTGTCGCTTGAAACGCTGCAGAAGGACTATGCGGACTGCTGGTCGGGCTTGCGCCGTCATTTCACTGGCGACGGCCCGTGAAGCTCGCGTCGCTCAAGAGCCGTCGCGACGGCGCGCTCATCCTCGTTTCGCGCGATCTGTCGCGCGCCGTCGCGGCGGGCTTCGTCGCGCCGACGATGCAGTCGGCGATCGACGACTGGGACGCCGTCGCGCCGGAACTGCAGGCGCTGGCGGCGCGCCTCGAATGCGGACTGCGCGAGAGCTTTCCCTTTCGCGAGGAAGACTGCGCGTCGCCGCTGCCGCGCGCCTATCAGTGGGCGGACGGCTCGGCCTATGTCAATCACGTCGCGCTGGTTCGAAAGTCCCGAGGCGCCCAGATGCCCGAGAGTTTCTGGAGCGACCCGCTGATCTATCAGGGCGGCTCCGACGCCTTCCTCGGGCCGCGCGACGACATTCCCTTGCTCGACGAGACGCACGACCTCGATCTCGAAGCCGAGGTCGCGGTGATGACCGACGACGTTCCGATGGGCGTCACGCCGGAGGAAGCGCGCGGCCGTATCAAGCTTGTCCTGCTGGTCAATGACGTGACCTTGCGGGGCTTGGTCGCGCCGGAGCTCGCAAAGGGGTTCGGCTTTTTCCAATCAAAGCCGGCTTCCGCCTTCTCCCCCGTCGCCGTGACGCCTGACGAGCTTGGCGACGCATGGGACGGCGGACGGCTGTCGCTGCCGCTTCTCTCCTTCGTCAATGGCGCGCCGCTCGGCCGGCCCGACGCCGGCAAGGACATGATCTTCGACTTTCCGCGTCTCATCGCCCATGCGGCGCGAACGCGGACGCTTGGCGCCGGCACGATCATCGGCTCAGGCACGGTTTCCAATCGTGGCGCCGACGGCGGTCCCGGCAGGCCGATCGGGCAGGGCGGGGACGGCTATTCCTGCATCGCCGAGCAACGCGTCGTGGAGAAACTCATCGAGGGCGCGCCGCGAACGCCCTTTTTGAAGGCCGGCGATGTTGTGCGCATCGAAATGCGCGACGCGGACGAGCGCTCGATCTTTGGCGCCATCGAGCAACGAGTGACGAGTTCAGGCCGAGAAGGTTAGGCGCTTCGCTTGGCGCGAAAATAATGGAAATCGCCGCGCGAGATGATGCGGTCTCCCGGCGCCAGCTCATCGGGGACGAAGTCCGAAGCGCCGCGCAGCCGATCATAGATCGGACCGAAATCCTGATAGCCGGCGGCGAGCAGCTTCTCGAAGCTTTCGATGACGAAATAGGTCTGCTGAAAATCGCTGATGACGTAGTTGGTCCGCATCACCCGTTCGAGATCGAAGGCGACGCGGTTCGGCGAGGAATCTTCGAGCGAAAAAATCGTCTCCGAAGGCGAGGACATGATTCCGGCCCCGAAGATGCGCAGTCCCGCCGGCGTCTCGATCAGGCCGAATTCGATCGTATACCAGTAAAGCCGCGCGAGGTGGTGGAGCTGCCCGCGCGCCAGCGCCCGTTGGCCGCCTTTGCCGTAAGCTTCGAGAAAGCGCGCATAGGTCGGATCGGCGAGGAGCGGCACATGGCCGAAGACGTCGTGGAAGACGTCGGGCTCCTGCAGATATCCAAGTTCCGACTCAGGGCGAATGAAGGCGCCCGCCGGAAAGCGCCGATTGGCGAGATGATCGAAGAAGGCGCCGTCGGGAATGAGACCCGCGACCGGGACGACGCTCCAGCCGGTCATCGCGCTCAACCGGCGGCTCAGATCCGCGAAATCCGGAATGCCGGAGCGCGACAGTTCGAGCTTTTGCTTCGCCTCAAGGAACGCGTCGCAGGCCCGCCCCGGCAAGAGCTTCGCCTGGCGGGCGAAGAGCCTGTTCCAGCGATCGTGCTCCGCGTCGCTGTAGGACGCCCAGTTCTGATCGATCGTCCAGTCCGCCCGTCGGGGCGCCTGCGCGTATCGGTTCTTGCCTTCGCTCGCGAGTTGCAGTCCCATCGCCGGTGGCCGTCGCGGAAACCCTTTCTTCAACATATAGGCGCGCCGTCCGATCTTGCGAGATGACATCGCGCCGACGCGCCTTAGATGAGCGAACATGGAAGAATTATCGCATTTTATCGGCGGACGCCGGGTTAGGGGAACGTCCGGGCGTTTTTGCGACGCCTATGAGCCGATGACGGGCGCGGCGATCTCCCGCGTGCCGCTCGCCAATCGCGAGGAGGTCCGCGCGACGGTCGATAACGCCGCTGCGGCGCAGCGCGAATGGGCGGCGGTCAATCCGCAGCGGCGAGCCCGCGTGCTGATGAAATTCGTCGATTTGGTCGGGCGCGAGAAGGAGAGGCTTGCGTCGATTCTCGCCCGCGAGCACGGCAAGACCCTCGCCGACGCGCAGGGCGAAATTCAGCGCGGCGTCGAAGTCGTCGAATTTTGCATTGGCGCGCCGCATCTGATGAAGGGCGAATTCACCGATTCGGCGACGGCGGGCTTTGACGTTTATTCGATGCGCCAGCCGCTCGGCGTCGTCGCGGGCGTTACGCCGTTCAATTTTCCAGTGATGATTCCGATGTGGAAATTCGCGCCGGCCATCGCCTGCGGCAACGCCTTTATCCTGAAACCCTCCGAACGCAACCCCGGCGCGCCGCTGCTTCTCGCCGAACTGATGCTCGAAGCCGGCCTGCCGGCGGGCGTATTGAACGTCGTCAACGGCGACAAGGAAGCGGTCGACGGGCTGCTCGAAGAGCCCCGAGTCAGGGCGATCGGCTTTGTCGGCTCGACGCCTGTCGCCGAATATGTCTATGCGCATGGCGCCGCGCATGGGAAGCGCGTGCAATGTTTCGGCGGCGCGAAGAACCATATGGTGATCATGCCAGACGCCGACATGGATCAGGCCGTCGACGCACTCGTTGGCGCCGCTTACGGCTCGGGCGGCGAGCGCTGCATGGCGATCTCGGTCGCCGTGCCGGTGGGCGAAGAAACCGCCGACGCGCTCATCGCCCGGCTCGAACCGCGCGTGGAAAGCTTGCGCATCGGGCCGTCGACCGATCCTTCCGCCGATTTCGGCCCGCTGATCACGCGCGCGCATCTGGAGCGGGTCAAGGACTATGTCGCGCTCGGGGTCGAGGAGGGCGCCAAGCTGCGCGTCGACGGCCGCGGCTTCAAGATGCAGGGCTATGAGAACGGTTTTTACATGGGCGGCTGTCTGTTCGACGAGGTGCGGCCACAGATGCGCATCTACAAGGAGGAAATCTTCGGCCCGGTGCTGTCGGTCGTTCGCGCGCGCGGCTTCGATGAGGCGCTGGCGCTGGCCAATAATCACGAATATGGCAATGGCGTCGCGATTTTCACCCGCGACGGCGATGCGGCGCGCGAATTCGCCTCCCGCGTCGAAGTGGGCATGGTCGGCGTCAATGTGCCGATTCCGACGCCTTTGGCCTATTACACCTTCGGCGGCTGGAAGCGCTCGATGTTCGGCGATCTCAATCAGCATGGACCTGACGCCATTCGCTTCTATACGAAGACCAAGACGGTGGCGTCGCGCTGGCCTCGCGGCGCTGGGGCGGGCGCGAGTTTCGTCATGCCGACGTTATCGTAACAATGGCGTGCGCGGCTTTCATCGGTCTTGGCAATATGGGCCGTCCGATGGCGGCGGCGCTGGCGCGCGCCGGCGTCGAGACGCGCGGATTCGACCTTAATGCATCGCTGATCGAAGCCGCCGCTAAGGACGGCGTCGTTGCCGCGACATCACTGCGCGACGCAATTGACGGCGCCGACGTCGCCATCACCATGCTGCAGAGCGGCGATCAGACCCTCGCCGTCTGGCGCGAAATCGCGCCGCAGACGCGCGGCAAGCTGCTCATCGACTGTTCCACGATCGACGTGGAAAGCGCGCACGCCGCGCACCGTCTCGCGCAAGAAAGCGGCGCGCTCTCGGTCGACGCGCCGGTGTCGGGCGGCGTCGCCGGCGCAACAGCCGCGACGCTGACTTTTATGTGCGGCGGCGCTGAAGAGGCGTTCGCGGCGGCAAGGCCCATTCTCGAACCTATGGGCGCGCATGTGCTTCATTGCGGCGGCGCCGGCATGGGGCAGGCGGCGAAAATCTGTAACAATCTCATGCTCGGCGTCACGATGATCGCGACGGCGGAGGCTTTCGTTCTCGCCGAAAAGCTCGGACTCTCGCATCGAGCAATGTTTGACGCGGCGTCGATCTCGTCGGGCCAGTCCTGGTCGCTCACGAGCTATTGTCCCGTGCCGGAGATGGTTCCGGCGTCGCCGGCGAACAATGACTACAGGCCGGGCTTCATGACCGCGCTGATGCTGAAGGACTTGAAACTTGCGCAGGAAGCCGCGGCTCGCGCCGGCGCGGCCTCGCCGCTCGGGGCGGCCGCGACGCAACTCTATGCCCTGCACCAGTCTGCGGGCCAGGGCGGCGCGGATTTCTCGAGCATCATCAGACTCATTCGCGGGGAATGAATGAATTTACGAACAATCTTGATGTTGAAACAAACACGACATAGCGTGCGCCCGCAGACGTTGAAGCAGCTCAGCCGTAAATTCTCTTCACGTCTTACAGGAGGCGACTCATGTCGAATCATTTTACCGGCCTCAGTCTCGGTCCGCCGCTCGGCGACCAAAGATTGGACCTGTGCGATCTCTATGCCTTCCAATCGCCGAGCGATCCGTCCCGGACGGCGATCATCCTCAACGCCAATCCCAACTGCGATGAGTTTCATCCTGACGCGATTTACAGGCTCAATATCGACAATGACGGCGACTGTCTGACGGACATCGCGATCAGCTATGTGTTTTCGCCAAAGCAAAACGGCCGGCAGACCTTCGACGTTTACCTGGCGCGTGGCGCGGATTCGCGTTCGCCAGAACCCGTCGGCGAGAAGATCGTCTCGGGCGCGGAGGTTTCCTTCGGCGCCGAGCCGAATATCGTGCGCGCGGGCGATCTCACCTTCTTCACAGGCGTTCGCAGCGACGCGTTCTTCTTCGATTACGACGGCATTCTGGCCTTGTATGACACGTCTGGCGGCAGAAATTTCACCGCGCCGCATCTTGGCGGCAAGTCTCCCTGGACGGGCAAGGATTCGAATACAGAGGCCAATGTGCTTTCGACCGTGGTCGAGATGCCGACAAGCGCGCTTGGCGGGAATCCGGCGGTCAGAATCTGGGGACGCTGCAGCGTGCGCAGCGACGGCAAGCTTGTTCATGCCGATCGCGCTGGTCACCCGTCGGTCAGCAGCTTCTTCAATACCGACGAAACGAAGGAAGAATACAACGCCAGCGAGCCGGTGAACGACCGCGAGCGCTGGCTCGAGCTGTTCATCCATCTGATGGGGCACACGGGCAACTATTCGCGGGACGAGGCGATCGCCGCGATTGACGCGCATGGCATTTTGCCGGACATGCTGAGCTTCGATCCCACAAGGCCGGCCGGCTACCCGAACGGCCGCACCTTCGCCGACGATGTGATCAATTTTCGGCTGTCGTTTCTTTCAAAGGGAGACATTCCGCCGGACGGGCTGGAGCCGCATACCGACACTTTGCAGGAGTTCCCCTACATCGGAACGCCGCATCCAAAATAAATCGTAGCCGAAAAAAGCGGGCGCGCCGGCGGCGCGCCCGTTGTTGCGTTTGTCGCGCGGTCCGAGCTTACCGATGGTGGCGGGACTTCTTGGGCGCGGGACCGGGCGGCGGCGGCGGCGGCGTCACCGGCATATATTGCAAGGAGACGTTGCCGATGCCGGCGGAGACATTGAGCCCGGTGCCCAAAGAGACGGAAACCGGCTGCAGAGAGATCGTCTTGTTGGAGCCGCCGACAAGGACAGCGGCGCCGGCGCCGGCGCCGACCGCGGCTGAGCCCTCCGCCCCGATATAGTCTCCGGATAGAGCGCCGGGCTGGATGCTGTTCGTGGCCGCGAGAACCGACCAAACCATCTGACCCGGACCGCTGATTCCGATATTGGCGCCGACATTGGTCAGCCTTCCGATGTAATGCTGGGGCGGGCTGCCCTGGGCGTCCCGGTAAACGCAATCGAGCGCCTGATTTTCGATAACGATCATGCCGACGCCGCCGGAGAGATGGCAGAAAAGCGTGCCGACCTGCACGGATTGCGCCATGGCGGCGCCGGGCGCAAGCGCGATGACGAAGGACATCGCGCAAAACGCGCGTCCGAGCGAAAAGCGAAACATCATTGATCTCCATTCATGGCTGCGGAACTCTACCGCGCGGGCGGAACTCTATAGGCGATAAAAGCAAAAAGTAAGCCTGCCGCGAACCCGTTGAACGATCGCTGGAATATATCGCGCCAAGCGCGCCGCGCCGCGACGTCCGAGCGAGCGCCGCGTCAATGCGCCGGCGTGGACGTCGCGGCGCGGGCGTCGGACAGAGTCCGACGCGAGCAGGCGCAATTGGGCGCAAGCGGGATGCGAGCGCGATGCGAGTGGGCTGATCGCTACAGCTCGCCAGCGCGCGCGGAGAGCCGCCAAGCGAGAGAGAATATTCGGCGGCGCGGCGCCGTCGCGATCATCCGCGTCTCCGCGCGCCGTTACAGCCTGCCGACCAACGCCATGACAAGAACGATTGCGAGCACCGCGCCGATGACTCCGCCGGGCCCATATCCCCATCCGGAGCTATAAGGCCAGGTCGGAAGCGCGCCGAGAAGCAACAACAGCAGGACGACGATCAGGACAGTCGAGAGCATGGATCAACTCCTTGGCCGCGGCGCGTTCTCCGCGCGGCTTTCCATGCGCAACTCTCGCGCCGGACGATTGTTCCTTGCGGTTTGCCGGCGGACATGGCGCAGATCGGCTCTGCTTGTCTTCGAGTCCGGCGCGCTTACTTCAATGCGATAGGCGAACGCCGCCGGGCGGACGCCGAACAAGGAGCGGCTCGCGACCTCGGATGTAAAGGCGCGAGCCGTTTCGCTCACCGTCCTCATTCTTACGGCTTGGGCGTCCCGACCGGGGCGATGTTGAGACGCGGGTCGTCTTTCGGATCGTAGTAGTCGATCTTCCAGGGCCCCGCCGCGTTGATCTGAAGCACCGAATCCTCGTCGACGAAGACGTAATGCAGGACGCCCGCCGGCATTGAGATAAAGCTCCCGGCGGGAAGCTTCTCGACGCTGGCGCGGTCGGCGGACTGGCCTCTGCCGAAGCTGAACGCGCCCGAGATGATCGTCACGAGCTCCGCCTTGGGATGCGTGTGGGGCGGAACGCGGTAGCCCTTCGGCGCCCTGATGCGAACCACGAAATCGCCTTCCTCGCTCGGATCGCCGTAGAGCACCGCCATTTCGGCGCCGCCCGGCAGCGAACTCGGCGCCGGCGCCCATTTGACGTCGCCAGGAAGAAACGCGCGATGCGCGTCGACCGCGCCCGCTCGCGCCGTTCCGCCCAAGGCCATAAGCCCGGCGAACAGGATGGCTAATCTTGGTCTCATCGGACTCTCCCGTCGCGCTCTTGTCTCCTTCGAGCAACGCCGGACGCATGTCGGCGCTGCTATGCAGAGCGACACATATAGGGCGCGATTACGGGGCTAGCCCCACCAGAAGATCGCCGCGACGATGACGTAAAGACCGATGAGCGCAGCCCCGTCGACCATGTCGGCGCGGCCGTCGACGGTCACCACGGTGACGACCAGAACGGAAAGAAACAGCGCCGCTGCGAGAATTGGCGGAATGGCGAGCGTGAATGGCGCCGCGCCGCCGATCGCGTAGCTGACGAGCACGAGAACCGGGATAAGCGCCACCGCGACCTGAAGCGCCGAGTTGAGGATCACGCTGACCGCGAGGTCAGCCTTGCCTTGCGCCGCAAGCCGAACGCCAACGATATTTTCGACGGCGTTGCCGGCGATGGCGACGACGACAAGCCCGGAAAAGGCTTCGCTGACGCCAAGCGTCTCGATCGCGGGACCGAGCGCGTCGACAAACCAGTCCGACACAAAGCCGGCGGCGACGCCGCAAACGGCGAGAACGCCGACCGAAGCGCCGAGCGGCCAGGCGTGGAGGCGCGCATGGGTCTCGGCCGGCAGCGCGCGTTGGCCCTGACGAAGCATGGCGTGAGTGAGGACAACAAAAACTAGCAGCAGCACAATTGCGCAGACGATGGCGAGCTCCTGCTCATGCGCGCCGCTCGGCAGGTGCAATTCCTGAGCAAGCGTCGGCAGCACCAGCGCGGACACGGCCAAAAGGAGCAGGATCGCAATCATTCGCGGCGATTGACTTTCGAAATGAAGCACGCCGAGTTTCCAGCCGCCGGCGACGAAAGCAATCCCGAGAACCAAGAGCGCGTTCGACAGAATCGAGCCGATCAGCGACGCCTGCACGACGGTCAATAGCCCGGCCCTGAGCGCGAAGACGCAGACGAACAGCTCGGGGAGATTGCCGACCGCCGATTGAACAATGCCGGTCGCCGCCGGCGAGAGGTGATTGCCAAGTTGATCGGTGGCTTCGCCAATCACATGCGCGACGGTCGCGAGCGCCAGAGCGGAGGCGATGAAGTTAACGATCGATCCGGCTTGCGCAAAATGCAGCGCCGCGGCGACTCCGATCAGTCCGGCCGCGGGCGCCATCGTCGCGAGGACTTTCCGGTTGGCCGCTGCGTTCATTTGCTGTTCCCTTGTTCGGCGTCGCGCGCCGCGTCGATCGACGCCTGACCCGGGCGCCGAGCGCGAATGAGAATTTCAGTAAGTCTAAGGACACGCTTGCCGATCAATCCGACTTTCTCGGCGCTCTGCCGAGACGCTTCTCCAATTCGACGATGCGCTTCGTCGTCTGCAGGACCGTGTCGGGGTTGAGGCTGATCGAGTCGATTCCGAGGTCCACCAGGAATTCGGCGATTTCCGGATAATCCGAGGGCGCCTGGCCGCAAATTCCGCAGTGACGGCCGTTGCGTCTCGCTCCTTCGACCGCCAGCCGAATGATCTCCTTGACGCCCGCGTCGCGTTCATCGAAGTCGAAGGCGACGATTTCCGAGTCGCGATCGACGCCGAGCGTCAGTTGCGTCAGATCGTTCGAGCCGATCGAAAATCCGTCGAAGCGCTGGGAAAATTGATCGACCAACAAGACATTGTTCGGGATTTCGCACATCACATAGACTTCGAGTCCGTTCTGGCCGCGTTCGAGACCAAGCTCCCGCATCAGGGCAAGGACTTTCTCCGCTTCTTCGATGCGGCGGCAGAAGGGAATCATCAGCTTGACGTTGACGAGGCCCATCTCGTCGCGCACGCGCTTCATCGCTGCGCATTCGAGCGCGAAGCCGTCCCGATAGGCGGGATGCGCGTAGCGCGAGGCGCCGCGAAAGCCGATCATCGGATTGGCTTCATCAGCCTCGAAAACCGCGCCGCCGAGCAATGACGCATATTCATTGCTCTTGAAGTCGGACATGCGCACGACGACGGGCTTGGGATAAAACGCCGCCGCGATCGCGCCGACCCCTTCCGACAGCCGCCTGACGAAGAATTCGCCGGGGCTCGGATAATTAGCGGTCAGTCGCGCGATTTCGGCGCGTTCGCGCGGTTCGAGCCGCTCGGGGTGCGCGAGCGCCATCGGATGCGCCTTGATCGAATCCGCAATGATGAACTCCATACGCGCAAGGCCGACGCCGTCGTTGGGCAACGCCGCAAGGCCGAAAGCGCTGTCGGGATTGCCGACGTTCATCATCACATGGGTGGCTGGCTTCGCCAGCGTCGACAGATCGACTCTTTCCACCTCGAAGTCGATGCCGCCTTCATAGACTTGTCCGACGTCGCCCTCGGCGCAGCTCACCGAAATCAGATCGCCGGAGCGGATGAGGCGCGTCGCCGCATCCGTGCCGACGATCGCGGGAATGCCGAGTTCGCGCGCGACGATCGCCGCATGGCAGGTGCGCCCGCCGCGATTGGTCACGATCGCCGCGGCCGATTTCATCACCGTGCCCCAATCGGGCGAGGTCGTGTCGGCGACGAGGATTTCGCCGGGAACGAATGTCGAGAGCGCGCTGACGTGCTCGATCACCCGCGCCTTGCCGCTGGCGATCTTCGCGCCGACCGCGCGTCCTTCGACGATCGCCGCGCCGTGCGTCGTCACCTTGTAAATCTCGGCGATGTTGCGGTCGCGGCGGGACGCGACCGTTTCGGGGCGCGCCTGCACGATATAGAGCCGGCCGTCGACGCCGTCCTTCGCCCATTCGATGTCCATGGGACGGCGCGCGCCGGCCTTGGCGCTATAATGTTCCTCGATCGCCATCGCCTGTCCGGCGAGGGTCAGCGCCTCCTCGTCGGAAATGCAGAATTTCTCTCTATCCTTGACGTCGGTCGGAAGATTCCGCGTCGTCGCCCTGCCGCGATCGGAAAAAACCATCCTGATTTTTTTTGCCCCGAGCGTGCGTTTCAGAACGACGCGCTTGCCCTGCCGATAGGTCGGCTTAAAGACGTAGAATTCGTCCGGATCGACCGCGCCCTGAACCACGTTCTCGCCAAGACCATAGGCGCCGGTGATGAAGACGACGTCCTCGAATCCGCTTTCGGTGTCGATCGTGAAGATCACGCCGGACGCGGCCAGGTCCGACCGCGCCATTTTCATCACGCCGACCGAATTGAACACCTTGAAATGATCGAAGCCGTTGTCGATGCGGTAGCGGATGGCGCGGTCGGTGAATAGGCTCGCAAAGCAATGACGAATCGCATCGAGAACCGCCGCCGCGCCGCGCACATTGAGATAGGTGTCATGCTGGCCGGCGAAACTCGCGTTCGGCAAATCCTCGGCCGTCGCCGAGGAGCGCACCGCGACCGTCAGATCGCCGCCATATTCCTGCGCGAGGCGAGCCAGCGCGTCCCGAATTTCGGCCGCGAGGTCGGGCGGCGTCGGCGCGCCATAGACGATGTCGCGGGCGTGCGCGGCCCGCTTCGCCAAATCGTCGACGTCTGACGGATCGAGGCCGTCGAGCGCCGCCCTGAGGGCGCTCCAGGCGCCGGCCTCATCGAGCGTATGGCGATAGGCTTCGGCGGTGACCGCGAAGCCATTGGGCACCAGAATGCCTTTCGCCGTCAGCTCGCGATACATTTCGCCGAGCGAAGCGTTCTTGCCGCCGACGAGCGGCACGTCGGCGATGCCGACCTCGCCAAAAAAGCGGATGAACCGCGCGGGCGCCGGAGGCGTCGGTCTTGCCTCTGAGGAAATGAGGGAGTCGGCCGATTCATTCATGACGCGCTCTTTTGGGTCGGAGTCGGGGCGAGAAGTCGTTGAGCCAATTGGACCACAAATATTGCAGCCGCGCGGCGATAGTGAGCACATGCACAGAATTTCTGTGAGCGCGGCGCGTTTTTAGTCGCGGCGGCGATCTTATTGGCTTAAGCATAGGCTTGTGGAGGCCGATACTGTCCTAGGGAAAACGCTCACCTCGCTGGCTGTGGCCAAAACTTGACCTGATGGTCGAGATTTGGCCGGATTCTTGACCATAATCGGAATCAGAGCGAACGCGCTGGCCAATCCAGCTCGTGCGATAGCGGGAGGCGCTAATGGATTCGCTAGATCTGGATCAGGTGATGGACGATATCATCCCGAGAGGGGAGAACAGACCCCCGGCCCCCAATTATCCGGCCCGTCAGCGGCCGCGCGCCCCCGACGACGCCGCAGCGGCGCTGGACCTCGTGTCCCAGGCCGCCGCCGCGATAAAGGAGCTCGAGAAGCAGTCGGCTCAGGCGGTGGCGCGCGCGCATACCGCCGCCAACGCGGTGCGAGAGAAGCTGGAGCGCGCCGAGGAGCGCGGCGACCGCGCCGAAGCGGCGCTGCGCAAATCGGAGGGGGAGGTCGCCGAACTCTCGACTGCGCTGGTTCAGTCGCGCAACGATGTCGAGGCGCTGCAGTCGCTGCTCGCGGCGACGCAGACCGAGCTTGCGGCCATGGAGCAACGGGCGATGGCCGCGGAAAGGCGCGCCACCGAATCGGACGCCGCCATGCAAAGGATCGTCGACGCGATTCGAACGCAGCTTCCGGTCAAGGTCGCCGAACAGGCCAAGCCCGCCGCCTGACAGGCAAATCCGGGCTAAACAGCTGGCCGCGGCTCGAAGCCGGCGGCGCCGCTTTGCGCTGTCGAAGCCGGGCGGATGGGTCGCAATTCGCCTCGACGCAGCTCGTTCCGTTGACGATTCTTCCGCCTGTCCGGCCGGCTTCTCGACCGGCGACGTGCTTTAGCCTTTCCCCAATCGACGCACAGCATTACGGCACGGCGCCGCTTGTTTGATCGGCTGATCGAGGCAGCCGTCGCGCCTGCGCGCTGCGCGCAACGGATTTCATGCGCCCGGTTCTGGCGCCCGACTTGCAACGATGAGGAGGAATAGCCGGACTCCCCTCCGCCCGGCCGCGCGGCCCAATGACGGGACGCATCAGCGACGCCGCTGTTCCGAGAGACAAGCGCAATTGCGCGAGGCTCCCGGACAGCGGCTTTTTTTTCGCTCTGCGACAAATGACGAGGACCAAGATGAGCAACGACAAAGCCGATGTTTCACGCCAGCCCGCGCTCAATCGTCGTGACGCGCTGAAAGGCGCGATGGCGACTTTGGCCGCGGCGAAGTCCCTATTTCCCGGCGGCGCCTTTGCGCAGAACGCTGGCGCCGAGACCACCAAAGCAGTTCTTGGCTATATCGCGCTCACAGATTCTGCGCCGCTGATCATCGCCAAGGAAAGGGGCCTCTTCGCCAAGCACGGCTTGCCGGACGTCGAAGTGCTGAAACAGGCGTCCTGGGGCGCGACGCGCGACAATCTCGTCCTGGGCGGCGCCAATAATGGCATTGACGGCGCGCATATCCTGACGCCGATGCCCTATCTCATCGCGACCGGCAAGGTGACGCAGAATAATGCGCCGACGCCGATGTATATTCTCGCGCGGCTCAATCTCGATTGCCAGGGAATATCGGTCGCTAACGAATATAAGGACCTCAAGGCCACCGCCAAAGCCGACGCGCTAAAAGCGGCTTTCGCGAAGAAGAAAGCCGAAGGCAAGGAGGTGAAGGTCGCCATGACCTTCCCGGGCGGGACTCATGATTTGTGGCTCCGCTATTGGCTCGCCGCCGCGGGGATTGATCCCGACAAGGACGTCTCGACGATCGTTGTTCCGCCGCCCCAGATGGTCGCCAATATGAAGGTCGGCAATATGGACGCCTTCTGCGTTGGCGAGCCCTGGAACGAGCAGCTCGTCAACCAGGGAATCGGCTACACCGCGTGCACGACCGGCGAAATCTGGGCGAAACATCCGGAAAAGGCGCTCGGCGTGCGCGCCGATTGGGTGGACAAAAATCCCAAAGCCGCAATCGCGCTGATTGCCGCCGTCCTGGAGGCTCAGCAGTGGTGCGACAAGAACGAAAACAAAGCCGAGCTCGCCGAGATTGTCGGCCGTCGTCAGTGGTTCAACGTGCCGACGACAGACATCATTGGGCGGCTCAAAGGCGACATCAACTATGGAAACGGCCGAGTCGAAAAGGGAACCAAGCAGCTCATGAAATTCTGGCGCGATCACGCGTCATATCCCTTCAAGAGCCATGACGCCTGGTTCATCGTCGAAGACATGCGCTGGGGCAAGCTCGATCCCAAGACAGACGTCAAGGCGCTCGTCGACAAGGTCAACCGCGAGGACCTGTGGCGCGCGGCCGCCAAATCGATCGGCGTCCCGGCGAAGGACATTCCCGCCTCGACCTCGCGCGGCAAGGAAACCTTCTTCGACGGCAAGGTCTTCGATCCCGATCAGCCGCTCGCCTATCTCAAGAGCCTCGCCATCAAGCGGGCCGAAGTTTGAATTCGACGCGCGAGGCCAATATGACGATGCCCTTGACGAAGAACGCAATCTCCGCGAGCTCGCTCGACGACGCCGACGAAATCTTTCGTCGGCGCCGCACGCCGCTCGCGGTCAAATATCGAACGCAGATTCGCGCCTTCTTCGCTGCGACCTTGCCGCCCATCATCACCTGCGCCGTGATCCTTCTGGTCTGGCAGATCATATGCGCGCGGCCCAATTCGGCGCTGCCGTCGCCCGCGCGCATCTGGACCGAGGCCAATGATCTCATCCTGCATCCATTCTTCGTGAATGGTCCGCAGGACATAGGGCTCGGCTGGCGCGTGCTGACTTCGCTTCAGCGCGTCGCTGTCGGCTTCGGCCTGGCGAGCGTCGCGGGCGTGATCGTCGGCGCCTTCGTCGGGCAAGCGCAATGGGCGGCGCGCGGCCTCGATCCGATCTTTCAGGTCTTGCGCACGGTGCCGCCGCTCGCTTGGCTGCCGATCTCGCTCGCCGCCTTTGGCGACAGTCGGCCGTCGGCGATCTTCGTGATCTTCATTACCGCAATCTGGCCGATCATCATCAATACCTCGGTCGGCGTGCGAAACATTCCGCAGGACTATCGCAACGTCGCCGCCGTGCTTCGGCTCAACGCGCTCGAGTTCTTTTACCGCATCGTCGCGCCAAGCGCCGCCCCTTACATTTTCACCGGACTGCGCATCGGGGTCGGGCTTTCCTGGCTCGCAATCGTCGCAGCAGAGATGCTCACCGGCGGCGTCGGCGTCGGCTTTTTCATCTGGGACGCCTGGAATTCCTCACGCCTGCCAGACATTTTCGTCGCACTGCTCTACATCGGCCTCACCGGCTTCTTTCTGGATCGACTCGTCGGCTTCATCGGCGCGTTGGTGACGCGCGGCGCGCAGCCGAACTAGGGAGGTCCACATGTCAAGTTTTCTTAAGATCGAAAACGTCGACAAGATCTTTACGCGCGGCGCCGCGACGACGAAGGTCTTGGAGAACATCAATTTGCGAGTGGAGAAAGGGCAATTTGTCTCCATCATCGGCCATTCTGGCTGCGGCAAATCCACGCTGCTCAACATTGTCGCCGGCCTTCTGACGGCGACGAGCGGCGGCGTCATTCTCGATGAGCGGGAAGTCAACGAACCGGGTCCCGACCGCGCAGTGGTCTTTCAGAACCACTCGCTGCTTCCCTGGCTTTCGTCCTATGAAAATGTGCGACTCGCCGTCAATAAAGTGTTCCGCAAGACCGAGACTCGCGCCAAGCGGCATGAGCGCACGATGCGGATGCTCGACCTCGTGCAGATGACGCATGCGAAAGATAAGCGCCCCGGCGAAATATCGGGCGGCATGAAGCAGCGAGTCGGCATTGCGCGCGCCCTTGCGATGGAGCCGAAAGTCCTGTTGCTCGATGAGCCCTTTGGAGCGCTCGATGCGCTGACGCGCGCGCATCTGCAGGATCAGGTCATGGCGCTGCAGGCGAAGCTTGGCGCCACCGTGATGATGATCACCCACGATGTCGACGAGGCCGTGCTGCTCTCGGACCGTATCGTGATGATGACGAACGGGCCGTGCGCGACAATCGGCGAAGTTCTGCCGGTTCCCTTGGCGCGTCCACGCGACCGCATTCAGCTCGCCGTCGATCCGGTCTATCTCGAATGCCGGCGACGGGTGCTGCAATTCCTTTATGAGCGTCACAGCTACGTCGAAGCGGCGTAGGAGCCGCGGCGCGCTCGAATTTCAGATTTCCCTCGGCGTTCAGCCGCCGAAGAATCCGCGCATCGCCGCGAACAGGCCTTTCCGGCTTTCCGCCGCCGGAGGCGCTTGCGCGGCGCTTTCGGCCTGGCGCCGTTCGGCGTCGAGTTCGACGCCGGCGCGCGCGACGAGCGCGGCGAGCGTCGGCGCTTCATGCGCGGGCGCCCAGCCGCCGGCGCGACGCAGTTCGAGATAAGCGTCCAGCATGTCGGCGGCGTCCCTCGCGCCCGCTTCCACGAAATGCGCTCGCGCCCGTTCGACCGCGGCGGCGTCGGCGATGAGGCGCGCGGCGCTCGCCGCGTCGCGCCGCACGCTGTCGTCGTTTGCCAGAGAGACGCGCGCCTCGCGCAGCGCGGCCGCGTCCGGCTCCTTCAACAGCGCGCGCATGAGCCGCGCCTCTTGCATGGCGTCAATGCCTCCGGGGGCCATGCCGCGCGCGCCGCAGGCGTCAAGATAGCGCGCCAGGAAAGAGGGGACGCCGCGCGCGCCGGCGTCTTCGGCGCAAGGACCCGCGGACTGCGCGAACTCGCCGCCATGCGCAATCGCCGCGGCAAGCGCCGGGTCGGCGCAAAACGCGCCGTAGCCGCCAAACTGTTGCAGCCGGACGCGGGCCGGCCCGGTCGCGTCGACGGCGAGCGCGGTAAAACTCGCCTGCGCCAGAGGTTCAAGCGTATCCCACAGGCCGGGCGGCTCGAAACGGGCGGCGACTTCGGCGCGCGCCAGGGCGCCGTTCAGCGAAGCGACGAGCTTGTCGCAGCGGCTTCTCAGCCCGGCGGCGCGTTCGGCCACGGCGCGTGCGGCGGAGCCGGTCGCGGCGCGTGCGGCGTCGGCGGCGCGGCGCATCAGCTCGTCGATGAGTCCCTCGTCGTCCGTCGGGCGGCGCGACGCAAGCCCGTCTCCCTCGACGCGAAACAGCCGCGCATAGGCGGGACCGCCCGGATCGACCGGCGCAACGCCGAGATCTCCCGGTCCCGCGGCCGGGCAGACGAGGCCGACGTCGTCGCCGAGCGCTGCGGCGTAAAACTCGATCTCGACGGTCTCGCCCATGCCGGGCGCGCTTTTCTCGCGGCCGCGGCGCAGGGCGATTCCGTCGGCCTCCGCCGCCTCGGGATCGACGAGCAACGACAGAAGATTGCTGACCACGATCGGCTCCGCCGTTTCCGCGGCGTCAGGAAATTCCTGAGCCTCTCCCGTCGCCTGTCGCAAGTCCTCGACGGTGATCGGATCGACGGCGGGTTCTCCCGCCGCCCGCTGATCGAGCGTCCAGCCTTTCAGCCGCCGGCGCTGGTTCATCGCCAGCGCAACGCTGCAGCGGCCGAGCAAAGTGGCGCTCTCTTCGATCGAATCGGGGATGCGCAGGCGAAGGATGACGCGCGGCGCGCCCGGTTCGCGCAGCCAGTGCTCCATGATCGCGAAAGGCGCCTCGCGCGCATCGCCGGCCGCCGCGGTCTCGAAAGGCGCCGCCTCCAGCACGAGTCGGCTTTGATAGGCGGGAAAAATGCGGCGCGCCGGCGCGAGTCGGATGACGACGGCGTGATCGGCGCGTTCGACGGCGCGGCGCTGGCCGATCGCCCAGACCAGTCTCGCGCCGGCGGCCCCTGTCTGCTCGCGCGACAGCCGCTCGACGTCGCCGCGCGCCGGAAACGCCGCCAGCCGGAAAGCTGCCGGATCCGCGCCGCCGGCGTCCGGCAGCATCGTCATCAGCAGGCGCCAATCCGCGCCCTGCGGCAGGTCGCGCTCAGCGCCGAGCGCCAAGGTGAGTTCGGCGCCGTCGCCGGCGGTCAGCCGGACAAATCGATGGTCGGGCGGCAGGTCGAAGACGATGATGCGCGAGCGCCAGCGCGCGGCGTCGATGACGTCGACGAGAGCCGGCGCGCTGGCGAAGCGCTCGTCGCGCGCCGAGAAGACCGAGAGTTCCGGACGAGCCGACGACGCGGTCGCGCGATCGGCGCCGTCGAACCAGCCCATCGCCAGCCGGCGCCGCCCGTCCCAGAAATAATCGAACTGTTCCCTCCACATCGCGGCCGCGCCCAGGGGTTGGCATGGCGCCGCCGCCATGCGAAGCTGAAGTCGAAGGCAGCATATCCGCCCAGACAGCAGTCGCGCAATTCGCCCGCGAACCGCGCCGGCCCGCGATTTCCATACGCGAAGCCGTGACGTTGTTCCGCCACATAGTGCGCGTATGGGGCGGGACCGCCGACCGCCGCCTTCGCAACGAGGCTTGCCGGATTTCACGGCGCAGCAGTGGGTAATGCGGGGCTTTAATGAAGATTTTGATCACCGGGGGCGCTGGGTTCATCGGCTCGGCGGTTGCGCGCGCGAGCGTCCGCAAGGGCGTTGATCAGATACGCGTTCTCGACAAGCTCACCTATGCGGGAAATCTCGCTTCGCTGCGGCCGGTCGCCGACAGTCCGAATTTTTCATTCCTTCAGGCCGATATCTGCGACGCCGGCGCGGTGGCGGGGGCTTTCGCCGATTTTCAGCCCGACGTCGTCATGCATCTCGCCGCCGAGAGCCATGTCGACCGCTCGATCGACGGCCCCGCCGCCTTCATCGAAACCAATGTCGTCGGCACATTCGTCATGTTGCGGGCGGCGCTCGACTATTGGCGCGGGCTCGACCGCACCCGCGCCCGCGACTTCCGCTTCATGCATATATCCACGGACGAAGTGTTCGGCGCGCTCGGCGCGGAAGGCCTCTTCCGCGAAGACACGCCCTATGCGCCCACCTCGCCCTATTCGGCGTCGAAGGCGGGCTCGGACCATCTGGTTCGCGCCTGGCGCCATACCTACGGCCTGCCGACGATCGTCACCAATTGCTCGAACAACTACGGCCCCTATCACTTTCCGGAAAAGCTCATTCCGCTCACCATCATCAATGCGATCGAGGAGAAGCCGCTGCCAGTCTACGGACGCGGCGAGAATGTGCGCGACTGGCTCTATGTCGAGGATCACGCCTCGGCGCTGATGTGCGTGGCGCGCGACGGCCAGATCGGCGAGTCCTATAACGTCGGCGGACGCAACGAATGGCGCAACATCGACGTGGTCGAAGCGATCTGCGATCTGATGGACGAATTCCGCCCGCGACAGGCCGGGCCGCATCGCGACCTGATCTCCTTTGTCGCCGATCGGCCGGGACATGATCTGCGCTATGCGATCGACGCCTCGAAGATCGAGCGCGAGCTCGGATGGCGGCCGGACGAGCGGTTCGAAACCGGTCTTCGCAAGACCGTGCGCTGGTATCTGGACAATCCGGACTGGTGGCAGGCGATCCGTTCGGGCACATATCGCGGCGAACGCCTCGGCGTGATCGCCGAGCAAGAAGCGGCCGTCGCCTGAAGCGCGATTTGGGGGGACGGTTTGTTCGAAGATCTGGAGCTTTCGGGGCTGAAGCTGGTCACGCCCAAGAAATTCGGCGACGGACGCGGCTTTTTTTGTGAGACGCACAATGAAAGGACCTGGGCGAACGCGGGATTGAATTTTGACTTCGTCCAGGACAATCATTCGCTGTCGCGCGACGTCGGCACGGTGCGCGGCCTGCATTTCCAAACGGCGCCCTTCGCGCAGGACAAGCTGGTTCGCGTGGTCAGCGGCGCCATCCTCGACATCGCCGTCGATCTGCGGCGGTCGTCGCCGACATTCGGACGTCACGTCGTCGTGGAACTTTCGAAAGAAAACTGGCGCCAGCTGTTCATTCCCATCGGATTCGCGCATGGCTTTGTCACCCTCGAGCCCGACACGGAAGTCATCTACAAGGTGACGAATTTTTATTCGCCGCAGCATGACTGCGGGGTCGCCTGGGACGACCCGGACATCGGCGTCGCCTGGCCTGTCGCCGCCGAAAGCGCCGTGTTGTCGGACAAGGATCGCAAATGGCCGCGGCTGCGCGACCTGCCGGAGGTTTTCGCTTAAGTGGGAAAGTTGAAGCGCATCGCGGTCACCGGACTTACCGGCCAGGTCGTCAGCTCGCTCATCGAACGGGCGCCCAACGGCGTCGAAATGCTCGCGCTCGGCCGACCCCGCTTCGATCTCTCTTCGCGCGACATGGTTCTTGCCTCGCTGCGCAGCGTGCGCTGCGACGCCATCGTCAGCGCCGCCGCCTATACGCAAGTCGACAAGGCTGAAAGCGAACCGGAGGCCGCGATGCGCGTGAATGGCGCGGGCGCGGGCTATGTCGCCGAAACCGCGGCCGAGCTGAATGTGCCGCTGCTGCATCTTTCGACCGACTATGTCTTCGACGGGCTGAGCGATCGCCCCTATCGCGAGGACGACGCGCCGTGCCCGACCGGCGCCTATGGACGTTCGAAGCTTGAGGGCGAAAAGCAGATCGCGGCGCGCTGCGACAATAGCGTGATCCTGCGCACCGCCTGGGTCTACAGCCCGTTCGGGACCAACTTCGTCAAGACGATGCTGCGCCTTGGAGAGACGCGCGATGAAATCGGCGTCGTCGCCGATCAGATCGGCAATCCGACGAGCGCGCTCGACATCGCCGACGCGCTGCTCGCGATCGCCGAAAGGCTGGTCGACGATTCCGATTCCCGCCTGCGCGGCGTTTTCCATATGACTGGCAAGGGCGAAGCCAGCTGGGCCGATATGGCGGAAGCGATCTTTTCCGCAGCGGAAACGCGGGGCCGCAAGCCCGTCCGCGTCAAGCGCATCGCCACCGCCGACTATCCGACGCCGGCGCGCCGGCCGGCGAATTCCCGGCTCGACAACGCCAAGCTTGAAGCCCATTACGGAATCGCGCTGCCGAAATGGCGCGACTCCGTGAACGCCTGCGTCGCCCGATTAATTCCACACTGAACAGGACTCTCATGCGCGGCATCATTCTCGCCGGAGGCAGCGGCACAAGGCTGCATCCAATGACGCTCGTCACGTCGAAGCAATTGCTTCCCGTCTACGACAAGCCGATGATCTATTATCCGCTGAGCACGCTGATGCTGGCCGGCGTGCGCGAAATCCTGATCATCACCACGCCGGAGGACCTGCTGTCTTTCAAGCGGCTGCTCGGCAGCGGGGCGCAATGGGGACTGTCGCTGTCCTACGCCGTGCAGCCCCGGCCGGAGGGGCTGGCGCAGGCCTATCTCATCGGCGCCAGTTTCGTCGACGGCGCGCCCTCGGTGCTCATTCTCGGCGACAATATTTTCTATGGCCATGGCCTGCCCGACGTGCTGAGCGAATCGACGTGCAGCGCGGCCACGGTGTTCGCCTATCATGTGCGCGATCCGGAGCGATATGGCGTGGTCGAATTCGATTCAGCCGGCCGCGCGATCTCGATTGAAGAAAAGCCGCCGCAGCCCCGATCGAATTGGGCGGTGACCGGTCTTTATTTTTACGACGAGCGCGCATCGCAGTTCGCGGCGCAGCTGAAGCCTTCGCCGCGCGGCGAATTGGAAATCACCGATCTCAACCGCGTCTATCTGGAGCTCGGCGAACTGCGGGTCGCGCGATTGGGCCGCGGATTCGCCTGGCTCGACACCGGCACGCCGGAGGCGCTGATCGAAGCGGGCGAATATGTGCGCGCCATCGAACAGCGCCAGGGCCAGCGCGTGGCCTGCCTCGAAGAAATCGCCTTCCGGGCGGGGTGGATCGACTCCACGCAGGCGCGCGCGGCGGCGTCGAAACTCTCCAAGAGCGGCTATGGTCACTATATCTCGCAGGTGCTTGCAGAGATCGAGCGGGATCGCTCGCCTCTCGACAAGAGCGGCGAAGCCGCCGCGCAGCGCAGCTCGGAGGCGACCGCATAGGGATCGAACAGACGCGTCGCGTCGGCGGACGGCGCCGTGTGACGCTGGCGCGCGACGATGGCCCCGACGAGCGGCTCCATGCGCCTGACGGCGTCCTCGATCGAATCGGCAAGCGAGAGGGGATCAAGCCGGGCGGGCGCGACAATATTGTCGAACCGGCGGCGCAAATCCTTTCCGGGGAACGCATTGGAGATCGTCGCAAGCCCCGCTTCCGCCATTTCGAGCGGCGGATAGCTCGGGTGGGAAGAGACCATCAGCGACACGCCGACGAGCGCGCGATTGAGATAGTCGGCATAGTCTTCGAGGCCCGCTTTCCCGCCGACAGTGGCATTCTGCACCGGATAGATCAGCGAATCGGGAAAATCCTCGCCCAGAAAAACGATGCTCCAGCGGCTGGCGCGAATCGGATCGCGCTGTTGCCATATGACCAGCGCCGCGCAAATCAGTTCGAAAGCGTTGCGCGCCACGGCGGGCCGACCGTAAACGAGCATGATCGGCTCTCGCGGAAGATCCGCCCGCCGCTCGCGAATGCGCTCGTTCAGCTCATAGGGAACATAGTAGGCGTGACGGAAGCGATATTTCTCGGTCATCACCGAGAATAGCTCTTCGGAATTGACGATCGCGATCGTCTGATCGCCGTATTGATAGGTCGCCTCCGCAAGACAGGACTTCGCGCCGCGGCCGTAGAAATTCGGCTCGTCGTCCTGAATGAGGTAGATGAACGGCCGCGCGCCGCCGAAATAACGCGCCCGCTCGCGCTCCATCGCGAGAGCGAATTCAGCGGTCCACCAGGCGGTGGCGAAAAAAATCTCGTTGGCGCGCAGGTTCAGCCGGCCGCCCTCCCGCTCATTGGCGTCGACCAGCGCCGCGGTCTCAACGTCGAGGCTCGCCGCGTAAGGAACCGGCGTATAGCCGGAGAGCGCCGCATAGGCCTCGGGTTCGATATCCGCATCGGTGACGACGATGCGCGCGTCGAAGGCGTCGCCGAGTTCGGTCAACAGCTTTGAGAAGAGCTTCATTGCGGTCGCAATCCCGCCGAAGGTCTGCTGCGGATTGACAGTCGGAGTCAGCAGCGTCAGGCGCGGGCGCTCGTTGCGCGAGGGATAGGAGAGGAGCGGCCGAGTTTCTGCGATCAATGTCGCGAAGGGGTGGAAATTGGAATCGACGCTGGCGAGCGCGGGCTGGAAGACCTTGAGCCGATGTTTCGCGACGTCCTCGCGGCCAAGCACCGGCAGCAGCGTATGACCCATCGGATAGAGGTCGCGCTGCGCGACTTTGAGCCATTCGTAGCCGCGCGATTCGGCGATCATCAGCACGGATCGCTCGATGGCGTGGGCGAGCGTGCCGTCGACCTGGCCACTCTCTTGCGGAAAGTCGTCAAAATCGATGTCGAGGTCGAGCAATGGACGAAAGGCGGCGGTTCTTCCCCAGAACATCGAGCCGGACGGAAATTCGAGCGTGAGATTCTTGTCGATCTCGACGTTGATCCGCTTCAATAGGTTTCGCGCCAGCTCATAGTCGTAGCCCCAGTTCAAGATGCCGCGCAGTTCGAAAAGATGCTGGGGAAAGACGACGCCGAGCCTGGGATCGTCGAAAAGCGACAGAATCGAGCGGACGATGGCCTCGGACCCGAGCAGATTGTCGAGGAGATAGTCGCGCCAGCGCGCCAGCGCCTCGCCGCCATGCGGCGAGCGCTTGGTATGGAGGTGGATAAAGAGTTCGTAATCGGCATAGACGTCGCGAAAGCCGAAAAATTTGGCGGCGATGTCGCGCCCGCGATTCGGACAGATCCGCGTCAGGACCTTGCCCTTGCGCCAGTCGGCGCAGATCTGGTCGACCGCCCGTTTCTTTTCGTCGGTGTCGGTCGAGACGCAAAGATCCAGCTGGCCGGGAACGTTCCGCAGCTTTTCGAGAACAAGCGGCAGCACATCGGGATAGAAGGCGTGGACGATGGCGACGATCGCGCGCGCGCGCTCGGGGGCGGCGTCATAGGCGAAAGGCGTTTCGAGGGCGAAATCCATCTCATTGACCGGGCGGCGGGACGGAACGACCCCGTCCGGCTTGGTCAGTTCGTAAGTGTAATAATAGCTGATCGCCGCCTGCCGCAGCGGGTCGTTGATCGGACTGCGCCGCCTGCCGAGCGGCGGATCATATTGCGCAGCGATCTGGCGCAAGACTGCGCCGCAGGCGGCGCGCAGGCCCTGCTCGCGCAAGAAACGGGGACCGTCCCGCAAGAGATCGCGCGGCGCAAGAAACACGCCGACCGGCGAATCGATGAGTTTCGCCAATTCGCGCATCGCGGCGCCGTAAAGCGCCACGACGCCCCGCGTGCTGAGGATGATATAGCCGTTTCGCAGATGGCGGCGCGCCCATTGGAGGCGATTCTCCGGTTTTCTGCTGGTCATGGGCGCCTTCCATCTGAGCATCGGCGATTGATCGGCGCTGAAAATATAGCAATTTCAATCACCGGGTCCTGAATAAGGCCGATCGCCTCGCCATGACTTAGCCAGAAATCCGTCGTAACGAAACCCTGCGCGCGCTGGGGGCTGCGCCTGGGGAATGGCGACGGAAACGACCGGCCGCCGCTCGGGAAACATGATCAAACTCGACAATGTCTTTAAATATTATCGCTCGGGCGGCCACAGGAAGGTCGTGCTCGATCACGTCAGCCTCGATTTTCCGGCGGGGCGCAGCTATGGCATTTTAGGGGTCAATGGCGCCGGCAAGTCGACCCTGATGCGCCTCCTGGCGGGCACGGAGCTGCCCAACGGCGGGCGGATCGTCCGCTCGTCGCGCGTCTCCTGGCCACTGGGATTTTCCAGCGGCCTGCACCCGATGCTCAGCGGACGCGAGAATGTGAAATTCGTCGCGCGGGTCTAC
Source organism: Methylocystis sp. (assembly GCA_051061375.1). Taxonomy (GTDB): domain Bacteria; phylum Pseudomonadota; class Alphaproteobacteria; order Rhizobiales; family Beijerinckiaceae; genus Methylocystis. Next base: position 34,577 of record JBPFDW010000021.1, on the reverse strand, counting down.
GGACAGGACGCGCGCAAGATCACCAATTTCGTCGAGGACTTCGCCGAGATCGGCGCCTATATCGACGCGCCGATACGCACCTATTCATCCGGCATGCTGGCGCGCCTCGCCTTTGGGCTATCGCTGGCGATCGATTTCGATTGCTATCTGATCGACGAGGTCACCGCGGTCGGCGACGCGCGCTTTGCGGCTCGGTGCCAAGCCGAATTCGCCAAGCGCCGGCTTACGGCGGACGTAATCATGGTGTCGCACGCCATGGCGACTATTCAGCAATATTGTAATCGCGGCATGGTATTGGCCGGAGGACAGCTACACGTCTTCTCCAAACTCGACGAAGCGATCGAACTATACAAGAAGCTCAATGCCTGAAACCATTCACGCCCAGCAGGCGAAGCTCTCGGTCAGGATTGCGGACCCCGAGCGGGCGCCGCTGAGCCCGCAGGATGCGGTCGTCAAGGCGAACTCGATCGCGCAGGCGCTGCGTCGGGCGGCCAACAAATCGCGCGGGCCGACGAGAATCATCACCGGCGGCGGCGGTTTTCAGGCGCGCCGCGGCGACCGCGCCTTCCGTCTCGGCGTTATCGCCAGCTTTGCCGCCGTTGTCGTCGCCCCGTTTCTGGTCGCCTCGATCTATTGGGGACTGATCGCCAGCAAACAATATGTGACCGAGACCAAATTCGCCTTGCGCGCCGGAGAAGGGTCGAGCCTCGACCTGTTGAGCGGCGGCGGCGTCGGCTCGCAGGCTTCTCAGCAGATGCAGGACGCGCAGGTCCTCGTCAATTTCATCCGCAGCCGTTCGATGGTCGAAGCGCTCGACCGGAAGATTGGCTTGCGCGCGATGTTTTCGCGGCCTGGCGTCGATTATTTTTCGAGCTTCGATCCGGATGATCCCGTCGAGGAGCTGGAAAAATATTGGAAAAAGCGGGTCGACGCCAGCATCGACATCATGTCGGGCATCATCTCCGTTCATCTTCGGGCCTTCACGCCTGAAGATTCGCTGGCGATCTCGCAGAATGTCGCCGAGCTTTCGGAACGGCTGGTTAATGAAATGTCGACGCGCTCCCGGCGGGATGCGTTGGCGCAGGCGCGCACCGAACTGACGCGCGCCGAACAGCAGTTGAAGGACGCCACGGCCGCCATGCGCGATGCGCGCAACGCCGAGGGCGTGATCGACGCGCCGGCCGCGGCGGAGGCGATCAGCAAGATCATCACCTCGCTGCGGATGGAGCTGTCGCGGACGCAGGAAGATCTCGCGCTGCATAACGACGCGGAGACCGCCGACTCGCCTCAGGCGCGGCTGCTCAACGCGCGCGTTCAGAGCCTCAAGAGCCAGATCGAGGATTATTCGACACAAATCGCGAGCGGCGGCGACAAGGGCGCCGACTCTCTCGCGCAGCGCGCCGGCGTCCTCTCGCGTCATCAGATCGAACTTTCTCTCGCTCAGCAAAGATATGGGCTCGCCGCGTCGGCGTTCGAAAACGCGCGCGTCGATCTGGAAACGCAGCGGGCCTATCTGATCTCCTTCCTTCGCCCGACGCTTGCGGAAAAATCACTCTATCCGCGGCGCTGGATCGAATGGGCGACTATCGTCGTTCCGGCGACGCTCGGCTGGCTGGCGCTGATGGCCGTCGCCTTCCTGGTTCGCGATCACATGGCCAAGTAACTGGCCAAGTAACTCGCCAAGTCGCTCGCGAAATCGCTCGCGAAGTCCGGTCCGAAGCGCGCATCGACTGCGCGCAATTGCTCGATTGGAGCGTTCGTGTTCTTCCATATTGACTATGACAAGGGCGTGGCGATCAGCGGCTGGCTCGCGCCGGACAACCCCGCCGCGGTTCCGAAAATCCTGGTGCGCAGACCGGGAGAGGAAGACATTGAAATCCTCGCCACCGTCGAGCGTCCGGACGTGCGGAACCTCGGCGTCCATGTCACAGGCCTCGTTGGTTTCGTGATCGATGACGCGATCGTCAAGGGGCTGCCTGGAGTCGAAGATATCGAGCTGCTCGAAGCCGACACCGGAATTCTGATCTACCGGCGATTCAAGGAAGGCAAGCATATCGAGCGCAAATTTTTCCTGTTCGACAGTTCAATTCGCCCGATCGAGAAACTGGGCGGTCGATCGAGAAATCTGTTCACGCTCACCTATCCGTCGACGGAGCGCTATGGCTTCGAGACGATGCTCGTGCTCATCAACAACACTTTCAACAAGTCGATTTTCATGTCGGGGCGCTCGAGCTATCCGCGCTACTCCCACTTTCTTGCCAATGCGCAGTTCACGACGGCGGCGCTGCTGAACGACCCGTTCGAGGAACTGGCGCAGCGGCTGGTGATTCTCAGCCTGATCCAGAAATCGGATTCGACCCATATGTTGCCGCTGCTCTTCAGCGGGCTGACGGCGCTGACCAAATTCGCGCGAGACCTGCCGATTGAAGACACGAAAGGAATGCTCGCGAAGTTCCGCAATGTCACCGACGAGGAGCGCGAGGCGCTCATGAGCCCGATGACTCGAATGTTCGGCTGCATCCCGGGCGAGACCCCGGAACGCCGTCACGTCACGGCCGCGCTCGAAAATCTCGCTTCGATGGATCTCGTCGGCGCGCGCAGCCGCTTTCGCGATTTCAGCGCGCTGCTCGCAGGGATTCTTGGCCATGATCTTGCCGGAGACTATGAGCCGGTCGTGCATCCGTCGATCAGCGCGCTCGCCGATCGATTGTCGCGCATCAGCCTTGTCGCCGATCTGCTCGAGGACGATTTGGCGCTCTACTCATTCGCCGAGGAGTCGATCGTGTCGGCGCTTTCCGACGCCGACGTCGTCACGCGCGACACTCAGACCATGTGATCCTCGATGCTCGCGTAGATCAGCGCGATCGCGGTCCAGATCACGAGCAATGCGCAAAACAGCAACATCGTGTTGACGACGACCTTCGGATAGGCGGCCGATTCCGGTAGCGTCGGCTCGACGACGGTGACAAGATAGAGCTGCTGCTTCTCAAGCTCCTGTCGCGCCCGATAATACGAGGTCTGGGCGATCGAATAGAGCTTTTCGGCAAATTGTTCGTCGAGCTTCAAACGCTCATAGGAAGCGATCTGCGCGGAGACCGTGTCGGTGGCGTCGGTGTCGGCAAGCTTCTTCTTAAGCTCCGCGAGTTGGTGATCGATCGCAGCGAGACGCGTGCGTTGCAGCCGTTGGCTGGGCGCGTCGCCGTCGAGCGAAGAAGAAAAGGTCGAAAGCGCGTTGACGAGATCAATGCGCTCCAGAGTGAGCTTACCCATCTGTTCGCCGATGCTTGAGGCGCGCGAGCTCGGATCGATGATGACGTTCTTGTTGCGAAACTGGAGCGTCTTCTCCCGCGCCTCGGCGAGCATCTGACGCGAAAGCGTGACTTCGAGCTCGGCGCGGCTCAAGGCGTCGCTACGATTGCGCAGCGTGATCTTATTGACCAGCTGCTCGCTGAGCCTGACGATGTCGCGCGCGACGTCGAGCGAATCCTTGGGCAGGAAAGCGTCGGTCCGCACGGTCAAAATGCCGGATAGGGTGTCGACGCTGGCCGAGAGATGGCTCAACCAATATCTCCACACGTCTTCGGCGTTGGCGTTTCTGCCGAGCCGCGAGAAATAGTCGATGCTCGAGCGCGCGAACTTCTTCTCCATGTAATCGCGCCCGCCGAGGTCTGCGACGATCGCGCGGCTTTTTATGTAATTGAGGACGATGAAGGCGTCTTGCGACGAGGAGTCGCCGCCGCCGCCCCCCGTAAATTTGCTGATCATCGAGGCCGCGTCGGTCCCGGACTTCTTTTCATGCTGGGCGCGCACGGTCAGCCGCGTTTCGGCGACATAGCGCTCGGACTGCCAGAAGCAGGCGTATAGCCAGAACAGGAACGTCGGCAGAACGACAGCGTAAATAAAGCTGCGGCCGACCATTCCGCCGCTTGCGCCTGTCCCGGCGGTCGAGAGCGTCCCCGCCATGCCTTCGAGGCCCTGGCGAATCAGCGCCGGCAGCCGGCGCGCGGCGTCCTTCGTCGTCAGCGGCGCGAGAATCTCGATCGCCTTTGTCGACGAGAAACGCGCCACGCTCTGCGCGGTGGCGATGACTTCTGACAGCTTACGCGGTCTTGGAGCCCGATGCGTGCTCATCTACCCTCAAGTCACTGACCCGGTTCACGCGTTCGGCACGTTAACTGAGGCTGCATCGCTTAAGCGCGTCGACGGTTCGGCGCTTGCCGGCGGCCACGCCATTCGGGCGGAGCAGGCGATTTTTCCCGCGCCGCAAATTAAGCGGCTCGGGGTCCCGGCGCAAGCGTCTAACCTCACGGTAAAGCTTGGGTCGAGGCATAAAGAGACAGGCCCGGATGGAAATGCGGATCGTCGCGAACGACGGCGCGCCAGCGCGCGAAGAACGCGCAGCGCTCTTTTTCGTAGACGCGTTGCAGCCGAAGCGCGCTCCCTTTGCGGCTCGCCGACTGACGATGGATCAAGAGGGTCTGTGTGTTGCAGATCGAGCGCCAGCCTCGTGCGGCCAGGCGCAGGCAGAGGTCTACATCGTTCAGCTCGACAGGAAGGTCGACGTCGTCGAAACCGCCGACAGCATCGAATTTTCGTCGCTCGATCATCATACAGGCGCCGGTCACCGCCGAAATCTCGTGCGGAGAGACGTTGCGGTCCATCCAGCCGTGGTCGCTCGCGCTGACGCCGGCGCCAAAATGGCCGGCGACGCCGCCCATGCCCAGCAGCACGCCGGCGTGCTGAACCAGGCCGCGGGGATAGAGGAGCTTCGCGCCGACGGCGCCGACATCCGGCGCAATCGCGAAACTGAGCAGCCGTTCGATCCAGTCCGGCGTCACAATTTCCGTGTCGTTGTTGAGGAAGACCAGGAAATCGCCGCGCGCCGTCCGCGCGCCGGCGTTGCTGAGCGCCGAAAAATTGAAGGGTCCCCGCATGGGCAGGACCTTGAGCCGGGCGTCTTTCGTCTGCAGCGCCCGCAGCAACGCCTGCGTGCGCGGCTCGACGCTGTCATTGTCGACGACGACGACCTCAAATTGCGGGTAGAGGCTCCTGCCCAGCAGGCTGTCGAGACAGGGCGCGAGCAAATCGACGCGGTCGCGCGTCGGCACGACGACGGTCACCGCCGGAGTTCCGCCGCGGAAGACGGCGTCGATCGCCGTTCGCCGCGCTTTCGCCGCGCGCGCGAGGCGAAATATGGGCCGGCGCAGCGCGCCGACTTCGTCCTGTTGCGCGGCTGACAACAGCCCATCGATCAGTTCGTCGGGGCCGGCTTCCCGCCAGTCGGGACGCTCCGCCAATAGCCTTGCGCGAAAACAGGCGGCGCGGCCGACGTAATTTTCGAAGCGATGAAGCGTCGCGCTCCAGCCGGGTTTGTAGAGCGGTCGCAGAGCGTCGCCCTCGCCGACCGTCTCGTCGGCATAGGCGACGGCATGTTGGGGATGGCGGGCGAAATGCTCGACTAGATAGCCGCAGGCGTATGGCTCCAGCCGATCTCCGGCGATGAGCGGCAGGACGAGATCCCGGGCGTCGATCGGGGCGTCGCCCGCCTTTGTGAAGAAAGCGCAATTCGCATAGGTCTGCGCCGCCAGGCTCGCGCGCGTTGATTCAATATCCTGCGGCGCCGCGCCGCGTTCGTCGACAAGCGCGACCACTCTCGGCCCGTTCGTCCAATCTGTCCGGGGCCGATCGAAGGCGGGGTCGAACTCCCGGATTCGCGCGGCGCGCCAGGAAGGATAGGCGGACATTGGCGCGGCGCCGAACGCCCAGCGCCAGTTAAGCTCCGCTTCCTCGGTCAATCCGACCATGCCGGCGGAAAGCGCAAAGAACAGGCGCTTCGGGGCGGCCGCCGCTCTGCGCAGCGCATCGAAGCGGCTCACGGGCCGTGCGCTCAATATGCGGAAATTAAAGGGGCCGGGGCGATTTGTCGGGCTGATCCAGATCTCCGTCGTCTCGCGCGGAATCCGTCCGACCCACACGCCCGCGCCTTCGCAGGGCCCGGGAAGAATCGTTTCCTTGAAGTCTTCGCCGCGCCAGAAACGCAGGATTGGCCGCACCGGCTCGTCGTAAAAGCTCGCCGCATAGCGAAGTTCGACAACGCCGCCGCAAATCGTCTCCGGCAAGGCGCGAAAGCGTAGCCATGGCTCCTGCGACAGCGCGAAGAATCCCGCTTCTTCGCGCCGGACGTCCCGCGCGGCCTCCAAGGTCGCTGGGTCGCTGGCGGCGTCGGACGGCGGCAAATTCAGCGGCTCGGCCTGGCGCATGGGCGCACGCGAAATCGAATAGAGTCGACGGCGATCAGCGTCGGGGGCAATCGCGTTTTGATAATGATCTCCAAAATGTCGCATCGCGGCTCGAACGAGGGCGATCGATGAGCGGCGTCAGATTCGCCGGAACCTATTGGCGCTTCGCGGCGAGGTCAACATCCGCTCTTGCGCCTTAAATCTCACAAAAATTGACGCCAATTCGCGGGACCGCGCCGTCGGCGGCCTTTGCATAGAGCGCGGCGCGAGAAAAGGCGGATGCCGGCCAATCGCGCAAAACACGCGCTAAGCTTCTGGAATTGATCAGATCACCTGCGTTCAGACGAACCCGCCTCAATGCGGCGTGATCGGAGCGCGAGCGCCGCGTCGGAACGGTTTTTCTTGATTTTCCGCGTTTCTCCTGCCATACAGGGCCTAACTTCATCTCATAACGATCATTCTCGGATGATCGCCGATTGAGAGTGGGGCCCCCCGGGGACCCGCTCTTTTTGTTTTGATCGGCCGAGGAGCATTAAGGACCAAGCTTGACGCAAGACGCCGCAGCCATCGCGACCCTCGACGAACCGCGTCTCGTCGCCGAGACCGGCGTCGCCGCGCGCGTGGCGCATCTTGTCGCGCCGGTGCTGGCGCAACTGGGCTACCGGCTCGTGCGCGCGCGGCTCTTGCAGCAGAACGGACAGATTCTTCAAATCATGGCGGAGCGTCCGGACGGAACGATGACGATCGACGATTGCGAGGCGGCGAGCCAGGCGCTGTCGCCGGAACTCGACGTCGCCGATCTCATCGCTAATGAATATCGTCTGGAGATTTCATCGCCCGGCGTCGACCGTCCGCTCGTGCGTCTGTCGGATTTTCTTCGCGCCGTCGGCCACGAAGCGAAGATCGAACTGACGCATCCGCTCACGAGCGGACGAAAGCGCTTTCGCGGCGTCATTCGCGGGATCGAGGGCGAAGGCCATGGCGCGTCGCTCGCCCTGGAGCGCACCGACGCGCGCTCGGACGAGGAAAAGGCCGTTTCTCTGCCGCTCGCCGATCTCGACGAAGGCCGGCTGGTGCTGACCGAAGCGCTGATCCGCGAGTCGCTTCGCGCCGGCAAGTTTCAGCAGGCCGAAGAACAGCAGGAAGAGGCGGACGTCGAACAACGCCCGCGCCGTGGACCTGGACGCTTTCGCGGCCCCGCGCCGCACAAATCCAAACCGCTGGTTCCGGCCGGCGTTCAAACCCGGTTCAAGAAGACCGGCGGCAAACAAAAGCCCGCCGGCCATTCGAGGGGAGAGTGACGATGGCCGTCAGCGCCAACCGACTTGAGATTTTGCAGATCGCCGACGCCGTCGCGCGCGAAAAATCGATCGACCGATCGATCGTCATCGCGTCGATGGAGGACGCGCTGCAGAAGGCGGCGCGCTCGCGCTACGGCCAGGAGACCGAAGTGCGCGCGGAGATCAACGCCAGGACCGGCGAAGTTCGCTTCTCGCGGCTGCTGCTCGTCGTCGAGGAAGTCGACAATGACGCGACGCAGATTTCGCTCGCCGACGCCCGCAAACGCAACCCCGCGGCGCAGGCCGGCGACTGGATTTCGGAAACGCTGCCGCCCTTCGACTTCGGCCGCATCGCGGCGCAGTCGGCCAAGCAGATTATCGTGCAGAAGGTGCGCGAGGCCGAGCGCGACCGCCAGTATGAGGAATACAAGGACCGCATCGGCGAAATCGTCAACGGCGTCGTCAAGCGCGTCGAATATGGCAATGTGATCATCGACCTTGGCCGCGGCGAAGCGATCATCCGCCGCGACGAAATGATTCCGCGCGAAATGTTCCGCCCCGGCGACCGCGTGCGGGCCTATGTTTACGACGTGCGCCGCGAGCAGCGCGGGCCGCAGATTTTCCTGTCGCGCACCCACCCGCAATTCATGGCGAAGCTGTTCAAGCAGGAAGTGCCGGAAATCTACGACGGCGTCATCGAGGTGAAATCGGTCGCCCGCGACCCCGGCTCGCGCGCCAAGATCGCGGTGGTGTCGCGCGATTCCTCGATCGACCCGGTCGGCGCCTGCGTCGGCATGCGCGGCTCCCGCGTTCAGGCCGTCGTCGGCGAATTGCAGGGCGAGCGCATCGACATCATTCCCTGGTCGGCGGACGCCGCGACCTTTATCGTCAATGCGCTGCAGCCCGCGGAAGTGGTCAAGGTCGTTCTCGACGAAGACAGTTCGCGCATCGAAGTGGTGGTGCCGGACGATCAGCTTTCGCTCGCGATCGGCCGCCGCGGGCAGAATGTGCGTCTCGCCTCGCAGCTCACCGGCTGGGACATCGACATTCTGACTGAGGCTGAAGAGTCGGAGCGCCGGCAGAAGGAATTCATCGAACGGACGAAGGTGTTCATGGGCGCGATCGACGTCGACGAAGTCGTGGGCCGTCTGCTGGCCTCGGAGGGTTTCCGCTCGGTGGAGGAGCTCGCTTACGTCGAGCTTTCCGAACTCGCGTCGATCGAAGGTTTCGACGAGGAGACGGCGGGCGAGATTCAAAACCGCGCCAAGAATTATCTCGAACGCATCGAGGCCGAGAATGAAGCGCGCCGAAAGGAACTCGGCGTCGCCGACGAATTGCGCGAGATCGAGGGCATGACGACCGCGATGATGGTGCGGCTCGGCGAAAACGACGTGAAGTCGATGGAGGATTTCGCCGGCTGCGTGCCGGACGACCTGGTCGGCTGGAGCGAGAAGAAGGACGGCGAAACGGTCAAGCACGAGGGGTTTTTCGAGGGCATCGACCTGTCGCGCGAAGAGGCCGAGACGATGATCATGACGGCGCGGGTGCGCGCCGGCTGGATCGAGGAGCCCGTTGCGCCGGCCGAGGTCGAAGCCGAAGCTCAAGTGGAAGGCGAAGACCGGATTTGATCGAAGCAATGACGCGCGAGCCGCATGTTTCGGAGAGGACCTGCATCGTGACGCGCCGGCGCGGCGCGCCCGAGGCGATGATCCGCTTCGTGCGCGGACCCGATGGCGCGCTCGCGCCGGACATCGCGGCGCGCCTGCCTGGCCGCGGCGTCTGGGTGACCGGGCGCGCCGAGCTCGTCGCGCAGGCGGCGCGCAAGCATTTATTCGCCCGCTCCCTGAAAACGCGCGTCGACGCCGAACCGCGGGTTGCCGAAGACGTCGACCGGTTGCTCGAAGCCGATTGCCTGCGCATGCTGTCGCTCGCCAATAAGGCGGGCGCCGTCATGGCGGGCTTCGGCAAGGTCGCCGACGCTCTCGCGCGGGGCGCCGTCGGCGCGCTGGTCGAAGCGCGCGACGGCGGTGAAGACGGCAGGCGGAAGCTTGCCCAAGCGGCGCGGCGCGCGGATTCCGCGGCGCCCGTGATCGGCTTATTTTCGTCTCTGCAATTGGATTTGGCGTTGGGCCGCACAAATGTGATACATGCTGCCCTCGCCGAGGGCGGGCCGGCGACCGCTTTTGTCGCGCGATGCCGTCGACTTGCAGCTTACCGGGGCGTAAGCATCGACGGCGCGGCGGCGCCGGGCGAAGACATCGAAGCGTCGCCGAACGGCTGCGCGAAAGAAGGTTAACGGGTCGAGCGACCCAGGATTGGGATCTGGATGAGCGAAGGCGAGAACAGCGGCGACAAAACTCTGACCGTCGCGCCGTCGAAGACGTTGCATTTGAAGCAGCGACCGGTCGAGCACGGCATGGTCCGTCAGAGCTTCTCCCACGGCCGGTCGAAAGTGGTCGTGGTCGAGAAGGTGAAGCGCCGCGCCCCCGGGCACGTCGAGCCGGCGAAGCCCGCGAGCCCGCCCGCGCCGGCCGCCGCTCCGGCCGCGCCGCCAAAGGCTGCGCCGAAATCAGAGACGCAGCGTCCGGCGCCGGCGTCGCGTTCCGGCTCCGGCGTGGTGTTGCGCGCCTTGACCGACGAGGAGCGCGAGGCGCGCGCCCGCGCGCTGGTCGACGCCAAATCGCGCGAAGAAGAAGATCGCCGCCGCGCCGAAATCGACGCGAAGGCCCGCGCGGAGCGCGACGAGCGCGAGCACGCCGAACGCGCCGCCGCCGACTCGCGCAAGCGCGAGGAAGAGGAGCGTCTCGCGCGGGAGGCGGAATCAAAACGCAAGTCCGAGGAAGAGGCGCGGCGGCGACTGCCGCCCGATGCCGCTGGACTGACGCCGCCGCGCCCCGCCGCCGCCCCCGCCGCGCCGCGTCCGCCCGTGGCGCGCGTCGCCGGAGAGGCCGAGCAGCCCCGCCGCCCGCCGGTGCGCCAGATCGGCGGCTTTACGCCGCCGACTCCGCCGCGGCCGGCCCCGTCTCGCGGCGGCGCCATGAAGGATCGCGGCCGCCTGACGGTCGCCACCGCCACCGCCGGCGGCGACGAAGAGCGCACGCGTTCGGTCGCCTCCTTCAAACGCCGGCAGCAGCGCCTGTTCCGGGGCCAGGTCGAGCAAAAGGAAAAAATCTCCCGCGAAGTGACGCTGCCCGAGACGATCACGATTCAGGAATTGGCGAACCGCATGTCGGAGCGCGGGGTCGACGTCGTCCGCCTGCTGATGAAGCAGGGCGAAATGCGCAAGATCACCGACGTCATCGACGCCGACACCGCGCAGCTCGTCGCCGAGGAGATGGGCCATACCGTCAAGCGCGTCGCCGAATCCGACGTCGAGGAAGGTCTGTTCGACGCGCCCGACGTCGAGACCGAACTCGAGTCGCGGCCGCCGGTCGTCACCATCATGGGGCATGTCGACCACGGCAAGACGTCGCTGCTCGACGCCATTCGTCACGCCAATGTCGTCGCCGGCGAGGCGGGCGGCATCACCCAGCATATCGGCGCCTATCAGGTTACGTCGCCGGGCGGGCTGCCCATCACCTTCATCGATACGCCAGGCCACGCCGCCTTCACGGCGATGCGCGCGCGCGGCGCCAAGGTGACCGACATCGTCGTCCTCGTCGTCGCCGCTGACGACGGCGTCATGCCGCAGACCATCGAGGCGATCAACCACGCCCGCGCCGCTCATGTGCCGCTGATCGTCGCCATCAACAAGATCGACAAGCCGGACGCGAAGCCCGAGCGGGTGCGCACCGAACTGCTGCAGCATGAGGTACAGGTCGAGTCTCTGGGCGGCGAGACGCTGGAAGTCGAAGTCTCGGCGAAGCTGAAGACCAATCTCGATCGGCTGCTCGAAGCGATTGCGCTTCAGTCCGAGGTGCTCGACCTCAAGGCCAACCCGGGCCGCGCCGCGGAAGGCACGGTCATCGAGGCGCGTCTCGACAAGGGACGCGGTCCGGTCGCGACCGTGCTGGTCCAGCGCGGGACGCTGCGCGTCGGCGATATCGCCGTTGCGGGCGCCCAATGGGGGCGCGTGCGCGCGCTGCTCGACGACCAGGGCGTTTCGCGTCAGGAGGCGGGACCGAGCTTCCCTGTCGAAATTCTCGGCTTCAGCGGCACGCCCGAGGCGGGCGATCGCGTCGCCGTCGTCGAATCCGAGGCCCGCGCAAGGGAGATCACCGAATATCGCGAACGCCAGAGGCGCGACAAGCTCGCGGCGCGCGGCGGTACGGCGCGCGGTTCGCTCTCCGACATGATGAGCCAGCTCAAGACGGCGGGCCGCAAGGAATTCCCGCTCGTCGTCAAGGGCGACGTGCAGGGCTCGGTCGAGGCCATCGCCGCGGCGCTCGACAAGCTTGGCACCGATGAGGTCGGGGCGCGCATCGTTCATGCCGGCGTCGGCGGCATTTCGGAATCCGATATCTCGCTCGCCGAAGCCTCCAACGCGGCGGTCATCGGCTTCAACGTGCGCGCGCATAAGGAGGCGCGCGAGGCGGCCGAGCGCGCCGGCATCGAAATCCGCTACTACAACATCATCTACAATCTCGTGGATGACGTGAAGGCGGCGATGTCGGGTCTGTTGGCTCCGACGCTGCGCGAAACCCTGCTCGGCAATGCGACCATTCTTGAGGTCTTCGACATTTCGAAGGTCGGCAAGGTGGCCGGCTGCCGCGTCACCGACGGCAATGTCGAGCGCGGCGCCAATGTCCGGCTGATCCGCGACAATGTCGTCGTCCACGAAGGCAAGCTCTCGACGCTCAAGCGCTTCAAGGACGAGGTCAAGGAAGTCGCCGCCGGACAGGAATGCGGCATGGCCTTCGAGAACTACCAGGACATGCGCGCCGGCGACGTGATCGAATGCTATCGCGTCGAGGAGATCAAGCGGACGCTGTAGCGCCGCCGCGTCATGGCCGGGCTTGTTTCGGCCATCTCCGGCGGGCGCGGCGATTCTGAAAGTCGCGTTCCGCGCCAATCGTTTTGACGCTCAGACGCAGAATGCGTGGATGCCCGCGATAAGCGCGGGCATGACGCGAACCAAGACTCATTTCGGCAAAGACCCATGTCCCGATCCCACCATTCCGCCGGCTCCGCGCCGTCGCAGCGCATGTTGCGCGTCGGCGAACTCGTGCGCCACGCTCTGGCGCAGATGCTGTCGCGCGGCGACATCACTGATCCGGTGCTGGAAAAGCATGTCGTCACCGTCTCGCGCGTGAAGATGAGTCCCGATCTCAAGCTCGCGACGATTTACGTCATGCCGCTCGGCGGCCAGGACGAGCCCGAGGTGCTCGCCGCGCTCGATCGCCATAAGCGATTCCTGCGCGGCGAGATCGCGCATGAGGTGAATTTGAAATTCGCGCCGGAGATCAGGTTTCGTATCGACGACACATTCGACAATGTGTCGCGCATCGACGCGCTGCTCGACTCCGAACATGTGAAGCGCGATCTCGCCGGCGGCGACGACGGCGAAGAGGATGGCGTCGAGGAATGAGCAAGAAGACATCGAACCGCGCCATCGTCGACGGCTGGGTGGCGCTCGACAAGCCTGTCGGCCTCACCTCGACGCAGGCGGTGTCGCGCCTCAAGCGCATATACAATGCGCAGAAAGCCGGCCACGCCGGCACGCTCGATCCGCTCGCGTCCGGCATTCTTCCCGTCGCCTTCGGCGAAGCGACCAAGACCGTGCCTTTCGTTCAGGACGGCGAGAAAGCCTACCGCTTCACCGTGCGTTGGGGCGCCGAGACCAATACCGACGATTCCGACGGACGCATGACGCGGGACAGCGCGGACCGGCCGGCGCGCGCCGCCATCGAAGCCTTGCTGCCGCAGTTCACCGGCGAGATTTTGCAGACTCCGCCGCAATTCTCGGCGATCAAGATCGCCGGCGAGCGCGCCTATGACATCGCCCGCGAAGGCGAGCAGGTCGAGTTGAAGCCCCGCGCGGTCAGGATCGACTCGCTGACGCTGCTCGACGTCTCGCGCGATGACGCGACCTTCGTCATGGAATGCGGCAAGGGAGCCTATGTGCGCGCGCTCGCCCGCGATCTTGGCCGCGTCTTGGGTTGCTTCGGCCATGTCACGGCCTTAAGGCGCACGCGCGTCGGTCCTTTCATCGAGGAAGACGCCTACACGCTCGACGCGATCGAAAATCAGAATATGGCGGCGGAAGCGCTTCTCTCGGTCGAAGCCGGATTGTCCGAACTGCCATGCGTCGTCGTCGATCGCGACATGGCGGCGCGGCTGAGGCGCGGCGGCTCGGTGATTTTGCGCGGCCGCGACGCGCCGCATGAGGGCGTCGTCTACGCCGCCTGCGGCGGCGTGCCGATCGCCTTCGGCGAAATCGTCCAGGGCGCGCTCGCGCCGGCCAGGGTTTTCAACCTGCCGTTCTAAACCTATTCGACGAGCGCGACGCCTTCCGCTCGGGCGGCGCGCTCCAATTCGGCGTCAAGCGTCGCGAGCGCGATTCCCTCTCGGGAGGCGAGTTCGAGATAGGCGGCGTCATAGGCCGTCAGCTGATGCTCGCGCGCGAGCGACAAGAGCCGTCTTTCCACACAGTCGGCGTCGATCCTTATCGGCAGGCGCGCGACAATGCGAAGAAACTCTTCAGTCTCTCTTGCCGTCAATCGACGGCGCCGCTCGCCGACCAGCAGGACGTTGCGAATCTCGAAGTAGAGCACGGACGGTCCGACCGCCCTCTCGCTGCGAAGGCGTTCAACGGCCCTGATCGCGCGCGGCTGGCGCTCGTCGGCCAGAGCGAATCCCGCAAGGATCGAGGCGTCGATCACAAAGCCGGTCAATATTTGTGGCCTTGATGGCGCGCACGGAGCAAGTCCTGCAGCGGCGCTTTTGTCGCGCCTTCGCGAAAGCGCGCCAGATCGTCGATGGACCGAGCGATCTCGGCCTGTTCGAGACCGGCTTCCGGCGCCAGGCGCGCGATGCGGCGTCCATGCCGAGTGATGACGATCGTTTCGCCGCGTTCGACGGCGGTCAGAAGCTCCGCCAGGCGGGCTTTCGCGTCGGAGGCTTGCACTTCTCGCATGAGAGCTTTTAGACTGGTTAATATAACCGGTCAATATTTGCTTGCCGATTATGATTGGCAAGCATGTGCTATGGGTGCCAGAGATTCGCGCCGCATGACCCGACCCCCCAAACTCCTCATTTTCGACTCCGGCCTCGGCGGCCTCACGGTCTTCGCCGAACTCGTCAAGCTGCGCCCGCGCGCGGACTATCTCTATTGCGCGGATGACGCGGGCTTTCCCTACGGATCATGGAAAGAACCGGAGCTCGTCGAACGCGTGGCGAAGCTCATGGAGGAGCAGATCGCCGATCATGCGCCGGACATGGCCGTCATCGCCTGCAACACCGCGTCGACGATCGTCCTCCCTCATCTGCGCGTGCATTGGCCAAGCCTGCCCTTCGTCGGCACGGTGCCGGCGATCAAGCCGGCGGCTGAACGGACCCGGTCGAAGATGATCTCCGTGCTCGGGACGCCCGGCACGGTGGCGCGCGACTACACGCAAAATCTCATCGCGCAATTCGCGGCGCATTGTTCGGTGACTCTCGTCGGCTCGAAGCGTTTGGCGAGTCTCGCCGAAAGCCACATGCATGGCGAGCGGGCGAGCGACGCCGACATCGTCGCCGAAATCGCGCCCTGCTTTAGAGAGGAAGGCGGCAGGCGCACCGACGCCGTCGCGCTCGCCTGCACGCATTACCCGCTGCTCGTCGAGGAGTTCGAACGGCTGGCGCCCTGGCCGGTGGAGTGGATCGATCCCGCGCCGGCGATCGCGCGCCGCGCCGATCACTTGCTCGCCGAGCGGTTCGGCGCCGATGCTGCGAGAGACCAGCCGGCCTCGCGCCGCGCGATTTTCACCAGCGGCGCCCGTCCTTCCGGCGCGCTCGCCGCAACGCTCGCGCGCTACGGCCTTGCAGGGAATGCCGCGCCGACGCCGGCGTCGGAACGCGCATAATCGACGCGCTTCGGCATGGCGCGCGCTGCGAAACGCCGGCGCGCGTCGGTCACGGACCGCTCTGCTGCGTCGCAGCGCGCGACGCCTGAAGGGAGAGGCGCTTCAGTCGCTCATCGCTCATTCCCGCGCGCGTCAGGAAGGCGCGCGCCCTGTCGGCGGCGCCGGCGTCGCCCGCCGCGATCGCGGCCTCGTACAATATCCGCGCGTCCGCGGGCGTGCGCTGCACGCGCCAGTTCTGCTCGGCAAGACGCAGGGCCTTGCTCGGATCGCGCCGCAGATAAAGCGTGAAACGCGCCTCATCGCCGAGATGGAAAGCCTCGCCGCGCCGACGGGAGGCGTCGAAGCGCTCTTCGATCTGCGCGACATGCTCGGCGAACCCATCCGAGCCCAGCCGCTGTTCGGCGAGCGCGAGGCGCAGCAGCCCGGCGTCGATGCGGGCCTGGTCGGCGAGCAGCGTCGCCGCGTCCGCGAAACGCTCTTCGTCAAGCAGGAAGTCGGCGTAAGCGGCGACGAGATAGGCCGTCGGCTTCGCGGTCTCGAGCGCCGCCCTGAACGAATGTTCGGCGCGCTGCGTCTCGCCCCGCCGCGCGGCGATTTCGGCGAGAATTGTCAACGCCCATCTGCGTCTCTCGGGCGTCGCCTCGGGCCGCGCGTCGAGCGTCTGCTCGAGCGCCTCCGCCGCTTCGCGCGACCCTCCCATGAGGCTCGCCGCCTCACACACGCAAGCGACGGCCAGCAGCGGCTCGCTCGATGCGGCGAGCGGCGCACAGCTCGCGCGCGCCTCATCCAAATGGCCGAGGATTTTGCTGATCGCCGCGCGCATAAGCCATGCTTGAAGATTGGCTGGATCGGATTTGATCACGGCTTGGACGTCGGCGAGCGCGCCGTCAAAGTCATGCCGATTCTGCGCGATCATCGCGCGCAGCAGAAGCGCTTTCGCCGGAGGCTCCGACAATTTCCACAAGGGCGCGAGAACGCCGGCCGCATATCCGAAATAGCGCGGATCGGAATCTTCGCCGCCGAGCGTCACGAATTTTTGCGCAAGTTCGATCGAGGCCGCGAGATCGCTCGATCGCGCCCGCAGATCGCGCAATTCCGCGCCTATCGGCGCGGCGGCGCGCGGCAACCGCTCCAACAATTGATCGTCATCGCTGGGAACGAAAGGCGCGCCGAACGCGTTGATGCAGGCCGTAGCTGCGACGCATATATATGACACAGTCGTGATTAGTCGCATCAGCGCTCGCCCGTTTCGCGCTTGCAACAGATCGTAGAGATCAAGAAGCGGAAAAATTTTTTGAGCCTTGTAAAAAATATGAACCGATCGTATCGTACGCGCAACCGTCAGTTACTGTTCGAGAACTTCCCGCGGAGCATCATTTCATGAGTGGGAAGCGCTATTTGAGTGAGGGTTTGATGAATCGCACGACTCAGCAATTGTTCGCCGCGCTTCTCCTGTTCTCCGCTTTTCTGATTCCCAGCATGGCGCGCGCCTCGGACCACGCCGATCCGATGTGGCTCGCGGAGGACGAGCAGGAAGCCAACATCACCGGCCTCTTCTTCTACCCCGACGGCGACCGATGGATCGCAATCCTCGACGTGCGCCGCGCGCTGATTGGGCCGCCGCCTTATAATCTCGAGCCGTTCGAATATAACATCCATCTGGATTTTCACACGAAGCTGCGCTTCGACAACGCCGAGGACGTGGCGCGCTACGGCGGCACCATCGTCGCGCCGGAGGGCATAGCGCCGGACGCCACGATCCGGATCCGTCTCAACAATGACATGACGGTGAAGGAGAAGACCTTCAAGGGACTCGGCGATCCGCAGGACGTCCAGGTCTATTCCGGCGTTCGCGACGATCCATTCATCTTTCCAAAATTCTTCAACGTGAATGTCATCACCATGGCGTTCAGCATTCCGAAATCCGCTTTTCCCGAACATGCGGAGAACTGGCTGCTATGGGCCACAAGCAATCGCGTGAGCAATGGCGAACAGATCGACCATGTCGGACGCTCGAACCGCACGCAACTCGGCCGTTTCGAAATTTTGAATCCCATTCCGCCGTCACAGCATGTGGCGGAGATTCGCGAAAAGAGCGGATCTCGCGCCAGGGTTCAGGAGTTTCTCGCGCAATGGCTGCCGCCGCTCGCCAATCTGAACCAGCTCAGCGGCTTTTTCATTCGCCACTATGATTCGGTTCCCGACGTGATGGTGTTCACCAAGACGCGCCCGGCCGGATTTCCGAACGGCCGCCGTCTCGAAGACGACGTAGCGCTGCTCACCTGCGCGCAGGGCGATTGTCCGCTGCAGGAAAACGCCTTCATCGACACGACGCAGTGGCCGCGCTCGACGGTCAACGACAAGCCTCTCTCGAGCGAATTTCCCTATCTGGCGGAGCCTTGGCCCTTCAGGCCCCAGCCCGCCGGCGCGACCGGACCTTATGTCTATCGGTTTTTCGCGCGGCCGGCCGTGCAGATCGGGATCGCCGCGCTGGTCTTTGTTCTCATCCTTCTTGGCGTGATTCGCTGGTTCAGACGGCGGGCCGCCTTCTAGGCGAGAAGCGGTTTTCGCAGCGCCGCGACTCGCGTGGCGCGCTTTTCGTTCGGCCGGGTCGTCGATCGACGCGGAGATATGGGCATAGCGGACAGGCCACTTTTATTCATTCGACATTGGGGAGGGAACGATGCTCGATAGATTCCTGCGGAGCTTGGCGGTCGCGGCGGCGCTGGCCGGCGCCTGCGGATCGATGGATGCTGCGAAGGCCGGCCAGAATTGCGGTTCTGGCGCCGGCAACGTCAAGGACGAAGCCATGTGCGTCGGACGCACGGCCGCGTCTCTGCCCGGCTCCGACATCGATTATTACGTCGACATGGATTATGGCGCGACCAAACATCCGGAAGATCTCGCCAAGGCCATGCAGCCTTATCTTCCCGGCGTCACGCCCGAGGCGGCGCTCAAGGCGGCGGTGGTCGGCCGCAACAATTGGATCGTGTGGACCGCTGGGAATGACCGGCTGTGGGACGTTCTAAACAAGAGGTCCTTCGGCGGACTCGACTTCCTGAAGACCTTGTCGAGTCATCCAACGCTCACGAAATTCAGTCGCGACAACCGCTGGAGCTATTTGGGGCTCGTCAACGAGCCCTGTTTCAAAAAGGCGACCGGCCCCCGCGCGGATCGCTTCGGCCTGTGGCTGGATACGCGCGATCCGAGCTGCCCGCCCGATCCTTTCGAGGACGAAGCGAAATATCCGGGCGTCAAGATCGGGGCCCGCGGACGCAGCGACAAGTTTCCGGTGGGCTCCTACTACGGCTATGCGACCGGCATCGTGGGGCTGAGATTGTTCCCAAATCCCGACTTCGACGAAGCGGCGGAAAGGAATTGGGATCCGGAGCGCTTTTACAACGATCCGGACTATTACAACAATAAGGATCTGGTGCGCCCCTATCGCGTCGGCATGTCCTGCGGCTTTTGCCATGTCGGACCCAATCCGACCAATCCGCCAGCGGACCCGGAAAATCCCAAATGGGAGAATCTGAACTCCAATCCGGGCGCGCAATATTTCTGGTGGGACCGCATCTTCACCTATACGGCCGATCCGAAGGATTTCTCCTGGCAATTGTTCCATGTCTCGCGACCGGGCGCGCTCGATACGTCGTTGGTCTCGACCGACTACATCATCAATCCGCGAACGATGAACGCGATCTACCAGCTCGGGCCGCGCGTGGCGCTCGCGTCGAAATTCGGCCAGGAAAAACTCAATGGCGGCGAGAGGCAGAACAAGCAGTTCAACGAATATGTTCCCGCCAATTCGCCGCTCACGCAGTTCTTCAAGGCGCCCGATACGGTGTTCACGCCGCGCGTTCTGAAGGACGGCGCGGATTCGGTCGGCGCGCTGGGCTCCTTCAACCGGGTCTTTGTCAACATTGGCCTGTTCAGCGAGGAATGGCTCGAGCACTTCAACCCTGTGATCGGCGGCAAGCCGATCACCGCCATTCCGATCGCGACGGGACGCGCCAATTCCACCTATTGGCAGGCGAATGAAGCGCAGACTCCCAACACCGCGCTGTTCTTCGTCGCGACCGCCAAGCCCGACTATCTGAAGAACGCGCCGAACGGCGACAAATATCTTACGGCCGACTCGGCGACCCTTGAGCGCGGCAAGGAAGTGTTCGGCGAACGCTGCCTGCGCTGCCATTCGAGCAAGCTGCCGGAAAAGACTTTCAGCTACTTCCCCAACAATGGCTGCGTCGGCAAGGACTATCTGACTTGCTGGAACAATTACTGGTCGTATACCAAGACCGACGCGTTCAAGCAGGAGGCGAAGAAGATCGCCAAAGCGAGCGATTTCCTCAACGATAACTTCCTGTCGACCGATCTCCGCGTGCCGGTGACTCTGCTGGAAACCAACGCCTGCAGTCCGCTCGCCACCAATGCGATCCGCGACAACATCTGGAACGACTTCTCCTCGACCTCGTATAAGGAGCTGCCGTCGGTCGGAAAGATCACGGTTCACGACCCCTATACGGGCGCGCCGCGCCCCTACGATATGCCGGCGGGCGGTCGCGGCTATACGCGGCCGGCGTCGCTGGTCAGCCTGTGGTCGACCGCGCCCTTCCTGCTCAACAACAGCGTCGGCACATTTTACGAGAGCCCGTCGGTCGACAGCCGGGTGAAGTCCTTCGACAGTTCGATCGAACAGATGCTGTGGCCGGAGAAACGCGCCGGCTCATATGGGCAATATAGCGAGAAATATGGCCAGAAGGACATCGAATACGTCACGGCCTCGGGCAAGAAGCTGCATGGCGTCGTCGACGTGACGACGGAGCGGAGCTATCTGCGCGTGCCAAAGGGCTATGTCCCCGACCTGCTGCAGGCGGGCTTCGACGCCGGCGAGGACGTGAAATGGCTGGTCGACGCGCTGCGTCTCAGCAATTTCGTCGATAAGGACGGCATCGCCATCGGCCCGATTCCGGCAGGCACGCCGGTCCAGCTGATCGGCAATATCGATCTCGATAAGCGAGAAGATCCGCTCGAAAATCTGTTGCACAAGGCGAGAGTGCTGAAGCTGCTCGCCAAGCTAAAACTTACGTTGAAGTTGCTGCCGCCGAATCCGACCGACGAACAGGCGCGCGCGGCTTTCGCTCGCTCCTACGACGATCTGCTCGAACTCAATAAGTGCCCGGACTTCGTCGTCAATCGCGGTCATTATTTCGGCACCGATTATTTCGCCGAGGAGCCGGGACTGAGCGACGCCGACAAAAAGGCTCTGATCGCATTCTTGAAAACCATGTGAAGCGCCGGAGGCCCGGAGCGCCAAGGCGCGTCCGGGCCAACCGACGAAGGAGGGGGAACGACCATGAGCCTCAGCGACAAGGCGAGCTTCGAATATGTGGTGGTCGGCTCGGGCGCGGGCGGCGGCACGGTGGCGGCGCGCCTCGCGGAAGCGGGCTGCAAGGTTCTGGTGCTTGAGGCCGGCGGCGATCCGCTGACGCTTCAAGGCGGCGACGCGGCCTATCCCGATGATAAGCGCCTTCCCGACGATTATCGCGTTCCGGTGTTTCACGCCTGCTCGACCGAAAACCGGGCGATGCAGTGGGATTTCTTCGTTCGTCATTATGGAGACGACCAGCTCCAGAAAAAAGACTGGAAATATGTTGAACGCGATCATAGCGGCAAGCGCGTCGACGGCGTTCTCTATCCGCGCGCCGGCTGTCTGGGCGGCTGCACGGCGCATAATGCGATGATCATGGTCTATCCGCATAATGCGGACTGGGACCACATCGCCGAACTCACCGGCGACTCTTCTTGGCGCGCCGACAATATGCGGACCTATTTCGAGAAGCTTGAGAACTGCAACCATCGCTTCTTCTTCCGCCTGCTCGGCATGCTCGGGATCAATCCCACGCGCCATGGCTGGAAGGGCTGGCTGCATACGGAGAAAAATATCCCCGCCGCCGCGCTCGGCGATTTCGACCTCGTCAAAGCCTTGAAGGTGTCGATCCTCTCGGCAATCGGCCGGTCGCCCTCGCTCCTGCAGCGAGGCTTGTGGTTTCTCCTTGGCAAGGGCGATCCCAATGATTGGCGGCTTGTCCGCGAAAACGCCTTCGGCCTGCATTACCCGCCGCTCAATACGCGCAATCACGAGCGCATGGGCACGCGCGAGCGGCTGATCGAGACGCAGCAGAAATATCCCGACAATCTGACCATCGAACTCGACGCGCTGGCGACGCGCGTCTTGTTCGACGACGACAATCGCGCGATCGGCGTCGAATATCGCAAGGGCGCGAAGCTCTATCAGGCCCATTACGATCCGAGCGGAAAGGAGGGCGAGACGCGCACCGTCCATGCGACGCGCGAGGTGATCCTCGCCGGCGGCGCCTTCAACACGCCGCAACTGCTGATGCTGTCCGGCGTGGGCCCCAAGGCGGATCTGGCGCCGCTCGGCATCAAGACGCGGATCGATCTGCCCGGCGTCGGCAAGAATCTGCAGGATCGCTACGAGGTCGGCGTCGTCAATCGCGCCAAGGACGATTGGGGCATATTGAAAGGCGCGCAATATAAGAACACCGACACCCAATACGCCGATTGGCTGCGCACCCAGAACGACTATACCGGCTCCGTCTATGGCACGAATGGCGCGGTGCTCGCCGTCATCAGGCGCTCGGCGAGCGAGCGGCCGCTGCCCGATCTCTTCTGTTTCGGCGTGCTCGCCGATTTCCGCGGCTATTATCCCGGCTATTCCGTTCCGATCGTCAAGAAGCTCAACTATCTCACCTGGGCCGTTCTCAAAGCGCACACCAACAATCGCGCCGGCTATGTGAAGCTCAAATCCGCCAATCCGCTCGAACGTCCGGAGATCAATTTCCGCTATTTCGCCGAGGGCACGCCTGATCGCGAGGAGGACCTCGATTCGGTGGTCGACGGCGTGAAGTTCGTGCGCGCGCTGACGCGTCCGCTCGTCGATCTCGGCGTCGTCGAAGAAGAGTCGCCCGGCGCCGACATGACGAGTGACGAGGAGCTTCGTGATTTCGTGCGCTATCAGTCCTGGGGCCATCATGCTTCCTGCACCTGCGCGATCGGTCCCGACGGCGCCAGCGACGCGGTTCTCGACTCGAATTTCCGCGTGCGCGGCGCGAAGGGTCTGCGCGTCGTTGACGCTTCGGTGTTCCCGCGCATTCCCGGATTCTTCATCGTCAGCGCCGTCTATATGATCGGCGAGAAGGCGGCGGATGCGATTCTTGCCGACCGTTAGGCCGGGGCAGGGCGCGCCGAGGCCGCGAAAAAAATTCACGCGCCGTCTGGCGATGGCCGCGCTCCTGGCGCTGGCCTATGGAGCGTGCGCAACGCCGGCGCATGCCCATACAGAAGTCGCGTCGCTCGGCGTCTTCTGGTCGGGCGCCGTCCATTTCCTGCTCAGCTTCGAACGGCCGGCGCTCGTCGTCGCCTTTGCGATCTGGGCCGGAATGCAGAAGCAGCGCGCCGACGCCGCTCTGGTCGGCGCTATCGCTATCGGCGCTTTCGCAGCGGCGCTTGCCATGCGTTCGGACGGCGTCGAAAGCCATTCCGCCTCGATGATTGCGATCGTCGCGCTGGTCCTGCTTGGCGCTGCGGCCCTCACCCGGTTTCAGCTTGGCGCACGTCCGGTTCTGATCGCAGCCCTCTTCTGCGGCCTGGTCGCGGGCGCGATCGGCGCGACCGGCGAAACGATCAGGGATCGAGCGATCAACGCGAGCGCCTTGGCGCTGGTCGCTGCGGCCCTCGCAGCCTATGCGCTCATGGCGGCGTCCTATGTCGCGCGATGGCGATACGCCCGCTTCGGGCCGACGCTCTGCGTCGGCGCCGTCACGATTGCGGCGGCCGTTTGCGCGTCAGGATATTCACGAATTTGTGGATACGGCTGATCCTCTGCGCGTTCGTGGCGCAAATCGCCCTCGCGCTTCAGACCGAACCCGCGCGTGCGCATCTCTCATCCGAGAGCTATCTGCATATCGATATCGACGCGGCCGGGCGCCCGAGCGGGCAATGGGACATTTCGCTGCGCGATCTCGACGCCGCGATCGGGCTCGCGGGCGATGACGGCGTCATCGCCTGGGGCCGGTTGAAAGCGCGCCGCGCCGCGATCGAAGCCTATGCCTTTGATCGACTGTCGATCGACGGCTGCGCGCTGCGCCCGAGCGACATGCTCGTCGACCGGCACGCCGGCGCCGCCTATGCCGTGCTGCGCTTCACGGCTGAATGCCAGTCGACGCGCGCGCCGCGACGCCTGCATTATCGGCTGCTGTTCGACATCGATCCGACGCATCGCGGCCTTCTCACGCTGGTGACGCCTTCCGGCGAGCGGTCGGAAGTGCTCTCGCCCGATCGCGCCGACATAGGTCTCGATGGCGTTGATGATTCGACATCCGGCTCTTTCCTTCACTTCGTCAGTTTCGGCGTCAGCCACATTCTTTTCGGCTATGATCATCTGCTGTTCGTCGCCGTGCTGATGATTTTCGCCGCCTTTCGGCGCAGCGAGGCCGGGTGGACGCCGCTCGACGGATTCGGCGCCAGCGCGCTCCAGACCTTGACGATCCTGACGGCCTTCACCCTGGCGCATGGCGTCACATTATCGTTGTCGCTCTTTCATTTCATTGACGCGCCGGCGCGATACGTCGAGCCTGCGGTCGCCGTCACGATCATGGGCGCGGCGATCGACAATCTCCTGCCGCTTCTGTCAATTGCGCGCTGGATGATCGCATTCGGTTTCGGCCTGGTGCATGGCCTCGCCTTCGCGACCGCGCTCGGCCCGATGCGTCTGTCGACGTCCGGACTGCTGTATGCGCTTGCCGGATTCAACGGCGGGGTCGAACTCGGCCAGATCGCCGTCGCCCTCTTGCTCATGCCGCTCGTGTTCACGGCGCGGCGCAAGACGGTTTATGTCAGTTTTATTGCGCCGGCGCTGACAGTGCTCGCATTTCTTCTCGCGCTGCTCTGGTTCGTTGACCGTGTCGAAGCGCTGCTATAGTCTTCGCGCCATCTGCAAACGCACGCTGAGCGCAGCGTGAAACTCAATTTTCAGTGTGATTGATCGAACGCACGCCGTTAATGCACCGGCCATTTTTCGCGAATTGGCCGCGAAACTCCCTCCGCGAACGAAACATGATGAGATCGATATGCAGGGCGATAGGGTTCGGCCGCTTGCGATCGCACTTGAGACAGCGGGGCCGACGGCTTTGAACGTATCGACCGCGCGCAACGCTCCGGCATTGCGCATTCCGACATCCGCGCAAGAGAGATGAGGAAGCGAACATGCATCAACTTTCAGGCAAGGAATTTCAGATCGGCCTCACAATGTCCGGCGCGATTTCGGCCGGCGCCTATACCGCGGGCGTCGTCGACTTTCTGGTAGAGGCGCTCGAATGTTGGGAAAAGGCGCGCGCCGCGGACCAGAACGGATCGGTTCCCAATCATCGCGTCGGAATCAAGGTGATCTCCGGCGCCTCGGCCGGCGCGATCACCGCGGCGATCGGCGCCATCGCGCTTGTCGACAAGACCGACGCCAAGACCTTTGAGTCGAACGGCTTCGTCTATCGCTATACGCTGCCCAAGCTCTATGAATCATGGGTCGTCCGTCCGACGCTCGATTCGGGCGACGCGAGCGTCCGGGATTTCCTCGCGCTCGACGATCTCGACGCGCGCCCGCCGGCGACGGCGGATTTCTCACGGACCAGCGGCGTGCCCTTTCCGGGCAAGAACGATCCCATCGCCGTCGTCTCGCTGCTCAATTCGCGTCTGCTCGATGAAATCGCCGCGAATGCGATCACGGTCGCGAAGGTCGAAGGACCGCGGCCCTATGTCTCGGCGAAGCTCCATATTTATCTCACGCTCTCCAATCTGCGCGGCGTGCCGTGGACCTTGCCGTTCAGCGGCGGCGACTATCACATGATCTCGCATGGCGACCGCGCCCATTATGTGCTGAGCGGCGTCGGCTCATGGGCGACGCACAGCGACTTTGCCGACAATGATCCGTCGCGCGACAAGCTCGACATCGGGATGATCGCCAGCGCCGCGGTTAGAGACCAGTGGAAGGATTATGCCGTCTGCGCCCTGGGCTCCTCCGCCTTTCCGGTTGGCCTGGCGCCGCGGCTGATCGGCGCAAGGCCGAGGGAAGATTATTTCGGACGCCGATATCCCAGCGCCGACATCGCGGGAATCGACAATCTCAAGCCGCAATGGCCGCCGGCCGTCGAAGCTGAAAATCCCTTCTGGTTCACCTGCGCGGATGGCGGCATCATCGACAATGATCCGTTCGAATACGCCCGCTTTACGCTGAAGGACAAGGCGACCGACGCCCGCCTACCCTGGGATCTCGATTCGGCGGACCGCGCGGTCGTCATGATCTCGCCCTTTCCGGAACCGAAGCCGATCCGCAACGAAGGCGAGCCTGCGATCGATATCGTCAGCCTATTCTCTTCGCTGATGCCGTCATTGATCGATCAGGCGCGCTTCAAGCCGAGCGAACTGGCGCTTGCCGTCGACCCCGATCACGGCAGCCGCTATCTGATCGGGCCGCGCCGCGTCATCGGGAACGAATTGCAGCGCTACGGCATCGCCAGCGGCCTGCTCGGCGGCTTCGGCGGTTTCGTCGCCCGCGCCTTCCGCGATCACGACTATCAGCTCGGCCGGCGCAATTGTCAGAAGTTTCTGATGACCTCATTCGCCGTCCCCGCCGATCATCCGATCGTGAAGAACTGGCCGCCGCAGGTCGACAAGAAGCTGTTCGAAGCAATGAGGGAAAAGACCGACGCCCCAGGCGCCGTCTCATACTGCCTCGTGCCCCTCTATGGCTCGGCGAAGGAGACGATCGATCTCCCGCCGTGGCAGCAGATCACTCCGGCGGACCTCGACCGGCTGATGACGCGCATCGGCTTACGCTTCGATCGCGTCGCGCCGATGGTGGTGAGTCAGAACGTCGGAGGCTTTCTCGGCTTGCTGCTGCAATTCGTACTGCTGCCCGGCATAAGAAGCGCGCCGGGTCTCATTCGCGACAAGGTTCTCAATTTCGCGAGGCTGACGATTCTCGGCGATCTCGTGCGCCGCAATCAGATCACCGGCTGGGATTTGCCCGAGGGTCTTGGCGTCGATCCCGACGATGCGCGGCTGGTCATCGCCGAACTGCTCGAACCCAAATATGACGAGCGCAATGTCGAGGGCATTCGCCGAGCCGTGGCGCCGATGAGCGCCAAGCTGGACGCTGCAACCATCACGAAGGTTCTCGAACGGCTGAAACAGACTCCCGGGCCGTTCCAGGTCTGGGAGGCGCCCTGGCGGGACAAGAACGGCGGCCGGCTGTTCACGCTGGAGAGCCGCAAGCCCAATTTCGTCGGCGGGAGGCTGGGCGCCTATCTTGGCATCGGCTTCTTGAAGCCGTCCGCCGATCCGCCGGGGATTTAAGCCTCCTAACCGGCGCCTCGGCTGCGCGCCTTAATGATCAACCGGCCCTATGCCGAGGTCTGACAGGCGCAGGGCAAGCTCGGGCGCAAGCGTCGGCGTCGCCAGTTCGCTCGATGGCAGTTCCGCGATCTCAGCGTAGCCATTTGCGCCCAGTCGGCGATGTATCCAAATCGTTGCGCGAAGAGCGTCGACGACCAGACTTCGCGAACGCCATAGGCCGCGTAAATCCCGATCTTGCGGCCCTTGTCGTAAGTGAGGCGGCAGGCAGGCTCGGCCTTAATCTGCGCAATCGCTTCCGTATGAAATGAAGACCGACTCAGCGTGATCGCTCAAAACGCTTTTTTCAGTCCCGCCTGACGCAAAATGGCATTAGCGGTGCGGCGGCTAGGAATTCCGACGGGGACGGCGAAACTGCGTCCAGTGATGGGACTATGCCAAATTTCGTGACTTCCCTTTCCCTGGCGCATCATGAAGCAGCCTGCGGCGCGCAATAAATCGCGCAAGGGACGATCGAACTGCGGCGCCATCACGCGACCGCCCGTTCAACCTCGCGCAGCGCGGAAATCTGCAAATATACCGATGCCGGATCGACGCCGGGATGATTATCCGCCAGTAAGTCGATAGTCATCGCCGACATCTTCACGAACAATTCGTCGAGCGTCGGAGCGTCTGCCGCCGCTGGAATCTCGTCGCAATGGCCGCTCCAGACCGAAGCCGCGTCATCCCATGCGGCGGAAATCGTGAAAATGACCGGTTTCTTTGTCATCCCTCGTTTCTCCGCCGCGCATCGCGTCAATTATCCAAGAAGCTCCGCAGCTTCCGGCTCCGGCTCGGATGCTTCAGCTTCCTTAAGGCCTTCGCCTCGATCTGACGGATGCGTTCGCGCGTCACCGAGAACTGCTGGCCGACTTCTTCGAGCGTATGGTCGGTGTTCATGCCGATGCCGAAGCGCATGCGCAGCACGCGTTCTTCGCGCGGCGTGAGCGAAGAGAGAACGCGCGTTGTCGTCTCGCGCAGATTGGACTGGATCGCCGCTTCGATCGGCAGCACCGCGTTCTTGTCCTCGATGAAATCCCCAAGATGCGAATCCTCCTCGTCGCCGATCGGCGTTTCGAGCGAGATCGGCTCCTTGGCGATCTTCAAGACCTTGCGCACTTTCTCAAGCGGCATGGCGAGCTTCTCGGACAGTTCCTCTGGCGTCGGCTCGCGGCCGATCTCATGCAGCATCTGGCGCGAGGTGCGCACGATCTTGTTGATCGTCTCGATCATATGCACGGGAATGCGGATCGTGCGCGCCTGATCGGCGATCGAGCGGGTGATCGCCTGCCTGATCCACCATGTCGCATAGGTCGAGAATTTATAGCCGCGGCGATATTCGAATTTGTCGACCGCTTTCATCAGGCCGATATTGCCTTCCTGGATGAGATCGAGGAATTGCAGGCCGCGGTTGGTGTATTTCTTGGCGATGGAGATCACGAGACGCAAATTCGCCTCGACCATCTCCTTCTTGGCTTGGCGCGCTTCGCGCTCGCCCTTCTGCACCATATGCACGATCTTGCGGAACTCGGAGATTTCCAGTCCGGTTTCGGTCGCAAGCGCGTGAATGTCGGCGCGCAGATCCTTGATGCGGTCCTTGTCGCGGGCGACGAATTCCTTCCAGCCCTTGGAGCCGAGCTTGGCGACGCGCATCACCCATTTGGGATCAAGCTCCGAGCCGTGGAACTTGTCGATGAAGTCTTCGCGCATCACGCCATGGCTGTCGGCGAGGCGCAGGAGCTTCGTCTCATAGCCGATGAGCCGCTTGTTGATGTCGTAGAGCTGTTCGACGAGCGCCTCGATGCGGTTCTGGTTCAAAGAAAGCGATTTGACGTCGGCGACGATCTCTTTCTTGAGCGTCTTGTATTTGCGCTCCTGCGCAGGCGTCAGAGTCTCGTTCTTGAGTTTGTTCTCGACATTCTGATCCTGAAGCCGGCGCAGCTTTTTGTAAGCGTCGGCGATGCGCGCGAAGGTTTCGAGAACTTTCGGCTTCAGCTCCAGTTCCATCGCCGAGAGCGACACGGAATTTTCCATGTCGTCTTCTTCCTCGAAGGTCTCTTCGGCGGGCGGGACTTCCTCCTCCAGTCCGGCGGGCGGCGTGCGCGGCGCGGTGGAGGGCGCCATGTCGGCGACGCTGGCAGCCGGCTCCGCGGCCTTCGCCGCCTTGCCTTCGGGGCCGGCGTAGGTCGCTTCGAGATCGATGATGTCGCGCAGCAGGACCTTGCCGGCCTCCAACTCCTCGCGCCAGATGATGATCGCCTGGAAGGTGAGCGGGCTCTCGCACAGTCCGGCGATCATCGCCTCGCGTCCGGCTTCGATCCGCTTGGCGATGGCGATTTCGCCTTCTCGCGACAAAAGTTCGACCGAGCCCATTTCGCGCAGATACATGCGCACGGGATCGTCGGTGCGATCGGCCGGCTCCGACGCGCGCGTCGCTACCGCGGTCGCGCGCGGGCTCTCGACGAGTTCGCCGCCTTCGGCCTCTTCTTCTTCGGCGGCCTGCTCCTCCTCGACGTCGTCCGGGTCGTCGCCTTCCGAGACGGTAATGCCCATTTCGGAGAGCATCGCGTAGACGTCCTCGATCTGGTCCGACGACACTTCCTCGGACGGCAGCACGGCGTTCAGTTCGGCATAGGTCACGAAGCCGCGCTTCTTCGCGAGCTTGATCATCCGCTTGACGGCGGCGTCGTTCAGATCGAGAAGCGGCCCGTCGGACGTCTCGGTCGTCACCGCGGTTTCATTCTCGACCTTGTCTTCGTCTTTTTTCGCCATCCACAAGCTCCAAACGCCTCGTCCCGGTTCGGCTCCCCGAACCAGGCAAGGCGCAAGTTTTCTCAAAAAAAGCCCGAGGCCGCCCCTCCCCAAGCTGTGGCGCGGAAGACAGGCGAAATAGCCCGGCCGACCGCATGAAACCTTCGCGCTGCGTCCTGGCGGCGCGTTTCTTATCCCCTCTTCGCCACGGCGTTAACCTCTGCGAATTCACAAATTGCGCGAGGGCCGGCCGGAGAGCGATCCATATCCTTCCACCGCCGCTTCTGCGCCATCTAGCGCCGACAACTGGGTCTGAATATCCTTCAGCCGGGCATAATCCCGCTCGTTGGGGTTGTCGGCCAGCATGGCTTGCACCGCGCGCAACTCTCTATTTAACGCCAACGATCGGCGATGCAAGACGAAAGCCTGTCGCAGACTTTCGCCGGCGTCGGCGGTCGCGGCCTCGGGGCGCACGCTCCAGAGCGTCGAATGGGCGGCCATCGCTTCGAGCCGGGCGACCGTCCGCTCGAGCCCGAGCGACGCCAGAAAAGGGCGAAGTCCGGCCTGATTCGGGTCGTTGCGCTCGGCAAATCGCAGGAGCGCGTCGCGCAAGGCCCGCGCGTCGGGGGAATTGAGGTCGAGGGTCGCCAGCTCCTCGACGCGGGGGTCGATCAGATCTGGATGATTGAGCAAGATCAATAATATCAGCGCCTCCCTGGGCGCAATCCCGGATTTGACGCCGCGAAACAGCGGCGAATTCGCCAAAGCCGGACCTATGGTCAAAGGCCCATCATCGGAATGATGGGCGACGCTGCCGCGCCGCCGCCGCGGGAAATCATGGCGCCTAAATTTTGTGCGCCGGTCGCGGCCGAAGAGCTGGTCCAGCCGCTGCGCCAGCTCCTGCTGATAGTGGCGCCGCAGGTCGTCGTCTCTGATCTGCCGTGCGATGTCATGCAGCCGCCGTTCGAGCGCGGCGCGATGCTCCGGCGTGTCGAGCGTCGCCGCTTCGGTCTCCCGCATCCACAGAAGATCGACCAGCGGCAGCGGGTGGTTCAGAGCGTCGGCGAGCGCCTCGGCGCCGCTTGCCCGCAAGAGTTCGTCTGGGTCCAGGCCGTCGGGCAACAGGACGAAACGCAGCGTGCGGCCGGGACCGATCAGCGGCAGCGCGGTGTCCACCGCCCGAAAGGCCGCCTTCAATCCGGCCTTGTCCCCATCGAAGCAGAGGATCGGCTCTTCGGCGAGACGCCAGAGCAGGGCGCATTGTTCGGGCGTCAAGGCCGTGCCGAGCGGGGCGACCGCATGGGGAAACCCCGCCGCCGTCAGCGCAATGACGTCGACATAGCCCTCGACGGCGATTGCCGCGCCGCTGTCATGCGCGGCCTTTCGGGCGTTATGCAGATTGTAGAGCGTCGCGCCCTTGTGAAAGAGCGGCGTCTCTGGGGAGTTGAGATATTTGGCCTGGGCGTCCTTCTCCAGGGCGCGTCCGCCGAAAGCGATGACCCGTCCGGCGCGGTCGCAGATCGGAAACATCACCCGGTTGCGGAACCGGTCGTAAGGGACGGCGATATCCTCGCCATGGACCAGCAGTCCCGCCTCGATCATGGTTTCGACGCTCGCGCCCTTGGCGGCGAGATGGTCGCGCAGCGCATGGCGTTCGGGCGGCGCGAAGCCCAGGCGGAATTTTTCGCGCGAGGCTTGAGAAATCTGCCTGCGGTCGAGATAGGCGCGCGCCTCACGCCCCGCCGCGCCGGCAAGCTGCTTTTCGAAAAACGCCGCCGCCTCTTCCAGAACCTCGCCGAGCGTCGCGCGGCGGCGATCCTGTTCCTGCTGCTCCTTGGTCTCGACCGGCAGCGCCAGTCCGGCGAGCGCCGCCAGCCGCTCCACCGCCTCGGGGAAGGAGAGCCCCTCGGTCTCCATGAGAAAATCGAAAATATTGCCGTTCTTCCCCGCCGAGAAATCGAACCAGCGCATCTTCTGGTCGTTGACGAAGAACGAGGGGGTTTTTTCGGCGTTGAACGGCGAGAGGCCCCGCCACTCCCGGCCTTCCTTGCGAAGCTTCACCTTCCGGCGCACGACCTCCGAGACAGGCAGGCGCGCCCGTATTTCTTCGAGGAAGGAGGTTGAGAAGCGCATGTTCGGTCTGCCGTTGAGCAAGATTTAGCACAGACATCTGTGAAGCGCCGCGAGCGGATTGATTATCGCGAGATATGTATATACAATTGCATTCCCCTCGCGTAGTGGCCTGCTGCGCCGAGATCATATGCGGCGTGTTTATGAAGACGTCGAGCAAGGACTTCGAATACGAAGCAGAGAAAAACGAGTCGAACTGGAAGAAGCACCGAATTTCTTTCGAGGAGGCTACGGCCCTTTTCGAGGAGCCTTTCCTGAGGATCCGTTCGGATCGTTTCGGCGAAGCGCGGTGGTTGGCGCTCGGTCGGTCGCAAGGTCGGATTATCGCCGTGATCTATACCGAACGAAACGGCCGTATTCGGATCATCTCGGCCAGGATGGCGAGAAAGTATGAGCGCGAAATCTACAAAGATCGCATCGGCGACACATCATGAGACGATGACACGCCGGGCGGCTAAGAAGCTAGAAATCACCGACGCGGAGATCGACGCCGCTGTTGCGAGCGATCCCGATTGGGCGGAGTTCGAGCCGATTGACTGGAGCAAGGCGGAAGTCGTCATTCCTCCCAAGAAACAGGCGATCTCGATTCGTCTCGATCAGGACCTGATCGACTATTTCAAGGCGCAGGGACCGGGCTATCAGCGCCGCATCAACGCCGTGCTGCGCAGCTATGTGACGGAGCGTAAGACAGGCTGAGCGCATCAATCCGGCACGACCCGCAGGGGCGCTGAAAAGTCGGGCAGCGATTCGAAACTGATCGGACCGCCGAAGGTGAAGCGCACAGCCGGCGGCTCGACCGGCTTGAAATGGCGATCCATCACGCCGACCCCGCACACCGCCCCCGGAGCGACGCCGCTGACGCACTGCTGGTAAAGAGGATCGCTCGGCAGCAGCGAGCCATAGGCGTAGGTGATCTGGTCGGAACGCGAGTTGAAAATGTTGAAGGCGTCGATCTGGAAGCGCCAGCCCCCATCCCAACGATAGCCGAGCCGCGCATTGAACGTGCCGGTGGCCGGCGAGGTGTAATAACCGTCGGGCGTCAACGGGCGCGCGCCAAAATAGCGGTATTTCATGCCGGCGAACCAGCCGGTGGCCTCGCCGATTTCGAGCCCGCCCATCGCCACGATGGCCGGGGCGTTGAAAAGATAATTGCCGGGGGCGTTGCCAAGAAAGGTTCCGTAGGGCAGCGCGTCGGGCGCCGTCAGTTCGACATAGGCGAGCCACGCATTTTGATCGACGCCGCGGAAGCGGGTGTTCACCAGCGCCACGTCGCCATCAAAACTGATCCAAGGCGTTGGACGATAGTGGTTGGCGAATTCGATGCCGTAACGGCGGCTCGGACGGCCGAATTCCGTCGTGCCGGCGTCGCCGACATATTGGTTTTCGGAATCGAGATTGAGCCAGAACAGGCTCAGGCTCGAATCCAGTCCCTCAATGAATTTGGTGCGCCAGCCGATTTCCGCGCCGCGCGATTTCACAAGTAGCGGAATGCGCGCGGCGACCGAGAAACTGTCGAGGTCGAAACCCTCGATGCCGCCGATTTCCGCGCTCGAAAAATTCTGCACGGTGCCGCGCGCGTCGGTCGAGTGGAATCCTTCGCCGAAATTCAGGTACATTTCGGTCGCATACCAGGGACCGAGAATGATCGACGTCTTGGGACTGAAGATCGCCGCGTCTTTCTGGCCATTATTGAACGGACCGGTCCATAGAAAGACTGGAACGCCCGCGCTGTTGAAGACCTTTGGCGCGTCCGCCAGCGTCTGAATCGAATTGGTGGCGGCCGAATAAAGGTCGACGCGCGCGCCCGCCACCGTGCGCAGCCACGGCGTCCAGCGCACGGTCGTATCGGTCCAGATTCCAATGCTGCCTTCGCCGACATAATCGTTGCGGATCGCGTCGTAGATGTTGCGGCGGTAGCTTTCCTGCAGTCCCAGGCGAATGTCGTCATAGCGGCTCTGAACGCCTATGCGAGACACGACAGGAAGGCCAAAAGAGCTCCAGGCGATCCTGTGTTCAGCGTTGACGCCGACAATCGTGCGCCGGTCGAATTGGCGGAACTGGTCGCCGATTTCAGGATGCGCGAGGAAATAAGTGAAGTTGTTGTAGAGTTCCAAAGTCGAGCGGATCGCATAGGCTTCGACGCGCGAATAGTGATTGCCCTCCGTCAGGCTCCATCGTCCAGACAGCGAAAAACGCGTCGTGTCGCCGCCGTCGGTCGGGTCCAGAGTGCCCCATAGCGACAGCAAGCCGGAATTGACGGCCCGCGTGGGAATCTGGTCGGTCGCGTACCAGCGATTCGCGTAACCCATGAAGGTTACCGACGCGCCGTCTTCCTGGGTGCCGCGCGCCCAACGGAGAACGCTGTTGATCCGGCGCAGATTGTCGCCGCGCTCCCACGGGCCGTTATAATATTGCGCCTCGACGGCGCCATAGGCCGAGCCGCCGGCAAAATCCTGATAGGGCGCGACGGCGAGGGCGCGACCATAGGCGAAACTTCCGCCGGTCAGCTGATAAAAGCCCTTATCTATCTTGTCCTTATACTGCATGTAGATCGAGCCGGCGGAGGAGAAGTCGCCGTCCTGCGCATCGTAAGGGCCTTTGCGCGCCAGCACATAGGAAAGAAGTTCCGGAATGAGGAAATTGGCGTCCGCGTAGCCCTGCCCATGTCCATGGGTGCGCATGTTGAGCGGCATGCCGTCGAGATA
>JBPFDW010000020.1:0-209951 GCA_051061375.1 Methylocystis sp. | reverse complement strand
CCCTGCCCCCCATGTGAGGAAGCAGACCGCAGACCCAGCTCAGCGTGCCGCAACAATTCCAATATCCCCAACGCCACACAATACCCCTTGGTATAGAGCATCACAATCTATCGAATAGCCAATACAACCATTCTGGGTGGTCTAATGACCACCCTTACAGGTTGGATATGACCGCCTGTGCGCCCCCGCCGTGACGGCAAAATCCAACAATAAAGCAATTGCTTGCGACGGCGTAGCGCCACCGCCGGCGATTTTTTGACGCAAACGTGGACATATCAGCGCCATCCCCGCCAGACGGACAGAAGCCGAATTCCGCCTTCGATGGATTACGGCTCACTCAACGCATTGCGCAAATCCGTCGCCTTTGCGTCGCGCTCGGCCAGCGGCGCAACGCCGAAGCGCAGCTCGATCGTGCGCAGTATCGACAGGGTGTCATAGACGGTTTTGTCGACGAAGCCCTTCTTGGCGAAAGGCGAGATGATGAGCGTGGGCACGCGCGTCCCCGGCCCGAACCGGTCTCTTTTCGGCGGCGCGACATGGTCCCAAAAACCGCCGTTCTCATCCGCCGTGACGATGATCAGCATATCCGCCCAATTCGGGCTCTTGCGCAGCCTCGCGACCACGTCCCCGAGATGCGCGTCGCCGGCGGCGAGATCGGAATAGTCCGGATGTCCGTTGAACACGCCGAGCGGCTTGTAAAAGCTGACCTGCGGCAGCTCGCCCTTGTCGGCGGCCCGGAAAAATTCGTCGGCGTCCTTCAGATGCGCGCGTCCTTCCCGGCCTTCGGCGTAATTGGCGAAATAGGCGAAGGGCTGATGGTGAGTCTGAAAGCCGTCCGGCCTGTCTTCATAGGGCCTGAGACGGCCGTCGACGACGTCGCGCCAGCCGCCGGCGTACCATGCCCAGCTCACATTCTTTTCGCTCAGCCGATCGCCGATCGTCGGCAGATGCAACGGCGGCAGCCGTTCCTGCGCTTCCGTCTTATCATGTCTCGAAATCGGATTTCCGGGCTGCAGCGTGCCGATCGCCTCCAAATCCATGGTCAATCGGCCGAAGCGCTTGTGCCGCGGCGGACCGTCGAGCGCGCTTGGCGGAGAATCCTCTTCGCGCTCGCGGATGACGAGCTCCGCGCCATGAGCGTCCCTGATCGTCACGAGCTTTGGCAGAAATTTCTTTCGAACCGACTCGACCGGATTGTCGAACACCGGATCGCAACCGCAGATGAGGAAGAAGTGATTGAGCATCGAGCCGCCGAAGGCGGCGTGAAAGAAATGGTCGGCGAGCGTGAATTCCTTCGCCAGGGCCCATTGTTTGAGCGTTGAGCCGTCGTAATAGCCCATGACCAGCGCGCCGGCGTTCGAGGCTTCGACAAAGCGGTCCATTTTGCCGCCGTCGATCTGCTCCTGCTCGAGATAAAAATCATGCACCGGGTCCATGGTGCGACCATCAACGTCGACGTAAGGCTCGAGGCGAAACGGCGCATTCGGCAGGCGCCGCGGAAAGCGATCGTCCCATCGGGGGCGCGGCAGCGCCGCGAGCGGGCGTCCGTCAAAATCGACTTGCGGCGGGTGTTGAACCGAATTGACGCCCTCGGCGCCGGGAAACAGCCCGAACACATGATCGAAGCTGCGATTCTCGGTGAAGATGACCACGATGTGGCCGATGCGCGCGAACGGATTCGCCTGATCCTGCGCAAGCGCCGGCGCACAAGCCGCCGTTGCGACAGCCGCAAGCAACATTCCAATTTGATGTACGACTTTCATTTTGACGGCGTCCTTCCGCAGCCTTCGCGCGGCGCGGGAAATTAGTAAACCGCCAACCCAATATTGTGACAGCCAGAGCGGCGAACGCCGACCGACCGGCGTTCGCTTCGAGACGTTCTCGGACTGCGCTTGGCGGCTTACTGCGGCATCGGCGTGCTCGATGAGCGCGGCGGCAAAGTAGGATAGGCGACTTTCGGCGGTTCGCCGTTCAGCGTCCCGAGGAAGGCGACGATCGCCTTCACGTCCTGATCGGAGAGAGATTCGCCGAGCTGGTCTTTGGCCATGACGTGGACCGCTTCTTCGAGCGTCCAGACGGAGCCGGTGTGGAAGTAAGGCGCGCGCAGCGCGACATTGCGCAGCGGCGCCGAGCGGAAGACAAATTCGTCCGCCGCGTCATTCGTCACCTTCGCACGGCCCTTGTCTGCGACAGGAAGAATTTCGACGCTCGGCTTTTGCGCCACGCCGAAGGGGAAATAGCCATTGCCGCCGATGTTGACGCCGCCGTGACAGCCGGCGCACCCCTTGTCGAGGAACAGACGCAGGCCCTTTTTCTCAACGTCATTGAGCGCGCTCGCGTCGCCCTTGAGGAATTTGTCGAAACGCGAATTTGGCGTCGTCAGCGTCGCCTCGAACGCCTCGATCGCCTTCGCCATATTGTCGAAGCTCACCGGATTGGGGTCCGCGGGAAAGGCCGCCTTGAACTCGGCGACATAGGCGGGGATGCTGTTAAGCGTCTTCTCGACCTGGGCGGGCGTATTGTTCATTTCGACGTCCGCCTGCACCGGACCTTTCGCCTGCGCCTTGAGGTCGACGGCGCGGCCGTCCCAGAACTGCGCGACATTGAAGACGGCGTTGAGCACGGTCGGCGCGCGGCGCGGCCCCTTCGCCCAGCCATGGCCGATCGACGTCGGCCCGGCGTCGGCGCCGCCGGTTCCGAGATTATGACAGGAGTTGCAGCTGATGATCTGACTTTTCGACAGCCGCGGATCGAAAAACAGCTTGCCGCCCAATTCGATCTTGGCGGGCGTGATCTCATTGTTCTTGACGACCGCCGCGACGCTGGCGGCGTCGATCGGCTTGAAGGCGGCGTTGGCGTCGGCGCGCAGATCGCCCGCCGCGGCCAGGGCGGGCGCCAATAGAGTCGCCGCGAGCGCGGCGAACCGTGTCAGATACATCGCTTCCTCCCTTAGTGATTTTGCCGAGGCGCTTTCGCACTGCAAAACATCGTCTCTCTCGGCCGTCAGCTATCACAGCCGCGTCCGCGGCGGAAGGGCGCGCCGAAGCGACGTTCTTTAAAATCAATCCTATGTAGCATGAACGTGACAGGTAAGCCGAAAACGGCCGACTGCAAATCACATGAAGATGCGAACAAATTATTGCGCGCTGACAGTGCAATGCAAAATAGTTACCCTCGAAAGCGGAATATTCGCCCTCCGATTTCTTCGATTTCCCTGCCGGGCGTCACAACGACGACTTGCCCTGCCGTTAAAAGCAGAGCAAACTTAATGTGAAAACAAGAGCCGGCGATAAGCCGAGCGTAAGCGGAGGGAGCACATGGCGCGCATTCCTAATGTCCGGAAATCCGTCAAGACGACGCTTGCCGCGCTTCCGCTTGCGGCCTTGCTGGCCAGCGGATCAGCGATGGCCGACCCGCTCGGCCTGCCGAAGGTGCCGGTTCCGGCCGACAATCCGCAGTCGCCGGAGAAGGTGGCGCTCGGCGACAAGCTCTTCCATGACGCGCGCTTCTCGATCGACGGCACGGTGAGCTGCGCGACCTGTCACAACGACAAGAAGGCGTTCACCGACAGCCCGCTGCGCGTTTCAGAAGGCCATCACAAGCTCACCGGCACCCGCAACGCCCCGACGGTGATCAACGCCGCTTACTACACGTCGCAATTCTGGGACGGACGCTCGCCTTCTCTCGAGGACCAGTCGCAGCACCCGATGGTCAATCCCGTGGAAATGGGGATGCCGGATCACGACCCGGTGCTCAAAATCGTTCGCGAAGACCCGGCCTATGTCGAAGGCTTCAAGAAGGCGTTCGGCAAGAGCGGGCGCGACGTGACGATGGCTGACGTGCAGAAGGCGATCGCGAGTTTCGAGCGCACGATCGTCTCGGGCGATTCGCCTTTCGACAAATGGTATTTCGGCGGCGACCGCAACGCGATCAGCGATCAGGCGAAGCGCGGCTTCGATCTTTACGTCGGCCAGGGCCGCTGCGTCTCCTGCCATGTCATCGAACAGACGCAGGCGCTCTTCACCGACAACAGATTCCACAATATCGGCGTCGGCATCAACCGCATCCAGGCCGACGTGCCGCGCCTCGCCGCCGAATTTCTCAAGGCCAAAGCGGCCGGCGCGTCCGTCGACAAGACCGTGCTCGCCGATCCGAAGGTCTCCGAACTCGGCCGCTTCGCCGTAACCAATTCCTTCGACGAAATCGGCGCCTTCAAGACCACGACTCTGCGCAATATCGCGATGACCGCCCCCTATATGCATGACGGATCGCTCAAGACGCTGAAGGACGTGGTCAAGCATTACAATGAGGGCGGCAAGAGCCCCGGCGACCCGACGCCGGTCAATCCCTATCTTTCAGGCGGCATTCGGCCGCTGGATCTGAAGGATCAGCAGATCGACGATCTCGTCGCCTTCCTGGAGACGCTGACGAGCCCCGCTTATGTGACGGCGCAGACAAAATAAGACGCTTCAAAAAACAAGCGGCGTCGCCCGCGCAAGCGCGAAGCCGCGAGGGAGGATGGACATGACCAGACTGATCACCCGGCGCAGCGTGATCGCCGCCGGGGCCACGGCCGGGACCTTGACGACCCTGCCGATCTCCATGGTGCGCCTCGCCTTCGGGGGAACGCGCGAGGACTTCAGCTTCACCTATATTTCCGACTCGCACATTCAGCAGATCAAGGGCGCGAGCTTCGTGCGCAACTGGGACATGGGCCTGAAGCGCGCCGTCGCCGAAGCCAATCTCATCACGCCTGAAGCGGATTTCGTCATGTTCGGCGGCGATCTCGCCCAGCTCGGCAAGAAGGAGGAGCTCGACCACGGCGCCGAGATGCTTTCGCATGTGAAGGGCAAGCTCCACTGCGTCATGGGCGAACATGACTATTATCTCGACCTCGGCGAATATTGGTCGAAGCTCTATGGTCCGCAGTGGTACAGCTTCGACCACAAGGGCGTCCATTTCGTCGTGTTGAATTCAATTCTCACGACCGACGAATGGACGTTCCATCGCTGGCCGACGGCCGAGCAGCGCATGCTCGAAATGGCCGGCCTCGACAATCCCAACGGCTCGCCCTTCATGGTCGGCGACAAGCAGCGCGCCTGGCTCAAGAGCGATCTCGACAAAGTCGCCAAGGACACGCCGCTCATCGTCTTCTCGCATTCGCCCTTGCAGAAGATTTACAAGGGCTGGAATTTTTGGACCGACGACGCCGAGCAGGTGCAGGAGCTGTTGCAGCCGTTCAAGACGGTCAATGTGATCTACGGCCATGTGCACCAGATCCAGTATAATCAGATCGGCAACATCGCCTTCAACGCGGTGATGGCGACGGCCTGGCCCTGGCCCTATCCCGACACCTATGCGCAGGCCGGCGCGCATGTGCCGGTGCTGACGGTGCCGATGAACCGCGCCGATCCCTTCTTCGAACGCGACGCCACCGGCTGGCAGATGATCGACGTCAACTCCGGCCGCGTCACCGCGCGTTATCAGCTGTGGGACAATCAGGAGCGCGTCGTCGGCTTCGATCCGAGGCTCGGGAAGCCGGTCGACAAGAAATATCAAGAGGCGATCATTCGCAAGGCGCCGCAACAGCACTACTAAGTCGAGGAGAATGAATATGCGCCGCTATATGATTGCGCTTGTTTTGGGCGCCACGCTGCTTTCGCCGGCAACGCGCGCCGATGAGTTCACGACGACCGACGTCGACCGCTGGCAGGGCGAATTCGATTCCGTCGCCGCGAAGGGCCGGGAATTGTGGACCAGCGGAGCGGTCGGCACGAATGGCGTCGCCTGCGCGCAATGCCACCCGAACGCCGCCAACACGCATCCGGAAACCTATCCGAAATTCCAAAAACAGCTCGGCAAGGTCGCGCAACTTTTTGAAATGGTGAACTGGTGCATCAAAAATCCGCTGCAGGGAGCCGCGCTGCCGGCTGACGATCCGAAGATGACGGCGTTCATCGCCTATGTCCACAAGGAGCGCAAAGGGGTCGCGATCGACGCCGGCAAGCACTGACGCCAATAGGGCGGCCGGCTGGAACGATCTTGCCGGCCGCACGTTTGCTTAGGGTTTATTTCAAACGCGCGCGCCTTTAGCGTGGGCGTGCAACATGAGATATTGAAGATGGTTCAGCAACTCATCGACCGTATTTACGAATGTTCTTTTGCGCCGGACATGTGGCCGGACGTCCTCGACGAGCTTTCGCATCTGGCAGAAGCCCAGGGCGGCGTGCTGTTCGCGGCGCGCGAGAGAGTGTCCCGCTGGACCGCGTCTCCGGCGCTCTGCGAACATGTCGAGAACTTCATGCGCGGCGACTGGCTCAGCAATTGTACGCGCGGCGGCAGGCTGTTCAGCCGCCGCCATCCGGGCTTTCTCACCGACGAAGACGTCTATACGGCGGAGGAACTCGAACGCGACCCCA
This sequence comes from Methylocystis sp., assembly GCA_051061375.1. Classification (GTDB taxonomy): domain Bacteria; phylum Pseudomonadota; class Alphaproteobacteria; order Rhizobiales; family Beijerinckiaceae; genus Methylocystis. Next base: position 203,532 of record JBPFDW010000020.1, on the reverse strand, counting down.
ACTACTGCGATTTCCTGCGCCCGCGCGGGCTCGGATTCAGCGCCGCGACGGCAATCGCGCTGCCCACCGGCGACACCGGCATTATCTGCCTCGAACGCGCGCATAATCGCGGGCCGGTGGAGCCGTCGATCATCCGCCAGCTTGACGAATTGCGCCCGCATCTGGCGCGGGCGGCGTTCCTCGCCACGCGGCTGCAGCTCGAGCGCGCCCGCGTCGCCGGCGAAACCTTCGCGCTCATCGGACTGCCGGCGCTAGTGCTCGACGACGGCGGGAGGGTGATTTCGGCCAACGACCCGAGCAACGCGCTGAGCAAATATGTGCGCTGGCGCGCGCATGACCGCGTGTCGCTCGTCGACGCCGCCGCCGACGCTCTCCTGCGTCAGGCGATGGATGCGCTCGATCACGACCGCTTCGGCGCGCCGAGATCCTTCGCGGCCCGCTCGGGCGACGACGCAGGTCCGATGATCGCCAATCTCGTGCCGATCCGCGGCGCGGCGCGCGACATTTTCGTGCGCTGCGCGGCGGTTCTGGTGATGACTCCCGTGGGATCGCCCCAGGCTCCGGCGATCGAACTGGTTCAGTCGCTTTACGATCTTACGCCCGCCGAGGCGCGCGTCGCCCGCGGCCTGGTCGCCGGCAAGACGCTCGAAGAAATCGCCGCCGAGCAGTCCGTGTCGCGCAACACCATCCGCACCCATCTGCGCGGCGTGATGGACAAGACCGGATGCAATCGGCAAGCGGAAGTGGTCGCGCTTCTCGGCGGACTCGCCGCGCTCGGCGGGCCCAAGGACGGGTAAGCGTATACAATTGATTTAAGATTATTTTTTGCTGGTCTCATCCATTTGGATGATGCCGGCCCATTTCGTTTGTCTTACTTTTTTTTTGAACGTCGGGGGGGTGGACGAAATTACGGCGGACGCTTCAGTAACTCGGGGTTCGATACTACGCGCTCAATTTTCTGCTCGCCATTCACGCAAATTTACGACGATCAATTTTTTATTCGATTGGGGTCGTCGCGAGGCCCGCTACTTTCCCGGCGACAACTCCAGCGCGCCGCCAGGCGGCGGTCGTAGAACGCGCCGCGACAGCGCAGACGCCGCTTTGTGATCTTACGAGAGCGGTGGCGTCTCCCCTTCGGTCGAATCCGTCCAAATCATCGCGATCTCGCCGCCCGGCGCTTTCAAAAAAACCTCGGTCATCACCTATTCGAATGACGCGTAAAGCGGATTTTCGTCATAGCTTTTTGATGAGCAGTGAGAGGCGCAGGGAATTCGTCGGGCGCACCTACTCTCATCGTTCGGAAAAAATTGACGCTCAATTTTCAAGCCTTGTTGCTACGACACTTTTCGTCCTTCACTTTTCTCCCATGTCTTAAGGGGCCGTTGCGCGGCCCTTTTTTTCTGCTCATACGCCAGTCGGGTAATTGGGGCTCTCGCGCGTGATCGCTACGTCATGCACATGGCTTTCGCGCAATCCGGCGTTGGTGATGCGCACGAATTGCGCGCGCTCCTGAAACTCCCTGATCGTCGGGGCGCCGACATAGCCCATCGCGGCGCGCAGGCCCCCCGCCAGCTGGTACAGAATTGGCGCGATCGGGCCGCGATAAGGCACCTGCCCCTCGATGCCCTCGGGCACGAGTTTGAGCTGCTCCTTCACGTCGCCCTGAAAATAGCGCGTGGCCGATCCGGCGGTCATCGCGCCCACCGACCCCATGCCGCGATAGGCCTTGAACGAACGGCCCTGGTACAAAAACACCTCGCCGGGCGATTCCTCGGCGCCGGCGAACAGCGAGCCGATCATGACGACGTCCGCCCCCGCCGCGATCGCCTTGGCGAGGTCGCCCGAATATTTGACGCCGCCGTCGCCGATCACCGGCACGTCGGCTTTGCGCGCCTCTTCCGCGACCTCCATGATCGCGGTGAGTTGGGGCACGCCGACGCCGGCGACGATCCGCGTCGTGCAGATCGAGCCGGGGCCGATGCCGACCTTGATGGCGTCGGCCCCGGCGCCGATCAGCGCCTTGGCCGCTTCGGCGGTGGCGATGTTGCCGGCGATGATCGACACCTTGTTCGAGGCTTTCTTCACTCGCGCCACCTGATCGATCACCGCCTGCGAATGCCCATGGGCCGTGTCGATCACCACGCAGTCGACGCCGGCGTCGATGAGCTGGAGCGCGCGCTCGAAGCCGTGGTCGCCGACGGTCGAGGCGGCGGCGACGCGCAATCGCCCTTCAAGATCCTTGCAGGCGTGAGGATGGAGCGTCGCCTTTTCGATGTCCTTGACGGTGACGAGGCCGACGCAATGATGGTCTTCGTCGACGACGAGGAGTTTCTCGATACGGTGTTCGTGGAGCAGCCGTTGGGCCTCGGCCTGCCCGACGCCCTCCCGCACCGTGACGAGCTTTTTCGTCATCAGCTCGGCCACCGGCTGGCTGCGGTCCTGCGCAAAGCGCACGTCGCGATTGGTGAGAATGCCGACGAGCCTGCCCCTGCCGCCGCCGCCGGCGCGCTCGACGACAGGAATGCCGGAAATGCCGTGGCCGGCCATCAGGGCGAGCGCATCGGCCAGCGTTTCGTCGGGGAAAATCGTGATCGGGTCGATCACCATGCCGCTTTCGTAGCGCTTGACCTTGCGCACTTCGGCCGCCTGAGCGGCGGGCGAAAAATTCTGGTGGATGACGCCGATGCCGCCCGCCTGCGCCATGGCGATGGCCAGACGCGCCTCGGTGACGGTGTCCATCGCGGCCGAGACGATCGGCAGATTGAGCGAGATTTCGCGGGTCAGTCGGGTGGTGACATCGACGCCGGACGGCATCACCCGCGAATGGCCTGGCCGCAGCAGCACGTCATCGAAGGTCAGCGCTTCGGTCAACGTGACGGGCGATATGGCCATGGGCGCCAACTCCTTTGAGCGGCGGCGCATGCGCGAGGCCGCGAACGGAAATTTGACGGCCTGCGCCGTCAGGGGTTGGCGGGTGCTCTTAGCATTATTCGGGCCGAAGGCAAATGACAGGCGCCGCGGTCGCGCGGGACGGCCTTGGGCGGATGGCCGTCGGCGCGACTCCGATAGGCCTTGTTTATGCGCGCCATGGCGCCTACAAAGCGCTCCGGCGCCTGCTTACCCCCGACCTCGCCAATGCTCTTCCTGCGCTCGCTCGTTTTTCAGATTCTGTTCTTCCTGAACATGTTCGGGCTGATGATCATCTGGCTGCCGGCGATGCCGATGCGCCGCCAGATCAATCAGGAGCTCGGGCGCACCTGGGGGCGCACCAATCTCTGGCTGCTCGATAAAATCTGCGGGCTGAAGATCGACTGGCGCGGCATCGAGAACATCCCGAAAGGGGCGGTGATCGTCGCCTGCAAGCATCAGTCGATCTGGGAGACCTTCGTTCTTCCGATCCGCTTTCCCGACTTCAGCTACATTTTGAAGCACGAGCTGATCTGGCTGCCTTTTTTCGGTTGGTATCTGCTGGCCGCCGAGCAGATCGCCATCGATCGCGCCAAGGGCGGCAAGCTCCTGCCGCAGCTGATCGCCAAATCGAAGAAAATCTTCACGCAGGGACGTCAGCTCTTCATTTTCCCCGAAGGCACCCGCCGTCCGGCCGGGGCGCCGCCGCAATACAGGTTCGGCGTCGCCCAACTTTACGCCGCAACGGAGACGCCGGTTCTGCCGGTCGCGGTAAATTCGGGGCTCTTTTGGCCGCGCCGGTCCTTCATCGTCCGGCCGGGAACCGTGGTGATCGAATTCCTGCCGCTGATCGCGCCGGGCATGGAGACGCGCGATTTTTTCGACCGGCTGACGCGCGAGATCGAGGAAACGTCCAACCGGCTGATCGATGAGGCGGTGGCGAAAGACCCTTCGCTCGCGGCGATCGTCGAAAAGGGCCGAGCAACGGCGGCGGTCGCGCGGACGATGAGGGAAGCGCCGGAAAGTTGACCGGCGCTTTCTCATCGCAAGGCTAGCGTCTTCGGGCGCCGATAATTTTCGCCGCGAAAGCGATTGAGCAAAGCATGAGCCGCCGAGATGACATTCTCAAACATGCCGCCAAAGACGCGCGAGGGATCGAACTCGGCCCTTATTTCTCGCCCCTCGCCGCCAAGCGCGACGGTTACAATTGCCTCTATCTCGACGTGTTCGACACGGAGACCATCAAGCGTCGCGCCGCCGCCGACCCGTTTCTAACGCCCGAACAGGCCGCTCAGGTCGAACCGATCGATCTCGTCGGCGACGCCATGCGCATCGATGAATTATGCCGCGACGCGGGGGAGACCGAATCTTTCGACTACATCATCTCCGCCAATAATTTCGAGCATCTTCCCAATCCGATAAGATTTCTGCAGGCCTGCGGGCGCGTGCTCAAACAGGGCGGCTTTCTCTCGATCGTGGTTCCCGACAAAAGCGGCTGCTTGGATTTTTATCGGCCGCGCACCAGCCTCTCCGCCTGGATCGAAGCGTTTTTCGAGGAGAGGGAACGTCCGACCGACGCTCAGATCTTCGAGCAGGTCAGCATGATCGCGAGAGGCGCCGGCGAGGAAGCGTCCGCCGCCGGCTTCAGCTTCGTCGCCGAACGAAATTTGCGCGAAGCGTTCGACGATTGGGCGAGAAAGCGAGTGGAAGACGACGAAACCTATTTCGACGTTCATTGCTCCGCCTTCACGCCGAACAGTTTCAGACTGCTCCTGACCGACGCCTATTTTCTCGGCCTGTCGCCCTTCATCGTCGAGGAGGTGATCGACGATAAGGTGCAAGGAGGATTCTACGCGCATTTGCGCCTCGACTCGTACAAGACCTTCTCGCCGCAGGAGACCGCCGCGCATTACGCCGATCGCCAGAAAATCCTTGAGCACATCATCTTCGACGAAGCGAATGTCCTCGAGACCGAGCGCATCGGTCAAATTTTCGAGAACATGTCGCAGCGTTTCGCGAGGTCTCGCCTCCACCGCGCTCTGGCGGCGCCGAGAGCCTTCGAATTATTGCTGCGCAGGCGCGACGTGACGCTGGTCAAACCCTATTTCGCCGTCAGAAGCTCCGTCCTCTTCGACCCCGCCTTCTACGCCGAACGCGTCTGGTTCGCGGGCGACGCCGCCATGCATTATCTCCTCCACGGGGCGAAAGAGGGCTTCGATCCGGGACCGTTTTTCTCGACGGATGGATATCTTCGACAAAACCCGGACGTGGCGCGGAAAGGGATGAATCCTCTCGCCCACTATGAGCTGTTCGGCCGCAAGGAAGGCCGCAAGCTGGCGCTGCGATAGCCCGCCGCCACGCAAAGAGCGCCTGGGCCGCGCCCCCGCGCTTTAACCCACGGCCGTCCCCGTCAACGCCTGCGGCGCCGAAAGCAGCGGATATTCCGCCTCGACGATATAGGGGCCGCCGCCGACGGAATCGCGCGACGAATAGAGCACGAAGCGCTCGGCGGTGAAGCGCAGCGGCGGGAAATAGCCGCGCGTCCCGAGATAGGCGGCGACGGCGCCGGCGCTGGCGCCGCGCAGGCGCGCCAGCGTGACATGCGGGACGAATTTGCGCGGCTCGGGCGGCGCGCCGAGCCGACGCAGCAGCCGCTCCTGCTCCGCCCGCATCTCGATGAGCGCCGGTTCCTGCCTGGCGCGCGCGACGATGGCGCGCGGCTTGTCGCCGCCGAAGGAGGTCAGCTGGTCGAAGGTCACCGTCACTTCCGGACGGCGGATGAACGAGAGGGCGTTCGCCGCGTCGCGCGCGAAAGCGTCGTCGACATCGCCGATGAAGCGCAAGGTGACGTGATAATTCTCAACGTCGATCCAGCGGGCGCCGGGTATTCCGCCGCGCAGGCGCGCAATGCTTTCCGCGATCGGTCGGGGAATCTCCAAGGCCGTGAACAGTCTGGGCATGACAGTCTCCCCGGACAGGATCGCGCCGCCTCATTGCGCGCGCGAACTCTTGGTCGCCCCCATCGAAACGAGCGTTCTTTCGACATAAGGCGCAAGCTTTTTCACAATTTTCGCCACGCCGTCGGCGTTCGGATGAATGCCGTCCCCGATGAGCAACGCGGGAGCGCCCCAAACGCCTTCCAGGATGAAGGGCACGAGCGGCGCCTGATGTTTGGCGGCAAGGTCCGGATAAACCGAATCGAACTCCCGCTTGTAAGCTTGACCGTGATTGGCGCTCGACACCATGGCCGTCAGTATCGGACGAACGCCTTTTTGCTGCAATACGGTAAGAATTTGATCGAGATTGGCCCGCGTTATCTTGGGATCGTGCCCGTTCAGCATGTCGTTGGCGCCGAGTTCGACGATGGCGACGTCGAACGGGCCGGCGCCCAGCATATAGTCGAGGCGCGCCAGGCCGGTCGTCGTCGTGTCGCCGGAAACGCCGCCTTGCACGACTTCGACGTCGAACCCATCTGCGCTCAGGCGCCGCTTGAGCTGCGCGGGAAGCGAATCCGCGGCGGCGATGCCGGCGCCGGCCGTCAGACTGTCGCCGAACGCCAAAATTCGGACCGGCTGAGCCCGCGCCGGCGCAAGCGCGAGAGTCGTCAGCGCGATCGCGGCGAACGCTGCTTGGAGAGAGCGGCGGAAACCGCCATAAGGCGACTGAACCAGGGGCGTCGAATGCGGCGCGTCAATCAAGGCTTTACTCCGTGCGGCGACAAATTATCGAGGTTGAGGGCGTCGATCTCACGCTTGGCGAAGGCGCCGCCCGCGTGCATGTGCTCAAGAAGGTTAGCTTGAGCGTGGCGCAAGGCGAAACGGTCGCTCTTTTGGGACCCTCCGGCTCGGGCAAATCGACGTTGCTCATGACCCTCGCCGGACTGGAGCGGCCCGACGCCGGCAGCGTCAGGATCGACGGGCGCGATCTCGGCGCGCTTTCGGAAGACGCGCTGGCGCGCTTCCGTGGCGAAAACATAGGAATCGTTTTCCAGTCTTTCCAGTTGATTCCGACAATGACGGCGCTCGAGAACGTCGCCGTTCCGCTGGAGCTCGCGGGCGAATCGGACGCCTTTGCGCGCGCCGAGGCCGAGCTTGCGGCGGTGGGGCTCGCCGAGCGCCTGTCCCACTATCCGGCGCAGCTCTCCGGCGGCGAGCAGCAGAGGGTCGCGCTCGCCAGGGCGCTCGCCCCCGACCCTCTCATAATCGCGGCGGACGAGCCTACCGGCAATCTCGATTCCGAGACCGGGGCGGCGGTGATCGACCTGATTTTTGCGCAGCAAAGGCGCCGCGAAGCGACGTTGGTCCTCGTCACCCACGACCCGGCGCTCGCGGCGCGCTGCAGCCGGCGGGTGATGCTGCGCTCGGGACGCGTCGAGGCGAGCGAGCCGGCCGCGTCATGAAGGCGTTGCGCTTCGTCGCCAAGCCCTTCGCCCTGCCCTTCGCGCTGCGCTTCGCCCTGCGCGACCTCATTGGCGACCCGCGCGGCTTCGGCGTCTTCATCGCCTGTATCGCGATCGGCGTCGCGGCGATTTCCGGCGTCTCCGGCCTCTCCCGCTCGCTCGCCGAGGGGCTCGCCCGCGAGGGCCGGACGATTTTGGGCGGCGACGCCTCCTTCAGCTTGGTTTCGCGGGAGTTTTCGCCCGAGCAGCGCGCGTTCTTCGAGGCCCGCGGCAGGCTGTCGGAGATATCGCTGATGCGGGCGATGGCCCGGCGCGACGACGGCGAAGCGGCGCTGGTGGAAATCAAGGCGGTCGATCCGCAGACCTACCCCGCCTTCGGCGCGGTCGCGCTCGAACCGGAAATGCCCTTGGCCGAGGCGCTGGCGGAACGGAACGGCCTCCCCGGCGTCGCCATCGATCCAACGCTGCTCGCCCGCCTCGACGCGAGGCTTGGCGACACGGTGACGATCGGCGTGTCGCGCTTCATGCTGCGGGCGATGCTGCGCAGCGAACCCGACAAGCTCGCCGGCGGGATCGGCTTCGGTCCGCGGGTGATGATGAGCCGCGCCGCGCTCGCGGGCGCGCAACTGGCTTCGCCGGGCGCGATCGTCAGACATGTCGTTCGAGTCTCGCTCAAAGGCACCGCAAGCGACGCGGATGCGAAGGCCCTCGCCGACGACGCCGAACGCGCCTTTCCGCTGGCGGGATGGGAAACCCGCAGGCGCGACGCCATCTCTCCGCAATTTTCGCGCAATCTCGACCGGTTTGCGCAATTGCTGACGCTCGTCGCGCTCACCGCCCTTGTCGCCGGCGGCGCCGGCGTCGCCAACGCCGTGCAGGGCTTCGTCGAACGCAAGCGGGCGCAATTCGCGATTCTCAAGGCGCTTGGCGCGGAGGGCTCGCGCGTCTTCAGGATCGCCCTTGCTGAGATTCTCGTGGCGGCGTCCTTCGCGATTGCAATCGGACTCGCGGTCGGCGCGCTCATTCCCTTAGCGGGGGCGCAGGCGCTGCGCGACCTTGCCGACCTGCCCGTGTCCGCCTCGCTCGACGCGCAGGGGGCGCTCTATGGCGCGCTCTACGGATTTCTCGTCGTTCTCATCTTCGCGCTCGCGCCGCTCGGGCGCGCCCATGCGACGCCCGTCGCGGGGCTGCTGCGCGACGATTCCAGAGGCGCGTCGCTGACGCGCTATCGCGTCGGCGCCGGGGCGGCGGCGATCGCGCTTGCCGCACTGGTCATGGCGACGTCTTTCGACATGAAGCTCGGCGCGGCCTATGTCGGCGCCGCCGTCGCGGCCTTCGTCTTGCTGCGCGGCGCCGCATGGGCCGCGATGCGGCTGGCGCGCGCGCTGCCCCGCATGCGAGACGCGCGGCTGCGGTTCGCGCTCGCCAATATCTGGCGTCCGAAAAGCCTGACGCCGGCGCTGATGATTTCCATCGGCCTGACGCAGACCCTGCTCGTCGCGCTGGCGCTCGTCGAAGGCGCCATTCACAATGAGCTGGCGCGCGCCGACGCCGGGGAAATTCCCAATTTCTTCTTTGTCGACGTTCCGAAGGCGCAGACGCAGGCTTTCGCCGATTTCATTAACGCCGAAGCGCCCGGCGCGCGCGTCGAACATGTGCCGATGATGCGCGGGCGCATCGTCGCCGTGAAAGATAAGTCCGTCGACAGGATCGCCGTCGCCGACGACGCCAAATGGGCGCTCGAAGGCGACCGCGGGGTGACCTTCTCCGCCGCCGTTCCCGCGAACTCCACGCTGGCGGAAGGCGCATGGTGGCCGGCCGATTACGCCGGGCCGCCGCTCGTCTCGCTGGAGCAGAAGATCGCCGAGGGTCTGGGATTGACGATCGGCGACACGATCCGGGTCAATGTGCTTGGCCGCGAGATCACGGCGAAGATCGCCAGTCTGCGCAAAGTCGACTGGCGCAGCTACGCCATCAATTTCGTCATGGTGTTTTCGCCGAACGCCTTCGTCGGCGCGCCCTTTACCGAGCTTTTCACCGTCGCTTACGGCGCGCCGACCGTCGCGGCGCGCGACGCCAGGGATTCACGCCTCATTCGAGAGGCGGCGAAGCGCTTCCCGAACGTCGTCTCGGTGCGGGTCAAGGAGGCGCTGGCGGCGATCGACAAGATCGCGGGGCAGTTGGCCCTGGCCGCGCGCGCCGCCGCGGGGCTCGCCATCGTCACGGCGGCGCTGGCGCTGGCGAGCGCGCTGGCGAGCGGCCAGCGCGCGCGGCTGCATGACGCAGTCGTTCTGAAAACGCTCGGCGCGACCCGCCCCTGGCTCGCGAGCGCCTATGCGCTGGAATTCGGGCTCGTCGGTCTCGCCGCCTCGCTGATCGCGCTCGCCGCCGGCGCCGGCGCCGCCTACGCGATGACCACGATCGTGATGAAGATCGATTTCGCCTTCCCGCCCGGAACCGTCGCGGCGACGACGCTGGCGACGCTGGTTTTCACGATCGGCCTTGGCCTCGCTGGGACTTGGCGGGTGCTGTCGCGAAGACCGGGGCCGGAACTGCGGGAGTTGTGATCCGAGGCGGAAGCGAAAACCACGCTGCGTCAGTCAGGCGTCTACGAGGCGGAATTTGAATTCGGGAACCGCCGCGCAGCGCAAGGTTTCTTCCGGCCCTTTTCGCGTCACGCTGGTCCAGCCGGCTTCGCTGGGGCCCTGATGGACGAAGGTCACGCGTTCATTGGCGTCGACCACCCAATATTCTTCTATGCCATGGCGCGCATAAAGCTTCGCCTTGAGATCGAGATCATAGGCGAGGCTCGACGCCGCCGCCTCGATCGCGAGCAGCACGTCGGGCCCGCGCACTTCTTGTGAGCGAAGACGCTCGGGATAGAGCGAAATGTCGGGTTCGACGAAGGTGTTCGACGAAAGGAAGATCGAGGTCTCAAACCCAAGGATCAGATCGGACGGACATGCGCGAACGAGCGCCATCGCGATTTTCGACTTGATGCGCTCATGAGCGGAATATTTCGGCCCCGTCGGGACAATTTCTCCCTCGATCAATTCGAAATTTACTTCCTCGGAAATGATCCCGGCGTCCTGCATGGCGATGATCTCATCGACCGTAAAGGCGCGGCGGGGGTAGCCTTCGGCGGCTTTAGTCAAGGCGGACGGCATGGTCGGCTCCTTTGCGCGATGATATCATGTCGGCCCCTGGCGGAGAACGCAGCGGCTTCAAAGCTTGCTCTCCCGGCCCCGGCGGCCTAAAAGCAAGCGCGCCCCGACGGCCCAGCCGTCCGGGCTTCCGGCTCGCCTGCCCTTTCCGCGCCCAGCCATGTAACTCCGAAAGCCCGATCGCCCGTGTCCGACAAGAGCGTCCTTTCCTGGCCGAATTTCGCCGTGTCGGTTCTCGGCGGCGTCGCGGCGGCCGTGATCTTCGCGGTCGTCGTGCGGGGCGGCCTCGGCGGAATTCTCCTGGCGCATCTTGCGCCCCTGACGATCATGATCGTCGGCTTCGCTTTCGGTCTCATCCATGGCGCGACGTCGGCGATCCTCGCGTCGATGATCCTGTCCCTGTGGCTCAATCCTGTGATTGGAATGGCCTATGCGCTGCTGATCGCGGCGCCGGCGTGGTCCGCCGTCTATGCGGCGTCAGGCGCGCCGCGCGGCGGGCGGGACTTGCTGACCGCCAATCTGCCGGGCTGGGCCGCGCTCGCGCCAGCAGTCTTTCTGGCGACGGCGATCATTTTCTGGCTGATCGTCGCCACCATCATCTTCGGCTCGCTCGACGAGGCGCTTAACCCGATCCGGGCGCGCGCCTTCATCCTGCTCGACCTCATGGTCAAAGAGCGCAACCTTGGCGACAAGATCGACCCGACGACGCTTTCCGCCTCGGTGGCGCGCGCCGTTCCTGCCTTTCTCGCCGGCTACGGGCTCCTGATCCATGTCGTCAATTTGTGGGTCGCCGCACGGATCGCCCAATCCTCCGGGCTGCTCGGCCGCCCCTGGCCGGACATCGCCAAGGAATTCCGCGTTCCTAAGGCGATCGGCGGCCTCTTCCTGGCCGGAATCGCGCTCACCTTCTTCGACGGGACCGCCGGACCGATCGGAATGGTGCTGGCGACGACCACCGGACTGCTGCTCGCGTTCCAGGGACTCGCCGTCGCGCATATTTTCCTGCGCGGCTCGCGCTCAAGCGCCCTTGTCCTTGCGATCATCTATTTCACGCTCGGATTCCTGGGCTGGCCGATCCTGATTTTCGCCGCGCTCGGATTGGCCGATCTCATCTTCGACTATCGGGCCCGAAAGCCGGACGCGGGATCGGCCGCGATGCAGAAACCGGATTGACTTTCGCCCGGTTTTTCTCGACATAGCCCGCAATCCTGGAGAAATAGGACAGATGGACGTCATTTTGCTTGAACGCGTGGCCAAGCTCGGCCAGATGGGCGACACCGTGAAGGTGCGCGACGGCTATGCCCGCAATTTCCTGCTGGCGCGCGGCAAGGCGCTGCGGGCGACGGAAAACAACAAGAAGCACTTTGAGACGCAGCGGGCGCAAATCGAGGCGCGCAACCTCGAAGCGAAGAAGGAAGCCGAAGCGGTCGCCGAGAAGCTGAACGGCCAGAGCTTCACCATCATTCGCCAGGCGGGCGAGAGCGGCCAGCTCTACGGCTCGGTGTCGGCGCGCGACATCGCCGAAGCCGCCACCGCCGGCGGCTTCTCGGTCAATCGCAACCAGATCGTGCTGGTGCATCCGATCAAGACGCTGGGCCTTCATCCGACGCCCGTGCATCTGCATCCGGAAGTCGACGTCAGCATCACCATCAACGTCGCCCGTTCGGACGAAGAAGCCGAACGTCAGGCGCGCGGCGAGAGCGTCACGCTCAAGGAAGAGACGTCGATGGACGATCTCGGCCTCGAAGTCGGCGCGGCGCTGGCCGAAGCCGGCGACGTCGAGATGTAAGCTTTCGCAAATTGCAACTTTCAATCGGCGGCCCTTTCGGCCGCCGTTTTTTTCAGCCGGACTCACTCCCGATTCTCGCGTCAGCGCAAGCGCGATGCTTCGCACAGTCGAAGATTATTTTTCTCGTGTGGATATGACTCGTAACGCCGCGCTTTGGAGAGACGCGCGCAAAAGGATGTGGCGACGCCAGCACGTTAATGTATTGTTAATTTCCCCCCGACGAGTCGCGCGTCGCGTTCGCGGCCAAGGGCTGTCTCGCAAAGTCACAAAGATCGATGCCACCAATCGAACAATTGGCGGGCCGGCGCGCGATTCAGATCGCGCAGCCTGAAGCACCCGCCTATCGCGCGCCGCCGCACAATATCGAAGCCGAACAGGCGCTGCTCGGCGCCATTCTGGTCAACAATGACGCTTTCGACAGAGTGTCGGACTTTTTAAAGCCCGAGCATTTCTCGGAAGAACTGCACCGCCGCATCTATGATATAGCGGGCCAATTGATTCGGAGAGGCAAGCTCGCCACCGTTGTGACACTAAAGACTTTTCTTGAAGACATCGAGTTACAACCTGGCACGACGGTTCAGGCTTATCTCGCACGCTTAGCCGCCGAGGCGACAACAATCATCAACGCCGAGGATTATGGCCGCATGGTGCATGATCTCGCGCTGCGGCGCGAGCTCATCGTCATCGGCCAGGATATCGTCAACACGGCCTATGATTCGCCGATCGATTCGCCACCGCGCGCCCAGATCGAGGAGGCCGAGCGGCTGCTTTATTCCGTTGCTGAAACCGGCCGCTACGACGGCGGCTTTCAGCGCTTCGCCGACGCGCTCACCACCGCGCTCGACATGGCGAACAGCGCCTATATGCGCGACGGCCATCTGTCAGGCAGCGCGACCGGGCTTATCGAATTGGACAAGAAATTAGGCGGCTTACAGAAATCGGACCTCATCATCGTCGCCGGGCGTCCCGGCATGGGCAAGACGGCGCTCGCCACCAACATCGCCTTTAATGTTGCCAAAGTGTACGAGAGCGTTACCGAACCCGACGGAACACACAAGACGATCAATGGCGGGATCGTCGGCTTCTTCTCCTTGGAAATGTCGGCGGAGCAATTGGCGACCCGAGTCATCGCCGAACAGTCCGGCGTCGCGAGCTACAAAATCCGGCGCGGCGACATCAATGAAGACGATTTTCGCCGTATCACCGACGCCGCCCGGCAGATGCAGAGCGTTCCCTTCTATATCGACCAGAGCGGCGGCATTTCGATCGCGCAGCTCACGGCGCGGGCGCGGCGCCTTAAGCGACAGAAAGGACTCGATCTTCTGGTCGTCGACTATATTCAACTGCTTTCCGGCTCGCGCTCACGCAATGACAATCGCGTGCAGGAACTGACTGAAATCACCACCGGCCTCAAGGCGCTCGCCAAGGAATTGAACGTGCCGATCATCGCGCTGTCGCAACTCTCCCGCCAGGTCGAGAGCCGCGACGACAAGCGTCCGCAACTGTCCGATTTGCGCGAGTCAGGCTCGATCGAGCAGGACGCCGACGTCGTACTCTTTGTGTATCGAGAGGAATATTACCTCCGCAACCGCGAACCGAAACCGGATCACGAGGATTACGGTAAGTGGGCGGAAGCGATTCAAAAGGCCGGTGGAAGGGCAGACGTGATCATTGGCAAGCAGCGCCATGGCCCGACAGGAACCGTTCAACTCCAGTTCGAGGCCGAAGTGACACGGTTTTCCAACCTAGCCGACGAAGATAAGCTGCCCGAACATTTCTAAGCTGCAAAAAAAGCCTCGCCGCTCAGCGGCGAGGCTTTGCGCCAGAAAAGACGTCAGCGGCTTACTTCGCGCCGAGCGTCCACAATCCCTTGTTCTTGTCGAAGCGGAAGCCCGTGGCCTTCTTCAGCTCGTCCTTGGTGGCGTTCATGGTGAGCCACCATTTGTTGTTGCGCTCGGTTGCGCTGATGTCGCTGAAGGCGACCGCGACGTCTTTTTCGCCGATGCCAAGGAAACCGCCGACCGAAATGATCGCCGCGGTGATCTTGCCGCTGCGATCCAGCATCAGATCCTTCACTTCGCCGAGCTTATTGTCGCGCGGATCGTAAACATTCTGCTCGTGAATGTTCGACACCAGCAAGGCGTTCTGCGGAAGCGCCGTCAGGAATTCCGGCCCGCCGGTCGCCCGATTCATCGACTGTTCGGCCAAAGCCGCGACCGACAGCGTCGCGACGAGCGCGCCGGCCAGGGCATAGGACTTGAGCATGGCTAACTCCGTGCATGTTTGTTGGCGTCACAACGAACGGATGTTCGCATGCGCCTAGAACAAGCGCCGGAGATCGATGTTCCAAGCTTCGCGGCAGATATAGGGTCGCATGGAGTCCATGCGACGCAATGCGATCAGATCGGATCCCAAAGTCCCGTGGCCTTGTCGAACTTGTAAGCGACGGCCTTCTTGAGCAGTTCTTTGGTCGTGTTCATCGTCAGCCAGGACTTGTTGTTCTTCTGGGTGATGGTGATCGCGGAAACCGGAATGGCGATGTGCTTCACGCCGATGCCCAGAAAGCCGCCGACGTTCAGCATCACGGCGTTTATCGAGCCATCGGCGGAAAACAGCATGTCGGCGATCGTGCCGAGCTTCTTTTCATTGGGGTCATAGACCGGCTGCTTGTACCAAGCGGAAACCACCGAACCATAGACCGGCAGCCGCTCGAGCGGCACGATGACCATGGTTTCGGTTTGGGCCTGTTGTGCGCCGGCCGGCATTGGCGCGAAGGCGACAAGGGCGAGCGAGGCTGCGAAGACGAGTTGTTTCAGCATGAAAAATCCCCTTGGGAAAATGCACGACGCGGCGCGGATCGGGCTGAGCGGAGCTTTCGCTCCGGCGCTCCCTACATCTTCTTCCAGGCGTGTTCCTTCGCGTCATATTTGTAGCCGGTCGCCTTTTTCACGACGTCCTTCGTCGTATTGATGGTCAACCAGCTTTTGTTGTTCTTGTCGGTGATGGTGATGGCTTCCGCCGGAATGGCGACATGCTTGGCGCCGATGCCGAGAAAGCCGCCGACATCGAGCATGACGGCGTTGATCTCGCCCCCCGAAAACAGCATGTCGGTGATTACCCCGACCTTTTTCTCATTGGTGTCGTAGACAGGCTTCTTGTACCAGGCGGAAACGAGCGAGCCATAGCGCGGCAACGCTTCCATCGGCACGACGATCTTGCTGTCCGGCGCAGCCGGCTCGGCGAAGACGGGCTGCGCGAGCGCCATGGCCGCGCCCAAGGAAAGCGCAACGAGCAAAGTTCTGTTCATTCGACAAATCCCCCCAGATCGCTGATAGGACCGCGCATCATAGCTGATTCACCGCGGCAGCACGCCCCAATAATCAAGGTCAAGCAGGACCGCCGGGTCGGGCTTCCCGTCGGCGCCTTGAAGCGGAAAATCCGCGCAGGGCTTATCCTTGGTCGCGACGAGCCGCAGGCGCAGCGCGCCGATGTCCTTGCGGCCGGGAATCTCCGCCTTGTCCAGCACTTCCGACCAGGCGAAGACCGTGCCCCCGGCGAACAGCGGATTGACATGACGGCCGCCGTTCACCGCCGAGATATGGAAGACATTCTCCAGCCCGTTGAAGGACAAAGCCCTGGCGAGCGAAATCACATGGCCGCCGTAGATGATGCGTTTGCCGAACCGGCCCTGCGCCTCATAATACTGATTAAAATGGACTTTCGAGTTGTTCTGATAGAGCCGCGTCGCAAGCTGGTGCTCCGCCTCCTCGACCGTCATGCCGTCGACATGGTCGATCTTCTCGCCCTTGTCGTAATCGCCCCAGACATAGGGCGAGCCGGCAAGCGCCCGGTCATAGGCGGCGACATTGAGCGGCGGCGCCGCCCGGCCGAGTTCCGACGGATCGACCGACTTCGGCAGATCGGGCACGACCTCGGGCCCGACGGGCGCGTCCCTGTCGCGCTTCTTCACCATGACCCATCGCGCATAGCTCAGCACGGTTTCGCCGCGCTGATTGGCGCCGGTCGTGCGCACATAGACGACGCCGGTTTCCTTATTGGAATTTTCCTTCAGGCCGATGACCTCGGACGTCGCCGACAGCGTGTCGCCGGGATAGACCGGAACGAGAAACTTGAAATCGGCGTAGCCGAGATTGGCGATGGCGTTGAGAGAAACGTCCGGCACGGTCTTGCCGAGCACGAGATGAAAGACCAGCAGATCGTCGATCGGCGCGCGCTCATAGCCGATCGCCTGCGCAAAGGCCGTCGACGACTGGACGGCGAAGCGCGGCAGATAAAGCGCCGTATAGAGCGCGACCTCGCCGACCGTCACCGTGCGCGGCGCGGCGTGGCGGATGATCTGGCCGATCTTGAAGTCCTCGAAGAAATTGCCGACGTTGATCTTCGA
This sequence comes from Methylocystis sp., assembly GCA_051061375.1. Classification (GTDB taxonomy): domain Bacteria; phylum Pseudomonadota; class Alphaproteobacteria; order Rhizobiales; family Beijerinckiaceae; genus Methylocystis. The sequence continues at coordinate 186,868 of JBPFDW010000020.1, read as the reverse complement.
CTTCATCATGTCCTAACCGCTTGTTGGCGCCAGCCTCGCCAGCGCGTCGAGATAAAGCGCGGGCGGGCCCGCGACGAAAACCGTCTTGATCCGGCTTGTCGCGCCGGCGCGGATCGCGACCGCGCTTTTGGGAACGCGCAGCGCGGAAGCGATCAGCGCGATCAGCGCCTCATTCGCCCGGCCGTTTTCAGGCGCGGCGCGCACCCGGGCCTTCAACACGCTGCGGCCGTCGGCGAGAGTCTCGACGCCGTCGAGGGCGTCGCGTCCGCCCTTTGGCGTCAGCCGCACGTAAAGCGCGACGCCGTCCGCCGCCGCCGCCCAGGCGTCCCGCGTCTTAGCCGTAGGCAAGGCCGCCGGCGGCGTTCGCGATCAGATCGCGCAGGAATTGCATGAGCAGCAGCAGGATAAGCGGCGAAATGTCGAGCCCGCCGACGCTCGGCAGCACCGAGCGGATCGGCCCGAGCAGCGGCTCGGTGAGGGCGTTGAGCCATTTCCAGATCGAATAGGCGGCGTTCGAGCGCATGTTGATGACATCGAAGGCGATGAGCCAGGAGATGACCACCGTGGCGAGCAGAATCCACCAGTAAATGTCGATGATCGTGAGAAGGAGTTTTACCACAGCGTAGGACATGACCGGATTCCAGCGGCGAAAGAAGCAGCCGACTGTCTAGCCTCCCCGCCCCGCCGCGGCAATCCTCTCCCGGCCTCCTCCCGGCCACGCCCGCGGCTCCTCCCGACCACGTCCCAGATATTACAGGCCGGGCAAAATCCGATAATCGAGAAGCGCCGTCCAGCCGAGGCCGCCAAGCGGCAGCAGCAACGCGCGAATCGGCGGCTGCTGCGAGAGCGGCACGAAGGAGCCCTCGCGCAGTCCATCGACGAGCGCGAGCAGCGTTTCGAGCTGCGCGGGCTTTGGACCGGAGGGGTCAGCCGCTTTGGCGGCGACCATTCCTTTCATCAGCTTACTTTTCGTTGTCTCGCGAGCTTTTTCGGCGCTGAAGCACAACATCATCGCGCAGCCAAAAATACGCCGATTCCAGACGAATTGTTCTTGCCGTCCTCGACCATAACGCATACTCCAAAAACTTTGCCGCGCGGCGGCTTAACAATTTTCAAAGCGGCGTTTTGCGCGCTAAAGCGCGCCGCTAACTCAAAAGGCCTTCACGAATTCACTGAACAAAAAAATTAAGCCAATAGCTTTGTCTAAGTTAGTTAAATCCAGACCATGCTCCGCAAAGCGACTTGCCCAACCGACCCTCCAACGCCAACGCGCTCGAAGAAGCGGCTCCTCTCCTTCAACCGGAGAACTTCATTATTATGTTCCGGAAATTGCCGAAGACAAGCGCTCGTCCGGGGCGAGCCAAATCCAATTGACAGGATATCGCCCCCCGTGTACCCCACGCGCCGGAGCGGGGCTGTAGCTCAGATGGGAGAGCGCTGCAATCGCACTGCAGAGGTCGGGGGTTCGAATCCCCCCAGCTCCACCAAGAAGAGTCCGTCCGGTCGGAAGACATAGGCGCTGTCTGTTCTTAAGACAGAGGTGACAACTTCGGGCCGAGCCGGCCGTCGAAGAGTTGCAAGGCTTCCGCTCCAGACCGATGAAGCCGAGATCGCAGCTCATGAAGCTGACGAACCAAGCGCCGTCGTCGACCTTCCATGGCCGCTGGGCCGCAGACCTTCACTGCCCGATCTCCTGCAGCGCCATCAGCGACTCGGGCAACACCTGCCCGCCGTCGATCACCAGCGTCTGGCCGGTGATGTAAGCAGCTTCGTCGCTGGCGAAAAACAGCGCCGCGTAAGCGATGTCCTCGACGCTCCCTAACCTGGCCTGCGGAATGGACGCCGTCATCTTCGCCGCATATTCGTCGCCGAGCGCGTCGAGCCCTTCGGTGCGCACATTGCCCGGCAGGACGGCGTTGATGGTGATCCCGAGCGGCGTCAGCTCCAGCGCCGCGGTGCGCATGAACCCCAGCTGTCCCGACTTGCTCGCCGCATAATGGGTCCAGCCGGGATAGCCGGTGATCGGGCCGGTGATGGACGAGGTGAGCACGATCCTTCCGCGGCCGCTGCGCGCCAGCGCCGGCGCGCAGGCCCGCACGCAAAGGAAAGCGCCGGCGAGATTGACGGACAGCACCTCGTTCCATTGCTCGAGAGTCATCTCCATCAGCCGGGCGGCCGGAAAAATACCGGCGTTGGCGCAGAGAATGTCGATGCCGCCCTGCCGTTCGAGCGCGGCGGCGGCCATGCGTTCGACATCGCCGGGATCGCCGACGTCAGCGGAAAAGCCGCTGGCTTCTCCCCCTTCCGCCCGGATCGCGGCCGCCGTCGCCTCGGCCTGCGCGAGGTCGCGGCCGACCACCAGCACGCGCGCGCCTTTGGCCGCGAAGACGCGCGCGAGGCCCCGGCCGATCCCCCGGCTGCCTCCGGTGACGATCACCGACCGACCAGCGATTGAGGTGAGCATTTGACCTTCTCCGCCCGTTATGGAAGTTGGCCGCTGCGTGGAACGGCCGCAAACGAACGGAACATAGCAGGTCGCCGACCGCATCCCCATCGGGGGCTGCATCATGCGCCGAGGCGACAGCGCTCGGCGGCGCCGTCGGTGGGTCAGGAAACCCTTCGCGGAAAGGCTATGACATTCCCGCCCTGCCGCGATGCGGCGATTACCGCGCCCTTTATGTCCGCCGCCGCCTCGCGCACCGAGCGGCGCAAGAAGGAGCCGGCGGATCCGTCATAATTCATGCTGAGCAAATCATGCGCGCATTGCTCGGCGCGAACGAGCGACGCCTCCGCCAAGGCCGGAATAGGATCGGCGTCCGACAGATCGGATAAAGCGCGCAACTCGCCTTCGAGTTCGCGGCGCGCGAATTCCGGCAGAGCGGCAAGCACTTGCCGCTCGAAATAGGTTCGAAATCTATTGGCGGCCTCTTCAAACGACGCCACAGTCCGATTGTCAGTCGAAAGCTTTGCATTGTTGGGATACGTCACGGGCTACTCCTGTTAACTGGACGCCTCAGCTTTGACCAGTAAGCAACGCGCGAATTCTTCTTCTTCCGCTTCGTACGTCAATTACAAAATTACGGCAAACAAAAGGAGCAAATGAGACATCGGGCCCTGAGCAGAACGGCGCGGCATCGGTCGATAATCGGCGTCACTCGGGATCGCGCGCGCGATTCGAACGAAATATTCGAAGGATTCGGTCGAACGAAAGAGCGCCCGGATGAGACCCGCGACGCCCGTCGCCTGGGCCGAACACGGCCTGCGGCAGGCGGCCGAAGGCGTCGCTGGCCGCTTTGGCCGATGCGAGCCGCCAGAGCCCGGCTCGCTTTCCGGGTAGAGCGCGCCCTCAACTTTTGGGGCGAATCCCAATTCAGCTTGATCTAAAGCCTGATTCCGGCGCGCGGCCTAGCCCGCCGAAATCTTCTTGTCGCTTCGAGCCGGCGAGCGACTGCGGACTGGGGCGAATTGCGGGGCGATCGAAATAATCTCGCCTGGGTCCGATATGATCTCGTCCTGGTCAATTGATGTTTCGTCGTCCGCGACGCCAAGCTCCTGAAGCCGAACGCGCCCCAGATCTCGACGAACGATCAACATGAAAGCGATAAAGGCGCAAATCGACACACCAGCGACGACGACGTCGAGCGCGGCGAAAGAGAATATGCGTTGCGCGACGAGTTCATGTCCGATCAGCGCCGCGGAGAGCGACCAGCCCATCACCAGCAGCCGCACGCCTTTAGGCTCGATTCCGCCACGCGGCCGGTCGTCGCCATGGATCACGACAAGCAAATATTTATACGAACTGAGCAACAGATAGAGCGAAAGAACGAGCAGCGCCGACGGAATCGTGAAATAGGGCGAGAAGCCAAGCGCCATGATCATCAGCGTTTGAGCGACGAGATCCGCCGAATTATTGATGAAATAGCCATAGTAATGGAACGAGACGCCGCGGCGCGCGGAAACCGCCCGCTCCAGATTTTCGCCGAGCCAATTGACGGCGAGCCCACATGCGACGAGCGCCAGAAACCAGTTCGACCAGCGGGTCGCGATAAATCCGGCGGCGACAAGGACCGCGCCGGCCAGCCCGACGAACGTTAGATGATTGGGGGAGATGACTTCGGGAATTCGCCGAGCGATGGCCCCGATCAGGCCGCCCTCTTCGCTCGACAGGCTTGCATGTTTTTTGACGCTCGGCACTACGACCTCGTCAATACGCCAATCACTTCTGACGGCGAAATCTGCATTTGGATCGAACCCGCGCCGCTACGGGAAACCATGCCTTCATCCCAAATGATTATTGACATCTTGGCGATTTAGTCTCGGCGGGTCAATTTATTTTATTGGTTTACCCTGCTTCACCGCGCAACGATCGGTCGGAGTCTGCCCGAATTTCGCCGGCTCGACGGCGTTCGGCTCCTAAAATCAAAGTCGCGCGCCTTACTCGCCTTTTACCTCGCCGCGACCGACACTCCCGCGGTTTCGATCGTGTGGCGCGCGATCATCGCCTCCTCGTCGGTCGGCGTCACGAAAACCGGCATGCGCGATTGAGGCGACGAGATGAGCGAGTCGTTGCGCGCATTCGCCGTCGCGTCGAGCGCCAGCCCCAGCCAGCCGAGCCCGTCGACCACGCCGGCCCGGATGCGCGGGGAGCGCTCTCCGATCCCGGCAGTAAAAACCAGCGCGTCGAGACCGCCGATGACCGCGGTCAGCGCGGCGATCTCCATCTTGATGCGATGAATGAAGTAGGCGATCGCCGCCGCGGCGCGCGGCGCATCGGAAGACTCGAGCGCGCGCATGTCGTGCGACAGGCCGGAAAGGCCCAGAAGGCCGGAGCGTTCGTAGAGAAGATGTGAAAGTTCTTCCGCGGTCATCCCTTCGCTCGTAAGTAAATAGAGCAGCAGGCCGGGATCGATCTCTCCGCAGCGCGTGCCCATCGGGAGGCCTTCCAGCGCCGAAAAACCCATGGTGGTGGCGATCGAGCGCCCGCCTTTCATCGCGCAAAGCGAAGCGCCATTGCCGAGATGCGCGACGATGACGCCGCCCTCGGCGTGAATCGGATCGATCGTTCGCAGACGCCGGGCGATATATTCATAGGACAGGCCATGGAAGCCGAAACGTCGCAATCCTTTCTCGTAATAGGAATAGGGAAGCGCATAGGCGTCGTCGACGAATGTATGTCCACGGTGGAAGGCGGTGTCGAAACACGCAACCTGCGGCACATGCGGAAACGCCTCGCGGGCGCCCTCAATTCCCGCGATGTTGTGCGGCTGATGTAATGGCGCAAGCGGGATGAATTCGCGCAGCGCGTTGAGCGTTTCAGCGTCGACGACGACGGGCGCCGCGAAACGCAATCCGCCATGCACGACGCGGTGCCCGATCGCGCTGATCGCCGCCGCGGGGTAGGCGGTTTCGATCCATTTGAAAATCGCCGCGATCGCCTGCCTGTGGGTGAGCCTGGCGGCGAGCTTCTTCTCGCTCCCTTCGCCCTCGACGGCATCGACGCGAAAGCGCGGCTTCGCGCCGAGCCCTTCGACCGCGCCGGAGACGATCAGCCGCGGCCATTCCGCATCCGCGGCGAAGAGAGCGAACTTCACCGAAGACGAGCCGGCGTTGAGCGTGACGACGAGATCAGCCATATCCTCCGCGCCTCCAGCACATGCTACCAGCCGCGGCGACGTTTCTCCGCTTCGTGCGTCTTGCCGAGATAGACCACGCTCTCGAGCTGCAAATCGCCCTTGGGAAGGAAAGCGTCGGGGCGCGGCTTCAATTCGCCGTTCTCGAATTCCAGTCCGAGCAGCGCATAGGCCGCCGACAACATGCGCGCCGCGGCGCCGGTATACCAGCTCCAGCCGCCTCGTCCTTCGTAGCCCTCGCCGCTATAGACGTCGGCCGGCTGCTGATGCGGCGGCAAGCCGTAAATGTCGGCCGCCTCGGGCGTCGTGAGCTTGGAAATCGGCGAAATCGCGATCCATGTCTCGAACGCCGTGCGAAACAATTCGTCGGCGGCGCGCGAATCGCCCTCCTGCTGCGCCTGCGCGGCGAGCTTCGCCAAAGCGTCGACGAACCAGGACACGCCATGCGAATATTGGCCGCCGTTTTCGCGCACGCCGGGCGGATATTCGGCGCTGCGTCCCGGATAGGGCCGCGAGTGTTCGTCATAGGGCGGCGCGACGAGCAGCACCCGATTCCCGAGGCCGAGAACGGCAAGCGCTTTCTCGATCGCCTCGCGGCCGCGCGCGGCGTCGACGGCGTTGGTCAGAGTCGGCCATGACGAGGTCATCGCGCTCATCGGCGCGATTTCTCCGCCGTCGTCGGCATAGGCGCGAATATAGCGGTCGCCGCGCCAGCAGGTTTCAAGCGCCGCGCGAAGCTTCGCCGCCCTTTCGCGGTAACGCTCGGCGCGTTCGGCGTCGCCTTTCGCCTCGAAGAGCGGCGCGATGTCGAGAAGGATGCCGTGCAGGAAGAAGCCGAGCCACACGCTCTCTCCGCGGCCTTCGTCGCCGACGAGATTCATTCCGTCATCCCAGTCGCCCGTGCCCATCAGAGGCAGGCCGTGCGCGCCGAAGCGATCGAGCGTCCATTCGATGGCGCGCGCGCAATGGCCGAGCAGCGTGTCCTTGTCGCGCGAGGTCAGCGGCACGGTGGCTTCGCCTTCCTGATCCTTCGGCACGGGATTGGCTTCGAGGAAGGTCTCCACCTCGTCGAGGATGGCGGAGTCTCCGGTTCCGCGGACATAGCGGATCGTGACATAGGGTAGCCAGAGATGCGGATCCGATGAATGCGTGCGATCCGCAAGGCCGGTGCCGCCGTTCGGCGCGCGGTGCCACCATTTGCACGCGTCGCCCTCGATATATTGATGCGCGGCGTGCAACAGGATTTGCGCGCGGGCCCGCTCTGGCGCGAGATGGATTAGCGGAATGACGTCCTGCAGCTGATCGCGGTAACCGGTCGCGCCCGAACGCTGCGAGGGTCCGGTGCGTCCCCAGAGACGCGCGGCGAGCAATTGATAGGGCAGCCAATCGTTGACCAGACGGTCGAAGTCGGGGCGGTTGGTCTTGACGCGCAGCACCGACAGCTGATCGTCCCAGGCGCGGGCGTTCGCCGCGAGTTCGGCATAGGCGTGCTCTGGATCGCGCGCATAATCGGCGAGCCGCTTCGCTTCCTCGATCGTCGTCGTTTGTCCCAGCGCGACGACGACGACGGCTTCTTCTCCCGCCGGCACGTCGATCGCGCCGCTGAACGCGGCGACCTTTCGTTCATGCGCGGGGGCGCCGGCGTCCGGGTGGCCGTGCTCGACCATGTAAGGCAGATAGGGATCGCGGCTTTCATGGCCGAGAAAGCGACGACGCGACGTCTCGGCGAATTCCGCCGGCATAGAGGTCGTCACGAACGCCCAGCCGCGCACGAAATTATTGCGCGGATTGCGGAAGTAGATCGAATGCACATTCTCGTCGATGACCGACTCCAGCGCGCCGAGACTCTCGTTGGGCGTTTCCGCCAATACGATTTCCATCGCCGGGGTGATCTGCAGCAGCCGCTCATGATCGGTTCGGTTGCGGATTTTGAGAATTTTGAATTCGATCGGCTGCGTCGGGCTGACGAATACGGTCATTTCGAGATCGAGGCGATCGCGCTCGGCGCGAAACACCGCGACTCCCGGCGAAAACGTGACCTGATAGTCCGCGTCGCGGCGGCGCAGCGGCACGAAGGTCGGACTATGCGCGTCGGTTCGGGCAAGATCGTAGACGTAGAATTTCTGCCCGGCCGGCGCCATGCGGCCCTCGCCCATGCGAAACGGCGTGAAGCTGTTCAGTCGCGAATTGCCGTGGAACGAAAAAATATCCCCGTCATTCGAGACCACCGCGCCTTGCCCGAAGGCGTTGGCGATGACATGAGCGAAGGGACGCGGCGTTCCGGGGCCGAGCGTGACGCTCCGTCCGTCTTGCGAAAAAGCGTAGCGCGGTTTCTTGGGCGGCGGCGGCAGAATGAGTTCGCGCCGGCGTGACAGCGCATCGTTCAGAGTCTCGGGCGACGCGGGCGCAATACCGAGATGACGGGCGATGGAATCCGTCGCCCGGCCCATGTCGCGCGCCCAGCCGTCGACGATGATCAATTCGGTCGCGCCGGCGGCGGCGAGTTCGACTTCGACGCGCAGGCTGGCGCAGGGCTCGAAGCCGTACAGCAGGCCCTCGTCCTTCGGATCGCGCGGCGCCGCCAATCCCAGAAGGCTGTCGGGCGCATGCACCGAGCCCATGCCATAGAAGCGCGATTTCACGTCCTCATAGCCGACGACGGAAATCTTCGCGTCGGCGCCGCCGCCGATGGCGTGAAAGCCGATCTCGGGCGACAGCCGGCGATCGGACTGGCGGCGCGCACCGCCCTTGAGCAATCGGTTCTGCGCGAAAATCGCATTGAGCGAGCGGACGTACCATGTGCCGACATGAATCGCGTTGTAAGCGGCGTCGCGAAGTTCGACGCCCGTCTCGTTGAGCACCCATTCGCGCAGCGACGCGAGCACCAGTTTGCGATGGCGCTGCTCGAGATTGACGATTTTCAGCCGGGTGATCTCGACCGCTTCGTCGGCGGCGAGCGAGACGCGGGCCTCGATCGCGAATCCATTGCGCTCCGCCATGAAGAACAGGCAGTTCTCGCCAGCGTCGGTGAGCGACGCCTGAGCGGCTCTGCAGCGGGTCGGCGCTTCGCCGATCGACCATAGCTCGCCGCCGTCTTCGCGCAGAAACAGAAAACGCCCGCGCGGATGGGCGTGATCGTCCGGCCGCCGCGTCAGATCGATCGGCGGACCGCCGCGCGCCACGCCCTCGATGCGTATCGCGCCCTGCCCGTCTTGGAACCACTCGCTGGTCATCAGCCCGTTGGTCAGTTTCAACGGACGCGAGCCCGGCACGCCGCCGGCGCCGGTAATGCCTTCGATCGTGACTTTCTGGGCGCGCGCCAGCCGCCCGAGAAGAAAGATGACGAGGCCGAAGGCGACGAGGCCAGCATAGATCAGATAGCCGCTGACCAGATAAGCGTAGGACGGCGGCCGCGTATGCGCCAATTGCTCCGAGGCGCTCCACGCGCCGTCCCAATCCGCGCCGCGCGGAATATAAAAGGGAAGCAGGAGCGGCGCCCATGTGCCAAAGCGGCGAATCCCCTCCGGGATCGCACGGCTCGTCTGCGATTTCCCGAGAAAGCGCGCGGCCTTTTCGTCCGCTGCGTCGCCGCCGACGAAAGAGAGATTGACCAGGGTCGCGACCCGCAGGCCCATATGGTCGAACCAGATCAGCACGCGCAGGGCGTCATAGGCGAGGAGCGCGGTGAATATATCGAGGCTCCAGGCGCGGAAATCGGAGTCGGGAAGGATGTAGTTCATCCAGCTCGCGACGCCGGTTCTGATCAGCCCGTCCTGATTGTACCAGGTGGGATCGGGCGACGCCTTGAGGAAGGAATAGATCACCGGCGCCATCCACAGGCCCCAGCGCAACACCCGCACGGCGTTTTCGACGAGCATGTCGAGGCCCTGCCAGCTCGCAAGCTGCCGAAGCGGCCGCAGGCTGCGCTCCACGAGCGCCGTCAGGAAAAACAGATTGATCGAAAACAGCGGCGCCGCGAACACCCATTGAATGACGCCCGAAAACGACTCGTCGAAGAATAGTCTTACGCCGCCGTCGACCCTGCCGAGATCCGTCGCGCCCCATTTGGAGAAGAGCGGACGCACGACATAGTCGTTGACCGGACGCCCGTCCGCCGCATAGTCGAGCGACGTATAGGCGAAGAATTTCGAGACAATCGTTTCGACCTGCCCCGTGTCGAGATACCAGGCGATGGCGCCGGCGACGAGCGCGCCGAGGAGCGCGCCCAGCGAATAGACTCGCCAGCTGCGCAGATGCTGCCGGCGTCCCTGAGTCAGCGCGGCGAAATCGATCGCCGCGTCGACGCCGGCATAAGCGAGCGCGCCGGCAAGGGCGCCGAAGAGGAACCTGTGGCCGCCGCTCGCCGCCGGAAGTCCGATCATCACAGCAAGCGCGACGGCGGCGCCGGCGACCGCGCCGCGGAAATAGTTGGAGGGATGCAGATAAAGCTCTTCGACCCGCGCGAAGAAGGGCGGCGTCGAGTCGGTGCTCTCGACGATCGCACGCGCAAGCGGGAACAACGCCGCGCCGATCAACGCGCCGCCGATCGGACCCGAAGCTGAAATCACCGCCACGGCCGGCGGGAAGGAAACGACCAGCCCGGCCGCGAGCAGCAGCGCCATGAACACCAGGCCGTAAACCGCGCCCTTTTCGGCGCCCGTCCGCCAATCGTGGAACACGACGACCTGCAGCGACGGCGTCGCCCGCAACAGACCCGCCATCGCCTGAGTCACGAGATAGGTTTGGCCCCACAGACCGGCCTGCGCCAGCGCCGCCGCCACGGCGGCGACCGCCGCCGTCGCCGGATAGGGCAGATAGGGCGCGACGAAAAAGGAAACCGAGGTCGCGATATAGGGAGTGAGCGACGCGAGGAACGCCGAGGCGAATAACACGCCATGCGGACGCCACTGGCGCGGAAGGAATCGGCCCAGCGCGAGCGGCACGCCGACCACGACCGACTCATTGAGCAGAAACAGGACCAGCGTGCGTCCCGCGATATTTCTAAAGGCGTCCGGGACGTCGAGGCCGAGCAGCAGCCCGCCGCCGATCTGGGTGACGACCGGCGAGCCGAGTGCGAGCAGCAGGCTGAACTGCAGCGGCAAAACGAACAGGGCTGCGCGCACCGCCATGCGTGAGCGCGCCCGCAGCGTGACCACCCCGGCGAGATAGAGAATGGCGGCGGTCCCCGCCCCCACGGGCGAAAACCGGAACAATTCGGCGAAGTTTTCCGGCGCGCGCCACAAGACGCCCGAGCGGTCGCAGAGCAGCGTAAAAATCGCGACGACGAGGAAATCCACGCCGAAATCGGCCGCCTGGCGCGCGCTCTCGGACGAGCGGCGCAACATGAAGATCGAAGCGCCGGCGAAAAAACCGGCGACGATCGCGTGTTCGCCGCCGCCCGCCGCCTCCAGCGCCGCGAAGACCGCAAAGCCGGCGCCGATAATGATGCGTTCAAACACGGCGCTCTTCACATCCGATTCGCCACGATTGACGGCCATGGATCCCCTCCGCGCCTCTGTCACATCCGACGTTTTTATCGTTAATGGCCGGAATCAGCGGCGATCGTAAGGATTCACTTGCCGGAGGCGGGGGAAAAAGTCGACTCCCGCCTCGCTTCCACGCCCCCGGCGCTTCGCACCGCCGCCGAGAGCCGTTATAGTCCACAATGCTTTATCGCCCCGGCCGCGTCACGAGGGCATCAGCGAGTGGACGAGATGGAAGAGCCCCTGCCCGCGCCGCCAGCCGATACTCGCGACGACGACCCCAGGAGCGCTTCCCCCGCCACGCCTGCCGAACGTCTCTCGCTTCGCGTCGAGCGGGAGCGCTTCGTCCGCAAGGACGCCGGACCGCTCGACGAGCGCATGGCGAGCCTCGCCGAGGCGCTGCGCCGCGCCCGCCTTGAGAACGCCGAGCGCTCCGCCGCGATTTCTGATTTGCGCGCCGCGGAAATCGCCCGACTGGAAATGCTCGGCGATGGGCTGGCGCCGGTCCTGGCGCAACTGCCGCCGGGCTGCGATATTTTCGACGTTGGGGTGGCGCCGGGGGAGCGGCCGCGCCTGTTCATCGACCAGATCGGCTTCGTCGAAATGGATCGCGACCGGCGCACCTACCGATTTCTTCAGGACACGCGTCACGGCCGGGTCGCGCTTTGCGAAAGCGACAACGCTGAGGAGCTTGTCGAGGCGATCACCGCCTATATCGCGCATCGTCTGATCGAGCGCGAAAAGGCGCTGGCGATCGATTATGCGAGCGGCGGCGCGGCGCGGGCGCTCGCCGTCAAGGCGGCCGCGGCGCGCGACAAGGCGACGGCGCGCGATGACGACGCGTCTTTCTCGAGCAAAGTCGCTCGCGCCGCCGCGTTCATCGCGGAATTTTTTGGCGCCGCCGCTTTCTTCGCGCTGCTGGCCGTATTGGCGGCATGGGCCTATCAGACCTATTTCACAGTCTGATCTTCACAGCTCAAGCGATTCAAGTTCGACGACGTTTCCAGCCTCGTTCAATCCACGCCTGCGCAGCGTGATGCTCAAGACGTCGTCCTTGCGCGCGAAGTCGTAAAGATTGTAAGCCGCGCCCGGATAATGTCCGCCGGGGCGCGCCGACGCCGACGCGACGCCGACGACAGGCGCGGCGTGAAGTCGATGCAGGCTCGGCCTGTGATTATGACCATGCACGATGAGTTCGGCGCCGTGCCGGGCGATGACGGCCTCGAATTCCCCGGCGTCCTGGAGCCCGCGCAGCAGCCTCGCGCCGCCGACATGCGGCGGATGATGCAGGCAGACGACCCGCGCCAGACCTTCCGCATTGGCGGCATCCAGCAATTGAGCGAGCCTCGCGCGTTGCGCCTCTCCAAGCCGGCCGGATGCGACGAAAGGCGCCGTCGGCACGCCGGTGTCGAGACCGATCAGCGCGACGCCGCCGCGCCGGCGCAAATAGGGAAAGCCCGCGCCTTCGATCTCGCTGCTCGTCCAGGGCGCGAAAACCTCGTGAACGAGGTCGGTCACGCTCGCGACATAGGCGTCGTGATTGCCGGGCGTGAAGCTCACGTCGCTCGGCGCGCCGAGAGCGGCGAGCCAGTCTTTGGCCAGCGCGATTTCGCCGGGAAGTCCGATGTTGACGATGTCGCCGGTCATGACGACATGGTCCGGCGCCTGCGACTTGATGTCGGCGACGATGCTGGCGAGCACGCCCATATCGTGCTGAGCGCCGCGCTTATAGAGCCAGTTCACATAGCCCGTGACGCGCTTGCCGAGAAGCTCGGCGAGATTTGGCCGCGGAATCGGACCGATATGCGCGTCGGAGAGATGAGCAAGCCGAAAATTCAAGACAGCCTCATATCCTTCCGGGCCCGTTCAGCGGCGGCGCTTTCCTGCTAGGATGGGCTGGCGATTACTAGAGCCTTCGCGGAACATTTGCCAGAGTTTCGGCGATCGGAGCCGGTATTGACGGAGCAGGAGCAAGCGAGCGAGTCGCAATCGACGCGATCGCGCATCGCGCGCAGGCTGATCGCCTTGGGCGCGCGGTTTCAGCGTCCCATGACCCTGGGCGTGCGCGGCCTTGTGCTTGACGATCGGCGCCGCGTCCTGCTCGTCCGTCACACCTATGTCGACGGTTTCTATCTGCCGGGCGGCGGCGTTGAAAGCCGCGAGACTCTGGTCGACGCGCTCAAACGCGAACTCCATGAAGAGGCGAATGTTCTGATCGACGAACCGCCCGAACTCTTCGGCGTGTATTTCAATCGGCGTTTCTCGGCGCGCGACCATGTCGCGCTCTACCTCGTGCGCGCTTTTCGCATCATCGAGCCGCGCGTCCCCGATCGCGAAATCGCCGAGGCCGGCTTCTTCGCGCTTGACGCGCTGCCGGCGGAGACGACCGCGGCGACGCGGGCGCGCCTATCCGAGGCGTTGGAGAAGGCGCCGATTTCACCTTACTGGTGAGGCTTTTCGAGCGTCCGCGGCTTCGGATAGGTTTCGTATGTCGCGCCATCCATAGGCAAGATCGGGCAGAACGACGCCTTCGACGTCCCACACGCCCTCGACGCCGACAGGCGCCGCGCCGAGCGCCTCGTAAAATCCGCGCGCCTTCGGCGCGTCGCGGAGCACCCACACCGCGGCGCTCGCGCAACCGACGAACGTCAGATGTTCGGCGAGCCGCGCCATCAGGCCTCTGCCCAATCCCCGGCGCTGGACGCGCCGCAGGAGATAGATCGAGGCGATCTCTCCGTCGAAGCCCAGCGGAACGAGCTTCGGGTTGGATTGGCGGTTGCAGCGGGCGAAGCCGACCGGAACGCCGCCTTCGAGCGCGACGAAGACGGCTTGGCCGGTTTCGGCCGAACCGATCCGCGCCAGCCAGCGCCGCGTCCAGCCGTCGAGGTCGATGCTCGCCAGCATTTCCGCCGGCATGAGGCCGGCGTAGGTCTCGCGCCAGGCCGCGGCGTTGATCTCGGCGATCGCGCGGGCGTCCGCCAGTGACGCCGGGCGCAAGCGATATTCCGCCATGGGCTTCTCCCTTAAGCAGGCTCGCATGCGGCCTATCGCGCCGCAACCAGGCGTTTTGCGGCGCCGTCAACGCATGATATGGCGTCGCATAGATCACGCTGCATTTGGGCGGAATCGCCCAAATGCAGATAACGTGATCGATTCCAAAAGCTTAGGGCGCGCTCTACGCGAAAAGCCGGTTCCCGCTTTTTCGCAGCGCGCTCTAGGGTTTAGGCGCCGACATGATCGATCTCGCCGTAAAATTCGCGCCGCTCACCGCCGCCGACGACGCGCATATCGAGAAGCTCGACGAACGCGCCTTCGGCCCGGGCCGATTTGCGCGCACCGCCTATCGCCTGCGCGAAGGCGTCGAGCCGGACCGCTCGCTGTCCTTCGTGGCGCGAATCGGCACGCTGCTCGTCGGCGTCAATCGCATGACCCCGATTCTGGTCGGATCGACGCCCGCGCTTCTGCTTGGGCCGCTGACCGTCGAGCCGGCGTTTCGCCAGCAACGGGTCGGCGAGACGCTGGTCAAATATTCGCTCGACGCCGCGCGCGACGCCGGACACGGCCTCGTGCTGCTTGTCGGCGACGAGGACTATTACGCCCGGCTCGGCTTCGCGCGCGTGCCCCGCGGCAAGATCACCATGCCGGGACCGGTCGACTCCGACCGCCTGCTCTATTGCGAACTTCGCCCCGGCGCCCTCGCGGAGACAAACGGCCGGATGCGGCGCGTATGACGGCGCACGCACAAGCCATCGTCGAGAAATATGAGGCGCTCGTTGCGCAAGGCGCGCTGGAGCGCGACGCGTCGCAGCGCGCCGCGGTCGAGAAGCTTCAGGCGCTCGCCGACGCGCTTTCCGGCCGGCGGCCGAGGAGCGCCAATTTGGCGCAGGCGCTTCTTGCGAAATTTCGCCCGCGCGCCCGCCGACCGAGCGGGCTTTATCTTTGGGGACAGGTCGGACGCGGCAAGACATTCCTGATGAATCTGTTCTTCAGCGAGCTTCCGATCGACAGAAAACGCCGCGCGCATTTCCACGCCTTCATGGCGGATGTGCACGACCGGCTGCATCGTCTGCGTCGCAACCCGCTTGGCGACGCCGATCCCGTGACCTGCGTCGCGCGCGAAATCGCAACGGACGCGCGCGTGCTCTGCTTCGACGAATTCGCCGTGAACGATATCGCCGACGCCACGATACTGGCGCGGCTGTTTTCTGCGCTGCTGGAATTGGGCGTGGTCGTCGTCGCCACCTCAAACGTCGAACCTTCGCGGCTCTACGAGGGCGGCCGCAACCGCGATCTCTTCCTGCCCTTTATCGCCCTGCTGCAGCACCGCATGGAGGTCGTGCGTCTCGAAGCGTCGAGCGACTATCGGCGGCGGCGCGAAGATTTGGGTCAGGTCTATTTCACCCCCGCCGACTCGCGCGCAAAAGCGGCGATCGACGCGCTTTACGCCACGCTCGCGGATGGGGCGGCGGAAACGCCGGCGACGATCGATGTCAAGCGACGCCGCATCGACATACCGCGGGCGGCGGGCCGCGTCGCACGCTTTACCTTCACGGCGCTGTGCGGCGAGGCCTTGTCGGCGACGGACTATATGGCGCTCGCCGAGACCTTCGACGCGGTGATCCTCGAAGAGGTTCCGATTCTCGCGCCCGAACAACGCAACGAAGCGCGCCGGTTCATCACGCTCATCGACATTTTCTACGAGGCGCGCGTCCTGCTGATCGTGTCGGCCGCGGCCGAGCCATGCGACCTCTATCAGGCCGAGTTCGGCGCGGAGGCGCGCGAGTTCGAGCGCGCCGCCTCCCGCCTGATCGAAATGCGTGGAAAGGACTACGTCCAGGCCCGCGCGCCGATCAGGGCTTCGACATGCACTCCTTGATGTCGCTGTCTTTCTTCATCTGCTCGAATCGGTCGACGCAATAGCGTTCGAGATCGGCGCGTTTCGAAGGATCGGCCGCCGCGGCGCGGATGCCCATGGCGCCGTCGAGCAGCTCCTTTTGCGCGGCATGAACCTGACGCGGCGGCAACTGAATCGAACACGCCTCATAGCGTTTGAGCAGCGCGTCACAATGCGGGACGCCGGTCGGATCAAAGGCGAAAGCCGGCGTGGCGACGATGACGAGAGCGAAGGCAAGACGATAGGTCACTTGTGCGGGTTCCTCTGGCTTGAGCGCGGCTCGCGAAAAAGTGGAATCCGGTTTTCGCGTAAAGCGCGCTCAAAATATTGGAATAGATCACGTTTTCTGCATTTGAGCGATACCGCCCAAATGCAGTGTGATCTATGACCCGCGGGCTATACCACGACGCATAAAAAGACGAGAGCGGCGGGCCTTTCCTTGGACCCGCCGCTCCGACTCCGGCGTCTGTGTCTCGCGGACGCCGGAGGGGTTCTGGCGTTTGATGCTTACAACCCGGCCAGATATCGCGTGGGATCGACCGGCGTCGAACCCTTGCGCAGCTCGAAGTGAAGCTGCGGCGAGCCGACATTGCCCGACTGGCCGGATTTGGCGATCGTCTGGCCGCGCTTGACCTGATCGCCGCGCTTCACGTCGATCTCGCCGTTGTGGGCGTAGGCGGAGACGAAGCCGTTCGGATGGCGGATGAGCACCAGATTGCCGTAGCCCTTGAGCTCGTTGCCGGCATAGGCGACGACGCCGCCTTCGACCGCCTTGACCTGAGTGCCCTCGGGCACCGCAATGTTGATTCCGTCATTGCCGCCCGACGAGAAGCCCTGAATGATGCGGCCGCGGGCGGGCCAGCGGAATTCCGGCTTCCCGTCGTCCGACGCGACCGCTTTCGGCTCATTCGCCGGGGGGATGGAGGCGGTCGCGGTCGAGTCGACCTTGTGGGAACTGGCCGTTTCCACTGGCGTCGCCGGCGCTTTCGCCTCTGGCTCGACGGGCGTCCTCGCGATGCGCTCGGTCTTGACGACGCGCGCCGGCGTCGCCGCGGCGCTGCGCGGGTCGGCCTTCGCCGGCGACTTTTCGGCCGCGGATTTGGCGGCGGCTTTGGCGTCGGCGAGCTTGGCTTTCGGCGGCTCGGCTTCGGTCTTGCGAACCGGCTTGCCCGGGGCCAAAGGCTTCGCGGCGGCGGATTTGGCCGCCGGCGCGGGGGCGGCCGCAGCTTTCGCCGGAGCGGCAGGCGCATGGGCGGCGACCGCGGGGACGCCGCCGGCGCGATAGACCGGGATCACCAGGCGCGAACCCGGCTGAACCTGCGAGGCGACATTGAAGCCGTTGGCGCGCAGCAGGGCGTCCGGCGGCACGCCGTAGCGGGTGGCGAGCAATCCGGCCGTCTCGCCCTGGGCGACGACGATCGGCGTTCCGCCCTCGGCGCTCCAATGGCCGCCGCCGGCCGCCGCGATGCGGGTCGGCGACGGCGAAGCCGCGGGCGCGGTGGCGCGGCTCGCTGAAGCGCTGGCGACGGGCGCCGGGAGGGGACGGGATTCGACAGCGCTCGACGGCGCGCTCTGCGCCGGCGCGCTGGCGATGGCGCCGACCGGCGCGCGGTCGACGCCTTGCGACGCGATCTTGGGCGAACCCGAGAAGGGGTCGGAGAAGGGATCGCCCGCGAAGCGCGAAGCATCGGAGCAGCCGGCGACAAGGGCGGCGACGCCTGCGGCCGCCAGCAACCGCGCCGCGGCGCGTGAATAAGCAAATCGACGCTTGATAGCCATGACGCGACCCACCCGAACGCTACATTGAACGATCCATGGGTAACAGCGAGGCGGTTAAGGAGGCGTTTAAGATGAACGCGAAACGTCGCCGACTATGAAAATTTTCAGCATTCGGGCGGGAATTCAGAGCGCCTGCGCCAGACCGGGAATGGCCGGGCCCAGCCAGCACGGGCCGAAATCGGTCTCCTTCAGTTCGCCGTCCTCGTCGCGATCAAGCTTGATCAATCGTTCCTTGGCGCGCGCGCCGGCCATCGCATGCGCCCTGCGGGCGAAGAGCATGACCCCGCCCGGCGCGAGCAATTGGATGAGCGCCGCCGGCGCGGCGCCGACCGACGCCTGCACGATGATCCGATCGAAACGCCCCAGTTCGCGAGGGGGATCGAGGCCATCGGCAAAAACCGCCTTGGCGAATGTCGCGCCATGGGCGGCGAGGCGCCGCGACGCTTCGATCGCAAGCGTCTCGAAGCGTTCGAGACTGACGACCTCGCGCGCGAGCTGCGCCAGCGCCGCCGCGCCATAGCCGGACCCTGCCCCGACCTCCAGCACCCGATGGCCGCGGCCGACCTTGAGCGCCTCGAGCCGCCGGGCGAGATCGACCGGGCGCGACATGGTCTGGCCGCAGCCGATCGGCAGGGAGAGGTTGCGATTGGCGAGGTCGCGGAATCGATAGGGCGCGAAAGCCTCGCGCGGCGTCGCCTCCATCGCCCGCAAGACCGAAAGATCGCGCACGCCGCCCTGACGCAGCGTCAGCAGCAGCGCCGCGCGTTCTTCGAATTCGGCGGCGCTCTGCGCGCCGCGCTCGCCCGTCATTTTTCGCCCTCGAATTCGGCCGCGAGCCGCGTCACGGTCGGGTGATCGGTGAAGTCGAGCTGCAGCGGCGTGATCGAGATTTTCCTGTCTTCAAGCGCCATGAGATCGGTGCCCTGGCCCGGCCTGAAATCGCCGCGCTGAAAGGAAATCCAGTGATAGGGATTGCCGCGGCCGTCCTTGCGGTCCTCGATCCTCATGATGTCGCTGCTGCGCCTGCCCTGCATGGTGATCGCGACGCCCGCGACCTCCTGCGCCGGGCAATGGGGGAAGTTCACATTCATCAGCACGTTCTTCGGGATTCCCGCCGCGAGCAAGCGGCCAACGACATCGGCGCCATGCGTCTCGGCGCAATCCCAGTGGATGGTGCGGCGGCTCGCGAAGAAATCATAGACCTGCGAGAGCGCGATCGACGGAATGCCCAGAATTGTCCCCTCCATCGCGCCGGCGATAGTGCCGGAATAGGAGACGTCCTCGGCGACATTCTGGCCGCAATTGACGCCGGAAATCAGGAGATCGGGCGGATGATCGAGCATGAGCTTGCGCACGCCCATGATCACGCAATCGGTCGGCGTTCCCTTGACCGCGAAATGACGCGGCGAAATCTCGCGCAGCCGCAGCGGATCATTGAGCGACAGAGAATGCGATACGCCGGACTGTTCGAACTCCGGCGCGATGACGAAAATGTCGTCGGTGAACTGGCGCGCGATCGCTTCCGCGATCGCCAGGCCGCGCGCATGGACGCCGTCGTCATTGGTGATGAGAATGCGCATGATTTTGGCGGTTCCGCTCGCGCTTGGGGCGATCTGACGAGGCCCAGGTTTCTTTGGACGATTCGACGCCGAACGTCCACAATGGGCCAAATCGCTCAGCTGTATTCTCCGGGGGATTTTTGATGGGCTTACGACTTTCGTTCTGGCTCGTGGCGACGCTCGCCGCCGCTCCCGGCTGCGCCGCCGCATTCGAAGACTATGTGGCGGCGGACATGCCGCTGCAGGTGAGCCCCAATGTCGACGCCCGGCCGGTCACCACCATGGGGGCGAATATTCCATTCAACGTGCTGGGATGCGGGCGCTGGTGCCAGGTGCAATATGGCGGGACGATGGGCTATGTGCCGGCGGACTTGGTCATCCCGGGCGCGCCGCCGACGGCGCCGGGATCGGGTCTGTTAGGTTTTCTGGCGGCCCCGGTGACGCTCAATATCGCCGCGCCGGGCCTGCTCAGTGACGGCTATGCGCCGCGCGCCGATTACGGCTATGGCTGGACGCCCGTTTTAGGGACCTTGCCCGAGCGCGAATGTGAAGGGCCCGCGAAACGCGGGCGCTGCGGCAAGCGAAAAACCGTTCACCGCGAAATGCGCGACAGACCGCCCATGTAAGGCCGCAGCACGCGCGGCACGTCGACCGAACCGTCTTCCTGCTGATAATTCTCCAAGACCGCGACCATCGCGCGCCCGACCGCGACGCCGGAGCCGTTCAGCGTATGGACGAAGCGCGGTCCTTTTTCCCCCGAGGGGCGATAGCGGGCGTTCATGCGCCGCGCCTGAAAATCGCCGCAGACCGAGCATGAGGAAATCTCACGATATCTCCCCTGCCCCGGCAGCCAGACTTCAAGGTCATAAGTCTTTTGCGACGCGAAGCCCATGTCGCCGGTGCAAAGCACGACCTTGCGATAGGGCAATTCGAGAAGCTGCAGCACCTTCTCGGCGCAGGCTGTCATGCGCTCATGTTCTTCGAGCGATTGTTCCGGCGTCGTGATCGACACCAGCTCCACCTTGTAGAACTGATGCTGGCGGATCATGCCGCGCGTGTCCTTGCCGGCGGCGCCCGCCTCGGCGCGGAAGCAATAGGTGCCGGCGGTCAGCCGCAAGGGCAATTGCGCTTCATCCAGGATCGATTCGCGCACGAGATTGGTGAGCGGCACTTCGGCGGTGGGGATGAGCCAATGGTCGGCAGTCGGCGTTAGGGCTTCGGCAGTCGGCTCCGACTGCCGATTGCCGATCTGCCGACCTGCCGTCACCGAAAACTGATCCTCACGAAACTTCGGCAATTGCGCCGTGCCGAACATCGCGTCGTCGCGCACGAGAAGCGGCGGGCTGACTTCCGTATAGCCATGCTCATTCGTATGCAGATCGAGCATGAATTGCGCGAGCGCGCGCTCCAGTCGCGCCAGCCCGCCCTTGTTGACGACGAAACGCGCGCCGGAAATTTTCGCCGCCGTTTCGAAATCCATCAGGCCCAGCGCTTCGCCGATTTCGAAATGCTCCTTCGGCGTGAAGTCGAATGCGCGCGGCGCGCCCCAGCGCGCGACTTCGACATTGTCATTCTCGTCGGCGCCGTCGGGGACTTCGTCGAGCGGCGTGTTGGGAATGCTCGAAAGCGCATTGTCGAGTTCGGCGATCGCATAGCGCTCGGCTTCTTCCAGCGCCGGCCAGTTTTCCTTGATCTGCGCGACTTCCGCCTTGAGCGCTTCGGCCCTGTCGCTGTCGCCCGCCTTCATCGCCGCGCCGATCTCTTTCGACGCCGCGTTGCGCCGCTCCTGCGCCTTCTGCAAGGCGCCGATCGCCGCGCGCCGCGCATCGTCGAAGGCGAGAAGCCGCGCCGACAGAGGCTCCAGCCCGCGCCGCGCGCGCCCGGAATCGAAAATCTCGGCGCTCTCGCGAATCCATTTGATGTCGTACATGTTGCTCGGACAGTGATCGAGTGACAACGGGCCGTCATGGCCGGGCTTGTCCCGGCCATCCACGCCGAGCGGCTTCGGTCATAAGACGGAAATTGCGCGACGGCGCCGCGTGGATGCCCGCGACAAGCGCGGGCATGACGCGGGAGGCTCGCCGCGCCACCTTCTCCCGCAGGCGGAAGAAGGGGTCAAGCGGCGAGATGTCGCCCGAGCCGCCGCCCGCCGCCGCTTGAGCGCCGGCGCGCTTCGTCGTGACCGCGCGCGGGGGCATGCTATCGACACAAATAATACAACCTATAGTTGCATTCTTGTCCCTGGCCGGGCAAAGTCTTCAACGCCGCCGGCCGGATCAGGCAGAGCGGACGCCCGGCCGGCTGCAGGTGCAGCTTCCGCCGTCCGCGTAAGCAATTTGGAGGAAAATCAGATGAATAAACTTGGCTTTGGAATACTGGCTTTCGCGCTCCTTGGCGGTCCCGCTTATGCGGATTCGATCGACGCTGTGCAGATCAACGGCTCGATCGGCGGCCAGGGCGGCTTTCACACATTGGTCATCGACGGAATCACCTGCAAACTGAAAAACTCGACCTTCGGCCAGAGCCAAGGCTGCAATTATACGCTGTCCGGCAGCATCGACGCGGAAGGCAAGGGCTCGGTCAAGGCGAGCACCGGCAACTCGGGCTGCAGCGCGACCTGCGACTGACGCGCTTGGCGAAGTGGTTACGCCCGCTCCCTGTCGGGAGCGGGCATTCGCCTCTCTCGCGCCTGCGCATATGCATGGAGCGCGTTGCGAAAAAGTGGGAACCGGTTTCTCGCGTAAAGCGCGCTCTAAACTTTTGGAATCGATCGCGTCGCCTACCTGTGGGCGGTTCCGCCCAAATGCAGCGTGATCTAGGTCGTCGCGCGCGCCGCGGCGCGCTTCTTCTCGATGGCGCGCACGGCGTAAATCGACGCTTCGTATAAAAGTATGCCCGGCAATGCGAGCGCAAGTTGCGAAAATACGTCCGGCGGCGTCAGGATCGCGGCGACGATAAACACGAGCACGATCGCATAGCGGCGCTTCTCTTTCAGAAAGTCCGACGTGACGATGCCGACCTGCCCGAGCAGGGTCAGGACCACCGGCAATTGAAAGACGATGCCGAAGGCGAGCACCAGCGTCATGATCAGCGAAAGATACTCGGAGACGCGCGGCAGCAGTTCGATCTGCGCCTTGCCCGGTTCATTCGCCTGCTGCATCCCGATGAAGAAGCGCAGCAGATTCGGCATCACCAGAAAATAGACGACGAGCGCGCCGAGCGCGAAAAAAACCGGCGTCGCGAAAAGGTAAGGCCGAAAGGCGGAACGCTCATGCCGATAGAGCCCCGGCGCGACGAACGCATAGATTTGCGCAAACACGACCGGACAGGAGAGAAAGGCCGCCGCAAACAGCGCCACCTTGATCTGGGTGAAGAAATATTCCTGCGGCGCGGTGTAGATCAGCCGCGCTTCGGGGCCGGCGACCTGCGTGTAGGGAATGACCAGCAGATTATAGATGTCCTTGGCGAAAAAGAAGGAGATGATGAACATCGCGAGAAAGGCGAGCAGCGCCTTGATCAGCCGCTCGCGCAATTCCATCAGATGTTCGATCAGCGGCGCCTTGCTGGCCTCGATTTCGGCTTCGTCGGCCTCGTTCATGCGCCGGCCTTCTTCGACGGATCGGCCTGCTCGCTTACAGGAAAATCAGAGCCCTCATCCTGAGGAGCGGCCGAAGGCCGCGTCTCGAAGTCTTCATCCTGAGGAGCGGCCGAAGGCTGCGTCACGAAGGATGCGTCTTCGTCCGTCGCGCGCGAAGGCGGCTTGCCGCTGATCGCGCCGGCGATATGCTTGCGGGCCTCGGTCATCGGATCAAAGGCGCCGCCGAGCTTCACGCTCTCCTTGACGGCGTCCCGCATCTCGCTCGCCTCCTTGCGCAAATCTTCAAGATCGGCCTCGCGTATCGCCTCCATGAACTGTCCCTGAAATTCCGACGCCATGCGGCGCATTTTTGCGGTGAACTGGCCGAGCGAGCGCAAGACGCGCGGCAAGTCCTTCGAGGGAATCGCAATCAGGGCGACGATGGCGATGACGATCAGCTTGCCGGGTTCGAGATCGAACATGCGTATTGCTCGGGCGCCCTGCACCCTCCCCTTGAGGGGGAGGGTCGAAGCGCGAAGCGCTTCGGGGTGGGATGACGACGGCGAGGCGCAGGGGCGCGTTACCCCACCCCGCGCTTTCAGCGCGACCCTCCCCCTCAAGGAGAGGGTCCCGCGCTAGATTTTTTTCGTTTCCGAAGACTTCTCTTGGTCGACGTGCTCCGCCGCCTGATGCTGCAGCGTCTTTGGCGTTTCCTTCACATCGGCGACGTCGTCTTCCGCCATGCCCTTTTTGAAGGCTTTGATGCCCTTGGCGACATCGCCCATCACGTCGGAAATCTTAAACTTGCCGCCGAAGAAGATGAACGCGACCGCGCCGACAATGATCCAGTGCCAGATCGACAGACCGCCCATGGCGCGCATCCTTCCTTATGGAGAAAACCGGCATGACCGGCGTTTGCCCGGAAACTATGCGTCCGCCGCCTTAAAGACAAGGACTGGACGAGTCTCTCCGCCGCGCCGGAACGCGGCGCCGTCAAAGCTCGTCTCCCTCCGGCTCCTCCGGCGCTTCCAGCGGCTCGGGCTCGTCCGGAAACTCCATCTCGAGAAGCTCAGGCGGCTCGTCCTCGAGCGGCTCCTCATCGTCGCGCAACGCGGCGTCGTCGGACGGCTGCGGCACGCCGAAGCCTTTTGGCAGGCGGCCGTCAAACAGCCCGGCGCCCTTGAGGTCGTCGAGCCCCGGCAGATCGCCGATCTGCTCAAGCCCGAAATGCATCAGGAAGGCGTCGGTCGTGCCATAGGTGATCGGCCGTCCCGGCGCCTTGCGGCGCCCGCGCAGCCTGATCCAGCCGGTGTCGAGCAGCACGTCGAGCGTGCCCTTGGAAATCGCGACGCCGCGAATCTCCTCGATCTCGGCGCGGGTCGCCGGCTGGTGATAGGCGATGATCGCCAGCGTCTCCAAGGCGGCGCGGGAGAGCTTCTTCTCCTCGACCTGTTCGCGCGCGAGAATCCAGTTGAGGTCGGCGGCGGTGCGGAAGAACCACTTCTTGCCGACGCGGGTCAGATTGACGCCGCGGCCCGCATAATAGGCGCGCAGCCGCTCAAGCACGCGGTCGAGATCGACGCCCTCTTCGAGACGGCGCGCCATTTCGGCTTCGTCCAGCGGTTCGGCCGAGGCGAACAGCAGCGCCTCGACAATGCGCTCCGCTTCGCGCAGTCGGGCTTCGTGACGCGCAAGCTCGTCGTCGCTGTTCACGTCAAACAGTTCGATCTTCTCCGCAGCCTGCGCCACCACGCCTCCTCCTAGATATCCGGGCTAAGACGCGCCGGCGGATTCTTCCGCTTGCGGCGGCGCGCGCCGCCGCACCCAAAGCGGCGCGAAATGCCGGTCCTGACGCATATCGAAGCGCCCCTCCCGCACCATTTCGAGCGAAGCGGTGAAGGCCGAGGCGCGCACCGTGCGCGCCGTCTGCATGTCGACACAGTAATGCAGCAAAAAATCGTCCAGCACGGTCCATTCGGTCGCGACGCCGATCAGCCGTTCGAGCGCCTCGCGGGCCTCGGCCAGAGACCAGACCGCGCGCTGGCGCAGCACCACGCGCGAGGTCGCGGTCTTCTGGCGCTGGCGGGCGTAGGCCGAAAGAAGATCGTAGAGGCTCGCCTGGAATTTCGGATGCGAGATGGTCTCGACGCCCTCCGGCCCGCCGCGCAAGAACATGTCGCGGCCAAGCCGGGCGCGTTCGGTGAGCCTGTCGGCGGCGCGGCGCATCAGCTCCAGCCGGCGCAACCGTTCGGCGAGCGCGGCGGCGAGGTCGGACGCCGACGGCTCTTCGCCTTTCGGGGGTTCCGGCAGCAGCAGCCGCGACTTCAGGAAGGCGAGCCAGGCCGCCATCACCAGATAGTCGGCGGCAAGCTCCAGACGCACCCGGCGGGCGGCCTCGATGAAGGCGAGATATTGCTCGGCGAGCGCGAGGATCGAGATGCGGGCGAGATCGACCTTCTGACGGCGCGCAAGTTCGAGCAGCAGGTCGAGCGGCCCTTCGAATCCGTCGACGTCGACGAGAAAGGCCTCCTCGCCCGCGCCGCGGCGCTCGTCCATGTCGAAGCTGAGTTCCTGCGCCATTCTACCGCTTTGCGCCTGTTTCCCTTGCCGAATCGGCCTTTCAGAGCGACTCGCTGCGAGATTGGCCCCTCAGGCCCGCAATCGCAAGCGCGGCCTGCGCTTTGGAGTCGCCGTCCACAGGAGAGGACTGCTACCGGAAAGGGTCGAGAATCTGCAAATTTTCGATGACCTGCCCGTGAGAGAGGTCTTCGGAATAAAGCCGCGCGCACCCCTGCGCCTGCGCGGCGGCGACGATGGCGGCGTCCCAATAGGAAAATCCATAGCGCGCTTCGATGTCGAGCGCGGCGTTGACGATCGCCGGTGTGACGTCCTGAACCTGAAACCTCTGCCAAGCGCACGAGACCAGCGGCGATCTCATGCGGTAAGGCGTCCGGCCGCGAGGCGCGCGTCGCGTGAACATAGAACTCCTGCAAAACCTGCGTCGACAGGCTCCAGTCATCCTGATCCAGCAGCGCGATGGCGCGTTCGCGCTTTTCCGCCTCGGACGGATCGCGGCTGATCGAATAGAGGAGAATATTGGTGTCCAGAAAGCCCCTCACCGTTTTTTGTGTCCGATTGCCTCTCATGAACGCTCTCGCGCGAGAGCCGATCAAAAGCACGAAATTCCTGGACTTGCGCGCGGAGTTCCTGCTCCTGGCGCTTCAGCCGCTCGAACTCCGTGCCTTCGGAAGCGAATTCGGTCAGGAATCGACGCGCCACGGCCGACACGGAGGTCGCCTCCTGGGCCGCCCTGACGCGCGCGCGGCGGTAGAACTCGTCGTCCAGTGATACTGTGATATTTTTCATATTATCACGATTTCACTGGAGGCCGGCAAAGGGCAAGAACTCCAATCGCCGAGTTAACCAGCTGATCGAATTGTAATCGCCGGTTGGGCCGTCAACGCTTGGGCAATTCGCTGAAGGGAGAAACCTCCACATTCCCCAACGCCGCTCGGTATCGAAACGACAAAAGGGATGACCAGGATTTCCGATCTTAAAGACCTGAACAAACGTTGCGAGAGCAGCATCACAAAGATGAGTGACGCCCAGACGCTCGCGCACATCGGGGTGCTGGCCGATCGCGCCTGATCGAGCGCATGGAGCGTTACTATTTACAGAAGCTTGCAGTCTTGTTGTTCGATTCGGCGCACAACTCTTTAAAAATGTCCTCGTAATCCAGCGACGAACGACCTACCGATCGCTGTTGCGCGGCGAAGGAATTAGCTTTTTCCACGGTATATACGGAAACGCTGTCAAACAGCGCGCCGAGAATGAGCAGAATTCCGCTGACGATCACGGCAAATCGCGCCGCCCCTTTAAAGGTAACATGATTGCCAAACAAAGTTATGCTCGCATGGCCGCCTTCGGGGTTCTCTCGATTGTGACTTGGAAAGAAGGCCCCAATGACGGAGAGAGCGGCGCCCAGCGTCATTTTCGTCCACGTAATTCCTGAAATAATGCCAACAATAACGGTCAAAAACCCAAATTCGGTCATCAGAAATAGTAATGCTTTGCCCATCACAGCCCTCCGCTCGAAACGCAACGGGCGCCGCTTAAAAAAGCCGCTGCTCGCGAACAGTTTATCGGAAAAACCGGCTCTTGGAAAAACCGCCGTCAGCAAGTCACGGCCAATTCAAACTGCTGTCGCGCTTCGGCGATATTGAACGCCGCGACGCTGCGCACGCATTCCAGCGCCTTTTCGGCGCGCGCCAGCGCCCTGCCGGAGAGTTCGCCCCCGCCTTCGGCGACCGGGCGGGCTTCGGCGAGGTCGCCGTTGCAGTGCAAGACGATATCGCAGCCCGCCGTAATCGCGCGCTCGGCGCGTTCGCGAAAGCTCCCGGTCAGCGCCTTCATCGACAGATCGTCCGTCATCAGCAGCCCGTCGAAGCCGATATGGCCGCGGATAATGTCGCCGATCACCGTCTTGGAGAGCGTGGCAGGCGCCGCTGGGTCGATCGCCGTATAGACCACATGGGCGCTCATCGCCATCGGCAGATCGGCGTTGGCCTTGAACGGCGCGAAATCGACGCGCTCCAGCTCCGCGCGGCTCGCCTCGACGACTGGCAACTCGAAATGACTGTCGGCGCGGGCGCGTCCGTGCCCCGGAATATGTTTCATCACCGGCGCGACGCCGCCGGCCATCAAACCTTTCGCGGCGGCGCGGCCGAGCGCCGCGACGCGGACCGGATCGCGGCTATAGGCGCGATCGCCGATGATGTTGTGAGAGCCTTCCGCCGGCGCATCGAGCACCGGCAGGCAATCGCCGTCGACGCCGACCTGTCGCAGGTCATGAGCGATGAGCCGCGCGCCGAGCCAGGCGAGCCGCTCGGCCTGGGCCGCGTCGGCGCCCGCCAGTTCAAAACGGGCGGCTGCGGGATAGGCGCGCCAATGCGGCGGACCCAGTCGCTGCACGCGGCCCCCTTCCTGGTCGACGAGAATGGGCGCCTCGCGCCCAAGCGCCGCACGAACGTCGGCGGTCAGCCGGGACACCTGCTCGGGCGCATCGATATTGCGACGAAACAGGATGACGCCCCAAGGCGCCGCCTCGCGCAGGAAGGCGCGCTCTTCCTTATCGAGCGCGACGCCCTTTAGCCCACAAATGAAGGCGCGCATGTCTTCCGGTCAGTTCCCCGCGACGAAACAGGCGCCGCCCGCGGACTTCACCTTGCCGCAGATCGCATTGGCGGACTCCTTGCTCACGCCGGCGACGCGCACCCGGTAGACCGTCTTGTCATTGACCGTGGCCATTTTGAACGTCGGCCTCAGCCCGCCGAGCTGCGCGCGATATTTGTCGGCGACGGTCTTCATCAGGGCGCGCGCATCCGCCTCGCTGCCCGTTGCGCCGAACTGCACGGCGAATCCGCCCCCGCCTGGCGCGGCCGCCTGCTCGGAATCGGCATCGGGCGCGGCATTCGCCGATTCATCGACCGCGGCCGTCTTCGGGGCGACGGGCTTCGGCTTGGCGATCCGCGGCGGCGTCGCCGTCGGCGTCGCCTGGCTCGGGGGAGTCGCGGTCGTGGTCGCAGCGCTTGTTGCGTCGGCGCCGGCGGCCGGCGCCGGCGCGGGCCGGCTCGCCACGGCGACGGCCGGCGGCAGCGCGCCTTCATCCACCCGGCTTCCGTCCGGACGCACGGTGACGGTTTTGACCCTCTTGGGCGCGGCCGCCACGGGCGGCGGCTCGTGCGGTAGATCGACGGGGCCGTCGCCGAGCTTCGCCGCTTTCGGCGTGACGGTCGGATCGACGGCCTGCTCCTGATTGGTGACGACCTGCTGAACCGGCGCCTGCTCCTTGCGATCGAGGACCACGGCGCCGCTGGCGTCCGCCGTGGCTTCGGTCTCGGCGCTTGGCTTGACCTTCACGGGCCCGTCCGGCGCCATGATCGTCGCGATCTCGCGAGAAGCGTTGGAGCCGCTGCGATGCCAGAAGGCGAAGCCGATGCTCAGAACCGCGACGAGGGAAATCGCGACGACGGCGTGCCAGGGCCGCAACCAGGAACGCCAGCCGCTTTCGTAGGGGGCTTCGTAATCTCCGTCGTCATGGCCGTAGTCGAGATATGCCGAGTCTTCGCTCCAATTGCCTTCGGCGCCGTAATAAGCGGTCTCATACGCCGCCTGCTGCTCTTCGCTGGGCGTCGAGTCCTGGTCGGGAGCGCCGCCAGCCGAATAGGCGCGGTCCGGGGGCGGCTCGACGGACGGCTCCAGGTAATGAGGCGGTTCCGCCGATACCGCCGGCGTGGCGTCGTAAGACGTCCGGAGGTCGGGGGCTTCAGCCCGAGGGTCATGCAATTCCTCGAGAATCCGGCTGTAAGGATCTGCCGCCGCCGGATCCTCGCCATGGACCAGCCGCGCAAGCTCGCCGAAAAGATCGTCATCCGGGGAAGGAGCTTGTTGTTGCGCGCCGCGCAGCCGCCGTTCGAACTCTCCGAGGTCGATCGCCGGGCCTCTAACGGATGTCTCGCGCATGATACACCTCGCTTAACTGATCCCCTGGGGCGCGAAGCAAATGAATAGGCGCGTCCGTCGCCAGGACTTTGCCCTTCTTGCGTCGTTCAGCGCATCTCGTCGGGGGCGCTCACGCCGAGCAGCCTCAAGCCTGACCCCAGGACGATCGTCAAAGAACTCACCAACGCAAGCCGAGCGATGGTCAATTCTCTATCATCAGACTTAACAAAGCGTAATTGCGGCTGATCTTTACCGCGATTCCAGTGCGAATGGAACACGCTCGCCAGTTCATGGAGGTAAAAGGCCACGCGGTGCGGCTCATGCGCCGCCGCCGCCGCCTCGACTGCCCGCGGATATTGAGCGATGATTTTGGCCAAGGCAAGCTCGCCCTCATCCGCCAAAAGGGCGAAATCCGCCGCCGCCAGGCTTTCGGCCGAAAGGTCCATATCGGGAAAGGCGGCAAACGCCTGGCGCAGCGCCGATTTTCCCCGCGCATGGGCATATTGGACATAGAAGACGGGATTGTCCTTCGACTGCTCGATGACCTTGGCGAGATCGAAATCGAGCGGCGCGTCATTCTTGCGATAGAGCATCATGAAGCGGACGGCGTCGACGCCGACCTCGTCAACCACCTCCCGCAGGGTGACGAAATCCCCTGACCGCTTCGACATTTTGACCGGCTCGCCGGCGCGCATCAGCTTCACCAGCTGACAGAGCTTGACGTCGAGCGTCGCGCGCCGGTCGGAAAGCGCCGCGACCGCCGCCGTCATGCGCTTCACATAGCCGCCGTGATCGGCGCCCCAGACGTCGACGAGCGTGTCGAAGCCGCGGTCGATCTTGTCCCTGTGATAGGCGATATCGGCGGCGAAATATGTGGGCGAACCGTCCGATTTCTTTAGAGGCCGATCGACGTCGTCGCCAAATTGCGTCGAGCGGAACAGCGTCTGCTCGCGGTCTTCCCAATCTTCCGGCAATTGGCCCTTGGGCGGCGGCAGGCGGCCCTCATAGACGAGGCCCTTGGCGCGCAGCCAGTCGATCGCCGCGTCGATGGCCGAGACGCCGTCTCTCTTCTCATGCAGCGTGCGTTCGGAGAAGAACGTCTCATGCGTGATGTTGAGCGCGGCGAGATCGTCGCGGATCATCGCCATCATCGCGTCGATGGCGGCGGCGCGAACGATCGGCAGCCACTCGCTTTCCGGCTTGTCAACGAGCGCGTCGCCATGCGCCCTGGCGAGCGCAACGCCGACGGGCTTCAGATAGTCGCCGGGATAAAGTCCTTCAGGGATCGTGATCGCTTCGCCCAGCGCTTCGCGGTAGCGCAGATGAGCGGAGCGCGCCAGAACGTCGACCTGCGCCCCCGCGTCGTTGATGTAATATTCGCGCGTCACCTCGCAGCTGGAAAAGGCGAGCAGACCGGCGAGCGCATCGCCGAAGACCGCGCCGCGGCCATGCCCGACATGCATCGGGCCGGTCGGATTGGCCGACACATATTCGACATTCACCTTGCCCTGCAGCGCGCTGGCGCGGCTTTTCGCGACGCGGCCGAAATTTTCCGGATCGCGCAGCGCGGCGCGCAGCACTTGCGCGAAAATCTTCGGCTTGAGGCGGATATTGATGAAGCCGGGCCCGGCGACTTCGGCGCTGGCGACATTTTCGGTCTCGGAGAGCGCATGGCAAATCTCCACCGCCAATTCGCGCGGCGAAGAAAAATGCGGCTTCGCCTCCTTGGCGAAGACCATGGCGGCGTTCGACGCAAGATCGCCAAGCGTCGCCTGCTTCGGCGGCTCGACGACGAAGCGCGCATGATCGAGCGTCGGCAGGCGGCCATCGGCGGCGATGCGATCGAGAATGGCGGCGATGCGGGCGTGAAAGTCGTCGAAAATGTTCATGAGTGTCCGGGCGGGATGGGGTGCGCGGCGGTTTAGCAGAATGCGGCGCCGCGTGCACCTTATGGCGCCGGGGCTTTAGCGAGACCTTGACGCCCCTAAACAGGCGCCCATTTTCTCCACTTTCTCAACGCGGAGATGACTTTGGATATTTTGATTACTGACCTGACTCTGATGAAATCCGGGGGAATGCTTTGCGTCGCGGGTTGGTGTGCGGAAGAAAGTTACATGGTCCGGCCGCTGCCGGGTCGGCATCACTGGAGCGGAGAATTGGTCGCCCGGCTCGATATCCGCCCTGGGGTTACGATAAGAGTTCAGCCAACCGGCGTCTCTACGAGAGAGTTTCCGCATCTTACCGAGGACCAGCCAATCGATCCGGGCGCGATCCAGGTGACCGCTCGAGGATTTGATGGCTGGCTGGCGCCGGGCGGCCCAATCGCATCCCCTTCAATTGATTCCGCTTTCCGCGGAAATATCCTGCGAAACTCAGAGTTTAGGAACGTTTATCAAGGGGTCTACGTCTTGCCAGGGTTACGATGTCCCTCGCTCGGAAGTATCAATATCGAATCGAGTCACATCCACTTGTTAGAGGAATTCGACTCGCTCAAAGCAGTGATTTTCGACGGTTACAGATCATATAAGCTAGCGGTCAGCTCAAAGAATCTACGGGACGCTTGGGAGTCAGAAGGTGTCGCCGGCGCAAAGGCCGCTTTGCCCCCACGGGACCTTTTCCATGTCAGGCTCGGCCTTGCACATGCTTATGGAAACCCGCCAAAATGTTATATGATGCTCAACGGAGTGCTCTGACATCGCGAGAAATGCGAATGCGGGACGCGAAGGGAAACATTTTCTCCATTGGTCATTCGACTCTCAGCTACGAGCGGTTCCTCCAATTGCTCCGCGTTGCAGGCGCGACTGCGGTTGCGGATGTCCGCACATCGCCCTACTCACGGCGCTTCCCGCAATTCAACCATGAGGAACTACAGAGAGAACTACGGCAGGATGGGATCGCTTACGTTTTTCTCGGTAAGGAACTCGGCGGCCGACCAAGCGAGTCCAAATTCTATTGCGATGGCGTCGCCAACTATGAAGAAATGTCAAAAACGAACGATTTCAAGAATGGGATTCATCGCGTCATTTCCGGCTCGGAGAAATATGGCGTCGCGCTTATGTGTTCTGAAGGCCACCCGCTGGATTGCCACCGCTGCCTGCTGGTAAGCCGCGAACTCTTGCGGCTCAGCTATGATGTGCAGCACATTCTTTCCGATGGCTCTCTCGTTTCGCAAATAAAATTAGAAGCCGAACTTCTCGAACAGGCTGGACGCGATTGCGACGATCTTTTTGCGCCTCTCTCCGAACGGCTGTCGATCGCTTATCATGAGCGCGCAAGGAAGATTGCCTTCGCTCAGCCCGAAGGCGACAGGAGCCCGATTGCAGCGGAGTGAGCGATTGCCCGGCGTACGAGTCGCAACCATCGGCTTCACGAAATCCAGTGCGGAAAAGTTCTTCGAGAGGCTTTCGAACGCCGGAGTGAAGAAAGTAATTGATGTAAGATTGCATAACACTTCGCAGCTCGCAGGCTTCGCAAAGGCGGACGATCTCGCCTTTTTCTTAAAAAAAATATGCGGAATTCAGTACGTCCATCAGCCGCTTCTGGCGCCGACCGATCTGATGCTCGCGCAATATAAGAAAGAAAAAGGCGAATGGTCGGTTTATGAGACCCGCTTTCGAGCGCTTATGGCTGACCGCAAGATCGAGAACCGGTTCGACGCACAGATGTTTGACGGCGCATGTCTTCTATGCTCCGAAGCCGCGCCGCACCATTGTCACCGGCGGCTCGTTTGTGAATATTTGAACGAGAAGTGGAACGACGCGCTCGATGTAAAACACCTGTGATTCGCCTCACCCGCCAAACACCCGTTTCACCTCGTTCAGCGCATATCGATCCGTCATGCCGGCGATATAGTCGGCGACGACCACGGCGCGCTCGGCGCCTTGCAGGGCGACGCCTGCACGAAAATCTGAGGCTTCAAACGGATATGATGAAGCCGGGCGCGGTGCCTTCCGCGGATACGATATTCTCCGTCTCAGCGAGCGCGTGATAAATCTCGATCGCCAGTTCGCGGGGGTTTAGCAGAGCCGATGCGCGAACGCACCCCTGTGGAGCCGCGCCGCGAAAGGAGGGTCACACCGCTTTCGCCAATGTCTCCGCCACCCAGGCGTTCAGGCTCTTGCCGGCGGCCTCCGCGCGCATGGCGGCGCGCGCATGAAGTTCCGGCGGCACGCGCAACATGAGCTTCCCCGAATAGGGTTTCTGCGGCGCCTCGCCGCGCTCGGCGCAAGTCGACAGATAGAAATCGACCGCCTCATGAAAGGCGGCGCGGATTTCATCAACCGACGCGCCGTGAAAGGTCACAATGTCGCGAATGCCGGCGACGCGGCCAATGAAAGCCTCGTCCTCCTCGCTATAGTCGATCCGCGCGGCGTAGCCCTTATAGCTCATCGGATTCATTGGATCGTTCCGGTTCCGGCGTCACGCCGATCAATTCAAGAAACTCGCGCGCCGCGCGGACCTGATACGGCTTGGCTTCCTTACCAGGATGCGGCCGATGAAAATCGGCGCGCGCCGCGCCGAATTTGAAGCCGATACGCGAACCACGCCCTTCGATCGCTTCACATCCGATCGCCAAGAACAGCCTTTCGATCCTGCGCCATTCCAGCGTCGTCGGCGCGGGAGAGGAAAAAACCACCGCCAGGGTGCGCCGATGGGCGCTGTTCAGACGCATCCTGATATCGCTTTCCGCTATCACATGCAATCAAAAAATGATATCATTCTTTGGTTTCGCCTCACCCGCCAAACACCCGCTTCACCTCATTGAGCGCATAGCGGTCGGTCATCCCGGCGATATAGTCGGCGACGACCACGGCGCGCTCGGCGCCCCGCAGGGCGGCGGCCTGCGCCGCCCATTCGGCCGGCATCAGCTCGGGCTTTTCGAAGAACGCCGGAAACAGCCGGGAAATCGCGTCTCGGGCGCGCTCCCAGACGCCCAAGACCTTTTCGTGCCGATACATATTGGCGAAGAGAAAACTCTTGATCTCGCGCTGGGCCTCGGCCATCGGCGGCGACAGGCCGACGAGGGTTTCGCCCGCGCCCCGCACGTCGTCGGCGCTCGCCGGCGCGGCGCGCGCGATCCGGCGCCGCGATTCGCCGATCGAATCCTCGACGAAGGCGGTGATGACCCGGCGCACCAGTTCGTGGATGACGCGCCCGCGCTCTAGTCCCGGATGCTTCTCGCGAATATGCGCGAGAAGGCCGGCGATGAAAGGCGTTCGCGCGATGTCGTCGAGCGAGAACAATTCGGCGCGCAGCCCGTCGTCGATGTCATGGCCGATATAGGCGATGTCGTCGGCCTGGGCCGCGGCCTGCGCCTCGACGCCGGCGAAAGTCTCAAGGCCGAGCGGAAAGATCGCGTCGAATTCCGCGATGTAGCGCGGCAGCGGACGGCCATGCATAGGCGCCTCGGGATGAGGGAGAGGATGGCGCTGATCCGGCGCTTCGCGACTCACGAGAGGCCCATTGTGCTTGGCGATGCCTTCCAGCGTCTCCCAGGACAGATCGAGCCCGTCGTAGCGCGCGTAGCGACGCTCGAGCAGCGTCACGACGCGCAGCGCCTGGGCGTTGTGATCGAACCCGCCATAGGGCGCCATGCAGGCCTCCAGCGCCCCCTCGCCGGCATGGCCGAAGGGCGTGTGGCCGAGGTCATGGGCAAGCGCCACCGCCTCGGCGAGGTCTTCGTCGACCCGCAAGGCGCGGGCGAGCGCGCGGGCGATCTGCCCGACCTCGATCGTATGGGTCAGCCGCGTGCGGAAATGATCGCCGTCGAGCGGCACGAAAACTTGCGTCTTATGCGCCAGCCGGCGAAAGGCGGTGCTATGAATGATGCGGTCGCGGTCGCGCTGGAATTCGCTGCGCGTCGGGGACGGCGCCTCCGGATGGAGCCGCCCGCGCGAACGCGCGGCGTCGCTGGCGTAGGCCGCGAGAGGGCCGCGAATCGCCACATTGCGCTCCTTTCATTGAAAGGCCACGGATTTGGACCTATCTTGCGGCATGGAGCCTATCCCGCAAAGCGCTGGCGAGGCGCAAAACTGGATAGGCCGAAATTCGATTTTCGTGGCGAGTTCCATTCGATCGCGCGACCGCGCGCGAACCGCGCTGTAACGCGCGACGGCCCTTATCAGCAAGAGATGGAGAAACGGATGACGACGGCGCCAAGCGACATCGCGCTCACCGAACAGGCGGCGCGGCGCATTCACGCGATCCTCGCCAATGAGTCGCCGGGCGCCGTCTTTCGCATTTCGGTGGAAGGCGGCGGCTGCTCGGGCTTTCAATATCATTTCGGCGTCGACCCCGTCGCGCATGAGGAGGACGCGCTCGTCGAACAGGCCGGCGCGCGGGTCGCGATCGACCCTTCGTCGATGGGCTTTCTCGCCGGCGCCAGAATCGACTTCGTCGACGATCTGATGGGACAGTCCTTCCGCATCGACAATCCCAACGCCGTCGCCTCCTGCGGCTGCGGAACGAGCTTCGCGGTCTGAGGCTGCGGCCTCGATCGCACGCTCGGCGGATTCCGGGAGGGTTGAGCCTTGGACGCGCTCTTCATCGGCCACGCCTATATCGACGTCACCATGCGCGCCGAGCGGCTGCCTGCCGGCGATCAGAAGACGCTGGCGAACGACTATGCCGTGAGTTTCGGCGGCAACGCCGTCACCGCGGGGTTCGCCTGCGCCAAGCTCGGCCATCCCGTCGGCCTGCTGACCACGCTCGCGTCCGACTGGCTCGGCCATATGTTCATGGACATGGCCCACACTTACGGGATCCATGTCCATCCGCGGCGGGTGGCGCGCTCCTCGCTTTCCTTCGTCTGGCCCAATAACGGCAAGCGGGCGATCCTTCGCGCCCGCGACGACAATTATCTGCAGCCGTTTCCCCGGCTCGACATTTCGCAGGCGCGGCTTCTCCATGTCGATGGACATATGGCCGACGCCGCGCTGCATTACGCCAAGGCGGCGCGGGCGCAGGGCGCTCTGGTCTCGCTCGACGGCGGCGCGCTGCGGCCCTGCATCGAGGAGCTGACCGGCTTCGTCGACGTGGCGGTCGTCTCCGAACGACTCTGCGAGCAGATGTCGCTCTCGGAGCTCGACATGCTCGGCTGGCTGAAATCCAAGGGCTGCCGGATCGGCGCGGTGACGACCGGCGAGAAGGGCATGTTGTGGTACGACGAGAACGGCGAGGTTTCGCAAATGCCGTCGCTCGCCGTGCCGCATGCGCTGATCGTCGACACGTCGGGCGCGGGCGACGTCTTCCACGGCGCCTATTGCGCCTCCTATCTGGAACGGCCGGACGCCCCCTGGCGCGCGCATTTCGAATTCGCCCGGGCGGCCTCGGCGCATAAGATCCAGCATCTCGGCAATGAGGCGGGACTGCCCTCGCCCGACGACGTGGCGGCGGCGCTCGCCGCCTTCACGCCGGCCGACGCGCTGAGCCCGGCGTGAGGGAAATCGCGGCGCCGTCGCAGGAAATTGCGCCGGACCCGCTCCGTGTCGGCGGACTTGGCAAAACGCGCCCTGGCCTGTATAGGCGGGACCGCATTCCCCGATAGCTCAGCTGGTAGAGCACGCGACTGTTAATCGCTAGGTCGTAGGTTCGAGTCCTACTCGGGGAGCCACCACGCACCACGTGCGATTTTGTACTCCTCGTCAAACGAGACTTGCCTTCTGATGCTGGCTTAAGCGTTATCCTTTAGCCACGATTCCATAGCGCGACAAATATCCGCATAGTTGAGTTCGCTTGCGTTTAAATTCCTTTTCTTCGAGGCCGCAGGCAATTGTTGGGAAAACTTGCGATATTGTTTATTGATGAACTCACCTCCGGGCGGGGGCGTTGACCCCCGATAGCACGTGCTTAACCAGTCTCGAACTTTGCGAATCGCCGTTCTTTGAATACCACCGTGAACTTCTAGTCCTGGCCCGAGATGTCCGATAACGACGCACGATATCGGAATGCCCGAGTGTCCAGCACCAGCGCGATTTTTTTCTTCTGCTGCGCCGAACCAAAGCGCTTCGCCGCGAAAAACATTCCAAGTTCGAAAGGCATGTTAAAGCGCGGCAGCCTAGTTCCTAAGTCAATCTCGACAAAAGAAATATCGTGAATGCCGAATTTGGATTCCTGAATAATAGTTTCGATTTTGGCCAGTCTGTTTTGACTGGAATCGCTAATCTCAAGAGCGCATCGGGGTCTGTAACCGCAATAGAACACCGTAAACAGAATAGCTCGAAAAATTCTTTGGTATTCTTGAGAAAAAGGGCAGTTTATGAAGACACTCCGGGAGTATAGGTCGGAGTTGGGCACAGCATCACTTCTTAAAGGCCTTAGACCATGAGCCTATTGTGTTTGCTGACTTCGCGGGTGAAGGGATAATAACTCTGCCGCTTTTAGTCACTACCTCGCCTTGCCGCGAGTGCTTCTTCCTGCTGCTCTCATCCTGAGACAACACAGAGGCAGCGAGTCGTTTCACATCAGACTGCGTAGGTTTTTTTGTGCCCGACAGCACCTTCGCAGCGAGGCTCGAAACGCGCGACGACGACTGTTTTTTGGCCATTGTGTTATGCGTCTGCAACTTGAGCAAAGGATTGTTTGTTGGTCTCTTTGATAGGACACGTCTAACGCTTTCGTCAATGTCGCTGGCAGCGCGGTCAACATATTCGTGGAACTGACGCTGC
The DNA here is from genome assembly GCA_051061375.1 of Methylocystis sp. Lineage (GTDB taxonomy): Bacteria > Pseudomonadota > Alphaproteobacteria > Rhizobiales > Beijerinckiaceae > Methylocystis. The sequence continues at coordinate 148,779 of JBPFDW010000020.1, read as the reverse complement.
GGAAAGATTGTGGACGTAGGCCACGCTTCCCCTACGATATTGCGAACTTAGTGAGCGCGCGTAGGCACACGCCGGCCAGGAACACAGCGTCATGCCATTTGAAGCTATGGCGCGGCCGTTGGCCGCTGATTTTCTGGAGTGCCGCGTCAAGGCGATTTGAAAATTGCGGGTAGAGCGCAGCAGGAAAACGCCAGCGCGACGCTGCTGACTGCGACCCGAAGGACGCTTGTGGGACTCATCGGGAAACGCTCTGATGTCGGTCGATCGGCCCGTAGCGGGGTCTTGAACCCATTTATTTATGCGTTCCCGCAATCGCGGCAATGTTCGCGTAATATCGCCGGCATTGCGACCAGAAAGCCATCCTGGCGCAATGCGCCGATTTCCGAGGCATCCCGAATGCGTCGTCCCGCCAGAGCCGTCATCGTTTCTTTCGCGCTCGCGTCCTGCGTCGCGACGAATGTTCCGGCCTTCGCTACGTCGGTTGTGCGACCGCCCCGGTTCGACGCGCAAATCAAGCTAGCGGGCGGCGGATTGCAACAGCGCTGCTGGATGGCGCAGACCCCGCAGGGAGCGCGGCGGCGCTGCCGCGACGGCGGCTCGGGCGGTCACGAAAGCTGGAGCGTCGACAGCGGAAAGAGCGGTCACGCAGAGAGCGGCGATAGCGGCGACAAAGGGAGCCGCGGCGGCTGGAGCGGCGTCTATGGCGGCTGGAATGGGGGTTATGGTTCCGGACAAGGCGAATAGGATGCGCCCCGCCGCGCCTCTTCGCGCCTCTGCCTGAAATTCGGCCGCTTCACATGCAATCTCGCCAAGCCCGCTCCCGCCCCTCTCCGCGCCTGCGCTATCGCCACTGGATTTTCAAACTGCCGCTCGCGCGCAAGTATCGCGGCATGGTGATGGGACGAACCATCCTCTTCAAGGGCGACGAGTCCGACGTCTCGCCGACGCTCCTTCGGCATGAGCTCATTCACCAGGAGCAGATCGACCGGCATGGAATGGCGCGCTTCTATCTCATCTATCTGCGCGACTATCTCATCAACCTGTGGCGCCTGCGCGATCACGACGCCGCCTACCGCAACATTCCGTTCGAAAGGGAAGCCTTCGCGCGCGAAGGCGAAATGACGAAAGACTCGGTTGACGATCGACAGACGTGATCCTCATGTCATCGCGCCAACGGCGCCCTAACTGAAAAGCGGGCGCGCCGAGAAGGCTTGGGCGCGCCAAGGAGGCATCATTGCAAGCGCCGGAACTCGCCGTGTCGCAATGGTTCAACACGCCGGCGCCGATCACGCTCTCGGGCCTGCGCGGCCGCGTCGTCATGCTGCACGCCTTTCAGATGCTGTGCCCCGGCTGCGTCGCCCATGGCACGCCGCAGGCGCAGCGCGCCCATGCGCTGTTCCGCAACTCCGGTCTCGCCGTCATCGGCCTGCACACGGTGTTCGAACATCACGCGGCGATGACGCCGGTGTCGCTCGAAGCCTTCATCCATGAATATCGGCTGACCTTCCCGATCGGCGTCGATCAGGCGGGAGAAAACGGCCCCATCCCCGTCACCATGGCGCGCTATGAAATGCGCGGCACGCCGACCGTGATCCTCATCGGCCGCGACGGAACCATGCGTCACCACAGCTTCGGGCAGGAAGACGATATGGCGCTCGGCGCCATCATCGGCGCGCTGCTCGCCGAATCCGCGCCCTGATCCTATCCGGCGCGCCGTTCGATCTCCTCCATATCGTCGTCGGTCAAGCCGAAATGATGGCCGATCTCATGCACGAGCACATGGGTGACGATCGCTTCGAGCGTGTCGTCGCTGTCCGCCCAATAGTCGAGGATCGGCCGCCGATAGAGCCAGATCATATTCGGCGGCTCGCCGGTCTCGGAAAGATGCGCGCCCTGCGTCAGGCCGCGTCCGCGAAAGAGACCCAAGAGATCGAACTCGCTCTCGCATTGCATGTCGTCGAGCGTTTCATCGTCGGGGAAATCCTCGACGCGGATGACGAGGCCCTGGCAGAGCCGGGTGAAGCGCTGCGGCAAGGCGGCATAGGCCGCGTCGGCGAGCGCTTCGATATCGGCAAGCGTCGGCGGTCTTAAGCGGCTCCATTCCTGTCGAGTCATCGTCCCATCACATTGCGCGCGAAACGGCGCGGCTGCGCCGGAACAATCGGCGGGATGCAATGTTCACGCAAGGGATCATTTGAGAGGAGACGCTCATGAACAAGCTATTGATCGCGGCGCTCGCGCTTGGCGCGGTCGGCTTCGTGACCTCCGCAATTTCAGCTCCAGCCCTGGGCCGCCTTGCGCCGACAGCTGAGGGCGTCGTGCAGAAGGCGGACGATCGACGGCAGAACCAGACAGACGAGCGCGTTAATCCGCAGCCCCAGGCCGACTGGTGGGGTCGCGGCGGTCCCGCCTGGCGCGATTCGCGTCCGTGGAGCGACGACGAATGGCGCCGCAATCCCGATTGGGACGAAGAAGAACCGGGTCCGGACGAGGACTGATTTTCCGTTTGCGTTGGGCGCCGGCGGCCTACCGCCAGCTGCGCACGTCGACGAAGCGGCCGGCGATGGCCGCCGCCGCCGCCATCGCCGGCGAAACGAGATGGGTGCGGCCCTTGAAACCCTGACGACCTTCGAAATTGCGGTTCGAGGTCGAGGCGCAGCGCTCGCCCGGCGCCAAGCGATCGGGATTCATCGCCAGACACATCGAGCAGCCCGGCTCCCGCCATTCGAAGCCGGCGGCGGTGAAAATTCTGTCGAGGCCCTCGGCTTCGGCCTGCGCCTTAACGAGGCCCGAGCCCGGCACCACCATCGCATTGACCCGCTCGGCGACCCTCTTGCCTTCCACCACCTTCGCCGCCGCGCGCAGATCTTCGATGCGGCCATTGGTGCAGGAGCCGATGAAGACGCGATCGATCTCGATGTCGGTCATCCGCTCGCCGCCCTTGAGGCCCATATATTCCAGCGCGCGTTCGATCGCCGCGCGCTTTTGCGGCGACTTGGCGCTCTCGGGCTTGGGCACGAAGCCGTCGACCGTCGCCACGTCTTCAGGCGACGTTCCCCAGGTCACGATCGGCGGCAGTCTGCTCGCGTCGAGCCTGATGATCTTGTCGAAATGCGCGCCTTCGTCCGAGAACAGCGTCTCCCAATAGCGCAGCGCCTCGTCGAAGGCCGCGCCTTTCGGGCCCTTGGGGCGATCCTTGAGATAGGCGAAAGTCTTCTCGTCCGGGGCGACAAGGCCGGCGCGGGCGCCGCCTTCGATCGACATGTTGCAGACGGTCATGCGCCCTTCCATGGAAAGGTCGCTGATCGCTTCGCCGGCATATTCGATGACATGTCCGGTGCCGCCGGCCGTGCCGATTTCGCCGATGATGGCGAGGATGATGTCTTTCGCCGTGGCGCCGTCGGCGAGCTTGCCGTCGACCTGCACCAGCATATTGGCGGCCTTCTTCTGGATCAGCGTTTGCGTCGCCAGCACATGCTCGACCTCCGACGTGCCGATGCCATGCGCCAGCGCGCCAAAGGCGCCATGCGTCGAAGTGTGGCTGTCGCCGCAGACGATGGTCATTCCGGGGAGCGTGAAGCCCTGCTCCGGCCCGATGATGTGCACGACGCCCTGCCGCTTGTCGTGCTCGTTGAAATATTCGACGCCGAATTCCTTGGCGTTGATCGCGAGCTGCTCCACCTGCGCCTTGCTCTCCTGATCCTCGATCGGCAGCGAACGGTCGGTGGTCGGCACATTGTGATCGACGACGGCGAGCGTCTTTTGCGGCGCGCGCACCGTGCGTCCCGCCATGCGCAGGCCCTCGAACGCCTGCGGGCTCGTCACCTCATGCACGAGATGGCGATCGATGTAGAGCAGGCACGCGCCGTCGTCCTGGCGGTCGACGACATGGTCGTCCCAGATTTTGTCGTAGAGCGTGCGGGGCGCGGCGTTCGATGCCATAAGTCTTCTGCTGCCTCATGTCCCTGCCCTCCCGTTTAGGGAGAGAGTCGCATTGCAGGGCAATGCGGGGTGGGGTGAACTTTTGCGATCTCGGGGGCGTCGACCCCTCCCGCGCCGCTTCGCCGCGCGACCTCCCCTTCAAGCGGGAGGCGAGATTCATTCCTATTGAATTGAGGGTTTTCTATCCGTAACGCAAGCGCCATGGAAGAGCGTCCCTGCCCGAGGCCCTGGTGAGCCTGCCCCCGCCGGAACTTCCCGCGCCGCTCGCGGCCGCGATCGAGGCGCGTCTCGAAGGCCGCGCGCAAGCCACGCTGCGCGAAAGCGCCCGGCGGCTCTCGGAGCGTTATCGGGCGCGCCAGCCGACGCTCGAGACGATCCGCGACGAGGCCGACGCTTTGGCCTATGCGGCGACGCGCATGCCGGCGACCTATGCCGCGATCGTAACGGCGCTCGGACGGCTCAGGGAGGAACGCCATGATTTCGCGCCGAGGCGAATGCTCGATGTGGGCTGCGGCCTCGGCGCCGCCGCCTGCGCCGCGGCCACGGCGTGGCCGGAAATCGACGAGGTCGCGCTCCTCGACCGCAGCGCGCTGTTTTTGCGCCTCGCGGCCGGGCTGATGCGGGACGGCGGCCCTCCCGCCGCGATCGAGCCGATCCAGGCCGACTTGGTCGATTTGGCCGCGCCGCGCGCGATCGACGCCGACCCCTTCGACCTCGTCGTCGCCGGCTATGCGCTGACCGAAATCGCGGAAACCGAACTGGCGGCCGTCGCCGAGCGGCTTTGGGCGCTGACCTCCGGCGCGATGGTCGTCGTCGAGCCGGGAACGCCGCGCGACCATGCCCGTCTGATGGAGGTCCGGCGCCGGCTCCTGGCGCTCGGCGCGCATATCATCGCGCCCTGTCCGCATCAGGCGCCCTGCCCCTTGCCGGCGCCCGACTGGTGCCATTTCTCGGTCCGGCTGCCCCGGCGGCGCGCGCATCGGCTGGTGAAGGGCGCCGACGCGCCGTTCGAAGACGAAAAATTCGCCTATCTCGCCGTCGCGCGGGTTGCGGCGGCCGGTCCCCCTTGGGCGCGGATTATCGCTCCGCCGCGCGCTGGCAAGGCGGGCGTTTCCCTAAAACTCTGCGCCGATAAAGCATTCCGAGAGACATTCATTCCCAAGCGCGACAAGCCGCGCTACGAAAAGATTCGAAGAAAGGAATGGGGCGATCCGCTGCACGCCCCGGCGGAGGAAATTTGATGAAACAGCCACGTCCGAGGGTCGCGCCCTATTTGACCGTCAGCCCCGCCGCGGCAGCGATCGCCTTTTACACCGGCGCCTTCGACGCCAAGCAGCGCGCCCTCATGCCGTCCGTCGACGGGCTGCGCATCGCTCATTGCGAGCTCCTGATCAACGGCGGCTCGGTGATGCTCGCCGACGTCTTTCCGGAATTCGGCCAGACCCGCGTGCCGATGCCCGGCGAGCACTCGACCATCTCCATCAGCCTCGAATATGACAGGGCGCAGGAAGTCGACGACATCTGTTCCCGCGTGACCAAGCTTGGCGGCAAGATCGAGACGGCGCCGACCAATTCCTTCTGGGGAACGCGCTACGCCTCCCTGCGCGACCCCTTCGGCCACCGCTGGATCCTCAACGCGCCGCTGGAGAGCTGAACGCAAAAACCGCCCGAAACCTTGCGGCTGCGAGCGGCTCCCCGTCCAGATCGCTGGCTTTATTTTCGCTACGCTTTCTTCGTCTCGACGCGCTCGGCGATGCGGGCGGATTTGCCCCGGCGGTCGCGCAGATAATAGAGCTTGGCGCGGCGCACCTTGCCGCGGCGCACGAGCTTGATCGAGTCGATCAGCGGCCCGTGAAGCGGGAACACGCGCTCGACGCCCTCGCCATAGGAAATCTTGCGGACGGTGAAGCTCTCGTTCAGCCCGCCGCCCTGGCGGGAGATGACGACGCCTTCATAGGCTTGCACGCGCGAGCGCTCGCCTTCCTTCACCTTGACGTTGACGATGACCGTATCGCCCGGACGAAACTCCGGGATATTCTTGCCGTCGATGAGCTTGGCGGCATGTTCCGCCTCGAGCTGCTCGATAATGTTCATCACAAAAACTCCTGCCGTTTCGTCTTACCTTTCGGGCCGACGAGCGTTTCGGGACGCTGTTCTAGTTGAGGCCCGCTCCATATCCGAAAGCCCGCCGCTTGTCGAGCCAGCCGGCGGCGCGCCGAAAAATGACGGTCGTCACAGACATTCCGAATGACCGTCGTATATAGTCCCCCTGGGGGCGCTGGCGTTTCAAACGAAGACGGAGAGACGCGCATGACCCAGCAGGAAGAGCGGCGTATTGAAACCCCGCAGGCCGGCGCAACGGCCGAAGCGGCGGACGGCCTGCGGCGACTGGAAGATTTCACCGAGGCGCGAGACGAGATTTGGGATTGTCTGCAGGACGCCAATCGCGTCTGGCTGGCGCGCATGCAGCAGGAAGCGGCCCTGACCGCCGAGCTTGCCTCGAAACTGACGGCGTCGCGCTCGCTCTCCGACACCGCGAGCGCGTTGCAGGAATGGACGAGCAAACACGTCGAACTGACGACCGAGGATACGCGCCGCCTGTTCACCGACGCGCAGCAGATGCTCAACGCCGGCGCGCGATTATGGACAGTTTCCGGCCCGGTCCCCAGTCCTGAAACCGCTGCACGGTTCGCGTCTTAGCACGGCTCGAAACGGAAGCGCTTGTCGACTTCCGTTTCTCCCGCCCGATGAGATGTGAACGGAAGAGATGTCGAAAGTTTAATCGGCTCGGCTTGCGCCTGGGCCTTGGCGGCCTTTCGCGGCGGGGCCATATGATCTGCGCCGCGCCTTCAAAGGGCGGCGACGATGGAGAAACCTATGTCACCGGAAGAACGCCAACTCATCGCTGGTCTGTTCGAGCGCACGAAGAGCGCCGCCTCGACGCCGCGCGACCAGGAGGCGGAAGCTTTCATCAACGAACAGGTCAAGGCCCAGCCGGCGGCGCCCTATCTCCTGGCGCAGACCGTGATCGTGCAGGACCAGGCGCTGCAAGGCGCCAATGCGCGCATCGAAGAACTCGAGGCGCGCGTGCAGGAGCTTGAATCGAAGCCCGCCGGCGGCTTCCTTGGCGGCCTCTTCGGGGGACCCCGCCCGGCGCCGCAGCGGCCCATGCCGCAGCAGGCCCGTCCGAGCGGCCCCTGGGGCCAGCAGCCGGGCATGAATCCCGTGGCCGGCGGTTACGCCCCGCAAGGCTGGGGACAGCAGCAGCCGCCCGCCTCTGACGGCGGCGGCTTCCTGAGGGGCGCTCTTGGAACCGCCGCGGGCGTCGCGGGCGGCGTTCTGCTCGCCGACGGCATCCGCAGCCTGTTCACCCATGGCGCCGGCTATGGCGGCATGGCGAATCTCGGCATCGGCTCCGGTTTCACGCCGACCGGCGGCGATACGATCGTCAACAACTATTACGGCGACCAGTCGGGCGCGACCGACGCCGGCTACGACCCATCGGGCGCGCAAGAGGCCGACTACGACCCCGGCTACGACGATGGCGGCGGGTTTGACGGCGGCTTCGACAGCGGCGGCGACGGCGGATTCGACGTCTAGCGAGATGGGGCTCCCGGCCACACAAGGCCGGGAGTTCTCGTATCTGGCGCCCTGTGCGCCAGCGCACCGCGCCCCCCGCGCGGGCGGCCTAGGGTCCGATCGTCCGCTTAAGGGAGCGGAGAGGCCCAAGCGCCAGATCGGCTCCGCCAACGGGGGGAAATTAAATGAACCGCAGGATCAACGGCGTCGCCAAACCCGGTTTCGCGTCGCGACCCGTGCGCGTCGGTCTCGCCATGAAAATCGCCTTCGCGATTCTCGCCGCCAATGCCGGCTTCGCCGCCGCCAAGGCGCTGCGCGTCAAGGCGCCGCAACCGCAACCCGCCCGCGTCGTCGCCGGCCAGTCGGTCAGGCCCTTCATTCTTCCAATCGACTGGGCCGAGCCGGCGGCTGTCGCCCAGTCGGACCGCGCGCAGGACTGTCGCGGACTCGCCGATCCGGCCTGCCACAACGCGCTCTAGATCACGCTGCGTTTAGGCGGAATCGCCTAAACGCAGATGACGTGATCGATTCCAATAGTTTAGAGCGCGCTCTATGCGAAAAACCGGTTCCCACTTTTTCGCAGCGCGCTCTATGACATGCGAATGGCGTTTAGCGTTTGGCTTCGCGCGCAGGTCGCGCGGCGCTCGGCCTGCCGAAAGGCCCGCAGCTAGCTAGGCCGACGAGGCGAGCCGCGCCACCTGCCGGCGCAATTCGTCCTGCGCGCGCGTAAGATTTTCGTGCGCGCGCTGGTTCCAGAGCTTGCGCGTCTCTTTACGCCTGTAGAGCGCGTCGCCGCGCGCGGCGAATGTGTCGATCATCTGCAGTCGGCCGAGGCAGAACAGCGGCTCGGGCACCCAGTCATATTCGAAGCGAAGCTGTTCGAGATTTCTCGCGAATATCGGCCACGGCGCGCCGAGCGAGGAGAGATCGAGATCGAGGAACAGATCGAGGTCGCGGGCGAAGCCGGGATAATGTTCGGTCGATGCGCGCGCGGTAAGGTGATTCGCCGTCGCCATGACCAGATCGCGAATGGCGGCGGATTCGATCGGATCGAATCTGGAATGGCGCTCGAACAGCTCGGCGCTGGCGCGAACATTTTCAGCGTCGGGACGAAGCAGGCCGTCGCCGTCGCGGGTGACGTAAACCGCGTCGTGCCAGAAGATCGCGGCGGCGATCAGGTCCGGCCGCACGGCGACCGACCTAAGTTGGTCGAGCTTCGTCAGCAAATCGCCGATATGGCTCCAATCGTGATATCCGCGTTGCGGTTCGCGATAGGCGGCGTCCAGCGTCGTAAAAGCGTTCGGGTCGTGACGCGATGCGATCAGGTCCCAATAAGTCTGTACCGGATTTGAGATCATGCGCGAGTAGCGATCCTGAGAGAAGACGTAACGCGTGCGGATACACGGCTGAAAGCTGTCGCGCTCGGACGAAAACGTCACTTGCTCGAAAGAGTCCATACCGAAGACCAGTTAACCTGCAACCCCTCCCGCGCCAGCGTCCGATATCGCTCCTCCAGGGCGGCATAGAGCGCGGGCCAGGGCTCGGGAACCGAGCGCCCCAGAGCCGAAGCGCGCTCGGCGGCGGCGTCGAATCTGCCCGACTCATACTCCTGGCGCATGAGATCATGCGAGTTGCGCCAGCGCACATACGAGTCGGAACCGGCTACGTCGCCGTCGCCGGCAATCGCGAAAACTTCCGTCGCCTCGCTTTTCCCGACCACCCGGACTCGCCCCAGATCGATCCAGGCGAAATCCGGCGCCGCGTCGCGCACGGCGCCCGACGCGACAATGTCGGTCTGAAAGGCCTTGCTTGCGCCTTCGAGTCTTGAGGCCAGGTTCACCGTGTCGCCGAGGATCGAATAGTCGAAGCGGCGGAGCGACCCCATATTGCCGACGCTGCACGGTCCGAGATGGAGGCCGAGCCCCATCGCCGCCGGCTGGACGTCCTGGCCCGACGCCGCGGCCGCCGCGGCGCGCCGCTTGTTGAGACCGATCAGAGCGTCGCGCATCATCAGCGCGGCCCGAACCGCCTTGCGCGGATGGTCGTCGGTGTCGAGCGGCGCGTTCCAGAAGGCGAGCACCGCATCGCCCATATATTTGTCGACCGTCCCTTCCTCTTCGAGGATGGCGTCGGTCATCGGCGTCAAATAATCGTTCATGAACTGGGTGAGTTCGCGCGCGCCCATCCCTTCCGAAATGCGGGAAAAATTGCGCAGGTCCGAAAACAGCACGGTCAGTTCGCGCGTCTCGCCGCCGAGCACCAAGCGATCCGGATGTTCCGCGAGACGATCGACGACGGCGGGGGAGACGAATTTGCCGAAGGCCTGTCGCACATGTCGGCGAGCTGATGTTTCGGCGCGCCACAGCGTGACGGCGCCGAAGAGATAGCCTCCAATCACCGCAAGACTCGGATAGGCCGGATCGAGCAGCACGCCGTGACGGTCGAACAGATAAAACGCGCCGGCGAAAAGCCCGACGACGATGAGCGGCGCAGTTGCCGCCGAGACGAGCGGCGGCGCGACATAGAGCAGCCCCATGACCAGCAGGAAAGCGAGCGCGGCGACGACAAATTCGAGGCCCGGCGCCCAGTCCGGTCGCGCCAGCAGCGCGCCGGAAGCGATCGACTCGACGATCTGCGCATGCACGTCCACGCCGGGGGCCACCGGATCCAAAGGCGTGGCGCGGACGTCGCCGAGACCTGTCGCCAGCGCGCCGACGAAGATGATGCGTCCCTCGATGTCTTCGCGCCCCACGCGACCGTCGAGAACGTCCTTGGCCGAAATGTCCCGCGCGGCGTCACGATGCGAATAGCGCGGGCGAACCTCCGCGTTGGGCCCGGTATTGATTTCGAAGGCGCCGACCTTGATCGCATTGACGCCTGTCTGCTTGCCGAAGGCCGTTTGTCCGCTGGCGTTTGACGAGCGGATTACGATCGCCGACTCGCCCTGCGCGACGCGCAGGGCTTCGAGCGCCAGGGACGGCATGAGAAACTCGCCGGCGCGGGTGACCAGCGGCACGCGGCGCACGATCTGGTCGTGATCCGCCAGCCAATTCGTCGCGCCGAGTCCCTTGGCCGCTTCCTCAAGCCGCCGCTCCGGGCCGACCGCGCCGGCGAAGGCGACAAGGAAGGGCGCGGGATCGTCGCCGGCGGTCACGAGCCCCGATTTCGCCGGCAGCGGCGCGACCACCGCATCGGTAAGCGTGACGCCGAGCGTCGCCGGCGCCCGGGTCAGCGCCTCGGCGAAAATCTGGTCGCCGCTCGGTATCCTGGCGACGAGCTTGGCCGCTTCGGCGCGGACGCGCGCATCTGGGATCGCGTCGAGAAGCTGCGCCGCCCCGGCGCGGTCAGGCTCGGCGAAGATGAAGTCGAAGGCGATGGAGGCCGCGCCGAGTTCGCGCAGCCGGTCGACAAGCTCGGCCAGCCGCGCGCGGGGCCAAGGCCATTGCCCATATGCCTTCAAACTTTTCTCATCGACGCCGACGACGCGCGTCGGCGCTTCCGGATCATAAGCGCGCGGCGCGAGACGCTGGAAGGTGTCGAAGACGAAGTTGCGCAGATCGTCGAGCGCCCGCGGCTGAGCGACGCCCCAGGGCAAAATGAGCGCGGCTGCGGCGACAAGCGCGAGGAGATAGGCGCGACGCCGCTTCAACATCCGCACCTCGCATCACGGTCGCGCCGCCGCCGCCGGCTCCGTCCTATCCGCCCTGACCGCAATCGGCGGCGCCGCGTCAGTCGCCTCCGAAGCCGCCCCCAAAGCCGCCGCCGTACTGGCCGCCGCCGCCATGGCCGCCTTCGCCATGTCCGCCATGTCCGCCATGTCCGCCGTGGCCGCCATGTCCGCCGTAGCCGCCGTTTCCGCCACGGCCGCCGTGGCCGCCATGCCCGCCGTGATGTCCTTCTTGGGGCGCCGGCGCCAACAGCGGCGCAGGCTGATTGTCGACATTGGCGCGGCTCTGCACCAGCGCATTGCCGAACCATACCGGGCCAAGCGCGTCGAGCCCCGGCGGGCTCACCACGTCCGGGGGCCGATCATTGCCCAGCGCGAGATTCGCTTCTTCGCTGGTCGGCGGGCGCCTGGCGCCGCCGCGCTGCCGTCTGCCGCTCTCCAGAGCGGCAATGATTTCCGCGATCTTTTCCGGAGGCACGAGGAAAGGCTCCGACACCGGCCCGCCGTTCGGCGCGCATACGCCGTAGCCCGCGCGGGTGAGCGTCCGCCCGCCTACGTCGATCGAACCGTATTGATGCACGATCAGCGTGCCGCATGAGCCGCCGATCTGTATCAGCGCCGTACCGCCGCGCACGCCGATCGACGCTGTCGGCGTCCGCAGCTTCGTTCCGCCCTCATGGCTGACGCCGCCGCCGACGAAACGCATCACGCCCTTCGCCATCGACACGCCCTGCTGGCCGCGCCCGCCCGAATAGACGAAGTCGTCGACGGTGACCGCGCTGTTGCGGCCAACGGTCATCGTTGACGTGTCGCCAAAGACGATCTGGGCGCTGCCTTCGGGACTCGTCTCGATGCGTTCGCGCCGCTGCACGCCGAGACCGACGGACAGCGAGCGCTTCGCGGCGCCCGGCGGCGTGCCATGCGCGCTCTGATTCACCGCGCCGACATTGCCGACCTGTTCAGCGAGCGCGGGACCGGCGACGAGCGCCAGGGCGGCGGCGGCCACGGAGAGCTTTTTCATCTGTCGTCTCCGTTAGAATTTCGCCGTCGGCCCGAAGCTGACGGACAGGTTCTCGGTCTTGAAATTCTGGATGTTCGAATCATTGCGCGCGAATTCGACGTTGCCGGCGAAACCGAAGGAGGCCGTGACCGGCAAATCGACCAGCAAGCCGCCGATCCAGACATTGTCGCGCCGTGCGGTGAACGGATTGATCAGCGGATTGGCGGCGTCGAAGGCAAGGTACGTGAAACGGCCATAGGGCGCGACGGTCCATCGGCGCGGGATGATCTCGAACGGCGGGTCGAACTCCAGCCGCAGCATCGCCTGAACGTCGACCTGACCGGACGTTTGTTGCGGATTGCCGGCGAAGGCGCGGGAATAGCCGACGCGACTCTCGAAACGCAGATCGTTGGTCAGTCTGTACGACCCGCTCACATAGCCGGTCACCACGTCGCCCGTCGCCAATGTCGAGACGGTCTGGTAGGGCGACACGCCGAGATAGCTGAGCGCGCCAGGCGCCGGATTGACCCAGATCGACCGCCATTCGGCGCCCGGCTCGAGCCAGAAATCGGGGTTGAGCTGGGCCCCGAAACTCACGCCGCCGCCGCCGGCGTTCAGATAATTGGTCCCGCCGAGCATGGACAAGGCGCCGGTCAGGTAAGGCTTGATCGACAGACCGGGATAGAGATCAGGCGCGATGTGAATGCGCGGCCCGATCGAGCCGGCGAAAAGCGCGACGCTGTATTGCGGCAGGCGAAACTGCTCGGTGGCGTAGCCGGTGAGCCGCGTCTCGAGCTGGTCGCCGCGCGCATTTTGAAAATCGAAATCATGCGCGGCCTGCACCAGCTGGAAGCTGTTGACGTCGCCCTTTCGCGAGGCGGCCGATGCGACGCCGACTCCGCCGACCTGGAATAGATTGTTGGTCGGAAAGAAATTGGCGTTCGTTTGCGCCCGCAGACCGGCGTGAATTCTCAGATAGAGACGGCTGGCCTGGGTGCGTTTTTCGATATCGGGCAGCTGCGCCTCGATCTGCGCGACCTGGACTGAATCGAGGCCGCCTTCGGCGAGCGCCTTGCGCAGATGCTGCGCGGAAAGTTCATAGGACCCGAGCCGCGCATAGAGGAAGCCAAGCTCCTTTCGGGCGCGGGACAGATTGGGGTTGAACATGAGGATGCGTTCGAGCGCGCCGATCCCCGCCTCATAGTCGCGCAGCTCGGTGGACAGCAGGACGTAACGATAGGTCGCCTCATAGTCGGTCGGATGAAGCTGGATATGGGCGGCGAGGCGCGCCTGTTCGGCGCGCGGGTCGTCCTGCGCGATCGCCGGACCCAAAAGCGCGAATGCGGCGAGCAAAACGCCAACAAACCTCGTCGCCATTCTATATGCGCGCATGAAAGGCAAACCCCTGAAAGTGTGGATAGCGGCTCCCGCAGGCTGACCGTCAACTGCTCCGGAAGCTGACTCATGTCGCCCGGAGCGGCAAGCTTACGCGTGGCGCGCGCCTTCATTCCGAAACAGCGACGGCGCGACGCGCGCGCTGCGGATTCCTCTATACGCCAAGGACTTATCTCCGATGTTCGGCATGCTCGGCGCATCAGCGGCGAATGAAACAAATTCCCTGGTGTTGCGCTAAAACCACAGGCGGCGACGTCGCGGCTAGCGCCGCCGCCGCCCGCTGTCGAAGAGCAGGACGATTTCGCCTACTCTCTTCGAGGACTCCTGCGCGACGGCCGTCGGATCAATCGCTCGGCGTTGGCGGGCCGACTGGATGCGGCGGCGCGGGCGCGCCATCGCGGACGGGTCGGCGAGAGCCGCTTCCGGGGCAAACAGACAGCGCAGCACGATCAGCAGGTCGGCGGCGCGCCGCGCCGCGCCGCGCTTCACCGCGCTGCGGATGTCGGCGACGACTCGCCCTCTCGCCGCATCGAGCGAGACGGCGCGCCGGTAGCGCGCCAGCATGCGCTCGTGTTCGTCGCTGGGGCTCACGCCCAGGACAAGCTCATGACTGCGCAGACCTGCCAACTCCGCGCAACGCCTGATCGGCATCAGTTCGGGAATCATTCGGCTTCTCCCAATCGCTTGCTTTGCCGTGGGTCCTTCGCCTCTTATCGGCAACATAGCGACGGTAGCGCGCCGCGCATCGTCTGTTTGTGCGAGAGCGCACACATGTCATTCCGCTTCGTTGAGCGCCTCCTGAACGCGCTTTTCCAGAAGCGACGGGCGCAACAGCACGAGCCCGCCGCGGATTTTTTCAGCGAGGCCTTCGTCTATCATCGCCGAGAGTTCGCGGCTGACCTGTTCGCGCCGGCAGCCGATGCGGGCGGCGAGATCGTGCTGAAAGGGCGGCGGCGAGACGATCGCCTGCTCCGGCGCCCCTTTGCGCGGGGCCGACATGCGCAACAATTCGGAATACAGCCGATGTTTGAGGTCGAGCACCGAGCGTTCGAAGAGGCGCGTATTCAGCTCCCGCACGCGCAAGGTCAGCAGACGCAGCAGACGTTCACATATTTCCGGCTCGCCGAAGACGATCTCCTTGAAGACCGCGGGCGGCACCAGCAAGAGTTCGGCGTTGGTGAGCGCCGTGACGTTAGCGGAGCGTTTCGCTCCGTCGATCGCCGCCATCTCGCCGAAGAATTTTCCCGGTCCGAAGTCGCCGAAGATCATTTCCTTGCCGGCTGCGGTGCGAATGAGCACCCGAACGTCGCCGCTGACGATAAAATAGACGTCGGTCGAAGGATCGTCGAAGTCGAGAACCAGTTCGTGCTCGGCGTAACGCCTGCGCGCGCAATGGCGCGCAAGCTGCTCGCCGCGAGCGGGGTTGAGGCCGACAAAAAAAAGGAATCCCGTCAAAAAGGGACACATCGCGCTCCCGGATTGGAAATTGTCGCCGATATTGCCGGTAAACGTCGACGGCGTCGAGGCGCAATCTGCTGGCGCATGCCAGCGGTTCGGGCGATGATCGCCCATGCAGGCGTTCCGGCTCGCGACGTTCAATCTCGAAAATCTCGATTGGTCGGCGACCAAGGCGGACGCTTTCGCGCTTAGAACCGGCGCGCTGCGCCCGCTGCTGGAGGCGCTCGACGCCGACATCCTGTGCCTGCAGGAAATCCACGCGCAGCGCGTTCACAAGCAGGGCGCACGGCAATATGTCGCGCTCGACCAATTGCTCGCGACCACGCGATACGCAAATTTTCATCGCGCGACGACCGTGAGGCCCGGCGCCGACGTCCCGGCCGACGTGCATAATCTCGCGATCCTGTCGCGATGGCCGATGCGCGCGCGCCGCCAGATCCATCACGACATCGTCGCGCGGTGGAACTGGCCGGCGCCGCGCGAGACGGACGGCTCCGAACCCGAACCGGTGGAGATCGTCTGGGACCGGCCGCTGCTCTATGCTTTGGTCGAGTTGCCCAATGACCGCGCGCTCCATGTCGTCAATCTGCACCTGCGCGCGCCGCGCGCCAGTCCCGTGGCCACGGCGCGCGGGCTGGGATCAAGCCGCGCGCAGATCGAAGGCCAGTTCGTGGCGGCGCTTAAACGCGAGGGCCAGGCGCTGGAAGCGCGGCTGTTCGCCGAGACGCTGTTCGACGCCGAGCCGGACGCGCTCATCGCGGTCGCCGGCGATTTCAACGCCGACGCGCATGACGCGCCGACGCGACTGCTTCGCGGCGGCAAGGATGAAGGCGCGAGCGGGCCGCGCGTTCTTGTCCCGCTGGAAGAGCGCGTCGAACCGTCGCGGCGCTTCACCGTCATCCACGCCGGCCGGCCGACGCTGATCGACCACCTCCTCGCATCGCCTGCGCTCGCCGCCGCCTGGCGCGAAACCGCCATTCTGAACGAGGGGCTACAGGACGAAGTCTATGCGGAGGAATTCGTCGCCGCGTCGCTCCACGCGCCGGTCGTCGCCGAATTCGAGCTTGTCGCCAGATAGCCCAGCCTCGAATATTTTGACGCGAACGATCCTAATATTCAACCATGGCGCGCAATCGCGCGCCGTTCAGCCTCCAAGCGGCGCACGCAATCGCGCGCCGTTCAGCCTCCAAGCGGCGCATGTGATCTTTCATCAGGAGGCGAAAACGGGCTCCCTTCGACGCGGAACGCCTCGCGCCGACGCGATCGGCGCCGTTCTTGAATGGGCCCCTTCGGGCCTGCGCCCGGAGGTCAAGACGCGCTTCAGATTTTCTCACGTCACGCGCCTGCGATCGAAAAGCGCTAAAGCGCTGGCAATCAGCGTCGATTGCGCAATTTAGAGAGCCCTATGAACGACAAGCGTCTCTTCGCGTCGTCGACCGCTCGCAATCGCGGACCGATTCTCGATGTCCTGCGCGAGATTCTGCCGACGACGGGGCTGGCGCTCGAAATCGCCAGCGGCGCCGGCGAGCACGTCGCATATTTCGCGGCGGATTTCCCCCATGTGACATTTTGCCCATCCGACCCGAGCGCCGAAGCGCGCGAGAGCATCGCGGCCTGGATCGCCGCGGCCGGAGCCGCCAATATTCGCGCGCCATTGGCGCTCGACGTCGAAAGATTTCCCTGGCCTATCGGCGCCGCTGACGCCATGATCTGCATCAATATGATTCACATTTCGCCGTGGCGCGCGACGGAAGCCTTGTTCGAGGGCGCTCGCGGGACTTTGCCTGAAAACGCGCCGCTCTATTTATACGGTCCATACAGGCGGGGCGGCGCCCACACCGCGCCAAGCAACGCGGAATTCGACGCGAGCCTTCGCGCACGCAACGCCTCCTGGGGCGTCCGTGATCTCGACGAGGTCGCCGAGGTCGCGCGCGGGAAAGGATTTGGGGACCCTCAGGTCGTGGAAATGCCCGCCAACAATCTCAGCGTCATCTTTCGCCGCAACCCGGAAGCGGCATGAGCGCAGCCATCCCGATGGCGCCCAACGGCGCCAGCGGCCCTACGCGTCAGCGTCAGTGAAGCCTGAAGTGAAGCCACTTGGAGAAAGACCATGCAACGTCGTGAATTTATTGCTGTCGGAACCGCCGCCGCGGTCGTGTCCGCCACTCAAGCGTTCGCGGAGACAAACGCCGGCGCCAAAATGGAGGATATGCATCCGGCTCTTTACAAAGACCTGGAAAAATCCGCCATCGAATGCGTCTCCACCGGCAACGACTGCATTCGGCACTGTCTTGGCATGTTCGCGATGAAAGACACGAGCATGTCGGAATGCGCGGACGCCTCGGTGCAGCTGGTCGCTGCATGCGACGCGCTCGCAACGCTGGCGGCGCTCAACTCTTCGCACGTCGGCGCGCTGGCGAAAACGGTCGCTTCGATCTGCGAGGACTGCAAGAAACAATGCGACAAGTTTCCGAAAATTCCCGAATGCGTGGCCTGCGGCAAGGCGTGCCAGAAATGCGCCGAAGAGTGCCGCAAAGTCTAGCCGAGCCGCGAGGCCAAGCGCCGCGATGAAGACCATGCGCCTTACGTCTTGGCTCGTCGGAGCCGGCGTCGCCGTTTCCTTTGGAATCGGCGGCGCTTCGGCCAATTCGCCGGTCCCCGAAGCGCCGGGCTTCGTCATCGTCCAGGCCGCGGAGACGGCGGACAAGACGACCGGTCAGGGCGACGGCGTCGTCAGGGCCGTCGACGCCGACGAGCGGCGGATCATGATCACCCATGGACCGGTCTCGGGACCCTTGGAAATGTCGCCGATGACGATGGCGTTTCGCGTCGCGCCCAATGTCGATCTTTCCAGCCTGTCGAAGGGCATGAAGATCAAATTCACGATCAGTCGCGACGCCAAGGGCCTTTACGTCATCGAGAACGTTCAGCCCGAGAAGCCTTGAGCGCGCCTGCGCATCGGCGTTATTCGCCGGCGCCGTCCATGCCGATGCGGTGCATCAGATAGCACAGGCAATCCTGCTGAACCGCGCGCCGGTCGATCGTCAGCATCGCCGGAATGGCCGGCCGCGCGAGTCTGATTTCGCCGCCGGCATAATCGAAATAGTTGATCGGCTGACTGTCGCTGCCGTCGCCGGGCAGGACGTCGAGCCGCGCGTCTTCATCGCCCAGCGCGCCGAACAGAGCGCCTGCGCCCAATTCGCTGAAGTTGAGATGGTCGATGTCCGGACGGAAGAGAAAATCCGCGGGCGTTCCATCAAATGAGAAGCTCGCGCCGGCGGGAGGCTTCACGATGGCGTGCGTGCGCAGCAGCTCCACATCCTGCGGCGCCGGCGGGCGGCAGGGAAGCTCAGCGATCGACAGACAGGCGTCGAGCAATTCGACGGCGTGTTCGGCGCCGGCGTCCAGTCCGGACTTGCCGCATTCCACCGTGATCGCCGGGCAAAGCTCGGCGAAAGCCGCCGCGCAGGTGCCGCGCGGGCGCTGGAACAGCACCACGATGCGAGAATAGAGCTGCGCGAGCGCGACATATTTCGCGTCGAGCCTGCTGATGCAGCTGTAATGCGGATTGAAGCCGGTGTTGTTATGGATGTCGACGGCGGCGAACGCGTCGCGCATCTTGACGTAATCGTATATCCAGCGCGCCATATGCGCGAGAGGATCGTCGGGAAACGCCGTGCCCGGCCACACCCGGTTGAAGTCGCGCTGACCCGGCAGCGTCCGCATATTTGCCGCCGCGGCTTCGACATTGCCGATGAACAGGATAAGCGACCGGTTCAATCCGCGCGCGACGTGCCGGCGCAGCACGTCCTGCACGGCGGCGAGGCCGCTAGTTTCGTTTCCATGCAGCAGGGTCGACACGAACAACGGCTGCGGATCGCGGCCGGGAAGGTCGAACAGCGTCGGTCGAGGCAGGATGTCTTTCAGGCGGTCGGCGGGACAGTCGAGAAATCCGTCGGGCAGCCGGTCGAGCAGGGCGCAAGGCGCGTCAGTCACTGTGCTCCTCATATTTCCCACTGATGGACTGGCGCGCCGCTCCGCTGGCGCTCGCAATAGGCCGCCATCAGGCCATAAAGGTCGCCGCCGCGCGCCTCAAGCGCATTTCGCTGCCAGGTCGCGCCGGTCTGGCGCGTTCGCACCCGCGCTTCGATGATGTCGAGGAAGCCGTCTTCGGCGACGCCAAGGTCTTGAAGTCCCGCCCGGGCGTCGGGAATCAGGCGATCGAGCAGCAGTCGATCCGCCGCGCTTTCCCCTGCGCCCGGCCAGTCGAGCTTGGCGTCGAGGCCGAAACGCGCCGCGGAATAGAAGTTGCGCCTGGCGTCGTTGAAGGCCAGGCCTCCAGCTCCATTGCCGGCGGCGTCGCCCGCCAGGGCGAGCGCGCGCGCGAGGCCGAGATACAGCGCGGCGTTCGCCATCATGTCGATAAAGGTCGGCCCCGCCGGCAGGATGCGGTGCTCGATGCGCAAATGCGGCGCGCCGCTCTCGTCGAAGCCGACCAGCGGGCGATTCCAGCGCCAGATGACGCCATTATGCAGGCGCAGATGCCGCATCGCCTCCGGCGGATCGTCGAACGCCATCGGGAGAAGCGCGTCATAGTCGCGCAGATTCTCCTCGAAGAGTTCGATCAGCGATCGCGTCGCATAGCCCGAGCCCATCGAGACCCTGGCCGGGCCCGGCACTTTCACCGCCTGTTCAAACAGCGGAATGCGCGTTTCCTCCCACAGCGCCTTGCCGAACAGAAAAGGCGCATTGCCGCAAGCCGCGAGGATCGGCCCGGACGCCGCCACCGAGGCGTTGTAATAGAGATGCGCGAGATCGGCCGGCGCCTTGAGATGGATCTGAAACGAGGTCGTCGCCGCCTCGAGCATCACATCCTGGTGGACGGAGGCGAGCCGGTCGCGGCCGGCGATATTGACATGCAGCGGCGCGCCGCCGCGAAGCCGCAGCACTTCCTGATTCAGCGCATAGTAGCGGTTGAGCGGCGACATATTGGCGAGCGTCAGATCGGCGTCGCGGATCGTCGGCAGCGTGCCGATCAGCACGAGATTGGCGTCGAGCCGGTGAGCCACGTCATTGCACGTCGCCCATAGCCGCGTCAGCGATTCATGCGCCTGCGTCAGCGCGTCGCCGGCAAGGCGGAAAGGCGCGCAATTCAATTCGAGGTTAAACCGCGACAGCTCCGGCACGACGAGCGGATGATCGAGGGCTTCGAGCACATTCTGATTGATCGACGAAGGCGCATAATTGTGATCGACGATCCAGGTTTCGATTTCGAATCCCACCATATGGCCGTCGCGCGAAAATGCGTCCGCCTCATACAGGCGGCGGGCGAGCCCGGTTTCCTCGGCGAGCCGGCCGGTAAATCGCGCTTTGTCGGCCGGGGTGAAGCCCGTCGTCTTGATTTCCTCGCCCACGCCCGCTCCCTTCCGCCCATGCGCGGCGACGTCTCGCGACCGGGGCGCGAGAGGCCCAAACCGATCGAAGGCTGAATTGCCGCAGATCACTCTAATGTAGGCCGTCAGCCCCTTGATAAAACCAAGAGCGGCGGCGCGACAAGCCGCAAGCGCTGCGATAGATTTGCAAAGCCCTCGCCCGGAGCCGACCTTGCCTGAAATCGCATATGTGAATGGCGCCTATCTTCCCCTTGCGGACGCGCGCGTGTCGATTATGGACCGCGGCTTCCTGTTCGCAGACGGCGTCTATGAAGTCGCCGCCGTCATCGGCGGCAAGCTCATCGACAATGACGCGCATCTGTCTCGGCTTGAGAATTCATTGCGTCAATTGGGCATTGCGATTCCCTTTTCCTTACAGGAAATCGCGGACGTCGAGGCGGAACTCGTCGCAAGAAACGAATTGAACGAAGGCCTCGTTTATCTTCAGATCACCAGAGGCGCCGCCCGCGATCGGGATTTCGGTTTTCCCGCAGGAACGACGCCGACCGTCGTCGCCTTCGCCCAAAAGAAAAACATCATCGCTTCGCCCGCAGTGGCAACCGGGGTCAATGTCCTGACAGTTCCCGATATCCGCTGGGCGCGGCGCGACATCAAGAGCGTCGCGCTGCTTGCCCAGGTGCTGGCGAAGCAGGCGGCGCTCGACGCCGGCTGTCAGGAAGCGTGGATGATCGATCGCGACGGCTTCGTGACCGAAGGTTCGTCCTCGACCGCCTTCATTCTCACCAGGTCGGACACGATCGTGACCCGTCCGAACTCACCCGCGATTCTCCCCGGCTGCACCCGCAAAGCCGTGCAGTCGCTCGCGGCGCGCGAAGGACTCACCATCGAGGAGCGCGGCTTTTCGGCCGCCGAGGCCTATGAGGCGCAGGAGGCCTTTTTGACAAGCGCCTCCAATCTCGTCCTGCCGGTGGTCTCGATCGACGGCCGTCCCATCGGTTCAGGCGCGCCGGGCGCGAAGGCGCGCCTGCTTCGGACGCTCTATATCGAATGGGCGACGAACCCCGGCGCGGCGCGCTAACGTTGAATTTCCATTTCGTCGTAGTCGGAGCTGCGCGCCCCTTCGATCGCGAGCGCGATAATCAAGCTGAACAGGGCGGCGGCGAGACACCAAACGGAATACCAAGCCGGCCGATTGAACGCGAGCGCCAGGAAAAACGTGGCCAGCACCGCAACCCCGAATACGTTGATCGCCCTGCGATCGCTGAGGACGAGCGGCGTCACGGTTAGCAGGAGATAGAGAAAATCGGTCACGAGCGGCGGACGCTCGAACAACGGGTCATAGGCGAGAGAATGCCGATACACCGTCAGGTCGATGCCGTCGGCGCCGGCAAGCTTGGCGATCAGATAGGCGGCCAGAACGAAGCCTACGCCGCCCATGGTCAGCCATATTCGCTTTCTTTCCGGATCGGGCTCCGCATAGGCGGCGGCCAGAGGCGTCAACACCGGCCACATCGTGAAGGCGATCAGCGTGTAGAGATAGCGAAAGGGCTGGCCGGCGACCGGATCGTTGCGCGTGAGCCACACCGCCGCCTCGACGAATTGATGCGCCGAAAACACCACCGGAAACAGAGCGAACAGCAACATGCGCCGGTCGTGGCGCAGGGCTTTTGAAACCATGCCGTAGCCGGCCAGTCCCAGGCCGAGCCCAGCGGTTATGCTTGCCTCAAGCGAATAGCACATGACGTCCAAGGGCAAGTGACGTGGATGCTGTCGGCCATTCTAACGCCAATTTCGGCGGCGTCGAGACCTGAGCCGTACGTCATCCGCGGTTCCGCGCCCTTCGGCTGCGGAACATGTGCGCTGTAACCGCGTTCTATGACGTGAGTAAATCGCGGAGGCTAAAATGGGCAACCTTCTGTATTGGGCGGTCGTCTTTCTTGTTGTCGCGCTTGTCGCCGCCTTTCTGGGCTTCGGCGGCGTCGCCGGCGTCGCGGTGGAAGGCGCGCGCATTTTGTTCTGGGTCGCGCTGGTCCTGCTGGTCGTTTCAGTCGTCCTCGGCCTCGTCCGGCGCGCCTGAGCGGCCGTCTCCGACCGCGGTTCATGAGCCGACCGCTCGTCGCGAGCGGTCGGCGCGTCGGCGTCAGGGAATGTCGTCGAGCGAACGCAACCAGGCGTCCGCCACCGAATCGGACGGCGCGCGCCAATCGCCCCGCGGCGACAGCGATCCTCCCGAACTGACTTTGGGACCGTTCGGCAACGCCGACCTCTTGAATTGGCTGCCTTCAAAGAAACGCTTCACGAAAACGCCGAGCCAATGCTTGATCGTCGGCAGTTCGTAGACGACCTTGTCGGCGTCCGCGATGCCCGTCGGCCATGATCCGGCCGCCGCATGCCGCCAGGCGCGCCAGGCGAGGAAGGCGATTTTCGCCGGCGCGAAACCGTAGCGCGTCGCGTAATAGAGATTGAAATCCTGCAGCGCATAAGGCCCCACCGTCGCCTCGGTCCGCTGTGTGGCCTCGCCGGGCACAAGCTCGGGCGAAATTTCCGTCGCGAGAATATCCTCAAGCACCGGCGCCGCTTCGGCGCCGAAACGCGCATCGCGGGCGCACCAGCGAATGAGATGCTGGATGAGCGTCTTGGGAACTGACGCATTGACGTTGTAATGCGACATCTGATCGCCGACGCCATAGGTGCACCAGCCGAGCGCGAGCTCCGAGAGATCGCCGGTGCCGATGACGATCGCGCCATGGCGGTTGGCGAGACGAAACAAAAGCGATGTGCGCGCGCCCGCCTGCACATTCTCGTAAGTCGCGTCGTAAACCGCTGCGCCGCGCGCCGCCGGATGGTCGATATCTGCGAGCATCTGCTTGCAGGCCGCGTTCACGTCGATTTCCTGCGCGGTGACGCCGAGCGCCCGCATCAGCCGCCAGGCGTTGGCCCTGGTGCGTTCGCTCGTGGCGAAGGCCGGCAGCGTGAAGCCCAGCACATTCTCGCGCGGGAGTCCGAGCGCATCCATCGCCGTCGCCGCCACCAGCAGCGCCTGCGTCGAATCCAATCCGCCGGAGACGCCGATCACGACCTTGTTGATCTTCGCGGCGCGCAGCCGCTGTTCGAGCCCATGCGACTGGATGTTGAACGCCTCGAAGCAGAGTTCGGCCAGTCGCGCGTCGTCGGACGGAACGAAGGGAAAGCGCCCCACTTCGCGCAGAAACCCAAGATCGCGATCGCAGGTCGGGGCGAGTTCAAACGGGATGCGGCGATAGCGCGTCGCGCCCTGCTCCACGTCGGCGCAGGCGCCGAACGTGCCTTGCCGCATGCGCTCGGCAAGAAGACGGCCGATGTCGATGTCGGCAAGCGTCAGTTGCGGCTCATCGGAAAAGCGCGGCGCCTTGGCGAGAACGTCGCCTTTTTCACAAATCAGCGCTTCGCCGTCCCAGGCGAGATCAGTCGTCGACTCGCCCTGCCCCGCCGCCGAATAGAGATAGGCCGCGAGACAGCGCGCCGAATGCGCCGCGCAGAGCGTCTCGCGATAGTCCGACTTGCCGACGATCGCGTTGGACGCCGAGAGATTGAGCAACACGGTCGCGCCCGCCAGCGCGGCGCGCGCCGAGGGCGGAATGGGAACCCATACGTCCTCGCAGATTTCCATATGCACGACGAGGCCGGGAAAGTCCGTCGCTTCGAGAAGCGTGTCGGAGCCGAAGGGCGCGGTTTGCCCAGAGATTTCGATCTCTTCGCCGGCGACGAAGGCGCCGGAGGCGAAATGCCGCTGTTCGTAGAATTCGCGATAATTCGGCAGATAGACCTTGGGCGTCACGGCGAGGACTCGGCCGCGCAGGATCGCGACGCCGCAATTAAAAAGGCGGCCGCGATGACGCAGCGGCGCGCCGACGACGATCAGCGGGTGAATGCCGCAAGACGCCGCGACGAGTTCGGCGAGCGCCGCCTCGACGGCGTCGAGCAGCGCCTCCTGGTGCAGGAGATCGTCGATCGCATAGGAGGACAGTCCCAGTTCGGGGAACAGCGCGAGCGAGGCGCCATGGGTATCGGCTTCCCGCGCCAATTCGATCGTCCGCGCCACGTTGAACGCCGGATCGGCGACCCTCACCCTCGGCGTCGCGACGGCGACGCGGACAAAGCCATGCGTGTGGAGGCAATAGAAGGGGTGGGTCATGTCGTCCGCCCGCGCCCCCCAAGCCGCGACGGGGGCGCTCGTCGGCAGCGATAATGCAGGACGCCACCCGGAAAGTCACATGGCGCGAGCCGGCCCGCGCCAGTCGTCTGAAGGCGCAGGTCGTCAAGCCGTAACGCTGAGCGCGTTTATCGGCAGTTCCGGCGCAACCACGCCTCCAGCGTCTCGAAGCGAAACGCGTCTTTCTCGTAGAGCGCGGACGCGAAGCTCCACGCTTCGTCCGCATTCGCGAGAAGTGAAATTCCGTTGATCGTGAGAAAGGCGAACATAGCCGCGAAGGCGACGCGCTTGTTGCCGTCGACGAAGGCGTGGTTCTGTGAAAGACTTTCCCACAGGGCGGCCGCTTGCGCGATCTCGTCGGCGTAATAGCCCGTTTGCGGGCGAAACAGCGCCGCTTCGAGCTGACCAGGATCGCGCACGCCCGCCGCGCCGCCGTATCGTTCGATCAGATCATCGTGAATGGCGAGTATTTCGGCGACCGTCAGATAATCTGTTCGCCTCCCGCTCACTTGGCGAGCTTTTCATAAAGCGCGTCATAGCGCGACAGGCTCGTACGATAGGCCTCCATCACATGTCGTCGCGGCTTCGCCTTGCTGCGCTCCTCGACATGCGCGCGCAGCGCGTCCTCGACGACGGACTGAAGCTGCCGGCCCTCATCCTTTGCGATCTTGCGGATCTCGGCGAGCAGATCCCTGTCGACCTGAGTGGCGAATTTTTCGCGCATCGCGGCTTTCCTGCGGACTGAAATACCTATCTTGTTTCATCAAGAAACGTCAAGATTCGCCAGTGGATCGGCTGGAATTCCAGCAAACAGAAAGCGAAAGCTCGCGTTCAGTCGCGCTCAAATTGAGGCAGGCGCCATTCCTCGCTCCGAGCGGATTGGCTCCACTCGTTCCAGGACGCAAGCGATTTGACCGCGTGCATGTAACGCCGCGCTTCCTCCGACACGGGGACCATGTAGCTTTCGAACCGCTGGACGACGGGCGCGAACATGGCCTCAACGGCGCCAAATTGCCCGAAAAGAAACGGCCCGCCGTAACACGCCAGCGCGTCTCGCCACGCCGCGCCGATGCGGTCGGCGTCGGCGCGGGCCGCCTCGGTCAATGAGGCGGGCCGCGGCGATCGGCCGAAATTCATGGGGCATTCGCCGCGCAGCGCCGTGAAGCCCGAATGCATCTCGCAGGCGAGCGCCCGCGCGTGAGCGCGGGTTTCTCTTTCCTGAGGCCAGATGAGAAGATCAGGATATAGGTCGGCGAGATATTCGACGATCGCCAGCGAATCCCAGACATTCGCGTCGCCGTCGCGCAGGATCGGAACCTTCCCCGCGGGAGATTGCG
Organism: Methylocystis sp.; assembly: GCA_051061375.1. GTDB lineage: Bacteria > Pseudomonadota > Alphaproteobacteria > Rhizobiales > Beijerinckiaceae > Methylocystis. Next base: position 122,816 of record JBPFDW010000020.1, on the reverse strand, counting down.
CGAGAAGCGCGCTTTTGGATTCCTCTCGATAGAGGGGGATGACGACCTCCTCGAAAGGAAGATGAAATTCCCTCATCAAAATCCATGGCCGCATCGACCAGGAGGAATAGCGCTTGTTGCCGATGACGAGTTTGAGCATCGACCGATCCTCCGTCTACCTACAAAAAAAAGGCGGGGTCTCCCCCGCCCTTTGCGCATTCGTCGCTGCCGCGCCGTTCCGCCTCAGTGCGCCAAGATCGCCAGCATCAGCAGCGCGACGATATTGGTGATTTTGATCGCTGGATTCACCGCGGGACCGGCGGTGTCCTTATAGGGGTCGCCGACCGTGTCGCCGGTCACCGCCGCCTTATGGGCGTCGGAGCCCTTCTCATGCTTCACGCCATCCTTGTCGACGAAGCCGTCTTCGAAGGATTTCTTGGCGTTGTCCCAGGCGCCGCCACCCGAGGTCATCGAGATCGCCACAAACAGCCCGTTGACGATGACGCCCAGGAGCAGCGCGCCGAGCGCGGCGAAGGCGTTGGCCTTGCCGCCGAGGATCCAGGCGACGACGAAGGCGACGATCGGCGCCAGCACCGGCAGCAGCGAGGGCACGATCATCTCCCGGATCGCCGCCTGCGTCAGCATGTCGACGGCGCGGCCGTAATCCGGCCGATCCGTGCCCGCCATGATGCCGGGCTTCTCCTTGAACTGCCGGCGCACCTCGACGACGACCGAGCCGGCAGCGCGTCCGACCGCCGTCATCGCGATGCCGCCGAAGAGGTAGGGGATCAGGCCGCCGAACAGGAGGCCCGCAACGACATAGGGGTTCGACAGGTCGAAATCGACCTTGTCGATGCCCTTGAAGAAGGGCACGCCCGCTTCGATGAAATGTTTCAGATCATTGGTGTAGGCGGCGAAGAGCACCAGCGCGCCGAGGCCGGCCGAGCCGATGGCGTAGCCTTTGGTGACGGCCTTCGTGGTGTTGCCGACGGCGTCGAGCGCGTCGGTGTTGCGGCGCACCTCCTTCGGCAGGCCCGACATTTCGGCGATGCCGCCGGCGTTGTCGGTGACCGGGCCGAAGGCGTCGAGGGCGACGACCATGCCGGCGAGGCCGAGCATCGTCGTCACCGCGATCGCGGTGCCGTAGAGCCCGCCGAGCTCATAGGTGAGAATGATGCCGAGAACGATGACGAGCGCCGGCGCGGCGGTCGATTCAAGCGACACGGCGAGGCCCTGAATGACGTTGGTGCCGTGGCCCGTCACCGACGCCTGAGCGATCGACACCACCGGACGCTTGCCGGTGCCGGTGTAATATTCGGTGATGTAGACGATGGCGCCGGTGACGATCAGTCCCAGAACGCCCGAGAGGAACAGGCCGTAGCCGTGGATGGCCACGCCATTCGCCTTGCCGATTTCGCCCCAGCCGACGGTGACCGTCGTCGCCAGGAACAGGCCGGCGACCGACAGCACGCCCGCGGCGATGAGCCCCTTATAGAGCGCGCCCATGATCGAATCGTCGATGCCGAGCTGCCTGAAATAGGGGGCGGCGAATTTGCCCCATGGCGTGTCGTCGTCGCCCATCTTCACGAAATAGGTGCCGGCGATCGAGGTGAGGATCGACAGGCCGCCGATCGCGAGCGGATAGACCATCGCCGAGGTCAGCCCTTCCTGACCGGCGAAGAAGATCGAGGCGAGCACCATGGTGGCGACGACCGTCACCGCATAGGTCTCGAAAAGGTCGGCCGCCATGCCGGCGCAGTCGCCGACATTATCGCCGACATTGTCGGCGATCGTCGCGGGATTGCGCGGATCGTCCTCGGGAATGCCGGCTTCGACCTTGCCGACGAGATCGGCGCCGACGTCGGCGCCCTTGGTGAATATGCCGCCGCCAAGCCGGGCGAAAATCGAGATCAGCGAGCCGCCAAAGCCGAGCGCCACGAGCGCGTCGACGACCGTGCGATCCGAGGGCGCATAGCCGGCGAACCAGGTCAGGATCGCGTAATAGACGGCGACGCCAAGCAGCGCGAGACCGGCGACCAGCAATCCGGTGACCGCGCCGGCCTTGAAGGCGATGTCGAGGCCGGCCGCGAGCGACTTCGTCGCCGCCTGCGCCGTGCGGACATTGGCGCGCACCGAGACGTTCATGCCGATATAGCCGGCTGCGCCGGAGAGAACGGCGCCCAGCAGGAAGCCGAAGGCGACCGCCCAGCCAAGCAGAATGACGAGAATGACGAAGATCACCCCGCCAACCATGGCGATGGTCTTATATTGGCGGTTGAGATAGGCCTGCGCGCCCTCGGCGACGGCGCCCGAAATTTCCTGCATCCGCGCCGACCCGGGATCGGCCGCAAGCAATTCCATAGACGTCTTGACGCCGTAAACGACGGACATCAATCCGAAGACGATGGTTAGAAACAGAACCATTTTGGCTTCGCCTTTTCGTTCCTCGACCGGGGAATGGCCGAACTGGTCGCGTCGCCGCGAACGGAGTCGCGCAACAAAAAAAGGAGCAGCGGCCCCGCCGAGCGAATCGGGCGGGGACAGCAGCTTTCCGGCGGGCTTTCTGCCAGAAACGTCGCCGGGCGGCAATGCTGGGACGCGCGACTATTTTTCAGAAGTGCTGGAAGGACAATTTTTTGAAAAACACGAGCTTTCCTTGTGCGTCAAGGAAGCTCGGCGGCGCGTCTCCCGCCACAATCCCGCCGATCCGCCGGGCCGGCGCCGGAAGCGCCGCGCCGCCGCCGCGGGCGATGAGGATTTCGTAGTCGTCTCCGCCGGTTATCGCCCTTTCGAACAGAGCGGCGTCGATCGCGATCGCTTCTCTCGCCGCATCCGACAGCGGCGCGGACGCGAGGTCGACGATGGCGCTCACGCCGGACGCGCCGCAGATCTCGGCCAGATCGCCGGCGAGCCGTCGGATCAGCAAGCTGCGTTGAGACAGCGCTGGAAGCTCGCCGAGGAGATCGGGCTAGGTTGGTCGCCGGACCCAGAGTAGATCCCAGGAGTGTAATTGAAGATCGTGAACCCGTTCGCCGTCGCGGCGACGCCGATCAGATCGTTCGCCTGGAAGCTAGTCGGAATGCCACTTCCATAACACCTTACCTCGCCGAGCACGCCGTATGAATGACCTGCGTAGGTAATCTTTGCGGCGGTCAACCGCGCCTGTGACGGATGCCCGGCGATAGGTCCGCTGGTCCAACCCGCCGACGTAAGGCAGGTGTCGTTCGACTCCCGACCGAGGCTCCAAGTGGTCCGGCCGGCCGGGCCAACCCCGGGCCCGCTCAACTGGTAGTACGTCCCGTCGATCTTGTATCGACCCGGAATGAAATTGCCGGTGAGCAGAACCGGCGAAGCGGTGATGATGGGAAAGCCCGACTTCAAAGTGAGATCGCCGGTGGCGGACACGTTGAATTGGATCTGAACATCCTTGTAGACGACACTGCCAGTGCTGGTGATCACCGGCGCCCGATAGACAGTGAGGGCGTTTCCCGCGCCGGAGGGCGTCGACTGTTCGAAAAACGCGCGGGGCGTGGTTTGCGCCAGCGCCGGAAGCGCCGTCGCCAGCAAGGATGCGGAGAGGAAGGAGAGCAGATATTTCATGGGCGGCAAATTCCTGCGTGAAAACTGAAAAACCGCTTCAGGATATTTCGTCGGCGGCAAACCGCAAGCGCATTAAAAATGCTGATAGGAGGAATGCGAAAATTTGTATTGGCGCATGTCGGCGTCACGAAAAACCGGAAGATCTCGGCCTTCGGCAGTCTCGCCGATTCGTGTGACATTTACCGGCGCGTCGACGGCGGCGAACAAAATTTCGTAATCGTCCCCGCCGGTCATTGCCATTTCAAACAGCCCCGGTTCGACCGCGATCGCCTCCCGCGCGGCGTCGGACAGCGGCACGGACGGGAGGTCGACAACGGCGCTTACGCCGGACGCTCGGCAGAGCTTGGCGAGATCGCCGGCTAGCCCGTCGGAAATATCCATCGCGGCGCTGGCGTTGGCGGCGAGCCACGGCGCGAGATCGAGCCGCGGCTGGGGCAGCAGATAGCGCCCGATCAGATAATCGCGGGCGCCGGCCGAAAGGCGCGCCGCGAGCGCTGGGTCGCGCCGAACGGCAAGTCCCAGCGCGGCGTCGCCGATCGGTCCCGAGACGAAGATGGCGTCTCCCGGCTTCGCGCCGCTGCGCGGCACGAAACGCTCCGCCCGCCCGAGCGCCGTGATTGAAACGGTCAGCGGCCCTGGCGTCGCCCCCGTGTCGCCGCCGATGAGCGGCGCGCCAAAGGCGCGGGCATCCTCGGCGAGGCCCGCAGCGAAGGCCTCAAGCCAGTCGTTGGTCCAGTCGGCGGGCAATGCGAGGCCCAACAAAAAGCCGATCGGCTCGGCGCCCTTGGCGGCGAGATCGGAGAGATTGACGCGCAGCGCCTTCTTGGCGATCAGCGCCGGCGCATCGTCTGCAAAAAAATGCACCCCGGCGACGATCATGTCGGTGGTGACGACGAGCGGCGCGCTTTGCGGAGGGAGAAGCGCGGCGTCGTCCTTCAGCCCCAGCGCCGCCGCGCCCGCGATCGGCGCGAAGACGCGGGCGATGATGTCGTCTTCGCTATAGCGTTGCGGCATGCGGAAGCCTTCGACTACCCCCGAAGCGGGGTCGGGTGAGGGCCCTCATCCGTCGTCGCTCCGCGACGACACCTTCTCCCGCAAGCGGGAGAACGAAGGCGCGACATTCTAACTCAACTCCTCGGCGCGCTCCTCATGGGCGATCCTGTCGAGCACCGCGTTCACCATGCCCGACTCGGTCGGGCCGAAGAAGGCGCCGGCGACGTCGACATATTCCTTGATGACGACGCGCGCCGGGACGTCCTTGCGCGAGCGCAGCTCATAGGCGCCGGCGCGCAAAGCGGCGCGCATCACCGACTCCAGCCGCGACAGCGGCCAGCCGCCGGACAGCGCGCGATCGATCTGCCGGTCGATGGCGATTTGATCGGTCAGCACGCCCTGCAACACGTCGCGAAAAAAGCCGGCGTCGGCCGGCTTATATTGCGCGCCCTCGATCTCGCGCCCGATCCAATGCGACTCGAATTCGGCGAAAATCTCGTTGAGCCCCTTGCCGGCGACTTCCATCTGATACAGCGCCTGCACGATCGCCAGACGCGCCGCCGAACGTTGATCCAGACTCATGCCGCGCCCCGTTTGAGGCGCACCAGCGCGACCGCCGCGCGGGCGGCGTCGGCGCCCTTATCGCCCTGTTTCGGATCGGCGCGCACGATCGCCTGCGCTTCATTCTCCACGGTGAGCACGCCATTGCCGAGCGGCATGCGGCGCGAGACGGAGAGATTCGTCAGCGCCCGCGCGCTTTCATTGGCGACGAGTTCGAAATGATAGGTCTCGCCGCGAATGACGCAGCCAAGCGCCACCACGCCGTCATAGGGCGCGCCGGCAAGCTCGGCGTCATCCAGCGCGATCGCCGCCGCGGTGGCGAGCTCCAGCGCGCCGGGAACCTCGATCACCGTCGCCTGCGCCTGAAGCGCGCGCAACGCGTCAAGCGCGCCTTCGCGCAGCATGGCGACGATATGGGCGTTGAACTTGGTCGTGACGACGAGAATGCGCGCGCCGGGAACGGGCGCGGAGTCAGCGTCGTCGGGTGCAAAACCTGCCATGGGGACTCCAGGAATGCGCGCAACCCTCTCCCGTCGGGAGAGGGCGGCTGCGAAGCAGCCGGGTGAGGGGCGACCATATGTCAAGCGAGGCGAGTGACATGAGAGAGCGAGAGACACAATGGTTTCAATCGTGAAACCCCTCACCCGACCCGGCTGCGCCGGGCCACCCTCTCCCCAAGGGAGAGGGTCGTTGCGCCCTTCATTTTTCGAAGCGCCTTATCTCACAGGGCGACGCGCCTGTCAGCTATGCTAACCCGCTACGCTCAATCTTGCCGCATAGCGCGCCATCAGATCGACTTCGATGTTCAGCGCATCCCCTGCCCTTCGCGCCCCGAGCGTTGTGACCGCCAGCGTATGGGGAATGAGCAGCACGGAAAAGCGATTCTCCTCGACCTCGTTCACGGTGAGCGACACGCCGTCGAGCGCGATGGAGCCTTTCTTGGCGATGAAGCGTGACAGCTCGCCCGGCGACTCGAACCGCAAGCGGCACATGCTTGTTTCTTCGGACGGGCGTCCTTCGGGCGCCCTATCGCAGAAGTCTTCGCGCGACAAAACTTTCGCGACGCCGTCGACATGGCCGGTGACGATATGGCCGCCGAGTTCATCGCCGATCTTCAACGCGCGTTCGAGATTGACGCGCGTTCCCTCGCCCCATGTCCCGACCGTCGTGACCGCAAGCGTCTCAGCCGCGGCGTCGACGTCAAAAATCGTTCGCGCGCCTTCGCGGGCGACGGCGACGACCGTCAGGCACACGCCCGAGCACGCGATCGAGGCGCCAAGCGCGATGCTGTCGGCCTCATAGGAACAGGCGATGCGCAGGCGCCGTAGGTCGCCACGCGGCTCCACTGAAACGACTTCACCTACATCTGTAACAATGCCGGTGAACATCAGTCGACCCGCGCGTAACGGGTCATCGCGTCGGCGCCGAGCGCGCGCGTTTCGATCAGACGATAGCGCGAATCGTCCGCGAGCGCGGCGCGCGCCGCGGGCGTCAACGCCGGGCGCCCTGCCCGGCCCAATGGTTTGACGGCGGTGTGCAGGATCACTTCGTCGGCGAGATCGGCGGCGAGCAGGCTTTCGGCGACGCGCGGACCGCCTTCGCTGAAGACGCGGGTGACGCCGCGATCGGCGAGAAGCCTGAGCGCGCTCGGAAGGTCAAGCAGGCCGTCGCGCGTTGCGACGCAGACGACCTCGGCGCCGGCAGCGCTTTCGAACGTCTTGACCGCTTCATCGGCGACGGCCGCGCCGGTGATCACCAGGAGCGGCGTCTCGCGCGCGGTGGACGCGAGGCGCGAACGCGGCGAAAGCGACAGTTTCTCGTCGAGCACGACCCGGAGCGGCTTGCAGCGCTGCATGCCCGGCAGGCGCACGGTCATCAGCGGATCGTCCTCCCGCGCCGTGCCGGCGCCGATCATGATGGCGTCATGCAGCGAGCGCTGCACATGGGTGAAGGCGTCGGTGACGGGTCCGGTGATATGCAGGCGCGGATCATGCGCGGCGCCGGCGGCGTAGCCGTCCGCGGTCCGCGCCAGTTTCAGCGTGATCATCGGCCGGCGGCGGGTGACCCGCAAAATATGCCCGAGATGATCGGCGCGCGCGGCGGCGGCGCCCGGCCCGACCAGCACCTCAATGCCCGCGTTGCGCAGCCGCGCATGGCCGTCGCCCGAGACGCGCGGGTCGGGGTCCTCCAGCGCCGTGACGACCCGCGCGACGCCGCCGGCGATGATGGAGTCGACGCAAGGCGGCGTCGCCCCATGATGCGCGCAGGGCTCCAAAGTGACGTAAAGCGTCGCGCCCCGCGCGGCCTCGCCCGCTGCCGCCATGGCGATCGCCTCCGCATGCGGGCGCCCGCCGGGCGCGGTCCAGCCGCGGGCGATGACGATGCCGTCGCGCACCAGCAGCGCGCCGACCGCGGGATTAGGCGCCGTGCGGCCCAGATTGCGCCGGCCGAGCGCCAGCGCCGCCGCCATATAGGCGTCGTCGGTCGCGGTCTGCGGAAAGGATTTGTGAAGCGTCATGACTTCTCTGGGTCGCCGGCGTCCGACGCAAAAGCCGCGCCGTCGCCGCCGCTCTCCAATTCGTCGATCACCGCGGAGAAGTCGCGAACTTCGCGGAAATCGCGATACACCGAGGCGAAACGCACATAGGCGACGGGGTCGAGCGAACGCAGGCCTTCGATGACCAGTTCGCCGATCCGCTGACTTTCGACCTCGACTTCGCCGAGGCTTTCGAGCTGACGAACGATTCCGGAAATCATCTGCTCGACGCGTTCCGCTTCGACCGGACGCTTACGCAAGGCGATCTCCACCGATCGCATCAGCTTGTCGCGATTGAACGGCGCACGGCGACCCGACTTTTTCACGACGATGATTTCGCGCAGCTGCACGCGCTCGAAGGTGGTGAAGCGGCCGCCGCAGGTCGGACAGACGCGGCGCCGTCTGATGCAGGACGAGTCCTCGGCGGGACGGGAGTCCTTCACCTGCGTGTCGGCGGAGCCGCAATAGGGACAGCGCATCGGTCGTCCTTCGAGCTGCGCGCGACACCCTCCCCTTGAGGGGGAGGGTCGAGCCCGCGAAGCGGGGTCGGGGTGGGGGGACAAACGAACTCGACTCGGGTTTCACCCCCTCCCGGTCGCCTCCGGCGACCGACCTCCCCCCTCAAGGGGGAGGTGGCGCGCCCGCTCAGTAAATCGGGAACTTCGCAGTCAGCGCGTGAACCTTTTCCTTCACCGCCGCTTCCGTCGCGGCGTTGCCTTCTTCGCCCTTCGAGGAGAGGCCGTCGAGCACTTCGACGATCATCTGCCCGACCTCTTTGAACTCGGCCTCGCCGAAGCCGCGCGAGGTCGCCGCGGGCGAGCCGAGGCGGATGCCCGAGGTGACGAAGGGCTTCTCCGGATCGAAGGGAATGCCGTTCTTGTTGCAGGTGATGTGGGCGCGGCCGAGCGCGGCTTCCGCCGCCTTGCCGGTGATCTTCTTGGGGCGTAGATCGACGAGCATCAGATGATTGTCGGTGCCGCCCGAGACGATCGCGAGGCCGGCGTCGACGAGCGTCTGCGCCAGAGTCCGGGCATTGTCCTTCACCTGCTGCTGATAGGCCTTGAACTGCGGGGTCAGGGCCTCGCCGAAGGCCACCGCCTTGCCGGCGATGACATGCATCAGCGGGCCGCCCTGCAGGCCGGGGAAGACCGCCGAATTGATCTTCTTGGCGATATCTTCGTCATTGGTCAGCACCATGCCGCCGCGCGGGCCGCGCAGCGTCTTATGCGTCGTCGTTGTGACGATATGGGCGTGGGGGAACGGCGACGGATGCAGTCCGGCCGCGACGAGACCGGCGAAATGGGCCATGTCCACCATGAAATAGGCGCCGACGCTGTCGGCGATCTTGCGGAAGCCTTCGAAGTCCCAGATTCGCGAATAGCCGGAGCCGCCGGCGATGATCATCTTCGGCTTATGCTCCTTGGCGAGCGCGGCGACCTGTTCCATGTCAATGCGCTGATCGTCCTTGCGCACCGTGTAGGGCACCGGCTTGAACCAGCGGCCCGAGACATTGACCGGCGAGCCATGGGTCAGGTGACCGCCGGCGGCGAGGTCGAGGCCCATGAAGACGTCGCCCGGCTGCATCAGCGCCAGGAACACCGACTGATTGGCCTGCGAGCCGGAGTTCGGCTGCACATTGGCGAAGCCGCAGTCGAACAGCTTCTTGGCGCGATCGATCGCGAGATTTTCGGCGATGTCGACGAACTGGCAGCCGCCGTAATAGCGCTTGCCGGGATAGCCCTCGGCGTATTTGTTGGTGAGAACCGAGCCCTGGGCCTCCAGCACCGCCTTCGAAACAATATTTTCCGACGCGATCAGTTCGATCTCATGCCTCTGGCGGCCGAGCTCGAGTTCGATCGCCTTGGCGATTTCCGGATCGGAAGCGCTGACGGAGGCGGTGAAGAAACCGGAATGGCTCATTTCTATGGACCTCTATGCCTAACGGCGGTGGGCGAAAGCAAAAACCGGCTTCCGGCGTTAGTCGGCGAAGCCGGTCGTTGCGACGCGCATCGTGAGAGGGGTCGCTTATCACGGCGAAGCGGCGACGGGAAGAGGGCCGCGGTCGCGGCTTCAGCCGCAGCCGGCGCGCCAGAATGACGCCCCCCGCCTGGCGATTTTCGCGACGCCATAATTTCGCTTCAAACGGGCGTTTGAATTTCAATCAGACGTTTTAAACGGAGGTTCGCCATGGGGAGCCATTTGGAAGCAAAATTTGCCGCGGCCAGCGCGAGATCGCGCCGGCTTCTCGTCGACGCCGCCGTCTGCTTCGTCGCGACCTCGCTTTTCGCCGCCCTGCCGCCGCAATGGAAGAACGGCGAAGCGCTGAAGGAGATGGTTTTCACCACCGACCCGGTGAGCGGCAAGATCATCGACAGGCTCCTGTCCGAAGAGCCCGAACCGGACGGGGCGGAGCGCAACGGCGCCGCGCCGGCGGTCTTCGCCCTCTATCCGCGCGAGCACGTCTTCGATTGGTCGAACGAAATCGCCCCAGTAACGGCGGAGACGCGTCCCGTGAAGCCGTCGAAAGTCGCAGCTTCGCGCAAGCCGTCTCCCGAAACGAGAAACCCTGTCGAGTCGACGCCCCGAACGCCCCCGACCAACAACGCCGAACCGGTCGCCCAGATGACGGGCGAAAGCGCGGACCAACCGGCGCGGAGTTTGTTGGCCAGATTCGACCCGACAGGGCTCCCATCGAAACTCGCGCCGCTTGGACAAAAGGCGTGGAGCGGCGCGAGCGAGCTCACCGGCGCGGTGCTAGGCTTCGTCAACGCCTATCGTTTTTGAGGACGGGGATTGAGCAATCTGGATCAGGCGCGCGTCGCCTCTCGCTCGACGGAGACGACGCGCGCGGCGCTCATCAAGGCCGCGACGTCGGTCTTCGCCGAATATGGATACGACGGCGGCTCGGTGCGGCTCATCACCCAGCGGGCGACGGCCAATCAGGCCGCCGTCAACTACCATTTCGGCGGCAAGGACGGGCTCTATCGCGAAGTGCTGAACGCGGCGACGCGGGCGTTCGAGGAGAATGCGTTCCTGGACGCCGAAGAACTCGACGGGCTTTCGCCGGAAGACGCGCTGCGGCGCTATCTGCATCAATTCCTGCTGCCGCTCGTCAAGCGCGATCGCGTCAGCCGCTATCTGCGCATCTTCGCCTGGGAAAGCGTGCGGCCGAGCGAGGTCTTCAGCGCATTCGTCGCGCACTCGCCGCCGCGCATCTTCCTTTTGGCGGAACGCGTCGTGCGGCGCTTTCTGCCGCAGGACGCCTCCGCCGAGACCGTCACATTCGCGACGCTGTGGCTCGCCCAGCAGCCGATGTTCTTCGTTCGCGACGCCGAGCGACTGGCGCAGCCGCCCTTCTCGCTCAAATTCGACGAAGACGCGCTTGAGCGACTGGTCGATACGCTGGCGAGATTCAGTCTTCGCGGACTCGGAAACGCATAGATCGCCGTGGCGCGTCTTTCGAACTTTCAGCCGTTCAAATTTTAGAAACGACGCATTTTCCATAATGGAGCGGCGTCCGCTTCGACGGAAAATGTCCAAACGACAGGCTCAGGCATGAATGACGGAAGCGGATGGCCGGATCGGCGCGAGATTCTGGGAATGATCGCCGCGTTGACAGCCGGAGGAACGACGCGCGAGAGCTTCGCTCAGACGCCGACCGAGGACTTGGGGCCTCCTCTGCTTGGGGCGCGAGCATGCCTTTTGACGCCGGAAGCGGTGCAGGGCCCCTATTACAACGATCCAAAACTGTTTCGCTGCGACATTCGCGAGAATAAGACCGGCGTTCCGATCATGTTGCGCCTTCAGATCGTCGATCAGGCGTGCCGGCCGATCGCCGGCGCGCGAGTCGACGTCTGGCATTGCGACGCGGCGGGCCTCTATTCGAACTATCCGGGACAGGGCGACGACCGCGCGCATCCCGTCAGCACGATGGGCGAAACCTTCCTGCGCGGCTCGCAGTTCGCAGACGCCGCCGGCGTCGCGAGCTTCAAGTCCATCTATCCCGGCTGGTATCCAGGACGCACGCCGCACATCCATTTCAAGACGTTCCTTAACGACGCCAACATATTGACTGGACAACTCTTCTTTCCGGATGCGCTGAGCGAGTTTATTTATCGCGACATTCGTCCCTATTCGGAGCGAACGGCCAAGCGCGACACGTTGAACAAGGACGATTTCATCGCGATCGGCGCCGGCCTTGGCTCCTTCGCGAGCGTCACCGAGGAAGACCAGCGCTACCTCGTCACGCTTGTCATCGGAGTCGATCCCGCCGCCCGATCAAAGGCATCGTCGAACAGGTTTCCGGAAGGGCTTGGGCCGCCGCCGTCCGGCGCGCCGCCTCTCAGCGACCCAAAGCGAGTCTCGCCCTTCGTTCCGGGAATCGACTGACGCGCCCTGTCGAAGTTCGCCGCCGTTGAGTAATCGAGGACGAAAAATGCAGACGCTGTGGTATAGCAGATATTATGAGGCGGTCCTGGTCGAGGCTCAACGATATGTGGAGCTGACCCAGAATCTCTTCATCATTGCGATGACGATCGCGCTGGTCGTCGCCCTCTGGGCGCTTGTCAAAGGCGCATAGGCTTTTCGCCTTTTGTGGATTTCGAGCGCCCCGTCAGGCGCCTTTCTGATAATCCTTCACGTCCGAGAATTTGACCGCAGGATTGCGCTCGGCGTCATAGTTGAGTTGAAACGCCGATGAACTCATGAACACCGGCGCGCCGTCGAGATCGTCGGCGATGCTCGAGCCATTTGCGTCAATAAAACTCTTCAGCTTCGCTGGGTCGTCGGATTCGATCCAGCGGCAGACGGCGAAGCGCGGCTGCTCGTAGCGCGTCTGCAATCCATATTCAGCCTCGAGCCGCGTCGCCAGCACGTCGAGCTGCAGCGCGCCGACGACCCCAATAATCGGGCCCGAGCCGTCATGCGGCGTAAACACCTGCACGACGCCCTCTTCCGCGAGCTGCTGCAAGGCTTCGCGAAGCTTCTTCGCCTTCATCGCGTCGCCGATGAGAATGCGGCGCAGGATTTCCGGCGCGAAGCTCGGCACGCCGCGGAAGACGATCTCTTCGCCTTCGGTCAGCGTATCGCCGATGCGCAACTGCCCATGATTGGGCAGGCCGACGACGTCGCCGGCGTAGGCTTCATCGGCGATCGAGCGGTCGCGCGCGAAGAAGAATTGCGGCGCATTGATCGGAATGTTCTTGCCGGTGCGGATGAGCTTCGCCTTCATGCCGCGCGTCAGCCTGCCCGAGCAGACGCGCATGAAGGCGATGCGGTCGCGATGGTTGGGGTCCATATTCGCCTGGATCTTGAAAACGAAGCCGGTCATTTTCGGCTCATTCGCGTCGACGCGGCGCTTATCGGCCTCCTGCGCGCGCGGGCTTGGCGCATATTCCGCCATGGCGTCGATCAAATCGCGCACGCCGAAATTGCGCAGCGCGCTGCCGAAGAAGACGGGGGTCAGATGGCCTTCGCGAAAAGCGGCAAGATCGAAGGGCTTGCTGCCTTCTTCGGCGAGCATCGCCTCCTCGCGCCACTCAACCGCGCCGCCCGGCAGAAGCGAATCGAACAGCGGATCGTCGATGCCGCGCGTTTGAAGAACGTCGGCGTCTTCGTCGATGCGTCGCACGGTTTTCGTAGCGAAGCGGTAGGTGCCGGCGAAGCTTCTGCCCGAGCCGATCGGCCAGGTGATCGGCGTCGCGTCAAGCGCGAGAGTCTTCTCGATTTCGTCGAGAAGCTCGAAAGGATCGCGCGCCTCGCGGTCGAGCTTGTTGATGAAGGTGACGATCGGAATGTCGCGCAGCCGGCAGACTTCGAAGAGCTTACGGGTGCGCGCCTCTATGCCCTTCGCCGCGTCGATCACCATCACCGCGGCGTCGACGGCGGAAAGCGTGCGATAGGTGTCTTCGGAAAAGTCCTCGTGGCCCGGCGTGTCCAAGAGATTGAAGACGCAGCCGCCATATTCGAAGGTCATCACCGAAGTGACGACCGAGATGCCGCGCTCGCGCTCGATGCTCATCCAGTCCGAGCGTGTCTGCTGGGCGTTGCGCTTGGCCTTCACCGCGCCGGCAAGCTGAATCGCGCCGCCGAACAGCAGCAGCTTTTCGGTGAGCGTGGTCTTGCCGGCGTCGGGATGCGAGATGATCGCAAAAGTGCGGCGGCGGGAGACGGGGTCGTCAGCAGCTGAGGTTGTCAATGCACTGTCAATTCTGAGGGAAGGCTTGAAGACGACTTAAGGGCAAGCGCCGCTCACCGCAATCTTGCTTCATATCAGGGGTGAGAGGGCATCTAACGTCGCCAAGCGCGCCTTCAGCCGAAATCCCCCGCCAGCGCGGCCCGCGTCGCTTCCGACAGCACCGCCATATGGCTGTAGTTGGGATGCGACAGGCCCAGGATCACGCGCGCGTTCGGCGCGCTGAACGCCGCGATCTGCGCGTCGGTGAAGGGAAAGTGCACGAATTGCACGCTGCTCGCCTTGCCTTCTTCGGAGGTGCGGTCCTGATCTTCCTCGGCCTTGCCGGGGACGCGCTCGCCGCCGACTTCGATGAAGGCGGCCTGCTCGATGCCGCCGAGCTGCGCCAACACACGCGCGCGCCGCAGCGCATCGTCGATCTCGATCATGAAGGTGGCGACGAGTTCCTTCCCCTTAGGGATAAGCGGATTATAGGCGGCAAGCTCGTCGGCGAGCTGCGCCGCGCCGCCTCGCTCAATATGCAGCATTTCCTGCACCTGCAGCCACATCGTGTCGAAATTCTCGAAGTAGAAGGTGACGTATGGCCCGACCTCGACCCGGCGGTTACGCTTGATCGCGGTGAGGCGCTCGCGGTGCTCGGCGCGGCCTTTGGCGTATTCGGCCCAGGGGAGAATGTCGGCGGCGGTCAGTTGGTGACGATCTGTCATCGGGCGCCTCTAGGTGTTCCACCCTCCCCTCGAGGGGGAGGGTCGGCGCGCAGCGCCGGGGTGGGGCGATAATCCCCTGGTCTCAATTTCACCCCCTCCCGCGCTGCTGCGCAGCGCGACCTCCCCCCTCAAGGGGGAGGTGGGGATTGCGCCTGAAAAGTCGCTAGGGGCTATGGATTCGTCGCCCCGTAAGCTCTCGCCATTAGCACGATCGGATGGCCGACGCGTTCCGGCTTCGGCGTCTCGCCGCCGAGCGCCTCAATCTCCTGTTCGACATGCAGTCCGGCGAGCGGGCATTCGGAGACGATAATCTGCTTGCCGGCGCTCTGCATCTGGCGCGCCGCCGGCTTGCCGACCTTCATCGCCGTTTCGAAATTGCCCTTCTTATAGCCCCAGGCGCCGCCATGGCCCGAACAGCGCTCGACGACCGTGACATCGGCCTCCGGGATCAGCGCCAGCAGCTCCGCGCCCTTCTGGCCGATATTCTGCGCGCGAGAATGACAGGAGACATGGAAGGCGACGCCGCCGTCGAGCGGCGACATGCCTTCGGCCAACCCTTCCTTGCGGGCGATGGCGACGACATATTCGGAAAGATCGAAGGTCGCGTCGGCCAGCCGCTTGACGCTTTCGTCCTCGGGCAGGATGAGCGGCCATTCGAATTTCAGCATCAGCGCGCAGGACGGCACCGGCGCGACAATGTCGTAACCCTCGTCGATGTAAGGCGCGAAACCCGCGGCGACCTTTTTCGCCGCCTCGGCCACTTCATCGATCATGCCCTGTTCGAGCTTCGGCATGCCGCAGCAGGCGGGATGCACGACTTTCGTCTCGACGCCGTTCCTGGCGAGCACGGCGAGCGCCGACATGCCGATCGACGTGTCGTTATAGTCGCCGTAGCAGGTGGCGTAGAGCACGGCCTTGCGCGCTTTCGCCGGCGCGGATTGATCGCGCGCCGGCGGGTTGGCGGCGGCCTGCGCTTCGAGCGACTTGCCGGCGTATGTCGGCAGTTCGGCGTTGCGGTCGACGCCCGCCGCCTTCTCCTCGAGGTCGCGCATAATCTTGTTGTCGCGGCGCGTTGCCCAATTGACCGCGCCCGAGATCAGCGTCGCCCATTTGCCGTTGCGGTCGGTGTCGGCCAGCGCACGGTCGGCGGCCGGCACGCCCTTCTTCTTCGCCTCGACCGCGCGATAGCGCAGGATGAGATGCGGAAAGTCGATATTGAATTCATGCGGCGGCACATAGGGGCACTTCGTCATGAAGCACATGTCGCAGAGCGTGCAGGCGTCCACGACTCTCTTGAAATCCGCGCTGGCGACGGTGTCGAGTTCGCCGCTCTTTGACTCGTCGACGAGATCGAACAGCCGCGGAAAGGAATCGCACAGATTGAAACAGCGCCGGCAGGTATGACAAATATCGAACACCCGGCGCATTTCGGCGTCGAGCTTCGCATCGTCATAAAAATCCGCGCTCCTCCAATCCAGCGGATGCCGGATCGGCGCCTCGAGACTGCCTTCTCTCATGATGGTCCTGTGGTGGGAACGCCGGACGCCCCTCTCCCGCTGGCGGGAGAGGGTGGCTTGCGAAGCAAGCCGGGTGAGGGCGACCCTCATCCGACCCTTGCTGCGCAAGGGTCACCTTCTCCCGCTCGGCGGGAGAAGGACCCAACACGCTCTTACTTCAGCTCGTCCAAAGCGCGCTGGAAGCGGCCGGCGTGCGAACGCTCGGCCTTGGCGAGCGTCTCGAACCAATCGGCGATTTCCTCGAAGCCCTCTTCGCGGGCCGAGCGCGCCATGCCGGGATACATGTCGGTATATTCGTGAGTCTCGCCGGCGACGGCGGCCTTGAGATTGTCGGCGGTCTTGCCGATCGGCAGGCCGGTCGCGGGGTCGCCGACGGTCTCGAGAAACTCCAGATGGCCGTGGGCGTGGCCGGTCTCGCCCTCGGCGGTGGAGCGGAACACGGCGGCCACGTCATTGTAGCCTTCGACGTCGGCCTTTTGAGCGAAATAGAGATAGCGGCGGTTCGCCTGCGATTCGCCGGCGAAGGCGGCCTTCAAATTGTCTTCGGTCTTGCTGCCCTTGAGCGTAGCCATTTCTTGCCTCCGTTATGTCGAGCCGGCGGGCCCCAGGAGGCCCACGACGCGGAATTAGAATAATTAAAAACTGGCGTCTGTCCAACCCAAAATCCGCCGGCGCGGCGCGGGTATTGGTCGCAGGCGCGAGCCGGAGGCGGCCCCTCGCGGCAGCTATTTGAAGGCGACCGCCATCGAATTCGGCCCGTTCAGACGCTCGACGCGCGTGCTGGAGAAGCCCGCCTCCTTCATCCAGCCCTGGCAGTCGGCGCCGGTGAAGTCGAAGCCGCCGTCGGTTTCGATGAGCATGTTGAGGCTCATCAGCAGGCCGAAGGCGTTCTCGCGGCGATCGTCGTCGATCATCGCCTCATAGACGATGAGCGCCCCGCCTTGGGGAAGCGCGTCATAGGCTTTCTTGAGCAGCATGCGTTTCTGTTCGAGGTCCCAGTCATGGAGAATGTGGCCCATGACGATGACGTCGGTCTTCGGCAAGGCGTCTTTGAAAAAGTCGCCGGGATTGAAGCGCAGGCGGTCGGCCAATCCATTGGCAGCGACAAATTCCTCGAAGATCGGCCCGACCTGCGGCAGATCGAAGCCCGCGCCCGAAAGATGCGGATGCGCCCGCGCGATGGTGACGGGAACCATGCCCTGCGCCGCCCCGACATCGACGAAAGTCTTGTAGTCGCGCCACGGGAATTTGTCGGCGATCGCCTGCGCCGCGCCGGCGCTGACGCCGCTCATCGCCGCCAGAAACCCGCGCAGGCGGTTCGGATCGGCGTAAAGCGCGGCGAAGAAATCGCTCTCGTCCTGATGTTCGCTCTGGCGGCGGCCGGTTTTGAGCGCCTGCGACAGATGTCCCCAGCTCTCATAGAGACGCGCATTGGCCATTTCCAGCAGGCCGCCGACATAGCTCGGCCGGCCGCGCACGAGGAACAAGTCCGTCTCGGGCGTATTGGCGTAACGCCCGTTGGCGTCGCGCTTTAAAACTTCCATCGCCACGAGCGCATCGAAAAAGTCACGCGCCGAGCGCTCGTGCAACCCGAGTTTCGCCGTTAGCGCCGAAAGATCGGCAGGGCCGTCGGCGAGCGCGTCAAAGACGCAAAGCTCGACCGCCGAGAGCAGCGTCTTGGCGTTCCAGAACGACATGCCGAGGGCGAGGAGTTTTTCGGGATTGGGCTTTGCCGTCATAATGCTTTCCCTGAACATGCGAGCGATCTGGCTTATGCGTCGAGGCCTTTAATCACATGGCGGATCGATACGATAGTTTCACAACGCTCGCGGCGAATGAAATCGAAGGCGTCGACTATCGCATTCGCGTCGACGAACGCGCCTCGCCCGTCGCCGTTGTCGCGCCGCACGGCGGGCTGATCGAGCGCGGAACATCAGAAATCGCCGCGGCGATCGCGGCCGACCGTTTCTCGCTCTATTGCTTCGAGGGTCTGAGGAAAGTCGACGGCCAACGCCTGCATATCACGTCGACGCGCTTCGACGAGCCGCAGGCGTTGGCGCTCGTTACAGCCGCCGAGGTCGCGATCGGCGTTCATGGCCGCAAGGATCGGGGCGACGAAGCGTCGATCTGGGTCGGCGGCCTTCATGAAATTCTGCGCGACGCGATTTGCGAGGCGCTCGCGAGCGCGGGCTTCAAGGCGAAACCGGTCGGAGACGGCCATCGCCTCGCGGGGCGCGATCCGGCGAATATATGCAACCGGGGACGATGCGGCGCCGGCGTTCAGCTTGAATTGCCGCGAGCGCTCAGACTTGCCCTCGTCCATGAGGCCAGCAGCCGCGCCGCCTTTGCGACGGCGGTGAGCAACGCGCTTGAACGCGCAGCGCCGCCGCCGGCTTAGTCTTTTCGTTTTCCAGCGTAAGGATTATCCCCCGCCTTTTTCGAAATCCGGATCGGCACGCCGGGAAGATCGAACGTCTTGCGCAGCCCGTTGATCAGGAAGCGCTCGTAGCTCGTCGGCAATTCGTCGAGCTGATTGCCGAAGATCACGAAATGCGGCGGGCGCGACTTCGCCTGCGTCATGTAGCGGATTTTGATGCGCCGTCCCGAGACCGCCGGCGGCGGCGTCTCTTCGATTTGCGTCAGCAGCCATCGATTGAGCCGCCCCGTCGCGATGCGCTTGTTCCAGGTTTCGTGGACGTCGACGATCGCCTGCATGAGCTTGTCGAGCCCCTGCCCCGTGGCGCCCGACACCGGCACGACGGGACAGCCGCGCAGTTGCGGGAGCAGGCGTTCGGCGTCCTCACGCAGTTTCACCCGCGTCGCGCCGCGATCCTCGATCAGGTCCCATTTGCCGAGCGCGATGACGACGGCGCGCCCTTCGCGCGCCGCAAGATCGGCGATGGAGAGATCCTGCTTTTCGAACGGTATCGTCGAATCGACCAGCAGAACGACGACTTCGGAAAATTTCACGGCGCGCAGCGCGTCAGCCGCTGAAAGTTTTTCCAGCTTGTCGACGACGCGGGCGCGTTTGCGCAGGCCAGCCGTGTCGAAGAGCTTCATCTTGCGGTCGCGCCAGAGGAAATCGACCGAGATCGAATCCCGCGTGATCCCAGCTTCGGGTCCGGTCAGCAGCCGCTCCTCGCCGAGGATGCGATTGATCAGCGTCGACTTGCCGGCGTTGGGCCGGCCGACGACCGCGATGCGCAGCGGCTTGGTCACGTCGAGGTCGCTGCCGTCTTCCTCGTCGTTCCGCAAATTTTCTTCGATGACGACGTCTTCTTCCTCAGGCTCGGCGGTCTCTTCCGGTAGAGCCTCGCGCAGCGCGTCATAGAGTTCGCCCATGCCTTCGCCATGCTCGGCGGACAGCGGCACCGGATCGCCGAGGCCGAGCGAAAAGGCGTCATAGGCGCCCGCTTCGCCGGCCTTTCCTTCCGCCTTGTTGGCGACGAGGATCACGGGCTTTCCGGCGCGACGGACGAGATCGGCGAAATATTTGTCGTCGGGCGTCACGCCGACGCGCGCGTCGATGAGGAAGAGAATGGCGTCGGCGGCGAGGATCGCGCTTTCGGTCTGGGCGCGCATGCGTCCTTCCAGCGTCGCGGTCGCGCCTTCCTCGAGCCCGGCGGTGTCGATGATGGTGAAGCGCAGATCGGCGAGCTTGGCCTCGCCCTCGCGGCGATCGCGGGTGACGCCGGGACGATCGTCAACCAGCGCCAGCCTCTTGCCGGTCAGCCGGTTGAACAGCGTCGATTTGCCGACGTTCGGACGGCCGATGATGGCGAGCGAAAAGGACATGGCGAAGGGTTTACGATTAAATCGCGCGCTTCGCCAAATCCGCGCCGCCGCGCGCTGCGCGCCTTACTTCGACGGCTTCACCTCGAAAGGCGCGTCGCCCGACGAGGCGGCGCCTTCCTCGGGCTCGATCACCGGCGTCACCGTAACATTGCCGCTCGTCGCGCCGCTGGCCGTCGGCGCCGCCGGCGCCGGCTTGGGTCCGCGTTTGGCGTGCAGCAGTCCGCGATAGGCCGCGGCGCGCTGACGCATTGATTGCGGGGCGTCGCGATCGCTCAGCAGAATGTCGAAGACGCGCTCCGCCTCGTCGAAATCATTATTGGCGAGCGCGTCGAGGCCGTTCCACTCCTGCGCTGAAAAGCGGAAAGCGCCGTTCGAGGTCATCATCGGCCCGAGCGCGCGTTCCATTTTCTCGCGGTTGCCGCCATCGAGAATGATCAGCGCGGCGCGCAGCAGCGCCACTTCCTGATTGAGCTTGTCGACGTTCTTGTCTTCGGCGATCGCGTTCAATTCCTCGAGCGCGCGCGCCTTGTCCTCGCGCAGCTCCGCGGCGCGGATGCGGGCGAGCGTCGCATAGCCCTTGGGTCCGTCCTTGGCGAGCGCGTCGAAGGCGGCCGCGGCTTCCTTGGCCTTCCCGTCATTGGCGAGGGCGACCGCGGCTTCGAAGCGGGCGTTGGCGGCCTCGGCCGCCTTTTGGCGGTTGGTCTGGTAATAGCTCCAGGCGCCGGTCGCGGCGACGACCAGCACGGCGAGGATCACGATCGGCGTCTGATAGCGCCGCCAAAGCTCCGCCGCCTTGTCGCGCCGGACGTCTTCGTCGACCTCGTGGAAAATGTCGGACATCTGCTCCAGACCCTTGACTCCGCCCGGCAAAGCCAGGCTGGCCGCAGCCGTTAGCACAGGCGGCGGCCAAATGCGAGCGAAGCCGATCAGTTGGCGTCCTGCTTGGCGGCGCTCACGCGCCATACCGCGCCGCCGACGTCATCGGCGACGAGCAGCCCGCCGCGCTTGTCGATGATGACCCCGACCGGCCTGCCCTGCGCTTCGCCGCGCTCGTTCAAGAAGCCGGTGAGCACCTCCTTCGGCCCGCCGACCGGGGCGCCATTCTCGAATTTTACGAAAATGACGCGATAGCCGGCGCGGGGATTGCGGTTCCAGGAGCCGTGCTGGCCGATCATGACGCCGTTCTGGAAGGGTCCGAGATTGGCGTCTGTGACAAACGCCAATCCGAGCGAGGCCGTATGAGCGCCGAGCGCATAATCCGGCTTGATCGCCTGTTTAACCAGTTCGGGATTTTCCGGCCGCACGCGCGCGTCGACATGCTGGCCGTAGTAGCTGTATGGCCAGCCGTAAAAAGCGCCTTCCCGCACCCCCGTCATGTAATCCGGCACGAGATTGTCGCCGAGTTCGTCGCGCTCGTTCACCGCGGCCCAGAGGTCGCCGGTCGCCGGATTCCAATCCATGCCGACCGGATTGCGCAGGCCCGAGGCGAATACGCGCATGTCGCCGGTCACCGGATTGATCTCGAGAATGGCGGCGCGGTCATGCTCCTCCTCCATCCCGTGTTCGCCGACATTCGAGTTCGACCCGACGCCCACGTAAAGGCGCGAGCCCACCGGGTCGGCGACAAGGCTCTTGGTCCAATGGTAATTGCGTCCCGACGGCAGATCGACGATCTTCTCCGGCGGCGCCTCGATGCGCGTTTCTCCCTCCTTGTAGGGAAAGCGCACGAGCGAATCGGCGTTGGCGACGTAGAGCTGTTCGCCCACCAACGCCATGCCGAAGGGCGAGTTGAGATTTTCCAGAAAAACTTCCTTGGTCTCGGCGACGCCGTCGCCGTCCGCGTCGCGCAGCAGCGTGATCCGGTTGGCGCTCGGCCGATCCCCGCCAGCCTGATTCATGTATAGGCGCATGATGAAACCGCGGACGCCGCCGCCTTCATCTTCCGACTTCGGCGCATCGGATTCGGCGACCAGAATGTCGCCGTTTGGCAATTCGTACAGCCAGCGCGGATGATCGAGCCCCCTCGAAAACGCTTCGACGCTCAGACCCTCCGCGGGCGTGGGCTTTTCGACGCCCCGCCAGCCCACCGCATGCGCGATGTTCACATAAGGAAAGGCGCCGGTCGGATGGGGGTCGGGCAACGTCGGATGGGGTCCGTATCCCGCGCTTTCCGGCAGTTCCGGTCCGCGATCGCAGGCGGCCAGCGCCGTCGCGGCCAGCGCGAAAAGGATTTTCCAGATAACATTCGCCGCCATCGCGCCTTCTCCCCGAACGTCGCCGGCGAACGTCACCCATCGACGCCCGGCGCTGTAAACAAATATACCATTACGACGCCGCTAAGATGGCGCAACGGGCGCGACTCTCAAGCCCTCGATGTCCCAGGGTGGAACGCCGGCGAGTCGAAAGGCTCGACGGAATAATGTCGGCGCGTGCGGCGCGACTCGCGCGCCGGCGCGCGCTGATCGCACGAATTTCGAGCTAGATGTTTATGTCCGCCCAAATCGCCGCGTGATCGGAAGCGGCGTCCACCTTGCGTTGGAGTTCCGGATAGGCCTCCCAGCGCCGCGCGCGCGCCGGGCCACATGCCCTTGCGAAACACACCGCCGCCGGCGACCTTCTCGAACAGCGCCGGCGACAGCAAAATGTAATCGATTTTATTTTCGGCTGAGCAATTGCCGTAGGTGCCGGGGTAACCGCCGTCGTCGAATGTCGGATGAAGAAAAATGTCCTTCAGATTCGTTCCTTCGATAAGCGGACGCAATGGATCGCTGTCGGGCGTATCGTTGAAGTCGCCCAGCACCGCGATATTCTCGATCCCCATTCCAATCCGCTCGTCATAGATATCCGCGACGCGCTGCGCCTGATTGCGGCGTCTGTCGTTGGACGATTGCTGCGAACCGAAGCCCTTGCTCTTGAAGTGATTGAGCATCACCAGAATGCGCGCGCCGGACGGCGTCGTCACCTCATATTCGGCGCAGTCGCGCGAGAAAATCAGTTGGCGTTCGCCCAACATGTCATCGACATGGCTGCGCAGCGGTCCGATCGGAAAATCTCGCCGGGTCAGCAGGCCGACATCGATGCCGCGCGTGTCGTTGCCGTCGATCACCATCGCGTGACGATAGGCTTCGCCGCCAAGCGCGGAGATCACGTCATTATTGAAATCCCGCAGCACCGGCCGGCTTTCGACTTCGACGACTCCCAGCACGTCCGCCTCGATGTCCCGCATCACGCGCGCCGTATTTCTCATCGCCTGTTCTTCGATCGGCTCGTCGATCAACTCGAGCGAACCGACCCAATCGGCGCGCCCGTCGGCGACGATCTCGACGCCGCCCGACCTCGGCCGTCTGAGCAATGCGCCCCGGTTGCGCCGCAGGATGACAAAATCCCCGGTGTCGGATCGCTCCAAGCCGAGCTCCATGAGGAGCTTCGCCATGCGGCTCTTGTTGGCGGCGCTGTACGAGGGCTGCGCGAGCAAGGCGCCCAGTTCGGCGAAGCGTTCGAGGATCGGCTTGCCCTCGGCGGCGTTCTTGAGATTCATCGCACGGGCGCGATCGAAAAGATTCTCGACGTTATAGGATGCAAGCCTCATGAAAATCGCTCCACAAGCAAAAAGTTAGAGAACCGCGAGCGGCTGAGGCTCCCCGCACGATGTGACAAGACCGTGACGAAGGATGCGCTACACGGCGGCCGAACGCGGCTTATCGTCCGCGCTTGCAACCGATGCCGATCGCGTCGCCTTGAGCGCAATCTTCGTCGCCAGCGCGGCGCCGAAGAGCCCGAGGGCGCCGAGCCACGCCGTCGCCTGAAATCCGGCGTTGAAAGCGTCGCGCGCGGCCGACAGCGTCCGCTCCGCCTGTTCGGCGGAAAGAAATTTCACGGCGTCCACGGCGCCGCCGAGCGTCGCTGCGGCGGTCCCGGCCGCGTCGGCCGGAAGTCCGGCGACGACGCTCGCCATTTTGGATCGGTAGATCAGCGTTACGAGACTGCCGAGCACGCCGATGCCGAGCGCGCCGCCGAGTTCATTCGCGGTCTCCGACAGCGCGGCGGCCGCCCCGGCGCGCTCCGGCGGCGCCGAGGCGACGATGATTTCCGTCGTCAGCGCGATGACCGGCGTGAATCCGACGAGCAGCAACGAAGAAAGAAGAACGCCGTAAAATCCGCTCGCCAGCGCCAGGCCGACAAAACCGATTCCCGCAAAGACGAGTCCGCCCGCGAGAAGATCAACGGGCTTGATCCTGCGCGCGAGCGCGGGCGTCGCGAGGGAGCCGACCGTAAAAATGATCGCCGACGGCGTCGACCACAGTCCGGCGTCGAGCGGCGTTAATCCCGCGACGAGCTGATAATACTGCCCGAGCAGGATGAACGCGCCGAACATGAAGAAGACGCCGAGAATGTTGATGCAGAGCGCCACGTTGAGCGGCCGCGACCGGAACAGCGCGAGATCGATCAGCGGATCCTCGAGCCGCGCCTGCCGGCGCAAGAACAGCAGGGCGAGCATGAGGCCCGCCGCCATCGGTCCGATCGAATCGGCGCCAACGCCCGCCTCGGCGGCGCGCTTCAATCCGAAAATGAAGGACAATACCGCCGCGAGCGACAGGAGCGCGCTGGCGACATCCAGTCGGCCCGCCTTCGGATCGCGATATTCCGGCAAGAGAACCGGCCCGACAATAAGCAGAACGACCATCACCGGAACGCCGGCGAGAAAAACCGAGCCCCAGCCGAAAGATTGGATGAGCGCGCCGCCGACCAGCGGCCCGACGATGGCGCCGGCGGAGAAGCCGGAAATCCACATGCTGACCGCAAAGGTGCGCTCCTGCGGCGCGCGAAACATGTTGGTGATGAGCGACAGCGTCGACGGCGCGAGAGTCGCGCCCGCGATCCCGAGAGCGGCGCGGGCGAGTATGAGCGCTTGCGCCGATTTCGAAAAAGCCGCGGCGATCGACACCGCGCCGAAGGCGGCGGCGCCCAGCAGCAGCACCTTGCGTCGACCAATGCGATCGCCAAGCCCGCCCATGATCATCAGGAAACCGGCGACCATGAATCCGTAGATGTCGATGATCCACAAGAGTTGCGACGCGCTCGGCCGCAGCTCAGCCGTCAGTGACGGAATGGCGAGATTGAGGACCGTAAGGTCCATCGAATAGACCAAGCACGGCAGGACGATGACGGCGAGCCCGATCCACTCCCGGCGCGTCGCCTTGAGCGAAGGATCGGATGCGTCTGGCGCGGCGCTGTGCAAGGGTTGCTCCGTCGGCCCGTCGGGGACGTGAGCGCGCAGGCTTTATCGGTTGCGCCGGACGATATCAAGGAAGGACAGTAGACCGACCTTCGCCCCAATCGGCCCCCAGATGGCGAACACATTTGATCGCCGGCGTGGCCGGCGGTAGCGAAAGCACCATACAAAGCCTTGGAATCCGCTACTTATCCCAGACGGAAGAAACAGCAAGGACTTCGCCCGTGCTGTCATAGCACGCCATGCCTCACCGCCGAGCGCAAGAAGAACCACATCCAGGAAAGCTTGCAACAATTCAGGCGTCTTTCCCTCTTCGGGAAGGTCGCATTTGGCGCCCAATTCGTTGTCCCAGGTTCAAGCGTCTCGAGGAAAGCGGGCTCACCAGATTCGAGTTCAAAATCTGGGGCTAAGTGGTACCGAATCCCCTTGACGTCTTCTCTGAACATTCAAGTGCTCCCATTTTTATCAATACGATCGGATTTGAACGTCCTTGTCGCACACCTTCAGAAGCTAAAAATACAAAGTCGTATATGGTTCAACGCAGAATCTCGCCATTCACGACCACCACTTATCCCCACCCTTGAAAGCGGCCTTATAACCGTCCCCGCCTCGCCAACTTGCAGGGGCGCCGTCAAGGGTCGGCGGCGCTGGCGGGGACGGTTAAACGCAGGACGACGACCCTCGCTCCTGCGTCGGGCGCTCCGACCGCCGATCGGGTCTCCTCCTGGCGTGGAGGGCGCATGTTCCGAACATGCGCGAAAAGACCCGGCCAATGCTTAGGCCGCACGCAGGGAACGAGTACCTAGAACGGGCAGAGTTCCAGCGGCCGGGGCGGCGAATATGAGGCCCTTGCGAGCGCCTGAAGGAGCGATCCGGGATGGCGCCTCGTGGAAAAAGACCGTGTCCGGGATCGTTTCAATGGCCTCGACCGCAAATCGCGCTTCACGCGCTCGGCCGAGCAACGGGGCCGAGGCGTCCCGGACCGCCCTCTTCCAACCCGCGCCGAAAGGCGGCGGGCGCATTGACGCCGCGCGGCTCCGCCCCGCCCTGCGGCAACCGTCGCGTCACAAAAACTTCGCCTCTCCGTGATCTTCAATCGGATGGATCGATGCAGAGCGAGTCGCACATGTGGACGGTTAACGCGGATTTCGGTCAAACGATCTTCGCTCTCGTCAATTTTCCGCAAACCTCGTCGAAAAAGCCAAAAGCAAGAAAAGCCCTCGGCGACACGCTCGGCCGTTTGGGGTCGCTCGAAGTGCGGCTTGCGCGCGGCAAGCGGGAAGTGCGCAAGGCGCAGCGTCTGCGCTATCAGGTGTTCTACAAGGAAGGCGGCGCCATCCCCGACGCGCGCACGGCCTTCACCCGCCGCGACGCCGACCGTTTCGACAAATTTTGCGATCATCTCATCGTCATCGATCACGCGGCGCAGACTCGGCTCGGCAAGGTCAGGCCGAAAATCGTCGGGGTCTACCGGCTGATGCGCGACGATATGGCGGCGAAGGCCGGCGGCTTCTATTCCGAAAGCGAATATGATCTCGCGCCGCTCCTCGCCCGCCACGCCGGCAAGCGCGCGCTGGAGCTTGGCCGTTCCTGCGTGCTCGCGCCCTATCGCAGCAAGCGCACGATCGAATTGCTGTGGCGCGGGCTCCTCGCCTATGTGCGGGCGCATGACATCGACCTGATGTTCGGCTGCGCCAGCCTGCACGGGGCCAATCCGCTCGCCCATGCGCAGGCCTTGAGCTATCTCGCGCATTATGCGCCGGCCGAGGAGGAGTGGCGGGTCAGCGCGCGGGAAGAGCTGCACACGCCGATGCGGATGCTGGCGCGCGACGCTTACGACCCGCGCAAGGCGCGCGACGCGCTGTCGCCGCTGATCAAGGGCTATCTGCGCGTCGGCGCGCGTTTCGGCGAAGGCGCCGTCGTCGACCGCAAGTTCAACACGACCGATGTTTTCGTGGTGATGCCCGTCGCCGAAATCGACGCGCGCTATCTCGAATTTTTCGGCGGCGCCTCCCACCGCCACGCGGCTTAGGCCTCGACGCGCCTTCGCGCGATTTTCCCCTCCGGACGCCCCTTGAAGGCCGGCCGCGTCGCTCCCTTTAAGCATCAAGAGCGCGGCCCGCGGGCCAGTCGCCGCCAAGCGTCGCCAGTCGTCGCCAAGCGCCGCAAGGAGCACGGACATGGAAGCGAATAGAGTTTCTACTCCCGAGGAACGGCATGACCTGCGCGAAGTCGTCGGGATATTCGACGCCGTCGATAGACTGCAGTCGGCGATCGATGATCTTCTCACCGGCGGCTTCGACCGTTCCGAGATCAGCCTGCTCGCCGAAGAGGACAAGGTGCGCCAGAAGCTCGGCGACAAGGAAGTGTGCGCCGATGAACTCGAAGACAGCCCGGCGGCGCCCCGTACGCCCTATATCGACAGCGAGTCGCTCAATATCGGCAAGGCCTCGATCGTCGGCGTTCTGTTTTACGTCGGCGTGATTGTCGGCGCGGGATTTGCGTTCGCCTTCGGCCTGTCGCTGGCGAGCGCCATCGCCGTTGGACTGTTGACCGGCGGCGGCGCGGGAGTCTTGGGCCTGCTGATGTCGAAAGTCGTCGCCGACCGCCAGGCCAATTGGGCGCAGTCGCAGTTGAAACACGGCGGGCTGCTGCTGTGGGCCCGCGTATGGAACGATGAACGCGAGCGCGCGGCGATCGACATCATGCGGCGCCATGGAGGCCGCGACGTTCACGCGCATATGAGGGCGTAAGCGCGGCCTTCGATTGCCAATCGAAACGATCCCGCTTACCATTTCAAGGCAGGCCGACCGCGAGCGGCGGGCGGCATTTTGCCTAGCGTTGCGCCATGCGTGCGTCGACGGTGTTGATCGTGTCTTGCGTGACGGCCGCCGCGGCGCGGCCGGCATGCGCCGGCGCGTGGCTGATGCCGCCGGGCGAGGGGCAGGCGATCCTCACCACGACCTTCGCGGACGCGCGCAAGGCCTATGACGCGAACGGGCGGCTGATCGAAACGCCCTCCTATCGAAAGTTCGAGACCCGCGTCTATGTCGAACATGGGGTCCTCGACTGGCTGACCGTCGTCGCCGAAGGCGGCTATGTGAATTTCAGCGGCGCCGCCGGGCCATACGACCGTCTCAATTTACTGATCGACGAAGCCAAGGCCGGCCTGCCGCTGTCGCTGCAGTCTCCGCCGGGCGCTAGCTACGCGGGCCTGGGCCTGGGCGCGCTCGGCGCCCGGACGCTGCTTTTTACTTGGAGCGACTATATCGTCTCGGCGCAGGCGGGCGTGCGGGCGGCCTCGCCGGCGGCGCAGCGCTTCCTCGACATGCGCGACGCGGTGCAAGGCGATTTGCGACTTCTCGTCGGCAGGCCGTTCGAACTGTTCGGCCTCCCCGGCTTCGTCGATGCGCAACTCGGCTATCGCTCGCGCGGCCAGAACGGCGACGAAGTCCGCGCCGACTTCACCGCCGGACTGCGTCCCCTGCCCCCGATCCTGCTGCTTGTGCAAAGCTACTCCGGCTTTTCGCCGAGAGGGGGGCCCGCGGGCGTCGTCGCCGCGCAGAAATTTCAGCTCAGCGCGGTCTATGACGTAAGCGCGTCGCTCTCCCTGCAGATCGGCGCGATCGCCGCGATCGGCGGGGTGAATTCGCCCGCCGAGCGCGGTCTGATCAGCGCCTTGTGGTGGCGGTATTAGTCGGACACAGTTTCGACTTTGACTTGCGCGACTCCCGCCGATCTGAAGCCGAGACTGTCGGCGGCGGCGACGGATACGTCGATCACCCGGCCGCGCGTGAACGGCCCGCGATCGTTCACCGTGACGACGACCGAACGATTGTTATGCAAATTGGTCACCCGCACGCGCGATCCCATCGGCAGCGTGCGATGTGCGGCCGTAAACGCGCCGACCCGCACGCCGCTCGCCGTCCTGCCTTTGAGCGCGTAATAGGACGCCTTGCCCACCCAGTCCGTCGCCTCAGCCGCCGTCAGCGCGAAGGCGCTTGCGACGCCGAGGGTGAAAATTCCGATCACGAATTTGTTCAAACGCGCGTCTCCTCGCCATTTCGGCCGACTGGGTCGTACGGCGTTAAAAATCGCTCGTGACGAAACGAGGGCGAAGCGAATGCGCTAAGGACGACCGCGGATCGAACGGCCTCCATACGCTCTGAAGGGGCATCGCAGTCGTTCTCGAAAGTCTTATTTTATAATAGCTTTCTCGCGGCGATAGCGATCTGTGTCCTTATTGCAACATAATTGAAAAATGTCCGTTCGCGCTTACGTTTCAGCCTTCTCGACGCCGGCTCGCGCTCGCTTGAACCCGAAGCGACGCGCGCGATGTACCGGTTCGCGGCGAACGATCGAGCGGCGGCCGGTTGCGGCGCATTTGCGTTCGCCTGCGCAATTTCGAATGGAGAGGAGGCTGGACATGTCCAAATCACTCAAGGCGGCGGCCGCGTTGGGCGCTCTGCTCATCGGCTTGACGGCCCCTTCCGCCATGGCGCAGGCGCAGCCTTGGGACGGCTGGCAGGGCTTCGGCTGGGGCGGCGCTGGCTGGGGCGGCGCCGGCCTTCGTGGCGCGGTGTTGCCCGGCCTCCACTGGGCCGGCCGTTGGGGCGGCCGGGCTGGGCCGGGCCGGCCGGTGGGCTGGGGCGAGCCTTGGGGCTGGAGCTACTACCGCACCGACCTGCCCGCCTCGAGCTGGGACACGGGCCGGCCCTATTACGACGGCGCCAGCTATGGCGACTGCTATCAGCGCCGCCGGATGTGGACGCAATGGGGCTGGCGGCGGCAGTGGGTAAACGTCTGCCCGGGCTGGGGCGCCGACGGCGGCTGGGGCTGGTAGCCGGTCCTCCTCGCGGTTGCGGCGACGCTGAGAATGACTAGATTGCGGGCTTCGTCACTCGCGAGGCCACATCCATGCCGCAGCACGCGCGCGTCATCATCATCGGCTCCGGCCCGGCCGGCTACACGGCGGCGATCTATGCCGCGCGGGCGCTGCTTGAGCCGATGCTCATCGCCGGCTTCGATCAGGGCGGCCAGCTCATGATCACCACCGAGGTGGAAAATTACCCCGGCTTCGCCGCGCCGATTCAGGGGCCTTGGCTGATGGAGCAGATGCGCCTGCAGGCGGAACATGTCGGCGCGAAGCTCGTCTCCGATCATATCGTCGAGGCGCGGCTCGATGAGGGGCCGTTCAGGCTGATCGGCGACAGCGGCAAGACCTATACTTGCGACTCGCTGATCATCGCCACCGGCGCGAAAGCAAAATGGCTCGGCCTGCCGAGCGAAGAGAAATTCAAGGGCTTCGGCGTCTCCGCCTGCGCCACCTGCGACGGCTTCTTCTTTCGCGGCAAGAAAGTGCTGGTCGTCGGCGGC
This sequence comes from Methylocystis sp., assembly GCA_051061375.1. Classification (GTDB taxonomy): domain Bacteria; phylum Pseudomonadota; class Alphaproteobacteria; order Rhizobiales; family Beijerinckiaceae; genus Methylocystis. Next base: position 92,326 of record JBPFDW010000020.1, on the reverse strand, counting down.
GGCAACACCGCGGTCGAGGAAGCGCTCTATCTTTCCAATCTCGCGTCGCATGTGACGATCGTTCACCGCCGCGACGAATTCCGCAGCGAGCGCGTATTGGTGAAGCGTCTGCTCGCGCAGAAAAATGTCTCGATCCTGTTCAATCATGTCGTCGAGGAAATCGTCGGCGATGAAAATCCGCTGAGCGTCACCGGCGCGCGGCTCAAAAACGTCTCCACCGGCGCGACGCATGAACTCGGCGTCGACGGAATCTTCGTCGCCATCGGCCATTCTCCGGCGTCGGAACTTTTCCGCGGCCAGCTGACGATCAAGCCCTCCGGCTACATCGCCGTCGAGCCCGGAACGACGCGCACCAGCATGCCCGGCGTCTTCGCCGCCGGCGACGTCGCCGACGAAATTTACCGTCAGGCCGTCACCGCGGCGGGGCTCGGCTGCATGGCGGCTCTGGAAGTCGAGAAATTCCTGCTCGACGCGCCGAGCGCGGCGGAGAAGGAAATCGCGTGAGATTGTCGCATTGGGCGTTTGCATTCCCCTCCCCCCGCTTGCGGCGGGGAGGGGCTAGGGGTGGGGGGTCGCGCAATGAACGACAAAATAGATCGTTCAGACCCTCGAACGCCCCGCGCCCGAGAATTGCGACGCGAAGCGACGCCGGCAGAACGCAAGCTTTGGACACAGCTCCGACAGCTCGAAATCAACAACGCGCATTTCCGCCGACAGGCGCCGATCGGCCCCTATTTCGCGGATTTCGCCTGTCATCGCACGCGCATCGTTGTCGAGCTAGACGGAGAGCAACATGGCTTTGACGACGAAAGGCGGCGCGACGAAAAACGCACGCGATTTCTTGAGACAAGCGGCTATCGCGTGCTGCGATTTTGGAATCACGAAGTCTTGCGCAATCTTGAAAGCGTTGTGGACACGATCTGCGCAGCGCTCTACCAAACGAGAGAGCCCCCCACCCCTAACCCCTCCCCGCCGCAAGCGGGGGGAGGGGAACGAGGCGCAGACTGACCCAATGTAATGTCCGATCTCCTTTTCGAACTTTTCTCCGAAGAAATTCCGGCCCGCATGCAGCGGCAGGCGGCTGACGACCTTAAGCGGCTCGTCACTAATGCGCTGGTCGAGCGCGGCCTGACCTATGAGGGCGCCGCGGCCTATGTGACGCCGCGCCGTCTCGCGCTGCAGGTCGTCGGCCTGCCGTCGCGCCAGCCCGATCTGCGTGAAGAGCGCAAAGGTCCGCGCGTCGGCGCGCCGGAGGCGGCGATCGCCGGCTTTCTCAAAAGCGCCGGACTCGCCTCGCTCGATCAGGCGAGGATCGAGAAGGACAAGAAGGGCGCCGAGTTTTACCTCGCGGTCGTCGAACGCGCCGGCGCGCAAACCATCGACGTGCTCGCCGAGATTCTGCCCCCGATTATCAAGAGCTTTCCCTGGCCGAAATCGATGCGCTGGGGCGCCGCGTCCGAGCGTTCCGATTCGCTGCGCTGGGTGCGCCCGCTCCATTCCATCGTCGCGAGTTTCGGCCCCGAGACCGAGACGCCCGACGTCGTGGATTTCGAGGTCGACGGAATCGCGTCCGGCAATGTGACTTACGGCCATCGCTTCCTGGCGCCGCAGCCGATTCAGGTGAGGCGCTTCGACGACTACGCTCTGGCGCTCGAACGCGCCAAGGTCGTGATCGATCCGGCGCGTCGGCGCCACATCATTCTGCATGACGCGAGAGACCTCGCCTTCGCGCAGGGGCTGGAGCTTGTCGAGGACGCCGGGCTGCTTGAAGAAGTCGCGGGACTTGTCGAATGGCCGGTGACGCTGATGGGATCGTTCGACGCGAGTTTCCTGTCGATCCCGCCGGAAGTGATCCGCGCGACGATAAGGGTGAATCAGAAATGTTTCGTGCTGCGGCAGTCGGCGATCGGCGGTCGGCAGTCGAAAACCGAAGACCGACTGCCGACTGCCGACCGCCTCACCAATCGCTTCATCCTCGTCTCCAACATCGAAGCGAGTGACGGCGGCGCGACGGTCGTCGCCGGCAATGAGCGCGTCATCGCCGCGCGGCTGTCGGACGCGAAATTCTTCTATGAGACCGATCTCAAGTTGAAGCTCGAAGAACGCCTGCCGAAGCTCGATTCAATCGTCTTTCATGAAAAGCTCGGCACGCAGGGCGAACGCGTCAAGCGCATCGCGGCGCTGGCCAAGGAGCTTGCGCCAATCGTCGGCGCCGACGCCTTTCTCGCCGAACGCGCGGCGACGCTATGCAAGGCCGATCTCGTTTCCGAAATGGTCGGGGAGTTCCCCGAACTGCAGGGGCTGATGGGCCGCTATTACGCGCGCGCGCAAGGCGAGGACGCAAGCGTCGCGGCGGCTTGTGAAGAACACTACAAGCCGCAAGGGCCAGGCGACCGCATCCCCACCGATCCGGTGTCGATCGCGGTGGCGCTCGCCGACAAGCTCGACACGCTGGTCGGCTTCTGGGCGATCGACGAAAAGCCGACGGGCAGCAAGGACCCTTACGCGCTGAGAAGAGCGGCGCTGGGCGTGATCAGGATCGTGCTGGAGAATGAGCTGCGTGTGCACATAAAGTCGATAACGCGAAATGAAATGGCTCACGCCGTAATGCGGGCTGAATCATTCGAGTCAGGTTTTGCTGAAAAATTTGGAGCTTTCCACAGAGCCATCGATATTTCAAAGTATGACACTGAAACGTGGCTGGAGATGTATCGCAAGGAGTTCGGCGACTACTCGCGGAAATTTGAACGAACGACTCCGGCACGAATCGTCGAAACAGAGAATGCACTCCTCGAATTTTTCATCGATCGCCTCAAGGTCTACTTGCGCGACAAGGGGGCGCGATACGATCTGATAGATGCGGCGCTCGGGGCTCTGCCCTCGTTTGAGCTGGCTTCGCCGGGCCACCTTCTCCCGCAGGGAGAAGGGGCGCCGCTACAGGACGATCTGCTGATGATCACCCGCAAGGTCGAGGCGCTTGACACATTCCTTGCAACCGACGACGGCAGGAATCTGCTCGCCGGCTATAAGCGCGCCAGCAACATTCTGAAAGCCGAAGAGAAGAAGGACGGGCCGGACGCCTATGCGCAGCGCCACGCGCCGAATCTGCGGATCGAACCGCAGGAGCACAAGCTCGCCGCAGCCATCGCCCGCGCCCGCGAAGAGACCGCCGACCATCTTGCAAAGGAAGATTTCGCCGGCGCCATGCGGGCGCTGTCGAAACTGCGCGCGCCGGTCGACGCTTTCTTCGACGATGTGACGGTCAACGCCGACAACGCCGATCTGCGCTTGAACCGCCTGCGCCTGCTCGCCGAACTGCGCCGGGTGATGATGGGCGTCGCCGATTTCGGCAAGATCGCGGGAGAGACCGCGACGGCGTGAAGGGCGCAACCCACCCTCCCCTTGAGGGGGAGGGTCGCATTGCGAAGCAATGCGGGGTGGGGTGAACGTTCCTTCGCGCTTGTGCCGGTCACCCCCACCCGGTCGCCTTCGGCGACCGACCTCCCCCCTCAAGGGGGAGGTGGGGATGCCGCCCTGCCCCTACGCCCCGTTGCCGGTGAAATTGCGGGGCGCCGGCGAGATGATTTTCGCCGTGCCGCCGCCAATCTCCAGCACCGAGAGGCCGCGCTCATTGACGCCGTCCGGCTTGAAGCGGAAGACGCCGTCGGCGCCGTTGAAGCCGGACGGATTGGTCAAGACGCTTTCCGAATAGCGCTGCGAGCCTTGCGAGCGCGACAGCGCGATGGCGAGCGACACCGCGTCATAGGCCAGCGTCGCGACGCGCGCCGGGTCCGAGCCGTATTTCGCCTTGTAGCGCTGGGCGAAGGCGTTGAAGCCGGCGTTCTCCGGCGCGGTGAACCAGGCGCCCTGCAGCGCCGGCAGGTTCAGCGTGCGCGCGTCGTTCCACAGGCCGGTGCCGAAAATCTGCACTTTCTTGGAGTCGATGCCGTTCGCCACGAGCTCCTTTGACACGGCGGTCATCGCCTCCGCCTGCTCGGGAATGAACAGCGCGTCGAACTGATCGCGCGCGGCGGCCAGACGCTTCACCGACTCGCCCGGCGCGCCGGGCTTGTAGCGCTCGATCACCGGCACGCGAATGCCATAGGTCGCGGCGCTCTGCTGGAACTGCGCCATCGCCAGCGTGCCATAGTCGTTCTCGGGAACCAGCGCGGCGATCGACTTCTTGCCGTGCTGCGACGCGTAGCTGACGCCGCGATCGACATAGCCCTCGACGGCGAAGGACAGAAGATAGCTGCCGCGCCCGGCGGCGGATGAATCGGTGGAGAAGGCGATCATCGGCTTGTTGGCGGCGCGCGCGACGCGGCTCGCCTCCTTGACGCCGGCGCCGAACACCGGGCCGAGGATGATTTCGGCGCCCTCGTTGATCGCCGCCTGAGTCGCGGACGCCGCGCCCGATGGCGTCGAGCGGTCGTCCTTGACCAGGATCGTCACGTCATTGGCGCCGCTGTCGGCATAGGCGAGCTTGGCGGCGTTCAAGAGCGACGCGCCGACCGAGGACGGGCCCGACGGGCCGGTCAAGGGCACGATCAGCGCGATTTTCACCGCGCCGGTTCCGATCGCTTCGCCCTCCGCCGGCCCGGTCTGGGTCGAGGCGCTCAACTTCAGGTCGCGCCCGCCGGGACCCCAAGGTCCGCTGCCGGGATTGCAGGCGGCGAGCCCGACGGCAAGGCCGAGAAGTGCGGCATGTTTCATCACGGCCCGGCGCCTGGGCGCGCCGGCGCGCCAGTGAGAAGACAATGTCGGCATAATATCCCCCTGCGCCGAAGACTCTCGCCAAGGCGCGGCTGTTCTGCGCTAAGGTCCGAGTCCCTGGCGGAAAGTCAATATACAGCCCATTTGGAAGAATTGCGGCCTTGAGCGCTGTTTGGACGCATCTTGAGCGCAGTTCCTGCTTGTCCTGTTAATAGAACATTGCGTATGATATAAAGAACGAAGAAGAGCGACGCGCATGACCATCGAGGCCTCTCCCCCGACCGCCGCGAGCTATGCCGCCTTCGGCCTGCGCGCCGAAGCCGAGAGAATCGAGCCCGGGCTCCACCTTGTCGCGACGCCGATCGGCAATCTGAAGGATATTTCGTTTCGCGCCCTGTCGACGCTCGCCGCAGCGGATGCGGTGATCGCCGAGGACACGCGAGTCACCAAGACGCTGCTCGCCCATTACGGGATTTCGACGCCGCTCGTCGCCTATCACGAGCACAACGCCAGGGTCATCCGCCCGCATCTTCTGGCGCGGCTGGAGGCGGGGGCGAAGCTCGCGCTCGTCTCCGACGCCGGCACGCCGCTGGTCTCCGACCCTGGGTTTCGGCTGGTTCAGGAGGCGCTGGAGCAAGGCGTGCATGTCACGTCGGTGCCCGGCCCTTCCGCCGTGCTGGCGGCGCTGGTCGTCGCCGGGCTGCCGACCGACCGATTCTTCTTCGAGGGGTTTCTGCCGCACAAAAGCGGCCCGCGCCGGGCGCGGCTCGCGGAGCTGGCGCACATCCCCGGCACGTTGGTGTTCTTCGAAAGCCCACGCCGATTGGCCGAAACGCTGGCCGATTGCGCGGCGGTGCTGGGCGGGCGCAATGCCGCGATCGCGCGCGAACTGACCAAGTTGTTCGAATCGGTCCGGCGCGGGACGCTCGACGAACTCGCGGCGGCGCTCGCCGAGGAGGAGCCGCCGAAGGGCGAAATCGTGCTGCTCGTCGCCCCGCCCGGCGCGGACGCGGCGCAGGTGACGGCCGCCGATCTCGACGCCAGAATCGAAGCGGCGCTGACCGCGCATTCAGTGAAGGACGCGGCGAGCGTGGTGTCAGCGGCGACCGGCCAGCCGCGCCGCCAAGTGTATGCCCGGGCGCTGGAGTTGGCGGCGGGACGGGGGAAGTAAGATGAGCTTAACCCTCTCCCTTTGGGAGAGGGTGGCCGCGAAGCGGCCGGGTGAGGGGTAACGCCTGAGCGACAGATGCTGTACCCCCTCATCCGACCCGGCTTCGCCGGGCCACCTTCTCCCCTTGGGAGAAGGGAGCGCCCTTTGTTGAGACGCACGATGGAGCAGGACCACTCCCGCCGCGCCGCCTATGTCTACGGCCTGCGCGCCGAGACGGCGGCGACGCTGTGGCTGCGGGCGCGGCTCTACCAGATTCTCGCGCGCAATTTTCGCGCGCATGGCGGCGAAATCGACATCATCGCGCGGCGCGGGCGCACGATCGTCTTCGTCGAAGTGAAGGCGCGCGGCGCGCTTGAGGACGCCGTCATCGCCATCACGGCGCAAAAGCAGCGACGCTTTTCGCAAGCTGTGGGGCGCTGGCTCGCCGCCAACCCCTGGGCGATGACCTACACGCTGCGCGCCGACGCGATTTTTCTCGCGCCGCGCCGGCTGCCGCGCCACCTCGAAAACGCTTTTGAGCTTGGCGTCGGGTGAGAGCCATGAACGAATACCGCTACGCCGACGCCGGACCAACCTGGCCCCACGCCTATCTTTGGCCGGCGCTCGCAAAGGAGATCGACCTGCTGCCGCGCGACGCGCTCGCGGCGAGCGGCGTCTTTGATCTCGGCTGCGGCAACGGCGCAACTGCGGGAATGCTTGCGGCGCGCGGGCTGACCGTCACCGGCGTCGACTCTTCCCAAAGCGGCGTTGCGCTCGCGCGCAGGGCCTATCCCGATTGCCGCTTCGACGTCGCAAGCGCCTATGACAATCTCGCCGCCGTATATGGGAGCTTCCCGTTGATAATAAGTCTTGAAGTGGTGGAGCACCTCTACGATCCGCGCCTTTTCGCGCGCCGGCTTTTCGACCTGACGGCGCAGGGAGGAACGGCAATCGTCTCGACGCCCTATCACGGCTATATGAAGAACATCGCGCTCGCGGTCAGCGGCAGGCTTGACTCCCATTTCACGGCGCTCTGGGACGGCGGGCATATCAAGTTCTTCTCGATTGCAACGCTGACCGCGCTTCTGAGTGAAGCGGGGTTCGCTGACATTCGCTTCCGCCGCGTCGGCCGCGTGCCGGTCTTCGCCAAGTCGATGATGGCGGTCGCGCGCCGCCCGCGCTGACCGCACGAATTCATTTAGCGATCACGCCGTTAATCCCTCAAAAGCCAGATTCGAGGCGGTCTCGCTCGCGAAGCTCAACCGGCTCGACCTGATCCGCATGACGAACCGGGGCAAGAGCTTGCATGTCGGCCCGGACCTTTCCATCGCCGATGTCGTCGAGCTGCGCGCTCAAGGTCGATCCGAAAGACCCCGTAAAGCCCGATCGCGACCCTCCTCCTCTGCAAGGGCCACGCGCCCGCAGCCGTCTGCGCGACGCTCGCCGAACCCGTCGGCTAATCACGCGGTCTGAATAAACCGCCGCTCGAACCCCTCCAGCGCCACCGCCGTGAGCACGCCGCTGCTCACCGCTTGGGTGTCGAGATTGATCCGGTTGGGCAAATCCTCGACGTCGCGATGCGGCGTATGCCCATGCACGATCACCTTGCCGAAGGATTCGTCGCAGTCGAGAAACCCCTCGCGAATCCACATCAGATCATGCGGGTCCTGCAGATGCAGCGGCCGGCTGCGGCGCACGCCGGCATGGCAGAAGAAATAGCCGCCATATTCCGTCCAGAGCCTCGTTTCCTCGATGAAGCGGCGATGTTCCTGCGGGAAATGCGCGAGAAATTTCGCCCGAACCCGCGAGGCGCCGCCGATTGCGACTTCCGCGCCAGCGTCAACGCCATAGGAATGCAGCGTCGTCAGCGCGCCATTGTCGACCCAGTCGTCGAGCGCCGCGGCGTCGTCGAGAAAGCGCAGCAGCGCTTCTTCATGATTGCCGCGCAGCGCGACGATCGGCGTCGGGAAATCCTCAGCCGACAGGCGCTTCAAGACGCCGTTGGAGCCAAGGCCGCGGTCTATATAATCCCCGACGAAAATCGTGACCGCCTGTCGGCTAGGGCGCGCGGCGAGGTCGTCGGCGATCGACTCAGCGAGGAGGTGGAGCAGATCGGCGCGGCCGTGAATGTCGCCGATCGCGTAAAGCCGCATGCTGGGCGGCGCCTCGGCTGTCCGCAAGGCGGAGGGGAAGGAGCGAATCGTCATGGCTTCCCTTCATTTACCGTCACGGCGCGCCTTGACGAGCGGATGGCGCGGATCTGGTGGCCTCATCGCCGTCGGCGCCTGTGGTCCTTTCCACTCGCCGCCCCCAGGCCGACAATGCAGCCAGGCGCAGAAGGGGCGAGGACGCATGCTGAATCTAAAGAAGATATTTGATTTTGCGGCCCGCCTTGCGCTGATCCTCGCGCCTGCCGTGACCATTGCCGCCGGCGCGCCCGCCTTTGCGGACACGCCGGATGAAACTTTCAAGGCACTCGGCCTCGCCAAGACCGCTTCGCCCAAGGAACTCTACGATGCGCTGACCAAGCGCTATTACGACGAATCGCAAGGCGCCGGCAAAGGCTCCTTCTCGAAATATTGGGAGCCGATCCCGATCTCGAAATATCTCAATCCGCATGATTTCTATAAGCCGCCGCAATCGATCGAGATCGACGCCAAGCGCGGCGACTGCGTCGAATGCCACAGCCAGGTCACGCCCGGCTGGACGCACAGCTGGAAAGGCAGCGTGCACGGCAATCTCGACGCGATCCGCAATCTCTCCGACTCCGATCCGCGCGCCTATAAGAAGGCGATGATCGTCGAAGTCGAGAACAATCTCCGCTCGATGGGGACGCTCAAGGCCGGCGAGAACTTAAAGGAGGTCGGCTGCATCGACTGCCATATGGGAGTCGGCAAGGATCACGGCCAGCACAAGACCGAATTGAAAATGCCCGACGCCGCCGCCTGCGGCCAATGCCATGTCCAGCAATTCGCCGAACGCGAATCGGAGCGCGACACCTTTACCTGGCCGCAGGATCAGTGGATGCCGGGACACCCCTCACATGCGCTGTCGATGAAGGCCAATGTCGAGAACGCCGTGTGGGCGGCGATGGAGCAGCGCGAAGTCGCGGAAGGCTGCACCTTCTGCCACACGCCGCAGACGACCTGTAACTCCTGCCATACGCGCCACGAATTCTCGGCCGTGCAGGCGCGCAAGCCGCAGGCCTGCGCCATCTGCCACAATGGCGTCGATCACAATGAATTCGAAGGCTACATGCTGTCGAAGCATGGCACGATCTATCAGACGCGCGGCGACACATGGGACTGGGACGTCCGTCTCGCCGACGCGATGGAAAAGGGCAAGATGAACGCCCCGACCTGCGCCTTCTGCCACATGGAATATCAGGGCAAGTTTACGCACAATATGGTGCGCAAGTCGCGCTGGGCCTTCGTGCCGATGCCGAAGATCGCGGAAAACTTGAACCACCCGTGGTTCACGCAGCGCAAGGAATCATGGGTGTCGACCTGCTCCAACTGTCACTCCGACAGTTTTGCCCGCGCCTATCTCGACGGCATGGATAAGGGGATCGTCTCAGGCCTCGATATCACCGAAAAGGCGCGCAGCGTGTTGGTGAAGCTCTACAATGACAAATTGCTGCCGGGCCAGACGACGAACCGTCCGGCGCCGCCGGCGCCCGAGAAAGACGACGCGGGCGGCTTCTTCCAGCTGTTCTGGCAGAAGGGCAATAATCCGAGCGCGATCGAATATGTCTTCGCCGACATGTGGGAGCACCATCAGATCAAGCATTATAAGGGGCTCGCCCATATGAACCCCGGCGGCTACACCTATACCGAAGGCTGGTCGCAGCTGATCGGCGCGGCGGCGAAGATCAACGACGAGGATACGAAGCTGCGCGAAGCCGCCGAAATCCGCGCCGAGTTGAAGCGCATCGCCAGCCAGAAGCGCGGCGACCTCGATCTTAATTCGCCGACGCGCCGCGCCTTCGCCGGCGGTCTCGGGCTGCTTGCGATGCTCGCCGGCGCCGGCCTGCTGTTGCAACGCGCACGCAGGGGCGGGTAAGCGCCCCGCCCGTCATTCCCGGCGCGCGAAGCGCGACCGGGAATCCAGGGGGTGTCTCCGAAACATTCGGTTGTTGCTCTGGATTCCCGCTTTCGCGGGAATGACAATCCGGCGCGGATACAATCGGAACTCTGATAGTTAGGTTCGCATGACTCCCCGCATCCGGCTCATCGTCGGCGTCGCCCTCATCGTCTTCGGCTTCGCCCTCATCGGCTGGGCGATTTACGCCGGCCTCAATCCCAGCGTTCCCTTCGAAACCAGGCTCGCGCCGATTTCGGCGGACGCGGCGAAGGATGTCGAAGGCTTCGGACTTCCAGCCGAGCGCCTTCAGCAGATCGAGATATCCGCGAAAGACGAGCGCCGTCCTTTGGCCTTCGGCGTCATCGCGCGCGACGACGCTGGGCGGCCGACGCCGCTGACGTGGCGCAATCAAGTGACGGAGCCGATCTTTTTCTCCGACCTTTCTGCGGAGGATGCGACGAAAGTGCTCGCCGCGATCCGCGAACATGTTCCGCAGGACGCCGTCGTGCTCGCCTGGTGGGATTTTTCGCGCGCGATACGCCTCGTCGCGGGACGCGACGCGCCGCTCGACGATGCGGAGGCGCGCGGGCTTCTCATGCCCGCCTCCTGGTCGGCGGCGGGGGCGATTGAGCGCGCGCGTTGGGGCGCGGGAGTCCCGACCTCGTCAGCGAACGGCTTCACGCGTTTCATCGACGCGCTGCTCGACTCGAATGAGGCGCAAGCGACGGAAACTTTGAAGAAGCTTGCGGACGGCAGACCCGCCTATGTCGCGCTGCGCATCTCCGACGCATGGCGGCTTGCCGCAGCGAAGCCGCAAAAGCTCTCGATCGCCTATAAGGATTTCGCCGCGACCGGCGTATCGCATGGCCTCATCAAATCCGCGCAGCAATGGCTGCGCGACGAAAAGATCGAAGGCGGTTTCGCCGTCGAACCGATCGGCGGCGCGACGCGTCTCCATTATTTCCAGCGCAAGAGCGACGGCGACCGGCTCATTGCGCGGCTCCTGCCGTTCTCCACCTCCCTGCCCGCGCCGCCGACGCGGCTCTCCCTCGTGTATCAGCGCAAGGGCTGGTGGATTTGGCGGCTAGAGTGAGCCGCCAGACCATCTCACCCCGCGCAGCGCATGCAGCGGAAAATGCAGGAACGACCAGCTGACGCCGGTGATCAGCTGCGGCGGAATATTCTTTTCGATCTGGCGGTGCAAGGCCGGCAGTTTGCTCCAATGCACGGTCGGATTGAGATGGTGCGCGGTGTGGTACCCGAGATTCCCGCTGCGGCGGTTGAAAACCGGGTGCGTCGTATTGTTGGCGATGACGAAAGGATTGTTCGATGATTCTTCGCATCCGCAGTGATTGAGAAAATCGACGTAGCGGGTAAAGAAGAACACGCTGAAATGCCACGGCAGAACGAAGCCGAGCGTGAGCCACGGCCGCCAGACGAAGAGCGCGCCGACAAATGCGAGATAGAGACAGTGTTCGACGAACGCCCAGCGATAGTCGATCGGCTTCTCGATGCGGCCGAGTATCCCTTTTTCATAGGACTCGCGAAACGGTCCGACGATCGTCGGCCACATTGAGCGCCAGCAAAAGGCCAGAGCGCGGCGGCCCGAAAAGCCTGCGCTCACATCAAAACTTGGCGCGCGATAATATTCGTCGCGGCGACAATGATGGCCGTAGACATGCTGAATCCGCCAATTCGACGCGGTGATGCCGGTCGTCGCGCCGAGTATGAGATCGAGAAGAAGATTGAATCCGCGCGACGCGGTGAAAGGATGATGGACATGTAAGTGCAGCAGGTAATTGGCCGAACCGTTAAAGGCGATGAGCGCGAGAATATAGGCGGCAAGCTCCGTCACCGAGAGCGACAGGAAATAGGGGAGAAAAAATGCGACGGGCGTGAAAAACGCCTGAAGAATGTTGCATAAGTCTTCTCGCCGGCAGAATGGCCGGCCGTCAGAAACGAAAGCGCGCATCGCGGCAATCCTTAAAAAAATCGCTCGCCGTACGGCCGCAGCGTGCCGGATGATTCCGCGATCGATACGGCTCTGTCAAAGCCTGTCGCCGGGCGTCGAGAGTTTTGCTTAACCCTTACGGCTTGTTAACGCCTCCCCGCTATGGTTTGTTGTGCGCCGCACCGCAGCCCCAGAAATGGCGAAATTGCGGGCGATAGACCGGGCGTCGAAGCCAAAGCCGCCGCAGAGCGCCTGCCGACTCAAGGACAAATCATGAATCCAGCCGAGATCGCCGCGGCTCCCCTCGCAGCACCCGACATCACCATCTGGACCATGTTCTGGGGCGCGCATATCGTCGTCAAAGCCGTCATGCTCGGCCTGCTCGCCGCCTCGGTGTGGTGCTGGGCGATCATTATCGACAAGACGCTGCTCTTTGCCCGCATGCGCCGGTCCATGGACCGATTCGAGGAAAATTTCTGGTCCGGCAATTCGCTGGAGGAACTTTACAACAAGCTTTCCGAGCGGCCGCAGACCGGCATGGCGACGCTTTTTGTCGCAGCGATGCGGGAATGGAAACGCTCCTTTCAATCGGGCGCCAGCGCCTCCTTCATGGGCCTGCAGGCGCGAATCGAGAAGGTGCTGGACGTCTCCATCGCCCGCGAGGTGGAGAAGCTTGAATCGAATCTGCTGGTGCTCGCGACCGTGGCGTCGGCCGGGCCTTTCGTGGGGCTCTTCGGCACGGTCTGGGGCATTATGACGTCGTTTCGCTCGATCGCGGCCTCGAAAAACACCTCGCTCGCGGTCGTCGCGCCGGGCATCGCCGAAGCGCTGCTCGCCACCGCCATCGGCCTGTTCGCCGCCATTCCGGCGCTCATCGCCTACAACAAAATGCAGGGCGACGTCGCCAAGGCGCAGGCGCGGATGGAAAGCTTCGCCGACGAATTTTCGGCGATCCTGTCGCGCCAGATCGACCAGCACGCGGCCTCGTCGAACCGCGACCGCGCGGCGTAAGATGGGTATGAGCCTTCTTGCGCAAAGCATTGACGTTCAACCCTCTCCCATTGGGAGAGGGTGGCCGCGGAGCGGCCGGGTGAGGGGTTTCGGGCCTCTCCGGCAAGCGCGGTTCCCCTCACCCCGGTCCTTCGGACCGACCCTCTCCCCCTGGGAGAGGGTGTACGCCACACCACAAAAGGAGCGCTGAGCATGGGCGCTTCACTCTCGGCTCCGGGACGCAAGGGCGGCAGGCGGCGGCGCGGGGTGCCCCGCTACGGCGCCATGGCCGAAATCAACATGACGCCGTTCATCGACGTCATGCTGGTGCTGCTCATCATCTTCATGGTGGCGGCGCCGCTGCTTGCGACCGGCGTCGCCGTCGATCTGCCGCAAACCAAGGCCGGCGCGCTCAACATCGACCAGAAGCCGGTCTCGATCGCGATCGACGAGAAAGGACAGGTATTTCTGATGGATCAGCCGGTCGAGACGACGCAATTGCTCGACAGGCTGAAGGAAGCCGCCAAGCAGGGATTTGACGAACGCATCTATGTCCGTGGCTCGAAGGCGGTGAATTACGGCCGCGTCGCCGAAGTGATGTCGCTTGTCATAAGCGCGGGTTACAAGAAGGTCGCGCTGGTGACGGAGCAGGAGAAGAAGTGAGCTGAGCGGAAATGAAAATTTCGCGCTCCGAACCCGGTCTTCCGCTCTCCTCGGCAATCCACGCCGGATTGCTCCTGGCGGCGCTCGTCCTGTTTTCCGACTCGCAGAAATTCGACGACGCCGCGGAAATGATTCCGGTCGACATCGTCAGCGACAGCGATCTCACGCAAGTCATGAAGGGCGAGAAATCCGCGCGCGAGATCAAGCCGACGCCGCGCGTCGACAAAATCGCGCCCGAAGCCGAGACGAAACCGGAGCCGCCGCTCGCGGAAGCCAAGAAAGACATCGCCACGCCGCTCCCGCCCGCGCGTCCGCTGCCGCAGCCTTCCACCGACGAGGCGGAGCCGACGCCACCCAAACGCGTCGCCGCTCTGCCGCCGAAGCCGGAGCCGACGCCCAAGCCAGAGGAAAAGCAGCCCGAGCCGAAACCGGCGAAACCTAAAGCCGCGGCGCCGGAAGCGCAGAAGAAGGAGGCTGAAAAGGAGCCGGACGAGGCCGAAGTGGTGAAGCCGAAGCCGCCCACCCGGCCGGACAGTGCGGCGAAGGATGCGGCAAGCCTCGCGAAACCGAAGGATCGGCTCAAGCTGGACGAAGTGGCGAAGCTCCTCGACAGCAAGAAGCCGCCTGAAAAGACCAAGCCTGATGCGCTAGGCGAATTGGCGGAAAAGGCGGTGAAGGAGGCAAAGCCGAAGTCGGGCGACGAGGCTCCGCCAAAAACGAAATTCGACGCCGCCAGCATTTCGAAATTGCTCAGTCGCGAAGCGCCGCAACGCAAGGCGGCGACCGGCAGAGCGACCCAAGCCGCCGCGCTCGGCGCGCCGACCGGGACGGCGGAAAAAATGTCGGCCTCGATGGAGGCGCGCATCGCGGCCTACATCCATGATCACTATTACCCCTGCTGGGCGTCCGCCCTGTCGCTCGGCGGGCAGACCTATACGCCGATCGTGGAGTTCCACCTGTCGCGCGAGGGCGCGCTCGAAGGCCATCCCAAACTGCTGAACGCCTCGTCGAGCCCGACCGAACATGCGCGCGGCGAACAGGCGATGCAGGCGGTGCGCCGCTGCAGCCCGATGCGGATTCCGCCCGAATTCATGCCCTATTATGAAGAGGCGCTGCGCGAGGTCACGATCCGCTTCCAGGACGCGAATTAGTGACCGGCGTGGTTCAAGGCGAACGGATTCGTCCCCGCCGATAACGTCCATCGCCGGCAAGCGTTACGGTTTCTTCACGGCGATGCTGGAAAGATTTCGTCCATGACACGCAGCTTCACCCGCCGCGCCGCCGCCGGCCTCATCGCCAGCGCGGCGTTCGCCCCATTCCTTCCCGCCTCGTCGGTGCGCGCCGGCCGCATCATCGATCTCAAGGGCGGCGGCTTTCAGCCGATCAATATCGCCGTCGCGCCCTTCGTCGGCGACGACGCCGCGCGCACCGTGACCTCGGTGACGCTCAATAATTTCAAGCGCTCGGTGTTCCTCAATCCGATCGAGCCCTCGGCGCTGCCGGCGAACGCCGCGCCGCCGGACCTGGCGCCCGACCTTCCCGCCTTCAAGGCGGTCAACGCGCAATTCGTGTTGACCGGGCGTTCGCAACGCGCCGCCGACGGCAGGCTGAAAACCGAGTTCCGGCTTTTCGACGTGACGACGGGCGAGCAGGTCGCCGGCCAGCAGTATGTGACCGAAGCCGCCAATATGCGGCGCGTCGCGCATCTTCTCTCCGACGCCGTCTTCACCCGCATCACCGGCGAAAAAGGCTTCTTCGACACGCGCGTCGTGTTCGTCGACGAAACCGGCTCCAAGGACAGGCGCCGCAAGCGCCTCGCGATGATGGATCAGGACGGCGCGAATGTGCGCTATCTGACGCGCAGCGACGAGCTCGTCGTCACCCCGCGATTTTCGCCCAATTCGCTGGATGTCACCTACATGTCCTTCGGCGCCGACGGCGACCCGAAAGTCCTGTTGATGAATATCGAGAACAGCCAGCGCGAAGTCGTCGGCAATTTTCCCGGCATGACCTTCTCGCCGCGATTTTCGCCCGACGGGCAGAAAATCATCATGTCGCTGTCGCAGGGCTCGACGACCAATCTCTATACGATGGATCTGCGCTCGCGCTCGACGATGCGCCTGACCGACACGGCCGCCATCGACACGGCGCCGTGCTATTCTCCGGACGGCGCGCGCGTGGTCTTCGAGAGCGATCGCGGCGGCTCGCAGCAGATTTACATCATGGGCGCGCAGGGGGGCGACGCGAAACGCATTTCCTTTGGCGGCGGCCGCTATTCGACGCCGGTCTGGTCGCCAAAAGGCGATTACATCGCCTTCACCAAGCAGAACGGCGGAAATTTCGCGATCGGCGTGATGAAGACCGACGGCTCCGGCGAACGCATTCTCACCGAAGGCTTTCACAATGAAGGCCCGACCTGGGCGCCGAACGGCCTCTTCCTGATGTTCTTTCGCGATTCCGGCGGCGGCGGCGGGCCGAAAATCTACATGGTCGACGTCTTCGGTCGCTCGGAGTTTCAAGTGCCGACGCCGAGCTTTGCAAGCGATCCCGCCTGGGGTCCGTTGCAGGATTAGGGGTTCGATCGTGGCGCGGCGCGCTCGGGAGCTGCGTCACCCTTCCTGTTTTTCCAGGATCGCGCAAAAGTCCAAATGTCCGAGCGGAGTATTGAACACGCTGATCGGTTTCATGCTCGTGTAGCGCAAATCATAGAGACTTTCGGCGATGTGCAGGAAGGAGCAAGGGGTAAAGCGCCAAGCGTGAACGTCGATGTAAGCGCCATTGGCGGATGCGAATTCGTGCTCGGTGTCGCTGATCATGCGCGCTCTCGCGCCGTCGTCGATTGCATCGCCGTGACGGTGGTCTCCCTGCCAGTGACGGATAGGATCATTGTGCGACACGAATACGCGGTGCTCAATGACCGTTTTCAAGCCGTGTCGTCTGCGCTTTTCCTTATGCGCCCGTTCGATCTCGTCGAGACTGGTTTCGTCGAACACGCAATCGAAGCAATAGCGCTTGTCGGGCACGATGAGATAATATTTGCCCGAGCGATCGAGTAGATTCTCGACCTGATTGAAGTGCCGGATCAGATCGGGCTGATGCTCGATGCAGTGCGAGCTGAACGCGCAAGAAAATTTCTCCGTCACCACGGAGAGGTCGCCGTCGCTTGACACGTAGTGGATGTCCGGCGTCAGGCTTTGGACGCGTCCGACGGCGGAGGCGCGCCGCGCCAATTCGGCAGGGTCAAACAAGTCAAAATATCTGACGTTCTCTCCGGTGATCATCGGATTCGTGAAGGGTCCGATTTCAAGCACGCTGTCTTCGGCGGCGACCAATTCAATAAAATCGATTTTACTCGCGCGCCGGCTCCCCAATCTTCCCTCGCGCTGCCCGAATTTGATGAAGTGGCGGGCGAGTCTGCTATCCGAATAAGCCGCCAGTTCAGGATTGGCGTTACGATAGAAGTGCGGATCGAATTCGATTTTTCGGTCGTAGCGGCCAATCTTCAATTGCAGCGACTGAGGGACAATTCTTCGGCATGTCCTTCTCGCGGCGCGACGGAGCGTTTGAAATCTGACGACCACGTCGTAACCTTAGTCTCGACTTCGGCGCGCCGCCGGCTGCGCCATTTCGCATAGGAGGCTTGCCGCGCCCCAGCTTTTCCATTTGAACGTCGAACCGGCCGAACGCAAGCCATAAGTGAAGCGCAGTGACCAAACCCGTCCGCATCGAAGAAAGCTGGCGAAAGCATCTTTCGCGGGAATTCGAACAGCCCTATTTCGCCGAGTTGCGAGAATTCGTCCGCAACGAATATGCCGCGCGCAGAATATATCCGCCCGCGTCGCAAATTTTTCGCGCCTTCGACGAATGTCCGTTCGATCGCACCAAGGTCGTCATCCTCGGGCAGGACCCCTATCACGGGGCGGGGCAGGCTTGCGGCCTTTGCTTCGCGGTCGGCGCCGATACGCCGCCGCCCCCGTCGCTCCAAAACATTTTCAAGGAAATCGAGGCCGATCTCGGCCATAAGGTCTCGCGCGATCCCGATCTTTCGCGCTGGGCGCGACAGGGCGTGCTGCTGCTCAACGCCACGCTCACCGTGCGCGAAAACGCCGCCGGCTCGCATCAGAACAAGGGCTGGGAGCAATTCACCGACGCCGCCATTCATGCGCTGTCGCGCGAACGCGAAGGCGTGGTCTTCATGCTCTGGGGCTCTTACGCGCGGCGCAAGGGCGCGGGAATCGACCGGCGCAAGCATCTGGTGCTCGAATGCGCGCATCCCTCGCCGCTATCGGCCCACAACGGCTTTTTCGGCTGCAAACATTTTTCAAGAGCGAACGACTATCTGATCGCCCACGGCCAGACGCCGATCGATTGGTGAAGTTCGACAGCGCAAAAGTCGTGCGCGACTCCTTCTCCCTTTGGGAAAAGGTGGCGCGCGAAGCGCGACGGATGAGGGCCCTCACCCGACCCGGCTTCGCCGGGGTCGCCCTCTCCCGATGGGAGAGGGAAGACGCCTCATTTGCCTGCCGCCGCCGCGGCCTGGTGTATCTTGAGCAGTTCTTCATCCGTCTGCGCCACGCGCGCAAAGGACGGCCGCGTTGTGACGCGCTCGACATAGGCGGAGATTTGCGGGGTCTCGGGCACAAGGCCGAAGCCGACAGTCCAGCGCAACGCCGTACCCCAAAGAATGTCGGCGGCGGTGAACCGCTCGCCGAAAAGATAAGGACCCTGCGCCAGTTGCGCGTTGATCAGCGCCATCACGCCATCGAAATCGCCGTAGGCGCTTCTGCTGGCAGGCGCCGGGTCGCGATTCAAAGATCGATCCGTGACCGCCGGCTCAAACGCCGATCCATAAAACACCAAGTAGCGCAGATAAGGTCCGCGCAAGGAGTCGCCCATCGGCGGCGCGAGCGCCTTTTGCGGAAATGCGTCGGCGAGATAGATGAAAATCGCGCCGAGCTCCGTCACGAGCGCGCCATTATGCACGATCGCCGGCACTTTGCCGAGCGGATTGACGCTGAGATATTCCGGCCGGCGCTGTTCGCCGAGCTGGAAGTTCAAGACGCGCAGCTCGTATGGCGCGTCGAGCTCCTCAAGAAGAGTCAGCACGCCTGAGGCTCGCGTGCGCGGCGCATGATAGAAGATAAGATTGTCGTCCTTCATTGGCGCTCTTTGCGTGAAAGTCAGGGCACGAACAATAAAAAAACATATGTCGCGAAAACGACAAGATGCACGAGGCCGGTCAGGAGATTGGTTCGTCCGGCGCCGAAGCTCACCACGCTGAGCAGCAATGTCAGCAGCAGCAGCATGGCGTCGCGGTTCTCGAGGCCGAAGTCGATCTCCCGGTGCGTCGCAAGGCTCATCAGCGCCACGGCCGGAACCGTAAGCCCGATCGTCGCGACGACCGAGCCGAGCGCGCCGTTCAGGCTCGTCTGCAGCGCGTTGCGCGTCGCCGCGCGGATCGAGTTCATCGATTCCGGAAGCAGAACCAGCATCGCCACGGCCGCGCCGGTCACCCTGTTCACGTCGTCAACGCCGAACCAGCGGAGCGCTTCTTCAAGACTGGGAACGACCCGCTCGGCGAGCAGCGAGACGCCAAGCAGGCTGGCGCCAAGTCCGACAACCGCGAAAATCGTCGTGACGCGCGTGGGCTTCGCCACGCCATGTCCCTCGGCGGCGACATGCACGTCGATGAAATAGGATCGGTGCCGCACCGTCTGAATGAAGAGAAACGCGCTGTAAAGCAGGACCGATAGAACGCTGACGAACACGAGCTGACTTGAGGACAGAGTCGGTCCGTAGCTTGACGTCGTATAGTCGGGCAAGATGAGCGTAAGCATAGAAACGGCGATGAGGATGGCGAGATAGGCGCTGGTCGCCATCGGCTGCAATTGCTGCTCGTGGTGACGGAAGCCGCCGAGCAGCAGGCAGAGGCCGATCAGACCGTTGCAGACGATCATGATTGCGGAGAAGACCGCCTCGCGCGCTTCGGTCGGATCCTCGTCGCCATGTTCGATCATCGAGGCCATGATCGCGACCTCGATAATGGTCACGGCGATCGTGAGCAAGAGCGTGCCAAAAGGCTCGCCGGTCTTTGCGCCGATGATTTCGGCGTGCTGCAGGGCGGCGAAGGCGGTCCCGATCAAGAGCGCCGCCGCGACGCTGGCCGGAACGAAATAAGTGGACGAGGGAATCTGCGAGACCCAGCGTTCGCCGAAGATGAAGACGGCGGCCAGCCCAAGCGCCAGCGCCGGAAAAAGGATCGAGCCGATGGTGATCCTCGCCGCCTGCATTCCCGCTCCCCTGATCGTCGAAGCCCAAGCTTTACAGGAGTCTGGCCAATGGCTCAGGCGCGCGCAAGGCGACGCGCGGCTCAAACGCGGGGCGGATCGACATTCTGCACAGGTCTTTGCCTCGGGCGCGCGTCGAGCGACTCTTTCCATCGCCGCCCGCGGCGAATAAATCTAGGTCGATGACGCCCCGGCTTACAAATTCTCCCGATCTTCCGCCGCAAGAAGACGACGCCTTCGAGATCGCCGACACGCTTGCGGAAACGGAGCCGTGCGACGAGACGGTCGACGCGCCGCAGACTCCCGAAAGCGTCAAGCGCGGCGTCGACGTCATCAAGAAGCACTGGCGCCACGCGCCCAACGGTCCCGGCGTCTATCGCATGATCGCCGAAAGCGGCGAGGTGCTCTACGTCGGCAAGGCGAAGAACGTCCGCAAGCGCGTCGCGAGCTATACGCGACTCGCCGGTCACGTGAACCGCATCGCCCGGATGATTTCGGCGACGACCTCGATGATGTTCATATCGGTCGAAACCGAAACCGACGCGTTGCTGCTCGAAGCCAATCTCATCAAGCAGTTGAAGCCGCGCTTCAACGTGCTGATGCGCGACGACAAGTCCTTCCCCTATATTCTGATCGCCAAGGATCACGACGCGCCGCAGATTCTGAAGCACCGCGGCGCGCGTACGCGCAAGGGAGATTATTTCGGGCCCTTCGCCAGCGTCTGGGCGGTCAATCGCGCCTTGAACGCGCTGGAGCGCGCCTTTCTCCTGCGCTCCTGCGCGCAAAGCTTTTATGACAATCGCACGCGCCCTTGCCTGCTCTTCCAGATCAAACGCTGCTCCGGACCGTGCACCGGCGAAATCTCGATCGAGGATTACGCCGAGCTGGTGCGCGAGGCGCGCGATTTCCTCTCCGGCAAAAGCCGCAATGTGCGCGAACAGCTGGCGCGCGAGATGACCGAAGCTTCCGAGCGGCTGGAGTATGAGCGCGCGGCGCGGCTGCGCGATCGCATCTCGGCGCTTTCCGCGGTTCAGGGCGCGCAGGGGATCAATCCGCGAAGCGTCGAGGAAGCCGACGTCTTCGCCATCGCCAAGGACGCCGGACGCTTCTGCATCGAGGCGTTCTTCTTTCGCGCCTATCAGAACTGGGGCAATCGCTCATATTTCCCGCGCGCCGACGCGACCTTGTCGGAGGCGGAGGTGCTGGACGCCTTTCTGGCGCAATTTTATCAGGAGCATCCTTCCGCGCGCTGCGTCTTCCTTTCCCATCCGATCGAGGACGGCGCGCTCCTCGAAGACGCGCTGACCGCGCGGCTCGGGCGCCGGGTCGAAGTGCTCGCCCCGCAGCGCGGCGAGAAGCGCGAACTCGTGGAGCATGCCCTGCAGAACGCGCGGCAGGCGCTCGGCCGCAAGCTCGCCGAGGACGCAAGTCAGCAGCGCCTGCTGGCGGCGCTCGGCGAGGCTTTCGGTCTCGCCTCGGCGCCGCGGCGCATCGAGGTTTACGACAATTCCCACATCGGCGGCGCGCAGGCGATCGGCGCAATGATCGTCGCCGGGCCGGCCGGATTCATGAAGGCGCATTACCGCACATTCAACATCAAAAGCGCAGATATTACGCCCGGCGACGATTTCGGCATGATGCGCGAAGTGCTGACGCGCCGGTTCGCGCGGCTCGCCAAGGAAGTCGAGAAGGAGCCGGACAGCGACGCCTTTCCATCGAGGCCCGATCTCATTCTCATCGACGGCGGACGCGGCCAGTTTGAAGTCGCGCGGGACGTCTTACGCGGTCTCGACGTCGAAGGCGTCGCGATCGCGTCGATCGCAAAGGGCGCGGACCGCAACGCTGGACGCGAGACATTCTTCGTCGAAGGCCGCGAGCCGTTCCGCCTGCCGCCGCATGATCCGGCGCTTTACTTCGTCCAGCGGCTGCGCGACGAAGCGCATCGATTCGCGATCGGGACGCATCGCGCGCGCCGCAAGAAGGAGTTCACCAAGAATCCGCTCGACGAAATCGCCGGCGTCGGGCCGTCGCGCAAGCGCGCGCTGCTGCTCGCCTTCGGCTCCGCCAAGGCCGTCGCCCGCGCGGCGCTTTCCGATCTCGAAAAGGTGCCGGGCGTCAACAAGGCGACGGCGCGGCTGGTTTATGAGCATTTCCAGCGCGAATAGGGCGGCGCGCTACTGGCCGCCGCAGGAAACGTCGCCTTCCTCGCAGGTAAGCTGATGCTGCAGCCGTTTCGTCTGCTGCTCGGTCAAATCCGCGAGACATTGCGCCACGACCATGCCGTGAATGCTGCCGTCGATCGTCCCCAGCGTCTCGAAGGCGCATTGCGCATCCCGGTAGGCGATCCAGGATTTTTGCGCCTGCCGCAGTTTCAGCTGGCCTGCCGCGCTGATCTTCTTTAGCAGCTTGGCGTAAACGGCGTTGAGTTTCGCGTCGGCCTGCTTGAAATTCTCTCCCTCGCACAGATTGAGGTCGCTCTGAGAGCCGCGGCCGTCGCATTCCTTGGCGAACCCCAGGCTCGTCCAATGCGCCAGGACGACAAATGCCGCGCCGACGGCGGCGGCGCGCGGTATAGAAAACCTTCTCATCGGCGGAGTCTCCTTCGCGCCGTCGCTATTGCGAATAAGAACGCTATCATGGGTTAGGCATGCGAAAATTCCTTCGTCTTCTTTACGACGCCTATCTGAAGTTCAACCAGGACGATGGTTGGGCGATCGCCAGCTATGTCGCGCTGTCGATCCTCACATCGCTGTTTCCATTCCTCATTTTCCTGACCGCGCTTGCCGGCTTTTTCGGACTGGAGGCGGAAGCGGACGCCGCGAGAAAACTTCTGTTCGAGGCTTGGCCGGAAAGCGTCGCGGCGCCGATTTCAAGGGAAATCCGCAATGTGCTGACGCAGCCGCATGGCGATCTTCTGACCCTTGGCGCCGTCTTCGCGATCTATTTCTCATCAACCGGCGTCGAAGCGCTGCGCGTCGCCTTAAACCGCGCCTATAACCTGCATGAGCAGCGTTCCTGGTGGTGGCTTCGGCTCGAGTCGATCCTCTTCGTGTTTCTCGGCGCCGCTTCGCTGCTCGTCATCGCCATTTTTCTGGTGTTCGCGCCGCTGGCGCGTGCGATCGCCCAGCGTTACGTTCCTCTCGTCGTCGAGGAATTGCAGCCGCTCTATGAAATGGTGCGCTATGGCGTCACCACCGCCGTGCTCGCCGTTGCGCTTTTCGCCGCCCACAAATATCTGCCGGCGACTCGGCGCACCACGGCCTTCATCGCGCCCGGCCTGGCGCTGACGCTGCTCGTCTCCCTCGCCTTCGGCGCCGGCTTCGGCAATTATCTCGCACGATTCGCGGACAGCTATATCTCGACTTACGCAGGCCTCGCCTCGATCATGATCGCCATCGTCTTTCTTCAGCTCCTGG
This sequence comes from Methylocystis sp., assembly GCA_051061375.1. Lineage (GTDB taxonomy): Bacteria > Pseudomonadota > Alphaproteobacteria > Rhizobiales > Beijerinckiaceae > Methylocystis. Next base: position 69,073 of record JBPFDW010000020.1, on the reverse strand, counting down.
CGGCGATCTTCATTTTTGGCGCCGAGCTCAATCAGACGGTGGCGACGGACGGCGAGAACGGGCGGCAAGACCACAAAAAAGCAGGGTTAAGCGCGCCTTAACCGGGGTTTTCTAGGCTGCCCGCATCCGCGCGCTATGGGCGTCGCGACCAAGCGGGGCGTCTCCTCACATGCGCAGCCATGCATCCGGTCACTTCACCGAGCAGCTTCGCGAATTCTCGGCGCGGCGGCTGGCCGAGCTCCTCGGCGTGTTTCTTGTCGTGACCGCCGCCGCCCTGACCCTGTCGCTGGTCAGCTGGTCGGCCCGCGATCCCTCCTTCAACCACGCGACTTCGGGCCATGTCCGCAATCTGCTGGGGCCGCCCGGCGCGGTCGTCTCCGATCTTCTCATGCAGCTCGTCGGCTTCGGCGCCATCGCGGCCATCGTGCCGATCGCGACCCAGGGGCTGCGTCTTGTCCGACGGCGGCGGATCGGCCGCGCACTGCTGCGCGTCGGCCTGTGGACCGTTGGGGTCTTCGCGACCGCCGCGACCGCGTCGCTTCTGCCCGCGACCGATCGCTGGCCGCTGCCCACCGGCCTTGGCGGCGTCGCCGGCGACGCCATCCTCGCCGTTCCGCGCATGATATTCGCGGGCTCGGGAGTCCCGATAGCGCTGTTCGGCGCGGGCGCCGCGCTTGTCGCCATCCTCGCCGTCACCGGCGCCGCGGGACTCGGCTTCGAGTCCGAAGCCGACATGCGCAGCCGGTCTTCCGAAGACGACGTCACCATTCGTCCCGGCGCCGACGATGACGAGGACGACGGCGGCGAGCCCGGCGTGGCGCTGATTTCGCTTGGCGCGCTCATCCACTTCGGGCTGGCGGCGAAGGCATGGGCGGCGCGCGCGGCCGGAAGGCTCAAGCGCAGCCGGCGGACGACGGACAGGCCGCCGCCGCCGCGCTACCCCCGCGTCGAGCCGACTTTCGAGGAGATGGACCTTTATCCGGCGCATGCGCCGCCGCGCGCCCGCAATCTCGACGAAGCCGACACGGTTGCGCCGCCGGCGCCCCGACGGACGCGGGCCCCGGTCCGCGCCGCTCCGCCCAGTTTCAACGCGCGCTATGAAACGCCGCCCCTCAACCTGCTCGCCGAGCCGAAGAAGCAGGCGAACGGCGTGAAGCTCTCGCAAGATGCGCTGGAGCAGAATGCGCGTCTGCTCGAGGGCGTGCTCGAGGATTTTTCCGTCAAGGGCGACATTATCAATGTGCGCCCAGGGCCGGTGGTCACGCTCTATGAGCTGGAGCCCGCGCCCGGCATTAAGAGTTCGCGCGTCATCGGACTCGCCGACGACATCGCCCGCTCCATGTCGGCGGTCTCGGCCCGGGTCGCCGTCGTCTCCGGCCGCAACGCGATCGGCATCGAACTCCCCAACCAGCGCCGCGAGACGGTCTTCCTGCGCGAACTCGTCGCCTGCGAGGATTTCACCCGCTCGAACCATAAGCTGGCGATCGCGCTCGGCAAGACCATCGGCGGCGAGCCGGTGATCGTCGACCTCGCCCGAATGCCGCATCTCCTGGTCGCCGGCACGACCGGCTCCGGCAAGTCGGTCGCGATCAACACCATGATCCTGTCGCTGCTCTATCGGCTAAAGCCCGAAGAGTGCCGGCTGATCATGGTCGACCCCAAGATGCTGGAGCTCTCCGTCTACGACAATATCCCCCATCTGCTGACGCCCGTCGTCACCGATCCCAAGAAGGCGGTGGTGGCGCTCAAATGGGCGGTGCGCGAGATGGAGGACCGCTACAAGAAAATGTCGAAGCTCGGCGTGCGCAACATCGACGGCTACAACGCCCGCGTCGCAGAGGCGCAGAAGAAAGGCGAGACGATCACCCGCACCGTGCAGACGGGTTTCGACCGCGAGACCGGCGAGGCGATTTTCGAACATGAGGAAATGTCGCTGACGACGCTGCCCTATATCGTCGTCATCGTCGACGAGATGGCCGATCTGATGCTCGTCGCCGGCAAGGACATCGAAGGCGCAATCCAGAGACTGGCGCAAATGGCGCGCGCCGCCGGCATACATCTGATCATGGCGACGCAGCGCCCGTCGGTCGACGTCATCACCGGCACGATCAAGGCCAATTTTCCGACGCGCATCTCCTTCCAGGTGACCTCGAAAATCGACAGCCGCACGATTCTGGGCGAGCAAGGCGCCGAGCAGCTGCTCGGCCAGGGCGACATGCTCTACATGGCCGGCGGCGGCCGCATTTCCCGCGTGCACGGGCCTTTCGTCTCCGATCGCGAAGTCGAGGACATCGTCGCCCATGTGAAGACTCAGGGCGCGCCGCAATATCTCGACGCCATCACCGCCGAGGACGACGCCGGCGAGGATGGCGAAGCCCCCCTGCCCGGCTCGATGGACGCGGAGGAAGGCGGCGACCTCTACGATCGCGCCGTCAATATCGTGCTGCGCGACAAGAAATGCTCGACGAGCTACATCCAGCGCCGTCTCTCTGTCGGCTACAACAAAGCCGCCTCGCTCGTCGAGCGCATGGAGCAGGAAGGCGTGGTGTCCGCCCCGAACCATGCGGGCAAACGCGAGATACTGGTCGGCGGCGGGATCGATCGGGGGGCTTATGACGTCGAGGCGGCGGAGTAGGGCGCGCCCCCAATTCCGCCAATTTATGCTAGCAAGACGGCAACCAGCCTCTCTGAGTCGGAATTTGCCGTGAAATACGCCTCCGTCGCCGCATTGATCGCCGCGCTTTCCTTGGCCTTCCCGGCCGCCGCCGCAAATGTCGCCCGTAGCCAGCGCCCCGCTCAGGCGGGCGCTCCCGCGGCCGGCGAAAGCGCGACCGTCGAAGCGCCCCCGGCCGAGGCCAAGGTGGGGGAAGCAAAGCCCCCGGAAACGAAGTCCAAGTCGGCTGAGACGAAGCCCGCCGATTCGGCCGTCCCAAAGGCGGCGAAGCCGGCCGCGCAATCGCCCGCCCCGGCTGTGGCTGGCGCGACCATCGCGCCCGCGTCGCCGCCGGAGCCAGAAAAATCCCTGACCCGCGCCGACGCGGTCAAACGCGCCAACGCCTTCTTCAACGCTTCGCCGGTGATGACCGCCGATTTCGTGCAGATCGGCGGCGACGGCAAGCGCTCCGAAGGCAGGCTGCATGTGCAGCGCGCCGGCCGCGTGCGCTTCGAATACGCTCAGCCCGCGACGATGGAAGTCGTCGCCGACGGCGCGCAGGTCGCGGTGCGCGACCGCAAGCTCAACACGCAGGACCTCTATTTCATCACCCAGACCCCGCTCAAATTCCTGATGAAGGACAAGATCGATCTCGAAAAGGACGTCACCGTAGAGGATGTGAAGATCGAGGATTCGGGCGTCACCATCTTCATTGAGGACAAGGCGACCTTCGGCGGCACCTCGCATGTGCGCCTGATTTTCGATCCCAAGACCTTCAAGCTGAAGCAGTGGCAGGTGAGAGACCCGCAGGGCTATGAGACCCTGATCTCGGTCTTCAATATCGACCAGGCGAAAATTCCGGACGCCGCGCTGTTTAAGATCAACAAATAGCTGGTCTCTAAAGCGGGAAAGAAAAACTTAGTGATTTTGCTCGTCCGGCCAAAAATCGGCATCTATCACCTGCTCGAATGCCCAGGGACATTCCGGTGGAAACGTCGCTTCGATCAAATTCGTTTCGCCGACGGCTTCTAAGATCGTTAATTGGTAAGCTCTCGCCACAGCAATAGGGGCGAGAGGCCGAAGGCTTGGGTTGTCGTCAAGATGGTCGGCTAGAAGACCGCGCTGAACCTTGATGGACGATTCCCAACTTCTAGTCCGTTTCTGCGGCTGATATCGCCACTTGAGAAGGTGCAACAGGAGCGCGGTAAGTCGGCTTACGAGCTCGCGCTTCTCGGTCCTTCCCATGCTCTCAATTTCCTGCGCAATATGCTCAATATCGGCTTGTGAAAGCTTGCCCTCGCGCAGCAACGCCGCCTGTTCGTTTGCCCAGGCGTAAAAGTCGCGATCGTAAAGAGGGCTCTGAGGCATCGCCTATCACGCCGCCTTCTTCTTCGGCGCCAGCAGCTTGCGGTTCATCAGCGCCTCCGCGATCTGCACGGCGTTGAGCGCGGCGCCCTTGCGCAGATTGTCTGACACGCACCACAGAACGAGACCATTGTCGACGGTGGGATCTTCGCGAATGCGCGAAATATAGGTCGCGTCTTCGCCCGCCGCCTCATGGGGCGTGATGTAGCCGCCAGCTTCGCGCTTGTCGATCACGAGCACGCCCGGCGCTTCGCGCAATATGTCGCGCGCCTCGTCGGCGGAAATCGGCTTCTCGAATTCGATGTTCACCGCCTCCGAATGGCCGATGAACACAGGCACGCGCACGCAGGTCGCGACCAGCTTGATCTTTGGATCGAGAATCTTCTTCGTCTCCGCCACCATCTTCCACTCTTCCTTGGTGAAGCCGTCCTCCATGAAGACGTCGATATGCGGAATGAGGTTGAAGGCGATGCGCTTGGGGAATTTCTTCGCTTCGACGGGGTCCGAGACGAACACCGAGCGCGTCTGCGCGAAGAGTTCGTCCATGCCCTCCTTGCCGGCGCCGGAGACCGATTGATAGGTCGAGACGACGACACGCTTGATCGTCGCCGCGTCATGCAGCGGCTTCAAAGCCACGACGAGCTGGGCGGTCGAGCAATTGGGGTTGGCGATGATGTTCTTCTTGGCGAAGCCCGCCGCGGCGCCGGCGTTGACCTCGGGCACGACCAATGGAACATCCGGGTCCATGCGCCAGGCCGACGAATTGTCGATGACGACGCAGCCCTGCGCGCCGATTCTGGGCGCCCATTCCTTGGCGACGGCGCCCCCCGCCGACATCAGACAAATGTCGACATCGGAGAAATCGTAAGTATCGAGCGCCTTGCACTTCAGCGTCCGCTCGCCGAAGGAGACCTCCGTGCCGATCGAGCGCGACGACGCCAGCGCGACGACTTCCGAGACCGGAAAGCGGCGCTCGGCGAGAATATCCAGCATCTCGCGGCCCACGTTGCCCGTAGCGCCGACGACCGCGACCTTATACGCCATTATGAAACTCCAGCCGGCGATCCGGCGTCTCCAGTATTAGAAGGGAAGGCCGACCGACATGTTTCCGGAAGGCGACATGCCGAGCGGCATTTTGCCGTTGGGCGCGCTTGGCTGTCCGGCTTCCTTCTCTTTTCCTTCTTTTCCCGGCGGCGCCTTGCCCGGCGACCAGCCCTCCAGCTCGCCAAACTGGCGGTCGCCGCCGCCCTGCTGCTGCTGTTGAGCGCCGGCGCGCTGGGACGGCTGCGCTTTAGCCTTTTTGGCCTTCGGCGCGGTCGAGACGGCTCCGGACGTGTCGAGCGCGTTTGGGTCGAGCTGCTGGGCCGAAGCGACGCCGCCGCCCGCCGCGACAAGCAATGCGGCGAGAAAAAGCGGGCCAAAATTAAGACGAGCGCTGGTCGACATGGCGCAAATCTCCATAGAGGTTTGAATCCGTCCTAAACCGGCGGCGCGGCGGGATCAAGGCGGCGCGCGGTCAACGGACGTGGGCTCAACGGACCTGGGCTCAGCGGGCCTGCGCCTCGTCCTGGGCGATCGCCATGTTTTTCAGTTCCGCGATCGCCTTCGCCGGAGACAGGCTCTTGGGGCAGACCTGGGTGCAATTCATGATCGTGTGGCAGCGATAGAGGCGGAAGACGTCGTCGACATAGGAGATTCGGTCCTTCGTCGCTTCGTCGCGCGAATCCTGCACCCAGCGGAACGCCTGGAGCAGCGCCGCCGGACCCAAAAATCGGTCGGCGTTCCACCAATAGCTCGGACAGGCCGTCGAGCAGCAAGCGCACAGAATGCATTCATAGAGCCCGTCGAGCTTCGCCCGCTGCTCCGGCGACTGCAGCCGCTCCTTCTCGGGGGCGGGTCCGGCCCGCAGCCAGGGCTGGATCGCGGCGTATTGCTCATAGAAGATCGTCAGATCGGGCACGAGATCCTTGACCACCGCCATATGCGGCAGCGGATAGATTTTGATCGCGCCGTCGATCTCATCCATGCCCTTGGTGCAGGCGAGCGTGTTCAGACCGCCGATATTCATCGAACACGAGCCGCAGATGCCCTCGCGGCAGGAACGACGGAAGGTCAATGTCGGATCAATCTTGTTCTTGATCCAGATCAGCGCGTCGAGAACCATCGGCCCGCAGTCGTCGGCGTCGATGAAATAGGTGTCGAGGCGCGGATTGGCGCCGTCGTCAGGGTCCCATCGATAGATGCGCAATTCGCGCACACGCTCGGCGCCTTCGGGCCGCGGCCATGTCTTGCCTTCAGCGACGACGGAGTTTTTGGGCAGCGCGAATTCGACCATGTCAATACACCCGCGCCTTCGGCTCGATATAGGCCACTTCGTTGGTCATCGTGTAGCTGTGCACCGGGCGGTAGTCGATCGAGGTTGTCTTTCTGTCGCGATCGATCGTCGCCAGCGTATGTTTCATCCAGTTCTTGTCGTCGCGGTTCGGGAAATCCTCGCGGGCGTGCGCGCCGCGCGACTCGGTGCGATTGGCGGCGCTTTCCATCGTCGTGACCGCCTGCACGATGAGATTGTCGTATTCGAGCGTCTCGATGAGATCGGAGTTCCAGATCAGCGAGCGATCCGCGATCCTGACGTTGGCGCCGTCGCGCCACACCGCGTTGATCTGTTCGACGCCTTCGGCGAGGACTTCGCCGGTGCGATAGACGGCGCAATGCGACTGCATCGTCCGCTGCATCCGATCGCGCAAAGTTGCGGCGGAAATCGAGCCGTTGGCGTTGCGGAAGAAATCGAGCCGCGACAGAGCCAGATCGGCTGAATCCGCCGGCAGATCGGGCTGCGTATCGTTCGCTTTTATGAGTTCGGCGGCGCGCAGCGCCACGGCGCGGCCGAAGACGACGAGATCGATGAGCGAATTGGAGCCCAGGCGATTGGCGCCATGCACGGAGACGCAAGCCCCTTCGCCGAGCGCCATCAGGCCCGGCACCACCTCGTCGGGATTGCCGTCGCGCTTGTGCAACGCCTCGCCGTGATAATTCGTCGGTATGCCGCCCATGTTGTAATGCGCGGTCGGTATGATCGGAATCGGCTGGCGCGTCACATCGACTCCCGCGAATATCTTCGAGCTTTCGGAAATGCCCGGCAGGCGCTCATGCAGGATCGCCGGGTCGAGATGCTCGAGATGCAGATAGGCGTGGTCCTTGAGCTTGCCGACGCCCCTGCCCTCGCGAACCTCCATCGTGATCGCGCGCGAGACCATGTCGCGCGGCGCGAGATCCTTCACCGATGGCGCGTAGCGCTCCATGAAGCGCTCGCCTTCGCTGTTGGTCAGATAGCCGCCTTCGCCGCGCGCGCCTTCGGTGATCAGGCAGCCCGCGCCATAGATTCCGGTCGGATGAAACTGCACGAACTCCATGTCCTGCAGCGGCAATCCGGCGCGCAGCACCATCGCATTGCCATCGCCGGTGCAGGTGTGCGCCGAGGTCGCCGAGAGATAGATGCGGCCGTAGCCGCCGGTCGCAAGCACGGTAAGCGCTGCGCGGAAACGATGAATCGTTCCGTCATCGATCTTCAGACAGACGACGCCGCGACAGGCGCCGTGCTGATCCATGATGAGATCGATCGCGAAATATTCGACGAAGAACTTCGTATCGAGCTTCAGCGCCTGCCCATACATCGTATGGAGCATCGCGTGGCCGGTGCGGTCTGCCGCCGCGCAGGTGCGCTGCGCCGGCGGACCCTTGCCGTAATCGGTCGTCATGCCGCCGAAGGGACGTTGATAGATCCTGCCTTCGCTCGTGCGCGAGAATGGAACGCCCCAATGCTCCAGTTCATAAACGGCGGGGGGCGCGTTGCGGCACATATATTCGATCGCGTCCTGGTCGCCGAGCCAGTCGGAGCCCTTGACGGTGTCGTACATGTGCCATTTCCAGTCGTCCGGCCCCATATTGCCGAGCGCCGCGGCGATGCCGCCCTGCGCCACCACCGTATGCGAACGCGTCGGAAAGACCTTGGTGACGCAGGCGACGTTCAGTCCCGCCTCGGCGCAGCCGACGACGGCGCGAAGCCCCGATCCGCCGGCGCCGACGACGACGACGTCAAAGGTGTGATCGACGATCGGATACGCCCGGCCGCCAACCGACACATTTGATGCGGGACCCTGTGCAACCATCGTCGAGCCTTCTCTGGATGTCATTCGATCGAACGCAGTTTCGCTGCGTCGTTACTAGGCGAGTTCATTGACATCGAACAAGCGCCGCCGCCGGCAACGTCCGATTACTTCGGGGCGGCGAGGAGGAGGATAGCGAAAGTCCAGAGCGCCGCGACCGCGCGCGACGCCCAGAGGTTAGCGAGGAGCGCCCATGCTTTCAGCGCTTGGTCCTGCACATAGTCTTCGATGATGTCGTCCATGCCTTTGCGTGCATGGATCATGCCGACGACGCCGAAAGCAAGGAGCACGAGCGCGGGAATCGGTCGGCCGATTTCGGCGCGCACGCCGTCGAACGATTTGCCTGCCAGTCCGAGAATCCACCATGCGCTCAACACGCCGAGCGGCATGAGCGCATAGGAGGTGAGCCGCATGAAACGCGCGTGAGGCGAGCCGCTATGGTCGGAGACATAGGCGTCGCCGGCGCCGGTTCGACCGCTCTTGAATCTTGTCGCCATCGTCATGCGTTCGCTCCCGCTAGCTCGCCAGCGTCTTGCAGATGTAAAAGAGCAGTGTCAGCAGAATTCCGCCGACGAGCGTCCCTTGCGCCAAGAGTTCGCGTCCCCACGGGTCCATATACAGGCCGCGATCCCATAAGGCATGCCGCACGCCGCCGAGCAGATGATGGAAAATCGCCCAAACGATCAGCAAGATGATGAGATTGCCGATGAAGCCCGAGGCGATCCAGGAAACGGCGGAGAAGGCGCCGCCGCCAATCGCGGCGCCGAGGAGGAAAAGCGTCAGCAGCGCCATGCCGGCGTAGAGCCCCGCGCCGGTGATGCGATGCGCGATCGACATCGTCATCGTCAGGATGGGCTTGAAGATCGTCAGATGCGGCGACAGCGGCCGCCGCGCGGCGAGCCTGTCTGTGTCGGCGTCGGCCATAGGGAACCCTCTCGCGTGCGGCCGATCTGCTTCTCGGAACGCTTCCAAGCAGATAATTCAATTGTTGCGGCGCCGCAACCACAAGCCGTCGGCGACATCGAGATATGCAAAAGCCCCGTCGCCGGGGCTTCCGCCATTCCTACAGCATTCGCATTCAATAAGCCGCCGCCGCCGGTCCTGGCGCAAACATCCAGTTGAAACGGTAGTTGACGCCCGCCCGAACCGTATTGAGATGGACGCGCTGCTGGGTTTCGACGACGAAGGGCGTGACGAAATTGGGGCCATAATCGGCGCCGATGTTCGAATAGAGATATTCGACCTTGGCCGACCAGTTCGGCAGGAAGGCGTATTCGAGCCCTCCGCCGGCGGTCCAGCCGGCGCCGGTGCGCCTCTGAGAGCCTAGCCAACCGTAGTTGAGGCTGAGGTCGCCATAGGCGAAACCACCGGTTCCATAGAGGAGCAGCTGCGAGTTTAAGAGCGACGCGCCGGCGCGGCCGCGCACCGTGCCGAACCAGCCGACGTTGCGAGACGCGCCAAACGGCTGGTCGGCCGCGCCGACGCTCGATCCCTGAAAATCGGTTTCGAGGCCGGCCACGAAAAGCGGCGTCAACTGATAGTTGTAGCCGAACTGGGCGCCGCCGACGACGCCGCCATTGTTGGGCGCGGTCGACAATGGCGCCAGCCAGTGCCGTTGGCTGTATTGATCAAGCCATCCGCCGCCGAGATTGAGGCCGACATAGAGGCCGGTCCACGTCAAAACCGGCGGCGGCGGAACATAGACGGGCGGCGGGCCCTTGCGCGAAGGCAGGTCTGCGGCCGATGCGGACATAACGGTCAGAGACGCCGCGACGACGAGGCCGAACACTCGTTTTTTCATTAGTCCCTCATGATGCGATCCTGAAACGCCAGCGCCCCCGCCGGGCGCGAATTGAACGGCCAACAATGGCGCAATTGCGGAAGAATTATGCATTGTTTTCAATGTTTAAGCGGTATGCTTAGCGATCGGTTAAGGCCTTCGATTTTCGACTCGGGCGCTCAACTTCCGGTTGCCCCACAGCCCTAAAAGCGCCAGCGACGCGCAGAACGCGCCGGCCCAGAAGGCGGCGGCGGCCCCGAAAGCATCCCACAGCGCGCCGGCGCCGGCGCTCGCAAGGAGCAGCGCGACGCCGCTCGCGAGGTTGAACGCGCCGAACGCCGAGCCGCGCAGCGCCGCCGGCGCGACGTCGGCGACGAGCGCGGCGAGCAGCCCCTGGGTGAGGCCCATGTGCAGGCCCCAGAGCGCCACGCCGAGCCATACGAGCGGCATATGATCGGCGCTGGCGAGCGCTGCGTCGGCGGCGATCAATGCGACAAGGCCGGCCATCAGCGGCGTCTTGCGGTCGCCGCGGTCGGAAAGGGCGCCGACGGGATAAGAGGCGCCGGCATAGACCACATTCATCGCAACCAGCACCAGCGGCGCGAGCGCCTCCGGCAGACCAACGGCGCTGGCCTTCAGGATGAGGAACGCCTCGGAAAAGCGCGCCAGACTGAAGACGACGCCAATCGCGACAACGATCCAGAACGGACCGCCAAGCCGGCGGATTTCATCGATATGAAGCGGAAAGCGCGCCGGCCGCGGCGGACGGGAGGACTGCGGCTCGCGCACGCCGAAGCAAAGAACCGTGACGGCGAGCGCCGCCGGAATCGTCGCGATCCAGAACACCAAAGGGATGCTGTTGGCGGAGAGCCACATCACGGCGACCGCGACCGCCGGCCCGAGGAAGGCGCCGACCGTGTCGAGCGACTGGCGAAGCCCGAAGGCCGCGCCGCGAATCGAGGCCGGCGCGAGATCGGCGACGAGCGCGTCGCGCGGCGCCCCGCGAATGCCCTTGCCGACGCGATCGATGAAGCGCGCCGCCATGACCCAGGCGACATTGGGCGCGAGCGGGCACATCGGCTTGGTCAGCGCCGCGAGCCCATAGCCGATGATCGCCAGCTGCTTGCGCCGGCCGAACCAGTCCGATAGCGCGCCGGAAAAAATCTTGACGATCGAGGCGGTCGCCTCGGCGACGCCCTCGATGATTCCGACTTCGGCCATCGAGGCGCCCATCGCGCCGACGAGATAGATCGGCAGCAGCGCATGGATCATCTCGGAGGAGAAATCCATGAGCAGCGAGACGATCCCGAGCGCCCAGACGCCGGAAGGAATGGCGCGCAGACGCGAGCGGGCGCTGAAATCGTTCATGAGTTGAGTTGCTCGCGCGAAACCCTCTCTCAAAGGGAGAGGGTCGGTCCGAAGGACCGGGGTGAGGGGTTACGATTTCGCCGCTTCAGGCGCAAGGAATCCGCTGCGGCTGCGCCAAAATTCAAGCGGGGAAACCCCTCACCCGGCTGCTCCGCAGCCACCCTCTCCCTGTGGGAGAGGGTTGCGCGCTGCTACGCCTTCAGCGCCTGCGCCAATCGGGCGATCCCGGTCTCGATCTCTTTCTCGGTGAGCGCGACGAAGCCGAGCATCAGCAGGCGGTCGCCGCCGTCGTCCTCGTCGAAGCGCAGCGCCGAACCCGTCGCCAGCGAACAGACGCCGACGCCGGCGGCAAGTCCTCTTCTCTCCACCTCCGCGGCGTCCGGAAATCCGTCCGGCAGCTTCCAGACGAGATGCATGCCGGCCTGCTCGCCGTATATTTCGCAGGCGCCGAAGTGATTCCTGAGCGCATTCAGCAGCGCGTCGCGCCGATCGCGATAGAGTTGGCGGATGCGCCGCAAATGGCGGCCGAATTCGCCGCTCGACATGAAATCCGCCATCGCCGCCTGTTCGAGCCAGCTCTGTCCGTTGTTCATCAGCATTTTCATCCGCCGCCCGGCCTCGGCGAGCCGGCGGGGCAGCACGATATAGCCGAGACGCAGTCCGGGTCCCATGCATTTCGAGAATGTGCCGAGATAGATGACGCGCTCGTTGCGGTCGAGGCCTTTGAGCGCGGTCAACGGCGAGCCGATGAAGCGGAAGTCGCTGTCGTAGTCGTCCTCCATGATGTAGGCGTCATATTGCGTCGCCCAGGCAAGAAGTTCGATCCTGCGCTGCAGGCTCATCGTCACGCCGATCGGATATTGATGCGACGGCGTGACATAGGCGACGGCGCCAGTCGTTTTTGGAAGCCGCGACACATCGAGCCCGTCCTGGTCGACAGGCACCGGATGAAGCGTCGCCCCTAAGCTTTCGAGCACGAAAGCGGCGCCTTGATAACAGGGGGATTCGACGACGGCGGCGCAGCCCGGCCTGACCAGCAGGCGCCCGACCAGATTGAAGCCGTCCTGGCAGCCCCCGACAATGATGATCTGTTCCGGATCGGCGACGACGCCGCGCGCTGGCGCGAGATGCTTGGCGACCGCCCGCCGCAATTCCAGCAATCCGGCGGGGTCGCTATAGCTCGTGAGATTCGAGCCGACCGCCTTCAGGCGATTCTTGATGTGATGCGACCAGGCTTTGAGCGGAAAGGATCGCGCGTCGGGCCGGCCGACCCAGAAATCGGCGGCGAGACGGCGCCGCTCCGGATCGGCCAGGCGGTGGGTGCGCAAGGCGCCGCAAGGCGGCGGCGCTTCGTCGGCGGCGCCCTGCTCGTTCGCCGGCGGCCCGCGATGGCCGGCCGAGAGAAACGCCGTATCCGGCAGATCGGGCGCGACGAAGGTGCCGACATAGGGCTTAGTGCGGATATAGCCCTCGGCGATCAGCCGCTCGTAGGCGAGAACCGCCGTGTTGCGCGACACGCCGAGTTGACTGCTCAATTCGCGCGTGGTCGGCATCGGGTCGTCGCCCTTCAGCCGCCCATTGAGGATCATCGAGCGTATCTGGTCGAAAATCTGATTCTGCAGCGTGGTCTTTTCCGACTCGCCCAGAATGATCGACAGTTGCACATGCCCGCTCCTAACGACGCGCGCCGGGCGATCCGTGGCCGTAAAGGTCATCGCTGCACTCTCCTGGGCGCAAGCTAATGCGCTCTTATTCCACGCGCATAGGTCCACAGGGAATGTAAGCATTGGCGCCAACTTCGACAGGCGTCCGGTCGACGGCGTCAGCCAGAGAAAGAGAAGCCTTTTTTAAGCTGGCGCCATCAGGTTGCGCGTTCCTGGCGCTTTTGCTCGGGTGCGGATTGCGGAAAGCTGCAACGGTCCTTTCGAGGCGCCAAAATGATCCAGGGAGACCGCAAATGCCGTTTTCAAACTCGCGCCTGATGCCGCTGGCGTTTTGGGTCGGCTTTCTCGCCCTGGGCCTCGCCACCAATACGAGCCCCGCGCACAAGGCGCGCGGCTTGGTGAGCGACAAGCAGGCGATGAACGTCGCCAGCGCGACCGGCAAACGCCTTCCCTTGCTGCTGATTCAATATCCAGGACAGACCGTCCTTCGCGACTGAGGTCGCGCCCCAAAACTCCTCGTGCGCCGCGCAAGCGGCGCTTTTTTTTGTCGAAACTCTACGATCTGGATCGGGGCGCAATCCGATTCAGCACCGTAATCGACAGGAAGCCGCCGATCCAGGCGCCAACGGCGGCGAAGGCCACATAGGCCCAATTCGACGTGTAGCTGATCACCGCAAAGGCCGAGAGCAGATACCAGATGCTGCTCCAGCTCGCGGCGGCGATGCGCCGGCGCTCGGACACTGCGGCGTTGAAGAACACATAGACCGCGTCGGTGATGGCGGTCGAGGCGGCGACGCCGATTCCGATCAGCGGGTCAATGTTAGGCAGGTCCATGGTCTCCTCCGCTTTGGCCCGTTCGGGGCGGAGGCAGCTATGGACGCGGGAATCGAGCGAGGCAAATCGAGTTTTACGAAGCGCCAAGCTCTTCGATCGCTCTGCCCGTCACGGGCATGGGCTCATCAGCGACGCCGCCCCCGTCGCTGGCGCGACGGCGCGCTAATCTTCGTCTGGTCCGGTCTCGCCTTTCGCCGACTCCTCCTCGGGGGCAAGTCCGAGCGACTCAGCCAAGGCCAGTCGCAGCAGCAACAGGGCCATTCGCTCAGGCAGCGGCGCGCGGGTGACAGACTGGAAGGATAAGCGCAGCGCCATTCCCACCTCCCGCTGAATCACCAACGAGACTCGATCGTCGTCGGTTCGATTGGCCGGACGCATGATCGTGCTCCTGACGACTAAACGAACTCGCTTGCGCGTAGTTCCCGCAAAATATTGAATTTACGAGCAAAGTCATAGCCGACCGGGCAAGCTGATGGGCTTGCCGACGTGGAGACCGCGTCCTGTTCGAAGTCCCGCGGATCGAATGGCTAAACGCGGCTGGGATCATCATTCATCCAAACAGGCGCAGCGGTTGTCGCCCCTGTTGGCTGTTCGTAGCGATGATCGGTAGGCGCTTTGCTCTCGACGCCCGACTTCGACCGGCGCGCATTCGAAGCGAGGGATGCTTGCCGAGGATTTTTTGGGTTGTTGCTGTTATGGTGGGCGCGACAGGGATTGAACCTGTGACCCCTACGATGTCAACGTAGTGCTCTCCCGCTGAGCTACGCGCCCTCGGGCCCAGTGGGCCGGCGCGCCGTCTATAATGGCGTACGTGGCGCCGCGCAAGCGCCCCCTCCCTGCGACGCTGTGGAGCGCCTCCTGCCGCAAGTTTTGGAAAAAATTGACCATTCGGCAAGGACTGCGCCTTTTCTATGCAAAAGATTTGTGACCTTGCGCGATTTCAAGTCTTGCGACGGGCCGGCTTTGTGGCAGACTTATTACTGTTCCCGCTTGTCGAGCGGAGAGCAGTTAAGGAGGTTTCGCATGTCCTTGCAGGGCCATATCGTCGAACTCCAGCGTCGCCACGAGGCGCTCAAGAAGGAGATCGAGGAGCAACAGCTGCATCCCCACGCGGACGAATTGAAAATCGCGGAACTCAAGCGCAAGAAATTGCTGATCAAGGACGAACTCGCCAAGCTGGCGGTCAGCGAAACGCGCCACTAGATCACCGCCTATCCGGTCGAATCCACACTCAGGTCAACACGTTCGGTTCAGAGCTTCGAGCGCGCTCGACGCGCGCTTGAGCTCGGCCCGCGCGGTCCATTATCGCTTTACGCCATAGGCGGAGAGATGGGCGGAGAGTTTTCTCCGCCTTATTTTTTGAAGCATTCGCGCCACGCGGCGCGCGATTTGCGAGACCTCGTCCTTATGCCCGTCACCGAGCTTTACCGCGCCGAGACGCTGCACGAAGGCCTCGGCGAGCCTTTCTTTGACCGTGTCGCACCCGCGGCCTTTCCGCAGCATCGACTGCGCTACCGCAATCAGCGCTGGGCCGCTCGGGTCGGATTGGACGGCCTCAGCGACACGGAATGGATCGATCATTTTGGACGATTTGCGCCATTGCCGGGCGGCTTCGCGCATCCCTTGGCGCTGCGCTATCACGGACACCAATTCCGCGTTTACAACCCCGATCTCGGCGACGGGCGCGGCTTCCTTTTCGCGCAATTGCGCGACTCAGAAGACGGCCGCCTGCTGGATCTCGGCACCAAGGGCAGCGGCCAGACTCCCTGGTCGCGCCGCGGCGACGGACGGCTCACCCTCAAGGGCGGCGTTCGAGAGATTTTGGCGACGGAAATGCTGGAGGCGCTCGGGGTCGACACCTCCAAGACCTTCAGCCTGATCGAAACCGGCGAGGCGCTGATGCGCGGCGACGAACCCTCGCCGACGCGCTCGAGCGTGCTGGTGCGCCTGTCGCATTCGCACATCCGGATCGGCACCTTTCAACGCCTCTCCTTCCATGACGACGCTGCGGCGATCGATCGGCTCGTCGAATACGTCTGCCGCCACTATTTTCCCGCCATCGCAGATTTGCCGGCGCCGGAAAGAGCCCTCGCCTTTCTCGAAGAGGTGGTCGCCCTGGTCGCCAGGCTCGGGGCAGGCTATATGGCGTCCGGCTTCGTTCACGGCGTATTGAATTCCGACAATATCAACGTCACCGGCGAGAGCTTCGACTATGGACCCTGGCGCTTCGCGCCGGTCTATGATCCGACCTTCACCGCGGCCTATTTCGACGAAGTCGGACTCTACGCCTTCGGCCGCCAGCCGGCCGCGCTCGGCTGGAACCTGTCACGGCTGGCGGAGTGCCTGATCCACCTCATCGGATTGAAACCCGCGGAGCAGGTTCTCGTGACCTTTCCGAGCCGCATCCAGAAGGAATTTCGAAGCGCTCTGCTCAATCGGCTGGGCCTCGCATCGGCCGGCGAGGACGCCGACGCCGCGCTGGCGAAGGCCTTCGTCGACTTTCTGACTGCGACGAAGGCGCCGTTCGAACAGTGTTTCTTCGACTGGCGCGGCGGGTTGGCGTCGGCTGAGCGCGCGCAACGCAGCCCATCGGCCGAGCACTATTTGGCTGAAGCCTTCGCGCCGATCCGCGCCGCATTCGCCCGCTATCGACCAACGCCGAATGCGCGGCTGGATCACTCCTACTTCCAGCGGCCGGCGCCCTGTACGATGCTGATCGACGAGGTTGAAGCGCTCTGGGCGCCGATCGCCGAGCGCGACGACTGGGCGCCGCTCTACGCCAAGATCGCCGCGATCGAGGAAATGCGAAACGCCTATGAATCCTAATCGAGCAATTCGCTTGAACGCTTCCTGCCCGCGGCGCGATAATTGCGCTCCAAAGCAAGCGATTCCCGAACGCTTGCGCGTGGTTCTTGGCGGCCTTCGATGAACGACGCTCCCGGCGAAATCGACATCAGCGCCATCCGCGCCGAAGTGGAACGGCTGCGGCTGGAGCATCACGATCTGGAGTCCGCGATCGAGGCGCTGCTCGCCGTGGGCGTCGCCGATCAGCTTCAGATCCAGCGTCTAAAGAAGCGCAAGCTGCTGCTGCGCGACCGCATCGCCTATCTCGAAGACCAGCTCACGCCCGACATCATCGCGTAATTGAACAAGAGCGTCAGCTATTCAGTTTCGATCGAGTTTCCGCCGCTCGAAGACGCGCTGCGATTTTATCGCGACGCCTTGGCAGTTGCCGCCGCGTCGGCACAGGAAATCCCCACGCCGGCCCAAAAATCCGCCCGACGAATGCGGGACGAGCCCAAGCGTATGATTTGGAATGGATTCTGTGATGATCCCATGTTGTTACGATCGACGTGGCGACGCGCCAGACCGGAGTAGAAAAAGACCGCAGCTTTGTGCTAGATTTTCTTTATGAAACCGTCGCTTGCCCTTGAAATTCATCGCGAAGAAATCCGCCGAATCGTTGCTGCGAACCGGGGATTGAATCCGCGCGTCTTCGGTTCCGTCCTCCATCACGAGGACACAGAGAGCAGCGACCTCGATTTGCTGATCGACGCCGCGGAGGGATTCAGTCTGTTCGATAGGGCGGCGATCGCCGTTGCAATCGAAAACCTCACACACACAAAGGTCGATGTCAGGACTCCCGAAGATTTGTCGGTGAAGTTCCGCAGCAGGATCGTCGCGGAAGCAAGGCCCGTATGACAGGGAAGAAAGCGCTACGGGTTCTCGACTACATCGAGCATATCATCATCGCCATCACGCGCATCGAATCCTATGTCGAAGGACTTGATCGTACGGCTTTCGTCGAAAGTTCGCTTGTTCAAGATGCGATCATTCGCAATTTCGAGATCATAGGCGAGGCCGCAAATAAAATCGGAACCGTTGACGATGGGTTCGCGCAGCGGCATCCACGCCTTCGACTCGAACTCGCCTACGCAATGCGAAATGCGCTCGCGCATGGCTATGATTCCGTCAATCTATTGACCATATGGAACACGATCCATAATGACCTGCCGACTTTGAAACGGCAAATGATGGAAATTCGTCTTACCCTCGAAAATGAGGGGTAGAGAACCCCCATGAATGGACTCGGGAGAGACCAAAACACCTCGCGATTCTTGTCGGTGACGCGATGAAGTCTGGGTATGCCTGCGCAGACGGGCAACAAGCGCCCTGACTGCCGCGTCGCGTCCGGCCACTGCGTTCAGCAGCGATCCGTTCGGCAATGGCTTATGCGTCATCGGAACGACCGCCTGACGCGGCGCTTTACGACCGTTTCGGCAGAAAGCCCAGGGCGCTCAGCAGCAGGGGCATGGTGAGGCCCTGGACCACGATCGAAAACCCGACCACGGCGAAAGTGACGGCGACGATCTCATCGCGCTGCGGCAGACTATCCGGAAGCGACAGCGCCAGGGCGAGCGCAAGCGCGCCGCGCAAGCCGCCCCACCAGAGAATATGCTGCTCGCGAAACGATATCTTCCATCGCGAACCGAAGAACAACGAACTCAGCGGATAGACGACGATGGCGCGCGCGCATAGCACCGCAGCGATCGCCACGGCCAGAGTCGTCGCCCCAACGGCACCGAACGGAGTCGACGCCACATCCGCGCCAATCATTAGAAACACCATGGAATTGGCCAGGAACGCCGCGAAATCCCAAAAGGACAGAACGAATTCTCGCCCCTTGAGGCTGATGTAGCCGCCTTCCTGCTCGCTCAGCAGGCCCAGATTGCCCATGACCAGGCCGGCCGTCACCGTCGCCAGCACGCCGGAGACATGGAAATATTCGGCGACCAGGAACGAGCCGAATGCGGCGATGGTCGTCAGCGCCGCTTCGATGAGATGTTCCGAGGTGCGCAGCGAGGCGAGGATGGCGGCCCCGCCGAATAAGGCCCCGACAATGACGCCGCCGAACACGACTTTCACGAGGGTCAAGGCGGTCTCCGCGGCGCTCTGATCCGCGCCGCCGCTTTGCACGAAGGCGAGCGCCATGACGAAGAGCACCGCCGCAGCGCCGTCGTTGAGCAGACTTTCGCTTTCGACCAGCAGCCGCATGCGGCCTTTGATCCGATTGTCCTTGAACATCGCAATGATCGCGACCGGGTCCGTCGCCGCGATCAGCGCGCCAAACAGCATCGCCGAGAAGAGGGGCCAGCCGAGCAGCGTCGTCATCGAGCCTGCGACGACGGCTGCGGAAACGACCGTTCCGATTCCCGCGAGCGCGAGCAAAGGTAGGGAATCGCGCACCAGCTCGCGCCAGGAGAGGGTCAGCGCCGCTTCAAACAGCAGCGGCGGCAAGACGAGATCGAAAATCAGATCATGAGTGAGATGCGGCGCGAAGTCTGCGCCCGACAGAGCGACAGCGGCGCCGACCAGCACCAGTCCGACGGTATAGGGCAGTCTGATCTGACGCGCGGCGATTGCGACGATCATCGCCACGGCCAGCACGGCGACCGCTTGCCTCAGACCTTCGTCCATGTCGCGCCTGCTCCGATCAAGGAAAATCCTGCAGGGTTCTTTAGCCGCGCGCGCCCGCTTCGCGAAGCGAATTCGGTCCGCCGCCGACGCCCGTTGGCGCGCTTGCCTATCGGGGAGGCATCGGCTATGCCGCATGGCTTCCCTTTGTAGAGGAAGCAAGAGTGGGCAAATCCAAACCGCCCGTCGCCGTCATCATGGGCTCCCAATCCGACTGGGCGACGATGCGCCACGCCGTCGAGACCCTGTCGGCGCTTGGAATCGCCTGCGACGCGCGGGTCATCTCGGCGCATCGCACCCCCGATCGGCTGTTCGCTTTCGCAAAGTCTGCTGAATCGGATGGCTTTGAGGTGATCATCGCCGGCGCCGGCGGCGCCGCGCATTTGCCGGGAATGACCGCCTCGATGACGCTGCTGCCGGTGCTTGGCGTGCCGATCGAGTCGGACGCGCTGAAGGGCATGGATTCGCTGCTCTCGATCGTGCAGATGCCAGGCGGCGTGCCGGTGGGGACGCTCGCGATCGGCAAGCCCGGCGCGATCAACGCGGCGCTGCTCGCCGCCGCGATTCTCGCGCGCGCCGACAAGGCGCTCGCCGCGCGCCTTTCGGACTATCGTGCGCGCCAGACAGACACCGTGGCCCTGACGCCGCGCGACGGCGCCTGATGCTGGCGCCGGGCGCGACGATCGGCATTCTGGGCGGCGGCCAGCTCGCGCGCATGCTGGCGCTGGCGGGCGCCCGGCTCGGGCTGAAGGCGCATGTCTTCTCCCCCGTCCCGGATGACCCCGCCTTCGACGTCTGCGCGGCGCGCACGCAAGCCGAATTCGACGACGAAGCCGCGCTCGCCGCCTTTGCCGAATCTGTCGACGTCGTGACTTACGAATTCGAAAATGTGCCCGCCCGCACGGCGCAAGTGCTCGAGGCGCATCGCCCGGTGCGGCCCAATCCCGGAGCTTTGGCGCTCACGCAAGACAGGCTGGTCGAGAAAGAATTCGTCCAAAGCCTGGGAATCGCCACTGCCGACTTCGTGGCGGTCGACAACGCCGGCGCGCTCGCCCGCGCCGTCGCGCGGCTCGGCCGCAATTCGATCCTCAAGACGCGGCGTCTCGGCTACGATGGCAAGGGCCAGACCCAATTGCGCGACGGCGGCGATCTTGCGGTCGCCTTTCGCACGCTCGGCGGCGCGCCGTCCATCCTCGAAAGCATCGTGCCTTTCTCGAAAGAAGTGTCGGTCGTCGCCGCGCGCGGATTGAATGGCGAATTTCGCGCCTATGACATCTGCGAAAACCTTCACGAGCATCACATTCTGGCGAAGACATTGGCGCCCGCCGAGATCGCCGAGGCGACCGCGGCGGATGCGATCGATATCGCCCGACGCATCGCCGAGGCCGCGCAATATGTCGGCGTGATCGCCGTCGAAATGTTCGTGGTCGTCGAAGCGGGGCGCGAGACTCTGCTGGTCAATGAAATCGCGCCGCGCGTGCATAATTCCGGACATTGGACGCTCGACGGCGCGCTGACCTCGCAGTTCGAGCAGCATATGCGCGCGGTCGCCGGCTGGCCGCTCGGCTCGACGCGGAGTCACGGCCGCGTCGAGATGCGCAATCTGATCGGGACCGATATCGACTCATGGCCGGAACTCGCGCGCGAGGACGGCGCCTGCTTGCACCTCTATGGCAAGAAGGAGACGCGCGCCGGCCGTAAGATGGGGCATGTCACGCGCATTCTGTAGCGTCCCGGGGCAACGGCCGCCCGAACTGACCGAAGGCCGCCGCGCTCCCAGCGCAGCGCATCCAGGCTGACGCTCGGCGGCGCAGGCGCGTCGATCGACGACAAGGCGTCTATTTAACTTCGCTTGATTCGATATTTTGAGGAATGGTGTGGCTGGTTTTGTCCCAACTCAACGGTTCCTTGCACATCTTGTGGCGCCAGGTGAAAATATAGAGCGCGCGCAAGGCTGCGGAAAAATTAATGAAATTCGAGAAAACGATTCTCGGCGCCGCCATCAGCCCCTGCCCGACGCCATAGATCGTCGTCGTAAAGATCATTCGCTGGACGAGTCGATTCAAGAGCAAGACGACGTTGATCAGGAACACCAGCTGCAGCGTGGGGTTGAGCATTGCATAGCCGGCGATGCGCCATTCTTCGCTCAATGAGCCAAGAACGATGATTGCAACAGCATTGAAGGCCAGAAAATAGGCGATGATGGCGATGATGCCGGACAGGATGCCCTTGCGGTCGCGCAGAAAAAAGATTCTCTCGGCAAGCGTCTTTCCCCAGCCGAGCTTCGACGCGCCCTGGAAACTGATTCCCAGAAGCCAGCGTGCGCGCTGGCGGTAGGCGGCGCGATAGTCACTCGGGAAATTTTCCCGGGTGGCGATCGCCAGCGACGCGACGATCCGTTCCACTTGATCGGTTCCGCGTGGAATATCCAGGGTATATGGCGCCGGATTGAGAACGAACGCCGACTTCAGGCCAAGATTCTTCATCGCGAAAGCGACGTCATAGTCCTCGGTCAATGCGATCGGGTCGAATACCTCGGCTTTCCGCCAGGATTTCAAAGTCGTGATCGCTCTCCTGCCGAAGCAGGCCGCCACGCCGGCGCATGGAACGACGCCCGTAAGACGCTGTCGCACGAACAGATCCTTATTATGGAACTCGGCGAACTCATCCATATAGGAGCCCGCGGTCATCTGCAGGAGCGAGCGACTAAAGGAGTAAACCGGGATCTGGATGAAATCGAACTCAGCGATCAGCGTGCTGAACAGTGGAAACTCCAGGGGATGAATCACATCCTCGCTGTCGTGCAACACAAACCCCTCAAACATGATGTTTGAAGCCTTTTCATATTCGCCGACCGCCGCGATGATCGCGTTGAGACAGTCGGCCTTGGTCGTCGGCCCGTTATGAGGGCCGATGACGAGTTGGATATTCCCTGGAAGTTCCGCCGCCGCCCTGAGCACTTCCTGCTGGGTCGGAACGTCATTGGGATAGGTCCCAACGAAGAAGGTCGTCGTCGCGGAATGGACCGCGTTCGTTTTGAGCATTTCGTAGATGACGGCCTCTTCGCGCCAAGCCGGCACCATGACCGCCAGAGAACGTTGCCGCCGTTCGAGCAGCGCTTGTTCGGAAATCCGGGATTGTTCGGCGCGAATCCTTCCTGAAAGCCTCATCAGCCAGTAGACGACGTCCACGAAGACGTCGTCGAGACTGTAGAGAATGATCGCGACGCCAAAGAAAATGAAAAGTCCTACCAGCGCATCGACATAGGCGAGCGCGGCGTCGGTCAGCTCAGGCATCAGTCGTCCTCAGGCTCGGCAACCCTGCGCGTTCGACACATAGCGCGCGCGTCGGGACGTTCATTCGCGCCTTGCCGTTTTTTTCGGCGAAACTCGGCGCCGCGGCGGCGTAGAGCGCGGCTCACGAGAAAATGGAGCCCCGTTTTGCGCGCAAGTCGCGCTCCAGGCTCTTTGGATCGATCAGGTCATCGGCCGTTGGGCGATTCCGCCCAACGGCGAAGCGACCTAGGCGGCTGATAAATTCGGAACCGGACGCTCCAGTCGCGCATGCATCGCGGCGACGATCCGCTTTGCCGCCTGGCCGTCGCCGTAAGGGAAAACCGGGACGGACATGCGCGCGTAAAGCGCCGGATCGTCGCGCAGCTGCGCGATTGCGTTTTCCACCGAGGCCGAATCCGTGCCGACCACGCGAACCGCTCCGGCGTGAACCGCCTCCGGCCGTTCGGTCGTGTTCCTCAGCACGAGGACCGGCTTTCCCAGCGCGGGCGCTTCCTCCTGAAGGCCGCCGCTGTCAGTGACGACGATCCAGCATCTTTTCATCGCCGCGACCATATCGGCGTAGCCGATCGCATCCGTCACCACGATGCGCGGATGCCCGCCGAGAATCCGGAGCGCCGGCTCATGAGCGCGCGGATTGGGATGCGTGACGAAATACGCCGCGAGGTCGTCATACCGGTCGACCGCCGCTCTTAAGCCCCGGAGCGCGCTTTCCATCGGCGCGCCGAAGCTTTCCCGGCGATGCGCCGTAGCCAGAATGACGCGCGGCGAATTCGGAAAATCTTTCGGCGCAGGCGACCGGCGCGCCGCGATCTGCAGCAAGGCGTCAATGCCCGTATTGCCAGTAACGAGACAATCGGCGGGAGCGACGCCTTCGCGCAAGAGATTATCTCGCGACGCGTCGGTCGGAGCGAAATGCAGGGCCGCCGTCAACCCCGCGATTCGCCGGTTGAGTTCTTCCGGGTAGGGGTCGTTGAGCTTCCCCGTCCGCAGGCCCGCCTCAATATGCATGAAGGGGACTTTCATATGAAAGGCGGCCAGCGACACCACCGCAACCGACGTGGTGTCGCCCTGGGCGATGATGCAGGCGGGCCGAATCTCGTCGATCACGCGATCGATCTCGGCGATCACCTTGCCGAAAAGCTCGTTGAGCGAACCGTCCCGGCGTTCGAAGCTGAGCCGGCGAGACGGAATGACTCCAAAGTCTCTCAGGGCTCCTTCAACGACGTCGGCGTGCTGGCCGGTCGTCACAACATAGGCGTAGGCCCAGTCCGAACGGTTGAGTTCGGCGATCACCGGGCCCATCTTGATGGCTTCGGGTCTTGTTCCGACGATGCATAAACAGCAAAGTTTCGACTGACTTAGGTGGAGTTCGCTTCTCTTGAGGCTCGTCAACTTCGTTCATCCCTACTCAGCTCGTCATTTCCAGTTTAGCGGATTGCATAATTGCATAGGCGCGAGCTGTCGAATGAATAATTCGACATGTTCAGCGCCCTATAAAGAAAGCAATGCCGATAAAGGAGATAGCTAAACCCAGCACCATCAGTGCCGCAGCCCCCGCGGCGCCAAAAAAAATCGCTCCAATAAAGCCAGTGATAGAAATACATGTAAACAATAGGAGAATTAGCGCCATAAGTTGCATTTCGTTTCTCTCCTGCATTTAGCTTGCCAGGTTCTACGATTTGAACGCCCACAAGAACTGCAGCGCATAAGTGGTGATGTGCGCTTGTTTTTTCGCTGTCAGCAGCGTAGGGCCGCGTTTTTATCAGCAAGCGGTTGAACGCCGGACGATCCAAAACGAGATTGCGTCCGTCGCATTTCGAGACGCCCTTCTGCACGATTTTACTTTGCAACCAAATCCGGGCAATAAATACAGCGTGTTCCTCCCTGATTCGCGTGATCTCGCGTTCCAAGACTCGGATATCCGAAGCTTGGCTTTTTGCAACGCAGATGGAGCGGGATTGTGGGGCGCGCTTTTCCCAGGCATTGCGTAACGGTTTTGATGTTGGCGCTCGCGATGGCGACGCCGACAGCTGTTCGCGCTGGAGACAATGACGCCGTCCGCGAGGAACCGCCGCCTGGAGCGCCCGGCTATCAAGATCTTGCATTGGCGTTTGCGCGTCTCGCCAAGGGCGATTCGGAAGGCGCCCTGAAATATGCGCAACGCGCACGGACACTCGCGCCAGATTATGAAATGCCGGTCCGACTGGAGGCTGACATTCTCAGCAAACTGGGGCGAACCGCCGAGGCGCTCGACGTCATCAACGCCTTTGTCGCCTCGCATAAGCATTCGATGGCGTTGATCGCCCAGCGCGGTCACTTGCGCAAACGACTGAAGGACGACGCCGGCGCCGAGGCCGATCTGCGCAGCGCGCGGCAGAGCGGCGCGCTAACCAACGAGCAGTCCGCCGCGATCGACGTCGCGCTCTATGATCTTAAGTTGAGCGAAGCGTTTAAGGACTTGAACGAGTCGCGGCTGAACGAAGCCATCGAGAAGGCGCGAGCGGCGCGTCAGCTTGACGAAAAGGCGGAAGCTCCCGTCCGGGTTATCGCCGAGGCCTATCGAAAGAAGGGCGACCCTCAGGCGGCTTTCGCCGAGCTGGATCGCTATATCTCGCAACACAAGGCGAGCGCGCGCCTTCTCGCCGAACGCGGATATTTGCGGCGCGCCATGAAGGACTTGAAAGGCGCGGCGGCGGATTTCCAAGCCGCGCTCGCCGAGCCGGACGTCGAGCCAAGCGAAACACAACCATTGCGCGACGCGCTTGCAGAAGCGAATAAGGCCGAGCAGGACAGCATTGTGCAAGCCGAACTCTCCGGAGTTTACAAGGCGATAAATAAGCGCGATTACGCTCGTGCGGCGAAGGCGGCGCGCGACCTTCGCGCAAAATATCCGCATGACGAAGCGCCGCTATTTGCGTTGATGACGGCGTTGAGCGGCTCCCATCACGCCGAAGCAGCGGTCAAAGAAGCCGATTTATACATCAAGGACAATTCCCCGAGTTCGGCATTGCTCGCACAGCGCGGATACAGTCGGCGCGCGATCGGCGACCTGCGCGGCGCCATTGCAGACTTCCGGGCCGCCCTCGCCCAGCCCGGTCTTGAGCCTGCGCAACAGAAGAAGGTGAAACTTGCGCTCACGGAGGCGCAACGCGCTACCGAGCCGGGCGGCTCGCTGGCGGGCGCGCAGCAGACGGGCGCGCAGCAGACGCCCATCCAACAAGCGCTCAACAACGGTTATGACGCGCTAAAAGTGGGACGGTTGGACGCGGCTGTCCGCGCGGCGCAAGAAGCGCGCGATCTCGATCCCAAAGCCGAGGAGCCGGTTCTGCTCCTGTTGAGCGCGCTCCTTCGCCAGGGACGCAAGGCTGAGGCGCTTGCGGAAGCCAACCGCTACCTATCATCTGTCCCGCAAAGCCCCGCCGTTCTCGCGCAGCGTGGGTTCATGCGTCGTCAGGCTAAGGATGTGAACGGCGCCGTGGCGGATTTCGAACAGGCGCTGAAATATGGCCTTCCAGCCGATCAGCAAGTCACCGTCGCGCGGGCGCTGGAGGAAGCGCGCTACACGCTGGTCGCCGAAAAGGCGTTTAAGGCGCTTGCGGCTCGGGATTGGGCGAACGCATTGCGTTATGGACGGGCGGCCGAGGCCTTCCCCAATGCGAACGAGGCCGTTTTTCGTGTGACGATCGCCGCGCTTGCCGGCCTCGGGCGCCAGGAAGAGGCGCTGAAGAAGTCGAACGCGCTCATTGCGCGCGGGAAGGCGAGCGGCGAGGCGTATGCGCAACGGGGCTTCCTTCGCAAGGGGCTCGGCGACAGCGACGGCGCCTACGCCGACTTTGAGAAAGCCCTCGCGCGGGGCGATTTGCCTGCGGCGGAAAAGGTGGCGGTGGAACATGAACTCGCCGCCGCGCGAGCGCTCGCCTATGAGAAAGCGGGCGACGTGACGCGGGCGCGGGACGAACTCATCGACTTCGTGCGGAGCCATCCCAACTATGCGGACGGCTGGTCGACGCTTGGCCAGTTTCATGCGCGTCAAAAGGAATATCCATGGGCCCTATCAGCTTTTGAAAGCAGTCTCGCCATCGAACGGCGCGGCGAAGTCCTGCTGAACGCCGGCTATGCGAGCGTCTATGTCGACCGATCGAAGGAGTCGCAGTTTTTTAGGGAAGCGATCGACCGCTGGTCGAGCGATCCGTCGCTGAGGGCTCGTCCCGCGCGTGATCGGGAGGTGGTCAGAACGCAGATTGTCGAAGCGGATTCCAGCGTTCGCACGAATTTGGTGTTCAATGGCATGGCCGATCGGCCGAAACGCTGGGGCGGCCATCAGCTGCAGCCGAGCTTCGAAACCACGCTTCGGTTCGACGGCCGCCATCTGCCGTCCTTCTACGGTCTCGAAAGTTTTGTTGGCGGTTTTTGGTCTCAGGACCGGACTCGTTTCACTGAAGCCTATTCACGGTTCGGCTTGCGCCTTCGTCCGATCGACGGCGTCAATTTCTCGGTCAGCGCCGAATGGCAGCACCATTTCACCAAGAAAAACGTGCCCTACAATCAGCTCGTTTTGTCATGGGGCTACGGCTACGGCGGATTCGCCTACTCCAGCGCAGGAAGCGCGGGAGCGGCAGGCGCGCTGGAGCCGGCGATGCTGAACTATCCGCATGAGTCGACGTCGCAACCCTTGGTGAGCTTCGCGACATACGGCACCTACAGGGTCGGCGAACTTCGATATCTGCAAAACGCGGTGGGATTGCTCGGCTACTCCTACTGGGATGCGAACAGCCGCACGGTGCTAGGGGCCGCCGCCATGGGCATGGGGGCATATGACAGCGCCGACCTCCGCCGGTTTGCGTTTGGGGTGGGACCGGCGATCGTCGCGCGCGCCTGGCTCGGCGGAGACTACTATCGCGCCTATGACGGCATTCTTTCCGTTCAAATCGGCTATATGTTCCCCTTCGGCGAGAGTCGCCGTCAAGGCGGCCTCAACGCAACGATCGGCGTTTCCTTTTGACGCGATTCAGGTCCGGGCGGGCGCTCTATCGGCGGATGGCGCGGGGTAAGCCCTCGCCCTGAGCCCAGCGCATCGCTATTTCACGGGCGGATCGGCAGGAGGCCTCGTCACGACGATTGAATGAAAATTGACTAAAGCGTCTTCGGAATAGAACCCGACAAGCCCACTCGAATAGGGCCTCTCCCGATCAGTGAAAGTGGTCAACGGAACGCCGTCGGCGAATACCGTCAGCGTCGTTGAGGTTGGCGAAGCGGCCTGAACAATTTTGACGACATATCGATTGCCGATCGGATAGATTGGACGATGCCCCGACGCCAGGAAGCGCTGATACCCCGGATAGTCGGGGTCTCCTTTTCCGAGTTCCCAGCCGTTCGGCTTGAGGATCAAATAATAGAAATGCTTGTCGTCGACATAGTCCCACAATAGCCAAGCCACTTCCCACGGATTCGGCGCATCTTGCCGCCGCAACTGCTTTTCAGTGTGAAGCGAGGCCTCGATGGTGAAATTGCCCTGCATATCGACGGGCCAGGCGGGATGCGGCCCGCTGATGAGACCCGCATGCGTTTCGCTTGCCGAACCCGACTCCTTGGGTCGTATGGATAGCGCCTGGCCATCGAATTGACGGACGACCGCGTTCGAACCATAGCCGTGATAAACGGACTTCCAATTGGGAGCGAGAAATTGTCCCTCTTCGATCCGGGTTTCAGGGCCGTGAGGAACGGCGCGGTCAAAAATCTCGGAAAGAACGATAGGGTCCGACGTTACGGTCACCACAGCGCGCCGTGACGTGGACGCAGCGCCTTTCCTGCACCTTATCGTATAGGTCGTCGTTCGGGTCGGCCGCACGAGCGCATTGCCCGACACATCGTGGACCACGAAGTTAGGATCATGCGGGCGGCTTGAGCCCTTGCAGACGTCGGCGTTTGCAGAGGAATACGCCAAGGTCGCCGACTGACCCGGATTGATGGTCGTTGGCTTCGCCGACAGCACGGCGACCGGAGCTTCGCCAGTCGCATGTCCGCGCGTCGACGCCGCGTCAGCGGCATTGAGTAACGAGACCGACGCCAAGGCGACGGAGATCAACAGATCGGCGCATTTCATGTAAGTCCAGCCACGGATGGCCCCACTCACGAAACCACGCGCTCTTGCGTCCACGCTCTAAGAAGCCGCGCGGTCGTCTTGCAGATGGGTTGCCGAGGTCCATTGGTAGACTTCGTAGCCGTCAACCACCTTGCCTGCATCGCTGAAGCCGCCCCGCTGCTGCACCGGCTCGATGATTTGCTTTGCGCAAGCGATCGTTCCCGGAAGCGCATATTTCTGCATGTGGCCGGCGATATCTATGACGCGGTCGCTCATTTCCTCCATCGGCGTCTGCTCGTCATAATAGACATGCCCCGCGTTGACGCCGCAGCGAACGGTGAAATTCGACTTGATCATTTTCACCTTCGCGTTGAACGCGTCGAGACTGCTTATCACGTCCTTCGCGGCCTTCAGCGCCGCGTCGATCGTCGGAAAGCAGGCCATCACGCCATCCGGCGTCCACGCCGCTTTCAGCGACCCATTGCTGCGGAGCTTGCCGTCGACGAGATTCTTATATTGATGGAAATCGTGCTCGATGAAGGTTTTATCCTCGCCGAGCTTCATCTTGGTCGAGTCGACCACGTCGATGGACAGGAAAGCGAGGTCACGGCCCATCGACTCCAACTGGCGCTTCGCTTCGGCCATGACCTTGAGCAGCTCCGCGCGGCTCTTGGCGTTGCGGGCGTCCATCGCCTGCATCTTTTCCTTGACCGGCGCGAGCAACCGGGCGTCGGCCCCCGCGGGGGCCGCGGACTGCAGCGCCTCGAAGTCGTGCTGCATCGCCGCGCGGTAGATGGCGATGGTGACCTTGCGCCGCAAGCTGTCGACCCATATGCGCCCGATGAGGATCCCCCCGACCAGAAACCAGCGCGCAAGCTCATGGCCCCTGAAGTTGGTCGGGACCACCGACTTGATCCACCGGATGATCCGCGAGTCAAAGGCCTCAACCGCCTCGATCCACCAGTATGAACTCGCATTCTTGAAATAATGCGTGATGAGCGGGAGCAGGACGAGCACGAGCGCGATGAGCAGGACGGCGCTCAACAGGCCCAGCAGGAATCTGGCCAGTCTCAGATGGAGCGGGGAACCGGGAATGAGCGAATTTGCCATGAGCCTCTTTCGACCGAACTGGGAATGCCGACCGCCAGCGTTATCGCATGCGCAAATCGACCTGCGCAATTCTGACAGCGCGTCGACCGAAGGCGAATCGACGATCAATCCAAAGGGATTTGACTGAGCGATCGGCGTGCCCGCGGCTTCGGCAATTTCGCAAGACGTGCGCCGCGTATGCGCCCGACACGCGGCGAGGACACCGTCGCCGTCGGCGGTCACTGGCTCGAAGCCGGCATAGCCGTCGACATCCAACACTCTCTTGAAGCTTCCACGAGGGAGGCTGGACGTTCGGCCTTTCGGTCGGGAGCGTAGACTCCGGAGCAGAGAAATAAATGGCGGTAGGCGGTTCCGGCTCACGGCGTCGCCGATTTTTCTCACCCGAAAGCTCAAGGAACGCGTCGCCGAGCTGACGGCGATCGGGGCGGGAATTGGCGAGCCCAGTTTTGTTCCGAAATGGCGCGCCCAAGGGGATTCGAACCCCTGTTTTCGCCGTGAAAGGGCGACGTCCTAGGCCTCTAGACGATGGGCGCGGGGGCGCGGCCGGATCGCGGCGGCGCGACGGCGTGTATAGAGGCGCGGACGGCCTAAGACAAGGCCGGCGGGCGGCGCCAGATCGCCGCGCATTTGCGGTTTGCGCCCCCTCGGGCGAGGCCGTAAAGCATCGCGGCGATGCTCACGATCAACGATCTCGTCTACCGGCTCGGCGGCCGGCTGCTCTTCGACCATGCCGGGGTCTTTCTGCCCGGCCGCTCGCGCGCCGGCTTCGTCGGCCGCAACGGCGCCGGCAAGACCACGCTGTTCCGGCTGATCGGCGGCGAGATCGCGCCGGAAAGCGGGACCATCTCGCTCCCCTCGCGCATGAGGCTCGGACGCGTCGAGCAGGAGGCGCCCGGCGGTCCGACGGCGCTGATCGACTTCGTGCTGGCGGCCGACCTTGAGCGCGCCGAACTCATCGCGCGCGCCGAAGCCGCGCATGATCCCCATGACATCGCCG
Organism: Methylocystis sp.; assembly: GCA_051061375.1. Lineage (GTDB taxonomy): Bacteria > Pseudomonadota > Alphaproteobacteria > Rhizobiales > Beijerinckiaceae > Methylocystis. Next base: position 38,283 of record JBPFDW010000020.1, on the reverse strand, counting down.
ACATTCAGACGCGGCTCGCCGACATCGACGCCCATTCGGCCCCTGCCCGCGCCGCCGCCATTCTGCACGGGCTGGGCTTCGACGCCGCCGCGCAGCAGCGCCCCCTGTCGGAATTCTCCGGCGGCTGGCGGATGCGCGTCGCGCTTGCGGCTGTGCTGTTCTCGCAACCCGACCTGCTGCTGCTCGACGAGCCGACCAATTATCTCGATCTCGAAGGCACGCTCTGGCTCGTCGATTATCTGTCGCGCTATCCGGCGAGCGCGATCGTCATCAGCCATGACCGCGATCTGCTCGACGACGTGGCCACCCATATCCTGCATCTCGAGCGCGGCAGGCTGACGCTCTACAAGGGCGACTATTCTTCCTTCGAGAAACAGCGGCGCGAAGCGCAACTGATCGCCGCGAAAGGCGCCAAGAAACAGGAAGAGCAGCGCAAGCATCTGCAGGCTTTCGTCGACCGTTTCCGCGCCAAGGCGACGAAGGCGCGCCAGGCGCAGTCGCGCCTAAAGCTCCTCGCCAAGATGGAGCCCGTGGCGGCGATCGTCGACGACGCCGTTCTGCCGATCCATTTGCCCTCGCCCGAAAAGCCATTGTCGCCGCCGATCATCGCGCTGGACAAAGCCGCGGTCGGCTATGGCGAGCGCATCGTGCTGTCGCGGCTGACATTGTCGATCTCGAATGACGATCGCATCGGCCTGCTCGGCGCCAATGGCAATGGCAAATCGACCTTCGCCAAACTGCTTGGCGGCCGGCTTTCGCCTTGCGGCGGCGAGATGGTGCGGGCGCCGAAGCTGGAGGCGGGATTTTTCGCGCAGCATCAGATCGACGATTTGAACGAGAGCGAGACGCCTTACGCCGTCTTCGCGCGGCTGATGCCGGGCGCGGCCGAGGCGCGCATCCGCGCCCGCGCGGCGCGCACAGGTTTTTCGGGCGCGCGCGCCGATACGCCGATCGCCAGTCTTTCGGGCGGCGAAAAGGCGCGGCTGCTGCTCGGCGTCGCCGCCTTCAACGCGCCGCATCTTCTGATCCTCGACGAGCCGACGAACCATCTCGACATCGACAGCCGCGCCGCGCTGATCGAGGCGATCAATGATTATGAGGGCGCGGTCATTCTGGTCTCACACGATCGCTATCTGTTAGAGGCCTGCGCCGATCAGCTCTGGCTCGTTGACGAGGGAACGGTGCGCGTCTTCGACGGCGACATGGACGATTATGCGCGGCTGGTGCTGTCGAAATCGCGCGGCGAGGAACCGAAGCGCGCGTCTGTTTCACCAGCGCAAGATTCGCTAAAGGAAGAGTCGTCCAAGCAAGAGACGCCGAAGCGCCGCGACGCGGGCCAGACGCGCCGCAAGCTCGCGGCGGCGGAGGAGCGCGTCGAGAAATTCACCCAGCTTCTCGCCCGCGTCGACGAAGCGCTCGCCGCCCCCGACGCCTTCGCCCGCAATCCGCAGGAGGCGGCGCGGCTGGCCGCGCAGCGCGAGGAGTTGGCGCAGGCGCTCGCCGCTGCTGAAGAGCAATGGCTGGAGCTTGCGGCGGAGGCGGAAGTTTAGGGGCTTCCGACCCTGCTATCGCTGAATTCTTCCGCCTGCTGGCGGGGGTTGTGGGCGGGAAGGCCGGGGAAGCCCTCAATTTTTGCAACAAACTTTTGCACGCCGGAACCCTCCGAAAAACAAGGGGTCGGCAGATGTTGCAAAAGTCTCGATTCTTGATCGATCGGAGGACGGTCCGTTATCGCTTTTATCAATGTAACTCCGTTAGGACCTTTTGGCACATCTTCTCCACCGTCGCGAAGTCAGCCAACACCTGCGGATGGAACGGGACAGGGGGCGTGGGATCGGTGAAGGAGTGCTTCATCCATGGGCGGAAGCGCATCAGTGCCTTTTGTTCGGCCTTTAGGCGAGCGTGCTCTGCTAAGTCTCGGCGCTCAAAGAGAGCGGCATTCATGCGAGCATCAAGCTCCTGATAGAGATTTTCTTGTGCGGGAGCCACGATAAAGGGTGGTATGTAAAGTGGTATACGGTGCCCGAGAGAATGGCGGAAACCTTCAAGGTAAGCAAGCCAAGCGTCGCGTTCGCGGAGGTAAGCCTGCATCTCTGGTGAAAACGATTGTCGGACTTCTGCTTTGTCAGCGGTCAGCCCGATCCGCCCGTTTGGAAGCGCTTGACCGTTGGGCTTCCTGATATTTTTTTCCTTTACCCACACGAAAGCGAGATTATCTAGCACGCCGTAAGCATTGAAGACGAACGCCTGAATGTCGATTGTCGTATCAAGCAACGCTTCACGCCGAGGCACTTCTTCATGCTCTGGCGGAAGACGCCTGTAAATCTGCTCAATGCATCGAGCAAGTATGCTTAGTCGCCGACATACGCCGTGATGGGCGTATTCTTTGGCAGATTCCGATACGTATTCGCGAACAAGTAACGCTTCCGTCAAACGCTGCGCCCTGCGCGGTACAGCGGCAAAGCCTTCCGCCAAGCGCCTAAGAGTAGCGTCATCAAAATACGGCATGTCCTCTTCGTCCGTTAAATCCAGCCTGTCGGATTTGCTATGCCCTGCGGCGCATTTCTGGGCAGCGAGGCAAGGCCAATGCGGAGACGGAATTCCTCATTGTTAAGCCTATCGCCAGCAACTTCAACGGCGCGAGGCGACGGTCGTTCCGGCCTGCGCTGCGCGTGCAATTTCATGATGCTGCTGCCGGCGGCGCTTCCCCGCTCAATGACTTCGCACTTAACGGCCCCCAAGTCGGCGCGCATCGTCCGCCCTCATCCGACCCGGCTTCGCCGGGCCACCTTCTCCCGCAGGCGGGAGAAGGGAGAACCCCGAAAATCAATAATCATGGGGTTCGAGGAGGATGCTTGTCATCGAACAGGAATGGTAAATTGCTCACAATCGGGAGCGCTCGGTCAGTGTGCTAAGTTGGGATGGAGCCGCAAATAATCCGCGACAAATGAGCAGTCGCCCCTCACCTTCAACCCGCGGGCGCGGGCGAACTCGAGCGCGTTGCGGATCAGCTCCGACGCGACGCCTTGACCGCGCAGCCTGGGCGGCGTCTGCGTCGAGGTGAAGACCATCACGTCATTGTCGATGCGGTAATAGGCGAGCGCCGTCTCTCCATCGATATCGAGTTCGAAGCGGCGGAACTCGGGATTATCGCGCACGCTTCCCCAGTCAAGTCCGGCCGCCGGCGCTCCTTTAGCCTTGCCCATCGCCTCGCCCATGCCGGCCTCCTGAAGAATTCATGCTCCCGAAATGGGCGCGCGCGGCCAAAAAGGAAGGGCGCCTGCCGCTTGCGTTTTCAGCCCTGCGGGGGTTGATAGGCCCCGCCCGCGCCGTTGGCTCGGGCGGCGGACAGGCTATGCTCGCCGCGCCCCGATTCGCCCAACCGGATTCCAGATGCGCCTTTCCCGCTATTTCCTGCCAATCTTGCGCGAGACCCCGAAAGAGGCCGAAATCGTCTCGCACCGGCTGATGCTGCGGGCGGGCATGATCCGGCAGGAGTCGGCCGGCATTTACGCCTGGCTGCCGCTCGGGCTGCGGGTTCTGAACAAGATCAACGCCATCATCCGCGAGGAGCAGATCCGCGCCGGCGCCATCGAATGTCTGATGCCGACCATCCAGCCCGCCGATCTGTGGCGCGAGTCGGGGCGCTATGACGCCTATGGCAAGGAAATGCTCCGCATCGCCGACCGCCACGACCGCGAGATGCTCTACGGCCCCACCAATGAGGAGATGATCACCGAGATTTTCCGCGCCTCGGTGCGCTCCTATAAGGACTTGCCGCTCAATCTTTTTCACATCCAGTGGAAGTTTCGCGACGAGGTCCGCCCGCGTTTCGGCGTGATGCGCTCGCGCGAATTCCTGATGAAGGACGCCTATTCCTTCGATCTCACGGCGGAAGCCGGCCGTCATTCCTATAACAAGATGTTCGTCGCCTATCTGCGCACCTTCGCCCGCATGGGACTGACCGCCATTCCGATGGCGGCGGAGTCGGGCCCGATCGGCGGCAACAGCCATGAGTTCATCATTCTCGCCTCGACCGGCGAGAGCGAGGTCTTCTGCCACAGGGATTTCCTCTCCTTCGCGCCGCCCCACGCCTCGGTCGATTTCGACGATGCGGCCGCCCTGCAGGGTATCGTCGACCAATGGACCAGCCGCTACGCGGCGACGAGCGAGATGCATGACGAAGCCGCCTTCGCCGCCGTTCCGGAGGAGGCGCGGGTCGCGGCCCGCGGCATCGAGGTCGGCCATATTTTCTACTTCGGAACCAAATATTCCGAGCCGATGAAGGCCGTGGTCAACGGCCCGGACGGCAAGGAGGTCGTCGTGCAAATGGGGTCCTACGGCATCGGCCCGTCGCGGCTCGTCGCGGCGATCATCGAGGCGAGCCATGACGACAATGGCGTCATCTGGCCAGAAGCCGTCGCGCCGTTTCACGTCGGCGTCGCCGATCTTAAGGTCGGCGACCAGGCGACCGGCAAGGTCTGCGCCGAACTGATCGCGCGGCTTGAGAACGCCGGCCTCGACGTGCTGCATGAGGATCGTGACGAGCGTCCCGGCGCGAAATTCGCCACGCTCGATCTCATCGGCCTGCCCTGGCAGGTTCTGGTAGGACCCAAGGGTCTCGCCGAAGGAAGGGTGGAAGTGAAGCAACGCTGCACGGGGGAGCGCGAACTGCTCGCGCCCGACGACGCCGTCACCCGCATCCTCGCCGCCATCGGGCCGGGGGAGGCATGACCGAAGCGGCGCGGCCGGCGAAAGGCGCCGGCGCTTTCTCGGGCTTCGAGCGGATGCTGGCGCTGCGCTATCTGCGCGCCCGCCGCGCCGACGGCTTCGTCTCGGTGATCGCCGGATTTTCGTTTCTCGGCATCATGCTGGGGGTCGCGACCCTGATCGTCGTCACCTCGGTGATGAACGGTTTTCATCGCGAACTGATGGACAAGATTCTGGGCGTCAACGGCCACGCCTTTCTTCAGGCGGTGGAGACGCCCTTCACCGATTGGGACCAGGTGTCGGCGAAGACCGCGAAGCTTCCCGGAGTCCAGTTGGCGATTCCCATGGTCGAGGGCGCCGCCGGCATATCGACTCAGTTCGGCCAGTCCGGCGTGCTGGTGCGCGGCGTCCGCGAGAAGGACCTGACCCGGCTGCCGGGCGTGGCGGGCAATGTGAAGAGCGGCGCGCTTGCCGGATTCGACAAGGCCGGCGGCGTCGCCATCGGCCAGCGTCTGGCCGAGACGCTCGGGGTCAGCGTCGGCGATTCGGTCAGCCTGCTCATCGCCAAGGGCGTGCAGACGCCGTTCGGCGTCGCGCCGCGGATCAAGGCCTATACGGTCGTCGCGATCTTTTCGATCGGCATGTCCGAATTCGACAGCGTTTTCGTCTATATGCCGCTCGCCGAAGCGCAGCTCTTCTTCAACAAGGATCGTGAGGCGACGGTCATCGAGGCCTTCGTCTCCGATCCCGAGAAGATGGACGACTTTCGCATCAACGTCGAAAAGGCGATCGCGCGCCCCTTGATCGTTACCGACTGGCGCCAGCGCAACAAGACATTCTTCGACACGCTGCAGGTCGAAAAAAACATCCTCTTCATCATTCTGGCGCTGATCGTCGTGGTCGCGGCCTTCAACATCATCTCCGGCCTGACGATGCTGGTGAAGGACAAGACTCAGGACATCGCCATCCTGCGCACCATGGGCGCGACGCGCGGCGCGGTGCTGCGCGTCTTCCTGATTATCGGCGCGTCGATCGGCGTCGTCGGCACCTTCGCCGGATTTGCGCTGGGGCTGGCGCTGGCGAAAAACCTCGACTCGATTCGGATCTTCTTCAACAAGCTCTTCGACGCCAATCTCTTTCCCGCGGAATTCTATTTCCTGTCGCGGCTGCCGGCGATCGTCAACCCGCGCGAAGTCGCGGCGATCGTCGTTATGACTCTCACCCTCGCCGTTCTCGCCTCGATCTATCCAGCCTGGAAGGCGGCGTCGCTCGACCCGATCGAAGCGCTGCGGCACGAGTGATTGCGATGAACGAAGCCATTCTCGAATTGCGCAACGTCGCGCGCCATTATCGCGAGGGCGAGGCGCGGCTCGACATTCTCGTCGACATAAATCTGTCGATCTATCCCGGCGAGACGGTCGCGCTGCTGGCGCCGTCGGGCGCCGGCAAGTCGACCCTGCTCCATATCGCCGGGCTCCTGGAGCGCCAGGACGGCGGCGAAGTCCTGATCAGCAACGCGCCGACGTCGCGCATGTCCGACTCCGAGCGCACGCGGCTGCGCCGCGCCACTGTCGGCTTTGTTTATCAATTTCACCACCTGCTGCCGGAGTTCTCGGCGCTGGAGAATGTGGCGCTTCCGCAGATGATCAATGGCCTGAACAAGGGCGAAGCGCGGCTTCGGGCGCAACAGCTGCTCGACTATCTGCGGCTGGGTCCGCGCGCCTCGCATCGGCCCTCGGAGCTTTCCGGCGGCGAGCAGCAGCGGGTCGCCATCGCTCGCGCCGTCGCCAACGCCCCGCATCTTCTCCTCGCGGACGAGCCGACCGGCAATCTCGATCCGCGCACGGCCGAACATGTTTTCGGGACGCTGATGACCCTCGCGCGCAGCACCGGACTCGCGGCGCTTATCGCGACTCATAATCTCGAACTCGCGAAACAAATGGACCGCCGCGTAACGCTACGCGACGGTCGTGTCGAGCTAATGAGCTGAAGCGGACTTTAGGCCTTCGGCTTTTTGCCCATGAACTGGTTCTTGTACCAGAGGCCGAAACCGACCAGCGCCAAGGCCCCGAAGAACACGGCGATGGTAATTTCCCTCGACTGCGTCAAACCGACGGAGAAGGGAAAGCGGGCGACATATTCCTTGGTCCCGTCATCGCTCTTCGCCTTCACGAGCCCGATGAATTTTCCTTCCTGCGGAAACACATGCTCGAAGGTGAGGGTGCCGGTCTTATACTTCTTCGGCGGAGAATAATATTCGGTATTGGCCTCGAGATTTTCACTGTCGTCCTTCTGGCCGACGTCGCGAATGACGCGCATTTCGAGGTTCATGTCACGCAATTCGTCCTGCTGCGCGTCCAACGTGATAATGGTCGGGCCAGCGTCGGGAATGTCGTCGCAAAACTGCTCGCGCGACTTTTGCGGCTGATAGCCGGTGAAAGTCATCGTATCGGGGCCGAGCTTCATAAGGCACTGACCCTGGTTGACGCCGACGTCGCCATGCGCGTGCGCTTGCGTGACGCAACCGGCCGCCGCCAGCAGCGCCGCGGCGAAAAATCGAATCATCATCTGGTCTTCTCCCTTCTGGACAGGCCGCTCTCATTCGGCGGTCTTGTCGACGCGCGGGTCCGGCCCCGGCGCGGCCATGTCTCGCACGCTTGGTGCGCGAAAGCGAACTGATGAGCGAGCGCTCGGAGCCGTCAGCTTCGCTTAAGTCAGTATAGGACAGGACCGGCGCGCTTGTCCCGCGACCAAGGGACACGGCAGGCAAAAAATATGCGCCGGATCGTTTTAAAAAAGTCACGCGCTGCCCGCATATTGTACATTCCTATCGGCTGACGACAAATTTTTCCCGCGCGCCCATGGAGGCGAAGTAACATTAAATTCATACAATTATTTAATTCGACGCATCCATCGCGCTCATCGCCGTCAGGGTTGGCGAAGTTAAATTTTCATTTAACTTAACCCGACCTCCACACAAAAGACGGCGGGAAACATGTTGAACTTTCCTTATCTGCGTCCACGGGCTGAACTCTCTGTAAACAGCGGCTGTCTTTCATCCCTATGGTTGAAAGACCGTCAGGCTCTAGTATTGCGCAAGACCCGACCGGGTTTTGACGCGCAGACGATCAGGACGATTACTGATCTTCTGGCGGCGATCGACCGAGGGGAGCTGAGCGAAATTCGCTACCTCGTCTACGATTTCGCCCATGGCGTCCGCGAAGCGACGCGACCGGCGGAAGGTTTCGGAGAAATCGCCGCTCAAAATTCCGAACTCATCGTCGGCACGCCGGTGATCACGCTCGCGTGGGCGCGCGGCCTGATGAGCGGCTCCGATTTCGACTTCGCGATGCATTGCTCGGCGATTGTTGCGGAAAGGCGCGCGCATTTCTCCTTTTCGGGAGACGCCACGGACCTTCTGGGACTCTATGCGGCGGTAGGCCGCACATTGGGCTTCGTCAAGGCCGAGCGTCTCATCGAGAACAATGTGGCGCTGACCGCGGAAGAAGCGCGCGATCTGCTGATCGTTCGGGACGTCGTCGAGCCGCAGCCGGGGAGCGACGCCATCGAGCGCTACCTCGCGCAATTCGGCCGGCGCTACAATGCGTCGCATGCGATTTTTCGCGCGCAGCGCATGGTGCAGCCTGTCGTCGACAGACGTATCCTGGCGGCGCTTGAACGCAACTGAAACTTGCGTGCCGTAGGCTCACGCCGCGCTCACGAGGCGCGGCGCGTCGCGCCAATGGGCGAGCAGCGGTCGAAGCTCGTCTATTGGCCGGGGCCGCGTATAGAGATAGCCCTGGATGAGAAAAATATTCTTGCTCGCCATGAAGGCCAGTTGAGCGTCGGTCTCGACGCCTTCGGCGACGAGATCAATCGACAGATCCTGCGCGAGCGCGGAAATCGCGGAGACGATCGCCTGCGTTTTCGGCGACTCGATCGCTTGCCGCGCGAAGGCGCGGTCAATCTTGACCTTCTTGACTGGGAAACGATTGAGATAGCCGAGGCTGCTGTAGCCGGTGCCGAAATCGTCGAGCGACAGACGCACGCCCAGCGCGTCGATCTCCCGCAACTTGCTTTCGACGTCATCGGCTTCCATCAGCGTCGTTTCGGTGATTTCGAGTTCCAGGCGATCGGGCTCCAATCCCGATTCCCGAAGCGTCTGCGCGACCATCCCGGCCAATTCCTTCTGCTGGAATTGTCTCGGCGCTATGTTGACCGCGACGCGAATGTTCGAGGGCCAGGACCTGGCGTCAATGCACGCCTGCCGCAGCGCCCAGGCGCCGAGTTCGATAATCATGCCGGTTTCTTCCGCGACGGGAATGAATTCGCCCGGACGGATCATTCCTTTCGTCGGGTGGCGCCATCGGAGCAGCGCCTCGAGGGAAACGATCGTCGCCGTGCGGGAATCGACCACCGGCTGGTAATAGATCACGAGTTCATTCGCCAGGAACGCCTGACGCAACTCGGTGTCTATCGCGCGCTTTCGGGTCAGGGCCTCCTGCATCTCCTGTGAATACCAGATCGCCTTGCCGCGCCCCTGGGCTTTCGACCGGTAGAGCGCGAGATCGCTGCATTTCAGTAGGCCGTCGGACGTCTCCGAATCCTTTGGCGCCAGGGCCATGCCGATGCTCGCGCCGATGTTGATGACATGGTTTTCGACAATGAAGGTGCGATGCATCTCGCCCAGGATTTTGGCGGCGAGTTCCTCGACGTCCGGAAGCGTGTCGCCGGCGCGCAGCAGCACGCAGAACTCGTCGCCGCCGAGTCTCGCGACCACATGCGGGTTCGGGACGCAGGCGGCGAGACGCGCCCCGACCGCCGACAGCAGCTGGTCGCCAATCGAATGACCCAAGGTGTCATTGACCTCCTTGAACCGATCGAGATCAATGTTGAGCAGCGCGGATTGAAAACCCCGTCGCCTGAGCTGATTCAGTTCATCCTCAAGCGTGTCCTGGAACTGATAGCGATTCGGCAGATTGGTGAGATCGTCGAAATGAGCCATCCGCTCGATTTCGCGCAGCGCGCGCTTTTGAAGCGTCACGTCCTCGATGACGGTGATGAAGGATCCCGCTTCGGCGCGCTCGCAGTGAAATTCGAAGAAGCGCTCGCCGAGCTTATGCGTGAAGATGTTCGCCTGCGGCATGGCGATATGCCGCTTCCATCGTTCGATGAAGATGTCGCCTTCCTGCGGCGACAGCTCGGCGCTCTTGCCGATCGCATGCGCAAGCGCTTCGAGCTTGATCGGCGTCGCCGCCGCCACGATGCCGAAGAAATCGAAGACGCGCCGGTTCACGACGGTGACGGAGTGATCGGCGTCGCCCATGCACAGACCATGGGTCATGGAGTTGAGCGCCAGACTGAATTTTTGCCGCTGGCGGGAGGCGTCCAGACCGTTGCGCAGCGCCGATTCAAGGTTTCCGTGCAGAAATTTCGTCGTCGAATGAATGGAGATGATCAGCAGCGTAACGATGAGCGCCAGGCCGAGGTAGCGCCGCTCTTCATGCATCAGCGCGGCGATCGCGAGAGGAAGGGCAAGGCCGAGCGACTGCGCGAGAACGATCCAGGGTCGGCCGGCGTTGCGTCCGGCGAGTCCGCTCAACCCGCTCATCATGATCACGACGCTGTAGATGCCGAGAACGTCATTGTAGTGATTGTAGAACAGGACGGCGACGGAGGCGCCGACCGCGGTCATGAAGCCGACCGCGCCGATCGCGTAGAGACGCTCCCATTTCTTTGACTCTCGTCGGCGAAGCGAGAGCGGCGCGCGCGCATGCGCCAAGAAGACGTAAAGCCGAAAGGCGCCGAGCACGACGATCAGCGCGACGAAGTAGAGATAGATAGGATCGCCGAGCAGGAACCAGGCGAGCCCAGGCGCGATCAGGCCGCCGAGCAGCCCCGCGAAAAACGAACCGGCCGTGCCGAACAGCGTTTCAACGAGATCGCTATGGATTTGAACGTCCGAACTTTCGCCGGCGTCTGCTTTCCCGCGGACGAGCATGCGCTAATCCTCCTCAGAAGACGGAGGATTTTTTGTAGCGTCGCTCTTGTCAACTGGCGGTCCATGGCCGGAGAGGCGCGACTGCGCCGAGACGAGCCGCTCCATATAGCGCAGGTCCTGTCTGGAGATGGCGAGCGAGCAATCCGTCCAAAGCTCGACGACGCGCAGCAATTCCTCCTTGCGAATGGGAAAACAGTGCTTTCGATGCCTGACGAGCGCTCGGCGCCGCTGGAATTTCGAACCGTCCGGATCGTGCATCCATTCATATGCGGTCTCGAGCGCCGCTCCCTGGGGCGCGACGACGTCGATGATGTCGAGATCGAACAGTTCGCGGGCCGTATAGACGCGACCGGCCGAGATGATCTGCTGGGTGCGCGCCGGCCCGACCCGCCGCGTCAGAAAGGTCACCGCGCCCATGCCGGGAAATGTGTTGAAGGCGATTTCGGGCACGCCCAGACGCGACCCCTCCTCGGAGATGACAAAATCGGTGGCCAGCGCGCCTTCGAACCCGCCGCCCATGCACTGACCGCTCACGACGGAAAGCGTCAGAACCGGAAGATCGAAGGCGGACGTGAGAGCATACATCACCTCGATGCACGCATAGGCGTAGGTTAGCAGCGACTCCCGGTCATTTTTTCTGATGCACGACACGAATGTCGCAAGATCGCCGCCCAGGCTGAAGACATTCGGCTTTTTCGACGCCATCACGACATAGCGAATCGGCCAGTCGGCGCCTGCCGTTCTCATCAGATATCTGAGCGCGTCGCGAAACTCGATCGCATCCTGCAGCATCCGCAAGGTATAGCAATGCGGCGAATCTGCGCGATAATTCATCCACACCGATTGTGTCGGAGCGTGGTACTCAATGTCGAGGTGCTCAAAGCGCCAGTCGGGGAAGTTTTGAGGCGGATGTTTGAGGGGCCAGACGCCGCTCATCTCAAATGATCTAGGGCCAACGCCTCCCTCCTCGGTCACACAGGAACGCTTGCGAGCCGCAAATCTCCGCACGACGCGGCCGCGTGATCCGCCAGACTCGCCATCTGAGCTTAAACTTGCATTTGGCAGCGATTCAACTCACGGTTGAAGGTTTTTTCCTTGTGAAGGATCTGACGAAAGTCTGAATAAGCGGAAAAGCGGATTAATTTCAATCAGCTATTTGGTGAGGTCCGCCGCGCCTGAGTCAAACCACCTCGAACCAAGTCGCCAATCCGCCCGCTTCATGTTCCAGAATATCGTCGTGGATCGCCCATTTTCCGGGCGATTCCGCGACGAAGGCGGCGTGTTTGGTCTTGCCGGGCGGAATGATCACGCCATTGCGCCAATAGGGCTCCCATCCGTCGTCGAGGTCATGCAGCAGGCGCATGCACTGGCCGTGCACATGCATGGCGAGCGCGACGCCCGATCTGTTGACAAAGCCCAGCGTTACCGCGCCGTCGCGGGCGATCTTGAAGAGCGCCGGGCCGTCATAGGCTTTCGTCGGCGCGCCGTTGATCGTCCAGGCGGGGCCGCCGGGCCCGCCCTTGCGCGGCTCGATCACGAGATCGACCTTCCTCGCCCCTGCAAGCCTGATCTCGGGCGGAAGTTCGGGATTTTGCGGGAGCGAGGCGATTGGCGGACGCTTTAAGGCCTTTTCGCCTTTTGCTTGCGCGACGAGAAGATCGCGATCGTCGCCATTCGGCCCGCGCAGCGTCAAACTGGCCTTGGCGCCTTCGGTTTCCGGCATGTCGAACATCAGCTCGAAGCGCGCGCCGGGCGCGACGGGAATGCTCCGCTTGATCGGCTCGAAGGCCTCGCAAGGCTGGCCGTCGATGGCGATGACGAAAGGCTGGGCGCCCGCCACCGACAGAACCATGATCCGCGCATTGCTGAGATTGGCGAGCCGCAGCCGCACCCTGGCGCCAGGCGCGAAGCTTTGCGTCGCCGGCGCGGCTTGGCCGTTGACGTTGAGCAGCGAGCCGATCCTGCCGGCGCCGCGCGCCGCTGTCGGGTCATCGAAGCCGCCGATCACCTGGCCGGAGTCGTCGAGCAGCCAGTCGTCGAGCACGAGCAGGAGGTCCGCGTCGGCCGGGAGCGGCGTCGGCTCGTCGACGAGAAGCAATCCCTTGAGGCCGCGCCCCATGAGCTCCGGCGTCGCGCCATAGACGCTCGGCCGATAGCAGAACAGGCCGGGTTCGGCGAGCTTGCGGCGATAATCGAAGGACGCGCCGGGGGCGACCGGCGCCTGCGTCAGCGGCGCGACGCCCTCCATCGCATTGTCGCCGCGCAGGCCATGCCAGTGAATCGTCGCCGGCCGGTCCAGCTTGTTGATAAAGCGCACGGCGAGTTCGTCGCCCTGCCTGTAGCGCAGAACCGGTCCCGGCGTGGTCCCGTCGAACCCCAGAATGGCGGTTTCGCGGGCGCCGGACAGAAGCGTCTTTCCCGGACGCGCTTCGAGCGTGCGCAGGCCCGCGGACCCCTGCGCCAGCGTTGGCAAGGCGGTCAGGCTGGCGGCGACGCCGCACAGCACGGCGCGGCGGGAGAGAGGCTTCGACATGGCGCGATAGCTATGGCGCAGGCGCGCCGCCAGGGCAATGTCCGCCCAACTCTTCACGCGCCGCCAGGAGAGCGCTAGAACCGCCAAAAGCGCAAGGAGACCCAAGGCATGACCGCGCCACGCAGCAAGTTGACCGCCGCCATTTTCGGGTTCTGCGGCGTCGCCTGTTTTCTGCCGCCCGCCGCTTCGGCGCAGGCGTCGCACGCCTATTCCGACTATCGCCAGTCGTTGATCGCCGGCGGCTGGAAGCCCAATGTCGGCTATGGCTTGAAAACCGCCGGGGGCAAGTCCCTGTATAAATTTCCTGAGGTCGTCTGCGGTCCGACGCTCTGCAACGCCAAATGGCGCGACCCGCAGGGGCGCGAAAAGCTGATCACGCTGATCCGCGGGCAAAACGGCGCCGATCACCAGCTGGCGCCACAGTAGGCCGCGGCGCTGGCGTCGCGCCGCGTCCATGCTATAGAGCGACGCCCGGCGAGTCGCGCTCGCGCTTGGCGCGCCTCGACGCTGCGCCCAAGCGCGCAGGGATGCGCCCTTTTCAGGGTTCAGGATCGTTTGAGAGGAAGTCGAAGGCTCGGCTTCTTCTCAAGTCATCCCGGTTCGTGGGCAGGGAATTACGGCGGCCTTCCCGCCGATCGCGGGCGTGGCGGAACTGGTAGACGCGCCGGATTTAGGTTCCGGTGACGAAAGTCGTGGGGGTTCGACTCCCTCCGCCCGCACCAGAGCCGCCTCCCGTGGCAGTCGCACACGCGTCGTCGCGCGCCGACGACGTCGCAGTTATTAGAAGGCGATCGAGATGCAGGTAACCCAGACCTCTTCGCAGGGTTTGAAGCAGGAATACAAGGTGATTCTGCCGGCGGGCGAACTCGCCGCCAAGCTCGCCGCGCAGCTCGCCGAACTTCAGGCGAAGAGTCAGATCAAGGGATTCCGGCCCGGAAAGGCGCCGATCGGCCATCTCAAGAAACTCTACGGAAAGAGCATCATGGGCGACGTGTTGCAGGAGGCGGTCAACGACGCCAACCGCAAGATCGTCGAGGAGAATGAGCTGCGCATCGCCTTCGAGCCGAAGATCGATTTCCCCGGCGGGCAGGAGGAAGTCGAGCGGGCGCTCGCGGCCGAGGGCGATTTCTCTTATGTCGTCACTTTCGAAACGCTGCCGAAGTTCGATATCGGCGCTTTCGACGACATTTCCGTTGAGCGCCCCGTCGCGGAAGTGGCGGATGAGGACATCGAGAAGGCGCTGCAGTCTCTCGCCGAGCGCGCTCAGGAGTTCGAGGCGAAGCCGGAAGGCGCAAAGGCCGAGACGGGCGACAAGGTGACGATCGATTTCACCGGCAAGCTTGACGGCGAGCCCTTCGAAGGCGGCTCGGGCGGCGATGTCGATCTGATGCTGGGCGCAGGCGCCTTCATTCCCGGCTTCGAAGCGCAGCTCGAGGGCGCCGCCGCCGGCGAGCAGCTTATCGTCAAGGTCCGTTTCCCGGATGACTACGCCGCCAAATCGCTCGCGGGGAAAGACGCCGAATTCGATGTGACGGTCAAGTCCGTCTCGGCGCCCAAGACGCTCGGGCTCGACGAGGAACTCGCCAAGAAATACGGCTTCGAGTCGTTCGATGCGATGAAAGACGCCGTTCGCGGCAACCTTGAAGCCGACTTCGACAAGGCTTCGCGCGAGAAGATGAAGCGCGCGCTCCTCGACGCGCTCGACAGCCGCTATTCCTTCGACTTGCCCGAGAGCCTCGTCGAGCAGGAATTCGCCAATATCTGGGGCCAGCACGAGCAGGAAAGCAAACGGGCGGGCCAGCCGGTCGCCGAAGAAGGCAAGACCGAGGAAGAGACCAAGGCCGAGTTCCGCAAGATCGCCGAACGGCGCGTCCGGCTGGGGCTGGTTCTGGCCGAGATCGGCAAAAACGCCGGCGTGACGGTTGAAGAGAAGGATCTGACCGACGCCCTGGTCGAGCGGGTGCGGATGTTCCCTGGCCAGGAGAAGGCCGTATGGGATTATTACCGCAACAATGAACAGGCGCTCGCCCAGCTCCGCGCCCCGATATACGAGGAGCGGGTCGTCGATCATCTCGCCAAGCTGATCAAGATCGCCGACAAGACCGTCTCCCGCGAAGAGCTGTTCAAGGAAGACGAGGAATAGTTCCGGCCGCCGCCTGTCGCAGCCGGCGGGTCGCGGGGGCAATCCGGCATCTCAGGCGCAAGCGCGCGGCGCGGCCCGGAGCCGCGGCGCCATGACGCAATGTTGTCTTTGCGTCCGGCGCGGGCGCGGATATATGACGGGTCCAAGAGAGGCGGAGGCCGCGTGAGCCTGCGCCGGACGACAGAGGCGATACCCGATGCGCGATCCAATCGAAAACTACAGCCAATATCTCATTCCGCAGGTGATCGAGAACACCTCGCGCGGCGAGCGCGGCTTCGACATTTATTCCCGCCTGTTGCGCGAGCGCATCATCTTCATCACCGGACCGATCGAAGACCATATGGCGTCGGTCATCATCGCGCAGCTGCTGTTCCTGGAGTCGGAGAATCCGAAGAAGGAAATCGCGCTTTACATCAATTCGCCGGGCGGCGTGGTGACGTCGGGCCTCGCGATCTACGACACGATGCAGTTCATCAAGCCGAAAGTGTCGACGCTTTGCGTCGGCCAGGCGGCGTCGATGGGCTCGCTTCTGCTCGCCGCAGGCGCCGACGGTCTGCGCTATGCGCTGCCCAACGCGCGCGTCATGCTGCATCAGCCGTCCGGCGGCTTCCAGGGACAGGCCTCGGACATTCAGCGGCACGCCGAAGACATTCTGAAAGTGAAGAAGCGGCTCAACGACATCTATGTCCGTCATACCGGCAAGGATTACGACACGATCGAGCGCACCCTCGACCGCGATCATTTCATGTCGGCGGAAGAGGCGCGGGCGTTCGGAATCGTCGACTCCGTCCAGGAGAAGCGGCCTGACGAAGAGAGCGACGCGAAGCGCTAGAATGCAATAAGCAGGCGCTGCGCGCACACGCGGCTGCGGCGCCGGACGCTTGAGGGGACTGGGGCAACGGGGCGCGAATGTTTCGTAAAATTCTCATCGCCAATCGCGGCGAAATCGCTTGTCGCATCATCAAGACCGCGAAGCGCATGGGGCTTTCGACCGTCGCCGTCTATTCCGACGCCGACGCCGACGCGCTGCATGTCGAAATGGCCGACGAGGCGATCCCTCTCGGCCCGCCGCCCGCCGCTCAGTCCTATCTCCTGATCGACAAGATCGTCGCCGCCTGTAAGGAAACCGGCGCTGAAGCGGTGCATCCGGGCTATGGCTTCCTCTCCGAACGCGCCGCTTTCGCCACTGCGCTCGCGCAAGCCAATATCGTTTTCATCGGTCCCAATGTGCGGGCGATCGAAGCGATGGGCGACAAGATCGAGTCGAAGAAATTCGCCTCGGCCGCCAAGGTCAATGTCGTGCCAGGCTATCTCGGCGTGATCGAGAACGCCGAAGAGGCGGTCACAATCGCGAAGGACATCGGCTATCCGGTGATGCTGAAGGCTTCGGCCGGCGGCGGCGGCAAGGGCATGCGCGTCGCCTTTTCCGACGCCGAAGTGATCGAGGGCTTTACCCGCGCGCGATCGGAGGCGGCGTCCTCCTTCGGGGACGATCGCGTCTTCGTCGAGAAATTCATCGTCAATCCGCGCCACATCGAAATTCAGGTGCTCGGCGACAAGCACGGCAACGTCATCCATCTGAATGAGCGCGAATGCTCCATTCAGCGGCGCAATCAGAAGGTGATCGAAGAAGCGCCGTCGCCGCTGCTCGACGAGAAGACTCGTCGCGAAATGGGCGCGCAGGCCGTCGCCCTCGCCAAGGCCGTGGATTATGATTCGGCCGGCACGGTCGAATTCGTCGCCGGCCAGGACAAAAGCTTCTACTTTCTCGAAATGAACACGCGCCTGCAGGTCGAGCATCCGGTGACCGAGCTCATCACCGGCGTCGACCTCGTCGAGCAGATGATCCGCGTCGCGGCGGGCGAGCCGCTGCAACTCAAGCAGGAAAACGTCAAGATCAACGGCTGGGCGGTCGAGAGCCGCATCTACGCCGAGGATCCGACCCGCAACTTCCTGCCTTCGATCGGACGGCTGGTCAAATACCGTCCGCCGGAAGAGAAGCGGGAGGGCGGCGTCACGGTGCGCAACGACACCGGCGTCACCGAGGGGCGCGAAATTTCGATCCACTATGATCCGATGATCGCGAAGCTGGTGACGCATGCGCCGGATCGCCTGCGCGCGATCGTGGCCCAGGCCGACGCCCTCGACCGCTTCGTGATCGACGGCATCCGCCACAATATTCCGTTCCTGTCGTCGCTCATGCAGAACCCGCGCTGGCGTTCCGGCAATCTGTCGACGGGGTTTATCAGCGAAGAATATCCGGACGGATTTTCGCCGCAGGCGGCGCAGGGAGATTTGGCGCACACGCTCGCTGCGATCGCGACGCTGATGGACCACATCGGCAATGAGCGCAAACGCAAAATCTCCGGGCAGTTGCGCGGCGGCCGACCGGTCGAATTCGAACGCGAGCGCGTATGCCTGCTCGGCGATCAGAGATTCGACGTCAGCCTCGAAGTGCAGGGCGAAGCGCTGATCGTGCGCTTTCCCGAGGGCGATCAGCGCGCGCATCGCGTCTCGACCCAGTGGCGTCCGGGCGAACTCGTGCTAGAAGGCGACGTCGACGGCCGCACGGTCTATGTGCAGGCGCGGCCGATTCTCAACGGCTACGCGCTGTCGCATCAGGGCGTCGAGGCGACGGCGCGCGTCTACACCCGGCGCGAGGCCGAACTCGTCTCCTTCATGCCCATAAAAAAGGACGCCGGCGCCTCCAAGCATCTGTTGTGTCCGATGCCCGGCCTCGTGAAAACCATCGATGTGGCCGAAGGCCAGGAGGTCAAGGCCGGCGAGGCCTTGTGCATGGTCGAAGCCATGAAGATGGAAAACGTGCTGCGCGCCGAGCGCGACGTGACCGTGAAGAAGATACTGGCCAAGCCCGGCGACAGCCTTGCGGTCGACGCCGTGATCATGGAGTTCGGGTGAGAGCGAGAACTTGTTTTGAGCGCCATATGCTACCAAAATGGATGTGTTTCGTCTCCATTTTGGAGCCGGAATGCCCGTCAATCTCTCCATAAAGAACGCGCCTGACGATGTCGTCGTCAAGCTGAAGGCGCGCGCCGCGCGCAATCACCCCAGCCTCCAGGGCGAGTTGATGGCGATCGTGACGGCGGCCGCCGAGGAGCCCTACGCGACGCTGGCCGACATACGCGATAGCGTCCGGGGGCTGAAATTGAGCGCGCGCAGCGAGTCGGCCGAAATCGTCAGGCAGATGCGCGAGGAGCGAATGCGTGCCCTCCTCGATCGTCGTTGACGCCTCCGCTTTCGCCGCTGTCGTTTTCAAAGGACCGGAAGGCGACGTCCTTGCCGATTCATGGCCGAGTTCTGTTGTCGTCGCGCCGAGCATGCTGTGTTACGAAATTGGAAACGTCGCGCTGAGAAAAGCGCGCCGCTATCCTGAAGAAGCTGATGAGGCCGAAAAGTCCGCCACGCATGGCCGATAGCGATATTACAAATTCAGAAACAAACTCACCGAAAGAATGTGATTGATCCGGTGATCGAACTTCTGTTCGCGCCGCGAGACGACGCGCGACTGGATCAGCTGGTTCATATAGCCGATCTCGACGCGCGCCTTCTCACTGAAAGCGTAGCCGAGGCCGGCGAAGCCGCGATTCTGATCGAAGCCGAAGCGAGCCGAGGGCGTCGTCGAATTCAGCCGCACGAACACCTCGTCCCAAAGCACAACGCTCAGAGGCGCATTCTCCCAAAGCGGATGCGAAAAGCGCACGAATTGGCGCAGGCGCCATTCGACGGGATTCACGTTCTGAATAAACCGCTGCTCGAGTCTTGTGCGGCTCGTCAGATCGCCGAATGTCGCCTTGTCGGTGAGCAGAACCTGTTGCCAGATCCGATTTTCATGCTGTGTTTTGGCGGCTTCCGGAAAGGTTGCGATATGCGCGTAGCCGAGCCAAACGCTGGCGTTATCTGACAGTGCGTAGCCGACGCCCGCGCGTCCCAGCGCCTGATCGGCGATCGCGCCATCGTCCCGAAACCGCCCCTGGCTTTCGAGCCACACCCGCCACTTCTTAAGACTTGGATCAATCGAGCCAAGTTTTGCTATGGCGGTGACGTTTTCCCAGATCCTGAAATCTTCGTCGACGGCCGCCGCGGGGACGGCGGACGCGAGCGTCCCCGCCAGAGACGCGCCGTAGACGGCAAGCCGCTTCGTTCTGAGAGTCGTCGGCGCCGGCACGGCTGTCTCCGCAGGAACCAGATTCTTCGCGTATTGAAGCGGCTCGCGCCGGATTCGTCAAACGCCGCAAGCGGGGCGCCTTTTGGGGCGGCCGGTCAGGCCGCCACGGCCGGCGACGGCGCCGCCCGCGCGCGCTCCCGGAACAGGCCGTGAAGCGCGTCCCAATCGAGCGCCATTTCGCCGCCATCGCTTCGAAGCTGCTCGTCCCAGCTGGCCAGCAGATCGAGACAGGCGTGATCGATATAGGTCAGCTCGTTGAGATGCACATGAACCCGCGCCCCCGGCGGCAGCGTCTCGAAGTGGGCGGCGAGCTGGGGCAGCCGAATAAAGGTCGCGGCGCCTTCGAGATGGATCACCGTCATGCCGTCGATCTGCTCGGTGCGGATGTTGAGATGCGAGAAGGTGTAGAGCAGGCGCGCGACCGCGAGACCGACGCCAACCGCAATGCCTGTCAACACGTCGGTCGCCACCACCGTCGCCAAGGTCGCCGCGTAGACGCCGGTCTCGATCCGGTCCTGACCCCAGAGGAAGCGCGCAAAGCTCAGATTGATGAGATTGAGCCCCGCATAGACGAGAACTGCGGCGAGGCTCGCCACGGGGATGATGCGCAGCACGTCCGGCGCGAGGGTGATGAACAGAAGAATCCACACGCCGTGCAGGATCGTGGCGAGCCTCGTCCTGCCGCCCGCCGTGACATTGGCCGAGCTGCGCACGATGACGCCCGACACCGGCAGAACGCCCAGCATCCCGCAAAGGAAGTTGCCGACGCCCTGCGCGACAAGCTCCTTATTGTAACGGGTTCGCGGCGTGCGGCGCTGCATCGCGTCGACGGCTGTCGCCGTCAGAAGCGATTCCGCGCCTGAAACGAAGGCGAGCGAAAACGCCGCCGCCCACAGCGCGCCCTCTCCGATTCGGCCCAGCGTGTGCGTCGTGGGCAAACTCACCGCGGCGAGAAGATCGTCGGGCGCCGGCACAAATTTGATGTCGAGCGCGAGGAACGACGCGACCGCTGTCGCCAAACCCACGCCGACCAAGGGCGCGGGGAGAAATGCTAGCCATCGTGGCGCCCAGCGACGCCACGAGAGAATGACGGCCACCGTCAGCAATCCGATAAGGGCCGCAGCTTGATGCGCCTCCATGGTGACGCCCTTCCAGATCGCCAGCGGCAGCGACCAGAGATTGATGACGCCGCCGAATTCCTGTCCCGTGCCGGGCGGCGTGTCGTCGACCATGACATGGAACTGCGAGGCGAAAATCAGCAGGCCGATGCCGGCGAGCATGCCCTGAATCAGCGCCGGCGAGACCGCTCGAAACACCGGCCCAAAACGCAAGGCGCCGGCCGCAATCTGAATTATGCCGGACATCATCACGATCAGTCCGAAGACTTCGAAGCCGAGATCCTTGATGAATACGGCGGCCATGACGGCCGCGCCGTTCGCGGCGCCGCTCACCTGAAGCGGGCAGCCGGAGAGCAGCCCGACGACAATGCCGCCGATGACGCCGCTGATGAGGCCAACGGCGGCGGCGTTCTCGAAAGGGAAACCGGCGACGAGCGCCAGACCCATCGACAGCGGCAGCGCGACGAGCAGCACGACGACTGAGGCGAAGACATCGTCTTTAATTGCTGACAGGCGAGAAGGCGCGACATCAATTTCCAGAGACATTTCCGCATCCCCTTATTGGTTTGGCAGTCCGACGGCGGCGGAGCGACTTCAGACGCCGAGGTCGACGCGCCCTTTCGCATTCGGCGCCGGCAAATCCAGCGGCGTCGGCGCGAGGCCGAATTGGCGGGTCGTCGGGTCGTAGACAAAGACCTCGCCGGTTTCGATTTTATAGACCCAGCCATGCAGCCTCAGTCTGTCTTGCGCGAGCGCAGAGGCGACGACCGGATGCGTGCGCAGGTTCTCGAGCTGCGCGAGCACATTCTCCTGAATGGCGACGTTGAGCCGTTCGGCGCCGGTTCTGTCCGGATATTTTTCCTGCATGATTCGCCTTGTCGTTTCGGCATGCGACAGCCAGTCGATCAGCGCCGGAAAAGCGGCGGCCGGCGGCGGATCGAGCAGGCCTTTCATCGCTCCGCAATGCGAATGTCCGCAGACGATGATGTCCTTGACGCCCAGGCCCGCGATCGCGAATTCGATCGTCGCCGCTTCGCCGCCGCGCACAGCGCCGTAGGGCGGCACGAGATTGCCGGCGTTGCGCAAAATGAACAGGTCGCCGGGCGCCGACTGGGTCAGCAGGCACGGATCGATGCGGGAATCGGCGCAGGTGATGAACAGCGTCTCCGGCGCCTGCCCTTTGGCGAGGCGCTCGAACAATTCGCGCTGACTGCCGAACACCTGTGACTGAAAATGGTGGAGGCCTTCGATCAACCGCTGCACTGCGATCTCCTACCGCTTGTGCGAACTCTCATATGTGTTTGGGCGAAGCGCGCTCAATCCGCATTCCAGGGAACACATCTCGAGCGGAGCGATCATGTCGCGTCGGAAGGCCGTAAGCGCGACGATATCAGCCATGCGCGTCCTCCTTCTCGAAGCCGATGCGTTCAAGATGGCGCAGGCCATTGATATTGAAAATAAGAATATATAAATTAGTTACATCGATAAAAGCTATGTGACGATGGAACGCCTGAATTATCAGCATCTTTTCTACTTCTGGAACGTCGCTCGGGAGGGCGGCGTCACGCGCGCGAGCGAAAAGCTCGGATTGGCGCAGCCGACGATCAGCGGCCAGATCGCGGTGTTCGAGTCCGCGATCGGCGCGCAGCTTTTCCGCAAGGAGGGTCGCCGGCTGGTGATGACAGAGACCGGACGCACCGTGTTCAACTATGCCGACGAAATATTTTCGATCGGCCGTGAACTCGGCAGCGCCTTGAAAGGCCAGGCGGGGCCGCTCAGCGTGCGACTGAGCGTCGGCCTCTCAAACGCCCTGCCCAAACTCATCGTGTATCGTCTGCTCGAGCCTGCGCTCGCTGCGCATTATCAAGTCGTCTGCCATGAGGACAAGACGGAGCGTCTGCTGGCCGAACTGCCGGTGCATGGAGTCGATCTCGTTCTCTCGGACTGGCCGGCGACCGGCGGCGCGGACGCGCGCATTTACAATCATCCGATCGGCGAATGCGGCGTGGCGGCCTTTGCGGTCCCGAAGTTGCAGCAGCGCTATCGGAAGAATTTTCCGCGTTGTCTCGATGACGCGCCGCTCCTGCTGCCGACGTCGAACACCGCCTTGCGTCGTTCGCTCGATCAATGGCTGGACGCCAACAACCTGTTTCCGAGGATCGTCGCGGAAATAGAGGACAGCGCCTTGCTGAAGACGTTCGGGTCCGCTGGCGCCGGAATATTCATGGCCCCGACCGCCGTCCGCGCCCAGGTCGAAGAGCAGTATGGCGTCAAACATATCGCGACGCTCGACGGCGTCAGCGAGCGATTCTATGCGATCACCGCGCAAAGAAAGATCAAGCACGCAGGCGTCGTGACAATCCTTGAGCGCGCGCGCGACTGGCTGGTCTAGTCGTCAAGTGCTGGCGTTTCGCTATGACTCCGCCGCCCGCAGTTGCGCGACTCGCACCGGCACGGGCGGGTGCGAAAAATAGAAGGTCGCGTAGAGCGGGTCTGGAGTCAGCGTCGCCAGATTGTCGCGCGTGAGCCGCGTCAGCGCCGAGATCATCGACTCCTTGCCGACGAGATCGCGCGCGAAGGCGTCGGCCTCGAACTCGGCGCGCCGCGAGCGCCAGGCGAGCAAGGGCGACAGGAGATGCCAGATCGGCTCGCGCGCCAGCATCAACGCGACGAGGACGATGCCCGGATCATTCGGCAGTCCGAACCAGCCGGCGAAGACGTCCGAGCCGAACGCCAGCCACAGCACGGCGAAAGCGAGAAACGCGAGCGCGGCGGCCTGCAGCAGCATCTGACGGATATGGCCGTATTTGAAATGGCCGAGTTCATGCGCGAGAATCGATTCGATTTCATCGGGCGAATGCTTTTCGAGCAGCGTGTCGAAAAACACGATGCGCTTGGCCTTGCCGAAACCGCTGAAATAGGCGTTGCCATGCGTTGAGCGCCTTGAGGCGTCCATCACATAGAGGCCTTTCGACTCGAAGCCGCATCGGGCGAGCAGCGCCTCCATTCGCCGCTTCATCGCGCCTTCTTCGAGCGGCGTGAATTTATTGAAGAGCGGCGCGATGACGGTCGGATAGATCACGGTCATCGCAACCGCGATCGCGATGAAGGCGACATAAGCGAAGAGCCACCAAGTGTCGGGCGCGGCGCGCAGCAGCCAGAACATGGCGAAGAGCAAGGGCGTCGAGACCGCGATCTCCAGCGCGCCGGTCTTCGCCTGATCGATCAGAAATGTTCGCGGGGTCAGGCGATTGAATCCGAACCGCGCCTCGAGCCAGAAGGCGCGGGCGGCGGCGAGAGGCATGTCGATCCAACTGGCGATGACGCCAAAGACGAGGACGAAGAGAACGCTGCGGACGAGGCCCGGTTCGACAAGGGCGGCGACCGCCGCATAGAGCGGCGCAAGCCCCAACGCCAGCCACAGAATCGATATCGCCGCGTCGAAAACCGTCTCGACGACGGAAAACTTCGTTTTCGCGATCGTATATTCGGCGGCGCGGCGATGGTCGTCGAGCGTCACGTCGCGGGCGAAATCGGGCGGCACCCGATCGCGATTCGCCCCGACCGTCGTCATCTGTCGCAGACGCAGATAGACTCCCAAGCCGGCCGAAGCGGCGATCGCCAGACAAATCGCTACGCCCATTGCGCTCATTCCGCGCTCCTCGCCAATTCTCTGCGGCAATATAGGAGCGCGCGTCCCCCTTTGCGAGAGCGCCGCCCAAATCGAGAGCCGCGTCGCGCGGCTCATCATGGAGCGCTGGCCAATTCCGCCGGCGGTCGATAATTTGGCGCCGACGCCTTCGACGCTGGCAGCATGACAATGCTGCAGGAGGCTCGATCGGGAGTCGCGATTGAGATTGACGTTGTTCATCGCCGCCGTCGCGGCCGTTCAAGGCGCGGCGGGCGTCGCGCTCGCCGCCGCGGCGGCACATTCCGACGCGAGTCCCTTGCTGGCGACGGCAAGCCAATTTCTCATGATCCACGCCGCCGCCGGCGTCGGCCTCGCCGCGCTCGCCCGCTCGACGCCGCGACGGGACGCGAATTGGCTCGCAGCGATCGCTTTGGCGCTTCAGGCTGGGGTGACGCTTTTCGCCGGAGACCTGGCGGCGCGCGTCTTTCTTACTGCAAAGCTTTTCTCCATGGCCGCGCCGATCGGCGGCGGCCTGACGATCTTGAGCTGGTTCGCGCTGGCGGTATGGGCGACGTTCGCCATGTTATGTGCAAATTCGTCTGGGCCGCCCCGCGAAAGCTAGACAACTGTGGCAAAGCGCCCCACCATTCACTTATGTCGGTTTCAAGCTCCGACCTTTCGTCCTCGGCCGCTCCGAGCGATGACCCCCAGCGCGCGAGCGATCCCTTGCTCGGGCGACGGCTGCTGATTGTCGAAGACGATCCCTATATCGCACTGGCGCTGGAAGAGACGCTCAGCGAATTCGGCTTAATTATTGCGGGGATGGCGCGCAGCGTCGAAGAAGCGGTGCGTCTCTCGCACGAAGACGGCGTGGACCTCGCGCTGCTCGACGTGAATATCGGGCACGAGAGGATCGATCCGGTCGCCGACGCGCTCGCCGCGCGCGGCTGCCCTTTCATCTTCACGACCGGCTGCGGGCGCGCCGGACTGCCAGAAGCGCATCTCGAACGCGCGATGGTCGAAAAGCCCTTCTACGTCGAAGAAATCCTGGCCGCGCTGCGCAGCGAGCTGACTCGCGCCGAAGATCGCTAGACGCTCGGATTTTCGCCTCTTTATCGCCGCCCTTGACCGCGACAAGCGAACTCCCTGGGAGAAGCTTTAGGAGCGCTGGGCGTGCCGACGTCCGTCTCGACCAACAAGCCCGCGCCGGCCCTTAAGGCGTGGCGACCGTCCGTCGCCGCGCGCCGCCGATTCGCGATTTCCGTGGCGGCGGCCGCGGTCTTCGCCGCGATCGCCGCCATAGTCGCTCCCTGGCTGTTCTCGCCGGCCGCGCTCATGGACGCCGTCGCCGATCAGCTGCAGGGCTCCTCGGGGCTCTATGTCGCGGCGCGCGGCAAAACGCGCTTCTCGCTCTTTCCGCGCCCGAGCATCGCCGTCGAGGGCGTCGCCTTCGCCGATCGCAATGGCGCGCTGCTCATCGAATCGAGCGAGCTTCGCGGCGACGTCGACGTTCTTCCCTTGCTGGCGGGACGACTGAAGGTGGCGGCGGTAAAGCTTATCCGCCCGCATGCGCGCCTCGATTTCGACAAGACGCCGGACGGCGCGCCGGGCGCCGCCGCGCGCGCCGCCGCCGCAAAGCCCGCGACGCTCGAAGCTGCTGCGGCGGATAGCGTACGATTCGGAACCCTATCGATCGTCGACGGCGAGGCGCAGGTCGCCTATCGCGGCCGGCTCTATGCGCTGGAGCGCATCGACGCGAAATTTGAGTGGCGCCGCATCGGCGAGGCCGCGGCCCTGACGGCGGCGTTCGACTTGAACGGCGAACGGCTCGAAGCGCTTCTATGGGTCGCGCGCCCAGGCGCGCTGCTGCGCGGCGAAGAATCCGTCGTCACGTCGCGACTGGACGGCCAGACTCTTCGGTTCGAAGCGCAAGGCGTCGGCCAGCTTGGCGCCAACGCCCGCTTTGCGGGCCACGTCGCCGCCGCGGCGGCCTCGGCCCGACGGGCGCTCGCGCTGTTCGACATCGCCGCGCCCCTGCCCGGTCCCTTCAGCGACGCGCAGTTTTCCGCGCAGGCGGCGCTCGCCCGCGGAGAAGCGCACTTCAAGGGCGCGCGAATCTTTGTCGATGGCAACGAATTTCGAGGCGATCTCGACCTTCACCAAGAAGATGGCCGGCCAACGCTCGCGGCCACGCTCCAGAGCGAGTTCCTCTCCTTGCGGCCGTTTCTTTATGACGCGCCCCCGCTCGTCGACTCTGATGGACAGTGGAGCCGGCAGCCCTTCGAACTGCCGGACCTCTCCGGCGCCGACATCGATCTGCGTCTTGCCGTCGGCCATGCGCGGCTCGGCCGACTGAAAATCAGCGACGCCTCGATCACGGCGACTCTGCGCGACGGCGCGGCGGCGTTCTCGATCGACCATGCCCAGGCTTATCGCGGGGCGTTCAAGTTTCGGGCGTCCCTCGCCCCGGGGCGAGAGGGGCTGGTTTTCAGCGCCAATGCGCAAACGATGGCGGTCGAGTCCGGCCCGCTGATGTGGGACGCCTTCGGAAAACCATCGCTGGCCGGCGCCCTGAACGCGACCCTCGCGCTGGACGGAACCGGCGACCGCATGTCGGCGCTCGTGCGAAGCCTGAACGGACGCGCCAGCGTGGCCCTCGTCGATGGCGAGATTTCCGGCGTCGATCTGGAGAAGGCGCTGCAGGGTTTGGAGAAGCGCCCCTTGTCGAGCGCCGTCGACATCCGCTCCGGCCGCTCGAGCGTCGACGCCGCGAGCGCCGTCATAAAATTCGAAAACGGCGTCGCCCAAATTTCCGAGGGAAGCGTGCGGGGTCCGGGCTTCTCAGTGGCGTTCAGCGGATCGGCGCCGCTGCCGGTCCGCACGCTCGCGATCGACGCGGTTGCGCGCGAAGCGGACGGCGCCGGCAAGATCGGCGACGGTTCTCCCAGCATCGCCTTCGAAGTGGCCGGCCGCTGGGACGATCTGGCGCTGAAACTCGACACGCAAGCCTTTATCCGTCGCTCGGACGCCGCCGCGCCGCTGCTGCCGCGAGCGGAAGCGCCGCCCCATGCTCCGACGGCGCGATGAGGCGGGAAAGTCAGACGTCCTCGAATTGCGTTTCGCGCAATAGCCGGGTGAGTTCGTCGGGAATGTCGAGATAGCGGAAGCGGCGGAGCTCAAAACCGACCTCGACCACGCCCCAGGGCGGCGCATAGGTCCGCCAGGGCGAAACTTCCGCGAGAATCACGACATGTCCGCCGTCGATGCCGCGGGCGATACGCGCGACCGTATAGACCGCCCCGCGGGCCAAACCCTCGCACCGTCCGTAGGGGCCCGCGGTCGCGTCTAGGCAAATCACTTCGGCGCCGGGAGGCGTTTGAGGACTGATCATGGGCGACCTCGTTCTGCGGCGCGATAAAACGCGCGCTCCCTAACAATTATGGAGCGCGCGGCGGCGGGCGAAAGTGCCCGTCGCGCCGCATGGCGGTCACCAGAATTTCAGAAAGCCGAACAGGCCGCCCTTCAGCTTCCTGCGGTCGAGCGCGCCGAGTTCGTCATAGACGCGGCGCGCAGCCGCCCGCATTTCCAACAGGTTTTCGTCAGAGACGTCGAAATCAAGAACCGCGGATTTCAACTCGCGCCGCGCCTGATCCAGCCGCGCCTGCGCATCCGCAATCAACGAATTCAGGTTCATTACGCTCTCCGATGGCGTGTCGCCCCAACTATAACGCAACCGCGAAGGAAACTGACCCGATTGAACCCCGCGGCTCGCTTCTTCTGGGGATCGTTAAGCTGCGCGCCGCCGACGCCGCCAACGACTGCCTTGAAAAACGCGAGGCCTCGGAGGGAATCGAACCCCCGTACAAGGATTTGCAGTCCTCTGCGTAGCCACTCCGCCACGAGGCCGTCGCGCGGCGTGCGCCGCGTGGGCTCGCTCATACAGGAGGGCGCCAAGCCGAGCAAGCCGGACGAGCGCCTATACGCGCTCAATACGGACGGCCGTCCTTGTGAGAGAAAGTCCATCGGCCGTCCGGCCCGAGCGTCGCGGCAAGGTCGTCGTCAGGATAGCTCGCAGCGTCGCCAGCCGACCGGTCGCCGATTTCGAGATAGACCACGTCGCGATCGGTCCGGTTCGTCAGGCAATGCGCGGCGCCCGCGGCCGGGAAGCCCGCGCACATGCCGGCGCGCAGCACGATCTCGTCATCGTCGAGCAGCAGCGTCGGCTCTCCTTCCAGAATAAAGACGAATTCGTCCTGCCGGCTGTGGCGGTGCTTCAGCGCCGACCGCGCGCCGGGCGCCAGCCGCGTCAGATTGACGCCGAAATTCTTCAGGCCGAAGAGGTCGCCCAAAGCGCGCTTCTCGCGCCCGCGCACCCGCGAGGCGAATGGCTCAGGATAGTTCGACGCCTTGGCCCGCGGAGCGACGGCCCCCGCCTCGACGGCCGCCGGTTGACGCCCGCAGGGTTTTTCCATGCCGCACATTCCTTGAGGCTCCACACTGGCCAATTTGACAGAGGGCGCCCATTTTGACCATCTTCCGCCGCTCGCGCCGAGCCGGCGCACCCCTGGAATTAACATAAAATGAATGTCGTTATCGTCGAATCGGCGGCCAAAGCGCAGACGATCAATAAGTATTTAGGCAGTAATTTCAATGTCCTGGCATGTTACGGCCATGTGCGCGACCTCCCCGCCAAGGACGGTTCGGTCGACCCCGAGCAGGATTTCTCCATGGTTTGGGAGATGGACGCCAAGGGCGCCAAGCGCGTCTCGGCCATCGCCGACGCGGTCAAGGGCGCCGACAAGGTCATCCTCGCGACCGACCCGGACCGCGAGGGCGAGGCCATCTCCTGGCATTTGCTCGACATTTTGAACAAGAAGCGCGCCCTCAAGGGCAAGACGATCGAGCGGGTCGTCTTCAATGCGGTCACCAAGGACGCGATCAAGGAGGCGATGGCGCATCCGCGCCAGATCGACCAGGCGCTGGTCGACGCCTATCTCGCGCGCCGCGCGCTCGACTATCTCGTCGGCTTCACCCTGTCGCCGGTGCTCTGGCGCAAGCTCCCCGGCGCCCGTTCGGCCGGCCGTGTGCAGTCGGTGGCGCTGCGCCTCGTCTGCGACCGCGAGCTCGAAATCGAGAAATTCGTCCCGCGCGAATATTGGTCGCTCGTCGCCCATCTGAAGACCAAGGCCGGCGAACCGTTCACCGCTCGGCTGGTCGGCGCCGACGGCCAGAAAATCCAGCGCCTCGACATCGGCGCGGGCCAGGAGGCCGAGGACTTCAAGAAGGCGCTGGACGCCGCGTCCTTCACGGTTCGCTCGGTCGAAGCCAAGCCCGTCAAGCGCCACCCCTATGCGCCGTTCACGACCTCCACCTTGCAGCAGGAAGCGTCGCGAAAGCTCGGGCTCGCGCCGGCGATCACCATGCGCATCGCCCAGCGGCTCTATGAAGGCGTCGACATCGGCGGCGAGACGGCGGGTCTTATTACTTATATGCGAACCGACGGCGTCGACATGGCGCCCGAGGCCGTAGCGAGCGTGCGCGGCGTGATCGGACGGGAATATGGCGACCGCTTCGTTCCCCAAGTCCCGCGAAAATATACGACGAAGGCCAAGAATGCGCAGGAGGCCCATGAGGCGATCCGGCCGACAGACCCTGCGCGTCTTCCCAAGCACGTCGCCAAATATCTCGAGCCCGAACAGGCGAAGCTCTACGAACTGATCTGGACGCGCACCATCGCGAGCCAGATGGAATCGGCCGAATTGGAGCGAACCACCGTCGAGATCGACGCGAAAGCCGGAGCCCGCGCGTTGGAGCTGCGCGCGACGGGTCAGGTCGTCCGCTTTCCAGGATTCCTGGAGCTTTATCAGGAAGGCCGCGACGACGGCGAGGACGAGGACGGCGGCCGTCTGCCGGCGATGGCGCAGGGCGAACCCTGCACGCGCGAGAAGATCGACGCGACCCAGCACTTCACCGAACCGCCGCCGCGGTTCACCGAGGCGACGCTGGTCAAGCGGATGGAGGAGCTCGGCATCGGCCGCCCCTCGACCTACGCCTCGACTCTCGCTGTCTTGCGCGACCGCGACTATGTCCGGCTCGACAAGAAGCG
The DNA here is from genome assembly GCA_051061375.1 of Methylocystis sp. Taxonomy (GTDB): domain Bacteria; phylum Pseudomonadota; class Alphaproteobacteria; order Rhizobiales; family Beijerinckiaceae; genus Methylocystis. The sequence goes on along the minus strand of JBPFDW010000020.1, from coordinate 7,855 downwards.
CCTCGTCCCCGAGGACAAGGGACGGCTCGTCGTCGCCTTTCTCGAAAGCTTCTTCACACGTTATGTCGAATTCGATTTCACCGCCGACCTCGAGGAAAAGCTCGATCTCGTGTCGAATAATGAGATCGACTGGAAAGAGGTGCTGCGCGACTTCTGGCGCGACTTCTCGGCGGCCGTCGACGGCACCAAGGATCTGCGCGTCAGCGAAGTGCTCGACAGTCTGAACGAACTTCTGGGACCGCACGTCTTTCCGCCGAAGGAGGATGGCGGCGATCCCCGCCTCTGCCCCTCCTGCAACAGCGGCCAGCTCTCGCTGAAGATCGGCAAGTTCGGCGCCTTCGTCGGCTGCTCGAACTATCCCGAGTGTCGCTATACGCGCACGCTGTCGCCGCCGACCGGCGACGCCGCCGACGCCGCGCGGCCGGGCGTGAAGGTCTTGGGCGTGAACCCCGAGACCGGCGCGGAAGTCACGCTGCGTGACGGGCGCTTCGGCGCCTATGTCCAGGAGGGCGAGCAGGAGGAGGGCGGCGAGAAACCCAAACGCGGCTCGCTGCCCAAGAACATCAGGCCCGACGAATTGACCCTCGCGCAGGCGCTCGCTCTACTCTCGCTGCCGCGCGAAGTCGCCAAACATCCCACCAGCGGCGAGCCGATCATCGCGGGCATCGGGCGCTTCGGCCCCTATGTCCAGCACGGCAAAACCTACGCCAATATCGGCCGCGACGACGACGTGCTCGCGATCGGCGCCAATCGCGCCATCGACTTGATCGTGCAGAAGGAGTCGGGGACCGGCGGCTCGCGCTTCTCGCGGGGTCCGGCGGAGCCCGCGCGCGTTCTGGGAGATCACCCGGAAGGCGGCGCGGTGAGCGTCAAGGCCGGCCGCTTCGGTCCTTATGTGAACTGGGGCAAGGTCAATGCGACGATCCCGAAGGGCGCCGATCCCGCGGCGCTGACGCTCGAAGCGGCGCTGGCGCTGCTCGCGGCCAAAGCCGCTAGCGGCGACGCGGCCGGCGGACGCGCGCTCGGCGATCATCCTGACGGCGGCAAGATCACGGTGCGCGCCGGTCGCTTCGGCCCTTACGTCAATTGGGGCAAGATCAACGCAACGCTGCCTAAGGGGACGTCGCCGGACGAGGTGACGCTCGAAGAAGCGCTGCGCCTGATCGAAGCCAAGGGCGGCGCGCCGAAGAAGCCGGCGAAGAAAGCGCCGGCCAAGAAGGCGCCCGCAAAAGCCAAGAAAAAAATCGAAGACAGCGACGAAGCGCCTTTTGACGATTCGACCCCGGTGAAGGCGACGGCGAAGGCTGTGCCGAAGACGACCGCCGCAAAAAAGCCCGCCGCAAAAAAGGTCGCGGCGAAATAAGCCGCGCGCGGCGCGGCGTTTCGATTTCGCCGCCCGCGTCCTATATTTGTCGCAACGAGTCCGGTCGAACTGTTCGGATGTCAATCCCGACGCGCGCGATGCGCGCGACCAGGAATCCAGAGTCACGACGAAATCTTCAATGTCGTTCTGGATTCCCGGTCGGACCTGCGGTCCGCCGTGACGGCCTTCGCAAAGGACGCAACCGGCTCTTCATGAAGGGGGCGGCGCAGGACCGCCCCTCTTTCGAGCGAGCCATTGGCGAAAAAAGACGCAAGAGAAAACCGCGCGCCCTCGCGCGACGACATCCTCGCCTTCATCGCCCGCGAAACCGAGGCGGGCGGTCCGCGCAAGATCGGGCTGCGCGAAATCGCCCGCGCCTTCGGCGTCGCCGGCGACGACCGGATCGCGCTCAAGCGCATGCTCGCCGAACTCGCCGAGGAAGGCGTTCTGGAAAAACGCGGCAAGCGCGTGACGCGCAAGGGCGCGCTGCCGCCGGTCGCGCTCGTCGACATCATCGCCCGCGACCGCGACGGCGAAATGATCGCCGCGCCGGTCGAATGGGACGAAGACGAATTGGGCCCGGCGCCGCGGATTCGCATCCATGCGCCGCGCCGCGCCCGGCCGGGCGAGCCGCTGGCCGGGGTCGGCGACCGCGCGCTGGTGCGCGCCGAGCCTGATCGCGACGCCGGACCGAATGAGCCGCCCTATGTCGGGCGCGTCGTCAAACTTCTATCGCGCCAGCGACAACGCGTGCTCGGCGTGCTGCATATCGAAGCGAACGGCGCCGGCCGCATCCAGCCGATCGACAAGAAGCAGGCCGGCCGCGAACTCGCGGTCGCCGCCGCCGACATCGGCGCAGGCAAGCATGGCGATCTCGTCTCGATCGATCTCATCGGCAAGACGCGCTTTGGCGCGCCGCGCGCCCGCGTGCGCGAAACGCTCGGCTCGGTGACGGGCGAAAAAGCGGTGAGCCTCATCGCGCTGCGCGCGCATGACATCCCCGACGTGTTTCGCGTCGAGGCGAGCGCGGAGGCCGAGCGCGCGCAGCCGGCGTCCCTGCACGGGCGCGAAGACTGGCGCGACCTGCCGCTCGTCACCATCGATCCGCCCGACGCCAAGGACCATGACGACGCGGTTCACGCCGCGCCGGACGATGCGCCGGACAATGACGGCGGCTTCGTCCTTACGGTCGCGATCGCCGACGTTGCGCATTATGTGACGCCGCGCTCGGCGCTCGACCGCGACGCTTTGGAGCGCGGCAATTCGGTCTATTTTCCGGACCGCGTCGTGCCGATGTTGCCGGAGCGCATCTCCAACGACCTTTGCTCATTGCGGCCTAATGAAGATCGGCCGGCGCTTGCCGTGCGCATGCGGGTCACCAGCAAGGGCCGGAAGATCGACCACAAATTCCATCGCGTGATGATGCGTTCGCACGCCAAGCTCGCCTATGCGCAGGCGCAGGACGCGATCGAAGGCCGCACGGATGAAACCACCAAGCCGCTGCTCGCTGCGGTGCTCAAGCCGCTTTACGCCGCGCATGAAGCGCTGCGGCACGCCCGCAATCTGCGGGCGCCGCTCGATCTCGACCTGCCCGAGCGCAAGATTTTGTTGAAGCAAGACGGCTCCTTCGACCGCGTGATCATTCCGCCGCGGCTCGAGGCGCATCGGCTGATCGAAGAGTTCATGATTCTGGCCAATGTCGCGGCGGCCGAAACCTTGGAGCAGCATCGCCAGCAGCTGATCTATCGCGCCCATGACGAACCTTCGCGCGAGAAGATCTCGGCGCTCTCTGAATTTCTGGCGACGATCGGCGTCAAGCTCGCCAAGGGCCAGACGCTGCGCCCCGCCCATTTCAACGTGATCCTCGATCGCGTGAAGGGCCTGGAGCATGAGAACATCGTCAATGAAATCATTCTGCGCACCCAGGCGCAGGCCGAATATACGCATGAGAATTACGGGCACTTCGGCCTCAATCTGCGCCGCTACGCGCATTTCACCTCGCCCATTCGCCGCTACGCCGATCTCATCGTGCATCGCGCGCTCATTCGCGCGCTAAAGTTCGGCGAAGGCGGCCTGCCCGACATGCCGGCCGGCGAACTTGCGGAAATCGCGGCGCGCATCTCGGCCGCCGAGCGGCGCGCCATGGCGGCGGAGCGCGAGACGGTCGATCGACTCATCGCGCATCATCTCGCCGATCAGATCGGCGCGCGTTTTCAGGCGCGCATTTCGGGCGTCACTAAGTCGGGACTGTTCGTGCGGCTCGCCGAGACGGGCGCCGACGGCTTCGTGCCGGCGGCGACCATGGGGCGCGAATATTACGCCTATGACGAAGCGGCGCATGCGCTGACCTCGCGCTCGGGCGTCAGCTACCGGCTCGCCGACGTCATCGAAGTGCGGCTCATCGAGGCGGCGCCGATCGCCGGCGCGCTGCGTTTCGAGGTGGTGAGCGGCGGCGAACGCCGAGCGCCGCCGCGGGCAAGCGCGAGATCGAAGGATCGACGCCCGCCAACGCGCGCGAAGAAAAAGCGATAGCGCGGCGCGTCACGCGCCTTTCGCGCAGATGTAGACTTCGCGGCGCCTGCCCCAGCACTCTCCGGTCCGATAGACCTTGCCGAGGCTGCGGTCGCCGAGGCGCGCCGTCCAGGTCCGGCCGCGTTCGAGCGTCAAAACGACATTCTCGCCCCCCGCATCGAATGTGACGGTCGAGCGACTAGGCTGGCGCAGCGTGCAGCCGCGATCGAAGAGAACGCTTCCGTCGACCTTGACCAGACATTGCCTGCGGCGGGCCTCATTGGACGGCTTTTCCTCGGTCCGGCTCGCGACCGCCGCGCGCGGCGACGCCGGCGGCGCCGCGGCCTCGGCCGGCGCCGCGCTCTCAACGCCCACTTGCGGCTGCGCTTCATCGAGCGCGGCGACCGGCGCCGCCTCCTGAACCGGCGCCGGGTCAGGCGTTCGCGCCCTGGCGACCGGCGGCGGCAGCGGCTCGGGCAAGGGCGCGGCCGCGGACTGGGCCTCCAGAAGGCGCTGTTTGATATCCTTAGAGTCGGAGATCGGCGGCGCGGGAGGCGCGACCACGTCCGGCGCGACGCTGACGGCCGGCGCCGCGGAGGTCCCGATATCGGCTTGCGCGGTCTCCTTGGCGGGAGCCGGCGTCGGCCGCGCGATCCGCGCGGGCGTCGTCGGCGTTTCGGCCTGGCGCAGCGTCGCGCCGTCGGCGCGGGGCGCGGGCGCGCCTTTCCAGGCGAAATGGGCCGCCAGACCGCCGCCGGCAAACAGGGTGATCGCGGCGACGACGTAAAGCCAGACCGGCGCTTTGGATAAGCCGGCGCCGTAGCGCGCGCGCCGCTCGCTGGCCATGCCGCTTGAAAGACCTTCGGTCCAGCCCGTCGCCCGCGCCTTGCGATACGGCCTCTCCAGGCTTTCCAGCTCGCTGAGCAGGCGCTTTTTCTCTTGGAGTATCCGCCTTTCAAAGTTCTCTAACTCGGCGACTTTGCGTCGCTTTTCGAGTGTTACGCTCATACTGTTCTCTCCAGGCGCGGCTCACGTGAAGATTACGCAAGACTTTCTTCACGTTGAAACATGACGACCCCGCGCTAAACACCGCACGAGAGTGTCAGCTTCTTACAAATTAGTTCGCCCCGCCCGAGTATCGCCGTACGCTTGTCAGGAATGCTTCCTGAGTTGCGCCGTCCTCCTTTGCGATTTGCCAACAGAATTATGGCTGTTCTTTGCTGGCGGCTCCCGACATGATCGACGCGCCCTATAACGCGAGTTCGCCTCACGGCGAGAAAGGCCGCGACACGCGCGGGCCCGCCGCCTGTTACGCCTCATCGCCGCTTGGCGGCCACCGTGCGTTCTGGCCCGCGCGTCCTTGACATCGCTCGCGCCGCACGTATGTTGCCGGCCAATTCGCTCCCGGCGCGCCCAGCGGCCGGGACGATTTCTTTTCTCTTAAGAAACGGAACGAACGATGGCCAAGTCCGCCATGATCAAGATCAAGCTCCTGTCCACGGCGGATACGGGCTATTTTTACGTGACGAAAAAGAACGCCCGCACCAAGACCGAAAAGCTGGTCTTCAAGAAATATGATCCGGTCGCGCGCAAGCACGTCGAATTCAAGGAAACGAAGATCAAATAGGCGCGGACGGGCGCTTCAGGCTTTCGTCACGCCGATCGGGCGATGCGAGCGCGGCTGCAGCCGCGCTTTTTTTGCGCTTTTTTGGCGAGCTACAGAGAATTTTGGGATGGAAGAGCGACCGCTTCGGGGCAAGGCGGCCGACTGACGATGGCTTCAAGGAGGCCACTCCAACCACCGCCAGTCGGCCAACCCCACGGACCCAGGAGATGCGGCGGACCTGAGCACTCCGCAGGGTATTCAAAGTTGTGCCGAATACGCATCGAACGCTTACGCGCGCCCCGGGTCTTCTCTTAAGGCCCTTCGACGCCGCCAGACGCGCAACTCATTTGGCGCAGTCACGTTACTCCGGCTGCACAAAAATGCAACTATCTGATATGAATTTTCACAGCTAGGGAGTTGTGAAGCGTTCGCGCGCCAGCATGACAAACAGTAACGCGCCGCAATGAGCGCCGCGCCGGAGGAGTAGATGGCATCTGGATTTCGCTTTGTTTTCGGGCTCGTGGCTAGCCTCTCGGTGTCCTTGACGCTTTCCGCTTGCGGCGAGCATATGCCCGGCGACGCCACCGGCGCGAAGGTCTTGCGCAGTCTTCTAGAAAAGAGCGGCGTGGACGCCAAACTCGTCTCTTTCAAGAAGGTGCAGGGACGAGAAGTAAAACGCGAAAATATCGACGCCTATGAATTGATGTATGAGGCCGAAATTCAGTTTCCCGAGGGCTTCGAAGCCAAATGCGCCGATGAGCGCGAACGCGGGAAATGCGCCTTTCTCGGCCTCGACGACGACCGGACCTTCGCCAAGAGCGAAGTGCACACCAGCGAAGGCACGCTGCATTTCGTCAAGAGCGAAAAGGGCTGGATGGCCGAGGACAACAACGCCTACTAACGCCTCCATGCCTGCGCGCGCGCCGATCGTCGTCATTCCGGCGCGACTGGGCTCGACGCGTCTGCCCGGCAAGGCGCTCGCCGATATCGATGGCCGGCCGATGATCATCCACGTCTGGTCGCGCGCCTGCGCCGCGGCGGTCGGGCCTGTCGTGGTGGCGACCGACGCGCCGGAGATCGCGCGCGCGATCGAGAATGTCGGCGGACGGGCCGTGCTCACCGGCGACTCTCATCACTGCGGCAGCGACCGCCTCGGCGAGGCGGTCGCTACGCTCGACCCGCAAGGGCGCCATGACGCCGTCGTCAATCTGCAGGGCGACCAGCCCTTCCTGCCCGACGGCGCTCTGCAGGCGGCGCTTGCCCTGCTCGACGACCCTGAAGTCGACATCGGCACGCTCGCCTGCCCGGCGCGCCCCGAGGACGTCGACGATCCCAACGCCGTGAAGCTCGTCGGAACGTCGCTCGCGCCCGATCGGCTGCGCGCGCTTTACTTCACCAGGGCGACCGCGCCCTTTGGCGAAGGCCCGCGCTGGAAGCACATCGGCGTTTACGCCTTTCGCCGCGCGGCGCTTGAGCGCTTCGTCGCGCTGCCGCCCTCCCCGCTCGAAACGCGCGAGCGGCTCGAACAGCTGCGCGCGCTCGAGGCCGGGATGCGCATCGACGCCGCGCTGCTGGACAAAGCCGCCCCATCGGTGGATACGGAACGCGATTTGAGCGCGCTGCGCGCCGCGGCGCGCGAACGGGACGCGAAGTGACGCAAAATCAAGTGACACAATATATCGCCTATCAGGGAGAGCCCGGCGCCAATTCCGACCTCATCTGCCGTGAGGCCTATCCGCATCTGACGCCGCTTCCGTGCGCGAGCTTCGAGGACGCCTTCGCGTCGGTCACCGAGGGACGCGCCGCGCTCGGCATGATCCCGCTCGAAAATTCGATCGCCGGACGGGTGGCGGACATCCATCATTTCCTGCCGCATTCCGGACTGCACATTGTTGGCGAGCGGTTCCTGCCGATTCATTTTCAGCTGATGGCTCCTAAAGGCGCGACGCGGCAGGGATTGAAGAGCGTCTACAGTCATGTTCATGCGCTCGGTCAGTGCCGCCGGGCCATTCGCAACTTGGGGCTAGAGGCGCATACCGCAGGCGACACCGCGGGCGCCGCGCGCGAAGTCGCCGAATGGGGCGATCCGACCAAGGCGGCGATCGCGCCAAGGCTCGCCGCCGAAATCTACGATCTCGACGTTCTGGCCGAGAACATCGAGGACGAAGCGCACAACACCACGCGTTTCATCGTGCTGTCGAAGACAAGGGATTGGGCGGCGCCGAACGCCGGGGCGACCATCACCACCTTCATCTTTCGCGTGCGCAACGTGCCCGCCGCCCTTTACAAGGCGCTCGGCGGGTTCGCCACCAATGGCGTCAACATGACGAAACTGGAAAGCTACATGGTTGACGGCGAGTTCGCCGCGACGCGCT
>JBPFDW010000019.1:0-163870 GCA_051061375.1 Methylocystis sp. | reverse complement strand
GCCCCTTTTGACGTCCGTAGCCCTTGACTTCAGTCACGGTAAGGCCGTGCACGCCGATGTTGGTCAGCGCGTCGCGGACCTCATCGAGCTTGAACGGCTTGATGATCGCTGTCACGATTTTCATCTGCCAATCCTGTTGTTGTCGACCTCGATGGCGAGCGTCGCTCGTTTGACGGCGGCGTCTCGGTCGCGGCTCGCGGGAAGGACGCCGCCGCGTCGGCGACCGGTGGCTTTCAAATGGCGTGCCAGCCGCGCTGACGCCTGGATTCGCCGACCGACGGGACCGACGGCCGGCGCCGGCGCGCCATCGCGCACGCCGAGGTTCGGCTATGCCCTTTGCCAGCCTCTACAATGGCCTCGCCGCCAGAGGCCGCGACCGCTCTAAAGCGTGCGCGCCGCTGGCGGCGGCGGGCGCATCGTTCGGCGCCTAGAATTTACGCAATTTTGCGGCAGGCGCCTCAACTATAGGCGGACGCTCACGATTCCGGGGCGCCACGCAGACGCACCAGCCCTTCCTGGCTCACCGAGGCGACGAGTCTTCCCTCGCGGGTGAATATCTGGCCGCGCGTCAGCGCCCGTGCGCCGCCGGCCCAAGGGCTTTGCTGGGCGTAGAGCAGCCATTGGTCGACACGCGGCGCCTGGTGAATCCACAGAGCGTGATCGAGACTCGCGACCTGGATCTTCGGATCGAAAATCGTCAGGCCGTGAACGAGCAGCGCCGTATTGAGCAGAGTCATATCGGAAAGATAGGCGAGCAGCGCAGCGTGAACGGCGAGATCGTCGGGCAGCGCGCCGCGCACGCGAAACCAGATCATCTGGCCGGCGGCGCGGCGTTCGGGAAAAAACATTTCTTCGGGCGCGACGACGCGCATGTCGAGCGCGCTGCGCCGCATGAGCCAACTCTCGATCTGCTCCGGCAGGAAGGCGCGAAAGCGGTCGACCAGCGCATGCGCGTCGTCGAGGCTTTCGGGGTCCGGCGCGTTTGGCATCGGGTCGGCATGCGCGAGGCCCTGTTCGCGGCGCTGAAACGACGCCTCCATCGAAAAGATCGTTCGCCCGCGCTGAGTCGCATTGCAGCGCCGCGTCGTGAAGCTCTTGCCGTCGCGCACGCGTTCGACCGAAAAGTCGATCGGCGTCGCCGGATCGCCGGCGAGGACGAAATAGCCGTGCAGCGAATGAACCGGACGGTCCGCCGGCGTGGTGCGCGTCGCCGCGACGAGCGCCTGCGCGACGGCCTGTCCGCCATAGACCTGGCGCCCGGAGGAGGGCGGGCTGTAGCCGCGGAAGCGGTCTGGCTCGACCTCTTCGAGGTCGAGAAGCGCCAGAAGCGCGGACGGCGCGGTTTCGTCCATCGCGGACGAGCCGGTCAGTCGATGTGACGCGCCTCTTCCGGCAGCATGATCGGAATGCCGTCGCGGATCGGATAGGCGAGCCGCGCCGAGCGCGAGATCAGCTCCTGTCGCGCGCTGTCATATTCGAGCGTGGTCTTGGTCAGCGGGCAGACCAGGATTTCGAGCAGGCGCGGATCGATCCGCGTCGGCTCCGCAGCGGATTCGAATTTCTCGGCGCCGGAATCGCGTTCGTCAGTCATCGTGGTCAAATTCCTTCAATGCCATTGGGGCCGGTCGCCGTTGCGTTGCGCAAGATCGAGTTTGGCGAGCGCGACCAGCGTTTCCGCGCGGGTCTTCAGATCGATCGCTTCGACCAGCGCCTGCTTGTCGTTTGCGCCGAACGGACACATCATCGCCAGCGCATTGACGAGCGTCTCCGTCGGGGCGGCGTCTATGCTCGCCCAGTCGACTTCAAGTTTCGAACATTCGGCGAAGTTGCGCAACATCGACACCATGCTTTCGCGGTCGACCGCGTCGGCCCCGGCGCCCGTGAGCAGATCCTCCGAGAATTCGTCGTAGCTGACCTTGCATTGCCGGTAGGGCGTGCGGACCTTGAACTCATCGACGACACGAAATCGCGATACGCCGGTGAGGGTGATGAGATAGCGGCCGTCGCCGGTCTCGGCGAGACGCGTCAGGCGTCCGGCGCAGCCAATGTCATAGAGTTGCGTCGCGTCGGCGGCCTCGTCGCCCGGCATCGGCTGAATCATGCCGATCAGACGGGAGCCGGCGATCGCATCGTCGACCATTGCGACATAGCGCGGCTCGAAAATATTGAGCGGCAACTCGCCGCGCGGCAGCAATATGGCGCCCGAAAGCGGAAAGAGCGGCAGAATCTGCGGCAACTCCCCCACATCCGCATAGGGACGGTTCAGGCTCATCTTGGGCTACGCCTCCTATGAATAGAGCAGCGCGGACAGCCGCCGCCGCGCGGTCACGGCCGCCTTGTCCATCGGATCCCAAGCTTCGAAAAACTGGATGAGCTGCTTTCTTGCTCCATCGTCATTCCAACTACGGTCGCGCCGGATGATTTCAAGCAGCGCATCCGACGCTTCCTCGCGCATGCCCTTGGCGTTGAGCGCGAGCGCAAGATCGAAATAGGCCTGGAGGTCGTTGGGATCGATTGTGATGCGGGTTTTCAGATCGTCGATTTCGCCGAGATCCTGAGCCTGTTCGGCGTTCTGCAGCGCCGCCGCGGCCGCTGCGACATCGCTGTCGCGGCGCGCCGTGTCGGGAAGCGCCTCAAGGACCGCGCGCGCGTCATCGAACCGCGTTGAATCGATGTAGAGACGCAGCAGGGCCGCGGCGGCCTTGGCGTTGGGCGGCTCGCCGCCGGCCAGTTCGCCAAGCAGCGATTCCGCTCCTCCGAGATCGCCATCGGCGATCATCGCCTGCGCCGCTTCCAGGGCGTCGCCCTCAACCTCGATCGGGCCGACGAGCCGCTCCAGAAAGCCCTTGATCTGGCTTTCCGGCAGCGCGCCGACGAAGCCGTCGACGGGACGTCCGCGCTGAAAGGCGACGACCGCCGGAATCGACTTGATCCCGAGCTGATCGGCGATCAGCGGATCGGCGTCGATATTCATTTTGACGAGGGAGATCTTGCCCCCGGCCGCGGCGACCAGCCGCTCGATGACCGGCGCGAGCTGGCGGCAGGGCCCGCACCAGGGCGCCCAGAAGTCAACCAGCACGATTTCCCGCATCGACGCGTCGAGAACGTCGGCGCGAAACCGATCCGTCGTCGTTTCGATCGGCGTCGTCGGCGCGCCAGCGATCTTCGCCGTCTCAACCATAGGTTTCTCCCCTCCTGTCACGAACGTCGATCCTGGCGTCGCCGTGACTTCTTGCCGGCTTAGCGTGGCGCCCGGACGAAGGTCAGATAGACCGAATTGCGGCCTTCGGCCATGGCCTTGGCTTCATATTTGGTGCGCGTCCAGCCCGGCCAGGGCGCCAGCCAGTCTTCGGCCCGCCGTGCGCGCCAGGCGAAGGCGGGGCAGGCGCGCAACCGGGCGAGCGTCCAGGCGGCGTAATCGTCGATGTCCGTCGCAAAGCGCAGTTGCGCCCCCGCATGCATCACGCGCGCCAAACGGTTGAGATTGTCGCGCGCAACGAAGCGCCTCTTACGGTGGCGCCGTTTCGGCCAGGGGTCGGGATAGAACAGATAGACGCGCGACAGGCTGTCGTCCGGCAGCCAATCGAGCACGTCGGCGGCGTCGCCTTGATGCAGCCGGACATTTGTCAGGCCGCGTTCCTCGATGCGGGCGAGAAGCTTCGCCACGCCATTGATGAAGGGCTCGCAGCCGATGAAATCGATATGGGGATTTTCAGCGGCGGCCGCAATCAAATGCTCGCCTCCGCCAAATCCGATTTCGAGATGGGTTTCTCGGGCGAGGGACGGCGACGGCTGCGAAAGGTCCAGCGACAGGCGCGGCAGAACCTCTTCGATCAGCGCCGCCTGATGCTTTCGAAGCGCCTTGCCTTTCGAGCGGCCGTAGAGCCGCGCATGAGGGCGGCGATGTGACGGCGTCTCGCCCATGAAATGCTAATGTCGCAGCGCTTACTTGATCAACTTCATGGCGGCGAAGAGGAAGCCGGCCAGCGCGATTTGCGTCAGCACGAGCCAGCGCACGATGTCGACTTCGAGATCGGCGACCGCCTCCTTTAAATCGCTTTTCGTCACGAGTTGCGACGCGTCGATTTCCCGCAACGCTTCCGCCACGCCGGTGGCCTGCTCCTCGGTAAAGCCGCGTTTGCGCAGCAACTGGGCTACATCCGGAGTGTCAATTGACCATACGCTCATAGACACAGGATAAGTCCAGTCGCCTTGGCATTCAATTCGCGCCCGCGCCGCCCGAAGAGCGTTCGCCGGAGCGCTCAGGCGAAGTGCGATTTCAGCTGGTCGACGAGATCGGTCTTTTCCCAGGAGAAGCCGCCGTCAGCATCGGGCGTGCGGCCGAAATGGCCGTAGGCCGAGGTGCGGGCGTAGATCGGCCGGTTCAGCTGAAGATGCTCGCGAATGCCGCGCGGCGAGAGGCGCACGAGCTGAGGCAGCAGCTCTTCCACCTTCTCTTCGCAAACATTGCCGGCGCCATGCAGATCGACATAGATCGACAGCGGCTCGGCGACGCCGATCGCGTAAGCGAGCTGGAGCGTGCAGCGGTCTGAGAGGCCGGCCGCGACGATGTTCTTGGCGAGATAGCGGGCGGCGTAAGCGGCTGAACGATCGACCTTGGTCGGGTCCTTGCCGGAAAAAGCGCCGCCGCCGTGCGGGGCCGCGCCGCCATAGGTGTCGACGATAATTTTGCGGCCCGTGAGGCCGGCGTCGCCGTCAGGGCCGCCGATGAAGAATTTCCCCGTCGGATTGACGTGCCAAACGGTTGCGTTGGTGATCCAGCCGTCAGGCAGCGCCGCGCGGATATAGGGCTCCGCGAGGCTGCGAATGTCGGCCGGAGAGAGGCTCTCGTCGACATGCTGATGCGACAGGACGATCTGCGTCGCCTCGACCGGCTTGCCGTCGGCGTAGCGCACCGTCACCTGGCTCTTGGCGTCGGGGCCCAGCCCCTTTTCCTTGCCGCTGTGGCGCGCCTTGGCGAGCTCTTCCAGAATCTTGTGCGAATAATAGAGCGGCGCCGGCATAAGTTCGGGCGTCTCGCGCACCGCATAGCCGAACATGATGCCCTGGTCGCCGGCGCCCTCGTCCTTGTTGCCGGCGGCGTCGACGCCTTGCGCGATGTCGACGGACTGCTCGTGCAGGAGCACTTCGACATTGGCGGTGTTCCAATGGAACCCGCGCTGCTCATAGCCGATGTCGCGGATGGCGTTGCGCGCCAGTTCGATGATCCGGTCGAAGGAAATATGCGGTCCGCGCACTTCTCCGGCGATGACGACGCGGTTCGTCGTCGCGAGAGTCTCGGCGGCGACGCGAATGGCGTAAGGGTCGATGCCCGCCTTGGGGCCTTCGCGGAAGAATTCGTCAACGATTTCGTCGGAGATGCGGTCGCACACCTTGTCGGGGTGGCCTTCGGATACGGACTCGCTCGTGAAAAGATAGTTCTTCCGGGTCACTTCCATATCTCCGATGGCTTGGAGGAAGAGTCGAAATCGGCTCAAGCAGGCGGGTTCATCTGCCAGCGCCCGTTCGGTGCGTCAAGCTGAAAAGCCCCCATCGTTCGTTTTGGAGAACGACATTCTACTCCCCCGCGTGCTCAGACTGTTCGGCGAGCGTCGTGACGAGATCGAGCACCCGCTTGCGTATTTTGGGATCGCGGATGCGGGCGAAAGCGCGATTGAGATGAAGTCCCTCCGCCGTCGACAGAAAATCGACGACATATTGCGACGACGATTCCTCGGCGAATCCAGCGGATTGGGCGGACGATCCGCCTGCTGGCGCGCCCTCGAAGAAAAAGGAGGGCGGAACTTTCAAAGTCTTCGAAATCTGTTGCAGGCGACTAGCGCCGATACGATTGGCGCCTTTTTCGTATTTCTGCACTTGCTGGAAGGTGATTCCCAGCGCCTCGCCAAGCTTCTCCTGGCTCATTTTCATGAGAATACGCTGCATGCGCACGCGGCTGCCGACATGGCGATCGATCGGATCTGGCGCCTTCTTCAACTCTATCGCCTCCCGCCCGGTTGTAGCCGAGTCCTTGCCGAGCGCGCAAGCGACATTGCAGCATGTCAATGAATTTCAACAAAGATTAGAGTTAAGCGCAATGGCGAAAAGCCATTTCCCCGTCGCGGCAGGCAAGACCGCTATCGACGGGCGGCGCCGATCAAGGCCAGCACGGCCGACAGCGCCAGCAGCGCCGGGAACGCCAAGGCGCCAGAGGCGGCGAAGACGGTCGGCGCCGCGTCTGTGGGCAGACGCCCGTCGATGACGCCTTCCTCGCCAAGCGGCAGCGACTGAAGGATGCGTCCATAAGCGTCGACGATGGCCGAAACCCCGGTATTGGCGACCCGGATCATCGGCAGGCCTTCCTCGATCGCGCGCAGGCGCGCCTGGGCCAGATGCTGGTAGGGGCCGGTCGTTTGTCCAAACCAGCCGTCGTTGGTGAGGTTGAGGAACAGCCTCGGCCGTTCGGCGCCGCGCTCGATCGCTTCGCCAGGAAAAATCGCCTCGTAGCAGACAAGCGGCGCGATCGGCGGCAGACCGGGCGCGGCGAGAAGGCGCGGACCCGCGCCGCGGTCCCATATGCCTGGAACGAGGTGATTGATTCCCAGCGGTCGCAGCCATTCCTCGAGCGGCAGATATTCGCCGAAGGGGACAAGATGCATCTTGTCGTAAAAGGCGACGATCGTTCCTCCCCGCAGCGCTTCGATCGAATTGAAAATCCTGCCGCGGCGTCCGTCGCCGTCGCCTTCGGCCCGGGCGGCGCCGGTCAGCAGCACGGTTCCCTTCAGGGCATGTGCGATCGCCGCCAGCGCCTGCGGCTTTTGCGAGATGATGTAAGGAAACGCAGACTCCGGCCAGACGAGATGGGTGACTTCGGCAAGCCCTGACGGGCGCTCGTTCGTCGCGCGTGCCGAAAGGGCGAGATAGCCGCGCAGGATTTTCTCCCCGTTTTCTGGACGGAATTTCGCGTCCTGGGGAAGGTTGGGCTGCATCAGCCGCAGCGTGACGCCGTCGACAAATTCGGTCCGGTTGGCGCTGAGCCGGAGGACGCCATAAGCAAGCATCAGCATGGCGAGGGCCGACGCCGCGAGCGCGGCTCCGCTGATCCGGCGCGCGCCGTTCGGCGCGCGATCGGCGAGCGTCGCGGGCGCGGCGAAAATCACGATTGCGAGAATGTCGAGTCCGTGAAGGCCGACAAGCGCGGCCGACTGCGCCAGCGGTCCCGCAGCGGCGAGCGCCATGCCGAAATCGTTCCAGGGGAAGCCCGTGAACAGATGGCCGCGCAGCCATTCGGCCGCGCCGAGTCCCGCCGCGAGCGCGAAGACGCGCCAGCCTCCCGGCGACCAGAGAAGGCGCGCCGCGGCGAAGCCGGCGGCGGGAAAAAGCGCGAGAACGGCGGGGAGCCCGAAGACCGCCAGGGGCAGGGCCCAGGCGAATTGATCGGCCTCCACCAGCATCGCCGCGCCCATCCACCAGAGGCCCGCCACGAAATAACCGAAGCCGAGCCACCAGCCGGCCCCAGCGGCGGAGAGGATCGGCGCGAGCGCCAGGCGCTTCGAGGTTTTAGCGTCCGCCGCGCCGTCGATCAGCCAGACGGCGACGGTCAGCGGGACGAACATGGCCGGAATGACGTCGAAAGGCGCCAGCGCCAGCGCGCCCGTCGCGCCCGCAAGAAAGGCGATGGCCCGCCGCGCCCAGCCGCGGGCGAGAATGATGCGTTGGGGAAGGGTCGACGCCGGCGCGCCAGCGTCGACGATCTCGGCAATTTGCGCCATCGGACCTCGAGGGACCTGCGAATCGGCCCGGGCTGACCTTAAAGCGATTCAGCGGACAAATTTGTGCGCGCCGAAAAATCGCCTCATGCCGGGCGCCGCGCCCGCACGCGCAGCCTGCCCACGCGCCGCGGATCGGCGTCGACGATCTCGAATTCGTATGATTCGACCGGCGTGGCGATGATTTCGCCGCGCATCGGCACGCGGCCGGCGAGCCAGGCGACAAGACCGCCGAGCGTCGTCACCTCGGCCGGCGTGTCTTCGAGTCGAAAGTCGACCCCGAGCCGCGCCGTCACTTCGTCGAGATCGGACCGCCCGTCGATGAGAAAATCGCCGTTCTCCTGTTCGACGAAGCCCGACTCGTCGACGACGTCATGTTCGTCCTCGATGTCGCCGACGATCATCTCCATGATGTCCTCGATCGTCACGAGGCCGTCGGTGCCGCCATATTCGTCGATGACGAGCGCCAGATGGGTGCGCGTCGCCTGCATGCGGATCAACAGATCGAGCGCTGGCATGGAGCGTGGCACGAAGAGCACCGGCTTCAGCAAATTCGCCTGCGACAGCGGCGTGTCGAAGTCGATTCTTTTCGGTTCGGCGATGGTCGCGTCAGAGCCGTCGCGCCGATCGGCGCAGCAGGCGATGTGATTGACGAAATCGCGGATATGGACCATCCCGCGCGGATCGTCGAGCGTATCGGCATAGGCCGGCAGCCGCGAATGGCCGGCGGTGCGAAACAGTTCGAGCGCATGGCGCAGCGGCGCGTCCAGCGAAATCGCGACGATGTCGGCGCGGGGGATCATCGCGTCGTCGACGCGCATGTCATGCAGGCCGAGCACGTTCTTCAAAAGCGCGCGCTCATGCGGCGTCACGTCGCCCGGCGCTTCTTCCAGCCTGTCCTCGATGTCCTCGCGCACCGAGGCCGGCGCAAGACCGAGCAGCCCGCGCAGTCTGTCGACGAAGCTCAGGCGGGGTCCATCGCCAGCGCGTCTTAATGGAATCGGATCGTCGGCGTTATCGTATCGCGTCGACATGCGCTTTATTCAATTCGCTCCGCCGGCCGGCCCGATTGCGTCCTCCGCATAGGGGTCGGGAAATCCAAGCGCTATCGCGATCTTGCGCTCCAGCGCTTCCATCCGCTCGGCCTCGGCGGCGGTCTCGTGATCATAACCGATCAGATGCAGAAATCCATGTGCGACCATATGGGCGGCATGGGCGCGCAAGAGCTTGCCCTGCTCCTCCGCCTCTCTGGACACGGTCTCGAAGGCGATAATCACGTCGCCAAGGAGGGGCTTGCGCTCGAGCGCGCCAGGGGTCGGAAAAGACAGGACATTTGTCGGCTGGTCCTTGCCGCGCCACTCGGCGTTGAGCGCGCGGATCGTTTCATCGTCGCAGAATGTGACGCTGACTTCACAATTCGAAGCAAGAGCGGCGCCGCTCGCGGCGAGACTCCGACGCACGCAATCTTTCGCCAGATTCTCCAAGTCGGCGACCCGCCGCCAGGCGGGCGCCGCGACGTTCACGTCGATGTCCACGGTCACACGTCTCCGCGCGGCTGCTTGCTGGCGCGCGCGGCGCGCTCATAGGCGCCGACGATTTGCCGCACGAGATCGTGCCGCACGACGTCGCCTTCGGAAAACCGCACGCGGCCGACGACGTCGAGATCGGCGAGCAAGGCGACGGCTTCCGAGAGGCCGGACTTTTGTCCGGGCGGCAGGTCGGTTTGCGAGGGATCGCCGGTGACGATCATGCGCGAGCCTTCGCCGAGCCGAGTGAGAAACATTTTCATCTGCATCGAACTGGCGTTTTGCGCCTCATCGAGAAGGATGCAGCTTCGCGTCAGTGTGCGGCCGCGCATGAAAGCGAGCGGCGCGACTTCGATGAGCCCGGTCTGCATGCCGCGCTCGACCATGCGCGCATCCATGAAATCATGAAGCGCGTCGTAGATCGGCCGCAGATAGGGGTCGACCTTGTCGCGCATGTCGCCGGGCAAAAAGCCGAGCCTTTCGCCGGCTTCGACCGCCGGACGCGACAGGATCAGCCGCTCGACCGCGCCTTGCTCCATCAGCTGTACGGCGTGGCCGACCGCGAGCCAGGTCTTGCCCGTGCCCGCCGGACCTTCGGCGAACACCAGCTCATAGCGCTTGAGGGCGCGCAAATATTGATCCTGCGCGGCGTTGCGGGCGCGCACCGGTCCGCGCTTGCGGGTCAGGACCTGTTCGAACGCGCCGCGCGTCGGCTCGGAATCGGGAAACAGGCTGCGCTGACGCGCCGTCTCCTCGATGGCGCCGTCGACGTCGCCGATCGTGATGGTCTGACCGAGAGCGACGCGCTCGTAGAGCGCTTCGAGCACGCGGCGCGCATGTTCGCAGGATTCGGGCCTGCCTTTGAGCGTGACGTGATTGCCATTGGCGAAGGAGGCGACGCGCAGGCGCCGTTCAATCCTGGCGAGATTTTGATCGTAAAGTCCGAAAACGAGCGAAGCGTGACGGTTGTTTTCAAAGGCGAGCGTAAGTTCCGCGTCGGGCTCGCTCGCCTCCGGTCCCCGTGCGGAAAGCAACGGGTCGTCGATTGTCGTCAAGCCTTCGCCTCCTCGCTCACCAGCCGCGCCGACAGGGAATTCGAGCCCGCCCCGATGATTTCCACCCTGACTTCGCGCCCAATATGTTCGCTCGAACCCTCGGCGTGCACAGCCTGCATATAGGGACTCTTGCCGGCGATTTGCCCCTCGTGCCGGCCGGGCTTTTCAAACAGCACGTCGATCTCTCGCCCAACCGTCGCGGCGTTGAACGTTTGCCGCTGCCGGTCGAGCAGCGCCTGCAGCGCGGCGAGGCGTGCGCTTTTCACATTCTCGTCAATCTGATCGTCGCGGTCGGCGGCAGGCGTGCCGGGCCGCGGCGAATATTTGAAGGAAAAGCTCGACGCGAAGCCGACGGCGCGCACGAGCGCCATCGTCGCCTCGAAATCGGCGTCGCTTTCGCCGGGAAAGCCGACGATGAAATCGGACGACAAAGCGACGTCCGGCCGCGCCTTTCGAAGTCTATCGACAATCGAAAGATAGGCGTCCGCGCCATGCTTGCGGTTCATCGCTTTCAACACGCGATCGGAGCCCGACTGAACCGGCAGATGCACAAAGGGCATGAGCTTTGGAATCGCGCCATGCGCGTCAATCAACGCCTGCGCCATGTCGACCGGATGACTTGTCGTGTAGCGCAGACGCGTCAGCCCTTCGATCCGCGCCAGCCGGTCGAGCAGCGCGGCGAGGCTGGATTCGCGGCCGCTTGCGTCCAGCCCGCGATAGGCGTTGACGTTCTGGCCGATCAGCGTGATCTCGCAAACGCCGGCGTCGACGAGGCGCCTTGTTTCGGCGACGATCTCCGCGACAGGACGCGACGCTTCAGCGCCTCGGGTATAGGGCACGACGCAGAAGGAGCAGAATTTGTCGCAGCCCTCCTGCACCGTCACAAAGGCAGAAACGCCGCGCGCCCGGATTTGCCTCTCGTTCGGCGCGGGCAGCAGGCGAAACTTGTCCTCGACGGCGAAATCCGTATCGGCGACCCGCGCGCCGTCTCTTGCCCGGCGCAGGAGTTCCGGCAGGCGGTGATAGCTTTGCGGGCCGACGACGAGATCGACGGCGCGCTGCCGCTTCAGCACCTCTTCGCCCTCGGCCTGCGCGACGCAGCCGGCGACGACGATTTTCATGTCGCGGCCTTGCGCGTTCAGCGCGCGTTTGGCGATCGCCAGCTTGCCGAGTTCGGAATAGATTTTTTCCGCGGCCTTTTCGCGAATATGACAGGTGTTGAGGATGACGAGATCGGCGTCTTCTTCGCTGCTGGTTTCGGCGTAGCCTTCGCGGCCGAGCAGATCCGCCATGCGCGTCGCGTCATAGACGTTCATCTGGCAGCCGTAGGACTTGACCAGAACTTTCGATGGCCGTGGCGCCTCGAATCGCCGAGGCCTGGTTTGCGTCTCGATCAGCTCTTTGACGTCGGTGACTATTTTTCCGCTCCATCACGCGCCGCGACGACTCGGGGCGCCCACGCGATTAACGCAGTATACGACATTTTTCGCGCGCCCGCGCCGCAAGTTGTCCGGCGCTCTCATTATTTCCAAATCATCCTTGAAACACTTAGTCGTTGGGGCGAATTCAACGTCTTGTTCTCAACCATCCGAGCCTCCGGGCTCGCCAACGCTCCACCGATTCGGCGAATTCATGGCGTCGCCTTAGTAGCGATCCCGGTAGGCTTGCGCGTCGCCCGCAAACAGCCGTTCAATCTCGACCGCGCCCATGCGGTCGAAATCATCAGGAATCGAGCCCTCTCCGATCATGAAGCCAAGACGTTTTATCTGGGGCGAAGGGGGAGCTTCAGCCGGCGCGGCCTTTCCTGCATGTTTTTTGAACATCGGATAGTTTCGCTCAGATCTCCAGCCGCAGATTGATCGCCGCGCGGCGTTCGCCGCTGGCCCGCTGATAGTAGTTCTCGCGCCGCCCGATTTCCTTGAAGCCTTCCCGTCCGTAGAGTTTCAGCGCGGCCTCATTGTCGTCGGCGACCTCCAGGAAAACCAGTCGGGCGCCGCCGCGCTCGAGATTCTCCAGATGTTTTTCGAGAATGCGCCGCCCCAGTCCGGCGCCGCGGCGCGCAGGATCGACGGCGAAAGTGAGAATTTCGGCGTCGGGCGGCAGCAAACGGGACAGGATAAAGCCCCCGAGTTCGCCGCGGCGGTTCTCCGCGACCGCGCCATCGGCGACGATATGGGCGTCGGCCAGATAATTCTCAAAGTCGATTTTCGACCAGCCGAAGGCGAAGGAGGCGCCATGCAGGCGTTCGCAGTCTTCGGCGCGCTCCGAGCCGATCGGTTCAATGATGAATGTCGGCCTGGCGAAGAAGGACGAGAGCAGCGTCATGGCGCGAATTCACGCCTGCGCCAGGGCGCCGACGCCGGCGCCGGCCGCGTCAAGCTGAACGGCGGCGTCTTGCGCCGCGTCAGGCTCAGCGCCCGGCGTCGTGACGTAGGGCTCCTTGAGATAAAGCGGGCGCGCGGGCGCGGTTTCGGGCTGCGCGGCGAGTCCAAGGCGCGCGACGAAGGCGATGTCGGGCGCGGCCTGCTCGCTGGCGATCTTGACCGCGACCCCACGGATGCGCGCCTCCTTGGCGAGGAGCGGGGCGCCGGAGCCGATGAGCAGCAGCGGGCCGGACCCGAGCGCGCGCAGCGCTTCATGCGCGCCAGCGCGGCGCGGCGTCAGCAGCGGACGCCCGGCGGGGTCGAAGGCGGCGATATAGACCTTGCCATGCCGCGCGTCGATCGCCGCCGCGACGACGCCGTCGAAAGGATCGAGAATGAGCGGCGCGGCCAGCGCGGCCAGCGTCGAAACGCCGACGATCTCGGCTTTGCAGCCGAGCGCGATGGCCTGGCCGGCGGCGAGGCCGATGCGAATGCCGGTGAAGGAGCCGGGTCCCACGGTCACGGCGACCCGATCGAGCGAGGCGAAACCGCCCTCGACCTTGCCCATGACCCGCTGGATCAGCGGCAAAAGCGCCTCGGCGTGGCCGCGCGCCATCTCGATCGATTCGACGGCGATCGGGGCTTCCGCGTCCTGGTCCAGCACACAGGCGGAGACGGCTGGCAGGGCGGTGTCGATCGCAAGGATTCGCATGATTCTCAGATTATGACGCTTTTCGAGGCGCGATCAACAAAGGCGGCACAAGGCCGCCGGCGGGTTGCGTTCAAATCTCACCTGACGAATGACCATCCGGTTCCGTTGCAAGCGTCACAACGGAAGCTGTTCGGCTGTCGACCTGAGACTCCACACTCCTCGCAGCGGGTCCAATCTCCCTTATTGAGAGCGTTCAAATACATGCCGGCACAACGTATTCCGCCCGGCTTACAGCCACACCTCTGGCCAATTCGCTTTTCTTGATAGCTGATATTTCGGCAAAGAGGACAAATTGCTACCGGCGGGGTTTCGGTAACCATGAAGGCCCTCCAAGCCAAAGTCCTGTCCAATAACTCTTTTATAGACCGAAGACGGCGATCAACTCCCGCCCGGCATCGGTTAGTGCTCAGTTTGAAATTTAGCGCTCTTGACGCGCGTTCGCGCTCGACCCACTTCCCGCAGAATACTCAGCAAAGCAGGGGCGGATCATGGAACTTACTAATGCCGAACTAGAGGGCGCCATCGTGTCTCTAGTCGAGCGAAAATATTCAAGGCTCAAGCTGTCCGATGAAGATATTTCTGAAATGCTATTTGGAAATCCATACTCCCGTCGGCAGGTGAACGAAGCCTGTCGTCGCCTAATTGCGGACGATCGCCTGATTCGCGGAGGAGGTGGCGTAGCCTATGACCCGTTCTGGTATCGCCCGTGGCATCCGCCTTTTGAGCGGAGAATTTAATCATGCCCGCTGGCCCTAAGGGCGAGGAACGTCTAAAGGGCCTCGTCACCCGTGCCTTAAAGGTAATACGCGCCTTAACGGGCAAAGCGCTTGCCGAGGACGGCGCGAGTCTCAATCAGTTCGTCTCGACGGCCGTCGCGGAAAAAGTCTCGGCGCTGCGGACGGCGCGCTATTTCGAGGAACGGAAGGGCCTGACCGACTGGGACGCGTTCGACCGGATCATGGGCAGAAGCGGGGGCGAACCGCCACGGGCGGACGACAGGCTGCCCGAGGGCTACCAGCGCGCACGTAAGTAACGCCGCAACCCTACGCCGGCTCCACCGCCTTCACCTGCGGCAGGAAATGCTTCAGCAGATTCTCGATTCCGTGCCGCAGCGTCGCGGTGGACGACGGGCAGCCGGAGCAGGCGCCTTTCATCGCCAGATAGACGACGCCGTCCCTAAAGCCCCGGAAGACGATGTCGCCGCCGTCGCCGGCGACCGCCGGGCGCACCCGCGTCTCGATCAGCTCCTTGATCGTGGCGACCGTCTCGGCGTCGGCGGAATCATAGAATTCGCCGTCCGACTGCGCCGGCGCCGCGCCTTCGATCAACAGCGGCGCGCCCGAAGCGAAATGCTCCATGATCGCGCCGAGAACGACCGGTTTCAGATGCGGCCAGTCGGCGCCGTTCTTCGTCACCGAGACGAAGTCCGCGCCATACATGACAGCTTCGACACCCTCGATCGACAGCAGCGCCTGAGCGAGCGGCGCATTGGCGGCGTCTTCGGGCGAGCGAAATTCCATCGCGCCCTGGCCAAGAACGTCCTGGCCCGGAAGGAACTTAAGCGTTGCGGGATTGGGGGTGGATTCAGTTTGAATGAACATGGTCAGCTCCTGCGTCCGGTTCAAGGCCGGCGGGAATTGTGCGAATATCACACATCGGGCGTTTTGTGACATCGTCGACACTCTATTTATGTGCTTCGCCGCAGTCTCGCGAGAGGCTTCGGCGCGCCAGCCATCGCCTGAGCGCGACCGCGGCCCACGCCGCCTCGACGAGGCCGAAGGGCCAGGCCCCTTGAAGAAACCCGTAGACCGAACCGAGCGCGCAGGCGATGGCGAACCCCAAAACGAACCAGTGGCTGCGCTCCTCCAGCCCATAGCAAAGCAGCATCGCGCTCACCGCGAAGAGCCCGAACCAGGTCAGCGCATCCATCGGCGAATCTCTTTGGGCGCATTCTTGCATTTGCCATGCCCGGGCATTTGCCATGCCCGAGCAAATCCCGCAGTGTCAATCGATGGACGAAGCCGCGCTCGTCGACGCCAACGCCGCCTATTACCGGGCCTTCGCCGCGCGCGACCTTGGCGCGATGAGCGATCTTTGGGCGGAGGACGGCTGTTCCTGCGTTCATCCCGGCTGGCCGGCGCTGGTCGGGCGCACGCCGGTGCTCGCCTCCTATCGCGACATTTTCCGCAATCCGCAGCAGGAGGCGGTGACGGCGCGCGACCCGCAGACGCTCATCGAGGGCGCCGACGGCCGGGTGTTCTGCATCGAGGAGGTCGGCGGCGGGCTGCTGCTCGCGACCAACTGGTTTCGCTGGAGCGGCGAGCGCTGGCGGCTCGTGCATCACCAGGCGGGGCCGCTCGCGATGGCGCCCTCCTCCCCGCGGCGTGAGGGCAAGCAGTCGTTTCACTGAACGAGTCGCCGAGCGGCGAGGCGGCTTAGGAGTCCGCGCCTTCCGCCTGCTTCTTGCGGCTCGGCTTCTTGGGCTCCCTTCGCGGGCCCTCCACCAGCCGCACGACGACGCCCCATAATGTGCGCACGTCCTGCTCGGTCAGACTCATGCGGT
This sequence comes from Methylocystis sp., assembly GCA_051061375.1. GTDB lineage: Bacteria > Pseudomonadota > Alphaproteobacteria > Rhizobiales > Beijerinckiaceae > Methylocystis. The sequence continues at coordinate 147,882 of JBPFDW010000019.1, read as the reverse complement.
GGAACATGTTGCGCAGGTTGCGCGACATGACCGGCTTCTTGGTCAGCGGACGGAAGAAGCCGCGCTTGTCGAGCTCGCCTTCCAGAAAATCGAAGAAGGCCAGCGTCATCTCGCGCGTCGCCGGCGGCGAGCGCTCCTCGACTTCGAAGGGAATGGCGTCGCCATGCGCGGCGCGAAACCATTCATAGCCGGTGAGCAGCACCGCCTGCGCGAGATTGAGCGAGGCATAGGCGGGGTTGACTGGAAAGGTCAGGATCGCGTCGGCGAGTGCCACATCGTCATTGTCGAGGCCGGTGCGCTCGGGCCCGAACATCACGCCATGCTTTTCGCCCGCCGCCATGCGCGCCGCCATATCCGGCATCGCTCGCGACGGAGTCAGCACCGGCTTCATCTGGCCGCGTCCGCGCGCGGTCGCGGCATAGACGAAGGACAGATCCTCGATCGCCTCGCGCACGCTCTCGTAAAGCCTGGCGCTTTCGAGCAGATGCACGGCGCCCGCCGCCGCCGCATAGGCGCCCTTGCGATAGGCGCCGGTGCGCGGCCAGCCTTCGCGCGGCGACACCAGACGCAGGTCGGAGAGGCCGAAATTGGCCATGGCGCGCGCGCACATGCCGATGTTGACGGCGAGCTGTGGCCGGACCAGCACCACCGCCGGGCCTCCGGAAATAGCCGTTTTGCTGCGATCCGTTCCCGCCCCGACCAATCTGCCTCCATGCGCTAAGCTGCGGCAAATTAGGGCGGAACGCGCCTTTGGGGAAGGGCGCTCGAGCGCTGCGCGAAAGGCCCCGCGATTGCTACCCAAAAGCTCGAGCCGACGCTATAAGGCGCGCGGCACGAGAGGAGCGGGCGCATGCGGAAGATCAAGGTTGCAAATCCCGTCGTCGAACTCGACGGCGACGAAATGACCCGCATCATCTGGGCCCACATCAAAGAGAAGCTCATTCGACCCTATCTCGACATCGATCTCATCCGTTACGATCTCTCGATCGAAAATCGCGACGCGACCAATGATCAGGTGACGATCGACGCCGCCTACGCGATCAAGGAGCATGGCGTCGGCGTCAAATGCGCGACGATCACCCCCGACGAAGCGCGGGTGAAGGAATTCAATCTGAAGGAAATGTGGAAGTCGCCGAACGGCACGATCCGTAATATTTTGGGCGGCGTCATCTTCCGCGAGCCGATCATCTGCAGGAACGTGCCGCGCCTGGTGCCGGGATGGACGCAGCCGATCATCGTCGGCCGTCACGCCTTCGGCGATCAATATAAGGCGACGGACTTCAAAGTGCCCGGCAAGGGCCGTCTGACCATCAGATTCGACGGCGTCGACGGCGACGTCATCGAAAAGGAAGTCTTCAGCTTTCCCGGCTCCGGCGTCGCATTGGCGATGTACAATCTCGACGAGTCGATCAGCGAATTCGCGCGCGCGACGTTCAACTATGGGCTGACGCGCAACTATCCGGTCTATCTCTCGACCAAGAACACGATCCTCAAAGCCTATGACGGCCGCTTCAAGGATCTGTTCCAGCAGATTTACGACGCCGAGTTCAAATCGAAATTCCAGGCGCTGGGCCTCACCTACGAACATCGCCTGATCGACGACATGGTCGCCTCCGCGCTCAAATGGTCCGGCGGCTACATCTGGGCGTGCAAGAATTACGACGGCGACGTGCAGTCCGACACCGTGGCGCAGGGCTTCGGATCGCTCGGCCTGATGACCAGCGTGCTGATGACGCCCGACGGCAGGACCGTCGAGGCCGAAGCGGCCCATGGCACGGTGACGCGCCATTATCGCGAACATCAGAAGGGACATGAGACGTCGACCAACTCGATCGCCTCGATTTTCGCCTGGACGCGCGCGCTCGCGCATCGCGGCAAGCTCGATGGGAACGACGATCTGACCCGCTTTGCCCGCACGCTCGAGGAAGTGTGCGTCGCGACCGTCGAGTCGGGCTTCATGACCAAGGATCTGGCGCTGCTTGTCGGCTGCAACCAGAAATGGCTGTCGACGACGGGTTTCCTGGACAAGATCGACGAAAATCTGCGCGGAGCCATGGCGTGAGCGGCCTCGCGAGGGATGATTGTATGTGGCGCCGGTCGCGTCTATATAGGCGTCGCCTATGGGCCAATTAAGGATTCGCGAGATGGCGGTGGATCTGGAAGAAACTTATAAGCCTTCCGAAGACGAACCCTTTATGTGCGATCGGCAGCGCGAATATTTCCGGCGCAAACTGCTGGCCTGGAAGGAAGACATTCTGCACGAAAGCCGGGAAACGCTCGTCGCGCTGCAAAATGAAAACGAAAATCATCCCGACCTCGCGGACCGCGCGTCGTCCGAAACCGATCGCGCCATCGAACTTCGTGCGCGCGATCGGCAGCGCAAGCTGATTGCGAAAATCGACGCGGCGCTGACGCGCCTCGACGACGGCAGTTACGGCTATTGCGAGGAGACGGGCGAGCCGATTTCTCTCAAGCGGCTCGACGCCCGCCCGATCGCGACGTTATCGATCGAGGCGCAGGAGCGTCACGAACGGCGCGAGAAGGTCTATCGCGACGATTAGAGCGCGGCTGGCGAAAAGCGGCCGCTCGTTCGCGCAAGGCGCGCTCCTGGCTTTTTGGGAATCGATCGCGCTGCGCCTGGGCCGTGGCCGAGCCTGCGTGATCTACGCGGGAAGCCATTGGGTCGAAAGTCTGAGAGGCGTCGCTGGTCGCGACGCCTTTTTTGTTACTTCTCGTCTGGGCGGCCGAGCAGGCGCGCCATCTCAGCTTCAAGCGAATCCAGCGGGTCGACCTCGGCTGGAGCCGCAGGCGGCGGTGGCGGCGGCGGCGGCGGGGCCGCAGGCTTTGGCGGCGGCGGGGCCGGGGGCGGCGCGGGAGGCCTCGCGGCGGCGGGCGGCGGGGCCGGCGGCGGCGCTGGAGGTCTCGCTCCGGCCGGCGGCGGCGGCGCTGGCGGCGGCGGCGGGGCCGGCGAGGGCGCAGGCGGTCTCACTGCGGCGGCCGGCGGCGCGGGGGGCGGAACGGGTTGGGGCGGCGGCGCGACGGGCCTTGGAGGCGCCGGCGGCGGCTCCGGCGGTCTGGGAGCGGCCGCGGCGGGCGGCGGCGGCGGCGCCGCGACCGGAGGCGCGGCGGGAGCCGCCGATTCGGACGGCGCGGCCGGGGGGCGCGGCGCGAGCCGCTGCTGAGCGCGCGCGAGGAAGGGCGGAGTTGGCGAACGCGTCGGCGCGGGCCGTGAGGGCGGGGCGGCCGGGCTCGAAATCCTCGGGCCGGGCGGCGGAGGCGGGGGCGGCGCTGCAGGCTTGGTCGGCGCCGGCGCGAAAAGGTCCGGCGGAAGATTGACGGCTGCGGCCGCGGCCGGCGCCGGCAGCGGCGATTCGAGTTCTCTCGCAGGAGTTGTCGGCCCGGCCGGCCAGTTCGCGGCCGCCGGCGCGCGCTGGTCCTGCGGTCGGCCGATGGCGCCCTCGACCCGGTTGATGGCTCCTTCGACGAGGACGTCGTTGGGCCCCCCGATCAGAAGCAGATGTTCAATATTGTCGCGCCGCACAATGACGAGCTGGCGCTCGCGGTCGAGGTCAAAGGCGTCGACAATGTCGAGGCGGCGCGCGCGATTGCGGCCTCCCGGCGCGCGGATCCGGCGTCCGAACAGCAGACGGAAAATATAGAGCACGAGCACCGCTGCGACGAGGAAAGCAACAAGCGCTCCAAGCGCCGGCAGTAGCTGAGTGAATTTATCGGGCATGAACGGATGGTCTCTGGTTCGAACGCGCGTGAACCTTGCCAAATTAACAGCTTTTCTGGCAAGAGCCGAAAAAAGGTTAATGAATGGTTAATGTGCGACGAATCAGTGTCCTAATCCTGCGTCCGGCGTTGCTATTGTCGCCATCCGCAGCCATTGTTTTGGACGATTCTCAACGCGTTCGCTGGGTCATGTTGACGGCAGCGTTAGCACGGCCGTCGTGATCGGCGATAGCGATATATGGCGGGTGGTTAACAAATGACCGACAGGGCGGGATCCTCGGCCATGGAGCGCAGCGAACGGCCCACGAATGTCGGTTTGACGCTCGCCCTCGTCATCGCGCTGATCGGCGCGACCGCCGCCTATTACTTGACTCCTTCGGATCTTGCGCCGCGCATTACTGTGCTCGCGCTGGCGATATTCGGCGTCGCCGGAATCTTCTTTCTCTGCGCTTACGCCATCGGACTGCTCCAGTTCTCCGGCCGCGTCGCGAACAATGATCTGACGAAGCTGATCGCCGACACGTCGGGCGAGGGGCTTCTCGTCGCGAGGAGCGACGGGCGCATCGTCTACGCCAATGAAGCCTATCGGGCGATGTGCGACGCGAAAGACTCATCGGGCGTTCAACTCGTCGAGAGGCTGTTCTCCGGACCGCCCGAAGTCTCCGAGGCGATTTACAGATTGGCGCAGGCGGCGCGCGCCGGCGTCTCGCACAGCGAGGATTTACGGCTGTCGCCGCCGCTCTCCGGACAGGGTCATGTCGGCTGGTATCGCATTCGCGTCCGGCAGCTGTTGGCGACGGGAGGCAGGTTCTGCGTGTGGGCTGTCGCCGACGTCACCGCCGATCGAGAGCGGCAGGAGAACGTCTTCCAGGAACTCCAGCACGCGATCGACTTTCTCGACCACGCGCCGGCCGGATTTTTCTCCGCCAGTCCGGACGGCGCCGTGGCTTACATGAACAAGACGCTCGCCGGCTGGCTGGGGTACGATCTCACCCAGGTCGGCTCCGGCGGCGCCACGCTCTCCTCCATCGTCGCCGACAATGGCGCGGCGCTTCTCGCGGCCATATCCGGCGCCCCTGGGGAAGTGCGCACCGAGCAGATCGACCTCGACCTGCGATGCCGGAACGGCAAGTCGCTCCCGGTCAGGCTGTTGCATCAGGTGGCTTTCGGACAGGACGGGGAAGCTGGCCCCTCGCGCACCCTGGCGCTCAACCGTTCCTCCGGCGAGCAGCCGGAAGAGAATCTGCGCGCCGCCGAAGTTCGATTCGCGCGCTTTTTCAACTCGACGCCGATGGCGATGGCGACGCTCGACGGCGAGGGCCGGGTGCTGGCCTCGAACGCGGCTTTCGCGAAATTGCTGCCGCTGGCCCTAAAGTCGGGGCAGGGCGGCGCCGCGGCGCCCTGGTCGGTGCTGGCGGGATTAGGCGAACGCGACGCCGCCGCGCTGCGCGCCGCGATCGAAGATGCGATTGAAGGCAAGGGCGAGGTGCGTCCGATCAACGTCATGTTCGAGGACGAGGCGCGGGGCGGACCACGTTCGGCGCGCTTCTTCGTGTCGTCCGCCGAAGACGCCGGCAAGGAGGGCGCGATGGTCTATGCGCTCGACACGACCGAGCAGCGCAAGCTGCAGGAGGAGTTCGCGCAATCCCAGAAGATGAACGCGGTCGGCCAGCTCGCCGGCGGCATCGCGCATGACTTCAACAATATGCTGACCGCGATCATCGGCTATTCGGATTTGCTGCTGTCCAGTCACCGGCCGACCGATCCGGCCTTTCGCGACATCCGCCAGATCAAGGAAACGGCCAATCGCGCGGCAGGTTTGACCAGACAACTGCTGGCCTTTTCCCGCCGGCAGACGCTGCGTCCGCAAGTGCTGCAGCTCGGCGACGCGCTCTCCGAGGTGCAAAATCTCCTGCGCCGCATCGTCGGCGAGAAGAACGAACTCGAACTGCGCCTCGGCCGCGACCTTTGGTTCGTCAAGGCCGACATCACGCAGTTCGAACAGGTGATCATCAATCTCGTCGTCAATGCGCGCGACGCCATGCCGGAGTCGGGCGGCCGCGTGCAGATTCGCACGCGCAACGTCGCCGTTTCCGAATGCGCCACGATCGGCGAAGAGGCGCTGCCGCCCGCCGACTATGTGCTGATCGAGGTCGAAGACACGGGCAGCGGCATTCCGGCGGATGTGAAGGAAAAAATCTTCGAACCGTTTTTTACGACGAAGGAGGTCGGCAAAGGCACCGGCCTCGGCCTGTCGACGGTTTTCGGCATCGTCAAACAGTCGGGCGGCTTTCTGTTCGTCGACAGCGAAGTCGGGCGCGGCACGAATTTCCGCATTTTCCTGCCGCGCTACCTGGCCGAGCAGAAGGAAACCTCCCAAAAATCGGAGTCGCCAAAACCCGCCACGGACTATACCGGCCAGGGCGTGGTGCTGCTGGTCGAGGACGAGGACGCCGTGCGCTCGATCGGCTCGCGGGCGCTCACGTCGCGCGGATTCACCGTGCTCGAAGCAGCGACCGGCATGGAGGCGCTCGAAGTCGTCGATCGCGTCGACGGCAAGATCGATCTCATCGTCTCGGACGTGGTCATGCCGGAGATGGACGGCCCCGCCATGTTCGCCGAACTGCGCAAGCGCGGCGTCGCGGCGAAGGTCATCTTCGTTTCCGGCTACGCCGAAGAAGCCTTCGCCAAGAATCTTCCCGAGGGCGATTTCGGTTTCCTCGCGAAGCCGTTCTCGATCAAACAGCTGATCGAGACGGTGAAGGCGCATATGCCGTGACGTTGCGCGGGCGATTCATTGGCCGGGGCCGCGCCGCCGTGCCATTTTTACGGGGCGATGCTGCGAGAAGAACTGCGAACGCGTCTCAAATCAAAGGCTCCCGCTCTTGCTACGCTCGGCGTGGAGAGGCTGTTCCTGTTCGGCTCCGTCCTTGAGGAGCGCGAGACGACCGATAGCGAAATCGATTTCGTTGCGGATTTCCGTGAGGGCGCGCTGGGTCTGACCTCATTTTTTGAGTTGGAGACACTGCTGGGCATGTTGTTTTCACGAAAAATCGATCTGTCGACCCAAGAGGCGCTGGCCCCCGCGCTCAAGGATCGGGCGACGAAGAGCATGGTGCGCGTGTTCTGATGCAGGACTCCGGCAGCGAGTCACGAGATATTCCGCTGCATCTGATCGACATGGCGACGGCGATTGAACCGATACGCGAGGCGGCCGCGGCTTTTCGCCGCCAATTTGGCCGCTATGGCCGTCCGCCTATAAGGCCGGCGCGACCACCCGCACGCGGCGCTTGATCCCGTCAGGTCCGATGATCTCGCGATAGGTTTCCTGGGCCGCGGCCGCGCCCTCGGGCGCGGCGGGCTGCGTCTGCGCCGCCGCCGGCTCCGGCGTCACCGGCGCTGATCCCTTCGCCTTTCGGCCGCGCGAAACGCCAGGCGCCAGCGGACGCGACAATTGTTCGGCCTGCTCGGCGGTGACCACCTGATCCTTGGCGTGGCGTTCGGCGATGATCCGCTCGGCGTCGGCGAGCGCCTCCGCCCAAGACTGCCCGGGCGGCTTGCAACCGCAGGACGGATCGTAGACCTTTTCGAACTTGCGCGCGTTAGGGTGGTCCCGATAGGCCTCGCCGTCGATCGAAAGCGCCGAGGCAAGGCCTTTCCACTGCGACGCCGTATAGAGTTTCACCTCGGCATTGGGGCAAAGCGCCCGGCACATCGACGCAAGATCATCGAGATTCGAGCTGCGCGCCGAATAGCTGATCGGGAAAAAGCCGCCGTCGCAGTCGCGCACGCAGATCGCCATCGGCCCGCCGCGCGGCGTGTCGTCCCCGGATTCAAGCCCTTCATCCGGCATCATGGCCGGGTTCTCGGAGGGCCCGCCGCCGAACAGCTCTTCAAAGAAATTGCGCGGCCGCGCCAGGCGGGCCTGCGCGGATGGGGGATTGCGGCACTCGGCCTCATAGCGGGCGGCGAGCGCCTGACGTTGACCGCCGTCGTCGGCGACCGCGCGATCATAGGCGGCGATGGCGCCCGAGAGCTGATTGAGCTGCGCATTGATCGGCCCGCACTGAGGCGGCGGCGGCTCGCCGAAAAACAGGAACTGGCCGCGATCGCAGCCGAGCGCCCGGGCGCGCGCGGCGACGCGCGCATAGTCGCCGCGCTGCTTGGCGGCGGCGGCCTGGAAGCGGCCGGCCTGGCTGCTGGCGCCGGCACGGCCGATCTGGGCGCGCAATTCCGTGCAGTAGGGACTTTCTGCCGCGGCGGGCGAAACGGCGACGAGGCCGAACGCCGCGAGGGCGGCGACCGCCAGTGTGCTCCGCCTGGAGGCGCGTTTGTTCGACAAGTTGATTATGTTCCCAGCCCCATTGAACTTTCGGCTCTCTTCACATGCCCGCAAGAAGCGGCGAGCCGCTCATGCGGCCGCCGCCGCCCCTCAGTGGCGCGCGCCGCCTGCGGCGAATCGCGCCATTTTCGCCAATGCCGCGCCGGGCGCAAACCCGCATAGATTGTCCCGCGCATCATGTCGGCAACAAGGCGCCGGCCCCGGACGCCGGCCGCCATCGCCGTCCGGGAATTTTTTGCCGCGCCCAGGCTCGAAGCCCTTCACTTGGCGCGCTACTTCGCCCATATCGGCGACGGCGTCGCCTTGGAGGTTGCCGAAATGAAGCGTTTCAAATTGCTCGCGCTGATTCCGACTGTTTTCACGCTTTGTTTTGGCGCGGCGCCGGCTCTCGCGGACAACGGACCTGATCTCATCTTCCGCAGATCGGTCGATTTCAAGCTGCTCACCCCGAACGACAAGCTCGCCACCTATGCGATCGACGACCCGATCGTCGACGGCGTCGCCTGTTATTATACGGCGCATGAAAAAGGCGGGGTCGCCGGGATGTTCGGCGTGGCGGAGCAGTCGTCGGAGGTTTCGCTCGCCTGCCGGCAATATGCTCCGATCAAATTCAAGGAGAAATTCGGTCAGGGCGAAACGGTTTTCAGCGAACGCCGTTCGCTGCTGTTCAAGCGGATGCATATCGTGCGCGGCTGCGACGCCAAGCGCAACGTGCTTGTTTATATGGTTTACTCCGACAAGCTCGTCGAAGGCTCGCCCGAAAGCTCGACCTCGACCGTCGCCATCCAGCCCTGGGCGGGCCAGAATGACGTCCCGCAATGCGGAGAATTTCTGAACCGCTAATCCATACATGCGATGACGGCGGCGTCGGGCTCGTTCGAAGCGCCCGACGCCTTCGCTTCGGTCGACGCGGTTGCATCGTCGGCGCGGCCGAATGTGCTGGCCGCGCCATGGCCATGCGCCGCGCACCAGGAATCGGCGACGATCTGGCCGCACTCGTCCTTCTGCGTGAGGCATTCGAGCAGGCCGTAGCCCTCCTGGTCGGAGATGACATAGGCGGCGCTTGGCCCGGTTTCGGCGGAGGCGCCGCAGGCGCAGCCGGCGACGATGAAAAGTCCAGCGAATAGCGACGCAAACGCGCGCCGACCGATCGGCGCCCAGAATTTCAATATCACGGACAAAACTCCACACGACACCACGGCCCGCCGTCAGCACTAGCGCAGAGCGGTAAAACGCCCGTTAAGTTCTCCGCGGTCCGAACAGGCGTCGCGCTTGACGCGGCGGCGCGCTTTGGCGCATGGTCGCCGCCATGACGCTTCGGTTCACCCTTTGTCGCGAGATCATTATCAGCTAGCGATCACGCTGGCCGGAGCCGTCACGTCTATCCCAACGACATGAAGCGACGCCCCGGCCGGCGGCCTTGCGGGGAAATTCATGTCGACGCCTGCGCTGAAAATCTACAACACGCTGACGCGGAAGAAGGAGGACTTTCGTCCGATCGATCCCGCCAACGTGCGCATGTATGTCTGCGGGCCGACGGTTTACGACTATGCCCATATCGGCAACGCCAGGCCGCTCATCGTCTTCGACGTGCTGTTTCGTCTGCTGCGCCATCTTTATGGGCCGGAACACGTCACCTACGTGCGCAACATCACCGACGTCGACGACAAGATCAATGCGCGGGCGTTCGAGCGCGGGATTTCGATTCGCGAACTGACGGAAGAGACCAACAAGGTTTTTCAGGCGGATGTGAAGGCGCTCGGTTGTCTCGAGCCGACCGTGCAACCGCGCGCGACCGAGCATATCGCGCAGATGGTCGCGATCATCGAGCGGCTGATCGCGTTGGGACATGCCTATGCCGCCGACGGCCATGTGCTGTTCGACGTGCCGTCGATGAAGGAATACGGCCGTCTGTCGCGGCGCTCGCTCGACGAAATGATCGCCGGCGCGCGGGTCGACGTCGCGCCCTATAAGCGGGGCGATATGGATTTCGTTTTATGGAAGCCGTCAAAGGGGAACGAGCCCGGCTGGGACAGCCCGTGGGGCCGGGGACGTCCCGGCTGGCACATCGAATGTTCGGCGATGTCCTGGGCGCATTTGGGCGAAACCTTTGACATTCACGGCGGCGGCATCGACCTCGTCTTTCCGCATCACGAAAACGAGATCGCGCAAAGCTGCTGCGCCTTCGATCGCGAGGTGATGGCGAATTACTGGATGCATAATGGCTTCCTGCAGGTCGAGGGCGAGAAAATGTCCAAGAGCCTGGGGAATTTCGTGACGATCCATGAGCTGCTGCATACGGAGAAGTTCGGGGGACGAAAGTGGCCGGGCGAAGTGCTCCGCCTCGCCATGCTGCGCACACATTATCGCCAGCCGATCGATTGGACCGTGAAGGCGCTGGAGGAGGCGGAGACGAAGCTTACATATTGGATGACCGTTATGGATTTTTCCGTCGCGCCTTTGGGTTCGGACGGGAGGATCGCCGATCAGCCTCTGCGCTCTGATGAGGTTCCATCGACCTATATGGATTCACTTTCCGATGACCTGAACACTCCGCTCGCAATGCAAATTTTAGATCGCGCATTTTCTGAACCTCGCACAGATCGAGTTCTATCGATCATGCTAAGGCTTTCCGGCATCGATTTGAACGCATTTCGGGCATCGAGGCGCGCTCGGGATCAGGCGTTTTTCGACAAACATGGCGATATTGTCGACCGCCTCATCAGCGCCCGCAACGCCGCCCGCGCTTCAAAAAACTGGGCCGAGTCCGACGCCATTCGCGACAAACTCGCCGCCATGGGCATTGCGCTGAAGGACAATAAGGACGGCACCACGACTTGGGAGGTAAAGCGGTGAGCGCACCTCGCTCAAATAAGCGCGCGCAACCCTCTCCCATAGGGAGAGCGCAGCCGCGGAGCGGCCGGGAGAGGGGTATCCGCGCTGCTCGTTTGCGCGCGCCCTTGCGCCCAACATCGTATCCCCTCACCCCGGTCCTTCGGACCGACCCTCTCCCTCTGGGAGAGGGTGGCGCCGCGCCAAACCAAAATTCACTCCAGGCGGGGCAGGGGCGCTCGCGGCGCGCGGGCGCGCGCAATTTCCGCGGCGCGAAGGATTTCCTGAAGCACCCAGTCCAGCCGCTCCTTCACCTCGTCGTTGGTGAAACGCAGCTCCAGTTAGCCGTGGCTCTCAATCGCGGCGCGGCGGGCGGCGTCGGCAAGCGGCTGGTCCGCATGATGCCTGCCGTCGAGTTCGATGGTGAGTCCGAGGCTGTAGCAGCAGAAGTCTGCGAATTATCCCGCAATCGGAACCTGACGGCGAAACTTGAGCCCATGGAAACGCGAGGCGCGCAATTCGCGCCAGAGGATTTCCTCGGGACCCGTGCTCTCGCGTCGCAGTCTGCGCGCGATGGAAATGTTCTTGCCCGCCATTTATCGATCAAATCGCAAAATTCGATAGCGGGAAACCCCTCTCCCGGCCGCTCCGCGGCCACCCTCTCCCATCGGGAGAGGGTTTGTTCCGCGAGGCAGTAGAAATGTCCAACGACGACTGGAAAAAGACGCTTCCCTTCAAACGCCATTGGGCGGTCTATCTCGTGATCAAGCTGATCGTGCTGGCGCTCGCGGCCTTCATCGCCTGGCATCTGCTGCGCGCCTTCGAGGTCGTCTGACGATGGCGCGCGGTTCGCCAACGCCCGGCCTGCGGCCGTTTCTTCCGGCGGACGCCGCGACGCTCGCGGCGCTCTTTCGCGAGAGCGTCGACGAACTCGCCGCCGATGATTATGATGAGGCGCAGCGGGAAGCCTGGGCGTCAAAGGCCGATGACGAAGAGGCCTTCAGCGCGCTGCTCGCGGGCGAGGTGACGATCGTCGCGCTCGTTGACGGGGAGATCGCCGGTTTCGCCTCGCTCAAGGACAACGCCGATTTTCACATGCTCTATGTGCGGCCCGAGCTGGCGAGACGCGGCGTCGGCTCGGCGCTCGCCGACGCCATCGAGAAAATCGCCGCCGGGCGAGGGACGAAGACATTGACCGTCGACGCCTCCGACGCCGCCCGCGACTTCTTCGCCGCGCGCGGCTATGTCGCCACAACCCGCAATACGATCGAGATCGCCGGTCAGTGGCTCGGCAATACCACGATGACCAAGGCGCTGGCGGCGCCCGTCGCCGGGAGCGCGCATTGATGACCAAAACGCCGGCAAAGCAGCGGCTGACGCTCTACGACACGACGCTGCGCGACGGCGCGCAGACGACCGGCGTCGATTTTTCGCTCGACGACAAGCGTCAGATCGCCGCCATGCTCGACGATCTCGGCATCGACTATATCGAGGGCGGCTATCCCGGCGCCAATCCGCTCGACACGGAGTTTTTCGCCAAGCCGCCGAAGCTGCGCGCGCGCTTGGCCGCCTTCGGCATGACCCGCCGGCAGGGCCGCTCGGTCGAGAATGATCCGGGGGTCGCGGCGCTGCTCGACAGCGGCGCCGACGCCGTCACCTTCGTCGCCAAGAGCTGGGACTTTCAGGTCCGCGTCGCCTTACGCTCCACGGAAGAAGACAATCTCGAAGGCGTTACGCAATCCGTAAAAGCCGCGGTGGCGCGAGGAAGGGAAGTCGCCGTCGACTGCGAGCATTTCTTCGACGGCTTCAAGGCCAATCGCGACTATGCGCTGGCCTGCGCCAGGGCCGCCTATGACGCGGGCGCGCAATGGATCGTGCTGTGCGACACCAATGGCGGCGCGCTGCCGCATGAGGTGGAAGCCATCGTCGCCGAGGTGGTCAAACATATTCCCGGCGACCGCATCGGCGTCCATTGCCACGACGACACGGGGCAGGCGGTGGCGAATTCGCTCGCCGCCGTGCGCGCCGGGGCGCGGCAGATTCAGGGAACGCTCAACGGGCTCGGCGAGCGCTGCGGCAACGCCAATCTCACGACGATCATTCCGACATTGTTGCTCAAGAGCGAATTTTCCGAGCGCTTCGAGATCGGCGTGACGACGGAGAAGCTGACCCATTTGACGCGCGTGAGCCACGCGCTTGATGAGCTTCTCAACCGCGCGCCGAACCGCCACGCGCCCTATGTCGGCGCCAGCGCCTTCGCGACCAAGGCCGGCATTCACGCTTCGGCGGTGCTGACCGATCCGCGCACCTATGAGCACGTGACGCCGGAATCGGTCGGCAATATGCGGCGCGTGCTGGTGTCGGATCAGGCGGGGCGCTCCAACATCGTTTCCGAACTCGCGCGGCTTGGCGTCGACCTCGACAGGGACGATCCGCGGCTGGCGCGGCTGCTCGAAGAGGTGAAGGAGAAGGAAGCGATGGGCTATGCCTATGAAGGCGCCGACGCCTCGTTCTTTCTTTTGGCGAAGCGCGTGCTCGGCGAGGCGCCGCATTTCTTCGACATCGAGCGCTACAGCGTCGCCGTCGATCGGCGCTTCGCGAGGAATGGCGGCTTTGAGGACCAGGGCGCCGAGGCCATCGTCAAGATCAACGTGCATGGCGAGAGCCGCATTTCCGCCGCCGAAGGCAATGGCCCCATCAATGCGCTCGATCTCGCGCTGCGCAAGGATCTCGGCGCCTATCAGCGCTTCATCGAGGACGTCCGGCTCGTCGACTATCGCGTCCGCGTCTTCCAGGGCGGCACCGACGCGGTGACCCGCGTTCTGGTCGAATGCGCCGATGGCGAGGGCGCGCGCTGGTCGACGGTCGGCGTCTCGGCCAATGTCATCGACGCGTCCTTCGAGGCGCTCGTCGACGCGATCAATTACAAGCTGCTCGTCTCTGGCGCCCAGCCAGCGCCGCCGGCGCAGGGCTAAAGCCGCTCGGTGACCGCTGTCTCGCTGATGTCGGGCGAATGCCGGACGGCCGCGAAAATCATCGGCAGAATGTCCTCGACGCGTTCGGCGACGAGATAGCGCACGTCATAGTCTGCACGGATAAATTCCTGATTATGCATATGGGCGAATAGCGACAGCAGCGGGCGCCAGAAGCCGGCGATGTCGGCGATGACGAGCGGCTTTGTATGCCGGCCAAGCTGAATCCAGGTCAGCTGCTCGGTCAATTCCTCCAGCGTGCCGACGCCGCCGGGCAGCGCGACAAAGGCGTCGGAGCGTTCGAACATCAGGCGTTTGCGCGTATGCATATCCTTGACGACGATGAGGTCGGTCGCGCCCGCGAAAGGGATTTCGCGATCGTCGAGGAACTCGGGGATGATTCCGGTGACGACGCCGCCGGCGGCGATCGTCGCCTTCGCCAATACCCCCATCAGGCCGATCGCGCCGCCGCCATAGACGAGTCCAATGCCGGCGCGGGCGAGTTCAGCTCCCAGCGCGCGCGCCGCCGCCGAGTGGCGCGGATCGACGCCAATCGAAGAGCCGCAATAGACGCAAATGTTCCTAATTTCTCGCATATCGATTTTCTCGCCGCGCTTCGCCAGCGCCCCGCTCGGGGTGCGCATTGCTTCTAAACGTCATATATGACGCAAAGCGCCGCAACAGCGGACCCATCCATTCGGAGCCCCATGCTTAGACCTGATGAAGCTGAATTGAGCGACCCGAACGCGCTCGATTTGGACGACGCCGCGCTTCAGCCGGATTCCGATCAACAATTGTCGGAATCGTCCCTTATCAAGACGATACAGCATTTGTGGCCCTATATTTGGCCGCGCGGCCGCCGCGATCTTGAGGTGCGCGTGGCTGCGGTCTTCGCGCTGCTCGTCGTCAGCAAGCTGTTCAACGCCGCGACGCCTTACGCCTTCAAATGGGCGACCGACGCGCTTGCCGAGGGCGGCGCCGGCGCCTGGGCCAAGGCGGGGGTCGCCGCGATCTATTTCACGCTGCTGATGGGCGCGATGCGCATCGTCACCGTCGTGCTGATGCAGATGCGCGACGGCATTTTCGCCGCCGTGGCGATGCATGCCGTGCGCCGGCTGGCGACCGATCTCTTCGTTCACATGCATGAGCTGTCGCTGCGCTTCCATATCGGCAGAAAGACCGGCGGACTGACGCGCGTGCTCGAGCGCGGGCGCAATGGCATCGAAACGCTGTCGCGTCTGATCATGTCGACCGGCGCGCCGACCGTGATGGAAATGGCGCTTGTTCTCGGCATTTTCGTCTATCAGTTCGATTGGCGTTATGGGTTGGTGCTGCTCGCCACTCTCGCCGGATATTTTCTTTACACGACGCTCGCCACCAATTGGCGCATCGCCATTCGGCGCAGGATGAATGATAGCGACACCGACGCCAATCAAAAGGCGATCGACAGCCTGTTGAATTACGAGACGGTCAAATATTTCGGCGCGGAACGGCGGGAGGCGGAGCGCTACGACGGATCGATGATCCGCTACGAGCAGGCGAGCACGCAGTCCTATGTCTCGCTTGCGGTGCTCAACGCCGGCCAGACCGTGATCTACATCATCGGGCTCACCGCCATGATGGTGATGTGCGTCTATGGCATCGAGGCCGGCCGCAATACGGTGGGCGATTTCGTCCTGATCAATCTGATGATGGGGCAGTTGGCGCAGCCCCTAAATTTCATGGGCACCTTCTATCGCGAGGTGCGGCAGGCGATCATCGACATCGAGACGATGTTCTCGATCCTGGCGCAGAGCCCCGAGATATTGGACAGGCCAGGCGCGCTCCCGCTCGTCGTCAGCGAAGGACGGATCGTTTTCGACAATGTCTCGTTCCACTACGAGCCGAACCGGCCGATTCTCAAGGGCGTGAGCTTCGAAGCGGCGCCCGGACAGACGGTCGCGATCGTCGGCCCTTCGGGGGCGGGGAAGTCGACGATCTCCCGGCTGATGTATCGCTTCTACGAGCCGCAAGGCGGGCGCATCATGATCGACGGCCAGAATATTTTGGACGTGACGCAGGAGAGCCTGCGCGCGGCGATCGGCATGGTGCCGCAGGACACGGTGCTGTTCAACGATTCGATCGGCTACAATATTCGCTACGGACGTTGGGACGCGAGCGACGAGGAGGTGCGCGACGCGGCCCGGCTGGCGCAGATCGACCGCTTTATCGAAAGCGTGCCGGAGGCCTATGCCGCGCAGGTCGGCGAGCGCGGGCTGAAACTCTCAGGCGGCGAGAAGCAGCGCGTGGCGATCGCGCGCACCATTCTCAAAGGCCCGCCGATCCTCATTCTCGACGAAGCGACCTCGGCGCTCGACAGTTTCACCGAACATGAGATTCAGGAGGCGCTGCGCAGCGTCGCGCGCGGCCGCACCACGCTGGTCATCGCGCATCGGCTGTCGACCATCGTCGACGCCGACGAAATCCTGTTTCTCGATCACGGCCGCATTGTCGAGCGCGGGACGCATAAGGAGTTGCTGGCGCTCGGCGGCCATTACGCCGGCATGTGGAACCGCCAGCGCGAGGCGGCGGAAGCGCGCGCGAAGCTGCTGGAGGCGGAGCGGGAAGAGGAATTGGAGGCGTAGCCGGTCGTTTCTCTCCGGCTCTGGTCGAACCGCGTCTCGCGCCCCAGTTTTCAGCAAATGATGCATCCATAGACGCGGTGGTCGTGTAGGCTGAAGGGCGGCGTTGTCGTCATGCCCGGAGGGTCCGATGACGAGGAAGCGCATTCTCGTCCCGTTTGTCGTCGCGGTCTGCCTGGGACCGGGCGCCGCCCGGGCGCAGATCAAGGCGGAGCATCCCCGCCATTGCGTGATGAGCGTCGGTCCGACGCAAATGATGTTCAGCGCCTTTCAGGAGAACGGGACCGACGCGATATTTTGCCGGCATGTGCCGACGCTGGGCCCGACGATGATCATCCTCGATGCGCAGCAGGTCGAACTGCGCGACATGAACATCGAAATCCGGCTGCTGCGAAACGTTGGGCAGAAGGATTGGCGCGACGATCTCGACGCCACCACGGTCGCGGTCTTGCCGCCGAAGAAATATCTGGCGGACAAGGGCACGGCGAGCTTCACCCATGATTTCGTCAGCGACGGCGATTATATCGCGCTGGTCAGGGCGACGAGCGACGACGGCGCCAAGGAATATGTCGGACAATATGACTTCTCGGTCGGCGAGACGGCGGAATGGTATGTCGCGCTCGGACTGATGTCGCTGGTCGGCGCCGGCGCCGCGCTGGGGATGTGGCGCCGCCGCCGCAAGGCGCCGCGACCAGATGCGGGAAAGCGGGTCGGGTCTTTGCGGATCGGCTCTGGCAATAGACAGTCCTTGGTTAAAAGACTCCGATCGTGATGGTGATTCTTGCTTGTTTCCCTGAATTGTCGATGTTTACGTTCAAAAGGTCATCGTTTTCATTAGACTCAACTTTCCATTTTTTTGTCGTGTCCTTGAACGCGATGTTGCCGATGATGTTGCCATTTGACTCGTCGGTAACCTTGAGGGTGAACCGAGCGCTCTGGGAACTGCATGCTCCGGAGTTATCAGCTTCGATATAAGCGCCGCTCGTTTCGGGGTAAGTCGACAATGGGCCTATGACGAGATTATTAAAGGAGTCCAGAACGCTCCCTCGCACTCCACGTTCATACATGCAGTTTATGTCGATGATAAAAGTCCGAAGACTTCTTTCTACATTATTATTAGTGACTTTCATAAACGCCCCGTAGCCCATCACGCTCTCCTAGCCGCTCCGTTCAGGCCGCCGACTGAATGCAAACCAGCATTTTATAGGCATATTGCTTATTGTCGTCCTTGCCGTGCAGCGCGTTGATGGACGCAGTAACGGTGTATGAATCAAAGCTGTGAGAGATCTGCATTTTCCCGTTGGCAGCCTTGTGATTTTTGTACGTCTTGTCAGGAGAAGCGGCGCTTGGCCCGACCCATATGGCGTTACTTTCGGTCAAAGGAATAGAAACGAGCACGTTTGCCGGAGCTAGAGAGCTATCGTCCGGCGTGAGAGTGATCAAGTAGCCAATGTTTCCAAGATTCGTGTTGTTGATAAAGTTGAACTCCGCTTCATAGGCGACAGGGTTCGTCGATTTATCTCCCCATGAGTCGGTTGCATAGTCCATCTTCGGAATCATTTTGTTTGCGCCAGCAGGATAGACCGCGACTTTTCCGCTATCTTGATAGTAGCTCCAAATAAAGTTGTGGTCTGTCATGTTGACAATGAGCACATCGACATTCATTTTTTTGGCGATGAGGCTGATGATTAGAGGGGCTGCAGCAAGAGCGCCCATTCCTGCAGCGACTGGAAGCGCGCTGGTCCAATTGATCGCTGTGTATTCTAGGCCAGCTTCCAGGAGTTCACCCCCATTCACTTCCACTTGCGCATTCGCGTCCTCAACTGCGCCTTCAGCTTCCTCGTCTGGCATGACCACGGGATCGTCGCCCTGACAGGCGCTTCGAATGTTTCGAGCCGTTCTTGTTATTAATGTCTTCATATTATTGTATATTGGCTTGAGGAGCTCGTTAAATAGCTGGGGCCCTAACAACATATTGTAGGGTATATTTGTTACAGACAATGCAACGGAAAAGGCGGTAGAAATTTTCGTTTGCTTGCTATGCGTTTGGATGCTGCCAAGCGCTTTCACGGTTGGGCCGTCGTCACCCGAGTCGTCAGTGCCCACATAGAACGCCCCGTAGCGCATCTCCATGTTTCCATCCGAAATTATCATTATCGGATTTCCATCCGGATCCACGGCCTCGGTAAAGGGATTGAGGCCAGCGTCGCTGTTATCAGCTAGCCAGCTCCAAAAGCTAGCAGAAGCATCCATTCCATCGGCAAGAGATTGCAGTGCGCTGCCACCGGCTTTTGCGCTATTTATTGCTTGGACGAGGGCGTCATCAACAACAACTGGAGAGCCGCCAGTATTTTGAGTAATGGTAGAAGCAACTATCTTTATCGTATTAGATTGATCCGTCGCCATTTGATTTTCCCCGGTTTAGGCTGTGACTCGGTCGAAAGGCCGCTCCTTCAGTCGGCTCCTATTCAACTCATCTACGCGTGCGAACCGCGGCCAAATAGCGAGGTTGGTCAAATGGTCTGCACCGCGATAACTGCATAGTACACATCGTGATCACCCGAAAGTGAGTTGATCGCGATCCGACTCGAGAACCGCATATTCCCATGCTCGACGGACAACTTCGGCGAGGCGGAGCTTCCTTTCTTATAAATCTGGCTCCAATCTGGCTTCGTCGGCACGTCTCCAAGCCAGATCACGTTTGGGTTGCCCCATGGGATCGAAATGACGACCGCTATGTCGGCGTCAGCGCCGGCATTTAAAGGAGTCAGTCGAAGGACCAGGCCAATCCCTGTGAAGCCGCTCGTGTTCATTGATGTGTAGTCAGCTTGGTAAGCGACCTCACTCGTCGTCTGATCCCCCCATGAGTCCGTCGCATAACCCATTCTAGGTATGACGTTGCTTTTTGGTTGAGAGGTCATTGTTCCGTGCTTCATATATTCGACCTTCCATTCGAAGTCGTAACTAGTGAAGTTGTTTAATTCGAAATGAAGCACGAACTTTTTTTCCAGTGCTTTGACTATGAAGGGGATCGCTATCAGGGCTCCGAGAATTGCAAGTGGGGGAGCTGCGGCGGAGAGATCAATAATAACTTCGGCCGCCAAACCGTCGGCAGCGATTTCCGACGCGCCTGTGCTTACAGCATCGGCCGCATCATTAGATGCAATGGAGATTGCGTCTCCCGCCGCATCTAGGTCGTCGCCCAAGTCGATATCGGCCCAATTGTCTATGCATTTCAGAAAAAGATCTTTTATCCTTGTTACCAAAGGCTCGAAGAGAACATCCTTTAGCGAAGTTATCGCCAAATAACTGGGGGGCGCCGTAGCGAGTGAGACGCCAAGGTTAATTACTTTTTCTATCGCTTCAGGAGACGCTAATTGAAGAGTGACTGTTGCTAGCCCATGCACCGGCGGCGCAGAGTCTTCTTCGGAGGTGTCATAAAGCGGCTTGTCGTCGGGCCCCGCGAATTGTGCATTCACAACAATTGTTGCGTTGCTATCGCCCGCTCTTGCCTGGTACGAGCCGGCCGGTCCTTCCTCGTAGGTAAAAGTAGAATTTCCTGTTCTTTGTAAGAAAGCCGCAAAGTCAGCGAACTTCTGAATGTGCGCGAGATAAAATTCTGTTCCATCGCCCCCTGAAATGGCTTGCCGCATCATTGTTGAAAACACATCATCACATCTGAACGGAAACCCATTGGCTGCTGTTATCGGATTTACTTTCAGTTGTAATGGCTGATCAGTTGACATAGCTTCCCCAGATTCGAAAAAAGCGATGGAACTAGGTTGATTCTTTTCCTGTCATGCTGGCGCGAAACAAAAACAACGTTGAGAAATCCAAAGGGAATTGGAAAATAATATTCCGATCGACAGAGTCAAGAAGTAGGCGCGAAAGCGTTATGCGCTGGAGCAGATCATCGGGTGGTCTGTCTCCTGAAAAGCGGTCCTCCGTGAAGTATGGGTTTTGAGTCGCAGAGAAGGATTGCGATATGCGAGAAGCGTCAGTTTTTACGCGCGTCGAACCCATGCGGGTCAATCGAAGCGCCCGGCAAGCGAGAGAGCGCCTGGAGTGGGCGCTTCTTCGGGATTTCGCTGACGCCGAACGGTAGCGCCCGCAAACTGGCAAGACCTCGTCTGCCAAGCCGGGGAGAGTCACAGGGACGTTGAGCCTCCCGCTTCCCTCCCGCGCGCGTCTCCCCCATATTGCCGCCATGGCCTCTCCCCCTAAAAAGCCCAGAGACCCGGCGCGGCCGACGCGCGCCAAGGCGGCGAAGCCGGAGGTCGCGCCGCTCGCGCCGCATCTCGCGCAGCTGCTCAATCCCGCGCTGGCGCCAGGATTCGGCGAGGCGCCGCAGGCCGCCTATGACGCCGCCTCGATCCGGGGTCTCGATGAGGAAGACATCGAGAAATACGCCCTTGGCGAGGGCTTCCAGGCGGGCGGCGGGGTGCAGGCGACCGCCGACAGACTCGCCGAACTGCTGCGGCTCGGCGATCCCAATATCCGCGACCAAAAGCCCTGGACGCCGCATCGGCCCGAGCGGCCGCCGAAGTCCGAAGGCGGCGTGCGGTTCGAACTCGTCTCCGACTATACGCCGAAGGGCGATCAGCCGGCGGCGATCGAGGAGCTGGTCAAGGGAATCGCCGCGCAGGAACGCGACCAGGTGCTGCTCGGCGTCACCGGCTCCGGCAAGACCTTCACCATGGCGAGCGTGATCGAACGCGTGCAGCGGCCGGCGCTGATTCTCGCGCCCAACAAGACGCTCGCCGCGCAGCTTTACGGCGAGTTCAAGAGCTTCTTTCCCAAGAACGCCGTCGAATATTTCGTTTCGTACTACGACTATTATCAGCCCGAAGCCTATGTGCCGCGCTCGGACACTTACATCGAGAAAGAATCCTCGGTGAACGAGCAGATCGACCGCATGCGTCACGCCGCGACGCGCGCGCTGCTTGAGCGCGACGACGTCATCATCGTCGCGTCGGTCTCCTGCATTTACGGCATCGGTTCGGTCGAAACCTATACGGCGATGACTTTCTCGGTCACGCTCGGCGAGAAGCTGGAGCAGCGGCAGCTCGTCACCGATCTCGTCGCGCTGCATTACCGCCGCACTGGCGCCGATTTCATCCGCGGAACCTTTCGGGTGCGCGGCGATACGGTGGATATCTTCCCGGCGCATTATGAGGACCGCGCCTGGCGCGTGAGCTTCTTTGGCGACGAGGTGGAGTCGATTTCCGAATTCGATCCGCTCACCGGCAAGAAGACGGTCGATCTCGAATTCGTGAAGGTCTACGCCAATTCGCATTATGTAACGCCGAGGCCGACGTTGCTGCAGTCGATCAAGGCGATCAAGGACGAGCTTCGCGCGAGACTGGATGAACTCAATCGCTCGGGGCGTCTGGTGGAGGCGCAGCGGCTCGAGCAGCGCACGCGCTTCGATCTCGAAATGATGGAGGCGACCGGCTCTTGCGCCGGCGTCGAAAATTATTCGCGCTATCTCACCGGCCGCAGGCCGGGCGAACCGCCGCCGACGCTGTTCGAATATCTGCCCGACAATGCGCTGGTCTTCGCCGATGAGAGCCATGTCTCGATTCCGCAGATCGGCGCCATGTACAAAGGCGACTTCCGCCGCAAGGCGACGCTGGCCGAATATGGGTTTCGCCTGCCGTCCTGCATGGACAATCGGCCCCTGCGCTTCGAGGAATGGGACGCGATGCGGCCGCAGACCGTCGCGGTGTCGGCGACGCCGGGAAGCTGGGAGCTTAATCAGACCGGCGGCGTCTTCGTCGAACAGGTCATCCGCCCGACCGGGCTGATCGATCCGCAGGTCGAGGTGCGTCCGGCCCGCGCCCAGGTCGACGATCTTCTCGACGAGGCGCGGGCGACCGCGCAGATCGGCTATCGCTCGCTGGTCACGGTGCTGACGAAGCGCATGGCCGAGGATTTGACCGAATATCTGCATGAGAACGGCGTGCGCGTGCGCTACATGCATTCCGACATCGACACGATAGAGCGCATCGAGATCATCCGCGACCTGCGGCTCGGCGCCTTCGACGTGCTCGTCGGCATCAATCTGCTGCGCGAGGGCCTCGACATTCCCGAATGCGGCCTTGTCGCCATTCTCGACGCCGACAAGGAAGGCTTTCTGCGTTCGGAAACGTCGCTCGTGCAGACCATCGGCCGCGCGGCGCGCAACATCGACGGCCGCGTGATTTTATACGCCGATCAGATCACCGGCTCGATGAAGCGCGCGATGGACGAGACCAATCGCCGCCGCGCCAAGCAGGAAGCCTATAATCGCGAGAACAACATCACACCGGCCTCGATCAAGCGCGGCATCGCCGACATTCTCGGCAGCGTCGCCGAGCAGGATCATGTCACGGTCGACACCGGCTATGACATCGCGCCGGGGCATAATCTCGCGGCGACCATCGCCGATCTCGAAAAGCGCATGAAGGAGGCGGCGGCGGATCTGGCCTTCGAGGAGGCGGCGCGGCTGCGCGATGAAATCCAGCGGCTGCAACGCGCCGAATTGCTCGCCGAGGCGAGTCCGCAATTTCGCGCCTCATTCGGACGCGGCGGGCGCGGCGCCATACGCCGCGACGAAGCGCAAAAACTCGCCACCCGGGCGCATAAGCCGACCGACGCCGACATGGGGCCGCATAATTTCGGGGGCGGCGAAGCGCGGCCCGTGGGGCGCATGCCGCCGCCGCCGCGTGCGGTGGGCCGATCGTCGGGCGGCAAGCCTGGCACGAGGACCGTGAAGGGCAAGCCGAAGTAAGGCGCGCCTTCATCCTCTCCCGCAAGCAGGAGAGGGATTGCGCTCAGTCGACCGGCAAGGCCACGAAATGGGCGTCTCCCTGGCCGTTCGCGACGATGAGCAGCGCGGTCTTTTTGCCGTCGGTCTTCAGCGCCTTGACCTTCTTGATCACATCGGCAGGATCGCTCACCGCTTCCTGATTGACTTCGAGCAGCACCTCGCCCGGTTGAAGTCGTTTCTCCGCCGCATCCGAGCGCGGATCGACCGCGGTGATGACGACGCCGCCCTTGACGGCGTCCTTGATCTGATAGCGCGCCCGCAGTTCATCGGAGAGACGCGACAGTTCAAGGCCCAGCACGTTCTGCGACGACCCGCCGGCGCCCTCGGACTTCTCCTTGTCGCCGCTTCTCGACGCGACTTTCTCGCCATCCTCGAGCCGGCCAAGCTTCACGATCTTGGTCTGCTCCTTGCCGCCCCGCATGATGACGAGTTCGACATCCTTGCCCACCGGCGTCGCGGCGACCAGCTTGGGCAAATCGCGCGACTCCTTGATCGGCTTGCCGTCGAATTTGACGATCACGTCGCCGGCCTTCAGCCCGGCCGGCTTCGAGGGCCCCTTGTCGTCGACGCCCGCGACAAGCGCGCCGCGCGTCGCGCCGAGATTGAGCGTCTCGGCGATCCCGTCGTCGATGTTCTGAATGCGGACTCCCAGCCAGCCGCGACGCGTCTCGCCAAATTGCTGCAGCTGATCGATGACCGGTTGAACCGTATTCGCCGGCGTCGCGAAGCCGATGCCGACCGAACCGCCGGAGGGCGACAGGATCGCGGTGTTGATGCCGATGACTTCGCCGTCCATGTTGAACAGCGGTCCGCCCGAATTGCCTTTGTTGATCGAGGCGTCGGTCTGGATGTAATTGTCGTAAGGACCGCTGTCGATGTTGCGGTTGCGCGCCGAAATAATGCCGGCCGTCACCGATCCGCCGAGTCCGAAGGGGTTGCCGACGGCGAGCACCCAATCGCCGACCTTGGCCTTGTCGCTGTCGCCGAATTTGACCGCCTTCAGCGGCTTTTCGGGTTTCACCTTCAAAACGGCGACGTCGACTTTCTGATCCTTGCCGAGAACTTCCGCCTTGAGCTTCTGGCCGTCGTTGAAAATCACCGTCACCTCATTGGCGTCGGCGATGACGTGATTGTTGGTGATCACGATTCCCGAGGGATCGACCACGAAACCGGAGCCGAGCGAACTAGACCTGCGCTGGCGCGGCATTTCGGGCATGCCCTGGCCGCGCCGCCGGAAAAACTCCTCGAAGAGATCGTCGAAAGGCGCGCCGGGTCCGGCTCCCGGCGGCATCTGCGGGCCTTCGCCGCTCTTGTTGTGCTTGGCTTCGAAGGTCTGCGTTGCGGAAATATTGACGACGGCGTCCTGAACTTTCTCGGAGAGTTCGGACAAGGAGTCCGGTCCCTTTGCGGCGGCGGGCGTCAATGAAATCAGCAGGACCGCAAAACCAGCGGCCACATAAGCCTGGAGCACCTTCATCCGATATCTCCAAAGATGAGAGGACGCAGATATAGGCGGAAACGCCTTCGACCAAAAGGGGCGTCTCGGCTGGAGCCTCGGCGCGCGGCGCCGCGGTTGCCTTTGCGCGACGCAGGCTTTAGAGTCGAATGGCGACGGTCAGGATGTGATTTTTCTGGAACGCAAAATGTCGAGATTTTTGCGAACTCTTTTTGATCGCGTATTCGCGCCCACAAATCTTTCTTTGGTACGCGACTCCTCCCACATCAATGAATTTGTGGCGCCGCCGAGCGATGACACAATTCTTCGTCAAATCCGCGAATTGTGTGAACCGGGCCCAGAGATGCGTAGCCTTGCGCAGGCCTATGGGCTAAACGCCGAAGACGTTGACGCAACAATGGAGCATTTTCGTAACATACGTCTTTGTCTTGCTTTTCACGTTCTTTGTTACCGCGCACTATATCTTCAAACGCTTTATGGACTGGCCGAGCAATTTTTTGCGTTCCCCGGCGTTGAAGAAGGCAACTTCACGCAGATGCGTCTGTTGGCCGAACGCCGGTTGCGAGGCGGCAAGGAAGCTCATATCTGGGCGCAAATTTGCGCTCGCGCGCCTGAAACAGCGAAAATCCTCGAAACGCGCTTTGGCGCTGCGGCCTTTTACCCTGCTTTCGGCGCATTCCTTGACAGGACATTCGGGTTTCCTGAGTTAGCGACAGACGAAAATTTCGACGAACAAGGCTATCTATACGCCAATTTGGATGTGAGGGATGCGATAACGCGGGGCGCGATTGCTTCCGCCCGCGTTCATTTTCTTAGACATGGAAAAGAGGAAGGGCGACAGCTCAGGGTTCGTCGCGACGCTTGCCGCGACGCATTCGTTTATCCATTGACCTTGGCGCGTTCGCAGGACTCCAATTTCGAAATTGGCGACATCGTCGCCGTCGAGCAAGTGGGCCGTTCGCAACTGCTCAAGACTGAAGGCGCGGTCGCGACGGCGCTGGTGGCGCCCGGCGAAGCGCATGACGCAAGGCAAACCTTTCGCCTCGAAGATTCGATCGGCGCCGGACAGGCCGAGTTCGACGCTCTTGCAGCGCAGTGCGACTGGCGATCGCCGCCTCTCTATCTTGCGGCCTTTCGAGACGCCTGCGTGGATGTTGAGAACGGAATTCTGCTGTTCGAGCGCGACAAGGCCTGGGGCGATTCCTTTTTTGCGACGGTGCTCGCGCCGGGCGGCCTGAATCGCGCGCCGGACATTTTTCCGCTGGACGGCCGCTATGGTCGGCTCGATCGCGCGGAGGCGGAGACGACATTGGACGCCGAGACTCCCGTCATGCTCGCCTGTTTTTGGGCGAGCCGGGTGAATCACGGCCATTGGCTGATGAATTCGTTTTTTTCCGTTTACCTCGCGCTGGACGAACTCCGGTCCGAGCGGCTGAAACTTCTGTGCCCGCCGCTATCCGCGCGACAGCGAGAGGAATTCGTTCGCTTGGGCGCGCCGGCGACGAGCATCATTGAAGCATCGTCCCGCTACGTACGGGCGTCGAAGGTGATCTATCCTTCGCCGCTGACCACCAGCGCGAATATGTTTCCCGGCGCGACCTGCCCGCAATTTCTAAGATATGTCGCGGAGCGCTTCGCCGCCGACGCGCAAGATCGGATCGCGCCAAAATATGTCTATATCAGTCGGGAAGGCTCTGCGTCGGGGCGGCTGATGGCCAATGAGCGCCAGCTTGGCGATGCGCTCGCGGATATCGGCTTCGCGGTCATCCGGCTGCATGAATTGAGCCTTCCCGAAGAAATCCATGCGATGTCGAATGCGGCGATCGTCATCGGGCAGTTCGGCGCCGGGCTCTGGAATACGGGCTTTGCGCCAGGACATGCGAAAATCATCGAGATCGCCACGAGCAATTATGTTTCGAACGAATTTATGTTCCTCTCGCATCTCTGCGGACGTGAATTTTATCGCGTGATGATTGCCGCGGAGTCGCCCCAAAATCGGGCCTATGAAGGAGAATCGTTTTCCTTCGATGCGCCGGTTGGCGAAATTATCGCCCTCGCGCGCAAGCTGATGCGAACGCGCGACGGCTGATCGCGCCGTCAGCGCTCTACGATCGCGCTCACCGTCGTCGAAGACCGCGTTTGCGCTTTATTTGCCCTTCTCCGGAGACGGGCTGTCCGCGCTCGACGCGGCGCTCGCCTCCGGAGCTGAGAAAAAACGGAAGAATTCGGAACGCGGACTGATCAGGAAGCGCGTCTCTCCCGGCTTGAAGGCGGCTTCATAGGCTTGCATCGAACGATAGAAGGCGAAGAAGTCGGGGTCGCGGCCAAAGGCTTCGGCGAAGATGCGGTTGCGCTCCGCGTCGCCTTCGCCCTTGGTCTGGTCGGCCTGGCGCTGCGCTTCGGCTTTCAGCACGATGACGTCGCGATCGGCCTTGGCGGTGATTTTTTGCGCCTGCTCCGAACCCTGCGCGCGGTATTCCGCAGCTTCGCGCTGGCGCTCGGTCTGCATGCGTCCGAAAACCTTTTCCGAAATCTGCTGCGGCAGATCGACCCGGCGAATGCGGGCGTCGACGACCTGCACGCCGAATTTTCGCGCCTCGCGGTCCGCCTGCTCCTTGATCTTCACCATCAATCCGGCGCGCTCGTCGCGCACGATCTGCTGCTGGTTGGCCTCGCTCAGCACGCGACGGACGGCGGAATTCAACACCGAACCGAGCTGATTGTTCGCGCCCATGACGCTGTTGACGGTCTGATAGAAGCGCAAGGCGTCGACGATGCGATAGCGGATGAAGCTGTCGACCTCGAGCCGCTGATTGTCGGCGGCGAGCACCTCGAGGTTGGGGCTCTCGACATCGAGGATGCGGTTGTCGAAGGTCACGACATTTTCGACGAGCGGCAATTTGAAGTGGAGGCCGGGCTGGGTGATAAGCCCGCGGCCGGCGACCGGCTCGCCCAGCCGGAGCACCAGCGCCTGCTCGGTCTGCGAGACGGTGAACAGGGCGCCGGCGAGGCCGATGACGGCGAGGAGCGCGGCGACGGCGAGCGTGAACAGAAGGCCGGACCTCATTTGCGGCCTCCCTGGAACGGCGCGAAGGCGGGCAGCGGCACGAAAGGCGTCACGGCGGCGCCGGCTTTCGACGGATCGTCGAGGATGACCTTGTCCGCGCCGCCCAGCACGCGCTCCATGGTTTCGATATAGAGACGCTGTCGGGTAATCGTCGGGGCGTTCTTATACTGGGCGTAAATCTGCTCGAAGCGGGACGCCTGGCCGCGCGCCTCGGCGACGATCTGCTCGCGATAGGCCTCCGCCTCCTGCAGAATGCGCGCCGCGCCGCCGCGCGCCTCCGGCACCACGCGGTTGGCGTAAGCTTCCGCCTCATTGCCGAGCCGCTGCAAATCCTGCTGGGCGGCGGTCACGTCGCGAAACGCCGCGATGACCTGCTGCGGCGGATCGACGGAGAGCAGCAGCACCTGCAGCACCAGAACGCCGGCGTGGTAATCGTCGAGCACTTTCTGCATCAATTGCTGAGATGCCGGCTCGATCAGCTTTCGGTCGGCGGTCAGAATTTTTTGGATTTGCGACTGGCCGACGATCTCGCGCATGGCGCTTTCGGCCACGGCCTTCACGGTTCCCGCCTGATTGGCGACATTAAAGGCGTAATCTTCCGGCTTTGCCGGGTCGATCTGCCAGATGACGCGAAATTTGACGTCGGCGATGTTTTCGTCGCCGGTCAGCATCAGGCTTTCTTCCGGCGCTTCCGGTCCGCGCGGGGCTGAGGGCGAGCCGCGGCGTCGGCCCTCGACGATCGCCGGCTCCTCGCGGAAGCCGACGTCGGTGATGTTTCGGTCGGTGACCGCAAGCTTGAGCACCGAGCCGATCGGACCGGGAAGATTATAGTTCAGGCCCGCCTGGGTTTTTCCAATATATTTGCCGAAGATCAGATTGAGGCCGATCTCGTTGGGTCCGACCGTGTAGAGGCCGGAAAGCAGCCATGCGAGCACGGCGACGAGCACGAGGATCGCAAAGCCGCGCCCCCCGAAACCACTCGGCAGAATCTGTTTGAGGCCTTCCTGGCTGCGGCGCAACATCTCTTCGAGGTCCGGCGGCTGGCCGCCGGAGCCCTGTCCCCACGGTCCTCCGGGCTGACCCCAAGGACTGTTATTCTGATTGCGCGGTCCGCCTTGATCGCTCCAGGGCATATCGTCTCGCAGGATGGGAGTAGGGCGGCGGTCGCGCCGCGTCGCCAATGTTATAGGGACTCGCGACCGCTGCGGCAATGACGCGCCGCTGCGGCCGTTGGGCAAGGGAGAACGAAATGATTCGCGATTTCAGCAATGTCGCGGCCAATGAGCGGACGTTTCTCGCATGGGTGCGCACCGGCGTCGCGGTGATCGCGCTGGGCTTCGTCATCGAGCGGTTCAATCTGTTTCTTCTCAGCATCGCCGGCGCGCTGGCGGACAACGCCGACCAGTTGCGCATCCATCGGTTCGACAATCCGGCGGGGCGCTATGGCGGGGCCGCGCTCGTCGCCGTGGGCGTCACGCTCATCGTGATTTCGACCGTCCGCTTCATTCATACGGCGCGGCTGTTGTCGCGCGACGAGCCCTATACGGCGCAAACGACAAGCGCCAGCCTGTATTTCCTGGCGGCGCTGCTGCTCGCCGTCGCCGCCTTCAGCGCCTATCTCGCGGCGATCTGAACCTCACAGGGCAAAGATTGGAAATCAAAGAGATCGACGAAGGCATTTGGATCGTCAGCCTCATGAGCGACGATCTCGGCTTCATTGATCTCGAACAAAAGACTTCGCCGTCCCTCGACAACCCGATCGGCCCGAGGTTGCGTGTGTGTCTTAAGACTGGACAAATTCGGCGCTGGCGGAGACGGTGGGATTCGAACCCACGATAGGGTTTCCCCTATAACGATTTAGCAAACCGTCGCCTTCAGCCTCTCGGCCACGTCTCCAGCGTTCCGCGGTCCGGCGCGGAAGGGCGAACGACATATGGCAAAGGTCCGGCGCGATGGCAAGAGAAGCGCTTTCGCAGCGCTTTCGACAGAAAAGCGCCTTCGGCCGCTTTGGCGGGGCGCGCCGCGCATCGCCGGAATCGGCGCCATGCGCCCGCCATATCTCGTTGGTAGGTTTGAAACAGCCGACGGTTCGCCGTCGTCAGCGAACGCCCCGACCTCGGATGTAAAGGCGGGGCGTTTTCGCGTCGGACCGGCGTGATCCGATGATAAGCGCCCCGGAAACAGAACGGCGGGCCGCGAAGGACCCGCCGGAGTTGGCGGCAGGCGGCCGCTGCTTGGAAACGGCGCCTGCCGCGCGACGCACGATCTGAGTGCGCATCCTTCATAGCAGAGCCGGGTGTTCTCCGATTTGCCGCACGATGTCTCGATTGTTGCCGGAGCCGCCGCCGGCGGCGTTCGGAGCGGCAGTTCGCATCGACGACGGATCACGAGCGTCTGCATTCGGGCGATCGCGCCTTCGGGACGAGAGTTGAGATCGACGTTTCAGGCGCCTGCAGCCAAGCAGCGAAATGAAAGTGAATGAGCGCGATCATTCGACGCAGCGCGCATGCGCGCCGGTCCGAAGATCTTTGATCTGAGCAGTGACGCGCTCGCCATTCTCGAGCTGGAGGCTGACGATATTGTTATAGAATCCGAAGCGTGAGTCGGTTTTCATCGGATAGGAACGACCCCCTGCGACATAGAAGCAATAGGTGCTGTATTGCGGATTGGCGCGCAACGAAATCGAACAATGAATCGCATAGCGCAACGGCGCGCAGCTCAAGGCCACGTCCTTTGACGGCAGCATGAAATTGTTGGCGCTCATCGCCCCCGCGGCGGCCGCCCCCGGCGTCATGCTCAAACCCACGCAAACCGCCGCCTTAGCGAATATATTTTTCATGCGAGGCTCCCGGGAGGCTGCTCGATACGACATCGCGCGGCTCGACGATCGATCGCTCGGTCGAGGACCTGCAAGCGTCGCGTCCAAGACGAATTCTGCTCCCGCCGGAAGCATCGGACAAGACTTCGCCGCATTCGAACCCAATCGGCGGCGCGGACTCTCCGGCCTTCTGGAATTGTGCTAATGTCGCATATGGCGCGCCTCGCGCCGGGCAAGCCAGCCCGAGGAGGCGACAGTGAAACATGCGATTTGTTCTTGCGTCCCGCCGCCGGACGGGTGGAGCGTCAACCGGCGCACGCATCCAGCGATCGCTCAGGCGATCTTCGCTCTCTCCAATGACGAACGAGCGCCCGAAGCGATTTGGGAGGCGCCGACGCCGGAAGAGTGGCGCAGGATTTTTGAACTCGTCGTCGAATATGTCGAAGACGGCGATTTCGCTTTCGACAACGGCAAATATGCCTGGGGACCGTTCGAAACCCTTCGCCTATGGCCGCTGCGCCGCGACGGCTGAATAAAGATCGGTCCGGCGATCAATACGGCGGGAACATCGGCGGCGGCGCGTAGGGTCGCGGAATAAAGCCGTCGAGCTCCCGAGCGAATTGACGCAGGCGCGAGGCCGGCGCGCGCGACTGCCCGTGCGCGTTCCCAAGGATGTCGCCGCTTTCGGTGACGACGATCCATCGGCCGGCGCGTTCCTTGATGGCGATGACGCGGCCGACTCCAGGCACGACTTCCCCCGGTTCGACGCCGATCATGCCGTTGTCGGATTCAATCAGCGCGGCGCCTTGAAAAACGTCGCGCACCCTATAGCCGTTCACGACTTTCGAGGCCGGCGCGATCGTCTGGACGGGCGTCATGTCGATTTTGGAGCTCTCGTTCCTGGCGCTCTCGCTCTTGGCGGCGCGCGCGGCTTTCGCGTCCGGCTTTTCGGACGAGCGTTGCGCGGAAGGCGCGGCCTCCGGCGCGCTGGCGACGGAACTGTTTTCCGCGGGCGGCGGCGCGCTTGCCGCCTTGGCGCTGAGAAGATCGGCCTGCTGTCGCTTCTCGACGGCGTCGAGTTTCGCGCGCAACTCCCGCACTTCGCCTTGGAGAGAGGCGATTCGATTCTTCGTCGCTTCGTCCAGCGCCGGGGCCGCGACCTGCTGAGGCGCCTGCGCCTCGACGTTTTTTGTCGGCGACTCCTTGGCGCGATCGGACGGCGCGAAATGCGTGGCGGCGACTCCGGCCAGGCCGATCACAGCCGCGATCAGGCCATAGCGGAGCGGGCGCCCCCGACGGCGATCGATGACGATTTCCACCGGGACCTTTGCCGGCGCGCGGTTGCTGGGCTGTGGCGGCTCCGGCGGAATGATAAGGTCGTTCATGCGCGAATTCCTGCCTTCGGAAACGAAGGACCACTGAATCTGCGCCCCAATCGCGGCGAAATGTCGTCAATCCTCGGCGCCTGCGCGCATGAAGCGGCCGGCGGTGACCCCGCGCCCGCCTGAGCGCGGCGCCGCGCCGCGCGTTTGACCGCTATTTGACCGGATAGGGGGTTGGCCTGGCGAGCGGCGGGGGGCCCGGCGACGCGGTGATCACCGTCAGCAGTCTCTCCATGAAGCAGTGCGAATCATAGGGCTCGACGCCCCGGTTGCAATCTGGATCGGGAATGTAGAGCGGGGGCTGCAGCCGGTCGGAGAGCGCGGTGCAGACCGGGTCGGTATAGGGGCTTCCGACGTTGTCCAGCACGATCGGGTGGCCGCAGGCGTCGACGGCCGGCGCCGCGCCCGCGGGCCCTGGGAACGCATTTCTCTGCTTCGCCTGGGCGGCGCCGGACGGCGCGGCGGCGAAGATCATGATGGCGAGCGCTCCGTATTTGAGGCCGGTCCGCGCGCCTCGATGCCAAATTTGCTGACTGCCCCCGGCCGAGACCTTGAGACGGGCGCTGTCCGGCGGGATTCTCATGGCGTTCCTCTCGAAATGGCGCCGGTCCGGACCGGCGCAGCCTCCATCTCGGCGCCAATATAGCCGACATTCAGCCGCGCTTCGTCAAGATCGGGTTGGCGAAGGGCCGCGCTCGTCGGCGCGACGTTACGGCGCCGCCCAAGGCGTGGCGCATCCTGGCGCGTCGTTCCCGGGTCCATTGTGGCGCTGTTGCCACAGTCGCGCAGAAAGCGTGATCGGACGGGCAAAAAACCAGTCATATCCTTTGACTGTGCGACAGGTTTCTTTTTACCAACTTGGTCCCAGGCGAATCTCGCCGCGCGCTCAAATTGATAACTCTTTAATGGAGGAAGGTACATGAAAAAGGCAATCCTTGCTGCCTCGGCCTTTGCGCTGATAGCCGGATCGGCGATGGCCGCCGACCTTCCGTCTTACAAGGCTCCCCCGCCGCCGCCCCCGCCGCCGGTCATGACCTGGACGGGCCTCTACGCCGGTTTGAACTTCGGCGTCGGTTTTTACGCCAACAATTCGTCGAACGCCTGGGGCGCGGGCTGGAACAATCACGGCGGCAGCCGCGCGGGCGTCGTCGGCGGCGGCCAGATCGGCTATAATTATCAGGTTACGCCGATGTTCCTCCTGGGCGTCGAGACCGACTTCCAGGGCACGAGCATCGGCTCCGGCGCCGGCGGCAATACCTTTAACTGGCTCTTCGGCCTGCCGCCGGTGACGACGGCGACGCTGAACTGGTTCGGCACCGTTCGCGGCCGCGCCGGCGTCACGCTGTTGAACTCGAAGATTCTGGTCTATGGCACGGGCGGCTTCGCCTATGGCGAAGTGCAGCGCAACGGCTGGTGGAACCAGAACAGCGCCGTGCAGACGGGCTGGACCGTCGGCGGCGGCGCCGAGTGGATGGTCATTCCCAACTGGTCGCTCAAGCTCGAATATCTCTATACGCAGATCAGCGGCACCGGGAACAACAACGGCGGCTGGTTCTTCAACCCGGGCTGGGGCCTCAACAGCACCAACAACCGCACGCGCTTCCACACGATCAGCGCGGGCGTGAACTATCACTTCAGCTTCGGCGCTCCGGCCCCGGTGCTGGCCAAATATTGATCGATCGTTCGAGTCCGATCGTTCGAGGAAAAGCCCAGCCGGCAGGCTGGGCTTTTCTTTTGGGCCGGGCGCCTCGCAACGAGCTCATTGCCGTCAACTGCAGGCGAGCGGCTTCAATCCGCGCGGTCGGCGAAATGTAGTCGTGCTATTGGAAAGTGCGCGGTGGGCCACCGGCGAATCGGTAACTCGATCAAGGGTCGGTTGATGCGTTTTTTTCTGCTTTCGAGGACGCCGCCAGTCCAAGAAAAACGGCCACCGCACGGTTGAGCCGCAAAACGTCTTCGTCGTCGAGGCGACCGATTTTCGCGCCGGCCTTGGATTTCGGGACGGTGGTGATTTTGTCGACCATCAAACGACATGGAGCGCGCAAGCCGTTGCGGTCGCTCGGTTCGATCGCCAAGCGAAATAGCGGCGCGTCGGTCGCATCGGTCGTGAAAGCGCATACGGTGATGGAATTGGTCGCATCGAAGCTGTCGTCTTGAAGGATGGCGACGGGGCGCGGCTTGCCGGCATAATCCTTGCCGCCTGAAACGGTCCAGATTTCGCCGCGCCTCATTCATCGCCCCAGACCGAGGCCGCGTCGATGAAGGCTTGATCGTCGGCCGCCCGCGCACTCGCGGCGACGGCGAGCGACTGCCGGTGCGCCTCGTCGCGGAAGCCCGGCGCGCGCATATCAGGAACCCAGATCTGAATGGGCCGCAAACCCTGTTCGCGCATTCGGTCGCGATGGGCGCGCACCTTTTCGTGGGAAGGCTTGGGCTTGGAAGAGGGCGGCATGATCGTATTCCCCTATTGGTTACATGTAACCTAGCGCGGATGGCTCGGGCGCGCCACGGGGTCCGCAGTGACCCCCTGGTTCAACGGGTGGAGGCGGACGAGCGCAAAGGCCGCATTGCGGGTGCGAAAACAAACGCAACGCGTGGAGCCGCCCCCGATAAGGCCGCGTCAGAACAATCCTGCAATTCGAAACAAGAGAATGTCCGGACCAACTGAATTGGTCGTCATTCGTCACACGTGAGGCAAGCTGGAGTTTTTAACTCTGTCACTTCACTGGTGCCGGTTGCAGGATTCGAACCCGCGACCTACTGATTACAAATCAGTTGCTCTACCAGCTGAGCTAAACCGGCCAGTGGCGTCCTTGGGGCGCGTCGCGCGGCCTCTCTATGCGTCCAACCCGGCGGAGAGGTCAATCCCGCGCCCGGCGCTCCTATCCAAGCCGCATCGTCGCGACGCTCAACGCGGCGGCGCAGGCGTTGGACACGTTGAGGCTTTTGATCGGCCCGGGAAGATCGAGCCGCGCCACGGCGTCGCAGCGCTCGCGGGTGAGACGGCGCAGGCCCTTCCCCTCGGCGCCGAGCGCCAATACCAGCGGCTTCGACAATGCGATGGTCGCGAGCGATTCGGCGCCTTCCGAATCCAGCCCGATGCGGGCGTAGCCGCGCTCGGCGAGTTCGTCCAGCGCGCGGGCGAGATTGACCACGGAAACGACCGTCACCAATTCCAGCGCGCCCGACGCCGCCTTGGCGAGCGCGCCGGAAAATTCCGGACTGTGACGC
Organism: Methylocystis sp.; assembly: GCA_051061375.1. Lineage (GTDB taxonomy): Bacteria > Pseudomonadota > Alphaproteobacteria > Rhizobiales > Beijerinckiaceae > Methylocystis. The sequence goes on along the minus strand of JBPFDW010000019.1, from coordinate 112,615 downwards.
TCGGTGACGATCACCGCGTCGACGTTATAGGCGCAGGCCGTGCGCAGAATGGCGCCGACATTATGCGGATCGGTGATCTGATCGAGCGCCAGCACGATTCCGCTGACGCTGACGATGTCGGAAATATCGGCTTCCGGCAGCGGCCGCGCTTCGAGCATCAGCCCTTGATGCACCGCCTCGGCGCCGAGGCGGCGCTCGAGATCGCGCGAATCGACGAGGCGCGGCTCGAGACCCGCCGCTTGCGCCAAGTCCCTGATGCGCGGCAGCGCCGTCTCGGTCGCGTAAAGCGCCAGCAGCTTGCGCCGGCGCGCGGTCATCGCGGCCCGCACCGGATGCGCGCCGTAAAGCGCGACGAGGTCGGGCGAAGCAGGGCGGAACGGACCGCGCGCGTCTGACGGCGGAGCAGGGGCGCGGCGGCCCCGTTCCGGCGCGCTGCGGTCTTTCGGCGGCGGCCGGCGGGTCATCTCAGCAGGGCCGTCTTGACCCACCATCCGGGATGCTGGGCGCGAATGACTCGGGCCGCGCGGACGGCGTCGCGCCGCGTCGCAAACAGCGCGAAACAGGTCGCGCCGGAGCCCGACATGCGCGCCAGCCTGCAGCCGCGCGCGGCGCGCAAAATGGCGAGCGCGTCGACGATCACCGGCGCCTGCAGACAGGCGGCGTCTTCGAGATCGTTGCGGCACTTTGCAAGCGCGGCGATAAGCTCCGCTGCGCTTGGCTCTGCGCCGATTTCCACATGCGCGGCGCCGCCGCGTGACGCGCCCGGCTGCAGTCCGAGCGCGGCGAAGACCGGGGCCGTCGCGACGGGAACGCCGGGATTGATCAGCGCCGCCGGCAGCTTCGGAAGTTCGATCGGCGCGCCGAGACTTTCTCCGGCGCCGCGCATCATGCGCGCCCGAGGCTCGAGGCAGACCGGCACATCCGAGCCGACGGAGGACGCGACCGCGCGAATGCGCGGGTCGTCGAGCGCTAGATCATTGGCTTTCGCCAAAAGGCGCAGCGCCGCGGCCGCATCCGAAGAGCCGCCGCCGACGCCCGCCGCCACCGGCAGCCTCTTCTCAAGTCGGAACCGTCCCAGCCGCAGGCCCTTGATTTCTTCGGCGAGCGTCCGCGCCGCGCGCAGCACGAGATTGTCGTCGCCGGCGCCCGCGGCCGAAGCGGTCGGCCCCGAAATATCGAGCGACAGGGCTTCGCCAGGCGTGAAGGACAATGCGTCGCCCGCGCCGGTAAAGGCGACGAGGCTTTCGAGGTCGTGATAGCCGTCCTGCCGGCGGCCGCGCACATGAAGCGTGAGGTTGATTTTCGCGGGGGCGCGCGTCGTCAGCATCGAACCCCGGCCTCCGCTTATGGGGAAATTGCGGAGCCTCTCGAATTGGAGCGGGCGAAGGGATTCGAACCCTCGACCCCAACCTTGGCAAGGTTGTGCTCTACCCCTGAGCTACACCCGCATCCGTCGCGCCGGGCCAGCATTTCGCCGAACCGTCGCGGGCGTCGTTATGCCGGAAACGACTTTGCTTTGCAACTGGGCGATGGGCTTGCGTTCGACGCTCCGGAAGGGACGGGCTCCCGGAGCGTCGCCGCGTCACTGGATCATGCGCGCGGTGCTGCCGGTGTCTCCGGTGATGTTCGCGCTGTCGGGCGAAATCCAATGCGGCGCCCAGGTCAGGCCGACGATGACGAAAGCGGTGAAGCCGATCAGATACATCAGGATTTTGCCGGTTTCGCCGTCGTGAACGTTAACTGCCATATGCCTCTCCCATTGTTATCCGGACTTTGCCGGAAGGATAGGGACGGCGACGGGTGATGCAGCGGTGAAAGCCGCCGCCGTCCGCCAGGACAGTTACAGGGGGGACTGCCGTGGCTGACGGTCAGTTTGCGGAGCCGGCCGCGAAGAACAAGGACCACAGAGAGTATTTCATATAGTCAAATACTTGGTATCATGAGAATTATACTTGCTGGACCCAGACGGCCGCGACTATTTGCATTCCTGCACGGCGCGGGCGAGCGCTTCCGACAATCCCTTGAGCGAATAGCTGTCGGTCGTGCTTGTGCCTTTCGACGACGCGGCCTTCACGATGAGCTTGGAGCCGCCGCGCAGCGCGCCGACGAATTCCCGCTCCCGCGCCTGATCCTTCACCCAGGCATTGGTTCCCTTGGTGATCAGTTCGTAGCTGTCGCCGTCGATGTCGGCTACGGCGGCCGAGCCGTCCTTGGTCGGATAGCCCAGATTGATCGCGACTTCGTTGTGGATGTTTTCGGCCGGCCGCGTCGAGATGAAGATGTAGGCGGCGGAGTCCTTGAGCTTCGTCTTCGGCGCGCGCTCCTTGGGCTGTCCGAGCGCGTAGCAGGTGCGGTTGCGCCCGCTCTGCGCGGCGTAGGCCCCCCATTCGCCGAAGCTGCCGAGCTGCTCCGGCTTGTCCGAGCCCTTGTCGGTCGAGGCCTTCTCGGCCTTTTCGCTCTTCGGATCGTTCTTGGCCGGCTTGCGCTTATTGGCGGCTCTCGCGCCGGCGTCTTCGGCGGGCGCATCTTCCGCGGCCTTGGGCTTTGCTTGCGCTGCGGCGAGCGCGAAGACGACGGCCAGTCCGGCGGCGAGGGCGACGAAAAGTCTGGAGCGCGGAGATTCTCTATGCATAGGCCGAGAGTCTAGCGGCGGCGGCGGGCGCGAACAAGAGCTTCAGCGCCATTCCGGTATCGAGGCGCCAGTCGAGACTAGCTCTCTTTCCGGGCCGCCATCAAATAATTAACGTCGGTGTCATGGCTCTTGCGCCACCGTCTGGTCAGCGGTTGGAAGCTCATCCCGGCGCGGTCGATTTCCCGCATGCCGCCCTGGCGCAGCCATGATGAAAGCTCGTCAGGGCGGATGAATTTGTCATGCTTGTGGGTGCCTTTCGGCACCCAGCCGATCACATATTCGGCGGCGACGATCGCCAGCAGATAGCTCTTCATCGTCCGGTCGATCGTCGCCAGGAAGAGCAGGCCGCCGGGCTTCAGCAGCCGCCCGAGCGTGGCGACGAACTCCCGCGGCCCTTCGACATGCTCGATGACTTCGAGCGCCGCCACCGCGTCGAACTGCTCGCCGGCGCTGGCGAGGTCTTCGGCGGTGATGTTGCGATAATCAATGTCCAGTTCGGACTTTTCGGCGTGACGCTTCGCGATGGCGATGTTGTTGGGCGCCGGATCGACTCCGGTGACATGCGCGCCGAGCTGCGCCAAAGATTCGCTCAATATTCCGCCGCCGCAGCCGATGTCGGCGATGCGCACGTCGGCGAGCGGCCGGTTTCCCGGCGCATTCAGCGCGCCGGCGTCATGACGGATGAAGCGGCGCACGTGATCGCGGATGTAGGCGACCCGAATGGGATTGATGTCGTGCAGAATCCCCATTTTGCCGCTCTTGTCCCACCAGAGTTCGGCCAGCCGGTTGAAACGCGCGACGTCTTCGGGATCGACGCTGGCGGAGTGGGGCGATGACAAGGGGAACCTCTGCTTCCTCTGGCGCAACGCGGAGTTGGCGCTGATCTGGCCTTACTCGTTCAGGCGGGTTCCAGGGCGTGAACCAATGTCTTGGCCACGTCATCAATCGGTTTGTTGGCCGCCTCGAAAATTGCGAAGTCGGCGATGTCGCTTGGCGATTGTCTGCCTCTCGCATCCGGCATCACCGCCAGAACCTTTTTTCCAAGCGCTTTCGCCGCGCCCGCCTCGAAAAACGCGGCGTTTGCGTTAGCGGTCCCCGTCTCGGGAACGACGAGGATCAGAACGTCGGAAGCTTCGATCTCATCGCGAAGGCGGGCCAACAGATCGAGTCCGGGAGGCGTAGCGCGCGCGGGATCGAACACGCGGACCCCGTCCCGCTCGATGCTCTCGCGCAAGGCGCTCGCGAAGGCCGCATCCTTCGAATTGTAAGACATGAAGGCTTTCACTACTCGCTCTCCAATCGGATGCGCTGCGCCAGCTGGCTTATGTAACCATCGAAGTCATCGAGGGCAACGAGATTTGTTGCGCCGAGGAACGCCATCCCGCCATGGTTTTTCTCGATATCCTCGATGGTTACGCCGTAGGTGACGCCGACAAAACGTTTGCCGAGAGCTCAAGCTGCCGCGATCTCCGCCCAGACCCAATTGCGCTCGACGGACCAAGGCGTCAGCAGCGCTACTAGTTCACGGCATTCCCGCGTGCCCTCCAATACGCGTTCGGCGATGCGATCGCTGATCTCGATGTCAAAAATATCGATGAAGGGTGAGCCTCCCGCGTCGGCGACAAGGCGCGCCATTTGTCGCGCGATCCATCGGTCATGCCAGCCATGAGAGATGAAAATCCTGTACGCCAATAAAATTTCTCCCAAGAATTAAGGGCAAAATGAACGCCTGCCGCCGCCGTTGACAGGCCTGCCGGCGCGGACACATATAGCGCCGCTTCCCGCGGGACGCGAGAGTCCCGCCCATTTTCCGGTCTTCATGTCACGCTTGGTCATGAAATTCGGCGGCACGTCGGTCGCCACTGTCGAACGCATCCACAATGTCGCGCGCCACGTCAAACGCGAGGTCGACGCCGGGCATCAGGTCGCGGTCGTCGTTTCGGCGATGGCCGGCAAGACGAATGAACTCGTCGCCTGGTGCAAGGAGGCGGCGCCGCTTTACGACCAGCGCGAATATGACGCCGTCGTCGCGTCTGGAGAACAGGTGACGGCCGGGCTTCTCGCGATGGCGTTGCAGAAGGCGGGCATGCCCGCGCGCTCCTGGCTCGGCTGGCAGGCGCCGATCTGCACCAACGCCACGCATGGCGCGGCGCGCATCGAGTCGATCGACGGCTCGGGCATCGTTGATGGCTTCACCCGTGGCGAAGTCGCCGTCGTCGCCGGCTTTCAGGGCGTCCACCGCGACAGCGGACGGATCACGACGCTTGGGCGCGGCGGCTCGGATACAAGCGCGGTCGCGCTCGCCGCGGCGATCAGAGCAAACCGCTGCGACATCTATACGGACGTCGACGGCGTCTACACCACCGATCCGCGCGTCGTGCCGAAGGCGCGCCGCATGGACAAGGTCGCCTTTGAAGAAATGTTGGAGATGGCGTCGCTCGGCGCGAAGGTGCTGCAGGTGCGCTCGGTCGAAGTCGCCATGGTGCACGGCGTGCCGACCTATGTGCGCTCGTCCTTCGACGATCCGGAGAATCCGGGGCAGGGCACGCTGATCTGCAACGAGGAGGACATCGTGGAAGCCCAGGTCGTCACAGGCATCGCTTTCTCGCGGGACGAGGCGCAGATCACGCTGCGCCGCGTCGCCGACAAGCCGGGCGTCGCCGCCGCGGTGTTCATGCCGCTGGCCGAGGCCGGCATCAATGTCGACATGATCGTGCAGGTCGTCTCCGAGGAGGGCATGACCGACATGACCTTTACCGTGGGAACGGCCGATTATGAGCGCGCCTTCGCGATTATCGAAAAGGTCAAGGACGCGGTCGGTTTCGCGCATATCACCGGCGAGAAGGACGTCGCCAAGATTTCGGCGATCGGCATCGGCATGCGCAGCCACGCTGGCGTCGCCGCGCAGGCGTTTCGCGCCCTCTCCGAAAAGGGCGTCAATATCCGCGCCATCACCACGTCGGAAATCAAATTCTCCGTGCTGATCGACGAGGCCTACACCGAACTTGCCGTCCGCACGCTTCATTCGCTTTATGGGCTGGACGCTTCATAGCCGCGCGCGCATAGCCACGCTTGAAGCTGCGCGTCGCCGCGACATCTTTCCCCGCAACCGCAATGCTTGCGGGGAGGACGTCCAATGGAAGAACTCACCACCAATGTCGTCGCCGATACGAAGCTCGATCCGACGATCGCCAAGGCGGCGCTCGGCCTCGTGCTTGGTTTCCTGCGGGACAAGGATACGACCGGCAATATGGAGGTCATGATCGCCAAGATGCCGCGCGCCCGGGAAGTGATCGAGGCGTCTCAGCATGTCGGCGACGGCGGCGTCACTCAGGTCATCGAAGGCATGACGAGTTTCATCGGCCACGGCCGCGCCGACTTGAACATTCTTGCCGGACAGCTCGAAAAGCTTGGGATCAGCGAAGAGCAAACCGACGCCTTGGTGCGTCAAGTTTTGAAGCGCGCGGAGAATGTTCTTGGCGCGGAAGGCGCCGAGAAGATCCGGAACATGCTGCCCGCCCTGCGCGAACGCACCGATTCGCCGACGGATCTGCGTCGATCGGCGTGAGCGACCCGCTGGCGCGCGTCACCCGCGCGCCAGCCTGTCCCGCGCCAAGCGCGATCGGAGCGGCGCTTGATTTTCCTCCCCGTCGCAGCGACAGTCCTCGCGCTTTGACGATTTCGCAGTGGGAGGCCGGGCATGGATGAATTGGCAGCGCGCGTTTCCGCGGCGCTCGGGGTTGACGCGCAGGTTGCGCGGACCGCGATCGGCCTCGTTCTGGGCTTTCTCGAAAAGGAGTCGCCGGACGGCGCCGTCGCTGAATTGCTCGACAAGCTTCCCGGCGCGCGTGAGGCGATCGTTTCCGCGGAATCCGCCGGCGGCGGCGGTCTCGGCGGATTGATGGGCGGCATGGGCGGGTTGATGGGGCTCGGCGCCAAGCTCAATGGCGCCGGCATCGAATTGAGCCAGATTCAACAGCTCGGTCACGAGATTTTTGATTATGCCGAACTCAAGCTCGGCCCGGAAAAGCTGCGCGAAATCGTCGATTCGATTCCTGGCCTCGCGCAGTTCGTCTAACGCCTCAAACTTCGAAGCGTCACGCCGCCCGCGCGCAGCGCGCCGATAAGCGCGCCGGCGTAGACGAGCGCGCCGGCGACGCCGAGCGCGGCAAGCGCGACGAGATTGGCGAGCGCGCCGAAATGCGCGCCGAACGCCAGCGCCGAGGAGCGGCCGAAAATGGCGACGGCCGTCAAAAAGGCGCAGGCGACGAAAGTCGCGCCGAGCGTTTTGACGAAGACGCCGTCGAACCGCATCCAGTGCTGGGCGAGCGCGACTCCGACAAGCGCGGCGAGATTGATCCATAATCCAACCGAAGTCGCGGTCGCGAGGCCGACGGCCCCGAGCGGCTGGAACAGCGCGACTTTCAAGGCGACATTCGCGGCGAGCGCCGCAAGGGCGATGAGCATCGGCGTCCTGGTGTCGCCGCGCGCCTGAAAGCTCGCCCGGGCCGAAGCGATCAGCACCAGCGCCATCAGACCGGCGCCATAGGCGGCGAGCACGTCCCCGGCGGCATAGGCGTCGGCGGCCGAGAATTTGCCGCGCTGGAAGAGCCCGGCGACGATCAGTTCGGGAATCGTGTCGAAGGCGATGAAGAACGGCGCCGCGAGCGCGACGGTAAGCGCCATGGTCCGGCTCTGCGCATGATGCGCGCCGTCTTCGTCGCCCGCGGCGAGGCGTCGGCTCATTTCCGGCAGGAGCACCGTGCCGGCGGCGATGCCGATCACGCCGACCGGAAGCTGATAGAGCCGCTCCGCATAGGAGATCGACGAAACGCCGCCGTCGGGGAGCATCGATGAGAGAATCGTATCGGCGAGCACGGCGATCTGGGGACTTGCCGAGCCGATGATCGCCGGCCCGAGGCGGATGAAGAAATCCCGCACGCGCGGCCAATGTGGCCGGCGCAAGCGCTTCAGGACGCCGATGCGCCGCGCCTGCCACATCAACAATCCGAGTTCGAGAGCGCCCGAGACGGTGACGCCCCAGCTCGCCGCATAGCCGGCGTTGGGAAACAGAAAGGCGACGGCGAGCGCCGCCATCACCGAAAAATTCATCAGATTGGGCGCGAAGGCCGGAAGCGCGAAACGGCCGCGCGCGTTCAACACGCCCTGGTGCAGAACGAAGAGCGTGATGAAGAGCAAGTATGGAAATGTGATCCGCGTCAGATTGACGGCCAGCGCGAATTTTTCCGGACGATCGTCGAGGCCCGGCGCGAGCAGCGCGACGAATTGCGGCGCGAGCGTCCAGACGATCGCCAGCAGGATAATCTGCGAGGCGAGGAGCAGCGTGTAGACTTCGCCGGCGAATTCCTCCGCCGCCGCGTCGCCCTCCTGCTCGATCGCCATCGAATAGGACGGAACGAAGGCGGCGTTGAAGGCGCCTTCGCCAAAAATTGCGCGAAAGCTGTTGGGCAGGCGCTGCGCGATAAAAAATGCGTCGGAGACGGCGCCGGCGCCCATGATCGCCGATTGCATCGCGAGCGACAGGAATCCCGTCACGCGCGAGAGCAGGGTGAAGCCGCCGACCGAGAGAAGATTGCGAATCATCGCAATCGTCCTAGCAGGATTCCGCCAAGCCTGCGCTGTTCTCAGTGCTCGGGACAGTGCAGGGAATAGCCGCCGGTGATCGTGGCGAGTTCGTCGCCCTCGCCGCGCGACCAACGGATATTGGCGCTGCGGCGGCACTTGTCGGAAATGCCTGCGCCGCGTTCATAAGTCGCGATGTCTTTGTCGGCGTCGACGGTGAACCCATCGTCGCGCAATTCGTCCACGAGATCGTCGACCTCGGTCGTCCCGACATGGAAGCGTTTGGCGAGCCGCGCCTGAAAGAGTTGCTGGTCGGCTTCGGTCTTCGACTGGGGCAAGTCCTCGAGCAGGCTCGGCACGCCGCTCGCCATCGCGAAGCGCCATATGCGCACGCCGAAGGCGGCGAACAGGGCGATGAGCGCCAGAGCGATCAGGAGATTTCTACCGCGCAAATGCGAACGGCTAACGTTGGAAGTCATGAACCTGCGCCTCGTCAATGAATTGCGGAGAGCTGCGCACGATACAGCTCGCGAATATGTTCCACATGTTTCTTACGATTGATCGCCCGCTTCCGCCTTGGCCTCCCTCGCGCCCAATCTCTCCGCGACGAGGTAGAGCGGCCTTCCCTTTACCTCATTAAAAATGCGCGCGACATATTCGCCGAGCACGCCGAGCGAAATCAGCTGTATGCCAGAAAAAAAGGCGATCGACACCACCAGCGTCGGAAAACCGGGCGCATCGACGCCAAACAGCATGGTGCGGACCCAGTAATAGCCCGCCATGGCGAGGGCGAAGGCCGAAATCAGCAATCCGACATAGGTCCAGACTTTGAGCGGAATCGATGAAAAGGACATCAGCCCGTCCAGCGCGAAACGCGCCAGCCGAGCGAAGTTGAACGTCGACTTGCCGCTGGCGCGTTCGTCGACATCGAACGGCACGCCGACCGACCTGAAGCCGATCCAGGCGAAGAGGCCCTTGTTGAAGCGGGAGCGTTCGCGCATGGTCAAAAGCGCGTCGACCGCCTGCCGGTCAAGGAGACGGAAGTCGCCGGCGCCGGGCGGCAGCCGCACGTCGCCGAACTTCTCCAGCAAATGATAGAAAACTCCGGTTAGCGCCACGCGCAGCTTCGGATCGGTCGCGCGGTCGATGCGCTGGCCATAGACGTTCTTGTAGCCTTCCCGCCATTTTTCGATGAACTGCGCGATGACTTCCGGCGGATGCTGCAGGTCGGCGTCCATCACCACGACCGCCCGCCCTCTGGCGTGATCGAGTCCGGCGGCGATCGCGACCTCCTTTCCGAAATTGCGCGACAGCGACAGGGCGCAAAAACGCGCCTCCTCGGCGCAAAGCTCGCGCAAAATGTCCAGGCTCTCGTCGGCCGACCCGTCGTCGACAAAGACGGCCTCGTAGGACACGTCGCAGGCGTCGAGAGCGGCCTCGATTCGGGCCGCCAGCGGCCGAAGATTCTTCGCCTCGTTAAAAAGAGGGATGACAAGTGAGATGTCGGGGCTGTTCATGGATGGGTTAAACCAATATTTAATGGAGCGGCATAGGGATTATCGCCGGATTCGGAGAAGCAGGCCGATGGCCAAGGAGCAGATTGTCGCGCTTTGCGCGGACGATTATGGCCTGTCCTATGGGGTGAGCGCCGGCATTTTGAAGGCGCTCGACGCGGGACGGATTACCGCCGTTTCGGCGCTGGTGAACGGACCGCGCTGGCCGGCGATGGGTCTGGAGCTGGTTCGGCGCGGACGCGACGCCGATATCGGGCTGCATTTCAATCTCACCTTGGGGCGGCCGCTGTCGTCGATGCCGAAATTCGCGCCCAACGGCGAATTTCCTCCGCTCGCCCAAGTTGTCCGGATGGCCTATGGCAAACGGTTGCCGATGGATGAAATCCGGGTGGAAATCGATCGGCAGTTCGACAGGTTCGAAGCTATCGCCGATCGCCCGCCGGACCATGTCGACGGCCATCAGCATATCCACGTTCTTCCCGGCATTCGAACCGCGCTGCTTGACGCCATGGCGGCGCGACGGCTTGGCGGCCGGGTCTGGGTCCGTGACGCGGGGGACGGCTTGCATCGCATCCTTGCGCGCGGCGCCAACGCCCGCAAAGCGCTCTCCGCTCTTTCCCTGGCCAGCGGCTTTCGCCGCGAGGCGCGCCGGCGGGGCTTCAGCGTCAACGACGGTTTCGCGGGATTTTCGGATTTCCATCCGAGCTTCGACTATGCGCGCATCTTCCAAAGCTATCTTCGCGCGCCCGGCCGCAGACATCTCATCATGTGCCATCCCGGCCATGTGGATGAAGACTTGCGCAAGCTCGATCCGGTGACGATCACCCGCGAGCAGGAGCTCGCCTTCCTCCTGTCGCCCAGACTGCCCGAAATGCTGGAGCGGCGCGGCCTGCGTCTCGCCCGCCTCTCGCAAGCGGACAAAGGGCCGCCGGAGCCGCAAGCGGCCGCGGCTCAGTAGATTCCTTCAAAGGAAATCGGCGCCCGCTTCTTGCCGTCCTTGAGATAAATGTCCTTCAGGAACGACGCGCGCCGGCGATTGAAGTCCTGAAGCCACCAGCCGTCGCCCAGCGGATCGAAGACCGGCGTGTCCGTGCGCCGAAATATGGCGGTCGAGCCGACAAACTCCAGCTTCTCGAACATGCGGTCCTCGCTCAGGAAGTCCGCGAGCCGGCTGATGGTCGGAATATGAATGTCGTCGATGACCAGAAGCCCGTCGGTCTTCAGATGCGGATAGAAATAGTAGTATTCGAGTTCAGGAAACGGAAAGCCGTGCGGCCCGTCGATCAGGACAAGATCGTAGGGAAGATGATCCTCATAGCGCGGCAGCGTGAACTGAGTCGGACCAAAGACAAGGTCGAGGCGATCCTGCCGGGTCGCCGGACAGTTCAGGAAATAGTCGACGCTCGAGTTTTCCTGTCCGCGATCGTCGTAGCAGAAGACCTTGTGCCGCTCGGCGATGCGCGACAGGAAGATTGTCGATTTGCCGCAGCCGGTTTCAGCCGAAGCGATCGACGTTCCGGTCAGCAGCCGCTCGATGCGCAGCAGGGTGCGCAGCGGCATCGATCCCGCGCTGTGGGCGAAGCCGTAGTTGCGCTCATACTCGCCGATTTCGGCCGCGAGAGTTTTGTCGCGGGTCGCCTCGGCCCGCAGCGGGCCCGGCATTGACGAGATCGGGGAGCTCCAAAGCCTTCGCCGTGCTCGGCTGATCAGCTTGCGAACGAAGGACGGCATGGCTCCTGAGGGCTTTCGAGGATTCGGGCGAAGGGGTTATAGCAGCGCCGGCGGCGCCAAGAAAGCGACCGGCGGCAATACGCCGCGAAAACCCGCCAGAAACTAGATCATCAATTGATTTCAATATCTAAGCCGACGTCGAAGGCCGGGGCGGAATGCGTCAGCGCGCCTACGGAGATGAGATCGACCCCGGTTTTGGCGATTTCGGCGACGTTTGCGAGCGTGACGCCGCCGGAGGCTTCGCAGATCATGCGGCCGGCGACGAGCGCTACGGCGCGGCGCAGATCGTCGAGCGTCATATTGTCGAGCAGCACGGCGTCCGCGCCCTCGTCGAGGACTTCGCGCAGCTGGTCCAGCGTATCGACCTCGATTTCCACCTTCACGAGATGGCCGACATGCGCCTTGGCCGCGCGGAGCGCGGGAACCACGCCGCCGGCGACGGCAATATGATTGTCCTTGATGAGCACGGCGTCGTCGAGGCCGAAGCGATGATTGAACCCGCCGCCGCAGCGCACGGCGTATTTCTCCAGGGCGCGCAGCATTGGCGTGGTCTTGCGCGTATCGCAGATGCGCGCCGACGCGCCGGCCGCCGCGTCGACATAGCGGGCGGTGAGCGTGGCGACGCCCGAGAGCCGGCCAAGAAAGTTGAGCGCGACGCGTTCGGCGGAGAGGATCGCGCGAGCGGAGCCGGATACGAGCGCGATCAACGCTTCCGGCTCGATTCGGTCGCCGTCGGTCGCCTGCGCTTCGAACAGAATGTCCCGGTCGGTCAGGGCGAAGGCGGCGCGCGCCGCCGCAAGCCCGGCGACAACGCCGCTGTCGCGGGCGACGACGGCTGCGTGCGCCTGGGCGCTCGCAGGGATGGTCGCCTGCGTGGTGACGTCGCCCGCGCGGCCCATATCTTCGGCGAGCGCGGCGCGGACCGCCTCCTCGACCAACATCGGCGGCAATTCGAAAATCATGCCTCGACCTCGTCGGCGAGGCGCAGGACCGCCTCGAGCGTCATGAGAGAGCGCCGCGCGAGCGCGGCGACCGGCTGCGGAAAGTCCGAGCGGAAATGCGCGCCGCGGCTCTCGCGCCGCGAAAGCGCCGCCGCCGCGACGATCAGGCTCGTCGTCAGCATGTTATGCGCCTCGATGTCGCGCGCGTGCGACAGCATCCGGCGGATCGACCGCACCGCGGCGGCCAGTCCCGCGCCGCTGCGGATGACGCCGACATTGGCGGACATCAGATCGCGCAGCTCTTCGATCGCGGCGAAATCGCGATCGCGCGGCGCCGGCTCGATCCGATCCGCCTGCGGCCGCCGCTCGACGGGAGAAAGCGGCGCCGCGCGCACATCCTCCGCGACGCGCGCGCCGAACACGATCGCTTCGAGGAGAGAGTTCGACGCGAGGCGGTTGGCGCCGTGAACGCCGGTCGAGGCGACTTCGCCGACGGCCCAAAGTCCGTCGAGGCTGGTGCGTCCTTTGGCGTCGGTCCAGACGCCGCCCATATGGTAATGCGCCGCCGGCGCGATCGGGATCAGTTCGCGCGAAGGGTCGATTCCGGCGCTCATGCAGCTTCCGTAAACCGTTGGAAAGCGCGCGGCGAATTCGGCGCCGACCGCCGAACGAGCGTCAAGGAAGGCGCCGTTGCCGGCCTCGATGCTGGCGAAGACTCCCCGCGCGACGATGTCGCGGGGCGCGAGTTCGCCGGCCGGATCGACGTCGAGCAAGAAACGTCGTCCGGCGCGGTCGACGATCGCCGCGCCTTCGCCCCTGAGCGCTTCGGTCGCGAGCGGGGCGGGATCGGCGTCGATGTCGATCGCGGTCGGGTGAAACTGGACGAATTCCGCGTCGGCGATTAAGGCGCCGGCCCGGGCGGCCATGGCGACGCCGACGCCGCGCGCCTCCAAAGGGTTGGTCGTAATCCGGTAAAGATGGCCGATTCCGCCAGTGGCGAGAATGAGCGCCGCGCAGGGCGCATTATGGATCACGCCGGCGTTGTCGCGGGCGCGCACGCCAACCACGCGCCCGGCGCGCGTCACGATTTCCTGCGCCGAATAGCCTTCGACGATGCGGATCGAAGGCGTTCTGGCGACTTCCCGCGCCAGAATCTCCATGATCGCCCGACCGGCGACGTCGCCTTTGACGCGAACGATGCGCCGGGCCGAATGCGCCGCTTCCTGCGACGGCATGAAGCCGCCGACGGCCGAACGATCGAAGGGCGTTCCCATCCCGGCCAAATCTTCGACGCGGGCGCGCGCCTCCCGCGCCATGCCAAGCGCGATATCGCGTTCGACGATGCCGCCGCCGGCGGCCACCGTATCATTGGCGTGGCTTTCAGGCGTGTCGCCCTCTTCGACGGCGGCGGCGATGCCGCCCTGCGCCCAAAAGGACGCGCCGCTGTATCCGATCGGCGTCGGGGCGAAAATCGCCACGGGCGTCGGCGCCAGTTTGAGCGCGCAGAACACGCCGGCGAGCCCGCCGCCGATGATGATGATGGGAGGCAAATCCTCGCGCATCGGCCGCTAGTCGATCGCGACCGCCGCGAGGCGCGCGAGCGCTCCGGCTTCGCGGGCGAGCGCGGCTTCGACAAGGGCGCGCGCGCGTGGGGGCAGGGGGAGGGCGAGCGCCGCCGCATGGCCCCTGGGCGACATTTTGCACAAGGTCTTGCCGAGAATGTCGACGAGCTTGTCGTCGGGGTAGTCGCGATGCTTTTCGAGAAAATCGTCGAAGTAATGTTCGAGAAAGACGATCGCGGCGATGTTTTCGAGCGCTTGCGATTCAGGGTCTTTCTTGAGCTGCTCCTTGCGGATCAGCGCGCCGACATGGGCGATCGCCGGCGCGTCATAGCCATGCAAGCGCATGATGTCGGCAACGAGATTGGCGTGATGGATTCGGCAGGCGCGCCGCCAGTCATTGTAGCCGCGACGGCCTTCCTCATAATCCGCGCGTTCGATCTCCCAACGGCGCAGATGCTGCGCGCGCGTCGCGATCTTGAGGAGATCGGAGGCGTCGGGATAGAGCGCGGCGAGCCGCGCGCTCATGCGTTCGGCATAGGCCAGTTCGAAGGCGCGGCCCTCGATCCGGCGGGGATCGTCGGCATTGGCGGCGTCGATGGCCGCAATCGTCGCATCGAGCGCCGGCATGGTTCGTCCCGTCAAGTGAGGCCGAAGCGGCCCGCAGTCTAGCCCAGATCGATCATGCGCTGCACGCTGCGGCGCGCGCGCGCGGCCACTGCGGGATCGACGATGACTTCCTCGCGGAGGTAAAGCAGGCTGTCGAGGATTTTCGGCAGGGTGATCCGCTTCATATGCGGGCAGAAGTTGCAGGGCCGCACGAATTCGACGTCCGGCGTTTCGGCGGCGACATTGTCGGCCATCGAGCATTCGGTGACGAGCAGCACGCGGGCCGGCTTCCTGCTGCGCACAAAATCGATCATCGCGGCGGTCGAACCGGCGAAATCGGCGACCTCGACCACTTCGCGCGGACATTCGGGGTGCGCCAGCACCTGCACGCCGGGATGATCGGCGCGATAGCTCTCAATCTCTTCGGCGGTGAAGCGCTCATGCACCTCGCAGGCGCCATGCCAGGCGATGATTTTCACCTTGGTCTGCGCGGCGACATTCTGCGCGAGATAGCGGTCCGGGACCATGATCACGCGATCGGCGCCGAGGCTCTCGACGACTTTGACCGCGTTCGACGAGGTGCAGCAGATGTCCACTTCCGCCTTCACGTCGGCTGATGTGTTGACGTAAGCGACGACGGGAACGCCGGGATATTGCCTGCGCAACGCGCGCACGTCGGCGCCGGTGATCGACTCCGCAAGCGAGCAGCCGGCGTTGAGGTCCGGCGTCAGCACGAGTTTATCGGGATTGAGCAGCTTCGACGTTTCGGCCATGAAATGCACGCCGCCCTGGACGATGATCTCGGCGTCGGATTTCGCCGCGAGCTTGGCGAGTTGCAGGCTGTCGCCAATGTGATCGGCGACGCAATGGTAGATTTCCGGAGTCATGTAGTTGTGCGCGAGAATGGTGGCGTTGCGCGCGTGTTTGAGATCGTTGATCGCCTTCACGTAAGGCGCGTGAAACGGCCATTCGACAGGCGGTATGACTCTCGCCACGCGTTCATAAAGATGCGCGGTGGCGGCCTGAACCTCCGGGGTCCATTCCAGAAGGGGGCGGGGCAGGCGACGAAATCGGCCGTTTGGGCGAACGCCAAGGGCGGTCGTCGGAGGCTCGCGCGCGGGGCTCGATCCGATGCGTCCGTCGCGGATCAGTTGGCCGATCAGTTGAGTCATGGTTTAACGCCTCCTACTTATACTCAAACTGAGTATAAGTAGACCCGATAAAATCTCCGAGACGGGTCCCCGCCCGGAGCGCTCAAGCCTTCAAGACTAGGCCGCGGATAAAAATCTCGCAACCATCGTTGCGCATGACATGTGCTCGGCGCGAGCATATGTCAAGAGAAAGGCGGGCGCGGGCTAGCCTGCAGCAGGGCGGCGACGGGCGCTTTTCGCGCCGGGCAAAGCTGCTATAGACGGCGCATGCAAACAGGGGCTTCCTTCCCGCACCGGCACCTTCTCGGCATCGAAGGGCTGTCACGTCCCGACATCGAGACTCTCCTCGACATGGCCGAGGACGCGGTCGAAGTGTCCCGGCGGGTCGACAAGAAGCGATCGAATCTGCGCGGGCGCACGCAGATCAATCTGTTCTACGAACCCTCGACCCGCACCCAGGCGTCCTTTGAGATCGCCGGCAAGCGCCTGGGCGCCGACGTGATGAACATGTCGGTCGCGCGCTCTTCGGAATCGAAGGGCGAGACGCTGATCGACACTGCGGTGACGCTCAACGCGATGCGGCCGGACATCATTGTCGTCCGTCATGCGCAGGCGGGGGCGGTCCATCTTCTCGCGCGCAAGGTCGATTGTTCGGTGGTCAACGCCGGCGACGGCGCGCATGAGCATCCGACCCAGGCGCTGCTCGACGCGTTGACGATCCGGCGCAACAAGGGACGCATCGAAGGGCTGACGGTGGCGATTTGCGGCGATGTTCTGCATTCCCGCGTCGCTCGGTCGAATATCCTCCTGCTTGGCGCCCTTGGCGCCGTTGTGCGGGTGATCGGACCCTCGACGCTGGTCCCAGACAGTCTCGCGCGGCTCGGCGTCGACGTGTTTCACGACATGCGCCGCGGGCTCGTGGGCGCCGACATCGTCATGATGCTGCGCCTTCAGCGCGAACGCATGGCCGGCGCGATGACGCCGAGCGCGCGCGAATATTTCCATTTCTTCGGACTGGATGAGGACAAGCTCGCCTGCGCGGCGCCGGACGCGCTGGTGATGCATCCCGGGCCGATGAACCGCGGCGTCGAGATCGACAGCGCCGTCGCCGACAGCGCGCGTTCGCTCATTCGCGAACAGGTGGAGATGGGCGTCGCGGTGCGGATGGCGGTGCTCGAAGCGCTCGCGCAACATCTGCCAAATGTGTAGTCTTGCTAAAAATCAAATGATCCAAGGGGAGTAAGATGGTCAAGCTCGTCCGCTTCGTAGGGCTCATCATACAGTCGATCGTGATCGAGTTCATGCACGTTTTCGGACTTGTCGCCTTCCTGCTAGCGGCGGCGCTCGGCTATTTCCGACTGCCGTCCTGGCTTGTGCCGATCGTCGGCATCGTCTGCGGCGTCATCGCCGACAAATTCGTCGATCAAAGCGAAGTGGTCGGCATTTTGGAGAAGGCGGCGTCGGCGAATATGCGTGGCGGCTTCCTGGTGATCGTCTACATCGTGATCGTCGCGGTCGGCTATGTCGCCGGCGCCTATTCGCGACATTGGCTGCACCTGCGCAAGATCGCTGAGGCGGCGCCGGCACCGGCGCCAAAGTCGAACCCCGCGCCAAAGCCGCAGCAAAAGCGCAACAGACGCGGATCGTCAAAAGCTTAAACGAATCGACCGCCCCTCGCGCGTCGCCGATTCCGTCACAGTCCCTCAAACAGCGCCGTCGAAAGATAGCGCTCGGCGAAGGAGGGGATGATGATGACGATATTCTTGCCGGCGGCTTCGGGTCGGCCGGCGATCTCCAGCGCGGCGGCGACCGCGGCGCCAGACGAGATTCCGACCGGAATGCCTTCGATCCGCGCCAGCAGGCGCGCCGTTTCGAAGGCTGTCGGATTGCTGATGGTGACGATCTCGTCGATGACGCTGCGATCGAGAATCGGCGGCACGAAGCCCGCGCCGATGCCCTGAATCTTGTGCGGGCCGGGCGGGCGCCCGGAAAGCACCGCCGAATCTTCCGGCTCCACGGCGACGATGCGCAGGCCGGGCCGGCGCGCCTTGAGCGCCTGGCCGACGCCGGTGATCGTGCCGCCGGTGCCGACTCCGGAAACGAAATAGTCGACCTCGCCATTGGCGTCGTTCCAGATTTCCTCCGCCGTCGTCGTCCGGTGAATCTCGGGATTGGCAGGGTTCTCGAACTGCTGGGGGATGACGGCGTCGGGATTTTCGCCGGCGAGTTCATTGGCCTTGGCCAGCGCGCCCTTCATGCCCTGCGAGGCGGGAGTGAGCACCAGTTCGGCGCCGAGCAGCGCCAGCATCTTGCGCCGCTCGAGCGACATCGACTCGGGCATGACGAGAATGAGTCGATAGCCGCGCGCCGCCGCGACGAAGGCCAGCGCGATGCCGGTGTTGCCCGACGTCGGTTCGATCAATACCGATTTGCCAGGCGTGATCCGGCCGCTGTTCTCCAGCGACTCGATCATGCTGACGCCGATACGATCCTTCACGCTCGCGATCGGATTGAAGAATTCGAGCTTGGCGAGGAGATTCGCCTCCACGCCGCGCTCACGCGCCATCCGGTCCAGCCGAACCAGCGGCGTATCGCCGATCGTCTGGGTGATCGAATCATAGATCCGGCCCCGGCCGGGTTTCGTCGGCGGGGTGAATTTAGGCGCTGTCTGCAACATGTCGCGCTCCTTGAAGGAAATCGGGACTAGATCGAGAGTTTGATTCCGACGAACGCCATGACGCTGGCCAGCGCCGGGCGAAGATAGCGATCCGGAACGCGCGCGGCGAAATGCGCGCCGATGGCGATGCCCGGAATCGAACCGACCAGCAGCGAGAGCAGCAGCAGCCAGTCGACGCCCCCCATCAGCCAATGCCCGAAGCCGGCGATCAGCGTCAGCGGCACGGCATGGGCGATGTCGGAGCCGACGAGGCGCGCGGTCGGCGTATGCGAATAGAGCGCTAGAAGCACGGTCATGCCGATGGCTCCCGCGCCGACAGAGGAAATCGAAACCAGAAATCCAAGAAAGGCGCCGAGAGTCGCCGTCAGGAAGAGCAGGCGCCTGTCGCTCATCGCGCTGGTGTGTTTCGCGATGTGATCGAGCAGCCAGCGTCGAAAGAGGATCGAGCAGGCGGTGAGCAGAAGGGCGAATCCCAGGGCCGAAGTGATCAGGCCGTTGGCCGCGTGACCGCTCGACTTGCCGAGCCAGGAGAGGAGAAGAAGGCTCGCGACGGTCGCCGGCACGCTGCCATAGGCCAGCCGGCGCGTGATCCGCCAGTCGACCGTGCCGTGCAAGGCGTGAACAATCGTGCCATTGGTCTTGGTGATGGCGGCATAGAGCAGATCGGTGCCGACGGCTGTCGTCGGCGCGACGCCGAACATGAGCACCAGAATCGGCGTCATCAGCGAGCCGCCGCCGACGCCGGTGAATCCCACAAGCGCGCCCACCGCGAAGCCGGAAATGGAATAGAGCGGATTGATCGCGCTCAAAGCTTCGAAAACTGCCGCCATTTCCCATTTTCCCGCGGAGACCCTTTTTACTCTATAAAGAGGGTCGACTTTGTCAATTCGGCCTGGAGCCCGTCCCTTCCAAATTATAGAAAACCTGCAGACTTGCAGTAGAATGCCGGCGAAGCAGGGCGTTCGCGCGACTGGCGCCGACCCCAGGGTCTAGAGAATGTTGACGAAAAAAGCCAAATACGGCCTCAAGGCGATGGTGCACCTCGCCGGCGTGCGGCCGGGAGAGACCGCGCTGGTCGCTGACATCGCCGCCTCAAATCAAATTCCAAAAAAATTTCTCGACGCAATTTTGGGCGAATTGCGCAACGCCGGCTTCGTGCATTCCAAAAAGGGCAAGGGCGGCGGCTATATGCTGGCGCGTCCGCCCGACGATATCGGCGTCGGCAATATCGTGCGCGCGCTCGACGGGCCGTTGGCGCCCATCCAATGCGCAAGCAAGACCGTTTATCGCCGATGCGACGACTGCGTCGATGAGACGCGGTGCGCCGTGCGTCTTGTCATGCTGCGCGCGCGCGAGGCGATCGCCGAGGTTCTCGACAAGACGTCGCTTGAACAAATGCGCCAATTGGGGACAGGCGGCGAGGACGTCCATCTGCTCGTCGGCGCGGAACTGTGAGCCGCTGCGAGCCGCGAGCCATGGACGCGAGTCATGGACGCGAGCCATGGACATGTCGTCAGCCGGCGCCTATAAAGCGCCGGCGGCGTTTCCTGCGCTGCAACATCTCCCTCGAGGGGCTGGCCCGTGGCCGGAAATCGAATGTTGGACCTGGTGGCGCGAGTGGCGAAGACTGGCGAGGCGACGGCGACGCTCCGGCACACCATGGTTGAGCGCCAGCTCCGTCCCTTTGACGTGACAGATGTCCCCTTGCTCGAGCGCTTCCTCGACGTGCCGCGGGAACTTTTCCTTGCCGACTCGCTCGCGCCGCTCGCCTATTCCGATCTTGCGATAACGGTGAAGCCCGCCGGCGGACGCCGGCGAAGTCTGCTGCCGCCGCTCGTATTGGCGCGCATGCTTCAGGCCGCGGAGGTTGAGGAGACCGACAAGGCGCTCGCTATCGGCGGCGCCGGCTATTCCGCCGCGCTGCTCGCCGGACTTGCCAGGAAGGTTGTCGCGCTCGAAAGCGATCCCGATCTTTTTGCGCGCGCCCGGACAGGGCTCGACGCGTTGGGCCGCGACAATGTGCAGCTGGAGCTTGGCCCGCTCGAAGAGGGCTGCCGCGCCTCTGCCCCTTACGACGTCATCATCGTCGAGGGCCAAGCCCAGGCGGGCCTCGGCGCGCTGTTCGAGCAGCTGACGCCCGACGGGCGCCTGCTGGCGATCGTCGCGCCAGACCCGCGCGGCGGCCAGCAGGTGGTGCGTTTCGAGCGTCAGGCTGGCCGGGCTGCGGGAGAGAGGCCGCTGTTCTCGGCCAACGCGCCGATTCTCGACGGTTTCGCCCAAGCGCCCGGATTCAGTCTTTAACGCCGCCAATTCGCCTAAATCATATCTAGCGTTGCGTTCGGCGTTCATCGTTGCGACTCGCCGGCCGCAGGGCGGCCGGCGCGAGGATAGGTTGAAGAAAATGGCGACTGACGGGATTGGCTTCGGAGGGCGGCGTCCAGCCAAGTTCCGGTCCTGCGCGTCCGCCATATTGGCGCTAGCGCTCGTCGCCGTTACGCCCGACCGGGCTTCGGCCGAAAGCCTGATGTCGGCTCTGGCCCGCGCCTATTACGGCAATCCGGACCTCAACCAGAGCCGCGCCAATGTGCGGGTGCGGGACGAGGACGCGCCGAAAGCCAAGGCGGGGCTTCGGCCGAAGGCCAGCATCACGGCCCAGTACGGCGCGCAATACGCCGCGATCAAGATTCCCTTCGGCGGCAGCTCCACCCAGCAGGCCGGCGCCGCGTCGGGCGCCAGCGGCGATTTTCAGGACACCTACGTCGGTTATCCGCGCGGCGCGACGCTGAATCTGTCGCAAACGCTGTTCGACGGGTTCCGCACCGAAAATTCCGTTCGCCAGGCCGAATCCGGCGTGTTCGCGGCGAGATCGACGATGCGGCTGACCGAGCAGGCGACCCTTCAGAACGGCGCGACCGCCTATATGAACGTGCTGCGCGACACGGCGGTCCTGTCGCTGCGCAAAAACAACATTACGGTGCTCGACGAGCAGCTCAAGCAGACGCGCGACCGTTTCCAGGTCGGCGAGGTGACGCGAACCGACGTCGCCCAGGCGGAAGCCTCGGTCGCTTTGGCCCGGTCGGAATTTTACGCCGCGCAGGCGCAGCTCAAGAACAGCATGGCGAATTATCGCCAGATCATCGGCGCCGAGCCGAAACATCTGCAGCCGGGGCGCAGCCTGGAGCCATTGCTGCCGAAATCGCTGGAACAGGCGATCGCCATCGCGCTGGTCGAGCATCCCGGCGTGACGGCGGCGCTGCATCAGGTCGACGCCGCCGAACTCGCGGTCAAGGTCGCTGAAGCGGCGCTGATGCCCAATTTCTCAGTCAACACCCAGGTTTCGAACCAATATGATTCATTCCTGGGACTGCCGGGCTCCAAACAGTTCACCGCCTCAGCGATCGGGCAGTTGAACGTGCCGCTCTATCAGGGCGGCGCGGAATACGCCTCGATCCGCCAGGCGAAGGAACAGCTCGGGCAGGCGCGGCTCAACGCCGACGTTCAGCGCGACAGCGTGCGCGCCAGCGTCGTTTCGAGCTACGGACTGCTGGAGACCGCGAAGGCGTCGATCATCTCTGGTCAGGCGGCGGTCAAGGCCGCGGAGACGGCGCTTGCCGGCGTGCGGGAGGAGGCCAAGGTCGGGCAGCGCACGACCCTCGACGTATTGAATGCGCAGCAGTCGCTTCTCATCGCGCGAGTCAATCTCATCGTCTCGCAGCGCGACCGCGTCGTCGCCTCCTACGCTGCGCTGGGCTCGATCGGCCGCCTGTCGGCGCGCGAACTCGACCTCGCCGTCGCGCTCTATGACCCGAGCGTTCATCTCGATCAGGTGCAAGAAAAATGGTTCGGTCTCGACACGCCAGATGGCCGATAAGAATTTTGCGAATGCGGGTGACATCATAGCGCGAAACGTGTCGAATTCGTTCTGGCCGAGTTGATTCGCCGTTTGGCGCAATCGGAGATCCGGTCATCTTCCTGCGCGGCGCTTTCCGCGCAAAGCGGCAGAATTCCATGAGCGCAGCGAACGCCTCCGCTTCTTCGCGCACGTTTCAGGACGAAGCGCGCGCGAACGAGCCGTCGATGGAGGAAATTCTCGCCTCCATCCGTCGCATCATCGCCGATGACGAGGGCATGCCGGGCGTGCGTCGCGACGTCCGCCGCCGTAGGCGCGCCGACGTCGACGATGCGTCGGGGGGACGCAGCGCCTATCCGGCGCCTGTTCTCGAACGCTTTCAGGACGAGCCGCCGCCGCCCGCCGACTCGTCCAACGGCGAGAGGGAAGAGACGGGAGCGCTTCGGTTGCTCTACGACCCGGACGAGATGAGGCCGGAGCCGGAGGCTCCTTCGTCGGAAGCCAAAGCGCTGTCTGAAGGTGAAAACATGACAGAGCCGCAAAATCCCGAGGTCGATGTCGCCGAACCGGCGTCCCAAGACCGTCCGCTGCTGTCGCCCGAGTCGGCCGCCACGGTCGCATCGCAATTTCGGACCCTTGCCGCCGGCGTGGCGTTCAGCGAGAGCGACATTCTCGACCGATGCGCGCAAGAAATGCTCCGGCCGATGGTGGAACAATGGCTCAACGAGAATCTGCCGTCGCTCGTCGAGCGGCTCGTGCGCGGCGAAATTGAACGGATCACGCGCGCGGGAAGCCGCGTCCCGACCTCAGCCGAGAAATCGATTCAGCCTTAACGGCGCATAAAGGCGCGAGAGCTAGGGTGGCGGTCATGCATCGCCTTAGAGTTCTCGTTCGCGCGCTTGTGCTTCCGCTCAGCCTCTACACGGTGGCGGGCGTTACGACCGCTTATTTCGTCTGGCACGGCGTTAACGGCCAGCGCGGTCTGAAGACCGGCGAGGAATATGAGCAAAAGCTCGAACAGCTGCGTCTGGAGCGCAATATTCTCAAGCTTCAACGCATGCTTTGGGAAAGCCGTCTCGCGCTGATCAAAGGGCAGACGGTCGACGCCGACATTCTCGACGAAGAGGCCCGCAAGCGGCTCGGGCGCGCGCATAAGAACGACGTCGTGATCTTTCTGCCGACGTCGAGCGCGCCCTAAGCCCCGCTGCGGCGGAAGCGCGCCTGCAAGACCGGTCGTCCCGCGCATTCGACAAGGCCGCGCGCGATCAAATCCTCAAGATGCGCGAGCGCGGTCATCGCCGCGGCCGGATGGAGGCGTTTGTCGACGCCCTCATAGATATGCGCGACAATTTCGCCGATGGTCTCGTCGCCGGCTTCGAGACGCCGGAGAATCGCGGCCTCGCGCGCGCGCCGATGATGAACCAGAGCGCGCAGAAAGCGCGGCGGATCGCACACCGGCCCGCCGTGAGCGGGCCAGTAGACGCGGTCGGCCCGCCCCAGCAGCCGCTCCACCGAGGTCATGTAGTCGCGCATTGAGCCGTCTGGCGGCGCGATCACGGTCGTCGCCCAGGCCATGACATGGTCGCCGGTGAAAAGCGCCTGCTCCGCGGGAACCGCGAAGCAGAGGTGGTTCGCGGTGTGACCGGGAGTCGCCAATGCGACGAGAGAAAGCTCGCCGAGCATGAGCGCGTCGCCGTCCTTCAGGACGATATCCGGCGCATAGGCGAGATCATGGGCCGCGTCGAGATTGGGGCCGCCGACATTTGGCGATTCGCAAGGCGCGTAGGGGGCGCATCCGGCGATTGTGGCGCCCGTCGCTTCCTTCAAGACGCGGGCCGCCGGCGAATGGTCTCGATGCGTATGCGTGACCAGCACATAGCGCAATCTTTCGCCGCTTATCGCGGCGAGGAGCGCTTCGATATGACGCGGGTCGTCCGGCCCGGGATCGACGATCGCCACATCGCCCGATCCAATGATATAGCTGCAGGTTCCGGTATGGGTGAAGGGACCGGGATTGGGCGCGAGCGCGCGCCGCGTCAGCGGCGAGACCCGCTCCGCGGCGGCTCGGGAAGTTTCGGCTCGAATGACGACGCCCTCGCTGCGGCCGAGCGGCCGCAAGCCATCATAGGGCGCGCGGCGAGGTTTCGAAAGAGCGGCGCGGCGATGGCGAGCCCATCGCCGCACCCTGAACTTTACATCGGGAAAAGCGAGTTCTGGCGTTGCAGTTCGGACTGGATCGAATAGCCCGTCTTGCCGCCGAAAGTGACCTTGCACCAGGTGACGCCGCCGTTGCCCGCGACGCATCCGCCCATGTTGACCGTCTGATTTTCCGGGATGCTGCCGATGATCTTGAAGTTGACGCCCGGGCCCTTGTAGATCGCCACGTCGTTATTGGTGACGACCGGCGCGATGAGCACGTTATTTCCCTGCGTCCCGAGCACGCCCGCCGCGACGAAGCCATGCACCGGGCCCGCCTGAATCTCGCACCAGTCGCGCTTCCAGCCGGCGCCGCAGTCGATCACCGTGACATCGGTGCCGGCGGGCAGCGTGGCGATGACGCGCCATTTCGGGCTGGGGCCGGACCGGACATTGGCGGGGCTGGTCACCGGATCGGCGAAGGCGGCGCCCCCGAACAGGACCGCGGCCGCCGCAGCGAAGGCAAGGATTTTATTCATTTTTTCCTCCCAGTTGAAAACTTGGCCTTATCAGCGCGAGGCTTTGGCTTTGAGGAGTAACGAAAACCGAACGAAACGGTTCCGCCCAAGTCCAAAAACCTTGCAGGCGATTCTGATATCCCCACGCTTCGATTTAGCAAAGCCCGAGCCGGAAGCTCCAGAACGAAAAAAAAGCGGCCTCGCCTTCAACGAAGACTAAGCCGCCCAGTTTTTCACGCGCGAAACTCAAAAACACGCACGCTTCGGACCGAACCCCGCCTTGTGCGGGCGGCGCTCGGCGCGAACTTCCGTTCAGTCGAACACCGCGCCCAGCGCGACGCCCAGCAGTCCGACAACGACCGCCGCCGGCAACACGGCGTAGCCGCCCAGCAACAGCGCGCCGATCACGCCGCCGATCGCCGCGGCGATGACGCCGCCAACGATCTTGCCGGTGTTGCTCTCAGGCTTTTCCGTCGCCGAACCGCCGGCGTTCTGCATCGCCTCTTTCGACATGGAATCCTCCCGCGACATGGAGTGACCGCCGCATCGACGGGTCGGTAGCAAAGTCATGTGAGAGCGTGATGAGAGTTTCGTGAAAGCGCCGTCATCGCGTCGCCATCGTAGGTTCATCATGGCGCAGCCAAGCGTCGCCGTTTTCGCGAGCGATCGGCGAAACCAAATCAGCGGAGGCGAATGCAAAAGCGCTACGGCGCCGCGCCGCGCACCACCAGCACCGAACATCGTGCGTGATTGACGATTGTCGTGGCGTTGGAGCCGATGAGAAACCGATCCATGCCGGGCCGATGCGAGCACAAAACGATGAGATCGGCGCCCCATTCCTCGGCCTCGGCCAGAACCCTCTGGTAGACCGGTCCAAACAGCACGACGGTGGAGACGCGCTCCGGCGCGCAGTCGATCTTGGCGGCGACCGCCGCCATTTCCTTCTCAAGGCCGCGGCGCACCTGCAGGTCGAAATTTTCGGGCGCATAGTCGAGAAAGGCGATCGGCAGAAGCGATTGCACATTGACGAGCCGCATTTCGCTATCGAAGGGCTTCGCAAATCGCTGCGCGACGTCAATCGCGCGGTCGGTCATCGCGGATTCGGTAATGTCGATCGGCAGAAGAATCTTGCGATACATCGGCGCGCTCCGGGGCGTTTCCGCTTTTGGATATGGCGCGGACTCAATGCGAAACAATCGACAGGCTTGAGTTTCCGACGCGCGCCGCGGGCTCGCGCGTTTTCGCTTTCCGACGGATACAGGCAAAGTCAATCATTGCCGGCGCGAACGCGCCGAGGCGTCGCATGCGCGGCTTTACAAAAAGCGCGAAGAAGCGAAAATTCAAATCGAAACGCTAACCAAACGCCCTACCGACCGAGTATTTCGCCAATGCCTGGTCTGGGCCATTCGGGAGACGGACGTGCTCAAATATGTCGCCCCTCTCACATTCGTTTTGATCGCGTCAAACGCCGCGGGGGAAAGCATCAATTGTTCGGACGCCGCGCGCGCGGCCTGCGGCGTCGTTAATACGAATTCGGTCAATACGTGGATCGCGCTTCAAAATTTCAATGCCGGTTTTAATGTGAATATGACGATGTCCGGGACGCACCAAGGATACCACTACGGAAATCTCATCGACATACATGACAATGTCGTCAACGCTTCCGGTCGAACCCAAGGCGTTGGTCTGAACTTTCATGGCGATGGGGCGACGCGCGTCGGCGAACGCGACGCGTTTGGGGTGTGGACGACCGTCGAGTCCGATCCGCCGTCCGGCTTCAATCCGTATATTTCGGTTTTCAGCGTGATCCAGGGCAACGTTCCCGTCAGCAGTCGGGTCGGCGTCTGGGGAGGAAACTTCAACGCTCAGCTTTTGCGCGGGGCGACCGGCTATACGGGCATTTACGGCGCCGAATTCGACGTCACCGCCTACGCGGGCTCCAGCGTGCAAGGCAAATATGGCATCAGCATCGTTCAAGGCTCCGGCGACTCGGTTCACGGCGCCATCCGCGATGCGGCGATCGCGGTCTACAACCCTGTCAACACCACCGGATGGAACAACATCATCGCGCTCGACAATCTCTCCGGCGGTTCGCCGATCTCCGCCTCGGGCTGCATCATCTGCACCAAAGGGCCCTTGGCGTTCGCCAAGGGCGTCGACCTTTCGAGTTCGGCGCTGAGCGGCAATTTCCTCACCGGCCCACGCGGAAATTTCACGGTTAGCGCCGCCGGCGACGTCGGCGGCCGCTCCTATAAGGCCCCGACGTATATCGTCAGCGGCGCCGCCCCGCCCAACAGCGGGACATGCGCGATCGACGCTCAAGCCGGCGGCAACACGGCGGGCGTATTCAGAGCCGACGGCGCATGCGCCGGAGGGACGGTCACCTTGTCCTTCGCGGTCCCGGCGCCACAAGGTTGGGTCTGCGACGCGCACGACATGACCACCCCGGCCAACGCGATAAACGAGACCGGCTCCACGCCTTCGACCGTGACCTTCGTCGCGAAAATGGCCAACCTGGACCAGGTGGCGTTCAAATGCGTCGCCTTTTAAGGAGCGATTGGGAGGCATTGGTGCCGCAAGAGGGATTCGAACCCCCGACCCCATCATTACGAATGATGTGCTCTACCAGCTGAGCTATTGCGGCGATCGCGTCGCGCGAAGGGCGCGCGGCGCGCCACTCTTATCGGCGCGCGGCGGCTTTTTCAAGCAGCCAAGCGTCCTGCAAAGCGGCGGCGTTCAGGAATTGCGCCGCGACGCGGCGAAGGCCAGATAGGCGCGCGCGACGGCGCTTGCGATATCGGGCGTCGCATTGATCGGCGCGCGACTCCATTCTTCGAGCGCGCCGCTCCAGAGGCGGATGGCGCCACGGTCGCTGAGCGCGGCGAGGTAGGCGTCGATCTTGGCGCGACGTCCGGGCGCGGGGACGACATGGACCGGCGCGGCGGCGGCGATCGCTTCCCCCACCATATTGACGCTGTCGCCGGTCACGATGATCGAGTCCGCGCTGGCGAGCATCGAGAGATAGGGGTTCTCTCCCTCTCCGTCCCAGAAGAAGCCGCGCGGGGGTGCGAGAACGCGCCGAAGCGCCTCGCGCAAGGCGAGGAGCGTGCGGCGGGAGGCTGTGGCCATCACGCCGCGCCCGCTCGCAATGAGCGACTCCGCAATGTGAGCGAGCTGCGCGACGTCTTTCGCGGCATGGGCGACACGCCGGCTGTCGCCGCCGACAAGGAGCGCGACGCGCGGGCGGGGCAGGGCGTCGATGCGGGGATCGGGCGCGGCGCGCGCCGCGGCGAGCCGCTCCGGCGTGATGCGATTGGCGGGCGTCAGCGGCGTCACGACGTTACCGCCGGCAAACCCGTCATGGCGCGGCGCGACGATGAGATCGGCGGCGCCGGGCCCGTTCGCCGGCCTGTTCACATAGACCGTGAAGGTCCGCCCGCCGGAGTCGCGCTTGAGGCGCCGTAGCGCGGGGATCGTCCGGCGTCCGGCGGCGATGGCGATGTCGGGCCAGGGCGGGGCGTAGGCGCGCGCGTCGCTGGGATCTGGGGACGTGAAAGGCGCAAGCGCGGCGTAGAGCGGACGCGGCGCGATGCAGCGGAGATCGGGCATAAGCCCAAGCGCCTGAGCAATGCCGAGGGTCTGCGCCTCATGCCCGGCGCGTCCGTCGCAGAGGATGCGGATTGTCGTATGCGGCGGAAGGTTCGGGACGTTCGAAGCGCCCCCTCCCCAGCCCTCCCCCGCTTCGGGGGGGAGGGAGTCAGATGCGGAAGGGCGCAACAAACCGCGTAACCTTCGTGGTTAGGGTTCCCTCTCCCGCTTTAGCGGGGGAGGGACAGGGAGGGGGCGCTCACCCGAACGCGACCTTCAGAATCTCGTAGCTCTTGCCGCCGCCGGGCGTCGTGACCTCGACGGTGTCGCCGACCGTCTTGCCGATCAGCGCGCGGGCGATCGGGCTTGTGATCGACACCCGGCCGCTCTTCACGTCGGCCTCGGATTCGCCGACGATCTGATAGGCCCGCTCCTCTTCGGTGTCCTCGTCGACGACCGTGACCGTCGCGCCGAATTTGATGGTCGAGCCGTTGAGCTTTGACACATCGATGACTTCGGCGCGAGACAGCTTGTCCTCGAGTTCGGCGATGCGGCCTTCGTTGAGCGACTGCGCTTCCTTGGCGGCGTGATATTCGGCGTTTTCCGAAAGGTCGCCGTGGGCGCGCGCCTCAGCGATCTGCTGAATGATGCGCGGACGGTCTTCCTGCTGCCTGCGGCGCAATTCCTCGGTGAGCGCCGCGTAGCCGGCGGCGGTCATGGGCACCTTGTCCACCATTGCTCTCGCTTCTCGCCTTTCTTAAGTTTCGCCCGTCTTGCGGCGCTTCAATTGCGCCGTCGGCGCGCGCGTCGGCGCAGCCATCGGTCGAGCGGGGGTTGGCCAATCGCGGCCAAAAGTCAGCGCATCGCCGACTGAGTCGCAGAACTCCTCAATATTCAGTTGGTCGCGGTCGGCGAAAAATAATCCTGCAGCGCCCGGACCTTAAGATCCCCCGACACATAGGCGCGTATCCCCTGGGCCGCCGCGACCGCCCCTGCCAGGGTCGTGTAATAGGGAACCTTATGCAGAAGCGCCGCGCGGCGCAAGGAGCGCGAGTCGGCGAGCGCCTGCGCCCCCTCGGTCGTATTGAAAACAAGCGCGATCGAGCCGTTCTTGATCGCGTCGACGATATGGGGCCGCCCTTCGGAGACCTTGTTCAGCTTCTGGGCGGCGATTCCCCGTTCGACGAGATAGCGCGCCGTGCCGCCGGTGGCGACGACGGAAAAGCCGACTTCCTTCAACAGACGAACCGCGGGAATAATGCGGCTCTTGTCCGCGTCCTTCACAGAGACGAAAACGACGCCTTCGCGCGGGGCCTTGGCGCCGCCCGCGAGCTGGCTCTTGACGAAGGCGGCGTCGAACGAGCTGTCGAGGCCCATGACTTCGCCGGTCGAGCGCATTTCCGGACCAAGCACGGTGTCGACGCCCGGAAAGCGCGCGAAGGGGAAGACAGCCTCCTTCACGCCGACATGCGCCGGCTTCGTCTCCAGCGGATCGAAGTCGACAAGCTTTGCGCCGGCCATGATCTGGGCCGCGATCTTGGCGATCGGCCTGCCGATGACCTTGGCGACGAAAGGCACGGTGCGGGACGCGCGCGGATTGACTTCCAGCACGTAAATCTCGCCGTTCTTGAGCGCGAATTGCACATTCATCAAGCCGACGACTCCAAGCGCCATGGCGAGACTTTTCGTCTGCGCCTCAAGCGCGGCGATGGTCTCGGGAGCGAGAGATCGGGGCGGCAGCGAGCAGGCGGAATCGCCCGAATGAATGCCCGCCTCTTCGATATGTTCCATCACGCCGGCGATCGCCGCCGCGTCGCCGTCGGCGAGACAGTCCACGTCGACCTCGATGGCGTCAGTCAGATAGCGGTCGAAGAGCAGCGGATTCTTGCCGAGCACCGTGTTGATCTGACCCGTCTTGTCGTTCGGGTAGCGCGCCTTGACCTCGGAGGGCACGAGGCTCGGCAATGTTCCGAGCAGATAATCATCGAGATCGCTTTGGTCGCGGATGATCGCCATGGCGCGGCCGCCGAGCACATAGCTCGGACGCACGACGAGCGGTAGGCCGAGCTCCTGCGCGACGATGCGCGACTGCTCGACCGAATAGGCAATGCCGTTCTTGGGCTGCTTCAGCCCGAGCTTGTCGAGCAGCCGCTTGAAGCGGTCGCGGTCCTCGGCGAGGTCGATCGAATCGACCGGCGTGCCAAGGATCGGCGCGCCGGCCTGCTCGAGGCCATGCGCGAGCTTCAGCGGCGTCTGGCCGCCATATTGGACGATGACGCCGATCAGCGCGCCGTTGGATTTTTCGACGTCGAGGATTTCGGCCACGTCTTCATTGGTCAGCGGTTCGAAATAAAGCCGGTCGGAGGTGTCGTAATCGGTCGAGACCGTCTCCGGATTGCAATTGATCATGATCGTCTCGAAACCGGCGTCGCCGAGCGCGAAGCAGGCGTGACAGCAGCAATAGTCGAATTCGATGCCTTGGCCGATACGGTTGGGGCCGCCACCCAGGATAACGATCTTGTTCCTGTCCGTTGGGCGCGCCTCGCTCGCCGGAACGCCGATGAAAGGCGCTTCATAGGTCGAATACATATAGGCCGTGGGCGAAGCGAATTCGGCCGCGCAAGTGTCGATGCGCTTATAGACGGGACGCACGCCAAGACGATGGCGCATGTCGCGCACGTCTTCTTCTTCCAGGCCCGTAAGCGTCGCGAGGCGCGAATCTGAGAAGCCCGCGAATTTGAGCTTGCGCAGATTCTCGGCGTCCTCGGGCAGGCCGTATGTCTTGACCTTTTTTTCGAGCGCGACGATTTCGGCGATGCGCTCGATGAACCAGATGTCGATCTGGCTCGCTTCATGAATCGCTTCGGCGGTCATGCCGAGCCGCAGCGCCTGGCCGACGACGAGCAGCCGGTCGGGCGTCGGCGTGCCAAGCGCGCCGCGCAGCACATTCATGTCGTCGCCTTTTCCGAAGCCTTCGATCTCGATCTCGTCGAGGCCGCAGAGGCCCGTCTCCAATGAGCGCAGCGCCTTCTGCAGCGACTCGGCGAAATTGCGGCCGATCGCCATGGCTTCGCCGACCGACTTCATGGCGGTCGTCAAGATCGGCTCGGAGCCCGGAAATTTCTCGAAGGCGAAGCGCGGAATCTTGGTGACGACATAGTCGATCGTCGGCTCGAAGGAGGCCGGCGTCGCGCCGCCGGTAATGTCATTGGCGATCTCGTCGAGCGTATAGCCGACCGCGAGCCGCGCCGCGACCTTGGCGATCGGAAAGCCGGTCGCCTTCGACGCCAGCGCCGAGGAGCGCGACACGCGCGGATTCATCTCGATGACGATCATCCGGCCGTTCTTGGGATCGACCGCGAATTGCACGTTGGAGCCGCCGGTCTCGACGCCGATCTCGCGCAGCACCGCGATCGAGGCGTCGCGCATGATCTGATATTCCTTGTCGGTCAGCGTCAGCGCCGGCGCCACGGTGATGCTGTCGCCGGTGTGCACGCCCATCGGATCGATGTTCTCGATCGAGCAGATGATGATGCAATTGTCCGCTTTGTCGCGGACGACCTCCATCTCATATTCCTTCCAGCCGAGGACGCTTTCTTCGACCAGAACTTCATTGGTCGGCGAGGCGTCGATGCCGCGCTCGACGATCTCGATGAACTCCGCCTTGTTATAGGCGATGCCGCCGCCGGTGCCCCCTAACGTGAATGACGGGCGGATGATCGCCGGCAGGCCGATGTCGTCGAGCGCCTCGAGCGCGGCGGACAGCGTCTTGACGTGGTGCGACCTTGGCGTTTCCAGGCCGATCTTGGTCATCGCCTCGCGAAACAATTCGCGGTCCTCGGCCTTGTCGATCGCATGCGCGGTCGCGCCGATCATCTCGATGTCGAATTGCTTCAGCACGCCCATTTTCTCGAGACTGAGGGCGCAGTTGAGCGCGGTCTGTCCGCCCATCGTCGGCAGCAGCGCGAAGCCGCCGGGCGCCGCGTAGCGTTCCTTCTCGATGATCTTGGCGACGATTTCCGGGGTGATCGGCTCGATATAGGTGCGGTCGGCCATGTCCGGATCGGTCATGATCGTCG
Organism: Methylocystis sp.; assembly: GCA_051061375.1. Classification (GTDB taxonomy): domain Bacteria; phylum Pseudomonadota; class Alphaproteobacteria; order Rhizobiales; family Beijerinckiaceae; genus Methylocystis. The sequence goes on along the minus strand of JBPFDW010000019.1, from coordinate 80,047 downwards.
CCGGATTGGAGTTGACGAGGACGATCCGGTAGCCCTCGGCCTTCAGCGCCTTGCAGGCCTGGGTGCCGGAATAATCGAATTCACACGCCTGGCCGATGACGATCGGGCCGGCGCCGATGATCATGATCGTGGAAATGTCGGTTCGTTTCGGCATGTGTTCCTGTCGGCTGCGCGCTGATCCGGACAGCGGGCATAAAAAAGGGCCGCGAATCCGGCCCCTGGACCGGAACGCGTCCCGTATTTGCCCGTCGATTTGTCGGCAGACCGGTCATGCGGGCGGCGAGCGGGTCGCGCCCGGCTCGAAAGTCGCCGCCTGTCTAGACGAGAATGACGGTCATGTGAAGGGCTATCGGCGGGGAGGGGATCGCAGGGCTCGGTCCTGCGCACGCGCATCGCACAGCATGAAAACTGCGCTATCATCGCGATTCCTCGCGCGCTAAGAAATGACGCTGATGCGACTTACGACATGCTTGCTGCCGATCCTGCTTCTCGTTCCCAGCGCGACAGGCGCGGGGGCGGGCGATCTCTCCGACGTCATCGTCCAATGCGCCGCCTGCCATGGCGCGGACGGGATCGCCAAAAGCGCCGACGTTCCGCATCTCGCCGGACAGCATGAGCTCTATCTCTTCAATCAGATCAAGGCGTTTCGTTCCGGCAAGCGGCCGCATGAGGAGATGCGCTATATGAGCCGCCAGCTGTCCGAGTCCGAGATGCGGGAGATCGCGCGACATTACGCCGCGATGCCGCGCTGAGCATGTCGACCACGCGCCAGATCGCGGCTTACGCTTCGGTCGGCGCCGTCGCGACGCTCGCGCATTACGCCGTTCTCATCGCCTTGGTGGAAGGCGCGGAATGGCGGGCCGTGCCGGCGACGCTCTGCGGCTATGTCGTCGGCGGGGTCGTGGCCTATATCCTCAACCGGCGCCATGTCTTTGCGAGCGAGAGGCCGCATGCCGAGGCGACATGGCGCTTTGCGTTGGTCGCCTTCGTCGGCTTTTGCGTCACTTACGCGTTGATGAGTCTTTTCGTCGACCGCTGGGCGGCGCCTTATCTCCCAGCGCAGATGGTCACAACCGTGCTGGCGATGTTCGTTACCTTCGCGCTCAACCGGCGCTGGACGTTCGGATGACATGTTCTCTCCGCGTCATGGCCGGGCTTGTCCCGGCCATCCACGCCGTGACATTTCACAAATGCTTCAAGGAGGCCGCAGCGGAACCGCGTGGATGCCCGCGACAAGCGCGGGTGTGACGCTGCTGTGGCCGATGACGCGCAGCTTACGGCCACTTCACCAGAGGCGGCATCGACGACAGGATCGACTCGACATTGCCGCCGGTCTTCAAGCCGAAGATCGTGCCGCGGTCATAGAGCAGATTATATTCGACATAGCGCCCGCGCCGCACGAGCTGTTCGTCGCGCTGCGCGTCGCTCCACGGCTTGGCGAAATTGCGCCGCACCAGTTCCGGATAGATGTCGAGAAAGCTTTCGCCGACGTCGCGGGTGAAGGCGAAATCTTCATCCCAGGCGGAATTCTCGGCGTCTCCGGCGCTGTTGAAATAGTCGTAGAAAATGCCGCCGATTCCGCGCGGCTCATTGCGGTGGGCGAGAAAGAAATATTCGTCGCACCATTGCTTGAACCGCGCATAGTCGGCGACTCTATGGCGCTCGCAGGCGCCGCGCATCGCGGCGTGAAAGGCGATGGTGTCGGGATCGTCCTGCGTGCGGCGCGCGTCGAGCACCGGCGTCAAATCGGCGCCGCCGCCAAACCAGGCTTTCGTCGTCACGACGAAGCGCGTGTTCATATGCACGGCGGGAACATTTGGGTTCCAGGGATGCGCGATCAAAGAAATGCCGGTCGCGAAGAAGCGGGGGTCTTCCGCCGCGCCGGGAATCTGCCTGGCGAATTCCGGCGCGAAGCTCCCGAACACCGTCGAACAATGCACGCCGGCCTTTTCGAACACGCGTCCCCGGATCATTCCCATGCGGCCGCCGCCGCCCGGCGCGCCGCTGGGATCCGTTCGGCCCCAGGCGGTAAGAACGAACCGACCCGGCGCGTCGGCGTCCGGCGCAAAGGGACCGGGCGCCTCGTCCTCCAGCGCCTCGAAGGCGGCGATGATGCGCAGTTGCAGCGACTCGAACCACGCGCGCGCGGCGTTTTTGCGGGCCTCAAGCTCATCGGGCGCGGCGGTCATCGGCGTCTCCCTTGTCGCCGCTTCATCGAGCCGCCGTCGCGCATTGTCAATTTTACAAGAGGGCTATCGCGAAATAGTCGCGACTTTCATCTTCGAACCCTCACGGCGCGCCGCCGGGGCGACCGTCGCGGCCGCGAAGCCGGCCCGCAGGAATTGCACAAGCGCGGTCTTGACGTTCCTGCCGCGCTCGGTGAGTTCGGTGACATAGCAGGAACGCGGCTCGCCGTTCGGCCACTCACGGTTTCTTGCTTTCGCCTGGCGCATCTCTTCGAGCACCTGCGCCTTCACCTCGCGCGAGTCTTTCATCGAGATGAGCCCGTCAGCCGCCAGATGCCGATCGGTGTTATAAGCCTCGGTCATTTTCTGATCGGCGAATTCGAAGTCGCATAATTTGCCCTGATCGCCGACATAGAGAAGCCGTTCGACCCAGCCCGGCCGCAGCGACAGAATGTCGTCCGGCAGCATGTCTTTCATTTCCGCCGGCAGCGCCTGATAGATTTCCGTCGACTGGGCGATCTGATCGACTTTGAACGCCGCCTTCACATTGAACCCTTCGAAACTTTCAATCTGTGTGAATTTGGCGAAGAGCTTGCTGACCGCGCTTCGCGCCTCCGAAAAATTGGTCAGGAGCGCATAGAGCCCGATACAGAGAACGACGGTGAACAGCGCCGCATTAAGCGCTTTGAGCAGCCGGTCCCAAAGCGCGAGCGAGATACGAATCGCTTGATGAGTCATACCGCCCTCCTAAAATTCATTAACATCGCCTTAACGACCGGCGATGAGTTCCAAATTGATGGGTCTTTTCGTCGCGCGCTGTGCGCCTGCGCACCTCGTCAAAGCGCGCGCAGCTGTCGTAGCGCCTCGCCCATGACGATCCCCGCGGCCACGGCGACGTTGAGCGAGCGCACGCCGAGGCGCATGGGAATGCGCAGCGCCAGATCGGCGGCGGCGCGCGCTTCCTGCGGCGCGCCGGCCGACTCCCGGCCGACGAGCAGAATGTCGCCTTCGCGGTAGTCGCAGTCGAGATAGGAGACCGTCGCGCGCGTCGACAAAAGCAGCAGGCGGCGCCTCTCGCCCGCCCGGTTCCGCGCGGCGCGCCAGTCTTCGAAGGCCGCGAAGGACGCATGTCGGTCAATCGTCACGTGGTCGAGGTAATCCATGCCGGCGCGCCGGAAGTCGCGGTCGCCTGTCGGAAAACCTGCTGGTCCGATAATCGCCGCTGCGACGCCAAGGCAGGCGCAGCTTCGCAGCATGGTCCCGGCGTTTTGAGGAATGTCGGGCTGGCACAAAGCAAGCATAAGAGGAGCCATGTCTGCGTTCCGACGGTTGAGTTGGTCGAATTTGCGGCATATCGCCGCGAACGGCGCCTCGCCCTTGTGCGCCCGAGGGAATAGCCAAATTTCCCTGGCGCGGCTTGTGGACAGTGGCGGAGATTCGCGTAAAACACTCGGCTTGGGCGAAGCCGCCGCCTCGGCCGCGAAGTCTTGAGAGCGTTGGGAGAGGTTCGAGCGTGACAAGCAAAGACGCCGCCGTGAAACCGGCGGAGCCGAGCCGGCGCGATATTCTCTATGTCGCGACGGGCGTCGCCGCCGCGGGAGCGGTCGCCGGCGTGGCATGGCCGCTGATCGCGCAAATGAACCCCGACGCCTCCACGCTGGCCTTGGCCTCGACCGAAGTCGACCTGTCGGCGATTCCGGAAGGCCAGATCGTCACTGTGAAATGGCGCGGCAAGCCGGTTTTCGTGCGTCACCGCACGCCAGCCGAAATCAAGGCGGCCGAAGACGTCCCGTTGACGGAGCTGCCGGATCCGGAGCCGGACGCCAAACGCGTCCATAAGCCCCAGTGGCTTGTCGTGGTCGGCGTCTGCACGCATCTCGGCTGCATCCCGACCGGCAAGGAGGGCGAATTCAACGGCTGGTTCTGTCCCTGCCATGGTTCGGTCTACGACCTCTCGGGACGGATTCGCAGCGGCCCGGCGCCGACGAATCTGGAGGTGCCGCCCTACGCCTTCATCGCCGAAAACAAAATCAAGATCGGCTGACCATCGCCGAACGTCCATCAGTTTTTTGCGCGAGGTTGCGAGAGCGCCCATGGAAGGACATTCCCAATACACGCCAAAAAGCGGCTTCGCGCGCTGGTTGGAGCGCCGGCTGCCGATTCTGAGCTTCGTGCATGACTCCTTCGTCGCCTATCCGACGCCCAAGAACCTCAACTACATGTGGGTGTTCGGCGCGATTTTGAGTTTCATGCTGGTCGCCCAGATCGTTACCGGCGTCGTTCTGGCGATGCATTACACGCCGGAGACGACGCTCGCTTTCGATTCCGTCGAAAAGATCATGCGCGACGTGAATTGGGGAACCATCTTGCGCTACGCGCACGCCAATGGCGCGTCGATGTTCTTCCTCGCCGTCTACATCCATATCTTCCGCGGCATGTATTACGGCTCCTACAAGGAGCCGCGCGAGGTGTTATGGATTCTCGGCGTCATCATCTTCATGCTGATGATGGCCACGGGATTCCTCGGCTATGTCCTGCCCTGGGGACAGATGTCGTTCTGGGCGGCGACGGTCATCACCAATCTCTTCTCCGCGATTCCCGTCGTCGGCACGTCGATCACCACCTGGCTGCTCGGCGGTTATTCCGTCGACAATCCGACGCTCAACCGCTTCTACGCCTTGCACTACCTCGTGCCGTTCATCATCGTCGCCATCGTGATCCTTCACGTTTGGGCGCTGCATGTCACGGGCCAGAACAATCCGTCCGGCGTCGAGGTGAAGGACATCAGGAAGGACACCGTTCCTTTCACGCCCTATGCGACGTTGAAGGATTCGGTGGGCATCGTCGCATTCCTTGTCGTCTATTCTTGGCTGACGTTTTTCGTTCCGAACTATCTCGGCCATCCGGACAATTACATCGAAGCCAATCCGCTGGTGACGCCGCCGCATATCGTGCCGGAGTGGTACTTCTTGCCCTTTTATGCAATCCTGCGCGCGATCCCGAACAAGCTCCTTGGCGTCATCGCGCTCTTCTCGTCGATTCTGATCACCGCCGCTTTGCCGTGGCTCGACACGTCGAAGGTGAAGTCGGCGGTTTACCGCCCGCTGTTTCGTAAGGAATTCTGGGTGTTTCTCGCGGTATGCATCGGACTCGGCTATCTTGGCGCGCAGCCTGCCGAAGGCGCCTATCTTTGGTTCGCGCGCGTCTTCTCGGCCTATTACTTCTTGCATTTCCTGATCATTTTGCCGGTTCTCGGCAGGGTTGAGAAGCCGGAGCCGGTTCCTGAGTCGATCGAGGCCTCGATCGTGCAAGGGGAGGCTTCCCATGTCTGAGGCGCGCAGAAACTCGCGTCGCCTCGTCTCTTCGATGAAGCGCCGAGCGCTCATTCCCGTCGCGGTCGCTGCGACGCTCGCGCTTCTCGGCCCCGCCGGGGCTCAGGAGGAGTCCCCGCCGTCCGTAATCGATCAGGGCGCCGCGCCTTCGGCGCCGGAAGCCGATCAAGGCGCCGCGCCTCCCGCGAAGGAGGCCGATAGCGCCGCCACGCCCCCAGCGAAGGAAGGCGATACCGCCGCCGCGCCTCCAGAAAAGGCGACCGAGAAGGTCGCGGCGCCCGCCGCGAAGGAAAAGGAGGCGCGTCACGAGAGCGCCAGGCACGAGGAGAAGCCCAAGCGCTTCGACTGGAGCTTCGCGGGCGCGTTCGGCCGCTACGACAAGGCGCAGCTGCGCAGAGGCTTCAAGGTCTACAAGGAGGTCTGCTCCTCCTGCCATTCGATCAAAATGCTCGCCTTCCGCAATCTGTCGCAGCCCGGCGGACCCGAGTTTTCCGAAAAGGAGGTCGAGGCGCTCGCCGCGAGTTACAAGGTCAAGGACGGGCCCAACGAGTCGGGCGAATATTACGACCGGCCGGCGCGTCCGAGCGACCGTTTTCCGCCGCCCTTCGCCAATGAACAGGCGGCGCGCGCCGCGCTCGCGGGCAATTATCCGCCGGACATGTCGGTGCTCGCCAAGGCGCGCGGCTATTCGCGGGGGTTTCCGCTGTTCCTCTTCGACGCCCTGCCGGGATTCTCCTATCAGGAGCACGGCGTCGATTACATCGTTTCGCTGATGGAAGGGTATGAGGACACGCCGCCGGACGTAAACCTGCCGGACGGACAGTTCTACGATCCCTATATGCCGGGGCGGCGCATCGGCATGCCGCCGCCGCTCTCGGACAGCGTCGTGACTTATGATGACGGCGCGCCGCAGACCATCGACCAATACGCCAAGGATGTGGCGGCCTTCATGATGTGGGTCGCCGAGCCGCATCTCGAATCGCGCAAGCGCGTCGGACTCGGAGTCGTGGCCTTCCTGCTCGTCTTCGTCGGCCTGCTCTATTACATCAAGCGCAAAATCTGGTCGGACGTGCCGCATTAGGACGGCGCACTCGTCCGATCATTTGACCTTCTTGAGCTCGGCGATCGCGCGCGCCACATGCTTGACGGCGCGCGCGGCGTCGCCGAACCGTGCGCGCATTTCGGCCAGGCGCAGATGCCTGATGGCGCGGTGCAGCAGCTTATTGGCGGCGCGGTCTCCGGCGAGGGCATTTTCGTGCAGCGACTCGCGCGCATGGCCGAGCGCGCTCATTACATGCGTCACGACCTTTTTTGAATCTCCCTTCGCGCCATATTCGATCGCCGCCTCGGCGTGTTCGATCGCCGCCGGCACATGGAGGCCAATGCCGGCGATCGCACGAGAGCCGGCGACCGCGAACGTCAAAGCGGTCAAAATCGCGAACAACCTTCGGCGCGTCATTGTCGTCTCCTCGCCGCCGCCATCCGGCTTGTCCAGGAGTTAGGGCGCCAGCGAAAGCGTCTCAATCCGTTCCGGTCGGCGATTTCTTGATCGAAGCCGCCAAATCGGGCACAAGGCGCTACCGTCTTCGAGCGTTGATCGCTCGCCGCTTTTCCCGGAAAGGTTGCAATGTCGGAGATCATGCGCGTCGGCATCGCGGGGCTCGGCACCGTCGGCGCGGCGGTGGCGCGGCTGCTCCGCCGGCAGGCCGAGGCGCTGACCGCGCGCACCGGGCGGCGCATCGTTTTGGCCGCCGTTTCCGCGCGCGACGCCGCGAAGGAGCGAGACGCCGATCTTTCCGGCGCGGAATTTTTCCACGATCCGGTCAAGCTCGCCGCTTCGCCCTCGATCGACCTGTTCGTCGAACTGATCGGCGGCTCTGAGGGGCCGGCGCGGGCCAGCGTCGAGACGGCGCTCGCCCATGGCAAGCCGGTCGTCACCGCCAACAAGGCGCTGCTCGCCGCGCACGGCCTGCATCTCGCCGCGCTCGCCGAGCAGAAACACGCCGCGCTCGCCTTCGAGGCGTCGGTCGCCGGCGGCATTCCGATCGTCAAGACGCTGCGCGAGGGGCTCGCCGGAAATTCGATCGAACGCGTCTACGGCATTCTCAACGGCACCTGCAATTATATCCTCTCGCGGATGGAGCAGGAGCAGCTCTCCTTCGAGGAATGTCTGGCGGAGGCGCAAAGACTGGGCTACGCCGAGGCCGATCCGACCTTCGATATCGGCGGCTTCGATACCGCCCATAAGCTTGCGATCCTCACCTCGCTCGCTTTTGGCACGCGCATCGCCGCCGAGGCCATCGACATTGAAGGGATCGAGCATGTGAGTCTCGCCGACATCGACGCGGCCGCCGAACTTGGCTACCGCATCAAGCTGCTCGGCGTCGCGCAGCGCACCGCCGACGGCGTCGAGCAGCGCGTGCATCCGACCATGGTCAGCAAGAAATCCGCCATCGCCCAGGTGATGGGCGTCTCGAACGCCGTCACCATCGACGCCGACGCGGTGCATGAACTGACGCTCGTCGGTCCTGGGGCAGGGGGCGACGCCACCGCCTCGGCGGTCGTCGCCGACATCGCCGACATCGGCAAGGGCGTCCGCTCGGCGCCCTTCGGCCTGCCGTCGGTGAAACTCGCCGAGCTCACGCGCACGCCGATGCGCCGCCACGAGGGCGGCTATTATATCCGCCTGTCGGTGCGCGACGTCGCCGGCGCCTTCGCCAAGATCGCGACGCGCATGGCCGAGCGGCGCATTTCGCTCGAAAGCATCGTGCAGCGCGGCAAGCGCGGCGCGCCGGGAGATTGCGTTGACGTGATTCTCATCACTCATGCGACGAGCGAACATCTTGTGCGCGAGGCGCTGGACCTGATCGATCAGGACGGCGTCATCGTCTCGCGCGCGCAGGTCATCCGCATCGAACGCGAGTAGCGCGACATGACGCAACAGCCCGAACCCGACGCGTCGCGGATCGACCGCTATCTGACGCTGGAGCTGGCGCGCGCCTCCGAGCGCGCCGCGGTCGCTGCGGCGAGACTGCGCGGTCGCGGCGACGAAATGGCCGCCGATCTCGCGGCGGCGGCGGCGATGCGCGAAGAGCTGTCGCGGCTTCCGGTGCGCGGGCGCATCGTGATCGGCGAGGGCGACGCAGACTCCGCGCCGCTGCTCTATACGGGCGAGGAAATCGGCGCGGGCGTCGGTCCCCGCGTCGACCTCGGCGTCGCGGCGCTGGAGGGATCGACGCTCTGCGCCAAGGACATGCCGGGCTCGATCGCCGTCGTCGCCATGGCGCCGGCCGGATCGCTCCTGCACGCGCCCGATGTTTACATGGACAAGATCGCGATCGGTCCGGGCTATCCGGAAGGCACGGTCGATCTCGATCGCAATCCGGGCGACAATGTCAGAGCGCTCGCCATCGCCAAGGGCGTGCGGCCGAGCGAAATCACCGTGAGCATTCTCGATCGGCCACGCCATGCCGACATCATCCGCGCCTGCCGCAACGCCGGCGCCTGCGTGCGCCTCATCGCCGACGGCGACGTCGCCGCGATCATTTTAACCACTCATCCCTGGGAGACCGGCGTCGACATGTATCTCGGCCGCGGCGGCGCCTCGGAAGGCGTGCTCGCCGCCTGCGTGCTGCGTTGCGCCGGCGGTCAGATGCAGGGCCGGCTCGCGCTCGAATCGCGCGATCAGATCGCCAAGGCCCAGCGTTTCGGCCCGATCGATCCGCGCCGAAAATACGCGGTCGGCGACATGGCGGCCGGCGACGTCGTCGTTTGCGTGACCGGGGTCACCGCCGGGCCGCTGGTCGGCGGCGTGTCGCTCGGCAAGACGACGATCGACACCGAGACGATCGTCTATCGCTCGGCGACCGGCACCATCCGCCGCATCCACGCGACGCATCGGGCGGTGGGGAAGTTCGATTAACGCGGGATCAGTAGGTGCGGCCAGTCTCGAGCTGCGTTTTGGCGTCGAGCTTGCGCCGCGGCGGCGGTGGATAATCCGGCGGCGGCGGAGGCTGCGTGGCGCAGGCCGCGAGCGCGAGCGCCAGAATAGAAGCGACGATCAGATGAAAGCGCCGCATCAGCTTTGTCCGCCTTTTTCGAAAGGGCGCGCATGTTCGCGCCATTGGCGTAACAGCGCGGCGTTGGCGACAAAATTATGTCGTGCGCGCATCGGCGGAGAGTCGCGTCAATGACTCCCGCCGCCCATGTCTCCGCCGCGATCGAGGTCCTCGACGATCTCACGAAACGCCGGCGGCCCGCCGCCGAGTCCTTGAAGGACTGGGGCATCGCGCATCGCTTCGCCGGCTCGAAGGATCGCGCCGCCATCGCCAGCCTCGTCTTCGACGCGCTGAGAAAGCGCGCCTCGGCGGCCTATGTGATGGGCGCGGAGACTCCCCGCGCGATCATGCTCGGCGCGCTGCGCGAAGCGCGCGGCCTTAACGCCGGGGCGATTGCGGCGCTCTGTTCCGGCGCCGGCCATGCGCCAGCGAAACTTTCCGACGAGGAGCGCGCGCGTTTGGAGTCGGCCGCGCTCGACGGAGCGCCGGATCATGTGCGCGGCGACTATCCCGAATGGCTCGCCGCGCGTTTCGACGCCGCCTTCGGCGCGGGCGCGGGGGCGGAGGGCGCCGCGCTCGCCGCCCGCGCGCCGGTCGATCTGCGGGTCAATCTTCTGAAATGCTCGCGCGAACAGGCGCTGGAAAAGCTCGCGCATCTCGCGCCGACGCCGACGCCGCTGTCGCCGATCGGCCTGCGAATCGACGCCGGGCAGGGGCGGGGGCCGGCGCTGACCGGCGAGACGGCTTATGTGAAGGGGCTCGTCGAGCTGCAGGACGAAGCTTCGCAGCTTGCTGCGCTGCTTTGCGGCGCGAGCCCCGGCGAGCAGCTTCTCGATCTTTGCGCCGGCGGCGGCGGCAAGGCGCTGGCGCTCGCGGCGCAGATGCATAATCGCGGACAGATCTACGCCCATGACTCCAACGGACGCCGGCTCGCGCCGATCCATGAGCGCCTGGAGCGGGCGGGGGCGCGCAATATTCAGCTGCGCGCGCCGCGCGGCCAGGCCGATGTGCTCGCCGATCTCGAAGCGCGCTGCGATCTCGTGCTGATCGACGCGCCCTGCACGGGGACGGGCGCGTGGCGGCGCCATCCCGACGCCAAATGGCGCCTCGCGCCGGGCGCGCTCGACTTGAGGCTGAAGGAGCAGGGCGGGCTCTTGGAAAAAGCCGCGCGCTTCGTGAAGACTGGTGGGCGGCTCGTTTACGTCACCTGTTCGGTCCTGCGCGAGGAAAACGAGGACCGGATCGCTGCCTTTCTCGCGGACCATTCGGACTTCGCCGCGCTTTCGGCCGTGGAGACGGCGGAGAAGGCCGGCCTGCCCGACCTCGCCCGCTTCGCCTCGCCGCATGGGCCGGGCTTTCGCCTTTCGCCCGCGACGAGCGGTACGGACGGGTTTTACATTTGTGTCTTGGCGAAGCGCTGAGTAAGACCAGTCCGAGTGCTCCAACCAGCGTCATGCCCGCGCTTGTCGCGGGCATCCACGTCGACATTCCGCAGCTGCCCGGCGTCGATGGCCGGGACAAGCCCGGCCATGACTGTGAACTGCGGTTCAATCAGGTTTGCCCATGACCACCGCGACCGACGCCTATTCTCACGACATCGCCGATCGCCATGACAAGGCGCTGATCGTCGACTTCGGCTCGCAGGTGACGCAGCTCATCGCCCGGCGGGTGCGCGAGGCGGGGGTCTATTGCGAAATCGCGCCGTTCCAGAACGCTGAGCGCGCCTTCGCCGATATCCGTCCCAAGGCGGTGATCCTCTCCGGCGGGCCGTGCTCGGTCACCGACGAAGGCTCGCCCCGCGCGCCGCAGGCGATTTTCGATTCCGGCGTGCCGGTGCTCGGCATCTGCTATGGCGAGCAGACCATGGCGGCGCAGCTCGGCGGCAAGGTCGAAGCCGGCCATCATCGCGAATTCGGCCGCGCCGAGGTGACCGCGCTGGAAAAAAGCGCGCTTTTCGACGGCGTCTGGGAGAAGGGCGGCAGCTTTCCCGTCTGGATGAGCCATGGCGACCGGGTGACGAAGCTCCCCGAGGGCTTTCGCGTCATCGCCGCTTCTGAAAACGCGCCTTTCGCCGCGATCGCGGACGAGCAGCGCCGCTATTACGGCGTGCAATTCCATCTCGAAGTCGCGCATACGCCGGACGGCGCGAAGCTCTTATCGAATTTCGTGCAAAAGGTCGCGGGGCTGAAATCCGATTGGACGATGAGGGCGTTTCGCGGCGAAGCGATCGCGGCAATCAGGCGACAGGTCGGCGACGGGCGCGTGCTCTGCGGGCTTTCCGGCGGCGTCGACAGCGCGGTGGCGGCGGTGCTGATTCACGAAGCGATCGGCGATGCGTTGACCTGCGTCTTCGTCGATCACGGCCTGCTGCGGCAGGGCGAGGCGGAAGAAGTCGTGCGGCTCTTTCGCGATCACTACAACATCCCGCTGCATCACGTCGAAGCGGCGGATTTGTTTCTCGGCGCGCTGGAGGGCGTCGACGATCCCGAGACGAAGCGCAAGACCATCGGCCGGCTGTTCATCGAGACTTTCGAGGCCGAGGCGAAGAAGATTGCTGAGGACGGACGCGGCGCGCCGCGGTTTCTCGCGCAGGGCACGCTTTATCCGGACGTGATCGAGAGCGTCTCCTTCACCGGCGGCCCGTCGGTGACGATCAAATCGCATCACAATGTCGGCGGACTGCCGGAGCGCATGAACATGCGGCTCGTTGAACCGCTGCGCGAACTCTTCAAGGACGAGGTGCGCGCCTTGGGTCGCGAACTCGGACTGCCGGAAGCTTTTGTCGGGCGCCATCCTTTTCCGGGGCCGGGGCTTGCGATCCGCTGCCCGGGCGCCGTCACGCGCGAGAAGCTGGCGATCCTGCGCAAGGCTGACGCCGTCTATCTCGACGAAATCCGCAAGGCCGGTTTGTACGACGACATCTGGCAGGCTTTCGCCGCGCTCTTGCCGGTGCGCAGCGTCGGCGTGATGGGCGACGGGCGCACTTACGATTATGTCATCGCGCTGCGCGCGGTCACGTCAAGCGACGGCATGACCGCGGATTTCTTTCCCTTCGACATGAGTTTCCTCGGCCGCGCCGCGACGCGGATCATCAATGAAGTGAAAGGCGTCAACCGCGTGGTGTACGATGTGACGAGCAAGCCGCCGGGAACCATCGAGTGGGAGTGAGGGGGCGCCGCCGCATCGCCTGATTGGGAACATCCGCCATGACCACAACAGCTTCAGCAGCGACGAAACCATCGGATTTGCGGGTGGTGAAAGCGCTCGGTCAAGAACCCGCCTTCGATGTCGGGGATCAGGTGAGGATTTCGGTGCGCTTCCCGATCGGCCACTACCGCGTGCCGTCCTATGTGCGCGGCAAGCGCGGCGTGGTCAGAATGGTCCTGAAACCGGCGGCCGTAAATAATGAAGACGAAGCCTATGGTCGCAACGCCGGGATCAAGAGCTACTACTACCGGGTGAGCATCCTGCTTGCGGACCTGTGGCCAGGCTACGCAGGGCCGCCGCAAGACCGGTTGGACATCGAAGTGTTCGAAACCTGGCTGGAAAGGATGTGACGTGGCGACGCACGACCATCACCATGAACGACATGAGCACGCCCATCCGAAGGCGCCGGACGAAGCGCCGCCCGGGTATTACGAGATCATGGAAATCGCCGTGCGAGAGTTGCTCGTCGAGAAGAAGCTGATCGACCCGGACGAGATTCGCCGCCAAATCGAAGTGCTGGACTCACGCACGCCTGCCCTGGGCGCGAAGGTGGTGGCGCGAGCCTGGGTTGATCCGGAATTCCGCGCGCGTCTGCTGGACAATGGCCGCGCCGCCTGTGAAGAACTCGGGATCAGCATTTACGACGACACCCAGTTGGTCGTGCTCGAAAACACCGACAAGGTCCACAACCTCATCGTCTGCACGCTCTGTTCCTGTTATCCGCGCGCGGTGCTGGGATTGCCGCCCGACTGGTACAAGGCCAAGGCGTATCGGGCCCGCGCGGTGAAGGAGCCCAGGGCGGTCCTGCGGGAGTTTGGCACGCATATTCCCGACGATGTCGAAGTCCGCGTCAGCGATTCGACGGCGATGGTGCGTTATCTCGTCCTGCCGCAGCGACCGGCGGGCGCCGAAGACTTCACGGAGGAGCAGCTCGCAGCGCTGGTCACGCGCGATGCGATGATTGGCGTCGTTCGTGTACAGAACCCGGGAACGGACAGGCCATGAACCACAGCGAAGATCTGTTGAAGCGACTTCCCAACGACATCGGCGGGCAGGCGGCCGGTCGGATCGAGCAAACCGACCACGAGCTGTCGCCGTGGGAGAAGCGCTGCCATGCGTTGGCCGATGTGCTGGACTATCACAAGATCATCAATACCGAGGAAAAGCGTCGCGGCGTCGAGGCTCTTGGCTCCGAAATGATGAACAGCCTCACCTACTACGAACGCTGGATCGCCGCCTTCTCCGTCATCCTGTTCCAAAAGCAGATTCTGGTTCCAGATGAGCTGGCAAGGAAGATGGCCGAGGTGGAGGCAAGGTTTGCCGAGGGCCCGCGCCATGGCGACTGAGGCGCCGCCGCGGCAGGACAATGGGCCTGGGCCGGGCGTGGTCGGCATCTCGAGCGCCCATTCATTCCCCGACACCGTTCGTCGCTTGCTTGACGCATTTGCCCGATCGCACATCAAGGTCTTCGCCGTGATCGATCAGCAGGCCGAAGCCGCGACAGCGGGTCTTGCGATGCCGCCGACCACGTTGATCCTCTTCGGCAATCCGAAGGCCGGCACCCCTCTGATGCTGGCGCGTCCTCCATCGGGCCTTGATCTTCCGCTCAAGGTTCTGGTGTCCGAATCAATCCCTGGACAAGTGACCGTCTGCTTCAACGCGGCGGCTTACATCATCGAGCGGCACGGGCTTCCCGCCGAGCTGGAGCCCAATCTTGCTTCGGCCGAACGGCTGATTGCGAGCGTCCTTTAGACCTGAATAACCGCCGCGGGCAGCCTGATCGGGCCTGCGGGGCTTGGGGCCGGGCGGCAAATTATGTTGCTGTCCGGATAATTCCATCAGCGCGTTAGGCGCCTGTAAGCACGTCGAAATCACGCTTGACCGGCTGCAGTAGAAGCGCGGCGCCAAGATATGCGCTTGCGCCTATTAAGACAAAATGTGCTTGCGCGTTGTATGCGGGCGTTCTTTAATAAGTCTGACGCCGCAAAAAGACAGGCGCCGCAAATAAAGCCGTATGATAGTTGTCACATCTGACTAAGATCACGATCTCAGCGCAAGAATTATTGAGGATGTTCATATGGTAAGCCCGTAGCTCGGTCGTCCCGACTGGACTTATTGGCGGGGCGGAATTGTCGAGAGTCCTGTCGTCGATCCCGTCGTCAGCGGGCTTTTCCGGATTGGCAGGACCGATCGTGTCGCCACGGCCGGCAGTTGTTTCGCCCAGCATATCTCGCGGATGTTGCTCGAGTGCGGCTTCAACTATTCGGTGTTCGAAACCTTCGATCCCGGCGGCGTCGGGCTCGACGAGAATTATGGGGTCTTTCCGGCGCGCTTCGGCAACGTCTACACGGTTCGGCAGCTCGTGCAGCTGTTCGATCGCGCCTACGGCAATTTCACGCCGGTCGACGATGCATGGATCAACCGGGACGGCTATCTCGTCGATCCGCTTCGCCCGCGCATTCAGATGACGGGCTTTGAGTCTCGCGAGGCGTTGACCGCCGACCGCGCGCGCCACCTGCAAAAAGTGCGGGAAATGTTCGAGACCTGCGACGTGCTGATTTACACCCTTGGCCTCACCGAAGCCTGGCTTTCGAATGTCGACGGAACCGTCTTTCCGCTATGTCCGATGGCGATCAGCGACGTTCCGGCCGAGAACTATCGGTTCCATAATTTCGGCTTCGCCGAAGTAACCGCCGACCTACTCGCTTTCGTCGAACGGCTGCGCTCCTTGAACTCCCGAGCGACGCTGCTGTTGACCGTCTCTCCGGTATCGCTCGTCGCGACCTATGAGGAACGCCATGTCCTGGTTTCGACGATCGCGAGCAAGAGCATTCTGCGTGCGTCCGTCGAAGAGGTGATCCGACGACATCCGGACATTGCCTATTTTCCCTCTTACGAGATCATCACAGGGCCCCACAGTCGCGGCAAATACTTCGAGTCCGACATGAGAGAAGTGAACCGCGAAGGCGTTGATTTCGTCATGTCGCTCTTCCGCAAGCATTATCTGGACACTACGGCCGCTGAACCATGCCCCTCCGCCGGCCTGATCGACGAGGAGGAGGCGCGAATGAACGAAATCGCGGGGATCATCTGCGATGAGGGAGGAGTTCTCGAATGAAGATCGGCGTGGTTGGAAATTGCACGGCTCTTGCGATCGGTCTTTCTCTCATGCAGCTTCTTGAAGACTCCACGGTTTATGCGTTGAGCGCAAACGATTGGAAACGAAAAGGCAAGCTGGACGAGGCAGTCGATCTACTGAAGTCTTGTGACATTGTGTTCCTGCATATCCTTACGGACGCATTCGGGGAGCTGGAGTGGGCGCGGTTCCAAAAGGCTCACAGCCGCGCTTATGCGCTTCCGTCCATAGTGTTCACGGGATTTCATCCCGACTGCATTTATATCAATGCTAAGTCAGGCTCGTTCGTCGGTTCGCCGATAAGCCCTTACAGCTCGGTGATTGGCTCGTTCGTCGGTTCGCCGATAGGCCCCTACAGTTCGGCGATTGCCGCCGCAGTCTATTCGCTTGGAGGCGATGCCGAGACTGCGGTGCGCCTGTTCAATCCAGACGCTTTCGAACGGCTTGGATATTTCGCCGAGTTTGAGAAGGCCAAGGGGTACCTGTTCAAGACGTTCGCCCAGTGTGGGCTAGATGCGGCGTCGGAATGGGAGGGTTGGATGCGTGAGGCCCCTTTCATGCACACGATCAACCACCCGCGGCCGATTATCGCCGCGAGCGTCGCGAAACAGCTGGCCAAGAAGGCAGGTCTCATCCGCTCGAACGCGCCATCGCCCGTGGCGGTTCTCGATACGCTCGCCGCTAGCGTCATATGGCCCGTCTATCCCGAAATCGGCGCCGCGCTGGGAATTCACGGCGATTATCTATTCAAGAAAATGAGCGCGCCTCTGGACCTTTCGGACGGCGTAGGACCATTCATTCGCTTAAAGCCGTTCGTTGAACAGAGCTTCGACCTCTTTGAGAAGTTCAACAAATCTTGCTTCGACGAACCGTCGGTAAAGCGGACGGCGGACGTGGTCAGGGAGATGATGTGACGGTGCGTTCCGGATCGGAGCAACCCGTTTCGGCGACCGGTTTAGATCGCATTGCACTTTTGCGGAATCGCCGAGTTTTGCCGTAGACGCCGTCGTCATTTGCGATGAAGGAACGCTTTCGAATGAAGATCGGCGTGGTCGGAAATTGCACGGTTACCGCAATCGGTTTTTCGTTCATGCAGCTTCTCGAAGACGACACCGTCTATGCGTTCGAGGCGTCCGTTTGGAAAAGAGCGGGCTCGCTGGACAAGGTCATCGACGTGCTGAAGTCATGCGACGTTGTGTTCCTGCATCGGCTTACGGAAGCGTTCGGCGAGTTGCAGTGGTCGCAGTTCCAAAATATCCACGCTAGAGCTTATGCGCTTCCGTCGATAGCGTTCACGGGATTTCATCCCGACTGCATCTACATCCAAAGCGGCGCCGGCGGATTCGTCAGATCGCCGATAGGCCCCTACTGCTCGGCGATCGCCGCCGCAGTCTTTTCGCTCGGAGGCGACGCCGAGACCGCGGCGCGGCTGTTCAACCCGGATGTTTACGAGCGGCTCGGATATTTTGCCGAGTTTGAGAAAGCCAAGGGTTTCCTGTTCAAGACATTCGCCCAGTTCGGACTGGATGCGGCGTCGGAATGGGAGGGTTGGATGCATGAGGCTCCTTTCATGCACACGATCAACCACCCGCGGCCGGTTGTGGTCGCGAGCGTCGCGAAACAGCTGGCCGCGAAGGCAGGCCTCATCCGCTCGAATGCGCCATCGCCCGTGGCGGCGATCGATACCCTCGCGGCCAGCGTCATTTGGCCCGTCTATCCCGAAATCGGCGCCACGCTGGGAATTCACGGCGATTACCTATTCAAGAAAATGAGCGCGCCTCTGGACCTTTCGGACGGCGTAGGACCATTCTTGCGCTTGAAGCCGTTCATCGAACAGAGCTTCGAACTGTTTCAGGGACACGACAAATCTTGCTTCGACCAGCCGGCGGTAAAACGTGCGGCGGACGTGATCAGGGAGATGATGTGACGATGCGCGCGGCGATCGGGCAAGTTGCGAGGCTAAGCCCCGTCCACATCCGTCCGCGAAAAATCGTCGCCGACATAGAGCAGGGGACAGGAATGTTCCTTTGCGGCTTCAGAGGCGAAGCAGTCGCCGAAATTCAGTCCCGCCGGATGTGCGCCCTTGCCCCATCGCGCAGAGGTCTCGGCGACTGGGCGCGCGGCGGCGGGCGTGACGTTCAAAACCTCGAAGCCGAGTCCTTCGATCAGCCGCGACATTTCCTCCCCGACGTTGCGGCGTCCGCGACGATGAGAGCTTCCGCAAGAGTTACTGCGGAGATCAGCGCCGTCTTTTCCGTTTCCAATACTTTGCTGCATTTGTCGGCTTCGGCTTCGTCGAGGACGACCGCCATCAATGCGGATGTAGCTACGGCGATCATTTCGGCAGACCATTCTCGTCATAGAGAAAGTCATGGCTGCGCGCGGCGTCTGGGCCTGCGGTCGCTTTCGAAGCGCCGGAGGCGCGGACCGCTTGGAGCAATTTGCGTCGTCGCAATCGCTTTGGGAGCCGCGCGCGTGTATTAAACCTGCGAGCCCAGGAACCGGACGGCCGCCCACGCCGAGGAACGTTCATCCGATCAGGTTGAGGTCATGAAGCGTCTAACGCCGCGCCTGCTGCTGTTCAGCCTCTTGTTCGCCCTTCCGGCGCAAGCGGGCGACGTCATAAGGCTTGCGCCGGGCCGCATCGCGACATTCTCGCTGCAGGAGAATATGACGACCGGCTATTCCTGGCGCATCGATCAAGGCGCCAGCCGCAATCTCGGCATTCTGTCGATATCGGACGGCGGCCGCAACGGCCGTCGCCGGCGCATGGTCGGCAGCCCTAGCGTTCGCCACTGGAACATCCGCGCGCTCAAGCCCGGTCAGGCCGAGATCGTCTTCGTCTATCAGCGGCCCTGGGAGCCCGCGCCGGTTCAAACCCGCAGCGTCGAGGTGGACGTCGCGCCATAGCGCGCAAAGAGAACTAAGCGTCGCCCAGGCGCGGCGCCTTCATCGCGTCTTCGAGACTCATTGTCGCCGAGCCGCGCGGCGCCGGCTTCTGTTGACTCTCATGCGGCGCCCAGCCGGACGCCCAGACGATGTCGAAGGTGGCGCGCACGCGTCGGTCGGCGTCGGAAAAACGCTCGGCGTAGATCTGCGCCGCGCGCGCGACAATGTCGCGCCGCAACGGCCTGCGGGCGCGCTTTGCGAGAATATTGGCGGCGCCCATGGCGCGCAGCTCCTCCATCAGCGCGAACATCGAATCGTAACGCAGCGTGAAACTGTCGACGTCGGCGACGGGCAGGGCGAAGCCGGCGCGCTGCAGCAGGGCGCCCATGTCGCGCACGTCGACGAAAGGCGAGACGCGGGGACTGGCGCCGCCGGCGATTTCGACTTCGGCCTGCGCGAGCGCGGAACGCAGCTCGACAAGGCTGGCGCCGCCGACGAGGCAGGCGAGAAAAAGCCCGTCCGGCGCAAGCATGCGTCTTGTCTGGGCAAGCACGCCCGGCAGATCATTGACCCATTGCAGCGCCAAGCCTGAGACGATCAGATCGAAGGAGCCGGGCGCGAAGGGCGGCGCTTCTTCGTCGATGATGACGTCGCCGCCATGGCCGCCCGCGCGCAAGGGACGCGCACGGCCGGTCGCCATGACCGCTTGCGAGAAATGCGCGCTCGGCGAGCCGAGATCGAGCGAGCGCGGAAATTCGCGCTTCACGGTCAGCAGGCGATCGAGCAGATCGTCGGCGGCGCGCGCCATCAGAAAATCCGGCGCGCCTTTCGCCATCGCGCGCGCCAGGCGCCGGCGCAGCAGCGCGCGATCGAAAATTTTCGGTGGTCCGACTGTCTCGCTCATGCCTTACGACCACGCCCGCGCCAGTTAGCGTTGCAAGTGCGCAACGCGCATGAAATTCGACGAAAGGATGGCGCAATCTCGACGCGGTGATCTGAAGCGACGGGTCGCAAGTTCGGAAATTCACGACGTGTCTTAACGTTAAGCCCTAACCTGAAGACGCGGAACGTTTCGACAAGATCATGGCGAAAGTTAGAATGCGCCCATTCGAGAAGTCGCCGCCAAGGCGTCGGTAAACAGGGTGTGAGCGTCATGCGTAACCTCATTGATCTTTCGCGTCGAGCCCGCAGCGTCAAGCCGGCGGGAGCGTTGAAGTTCCTCTTGCTCGCCGCGGTCGGCGGCCTGGCTCTGACCGCGCTGCCGCAAGAAGCGGCGGCCCGCAACATCGTCACCTTCTCGCCCAGCGTCGCTCCCGGCACGATCGTCATCAGCGCTGGTCAGCGTCGGCTCTTTTATGTCGTCGATACCGGCGTCGCCATCAGCTATCCCGTGGCGGTGCCGAAGCGCGGCAAGGAATGGTCGGGCGAGACGTCGGTCGCGGGAAAATATGTCAATCCGGACTGGGTTCCGCCAGCGGTGGTGAAGGCCGACCATCCTGAGTTGCCGAACTTCATTCCCGGCGGCTCTCCGCGCAACCCGATGGGCGTCCGTGCGCTGACCCTCAGCAACGGAGAGGTGGCGATTCACGGCACGACCAACAGGATGCGCGCCTCGGTCGGCACAGCCGCTTCCTATGGCTGCATTCGCATGCTGAACGAGGACGTTTCCGATCTTTACGACCGGGTGAGCGTCGGCGCGCCGGTGATGATGACGCGCTGACATACGCCGCGCGTCGAGAATCAGGCCTCGCCCGTTATGCACGGGCGAGGCTTTTGTTTGACCTGCGCCGCGCCGCCGCGGCGGCGCCGTTTCTTATCCAAAGCTTTTTTGCATGCGAGTCGCTTGTGGAAGACTTCCGTTGCGCGATGGACGCCGACCGGCGAATCCCGCAAGTCTTCGCCGCAACGAATTGGGCTCCTCGCTTTTTTCGTGTCACAGTTCATCTGTGGAGTATAGTGATCGCAAGAGATGATTCGACTTCGAATCAATCGCTTGAAAAGGAGGCGCCCTCACGGAAATCTCCACGACGCATTGTCGCCTGTCTTCAAAGTCGCCGCGTCATGCTGACATCCAAAAAAAGGTTGGCACATGCTGATCGCAACAGAAAATGAAACGGAACGCGCTGAACATCCCGTGGATGTCGTGGAGCAGCTGGCGGCCACCAACGACTGGTCTTTCGATCGAGACGACGAAGACGAGATTTCGATTTCCGTCGCCGGCGCCTGGACGGAATATCACGTCGCCTTCACCTGGCTGCCGCAACTCGAAACGCTGCATATCAGCTGCGCCTTCGATCTCAAGGCGCCCGAGCGCAGGCGCGGCGAACTTATGGCGCTCGTCAACGCCATCAACGAGCAGATGTGGATCGGGCATTTCGACTTCTGGCCGAAGGAGGGGGTGGCGATGCACCGTCACGGGCTGATCCTCACCGGCGGGGCGCAGCCCTCGGCGACGCAATGCGCGGCCCTGCTCGACAATGCGCTGCAGGCCTGCGAGCGGCATTACCAGGCCTTCCAATTCGTGCTGTGGGCCGGAAAAAACGCCAAGGACGCGCTCGCCTCCGCCAATTTCGAGACGAAAGGCGAGGCGTGACGGACGCGGTCGGTCCGAGCGGGTCGGTCGCCCTCATCGGCGCCGGCAACATGGGCGTCGCCCTGCTCGAAGGCTGGGCGTCGCAAAATTTCATCGGACCCGTATCGGTCATCGAGCCGCAGCCCTCGCAGCGGCTGCAGACTTTATGCGCCGAGCGCGGCTATGCGCTGAATGGCGCCGCGTCGCCGCGCGACGCCGTCGTTCTCGCCGTAAAGCCGCAGGCGCTCGAGTCCGGCGCCGCTGCGGCGGCGCCGTTCATCGACTCCGCGACCGTCGTCGTGTCGATCCTCGCCGGCAAACGTATCGCCGACATCGTCGCGCATGCGCCCGCGCAGGCCGTCGTGCGGGCGATGCCCAATACGCCGGCTGCGATCGGACGCGGGATCACCGGCGCCTTTGCAAGCTCGGCGACCAGCGCCGCTCAGCGCGGATTCGCCGATGCGCTGCTGCGCGCGGTCGGCGCCGTCGAATGGGTCGATGACGAGTCGCTCATTGACGCCGTGACCGCCGTTTCGGGCTCGGGACCCGCCTATGTCTTCTATTTCGCCGAATGTCTCGCCGCCGCCGGCGCCCAAGCCGGTCTGCCCGCCGCGCTCGCGTCCCGACTGGCGCGCGCGACTGTCGAAGGCGCAGGCGAATTGATGCGACGGCAGCCGGAGACAGGACCCGATGAATTGCGCCGGCGCGTGACCTCTCCCGGCGGCACGACCGCGGCGGCGCTGGAGGTTCTCCAGGCGCCGGACGGTCTCGCCGCGCTGATGCTTCGCGCCGTCGCCGCGGCGAAGCGGCGGGCGGGGGAACTCTCCGGCTGAGAAGGCGCGCGCCTTGTCCCGACGCCGCGCGACAATAGAATAACTGGCTAAGAAATTCTCGTGGACCTCTTTGCGGACCTCTTACGGACCTGGAGACGAACATGAACAGCGGCGGCAGTCCCCGCGACCGAGTGATCGATGCGACGCTTCGGCTCGCGACGCGGCGAGAGTTCAGCGACGTGACGCTCACCGATATCGCCCAAGAGGCGGGCATTTCACTCGCCGATCTGCGCGAACTTTTCCCCTCGAAGGGCGCGATCATCGGCGCGTTCTCGCGGCGCATCGACCGGGAAGTGCTCGACGCGCTGCCAAGAGAAGCCTCGCACGAACCGGCGCGCGAGCGGCTCTATGACGTCTTGCGCCGTCGGCTCGACGCGCTCGAGCCGCATCGCGAGGCGCTGGCCAGCGTGGGGCGCTGGGCGGCGCGCGACCCGCTCACCGCCGCGGCGCTCAACCGGGAAACCGTGAATTCGATGCGATTCATGCTGGAGGCCGCCGACGTCGACAGCGAAGGCCCGGTCGGCTCGCTCAAATTGCAGGGAATGGCATTGGCATGGAGTCGCGTGCTCGAAGATTGGTTTTCCGGCGACATCCATGACGCCCTGTCGACTCTCGATCGCGAACTCGCGCGCGGCGAGCGTTATGTCGATCGCGCCGAGGACTTCGCAAGGCTGACGCGGCCCTTCTATTCCTTCGCGCAAAGCCTGTTTGGCTGGCGTTCCCGGCGCGGCGGCCGCGATCACGACGACGATAGCGACTATCCGCACGCCCGCGCGTGATCGGCGCCGCGGTTACAGCGGCAGGCTGGCGGTCGCGCGCAAGCCGCCGAGCGGGCTGCGGTCGAGCGTGATGTCGCCGCCATGCGCCCGCGCGATGTCGCGCGCGATGGCGAGGCCCAGACCTGAATTTCCATCGTCCTGGTTGCGCGATTCGTCCAGACGGTAGAAGGGCCGGAACGCCTCTTCGCGACGCTCGATAGGAATGCCGGGGCCGTCGTCGTCAATATTGACGGTCATCGTCGCGCCGTCGTTGATCGCCGAGAGTTCGATGCGCTTGCCGTAGCGCTGCGCATTGCCGACGAGATTGGCGAGCAGCCGCTTGATCGCCGCCGGCCGCGCGACGACATTGGGATCACCCTTGATCTTGACGGCGGCGGCGAGGCCGCGCTTCTCGGTGTCCGCCTTCAACTCATCGAGGATCGCGGCGATGTCGGTGGGCGACGAGCTTTCGTCGCCGTCGCCGCGCGCGAAGGCGAGATAGGCTTCGACCATGCGCTCCATCTCGTCGACGTCCTTGCGCATTTCGGCGGCTTCGTTCGACTCGCCCATCAGCGCGAGAGAAAGCTTGAATCGCGTGATGATGGTGCGCAGATCGTGCGAGACGCCATTGAGCATGGTCGTGCGCTGTTCGATGGCGCGTTCGAAGCGGCGCTTCATGTCGAGGAAGGCCGCCCCCGCCTGGCGAACCTCGCGGGCGCCGCGTGGGCTGAAAGCGACATTGCGGCCTTTGCCGAACTCCTCGGCGGCGCGGGCCAGACGCAGGATCGGCCGGATCTGGTTGCGCAGGAAGGACGTGGCGATGGCGACGATGATCACCGAAGCGATCGCCATCCACATGAAGAAAATATAGGAGTTGGAGGCATAGGCGTGTGTGCGCGTCGCGAACATTCGCAACGTGGCGTCGTCGAGCGCGACGCGGATTTCGATCAGGCTGCCGGGAAGCCCCGTGTTGATCCAGAACGGCTGCTTCAGTCTGCGTGAGAGTTCTCTCGCGAGCGCCTTGTCGAGCAGCGAGAACAAGGCTGCCTTGGGCGCCGGCGCCGGCAGCTCCTGCTTGGGAAGCACCATGATCTCCATGTTGAGATCGAAGGCGGCGATGCGGCGCAGTTGCGCGTGGTCCGGATCCTGCGGGTATGTCTGATAGACATCGACAAGCGCCGCGACCTGTCGGGCCATTCCGGCGGACAGCCGATAGGTCACCACCTCCCAATAGCGTTCCATGAAGACATAGGCGACGGCCGACTGCAGCAGCACGACCGGCAGGATCACGATCAGCAGCGCGCGGGCGTAAAGCCCTTTCGGCATGCGGTCGTGCAGCCAGTTGGCGAAGCGCCGCCACAGATTGCGGGGCGCGGCGAGAACTTCCGGTAGGACGGCGGTCATCGTGACGACTCTATCATTTCATCGGTTGGCGCGCAGCGGCTCGACGAGAAGGCGGTAGCCATGGCCGCGCACGGTTTGTAGATAGCGCGGGGCGTTCGGATCGGTCTCGATCTTGCGCCTCAATCGGGCGATTTCGACATCGACGCTGCGCTCGCTCGCGCTTCGATCGGGATCGCGCTGCGCGAGGGTCTGACGCGATACGAGGGCGCCGTCCCCTTCGACCAGCGCCCGCATGAGATCGCGCTCGCGGGTGGTGAGCCGCACCGGCGCGCCGCCGCGCAGCAATTCGCCGTGCTTCGGATCGAACACGAAGTCGCCGAACCGCCTCGGAGCCGCCGGGTCCGCGCGCCGCGCGCGGCGCAGGATGCTGGCGATGCGCAGCGACAATTCCCGTGGATCGAACGGCTTCGCGAGGTAATCGTCCACTCCGGCCTCAAGCCCTTCGACTCGATCCGCCGTCTCGGTCAGGGCGGTCAACATCAGAATCGGCGCGGAACGCAGGGGTTCGGCGCTTCCGCGGAGCCGCGCCGCGAAGGCGGCGCCGCGTTCGCCTGGCATCATCCCATCCAGAACGATGAGATCGAAAGTGAAATCTCGCAGTCTCGCGCTCGCTTCCCTTGTGTCGGCCGCGGCGCTGACCAGATAGCCTTGCTTCGTCAGATAGCGCGACAAAAGGGTGCGAATGCGTTGATCGTCGTCGACGACCAGGATATGCGCCGCCTTCGGATTCGGCGCGGCGGCGTGATGCGGCGCGAGCGTCATGGCGCCTCGCCGGCCGTTTTCGCACATGCGAGATGGGCGCGTACGCGCGCGCGCTCATCGGGGTCGATCATCGCGAACAGAAATTGCGAGGCCGCGCCGCGCGCCGCCGGCGGCAGTTCGTCCATGACTTTCAGAAATCGCGCCGACTGCAGCGCGGCGAGATCGCGCGCCAGCTTCGTCCCCTGGGGGGTCGGGTAGAGCAGCCGCTGGCGGCGGTCGACGACGCCGGCGCGCGCCTCGACGAAGCCTGCCTCGAGAAGCTGTTTCAGCACGCGGTTGAGGCTTTGCTTGGTGATCCTCAAAATATCCAGCAGCGCCGCGATGGTGAGGC
Source organism: Methylocystis sp. (assembly GCA_051061375.1). Lineage (GTDB taxonomy): Bacteria > Pseudomonadota > Alphaproteobacteria > Rhizobiales > Beijerinckiaceae > Methylocystis. Next base: position 54,579 of record JBPFDW010000019.1, on the reverse strand, counting down.
CGGGGCGGCGGTTGACGAAATGCAGAACGCGGTGATGCGCCCGTCCGAAGCCGAAATTTCCCAGCAGCCGATCCGCGTCGCCGACGAAATCGCGGTAGGCGAAGAAAAACAGCTCGACAAGTTCGAGAGCGTCTGCGTCGCTCGTGGCCGCGGTTTCAGCGGCCGCTCGCCGCCAGGCGGCGACCGCCCCCGGCTCAACGAATTTTCTCGTTAGGAGTTCGTTCACGCTGGTCCTTGCCTGACGTTTGGCGCGAGCTATTTACGTCAACTATATTGACATAAATCTGACCGATGGCTAGTGCTGACCGCGCGTCGCAGCGCCTTGTTTAGCCACTTCGATCGCGTCTTTCCGGAGTTCGCCATGCCGCTTCCGCCCTTCGATCAGCGCGACGGATTCATCTGGTATAATGGCGCGCTGGTTCCCTGGCGCGAAGCCAAGCTTCACGTCCTCTCGCATGGACTGCATTACGGCTCCTGCGTCTTCGAGGGCGAACGCGCCTATGGCGGCGCGATTTTCAAATCGCGCGAGCATTCGGAACGGTTTCAGAATTCCGCGAGAATTCTCGATTTCGAGATTCCCTACAGCGTGGAGCAGCTTGACGCTGCAAAGCATGAGACGGTGAAAGCCAACGGCCTGTCGAATTGCTACGTCCGCCCCGTGGCCTGGCGCGGCAGCGAAATGATGGCGGTCGCCGCCCAGAACTCGACGATCAACGTCGCGATCGCGGTCTGGGATTGGCCGAGCATGTTCGACGTCGAGACCAAGATGAAGGGCATCAAGCTCGACATCGCCGAATATCGTCGGCCCGATCCGCTGACGGCGCCGTCAATGGCGAAAGCGGCCGGCCTTTATATGATCTGCACCATCTCAAAGCATCGCGCGGAGCGGCGCGGCTTCGCCGACGCGCTGATGTATGATTGGCTCGGCCGCATCGCCGAATGCACCGGCGCCAACGTCTTCTTTGTCCGCGACGGCGCGTTGCATACGCCGATCGCCGACTGTTTCCTCGACGGCATTACCAGACGCACGGTGATCGACCTGGCGAGAAGACGCGGAATCGAGGTCATCGAGCGCCGGATCATGCCAGAGGAGATGGCGTCGTTCTCGGAATGCTTCATCTGCGGCACCGGCGCCGAAGTGACGCCGGTGTCGGAGATCGGCGTCTATCGCTTTATTCCCGGCGAGCTGTCGCGCGCGCTGATCGAAGATTATTCGCGCGAGGTCGAGAAACAGCCCTCGCCCGTCGGGTGAATGTTTTGCGCGGATCGGGGCGCGTCGACAATCGGGTCAGCCGCTCATGCGCGCCTTGATCGCGTGTTCCGCGAGAGTCTTGCCGAGCGACCAAACCGCGGACGGCGCCTTATGCGCGTCTGCGATGACGGCGTCGAACGACTGTTCGATCCAATCGCAATCTTCGTTTGAAATCGTCAGAGGCGGCAGCAGCTTGATGGTGTGATTGCCATGTCCGGCGACTTGCGTCAGCACTTTGTGGTCGCGAAACAACGGGATCGAAATGAGCTGACAGAACAGGCCGGAATTGACCGTTTCCAGCAGATTCCAGGCGGCTTTCAGTTTAAGCGACTTCGGCGGTCCGAATTCGACGCCGATCATGAGTCCTTTGCCGCGCACGTCGGCGACAAGCTCATATCCTTCGGCCATCCTCTTAAAGGACGCGAGAAGGCGGTCGCCCTTCTTCGCCGCATTTTCGATCACCCGCTCATTCTCGAGAACGTCGAGCGTCGCAATCCCCGCCGCCATGGCGAGATCGTTCTTGCTGAAGGTCGAGCCGTGCACGACGGCGCGATCCATGCGGTCGAAGACCTTGTCGAAAATCCATTTGCGCGCCAGCACAGCGCCGACCGGCACATGACCGCCGGAAAGCGCTTTTGCGACGACGATCATATCCGGCTCGACGCCAGGAAAATGATCGATGGCGAAGAAGCGGCCAGTGCGCCCCAGCCCGGTCTGGATTTCGTCGGCGACGAACAGCGTTCCATATTTGCGGCACAGCGCCTGCGCCCCGAGAAGATAGGCTTCGTGCGGAATGTTGACGCCTTTGCCCTGGATCGGCTCGACGAAGAAGGCGGCGACGTCGCGTCCGGCCAATGCGCGTTCGAGGCCGCCGAGATCGTCGAATTCGACCTCTTGGGCGTTCGGCAACAGCGGACCGAAACCCTTCTTGAAAATATCGTCGCCGTTCATCGACAACGAGCCATAGGTCAGGCCGTGAAAGGAATGCGCGCAGTGTAGGATTCCGGGACGGCCCGTCGCCGCGCGCGCGAATTTGATCGCCGCTTCGACCGACTCGGCGCCGGAATTGGCGAAAAACGCCTTGTCCAGCCAAGGCGCGTAGGCGAGCAGCTTATCGGCGAGAACGCCGGCCAGAACCGAGACGTCGAGTTGCACGAGATTCGCGAACTCGCCGTCGAGCACGCTCACCAGCGCGTCGCGCACCTTTGGATGGTTGCGTCCGAGCGCGAAGACTCCCCAGCCGCTGAGCAGATCGAGATAGCGTTCGCCTTTGCGATCCCAGAGATAGGGGCCGACGCCTCGCGTGAATCCGACGTCATAGCCGATCGTCTTGAGAACGCGGACCCACATTTCATTGAGGCGCTTCGCATGCAGCGAAAAGCGCTCGCCTTCGCGGGCGACGACGAGCGCGGCGAGATCGTAGCGCGGATCGATCTCGCCGAAAGCGCCGTCCGGCGCGCGATCCGTCGTCGGCGCGATCGCTGGGGCGGTCGTTGCAGTTGTCATTGGCGGCGCTCCAACCGAGAATTTGGGGGCAGGCGACAGGGCGCGGACGCTCGCCCATTCCGATTGCGCGCCACGGGCGCGTTTGTCAAATCGCGCCGCGGGCGCGTTTCGCAAATTGCGCCGATGTGGCGCGGGGGACACAGGTGCGAAGATTCGTGCGTCGCCATCGACCATATCCACTCGCGAACGACCCTATGTTGCGCAATATCGCTGTGCGCGACGACGCGCGCGCATGCAAGTTTCGCATGTGCGCCAATGGTTTCGCCAACGCGCGCGCAAACGGCGCGCATATCCACAGAGATTGCGGCCTGGGACAAAAATTGCCGGTTGGATGGCGCGCCGCGGGTGGTATCCTGTAAAAAGTGATTCTTGAGCGATGCGGGGCGATACGCGCCTTAGGAAGATCGCCAGCGCGCGCGTCAAGACAATGCTCTGGATCAGCATTGGGGAGTTAGTCGGTGGGCGCTAAATTGACTTTTCAGGATGATTTGACGGCGAGCGCGACTGAATCGGACGAGTCCGGTCTTGAATTGGTTGAGGTCGCGGGAACTATTAAATGGTTCGATGTCGCCAAGGGCTATGGCTTCGTGGTGCCGGACGATGGCTCCGCCGACATTCTCCTGCATGTCACCATTCTCCGCCGCAGCGGCCTGCAGACAGCTTTTGAGGGCGCGCGCGTGGTTTGCGAAGCGCAGAAGCGCGACAAGGGCATGCAGGTCTTTCGCGTCATCGCGATGGACGAATCGACCGCCGTACATCCCTCGCAATCATGCGCCGGGCGCACCCATGTCCAGGTCGCTCCGACAAGCGGTTATGAGATCGCTATCGTCAAATGGTTCAACCGCGTGAAGGGATTCGGCTTCCTCACGCGCGGCGAAGGCACCGAAGACATTTTTCTGCACATGGAGACGGTGCGCCGCTTCGGCATGACGGAACTTAAACCCGGCGATAGCGTGCTCGTGCGTTATGGCGGCGGTCCGAAGGGACTGATGGCGACCGAGGTGCGTCCGCTTGAAGCAAAGAGCGTCCCGTCGCATTGAGGGCCGCCATGCTGCGCAGCATCCTTCGGAGCGCTTCCAAATGAGAGCGGCGCAGAACTTCCTTCTCACGATCTTCTCTGTGCTGGCGCTGCTGGCGTTCGCAACGGCGCATGCGGGGCCGGGCGGCGAAGTCGCGCGCATCGTAACGTCGACCGGCGAACATTTGTTCAAGGTCGAAGTCGCCGATACGCCCGAGATGCGCGCGCGCGGCCTGATGTTTCGCAAGTCGATGCCGGGCGATCGCGGGATGCTGTTCGACTTCAGGTCCGAGGGGCCGGTGTCGATGTGGATGAAGAACACATATATCCCGCTCGATATGGTCTTCATCGGGCGCGACGGGCGGGTGGTCGGCGTCGCCGCAGACGCCGAGCCCTTGTCCGAACGGATCATCAACTCGCCCGCGCCGGCCTATGCGGTGCTGGAGCTTAACGCCGGCGTGGCGCGGCGCATCTCGCTCGCCCCCGGGGATCGGGTGCGCCACCGCATGTTCGACCGCTAGGATCCTGCCGCAAGGCGCGGCGGATTCGCCTGAGCGCAGCTCGATTGATCAATCTCACGGCCTGGCGCGCGCTTTGCGGGAAATGCCGGCGTTCGATCTTTTGCGGGCCTCGGCTTCGCGGGCGTTCTCTTGTGAGGGACGGGCTTGCGTGGTAGCGAAACTCGCGTGAGGGCAGGGCCGCCATGGGCGCGGCCGGTCCGGCGGGGTATGGCGCAGCCTGGTAGCGCGGAAGTTTTGGGTACTTCAGGTCGCAGGTTCGAATCCTGCTGCCCCGACCAGCGCGAACGCCGTCGCGCGCAGCTCAAGACGAGGCCTTATGACCGCAAGAATCTATCTTCCCGCGCCGAGCGCCACTCAGTCCGGCCCCGGGTCCGACCAGTGGCGCCTCGACTTCGAGCCGGAGCTGCCGCGCAGCATCGAGCCGCTGATGGGTTGGACGAGCTCCGGCGACATGCGCCAGCAGGTCAGGCTCAATTTCGCGACCAAGGAGGAGGCGATCGCCTATGCCGAGCGCAACGGCCTCGCTTATCGCGTCGAGGAGCCGAGGCCCAATCTCGCCGCGCGGCGCGGCGTCTCCTATTCGGATAATTTCAAAACCAGCCGCATCGGACTCTGGACGCATTGAACCGCCTTCGGCCCCGTAGCTCAGCCGGATAGAGCAACTGCCTTCTAAGCAGTAGGTCGCAGGTTCGAATCCTGCCGGGGTCGCCATATATGACTCCCCTGTCGAGCGTCGTCTGGCGCCGCATTCACTGTGGTGATACGGTGTGTGGCGTAAGCTGCGCCGTCGACGGCTCCGTAGCTCAGCCGGATAGAGCAACTGCCTTCTAAGCAGTAGGTCGCAGGTTCGAATCCTGCCGGGGTCGCCAGTCGAAGTCCCGTCGACGAGGACAGGCAGATGCGGCTCAACCGCCAGGTTGCGAAAGGTATCGTCGGCGCTTTGGCTTTGGCCGTCGCGCTCGTTTCGCCGTTCGACGCTTTGGCGCAAGGCGATTTTTTCGATGACCTCTTCGGTCCGGAGCGGTCTTACGCGTATCCGTCGCGCCGCTCCTGGCCCGTGAGCCGTCCGCGTCCGCGGCCTCGGGCGCCGAAAGCCTCGATCAGGCGCGACAAGCCGCCTACGGTACAGGCCGAGACGGATTCGATGTCGGGCGGCGGCTACTGCGTGCGCGCCTGCGACGGCTATTATTTTCCTTTAATCAAGTCGTCGCAGATTTCCGGCCAGCAGTCGTGCGAACTCGCCTGTCCGTCGGCGCGCGTCCAGCTCTATGAGGGGTCGAGCATCGAGGAGGCGCGCAACGCCAAGGGCGAGCGCTATTCGGCGCTGCGGGCGGCTTTCGGTTTTCGTGATAAAATTACGGCTGGATGTTCCTGCAATGATCCGGCCAGGTCCTCTGACTATTTCCTGCGACTGTCTCGCAAGGACCCGACGTTGCGGGCGGGCGACGTCGTCGTTGGACAAAAGGGCGCGTTTTTCTACAGCGGCTCCGATCTGGTGAGCCTCGGCCGCGCCCCGCGCTTCATCCGGGCGCGGCTTCGGGACGTTCTGCCGCGCACATACACGCCAAGGGATACAAGCGTTTCTCTGTCCGAGGAGGACGCTCTCGCCTGGAACAAGGCGCAGCGGCGTCAAAAATAGTCGCGCTCGCCCGCGTCTCGCCGCTTTACAGCCGGGGTCCTCCCGGCTATGTCCGCGAACCGTTTATGACAGTTTTATGACGAAGGTTCGGAGGCGAGAGCGCGCGATGCTGTCATGGTTCCAGGCGCTCATGCCGAGAGAGGAGCGCTTCTTCGATCTGTTCGAGCGACACGCCGAGACGCTTGTCGCCGGCGCCCACGCCCTGCGCGATTTGCTGAACGGCGGCGAGCGCGTTCTTTTATGCTCTCAGGAAATCCGTCGCAAGGAGCAAGAGGCTGACGACATCACCCGCGAGGCGCATCTCGCGGTTCGCCGGACGTTCATCACGCCCTTCGATCGCAGCGACATCCGCGACCTGATCACCGCGATGGACGACGCGATCGACCAGATGCATCAGACGGCCAAGGCGACGCTGCTCTACGAGACCCGCGAATTCGAACCCGGGATGCGCCGCATGGGCGACATCATCGTCCAGTCGGCGGAGCTCACCCGCGCCGCCATGCCCCTGCTGCGCTCGATGCGCCAGAACGCCGGCAGGCTCAACGCCTTCAGCGAGGAGATTACCCGCATCGAGGACGAAGCCGACGCCATACACGATCAGGGATTGAAGGAGCTGTTTCAGGCGCATCGCCACAAAGATGCGATGGCGTTCATTGTCGGCGCGGAGATTTACGGCCATCTCGAAAGCGTCGTCGACGGTTTCGAGGACGTAGCCGATCGCGTCGCCGGCATTGTCATTGAGCATTCCTAGGCCCCGCGCTTGCACAATTTCTCGTCTTTTCTCCTGGCGCTCATCGCGGTCGCGCTGATCTTCGATTTTCTGAATGGTCTGCACGACGCCGCCAATTCCATCGCGACGATCGTTTCGACGCGCGTCCTGCGTCCGCAATATGCCGTGTTCTGGGCCGCCTTTTTCAATTTCATCGCCTTTCTGGTTTTTGGGCTGCATGTCGCGCAGACCGTCGGCGCCGGCATTGTCTCGCCCGATATCGTCGACGACTACGTCATCTTCGGCGCGCTGATGGGCGCGATCGTTTGGAACCTGATCACCTGGGGATTAGGCATTCCATCGTCGAGTTCGCACGCGCTTATCGGCGGGCTGGTGGGCGCCGGCGTCGCCAAGGTCGGCGTTTCGGCGATCGTCTGGAACGGACTACTCAAGACGACGGCCGCGATCGTTCTGTCGCCGGCGCTGGGCTTCGTTCTGGCGCTCGCGCTGATTCTGGCGGTGTCGTGGACATTCGTGCGGCGGACGCCCGGCGGCGTCGACGCGCTGTTCCGCGTTCTGCAATTCGCGTCGGCCTCGCTGTATTCGCTTGGCCATGGCGGCAATGACGCGCAGAAAACCATGGGCGTGATCGCCGTGCTGCTGTATGCGCACGGAGCGCTCGACGGCGAATTCCACGTGCCCTTTTGGGTCGTCATCGCCTGCCAAGCCGCCATGGGCCTTGGAACCTTGTTTGGAGGGTGGCGAATCGTGCGCACAATGGGGTCGCGAATCACGCGGTTGACCCCGATGCAGGGGTTCTGCGCCGAGACCGGAGGAGCCATCACCTTGTTCCTGGCGACTGGCTTGGGCATCCCGGTGTCGACGACGCATACGATCACCGGCGCGATCATTGGCGTCGGCGCGGCGCGGCGGGTCGCGGCGGTGCGCTGGAATGTCGCCAAGGACATTGTCGTCGCCTGGATCATCACCATGCCCATGGCCGCTTTTTTTGCCGCGGCGTTCTATGCGCTGGCGAGGTTCGCGGCATGAAAACGCCGAAGCCGAAGAAGAAGCGCGAGGGCGTCGTCTCCGCGCCGCGCACGCAATATGCGGCCTTGCCCTGGCGACTCGCCAACGGCCGGGTGGAAGTCATGCTGGTGACGTCGCGCGACACCAGGCGCTGGATCATTCCCAAAGGATGGCCGATGAAGGGCCGCAAACCGCATATTGTCGCGGCGATCGAGGCGGTGCAGGAGGCCGGACTGCTCGGCAAGATCGACAAGATGAAGCTCGGCGACTTCGGCTACGAAAAGCGCCTCGCCAGCGGCTCGACGGTCGACTGCCGCGTCGAAGTATTCTCGCTTCGCGTACAGAAGCAGAAAAAGAAATGGGCGGAGAAAAAGCAGCGCGCCACGCGCTGGTTCGAATGCGCCATCGCCGCCGACCTCGTCGAGGAGCCGGAACTGCGCGACCTGATTCTCGGCTTCTGCGGCGCGCCCTCGCAGCAAAAGGCGTAGCGCGACCGTCCGAGCGCTGGACCGTTCTATCGTGATTGGGCTGACGGAGGATCGGCGCGCATCCAGCCTTTCGGCAGCTTCATCCGCGCCGCCTTGCAAAATTCGGTCGGCTCGGCGGCCTTGGCGGTTTTGTCCCGTCTGGCCGGGCGGGGCCGGGCCGGCGCGGCGGGAACGACCTTGTCGCCCTTGTTATAGACCGTCTTGTCCTTGCAAACGTCGGGACACTTGCCGATGACGTCCGACTTGTTCTGTCCGCAGCCCTTGCATGCGCATGTGGCGTTCGGGAAGTCCTGGCCGCTGGCGGCGAGCGCCGGCGCAACGCCCGCCATCAACCAGCCGCAGACGCCGGCATAAGCGGCAAACCGGGAAACGGCCACCATGTCTCTTCTCCCTTCGAAAGACCTTCGCCACACAGCACGGGTAGTTTGGAATATATTCTAAACGCTCCGCCTTTAGGAGACCTTGAGCCGGTCGAGACCAGCCGCCAGATCCGACTTCAGATCGGCGACATCCTCCAGTCCGACCGAGAAGCGTAACGCCGGTCCTTCCGGCGCCCAGCGCGTGGCCGTCCTGTATGAGGCGCAGTCGAAAGGCAACACAAGGCTTTCATAGCCGCCCCACGAAAAGCCGATGCCGAACAGCTCCAGCCCGTCGACAAAGGCGGCGACCGCCTTTTTTGGCGCCTCCTTGAGGATGACCGAAAATACGCCGGAGGCGCCGTTGAAGTCTCTTTTCCAAAGCTCATGGCCGGGATGCGTCGGAAGGGCGGGGTGCAACACGCGCGAGACTTCCGGCCGGTCTTGCAGCCATTGCGCGATGTCGAGCGCGGCGCGTTCCTGTTCGCGCAGGCGCAGCGCCATGGTGCGCAATCCGCGCAGCGCGAGCGATGCGTCGTCGGGACTGGAGCCCATGCCGAAGGCGTTGAAGGCGGCCCGCAGGCGCTTCGCCCATGTGGCGTTGGCGGAAACAAGGCCGATCAGGAGATCGGCGTGGCCCGCAAGATATTTGGTGCCGGCTTCGACTGCGAGGTCGCAGCCGCGCTCATGCGGCGGGAACAGAAGCGGAGTCGCCCAGGTGTTGTCGGCGATCACGCAGGCGCCATGGGCATGCGCGGCGGCGGCGATGGCGGGAATGTCCTGAACCTCCATGCTCTGCGAACCGGGCGATTCGACGAGCACCGCGGTCGTCTCTGGCCGCATCAGCGCGGCGATCCCGCCGCCGATCAGCGGGTCGTAATACTCGACGTTCACCCCAAAACGGGTGAGAATTCCGTCGCAGAACATGCGCGTCGGCTGATAGGCGGAGTCGGCGATCAGCGCATGCGCGCCGGCGCGCGTCGCCGTCAGCAGCGCCAGGCCGATCGCGGCGAGGCCTGAGGGCGTCAGCACCGAATCGGCGGCGCCGGCGATCTCGCTCCAGGCCTGTTCGAGCGCCCGAGTGGTCGGCGTGCCCTTGGTGCCGTAAGTGTAGGGCTGGCGCAGCCCCTCGAGCGCGGCGACCGTCGGAAACAGCACGGTCGAGCCGCGATAAACCGGCGGATTGACGAAGCCGAAATGATCGAAAGGCGCGCGACCGGCTTGCGTCACGAGCGTAGCGGGCCTTAATTTACGTTTTGCTGCTTTCTTATCTTCGGACATGCCGCCTCTGACGAGTCGCCTTTGCGCACGCGCCGCGCGACCGTAGTATATCCGCCGCCGGATGCCGAGCCCGCCATGATGCGCCGCTTCCTTTTCGCCTGTCTCGCGGCTTTCGCCGGCGCGCTCTGCGCCTTCGGCGCCGACGCGCAGACGGACGTCGGTCCCACGCTCGGCCAGATCGTCAAGCGCGGCTCCCTGATCTGCGGCGTAACACCCGCGCCGGGCTTCGCGCAGCGTGACGGGGCGGGCGAGTGGCGCGGCTTCGACGTCGACTTCTGCCGCGCCGTCGCCAGCGCGGTTCTCGATGATCCCGCCAAGGCGCGATTTGTCGAACTCATGCCGAAAGCGCGGGTTGGCGCGCTGCAGGCCGGCGCGGTCGATCTCGTCGCCAGCGCGTCGCCATGGACGCAATCCCGCGACGCCGGACAAAAGCTTATCTACGCGGGCGTTTTCCTTTACGACGGACAAGGCTTCATCGTCCGCCGGCAGCGCGGCTTCGCTTCCGTTCAAGACCTGGACGGCGCCGCGATCTGCATCGAGCAGGGCACGGCCTACGAGCTTGACCTCGCCGACTTTTTTCGCGCCCGCAAGGCGAAATACGACCCGAAGCTCTACGCAAGCCTCGAGGAGGCGGCCAAGGCCTATGACGAAGGCAAATGCGACGCGCTGACGGCCGACGTCTCCACGCTGCATGGCGTCCGGATCGGCTTGACGGCCCCGGCGGATCACGCCGTTCTGCCCGACCTTGTTTCTAAGTCGCCGCGCGGGCCGCTGGTGCGGCAGGGCGACGACCAGTGGCTCAACATTGTGCGCTGGACGCTCTTCGCAATGATCGACGCCGAGGAGCTCGACGTATCCAAGGCGAACGCCGACGGCGCGCTCTCGTCGGAAAAACCGCAAATCAAGCGCCTGCTCGGGGTCGACGGCGCCCATGGCGGCGATCTCGGCCTTTCCGAGGATTGGGCCTATCGCATCATCAAACATGTCGGCAATTACGCCGACGTGTTTGAGCGCAACCTCGGGCAGGGCGCCCCCTTCGCCATGGAGCGAAGGCTGAACGCTCTGTGGAGCAAGGGCGGCCTGATGTACGCGCCGCCGGTCAGATAGGCGGCGACTGGGAAGCGGTCGCGTTGATTTTCGCCCACCATTGCGCGAGCGCCACACGTTCGGGGGCGACGTCTTCCGCCAGCGGCCCGGCGAAGGCGCGCCATTCCTCGCGGTAATGCGGCGACACCGCCGCGATCACTGGAACGCGCGCCGCCATCGCCGCCCGGAAGGCGTCGCACAGCCCGCCGCGACCCGCTTCCTGCTTGGAGAATTTGCTGATCACGATCAGCTGCGCGCCGCCGCGGGCCGCGCGTTCGATCGCGGCGCAGGCGAGCGCCAATTCGCTCGAATCGAGATTGCAGGCGACGGAGCCGGGGCCAAGGTCCTGCGAGATCGGATAAAGCGCGCCGCTGGCCACGTCGCGCAACATAATCCCCGACCTGTCCCCGACCCTCATCTGCGTCACTCCGCCGACCCGCACGCCGCCTTCGATCAACTCGTCGGCGAACGCCCGCATCAGGGACTGGACGCGGACGCTGTCCTCCGCAGGCAGGGCGGCGATGCGCGTCCACCCGGCCGAAGCCGTCAGCGGCGCGCCGCCCGGAACATGAAATTCTTCGCCGTGAGTCGGCATCGAGTCCTCGCCGGGCGCGCCCAAAGAGCCTATGTTCAAGTTCCGCGCCAAGCCTCTTGTTTATCAGAGCGCGCGTCCGATTTTAAATGGAACGTCAAAGAAACGACGTGAACCGCAGTGGGCGATCATTCAAACAAGCCGCCAACCGTTCAAGGCTCTGCGCAATCGGGGCCGATCGACGCTTTTCTCGACCGGGCGAGGAGCGTCGCGGTGGACAGTTCGCGCGGACGTCTGATTTTCGCGCTGGACGCGACCATGAGCCGGCAGCCGACCTGGGACATGGCGCAGTCGATTCAAGGAGAGATGTTCCGCACGACCGCCGCCCAGGGCGGGCTTGACGTTCAGCTGGTTTATTTCCGCGGCTTCGGAGAATGCCGCGCTTCACGCTTCGTCTCGGGAGGAGAGGGACTCGGCGCGCTGATGGCGCGGATCGTCTGCCAAGGCGGACGCACGCAAATCGGCAAGGTCCTGCGCCACGCGCTCGACGAGTCGCGCAGCGCTCGCGTCGGGGCGCTCATCTTTATCGGAGACGCCATGGAGGAGCGCATCGACGACTTGACGGCGACGGCGGGGCAAATGGGATTGATCGGCGTAAAGGCCTTCATGTTCCAGGAAGGCCAGGACGCCGACGCGAGCTACGCCTATCGCGAAATCGCGCGTCTGACTGGCGGCGCCTATGCGGCGTTTGACGTCGCCGCGCCGCGGCGCCTGGCGGAGTTGCTCGGCGCCGTGGCCGCTTACGCCGTCGGCGGCAGAATTGAATTGGAGCGGCGCGCCGGCGAAGGCGAGGGCGCGGCGCGTCTGCTCCTGTCCCAGATCGGTTGAGGATAAGAGCATGCCCATTCTGATCGGACTTGCGGCCCTGGTCCTGACCATCCTGGCGCTCAACGCCTATACGAAGACTTCGCCGGCGCTGTTGGCGGTCATTTTGAAGCGCGGCGGCGGCGTACTCGCGCTCGCGCTGGGCGCGCTGCTTCTCGCCCGAGGCCGCCTCGACCTCGGCATGGCGCTCCTTGGCTTCGGCGTGTGGTTGATCGGGCTAAACGGAAGAACGCTGCGCGGATTTCGCAACGCTGGCGGCGGCGCGGGCGGCGTCTCCCGCGTGCGATCCGCGATGATTGAAATGGAGCTCGACCATTCGACGGGCGCGATCCGGGGAATCGTCCTTGCGGGCCAGCATGAGGGCGCGCAGCTCGATTCACTGGCGCGCCCGGCGCTTCTCGAACTCTACGGCGTTTGCCGCCGCGACGATCCGGACGGCGCGAGGCTCCTAGAAGCTTATCTTGACCGCCGGTTTTCCGGCTGGCGTTCGGCAAGCGATGCGCACGCGGACTCGGGGGGCTTCCGCTCGGGCGAGGGCGGCGCGCGTCGCGCGGGCGCGATTTCGGAAGACGAGGCGTACGAAATTCTTGGCCTCAAGCGCGGCGCCGCCGCCGCGGACATTGCCCGCGCCCATCGCGATCTGATGAAAAAACTTCATCCAGATCTTGGCGGGACGACGGATCTTGCGGCCCGGGTAAACGAGGCCAAGGATGTCCTGATGCGGCGTCACCAGCACTGACGCCCGCCGCTCGCCGAAGTCGTGGTCCCAGGTCGTGGACATCTCTCAAATCAATTCCTCGTCGTGAAACAGGCGAAGCCTGAGCGCTTGAGCGCCTTGCATGCCGATTGCGCGGTCTCCTCCTCGAGACCCGCGAAACGCGCGCGGTAGAGCGTCCCGGCCCCCTTTTGCACCTTTTCGGTGAAGGCCGTCGCGGTGGCGGGGAAGCCCTGAAGCTGGCTGCGCGCGCGCGCGAGCAATTGATTGGCCTTATCCTGGTCCTCGGTCGCGCCGATCTGGATCATCCAGCCCGGCCGTGTGGGACGATTGGCGTCGGATTTGGCGAGCGGCGGTTTGACGGCGCCGCCGCGGATGGCTGAAGGCGTCGTCGAGACGGGCGTGACGTCGATCTTGTGCGCGCCGCCCGTCGTCGAACCGTCGCGCGCGGCGACCGGCGTCACGCCGACATGAGGCTTGGCGTCGGGCGACGCTCCCTTGCGCTCTGACTCGTAAGCGCCGGCCAATTTCTTTTGACCGCCCGAAACGAAGGCGGGCCGAACGGCCGGACGCGCGGCGCTCTCCTGCGATGGAATGTCCGCCGCGGGGACGGGAGCGGCCTGCCGGCGGCCGAATGGCTCCGGCTGCTCCTCGACGAGGTTGTCCTGAGGTTCGGCATAGGCCAGCCGCTCGGGGACGGCGAGTTGCTGGACGCGCGCCGCGGCGACGCTGGCGCGTTGCGGACGTTCGTCCGCCAGCCGCTCCTGCGTTTCGCCGGCGCGCGGGTCTTCGGCCACCGCGGCGGCGGTTCTGACCGAAGAGCCATCGCCGATATTTTCCTCGATCAGCCCGGCCATGATGCGGTCGCGCGTGTAGGCGGTCTTGCCGCCCATCACCACCGCGACGATGTGATGCCCGTGGCGGCGCACGGAGGTGAGAAGATTGAAGCCGGACGCGCGCGTATAGCCGGTCTTGATGCCGTCCATGCCTTCGACCTGGCCGAGCAGATGATTGTGGTTGCGATGCACCGCGCCGTTGTAGGCGAAGCTCGGCGTCGAGAAGTAGCGATAGTAGCGCGGAAAGCGCTCCTGGATCGCCCGACCGAGCACCGCAAGATCATAGGCCGTGGTAACCTGGTTCGGATCGGGAAGGCCTGACGCGTTCTCGTAATGCGTGTTGCGCATGCCGAGCGCATGCGCCTTATGCGTCATCATCTGCGCGAAACTATGCTCGTCGCCGGCGAGGTTTTCGGCGATCGCGCAGGCGATGTCATTGGCGGATTTGGTGACGAGCGCCTTGATCGCATTGTCCACGCTGATCGTCTGACCGGGCCGAAGTCCCAGCTTGGTGGGCGCCTGCGCCGCCGCGTGTTGGGAAATCATCAGCGGCGAATCGAGGCGCAACCGGCCTTTCTCGAGCTGCTCGAACAGAAGATAAAGCGTCATCACCTTGGTGACCGACGCCGGATGGCGGAGTTCATGTTCGGAACGGGAATAAAGCGTGCGGCCGCTGTTGGCGTCGACGACGATGGCCGAAAAGCCGCGATGCTCGCCGATGATCGGATCGCCCGCGGCGTTGGCGCGCGTCCGCGCGGCCGAAACGCGCTCGCTAACGTCGGCGTGGCGGTGGTGACGCCAGCCCCCTCGCGCCTCCGCCGGGACGACAGACATCGCCAGAAGGAGCATGATCGCAGCACTGACTGCCGCAAGGGAGCGGGCCCGCGACAGGTCGTTCAACAAATTCGATCTCACCATGAACGCGCCCCTTCACTTCACTGTTGTCCGCGCAACCGCCCAGCCGCGCCAAAAGTGACGTTCGGCCAGATTAACGGCCGGCGGTTACCTGCTGGTTAAGCATTGTCCATGCGCCCCATTGATATTGCGTCGCAACATTTTGGTTGACTTTATTTTGTGCAATGCATATAAATAAATCGTCAGCGGGCGCATGACGCCGCATAGGGCGCCTTTGCGCCAAAATCATGAGGACGAACCATGGTAGCTTCCCTAGACAGCGTTCAGAAGCTCGGCAAAGAGCAGTTTGAAGCCGTTTCCGCCGCCGCCGCCGCGGTGACCAAGGGCTGGCAGAGCATTGCCGCCGAAACCACCGATTATTCCAAGAAGTCGTTCGAGAAGAGCCGCGTTCTGGCTGAAAAGCTCATTGCGGTCAAGAAGTTGGACGAAGCGTTCCAGCTTCAGTCCGACTACGCCAAGAGCGCCTATGAGGACTTCCTCGCCGAAGCGACGAAGCTCGGCGAACTCTATTCGTCGATGGCCAAGGAAGTATTCAAGCCGATTGAGTCGGCGGCGAAGGCCTATAACCCTGCCGAGTGAACGGCGCTAGACACGTTCGTCCAAAACGCGGCCAGGACTGTTAAGCCCGGGGAGGCGCGAGCTTCCGCCGGGCTTTTGACTGAACGCAGTTTCGCCGCTTTTCGCTGAGAACTTTGGTCCAGCGACGCGCGAATGTCGGTTTTAGCGAAGGAGTAGCTTATGATTCTGCGAAAGCGGGCGGCGGTTGCCGGCGCGCTGTGTGGCGCGGCGCTTTTGAGCGCTTCGACGTCTGCGGCGTTTGCGCAAGATGTGCGCATCGGTTGTTCGCTGGTCCAGCAATATGGCGGCGCGGAAGTGAACATCATGCTCGATCAGGTACGCTCGAGCGTTGGCGAGGGCGAGGCGAACGCCCTTCACGCCAAATATATCGGCCTCAAGAACGATTGCAGTTCTAATCAGAACGCGTCTCGCGTGGTTCGCCTCTCTCCCGCGATGCACAGACTTCTCGCCGAATATGGCGTAAACGTTCACCAATTCGCTGTTTCTCAGCGATAGCCTGGCGCGCGGATCGCAAACAAGCGGACGCCGGCATTCCGCGCCAAGCGCACTGCGGCTTTTGGACTCGAACAATTCATCCGCATTTGGGCGATCGCGCCCGAATGCGGCTTGATCTCATCTCCGTCCGAGACTGGAAACGTCGTCCGAGCGCCGGCTTTTGCGGCTTCTGGGGACGGCGGCGCGCGCGCAGTTTCGATACGCGGCGCGAGGCTGTAGAATTCGTTTCGAATCCGCTATGTCCCAATCAGGCGCCAAAATATGCCAGCCGCGGAAGCCGGCTTCGTTCATCTGCATGTCCATACCGCCTATTCGCTGCGCGAGGGCGCGCTTGCGCTTGGCAGGCTCATCGACCTTGCGGCGCGCGACGAGCAGCCCGCGCTCGCCGTAACCGACACCAATAATCTCTTCTCGGCGCTGGAATTTTCGGAAAAGGCGGCGAAGGCTGGCATTCAGCCGATCGCCGGCGCGCAGCTGCGCGTTGATTTTGGCGACGGGAAGGGCGGGGCGGGGTCGGCGCGCGACGATCGCTTCGCCAATATCGTGCTCATCGCCAAGACCGAGGCGGGCTATCGCAATCTCATGCGCCTCGCGTCGCGCGCCTTTCTCGACGCCGGGCAGGGCGAAGAGCCGCATGTGACGCTCGAGGCGCTTGCCGCCGACGCGCAGGAGCTGATCGCGCTGACCGGCGGACCCGACGGCGCATTGGACCGCGCCCTGGCCAAGGGCAGTCCGGAGCAGGCGCGCGCGCGCCTCGCCGCGCTCGAAGCTCTTTACGGAGACCGGCTCTATGTCGAAATTCAGCGGCATCATCTGCCCGTCGAGCGGGAGGTCGAGCCGCAGCTGCTCGACCTCGCCTATCGTCGCGGCCTGCCGATCGTCGCGACGAACGAGGCTTTTTTCGCTCAGCCCGCCGATTTCGAGGCGCATGACGCGCTGCTCTGCATCGCCGAAGGCGCGGTGGCGAGCGCCGACGCCAGGCGACGCGTTTCCCCGGAACACTACTTCAAGACCCGCGCGCAGATGCGCGCGCTGTTCGCCGACCTCGACGAAGCGACGGCCAATACGCTGGAAATCGCCCGCCGCGTCAGCTTCCGGCCGCAGACCCGCAAGCCGATCATGCCGCGCTTCGTGCGAGAGACGGGCGTCGCGCAAGATCTCGACGAGATCGAGGCGCGGGAACTGCGCCGTCAGGCGGCGGAAGGGCTTGAACAGCGTCTCGCGGCGCATGGCCCGGCGGAAGGGCGAACCCGCGAGGACTATGCCGCGCGGCTGGATTTCGAACTGTCCGTCATCGAGAAGATGCGCTTTCCCGGCTACTTCCTGATCGTCGCGGATTTCATCAAATTCGCGAAGTCTCAAGGCATTCCGGTCGGTCCCGGCCGCGGCTCGGGCGCCGGTTCGCTCGTCGCCTATGCGCTGACCATCACCGACCTCGACCCCATCCGCTTCGGGCTGTTCTTCGAGCGCTTTCTCAATCCCGAACGAACCTCGATGCCGGATTTCGACGTCGATTTCTGCCAGTCGCGGCGCGGCGAAGTGATTGATTACGTGCGCGAGCGCTACGGCGCCGACCGCGTCGCCCAGATCATCACTTTCGGCTCCTTTCTCGCGCGCGGCGTCCTGCGCAGCGTCGGCCGCGTGCTGGAAATGCCGCTGGGGCAGGTGGACAAGCTCGCCAAGCTGGTGCCCCAGAACCCCGCGAAGCCGGTCACCCTCGCCGAAGCGCTGGCGAGCGAGCAGAAATTGCGCGAGGCCGTGGAGGAGGACGAACGGGTCAAGCGCCTGTTCAAAATCGCCGGGTCCCTCGAAGGGCTCTATTCCAACGCCTCCACCCATGCCGCCGGCGTGGTGATCGGCGACCGGCCGCTGCATGAGGTGACGCCGCTCTACCGCGATCCGAAATCCGACATGCCGGCGACCCAGTTCAACATGAAATGGGTCGAGCCGGCGGGCCTGGTCAAATTCGACTTCCTTGGGTTGAAGACGCTGACGGTCATCTCGACCTGCGTGTCGCTTCTGGAAAAGCGCGGAATTACGCTCAATCCGACCGCCATTCCGCTCGACGACGAGCCGACCTTCGAACTTCTGCGCCGAGGCGAGACGGTCGGCCTGTTCCAGGTGGAAAGCGCCGGCATGAAAAAGGCGCTGGTCGACATGCGCCCGGACCGTTTCGAGGACCTCATCGCGCTCGTCGCGCTTTATCGGCCGGGCCCCATGGCCAATATCCCGACCTATTGCGCGCGCAAGCTCGGCGACGAGCCGATCGAATACGACCATCCTGAGCTAGAGCCGATCCTGAAGGAGACCTTCGGCGTCATCACCTATCAGGAGCAGGTGCAGCAGATCGCCAAGGACCTCGCCGGCTACAGTCTCGGGCAGGCGGATATTCTGCGCCGCGCCATGGGCAAGAAAATCAAGGCGGAGATGGACGCGCAGCGTGAACGCTTCGTATCGGGCGCGACCGCGCATGGCATCGCGAAATCAACCGCCGACGCCATTTTCGACGCCTGCGCCAAATTCGCCGAATATGGCTTCAACAAATCGCACTCCGCGCCTTACGCCTTCATCACCTATCAAACGGCCTATCTGAAAGCCCATTTTCCGGCGGAATTTCTCGCCGCCTCGATGACTTTCGACAAAAGCCAGACCGACAAGCTCGCCGAGTTTCGCGACGAGGCGCGGCGGATCGGAATCGCCGTCGAGCCGCCGTCGATCAACCGTTCGGGCGTGGATTTCGACGTCGCCGCCGGCGCCGGCGGAACGTTCGCCATCCGCTACGCCTTTTCGGCGATCAAGGGCGTCGGCGAAGGGCAGGCCGAATCGCTCGTGCGCGCGCGGCAGGAACGCCCCTTCGCCAGTCTCGCCGATTTTGCGAAACGGCTGAACCCGCGCGAAGTAAACAAGAAGACGCTGGAAAGTCTTGCGGCCTGCGGCGCCTTCGACGAGATCGAGCCCAATCGCGCGCGGGCCTTCGCCGCCATCGAGCCGATGCTCGCGGCCGCCAACCGGCACGTCGAAGACCGCAAAGCCGGACAGAACGCCCTGTTCGGCGAAGCCGAGCCTTCGGACCTCGCGGTCCCGAAAGCGCCGCCTTGGCCGGCCGCGGAAACCCTGCGGCGCGAATATGAAGCCGCCGGATTCTTTCTCTCCGGCCATCCGCTCGACGCTTACGCCAGTCTCATGCCCAAGCTGCGCGTCTCGCGCTGGAGCGAATTCGCCGCCTCGGTCAAGCGCGGCGCCAGCGCCGGGCGGCTGGCCGCGGTGGTTCTGGACCGCGCCGAGCGGCGCACCAAGTCCGGCTCGAAAATGGGGATCGTGCAGCTCTCAGACGTGAGCGGACAATATGAAGCGATCCTGTTTCAGGAGGGGCTGACGCAATATCGCGATCTCCTGGAGAAGGGCGCGGCGGTGCTCGTCACCCTCTCCGCGGCGGTTGAGGGCGAGGACGTTCGCGCGCGCATCGTCACGGTCGAATCCCTGGCCGCCGCGGCGGGCCGCGCGCAAAAGGGACTGCGCGTCGTCGTCGGCGACGAGAGCCCGCTGGACAGGATCAAGACGCGGCTGACCGGACGCGGCGACGGCGAGGTGTCGATCCTTCTGAAGCGCGGCGCTGGACCGGAGGAGATTGAAATTCGTCTGCCGGGGACCTATCCGGTCACTCCGGACGTCGCGGGGGCGCTGCGCGCGATACCCGGCGTGCTGGAGGTCGAATATCTTTAGCATAACCTCATCTTAAACAATAAGTTTAAGTTATATATTATTGAAATTATAAAATTTAAACCGTTATCAATAATCGTTCTACGTCGCCGTCTTTCCTGTGGAAGTTTCGGAACAAAGCGCCGACAAATTCGTTGATTGGCTGTCAGCGTTAATTCCGACGTTCCCAGCTCGCGGGAGATTTCCATGGACGCGACGCTTACGGCCGCCGCCGCCCTCATCGGCGCGCCCAACGCGCAATTCCTCGCCCTCATCCTCATCGGCGGCGTCATCGGCTGGTGCGCGACAAAGCTCTCGCAGCATGCCCGTTTGGCTGACCGTTTCGACTGTCGGCTGGGGGCTTTGCTGCTCGCCGGGGTGACGGGGGCGTGGCTCGCCGCCGAACTCGCGGTCCGCGCCGGCGTCGGCCCGCGCGGCGCCGACGCTGTCCTGGCCGCTGGCGGCATCGGCGCGGCGCTGTTCTGTCTCGCTTGGCGCTCGTTGCATTACTTCGACGGACCTCGCGGCGACATTGCGGTTCGTCACTGACGCGCCTAGCTTGGAGGGAGAGGAGACTCTCCGCTCTTGACCGTCATCGATCTCTTGAATGACGACCCGCGCCAGAAGCGGGACGCGTCGTCTTTGCGTCATCCCGAGAAGGCCGGCCGGCCCGACGCGCCGATGCTGCGCAAGCCGCCCTGGATCCGAGTCAAGGCGCCGGGCTCCAAGGCCTGGGCCGAGACCAGCGGCCTATTGAAGGACGCCGGACTCGCCACCGTGTGCCAGGAGGCGGCCTGTCCCAATATCGGCGAGTGCTGGGAAAAGAAGCACGCCACCTTCATGATCATGGGCGAGGTCTGCACCCGCGCCTGCGCCTTCTGCAATGTCGCGACCGGATTGCCGGCGCCGCTTGATCCGACCGAGCCGGGCAGGGTGGCGGAAGCGACGAAAGCGCTCGGACTTTCCCATGTCGTCGTGACCTCGGTCGACCGCGACGATCTCGATGACGGCGGCGCCGGCCATTTCGCCGATACCATCGCCGCGATCCGCTCGACATGCCCCGAAACCACGATCGAAGTCCTGACGCCGGATTTTTTGAGAAAGCCCGGCGCGCTGGAGCTTGTCGTCGCGGCGGGGCCCGACGTCTTCAACCACAATCTCGAAACCGTGCCGTCGCTCTATGTCACGGTGCGGCCGGGCGCGCGCTATTTCCACTCGCTGCGGCTGCTCCAGCGCGCCAAGGAGCTGAATCCGTCGCTGTTTACCAAATCCGGGATCATGGTCGGGCTCGGCGAGCGCCGCATCGAAGTGATGCAGGTCATGGACGACATGCGGTCGGCGGAGGTCGACTTCATCACCATCGGCCAATATCTGCAGCCGACCCGCAAGCATCATGCGATCGAGCGCTTCGTGACGCCGGAGGAGTTCGACTCCTATAGAGCGATCGCCTACGCCAAGGGCTTTCTTTATGTCGCATCGTCGCCGCTCACTCGCTCGTCGCATCACGCGGGCGACGATTTCGCCAAACTGCGCGCGGCGCGCCGGCGTTCCCCGCCCCAGCCCTCCCCCGCTTCGCGGGAGAGGGAATAGAGTCGGCCCTTCAACGAAATTTCGCTAACGCCGCTCGCGAGGGTCCCCTCTCCCATCCGAAGTCGGCTATTGCCGACTTCGGCAAAGATGCGCAAACCGGGAGCGCCCGGTTTGCGAAGCGGGCGAGGGACAGGGAGGGGTCGCGGCCGAATTTGGCAATGATCCCCGAAAGGGGAAGTTCGCTTACGCGCTCAACGCCGTCGAAATTTCCGAGAGCGTAGCGCGTTCGGCGTCGCTGACCTTTACGCCGCCAAAGCCCAAGAAGCCGCCCTCGACGCCCGCCTCGGCCACGAGATTGGCGATCTGGTTGAGCCAGTCCTTGAAGGCTTTCGCCTCACTGGGCGCCTTCGAATCGAGGATCGACGCGGTGCGGCGCAATTCGCCGAGCGCTCGGTCCTTGAACTCATCCGGCTTGGCGCCGTCAACCACATTCTTCACGCCGTCGCGGGCCGCGGTGCGCCCGTCTGGCGTTAAGAGATCATTGACCACCGCCTTGATCAGCGCGTCGGCGTTCGGATCGGACTTCGCCATGGCCAAAGCCTTGGCGCTCGCGAATCCCTCCTGCAGCATCCCGATAAAGCCGCTGGGGTCGCCGGCGCTGACCGCGAAGCCCGCGAGCAGCGGCGATTCCAGGATTTTCTTCCATTCGTCGGCCGTGAAATTGGATTTGTCCGCCATCGTTTCCTCCCATGGAATATTGCGCATATCTGGAGCCAGCGAGAACGCGTCTATAGAACTGCGCTCCGCCGGGATTGTTCCCGGCGGGCGGAGCGCCGGCTTTTGCCGCTGCCGCGTCGATGAATTAGAAGCTTGGCTTCATGAAGAGCTTCCGCAACCGTCGCCACGTGCCGCACAGCGCCCGGGAAATGTTCGCGCTGGTGCGCGAGGTCGAGTCCTATCCGCAGTTCGTGCCGCTTTGCGAAGCCGTCCGCGTCCGCCGTCGTTCGGAGACGGCGCCAGGAGTGGAGCTGTTGATCGTCGAGATGCAGGTCGGCTTCAAAGCGATCTGCGAACGCTATGTGAGCCGGGTCAGTTGCGATTCCAACAGGCTCGACATCAGAGTCGAATGCGCCGAAGGTCCTTTTCGCAAGCTCGACAATCGCTGGACCTTTCGCGACGAGCCGGGCGAGGGCGCGTCCCGGTCGATGGTCGAATTCTTCATCGCTTATGAATTCAAAAGCGCGGCGCTCGGTTTGGTGATGGGCGCGATGTTCGATCGGGCCTTTCACAAATACGCCGACGCTTTCGTCAAGCGGGCGGATGAGGTTTACGGCCGCCGCTGAGCGAGCGCGACGGCTTCGGTCAGCATGTCCAGCGCCTGCGCGACCGAGGCGGC
Organism: Methylocystis sp.; assembly: GCA_051061375.1. GTDB lineage: Bacteria > Pseudomonadota > Alphaproteobacteria > Rhizobiales > Beijerinckiaceae > Methylocystis. The sequence continues at coordinate 32,112 of JBPFDW010000019.1, read as the reverse complement.
GCGGATGTCGGCGCGGGTCAGCGGACCAAAGCGCCGCTCGACATGGTCGACCGCGCCGCCGCGGCGGGCGCAGGCGAAATGGACGAGGCCCACAGGCTTATCCGCCGAGCCGCCGCCGGGGCCGGCGACCCCGGTCACGGCGACCGCGATGTCGGCGAGAGATCGATCGAGCGCGCCTAGCGCCATGGCGCGGGCGACCTCGGCGCTGACCGCGCCATGCGCTTCGATGAGCGGCCAGGGGACGCCGAGCATGTCGCGCTTCGCTTCATTTGAGTAGGTGACGAAGCCGCGCTCGAACACGTCGGACGCGCCGGAGATGTCGGTGAGCGCCGCGGCGACCAGTCCGCCGGTGCAGGATTCGGCCGTCGCAAGGCGCAGACCCTTGGCGCGCGCCGCGTCGAGGAGCGTTTTAGCTTTTACGTATGCCGTATCTTTAGTCATTACGTATCTCGTAATTTCGTATGACGTAACTCATAAGAAACTCGGTTGTCATTCCCGACGCGCGCAACGCGCGCGATCGGGAATCCAGAGCAAAACCAGCGTTCCTGGATCAGCGCTGGATTCCCGGTCAGGCCTTCGGCCTGCCGGGAATGACAAGGTCCGAGCGAATGCAGCAGGCAGGCTCCCGCATCATACATCGCCCGTCGGCTTGCCGCGCAGCGCCTTCACGTCGCCGCGCTGTTTCTTGCCGGCGAGCCGCCTCAGCTTGGAGCCGAGCGTCGGCCGGGTTTTCTTGCGCGGCGGGGGCGGCGGGGCGGCGGCCGCGCGGATGAGGTCGATGAGGCGATCGAGCGCGTCGGCGCGGTTGCGCTCCTGGGTGCGATAGCGCCGCGCCTCGATCAGCAGGACGCCCTCCTTGGTGAGGCGCCGGCCTGAAAGTCGCGCGAGCCGCGCCTTCACCTCATCGGCGAGGCTCGGCGAATTGCGGATGTCGAAACGCAGCCGCACGGCGGTTTCGACCTTCTGCACATTCTGGCCGCCCGGCCCCGAGGCGCGCGCGAATTCCTCCACGATCTCGGAATCGTCGAGCGCAATTCGATCGGTGACGCGGATCATGCGAGGCCCCAGCTTTGCGAACCGGCCTTATAGCAGATGGCGGTCGCCGGAGCGGTCGTTGCGACCGACCCCTGCGAGCGGAACGAATTCCGGAACATCAATGCGCGTTTCTGGATGGCTTCGCCTTCGGCTCGCAATGACGGTTCACGGCAGCCTTACCGTCGCGATCGCCAGCGCGGCCATGCCTTCGCCTCTGCCGGTAAAGCCGAGCCGCTCGGTCGTCGTCGCCTTGATCGCGACGCGGCCAATGTCGAGGCCCATCGTCTCCGCCAATTTCTCGCGAATCCGTTCGCGATGCGGGCCGATCTTCGGCGTTTCGCAAATGATCGTGGCGTCGACATGGGCGATCGCGCCGCCGCGGGCGCGCACCAATTCGCAGGCGCGCGCCAGAAAGATCGACGACGCCGCGCCTTTCCACTGCGGATCGGAGGGCGGGAAATGCGCGCCGATGTCGCCTTCGGCGAGGGCGCCGAGAATGGCGTCGGTGATCGCGTGGGAGAGCACGTCGGCGTCGGAATGGCCGGCGAGGCCATGCGTGTGTGGGATCGCGACGCCGCCGAGAAAGACCGCTTCGCCCGATCCGAAGGCGTGGACGTCGTAGCCCTGGCCCACGCGGATGTCCGGCAGATCGGCGAAGGCGGAATGCTTTAAAAGCTCCATGGCGCGGGCGAAATCCTGTTGCGTGGTGAGTTTGAAGTTGGCGGCGTCGCCGTCGAAAATATGCACCTTCGCGCCGGCCGCCTCGGCGATCATGGCGTCGTCGGTATAGTCGCGCCCGCCGGCGGCCGCCGCGCGATGCGCCTTCAAGATAAGATCGAATCGGAACGCCTGCGGCGTCTGCACGGCGCGAAGCCGCGCCCGCTCGGGCGTCGCGACCACGACTCCGGCGGCGTCGATCTCCTTGATCGTATCGGCGAGCGGCACGCCGGGCGCGGCGGCGCCATGGACCGCCGCCGCTTCAATCGCGCGCGCGACCAGCGCGGCGTCGGCGAAGGGACGCGCGGCGTCATGGATCAGCACGATGCCGGGCGCGCCTTCGGCGGCGAGCGCTTCGAGGCCGTTCCTGACGCTGTCCTGTCTCGTCGCGCCGCCGAAGGCCGGCGGCAGTAGCCGCAACTGTTCGTCCGGCGAAAGCTCGGCCGCGCTTTCGGCGTAGTGATCGAAATCGTCGCGATGGATGACGACCTTGAGCGCCGCCCGAGGCGCCGCCGCGCGCAATCCCTGCAGCGTCCAGGCGAGTAGGGTCCTTCCGGCGATCGGTCGGTATTGTTTGGGCGGACCGTCGCCGGCCCGCGCGCCGCGTCCGCCGGCGACGACGAGAATCGTGATCGGAGGATGGTCCGGAGCGGCGCTCATCGCCGCTCTGTGTCGGTTTTCCACTTCGCCGTCAAATGCCGACGGGACGGAAATGCTATGTTGCAAGTGCGAAGAGAACTGCTTATGATGTGGGCAAGATGACTGCTGCCGAAAATCTAGGCGTTGGCCTTGCGCCGTCGCCGCTGAGCATTGGCGGGGTCGCATTGACCGGCCGCGCGCTTCTGGCGCCGATGGCCGGCGTGACCGATCCCACGATGCGTCGCATCGCCTGCCGCCTTGGGGCTTCGGCGACGGTGAGCGAGATGGTGACGGCGGCGGGCGTCGCTCGCGGCGATCGCGAAACGTCGATGCGTCTCGCGCGCGCCGGCGAGGGCCCGAGGGTCATTCAGATCGCCGCGCGCGAACCGGACGAAATCGCGGCGGCGGCGCGCTGCGCCGAAGCCGCAGGGGCTGATTGGGTCGACATCAACATGGGCTGTCCGTGCAAACGTGTCACCGGGGGCCTCGCGGGCGCCGCGCTGATGCGCGATCTCGATCAGGCGGCGCGGCTCATCTCCGCGGTCCGCGAGGCAATATGCGTGCCGCTCACCGTCAAAATGCGCCTTGGATGGGACGAGGAGAGCCGCAACGCGGTCGAGTTGGCGCGGCGGGCCGAGGCCGAAGGCGCCGCGATGATCACTGTTCACGGCCGCACGCGGCAGCAATTCTATTCGGGTCGGGCCGACTGCCGGGCGATCGCCGCGGTCAAGGGGGCCGTGCGAATTCCGGTGATCGCCAATGGCGATTGCGCCAGCGAGGATGACGCCGCCGTAATGCTCGAAAACTCCCGCGCCGATGGGGTGATGATCGGGCGGGCGGCGATGGGACGGCCCTGGATCGTCGGCGACATCGCGCATTTTCTAAAGACCGGCAGGCGGCGCCCGCCGCCGACGCCGGCGCAGCGCGCGGCGATCGCGCGCGAGCATCTCGCGGGTCTGGTTGCGTCGATGGGCGCCTTGGCGGGTCTGCGTCATGCGCGCAAGCATCTTGCCGCCTATGTCGATCGTTTCGGGGCGCCGACGGCGGCGGATGCGCGCCGCGCGCTCCTCACGACGGAGTCGCCCGACGCGGCGGCGCGGTTCATCGAGCTGTTGTTTCTCGGCGAGGAATCCGCGGAGCAGGGGGAAGCGGCATGAGCGTTACCGATCGCCCGCGCCGGAACGGCGCGCATTGCGCGAGTTACGAGCCGCTCAAGATCATCAGCGAGGCGGGCCGATCGTGCATGCTCGAGGCCTTGCCCAATCCGATCCTGACCGTCGCCCGCGACGGCGTCATCGAGGACGCCAACGCCGCCGCCGAATCCTTCTTCGAGACCAGCAAGCCCCTGCTCATCGGCCAGTCGCTCGATCGGCTGCTGCCGTTCGGATCTCCGCTGACCGCGCTGATCGGACAGGTCCGAGAGCGCGGCGCGACGATCAATGAATACAAAATCGATCTCGGCCGGCCCGGTCAGGACGCCGACCGACGGGTCGACGTTCACTGCGCGCCGCTGACCGAGGGCGATGGGCTGGTGCTCGTCATGCTCCAAGAGCGAACAATTGCCGATAAAATAGACAGACAGTTGACGCATCGCGGCGCTGTCCGCTCGGTTTCGGGGCTCGCCTCGATGTTGGCGCATGAAATCAAAAATCCGCTGTCCGGCATTCGCGGCGCCGCACAGCTGCTCGAATCCTCTCTCGGCGACCAGGATCGCGCGCTGACGCGGCTGATTTGCGAAGAAACCGATCGGATCGTGCGTCTCGTCGATCGGATGGAGGTGTTTTCCGACGCGCGGCCGCTGCAGCGGGAGCAGGTCAACATCCATTCGGTGCTCGACCATGTGAAGCGCGTCGCGCAAAGCGGATTCGCGCGCAACATCCGCTTCATCGAGAATTACGATCCGTCGCTGCCGGCGGTTTTCGCCAATCGCGATCAGCTGGTGCAGGCCTTTCTCAATCTGGTGAAGAACGCCGCGGAGGCCGTCGGCGAGGCGGTCGACGGCGAAATCGAACTCTCGACCGCGTTCCGGCCCGGCGTCAGCCTGCGCGCGCTGGGCGAAAAAAGCCCGATCGGACTGCCGTTGGAATTTTGCGTGCGCGACAACGGACCCGGCGTGCCCGAGGACATCGCGGCGCATCTTTTCGATCCGTTTGTGACGACGAAATCGAGCGGAACTGGCCTCGGACTTGCACTGGTTGCGAAGATCGTCAACGACCACGGCGGCATCGTGGAGTGCGACTCCCTCCCCAGACGCACGACGTTTCGGGTGCTGATGCCGATGTTTAGAGCGAAACGGCCAGAACAACGCGAGGAACGGCGTGCATGACATCTCGCAGGCGCGGGAGAACCAAACAATGACGCGGGGAGAAATTCTCGTCGCCGACGACGACGCCTCCATCCGAACGGTCGTCGCCCAGGCGCTGTCGCGCGCCGGCTATGAGGTGCGCACCACCGGCGCGGCGGCGACGCTTTGGCGCTGGGTGCAGTCGGGCGAGGGCGACCTCGTCGTCACCGACGTCGTCATGCCGGACGAGAACGCCTTCGAACTTCTGCCGCGGATCAAGAAGCTGCGCCCCGAACTGCCGATCATCGTCATGAGCGCCCAGAACACTTTCATGACCGCGATCAGAGCGTCGGAGCGGGGCGCCTATGACTATCTGCCCAAGCCCTTCGACCTCAAGGAGCTTGTCGGCATCGTCGGGCGCGCCATGGCCGAACCGCGCCGGCAGCCCGACGACAATGGCCGCGAAGAAATCGAGGGCATGCCGCTCGTCGGCCGCTCCCAGGCCATGCAGGAAATCTATCGGTCGCTGGCGCGATTGATGCAGACCGACCTGACGGTGATGATCAATGGCGAGTCCGGGACCGGCAAGGAACTCGTCGCCCGCGCCCTGCACGATTATGGAAAGCGCAAGAAGGGCCCCTTCGTCGCCGTCAATATGGCGGCGATTCCGCGTGATCTGATCGAGAGCGAGCTCTTCGGCCATGAGAAGGGCGCTTTCACCGGCGCCAACCAGCGCTCCGCCGGCCGATTCGAACAGGCCGAGGGCGGCACGCTGTTTCTCGACGAAATCGGCGACATGCCGATGGAGGCGCAGACCCGCCTGCTGCGGGTGCTGCAGCAGGGCGAATATACGACGGTGGGCGGCCGCACGCCGATCAAGACCAATGTCCGAATCATCGCCGCGACCAACAAGGATCTGCGCATCCTCATCCAGCAGGGCCTGTTTCGCGAGGACCTCTATTTCCGGCTCAATGTCGTGCCGCTTCGCCTGCCGCCGCTGCGCGAACGCGCCGAGGACATTCCCGACCTCGTCCATCACTTCTTCAAAGTGGCGGCGAGCGAAGGGCTGCCGCAGAAATATATCGAGCAGCCGGCGCTCGACCGGATGAAGAAATACCGCTGGCCGGGCAATATCCGCGAACTCGAGAATCTCATTCGCCGGCTCGCCGCGCTGCATCCGCAAGAAGTCATTTCCGACCAGCTCGTCGAGGCGGAGCTCGAACATGAGCTTCGCCAGTCCGAACCCGAGAAGGGCGCGGCTTCCGCCGCGCCGTCGCCCGAATCGCCCGATGGACAGACGCTTTCGACCTCGGTCGAGCAGCACCTCGCCAAGCTGTTTCGCGACTATGGCGACCAATTGCCGCCGCCCGGCCTCTACCACCGCATCATTCGCGAGATCGAAATTCCGCTGGTGTCGGCCGCGCTTGCGGCGACTCGCGGCAATCAGATCAAGGCCGCGGAATTGCTCGGGCTGAACCGCAACACGCTGCGCAAGAAGGTGAACGATCTCGATATTCGCCTGATGCGCTCGCCCAGGTAGCGGCTCGCCGGGGGTTCAATTGCAAGCGGCGCGGGCGGAGCCTATACAGGCGCCATGGCCCTGACCGGAGACTCGGCTTCTCCGCCACAATCGAAAGGCGCAACGCCGTTTCGCAGCTGGTTCGGTCCGATCATCGTGATCGGCGCCGTCGGCTGCGCCTTGGCCACCTTTCTCGTCGTGGCGGAGTTCGGCGCGGTGTCGCCGACGGACAATCGGCTGCTGCCGCTGCTCATCGTCAACGGCGCGCTGGTCGGCGTCCTGCTGGCGATGGTGCTGGTCAAGGCGTGGCGCCTCTACCGGGTGTGGCGGCGCGGCGAGGCGGCGGCGCGCCTTCATGTCCGCACGGTCGGCTATTTCTCGGTCATTGCCTTGATTCCGGCGATTCTGCTGGCGGTCGCCGGCTCGTTGACGCTCGAGCGCGTGCTCAACCCCACCTTCATGTCGAGCGTCAAGGTTTTCGTCCACAACACCGCCGAAGCCGCGGCGGTGTTTCGCGAGAGCCAGTGCCGGGCGCTGCTGCAGGAGGCGCAGCTCACCGCCTCCGATCTCGATCGCGCCGCCATTCTCTACAATTCCGACCGGCCGTATTTTCACCAGATCTTCCAGTCGCGCGCCTATTTCCTGGGCTTCTCGGTCGCGGCGCTGGTAAAATCGAACGGCGAGATTCTCGATCGTATCGATGTGGCGCAGAACGCCGCTTCGATCATCATCGCCCCGCCCAAATCCGACTTTGACGACGCCCGGCGCGGCGAGCCCCTGTGTCTCGTCATCGACGACGGCAAGAGCTTCGTGGCGCTGCGCGTGCTCAGCGCCTTTCAGGACACTTTCCTATACGTCACTCGGCCGATCGACCCGATCGCGGTGGAGTTTCCCAAACAGGCGCAGAGCCTGATCAGCAGCTACGACGCTTTCGACAGCTATCGCGCCGCCGTGCAGCGGGCCTTCGTGCTGATGTATGCGTTCCTGACGACGATCATGCTGCTCTCGTCCATCTGGTTCGGTTTGGACTTCGCCGACCGTCTGGTGACGCCGATCCGCGATCTGATCGCCGCGACCGACGAAGTGTCGGCCGGCAATCTCGACGTTCGCGTCAATGTCGACCGGCAGCACGGCGAATTGGCGCGGCTCGGCGACGTCTTCAACAATATGACGACCGAGCTCAATCTTCAGCAGAACCGGTTGATCGAGGCCAATCGGATCAATGACGAGCGTCGCGAATTCACCGAGGCCGTGCTCGCCGGCGTCCCGGTGGCGGTGATGGGCGTCGACTCCGAGAGCGTCGTCACCATTTTGAACCGTTCGGCCGAGGAACTCTCACTCGCGGACGCCACGGGGCAGGCGACGGTCGGCGCCTCCGTGGCGTCGGTCCTGCCGGAAATCGTCCCGATCCTGAAGGACGCGGCCGAGGTTTTCCCGCGCGCCGTGCAAAGCCAGATCACCATCAAGCGCGGCGTCGCCGAGCGCACCTTGAATGTCAGAGTCACCTCGGCGCGCGCCGACGCTGGACATCACAACTTCGTGGTCACGCTCGACGACATCACCGACCTCGTGATGGCGCAGCGCACCTCCGCCTGGGCGGACGTGGCGCGGCGCATCGCCCATGAGATCAAGAATCCGCTCACGCCGATTCAGCTGTCTGCGGAACGGCTGCGCCGCAAATACGGCAAGGTGATCGTGGAGGATCGCGATATTTTCGATCAATGCACCGATACGATCGTGCGTCAGGTCGACGACATCAAGCGGATGGTCGACGAGTTTTCGTCCTTTGCGCGTATGCCGAAAGCGCGCCCGGAGCGTGACGATCTCAACGAATGCGTTCGACAGGTGGCGTTCCTCATGCGCGTCGGCAACGCTGATCTCGACATCGTGGAAGATTTGCCGCAGACCCCGGTCATCGCGCAGTTCGATCGGCGCTTGCTGTCGCAGGCGCTGACCAATATCGTGAAGAACGCCGTCGAAGGCGTCGCCGCACGCGAAGAAAAAGACGCTCAGGAAAAGGGACGAATCGAAATCAAATTGGATGTGCGCGATCGCATGGCGGAAATCGATGTGATCGACAATGGTAAGGGCTTCCCGGCGATGAACCGGCAGCGCCTGCTCGAACCCTATATGACGACGCGATCGGACGGCACCGGTCTAGGCCTGCCGATTGTCGCAAAGATCATCGAGGATCACGGAGGCCGGCTGGAGTTGCTGGACGCGCCGTCGGGACGGGGCGCCTGCGTTAGGCTGATCGTGCCCCTCGCCGCGGAGACGGCCTTATTACAGGAAGAGTCGCGTGCGGCGCGCGGCGGGGCCGACACAACGGCGGCGCAGGCAAGCGATGCGGGGCAGAGCGGGGTATAATGGCCACCGATATTTTGATTGTCGACGATGAAGAAGACATCAGAGAACTCGTCGCCGGAATTCTGAAAGACGAGGGGCATGGAGTCCGAACCGCCAAGGATTCCGACGAGGCGCTCGCCGCCATCGCCGGGCGGCGGCCGCATCTCGTTTTTCTCGACATCTGGCTGCAGGGGTCTCGGCTCGACGGGCTCCAGGTGCTCGAACAGGTGCAAAAGCAGCACAAGGGCCTGCCGGTGGTGATGATTTCCGGCCACGGCAATATCGAAACCGCGGTCAGCGCCATCAAGATCGGCGCTTACGACTTCATCGAAAAGCCGTTCAAGGCCGACCGGCTGGTGCTCGTCGCCGAACGCGCGCTCGAAGCCTATCAGCTGCGGCGCGAACTTTCCGCCTTGCGCCAGCGGGCAGGGGCGTTCGATCGCATCGTCGGCGAATCGCCGCCGGCGCATCAATTGCAGCAGCTCATCGGCCGGGTCGCCCCAGTGAACTCCCGCGTCCTGATCACCGGCGCGCCGGGCACCGGCAAGGAGCTTGCCGCACGTTGCATCCATGAGGCGTCGGCCCGCGCCGGTGGACCGTTCGTCGTCATCAATTCCGCGACGATCACCCCGGAAAATATGGAGATCGAGCTATTCGGGCGCGAAGGCTCGGACGGCGAGCGCAAGATCGGGGCGCTCGAGGAGGCGCATGGCGGCACGCTGTTCCTCGACGAAATCGCCGATATGCCGAAGGACACTCAGGCAAAAATCCTGCGCGTGCTGGTCGACCAAACGTTCCAGCGGGTCGGCGGATCGAACAAGGTCCAGGTCGACGTGCGCATCATTTCCTCGTCGGCGCGCGATCTCGCCTCGGCGATCGAGGAGGGGACGCTGCGCGAAGATCTGTTCCACCGCCTTGCCGTGGTGCCGATCCGGGTTCCTTCGCTCGCCGAACGGCGCGAGGACATTCCCGCCCTCATCGAATATTTCATGGAGAATATGTCGCTCGCGTCGGGCATGCCGCGCCGGCGAATCTCCGAAGACGCGCTCGCCGTCCTACAGTTGCATGACTGGCCTGGAAACATCCGTCAGTTGAAAAACAATGTCGAGCGCCTGATGATTCTCACATCGGGCGACGCCGGCGCGATGATCACCGCTGACATGCTCCCCGCCGACGTTGGCGAACTTGTGCCGGCGACTCCCGCCGGCGTGCGCGGCGAAAAATTGATGAGCCTGCCGCTCCGGGAGGCGCGAGAAGTTTTCGAACGCGAATATCTCGTGGCGCAGCTCAATCGGTTCTCCGGGAATATTTCCCGAACGGCGGAGTTCATCGGCATGGAGCGCTCCGCCTTGCACCGAAAGCTTAAGTCGCTCTCTGTTGAGTCATAAAAACAATGCGATAATTAATAATACTAATGTAACACATCAACTGTCCTCCTGCGACCCTCTCAGCTTCGCGAATGATGAAGTGAAGGTTGGCGGCGCCATCGGCTTGGGTTGCGCCTTGCGCTTCGCCATTTGAAAGGTTCTAATGACCACGGCGGCGAAAAAAGAAGAACGATCCCTCGGGGGCGGCGTCAATTCCGCTCGGCTAAAAAACAGAACAGGACAGCCGATGTCGTCAGAGCGTTCGCAGAATCTGCAAGATACGTTTTTGAATTTCGTCAGGAAGAATAAAGTCCCGCTCACCATCTTCCTCGTCAACGGCGTCAAGCTCCAGGGAATTGTCACCTGGTTCGACAATTTTTGCCTGTTGTTGCGGCGCGACGGACATTCCCAGCTCGTCTACAAGCACGCCATCTCGACGATCATGCCCGGACACCCCATACAAATGTTTGAGCCGGGCGAGGACGAGGGGCAGGCCGACAAACAGCGGTAGGCGATTGAGGTCGGAAAGCGAAACAGCGAACGGCGGGACGCCAAACGGCGGCGCAACCCGCGCATTGGTCATTGGCCCCTATCTGGCGGCCCGAGGCGAAGCCGCGCGCGCGCGGGACCCGGCGGCGCGCCTTGCCGAGGCGGTAGGGCTCGCGCAGGCGATCGAGCTCGACGTCGTCGGCCAGTCGGCCATTGCGATCAACGACGTCCGGCCGGCGACTTATCTCGGGAAGGGCAAAGTCGAAGAGATCGCGAAAATCGTCGAGGCGAAGGACGCTGCGCTCGTCAGCATGGACTGCCAGCTCTCGCCCGTGCAGCAGCGCAATCTCGAAAAGGCCTGGAACGCCAAGGTCATCGACCGCACCGGGCTCATTCTCGAAATCTTCGGCCAGCGCGCCCGCACCAAGGAAGGCGCGCTGCAGGTCGAGCTTGCCCATCTCGCCTATCAGAAATCCCGGCTCGTGCGCTCCTGGACCCATCTCGAGCGCCAGCGCGGCGGTTTCGGCTTCCTCGGCGGTCCCGGCGAAACGCAGATCGAGACCGACCGGCGCCTGATCGAGGAGCGGATGCGCCGCATCGAGCACGACCTCGACAAGGTGAAGCGCACCCGCGCTCTGCACCGCAAGACAAGGCGCGACGTTCCCTATCCAGTGGTCGCGCTCGTCGGCTACACGAACGCCGGAAAGTCTACGCTTTTCAACCGTCTGACCAAGGCTGAGGTGCTCGCGCAGGACATGCTGTTCGCGACTCTCGATCCGACGCTGCGCCAGATCAAGCTGCCGCATGGCGGGCGCGTCCTGCTCTCGGACACGGTGGGATTCATCTCCGACCTGCCGACGATGCTCGTCTCGGCGTTTCGCGCGACGCTCGAAGAAGTGACGCTGGCCGACGTGGTGCTCCATATTCGCGACGTTTCGCACGAGGATTGGGAGGCGCAGGCGCAAGACGTCGAGGCGATCCTCGCCGAACTCGGCCTCAAAGGCAAAGCCGAGGGCCGAATCCTCGAAGTCTGGAACAAAATCGACGCGCTTGATCCGGACCGGCTGTCAGCGCTACGGCTGGCCGCGCACGGGATCGAGCCGCAGCGGCGGCCGACGCTCGTATCGGCGTTGACCGGGCAGGGGCTCGACGAATTGCTGGCCCGAATTGAAGCGACCCTGGCGGCGGGACGCGTCCGGTTTGAACTCGACCTCGACGCCGCCGACGGCGCCGGACTCGCCTGGCTTCACGCCCATACCGAAGTGCTCGAACGCGAAGCGCTGTCTCAGGGCGGCGTCCATCTCGTCGTTCGCGTCGATCCGGAGCGCTCCGACGGTCTCGCCAGACGCTTTCCGCAAGCCGAAATTGTCCGCGGCGCCAGCGCGCGGCGCCGACGGGCGGCGTCGTAGCTATAGAGTATTGACAATTGGATCGGTCCTGAATGCGCCCTTTCTAAGGGGCGCTTTCGATTTAGCGAAATGCATATCCTGCGTTTAAGAGGCAGTCGGCGCGCTCGACTGGCGTGAAGGCCGTCAGGTTTTTGTGCGACGTCGACCGGAAACGTTTCGCCGTTGATCGGACCGTCGAAGGGCAGGGCGCGGGCGTCCAGCCGTGGAGCCTGGTCATATCGGTCTTGGCCCAGCTCTCGTCGTTGAAGACGGGACGGCAGGGCTCGACGTCCTCGCGCCAGCGTTGTTCGAGCTCGGCTTGGGCGGTGCGAAAGACCGCCCATCCCGTCATCATGGGTTTCCCTGTTCTTCGACGTAGTCCTTTCGAATGCAATGCTGCTCTTGACGTTTTGCGCCGACCGGTTGAAGCTTTGGTTCGATGAGACCGCCAGTTCCTACTGGACTATGCGCAATACGCCCCAAGAGGCGAGCGACATGAGCGAGGAGTTCTGAGGAGAGGGAACAATGAGTATTCTACTTGAGCTTTTGGACTATCTGAAAAGCCGAAAGAAATACTGGATGGCGCCGGTGCTGGTCATTATGCTGCTGATCGGCGTGCTGATCGTCTTAGCGCAAAGCTCTGCCGTGGCGCCCTTCATCTATACTTTGTTTTAGTCCAGGTCGGAAACACGGTCGAGGAGGACTGAACGAAGCCGCCATCGCGGGCGGCAAGCTCGCGTGATTGGCTTCTCGTCTGAGAGGACCCGGGTGTCGCAACCCGTCCCTCAGACGGGAGTGTTTAGATGGCCGAGATCAACCTCCCGTCGCGCGAGGATTCATTATTGCGCCAGTTTTGCGTCATTTCCTGTTTGACCGCGCTGAGCTTCGCGATCGCGCTCGGGGCCGGAGAGATAGTGCTTCGCGTCTCCGATCCCGCCAAAATTCGCTCCGGATGGCTCAATCCCTGGGAAATGAATTTTGTGCGTGGAAATTATAGTGAGACAAACCAATTAGGCTTTCGCGGCAAACGGATCAATATCTCCGATGACGACTTCGTCGTTGTGCTGATCGGCGACTCTCAAGTCGATTGTTTCTCATGCGCCGAAAATCATCTGCCCGAGGACGCGCTGCAACGCTCCCTCGCGAAAACGACGGGGCGCGAGAACGTAAAGGTCTTCAGCCTTGGAACGACGGGCTACGGAGCCGATCAAGAGCTGCTTGCCTTGAAGGCCTATTACGCAAAAGGCTATCGCGCCGACTTGGTCGTCGTTTGGCAGACGTTGGGCAACGACATATGGAACGCGTTGTTCCCGTCCCACTCGATCCGGCTTGGCGTCGGACATTTGAAGCCCACGTTCCGTCTCGATGAATTCGGCAAACTTATCTGGCCGAACCATCAAGTGGGCGACTATTTCTGCACGTTTTATATCGAGTGCATTTATCGCATCCGGCGCTATGGCAGCATGGACGGATACTGGGAGCAGTTCTTGCCGCCGCCGGCGAAGCCGGATGACAAGCCGGCTGACGCCGACGTCCCGGTCGTCGAAACCCCTGAATCAGTCGAGGCGGAAAAATCCCATTGGTCCGTTTTCCTGCCCAAAAGCCCGCGAATGGAGTACGGCGTCGCGTTGACGAGAGCGCTCTACGAAGAGCTCGGAGCGGAGGCGGCGCGCCAGGGGACCCGTTTCGTTATCTTCGACGTGAATTGGTGGACGGACGCGGGACTTGCCGATCGCGAAAAAATTCCATTTTTCAAGACCGTACCACAATATATCAAGTCAAATGATCAATATTTCTACAGCGGTGGCAAGGAGAATTACCTTGCGATCAGCCAAGCGCTCAATGCAGGCTTTAATTTCATTATGCTTGATATAGATATCCCGCATCACACCGTAAGTGAGACTGATCCGCACTTGAACGAACGAGGCAACTCGCGCGTCATGCAGCTGTTGGCTGAGGAGCTGAAATCGCGTCGAATGCTGACCGCGAATTAGACTGGAGGCGCCACGTCAGCGCTTCGTGCGCTCGGCCTGTTTCGCCTCCACCCACAGCGCCTCCATCTCGTCGAGAGACGCTTCTTCGGGCGAACGCCCGCTCTCGGCAAGCCGCTGTTCGATATGGCGGAACCGCCGCGCGAATTTCGCGTTGGCGCCGCGAAGCGCCTGTTCGGGGTCGACCCTGGCGTGGCGCGCGAGATTGGCGACGACGAACAGGAGATCGCCGATTTCCTCTTCGAGCGCCGGCGAAGCGCTGGCGCCGGGCAGGGCGAGTTCCGCGGCGACCTCCTCGGTTTCCTCGCGAATCTTGTCGAGCACCTGCCGCGCGTCGTCCCAGTCGAATCCGACCGCCGACGCCTTCTGTTGCAACTTCAGGGCGCTAGTCAGCGCGGGCAGGGCGAGCGGCGCGCCGTCGAGCAGGCTCGCGGGCGGACCGCCCTGCTTCGCCGCCTTCTCGCGCGCCTTGATCGCGCGCCACTGTTCGTTGACGCCGTCGGCGTCGAGCGATCGAACGTCGCCGAATACGTGAGGATGCCGGCGGATGAGCTTGTCGCAGATGGCGTCGACCACGTCCTCGAAGGCGAACAGCTCCCGCTCCTGCGCCATCCGCGCATGGAAGACGACCTGGAGCAGGAGATCGCCCAATTCGTCCTTGAGATCGGCGTGGTCGCCGCGCTCGATCGCGTCGGCGACTTCATAGGCTTCCTCGATCGTGTAGGGCGCGATCGAGCGAAAATCCTGTTCGAGATCCCAGGGACAGCCGCTGCCCGGCGTGCGCAGCGCCGCCATAATGTCGATCAGTCGGGCGACATCGCCGTCCGGTCGGTCCGACATGAGGTTTCCCCAAAGAAAAGCGCCGCGGCCCGAAGAGGATCGCGGCGCGTCGATGGACTGGAGAGCAACTCAATCCAGGGTGATGGACAACGCCTCGCGGCCCTTCGCCGTGTCGACGACCTGCATGGTGACCGGCTGCCCCTCGGCGAGGCGGTTCACGCCGGACGGACCCAGGATCGAAATATGCACGAACACGTCCTTGCCGCCGTCGTTCGACTGCACGAAGCCGAAGCCCTTGGTCTCGTCGAACCATTTCACCTTGCCGGAGACCGGCACGGCGGTCGACGGATCGGGCGCCTGGCGGCGGGGTCGGGGGCTGTCGAAGCCGCCGCCTCCTCCTCCGGTGCGCGGCGGCGGCGCGCGCTCGGCGGCGCCGGCGAGATCGACTTCGAGAATGCGCGCCACCTGCTGGCCCTTGACCGAGCTGGTGACCTGCACCTGCAATTTTGCGCCCGGCGGCAGGGAGTCATAACCCGCCGCCTGGACGGCGCCGATATGGAGAAAGGCGTCGCCCGTGCCATTGGCGAGCTCGACAAAGCCGAAGCCCTTATCGGTCTTGAACCATTTCACGATGGCGTCGACAGCGGGTTCGTTCATCATCGGGGGCGGCGCGTCCGGAAATCCGCCGCCTCCAAACTGCGAACGCGGCGGCCGGCTGGGCCGCGGAGCGTCATAACCAAACGGGGCGTCATCATCGAACCCGCGTTTGCGGGGGCCCCGAAAGTCTCTACCTTTGCTCATGTCTACCTGCTCGTCTCCGCCAAAAACGGCAAGACTGCTATGCCAACCTTAGTGCGCCCAGGCGTTCACGATCAGGCGGCAAAAAATGCGCCCGTTCGCAAACGACGATGATGTGCTCTTGAATGCCATATAGTCCCGCGCAGCGAGCCTTTTACCAGAGTTTCGCCCCGGAAGGCCAGAAAATTCCGTCGGGCGATCCAAAAATCCAAACATTCGCCATGGTTTGACGGCCGCAGCCTGCCGCAGGCTCGGCGGGAATGTTAGAGTTTGCAGCGCTTTAGATCAGCGCGCCACGGAATTTCGACGCCGGTCGTCAAAGCACCCGCCGCTTTTTCGACGCATCGGCTCGCGACGTCATGCGCGGCGGGGTTTCGTCGGCCGCTCGTCCAGGGCGATCGTGCGGTCAACGAAAGCTGGAGACAAAGGCGCGAGCGCGGCAACCGCCATCCGCGATTCGCATAATCGATATTATGGAACTAGATTGGGCGACGTTACACTTGACATACCACGCCCCAAGCGGTAGATATTGAGCCATAGGAGATTTCGCTATGGCCTCCTCGGTTCTCAACGCCCGCCACTTCCAAAACGAAGACGACGCCTTCGACTATGTCGAGGCGCATCTGTGGCCCAATGGACCCGTTTGCCCTCACTGTGGCGAAACCGCTCGCATCGGCCGCCTGTCTGGCAAGACCACCCGTCCGGGTTTGCGCAAGTGCTACGCCTGCAAGAAGCCCTTCACCGTCCGCATCGGGACCATCTTCGAGTCCTCGCATCTGCCGCTGCATCTGTGGCTGCAGGTCATCCATTTGATGTGCGCCAGCAAGAAAGGCGTCTCAACCCGGCAAATCCAGCGGATGCTCCAATGCAGCATGAAAACCGCGTGGTTCCTGACCCATCGCATCCGCCACGCCATGGACCCCGGATCGTCCACTCCCATCGGCGGCCTCGGCAAGATCGTCGAGGCGGATGAAACCGCGCTTACCAACTCACAAAAGACCAAGCGCGGACCGGGGCGCAAGAAGCCCCATACCGTGGTTTTCAGCCTTATCGATCGCTCCGGGCCAATCCGCTCTATTATCCTCGACCATCGCGGCGTCCGCCCGCATCTCTGGGAGCATTTGGACCGCAAAAGCCGTCTCATGACCGATATGGCCATGCACTACCGGAATTTCGTGCCGGTCGGGCAACATGAAGCCGTCGACCACTCCAAGCGCGAATATGTTCGCGGCGAAGCTCATACCAACACCCTTGAAGGCTTCTTTTCGATCTTCAAACGCGGGCTCATCGGCGTCTATCAGCACGTTGATAAGAGGCATCTTTATAGGTATTTGGCCGAATTCGATTTCAGGCAAAACACCCGCGCCAAACTCGGTATCGACGACGCCCAACGCGCAAAGATCGCGCTACAAGGCGTCAAGGGGAAGAGGCTGACCTACGAAACGACTCAAATTGAAACAACAACCTAAGAGGGGAGCGAAGTAGGACGATGAACGCAGACCTTAGAGCACGGATTCAAGCGGTGCGCGACCGCCTGCATAAACGAGCTATTGCTTTAGCGCACCCGAGTCAGAACAACGATATGGGCGAGGTTCTCCAAGCCCTGGCTCTGATAATGGAGATGATTGCTGATCTCGATCACGAGCAGCGCCAAATAGTTGCGATGCTAGACCGTCAATGATGACCTGAAATGCCGCTATAGACCTAGCGCGCATTTCAGGAGTCATCGGCACACTACTCAGCGCCACAATTTGATTGATAATCCCGTCCATTGCGCCTCTCTGTGGGGACATCAGATGCAAACCAAGAAGACTGTA
This sequence comes from Methylocystis sp., assembly GCA_051061375.1. Taxonomy (GTDB): domain Bacteria; phylum Pseudomonadota; class Alphaproteobacteria; order Rhizobiales; family Beijerinckiaceae; genus Methylocystis. The sequence goes on along the minus strand of JBPFDW010000019.1, from coordinate 14,942 downwards.
AAACCAAAGGCAAGATTGACCGACGCAGACCGCCACAAGCGGTTTGTAGAAATGGCGAAAGAAGTTGGGGCCTCAGATAAGACAGAAGATTTCGACCGCGCATTTAAGCGAGCAGCAGCTAAGCCAGCGCCTATTCGCCCAAAAATTCCGAGTTGAACCTTCTAGCGTCCGACACACGAATATCGACTTCGATAGTCAGCCTAACTTCGCTTTCCGATGCGCCGGGGCGGGTAAGTAGCCGCTCGGTTTGGACCGACAGCCCAGTGACTAGGGCGTCATCCTCTAAAAGGCACAGGACCGGATCGTCTATCGCGCCATCGTCAATGACCTGCTCAATGTGCGCCGGGACAGATAGAGCGTCCAAGAGGGTTTTTATCCGGTTATCAAGGTCGCCGCCCTGATACACACGTCCGGCAGACTCCTTGCGGAGAAAAAGAACATTCAGACTACAGGTTAGGCCAAGAGACCGCCTAACAATTGGCTTGAACAGCCGCCCAGCCTTTTGGATCGGCGCACAAACGTCAATGGCGCGCTCGTTGGTCTCGGCTAGACCCTCGACAAATTGGCTCCCAACATAGTGGGGACCGCTGAATTTCCGCAAAGCAGGATGAACCGTCCAAAGCTCTTGAAGCTGAGGGTGAAAGTGCTTCCTGATTTCCCATTTACGCTCGGTCTTGCGGGAGCCATTTCCGGTCGACGGCAATTCGCCGTCGTAAGTGAGCGTGAATTTCATAAGCGGTATCCCAAATGCGGAATCGCCGACGCTTGTCGCGAACCTCATTTAGCATACCTCTTGTGCGTGGGTATGGGAAGTGTAACGTCGCCCTAGATTGGGCGCCCATGGGGCGGAGTCTGCCGCGGCGTCAGACCTCCAGCGCCATGCCGTCAAACGCCGGCGCGACATTTTCCGGCAAAGTCTCGGCGAGCGCGTCGTAATCGAGATCGACGTGCAGATCGGTCAGCACGGCGCGCTTCGGCTTGAAATGGGCGACAAACTCCAGCGCCTGTCCGACGGAAAGATGCGTGCCGTGCCGCTGATGGCGCAGCGCGTCGATGATCCACAGGTCGAGCCCTTCGAGATATTGCGCGCTCTCGGGCGGAATGGCGTGAAGATCGGGCGTATAGGCCACATTGTCGAAGCGAAAGCCGAGCGCGTCCATGTCGCCATGGTCGAGCCGGAACGGCGTCGCGACGATCGCGCCGCCGGGGCCGTCGACCGTCACGGCGCGTCCGAGATGCAGCCGATGTTCGGTCATCAGCGGCGGATAGAAACTGCCGGGCGGCGTCTTGAAGATATAGTCGAACTTCCTGGCGAAGGCGTGCGACGTGGGCTCGTCCATATAGGCCGGAATCCGGCGTCCGCTCATGATCACCAGGCCGCGCAAATCGTCGACGCCATGCGTGTGGTCGGCGTGCGGATGCGTATAAAGGACCGCGTCGAGCCGCTGGACGTTTGCGTCGATGAGCTGCTCGCGCAGATCGGGACCGGTGTCCACAAGCACTTGCGTCGCCGCTTCGGCCGGCCCGCGCGCGATTAGAATCGAGCAGCGCCGGCGCCGGTTCTTCGGATTGTCGGGATTGCATTTCCCCCAGCCCTGCCCGACGCGCGGCACGCCGCCCGACGAACCGCATCCGAGAATCCTGATTTTGAGGCTCACGCGGCGGCGTCCGGCGGCGGCATTTTCGAAAACAGCCGCAGCGCGTTTTCACTCGTCGCGCGCGCAAGTTCGGCAGCGCTGATCCCCTTGAGTTCGGCGAGGACGCGCGCAGTGTCGGCGACGAAGGCGGGCTCATTGCGCTTGCCGCGATGCGGGATCGGCGCGAGAAACGGCGCGTCGGTTTCGACCAGCATCCGCTCCAGCGGCATGTCGCGGGCGATCTCGCGCAGATATTGCGCGTTCTTGAAGGTCACGACGCCTGAGAAGGAAATATAGAGACCGAGCGCCAGCGCGGTTTCGGCCAGCGCGCGGCCGCTGGTGAAGCAATGGAGCAGGGCGGGAAAAGCCCCCTTCCCCATCTCCTCCTTCAAAATCGCGGCGCAGTCGTCGTCGGCGTCACGGGTGTGAATGACCAGCGGCAGGCCGGTTTCGCGCGCGGCGTCGACGTGAATCCGAAAGACGCGCTGCGCCGCCTCGCGCGGCGCATGGTCGTAGTGATAATCGAGACCCGCTTCGCCCAGTCCGACGCATTTCGGATGCCGCGACAGGGCGACGAGCGCCTCCACCGTCGGCTCCGCTTCTTCATGCGCATGATGGGGATGCGTCCCGACGGTGCAGAACACGTCCGGATAGGCTTCGGCGACCGCCTTCACCTGATCGAAACGCGACAGATGCGTCGAAATCGTAATCATCCTGGCGATCCCGCGCGCCTTGGCGCGCGCGATCGTCTCCGCGAGCTCGGGCGCGAACTCGGGGAAATCCAGGTGGCAATGGGTGTCGATCAGCATCGGTCTCGGTCAGGAAGGAGCAGCGTCCCGCCGGCCGGAAGCGGATGTTTCGATCCGCTCCGGGGCCTGCCGACGCGCTGGGGCCATTGTCCGCAATATGGCTCGCCCGGCGGAAAACACAAATATCGAACGCCCGCTCCTTCGCCGCTCGGCGGCGCGGCGCTATATTTTAAGGCAGAGCGATCCGCGCGCTGTCGCGCCCAGGCGGAACATTCGCGGACCGGGAGGAAGTCATTGACGCAATCTTCGGCCCAGGGCGGCGACGCACGCCAGCCGGCGACGATCAAGGACGTGACCGACGTGCTCGGCGAGATCGACGATGCGACGCTGTCGGCGATCATGGATTTGCGCCCGACGATCGCCGACGTCGAGGAGGCGTCGATGTGGATGTCGGGCGATCGGGACGTGTTCGGCGCCGGCGCGCCGCTGAAGGACGTGGCCGGCGAAATCGTCTCGCTGCTCGGCGGGGACGACGAAGAGAGCCTGCCGCCCGTGATATGAACGTCGCCGCGCCGCCGGGAAGCGACGGCGCGCAGAGACGCCCGACGCTAGCAATGGTCGATCTCGAAACGAGCGTGACGCGCAGCGAAACCGCCGAACCTAAGGCGATCAATTATCGCGTCCAACAATCATATTCTCTATTCGAACGGCGAGAGTCGCCAAGAAGCCGGTGACAAAAATGCCGGCGCTCCCCATCTAAACTCCGTCAGCCGCAGGCGGAGCGCGATCCATGGCCATCGTCCTCAACCACACCATCGTGCCGGCGCACGACAATGACAAAGCAGCGCGCTGGTTCGCGCGAATTTTCGGCTTGCGTTACGACGGCCCCAAGGGCCATTTCGCGCCGGTAAAAGTCAATGACGCGCTGACGTTGCTGTTCGACGCGGACGACTCCGTTGGAGTCAGTCACTATGCGTTTCACGTCAGCGACGATGAATTCGACGAGATTTTCGGGCGGGTGAAGGAAGAAGGCGTGGCCTTTGGCAGCGCGCCCGGCCGGTTCGCCGACGGCCAGCTCAACGACTGGAACGGCGGCCGCGGCGTCTATTTCAAGAGCCCGGACGGCCACATCCTCGAACTGATGACCGCGCCGCAATAGAGGCCGTCATATCTCGCACGCCCGCTTTAAAGCGCGATTGTGGCCTCACCGCAGAACCTCCCGCCCCGTTTGGGCGGTCGGTTCTGCGACGAGGCCACGACCAGCTTACTGCTGCGCAGGCGGCGGTTCGGCGGCAGGCGCCTCGGCGGGGGCCGCCGGCTTCGGCTTCGGTTTGGGCTTCGGCTTGGGCTTCGGCTTCGGCTTGGGCGCGGGCTCCGCGGCCGGCTCGGGCGCAGCGGCGGGCGCGGCTTCCTGCGGCGCCGGCGGCGGCTCGGCGACGGCTGGAGCGGGCGGGGGCGCGGCTGCTGGCGCGGGCGCGCTCTCCGGGACGTTCGGCGTCTCGGCGGTCGCCGGCTGCTCGGCCGGAGGCGTGTCCGGCGCCGGAGCGGTCGAGACGTCGGGTTGCGCCGGCGCCTCCGGTTCGGCCGGGACGGCGGCAGGCGTTTCGGCCGGCGCGCCCTCCTCGGTTGGGGCCGCAGGTTTGAAACTGCCCTCGATCGCCGCTTTCAGATTGGCGACGCCTTCGGTCGGCGCCAAATAGACGCCCAATCCAAAACCGATGGCGCCGAAGATGACCGCCGTCAGGATCGTTGAAATGCCACGCGCCATTCCGTGAGTTCCTCTGTGAGAAAAGAGACGTTTTGAGATACGACGCAACCAGGGCGGATGTTGCTGCGCGAACTCGACCGAGCGGCGCGACGGGCGGCTCCTTCAAGTGAAGCCCCAAGCCGGCATAATCGCACGACGGGACTTTAACCGGCAAGCCCGTAAAGACCGACGCCAATCTTGTCGCCGCCGTTCCATTTGAAACGCCTGATTGTGGTGAGCGCGTGGCGAAAGCAAGGGGCCTCCCGCGTCAGTTCGGGCGGTCGTCGAAGGGGCGCCCTTTCGCCTGGAGCGCCTGCTGATTCGCCGTCGAGGGGACGCGCGACGCAGTCAAATCGACGCCGAACCCCTTTTCTGCGAGCGGAGGCGCTGGCGGCCCCGATTCTCAGTTCGAGATCGAAAACAGTCAGCTCGGCTCGTCCTCCACGAACCGCGGGAATATCGGCGCCGGCTGCGGCAGCGGCGCGCCCTCCTGGAGGGCGTTCCCCTCGCCCGCATGCGCGAAGTCGCGCTCGTCCGGACCCACGTCCAGCAGATCGAGGAGCTTGCCAGCCGAATCGGGCATGAACGGCTGCAGGGGAATCGCCAGACGGCGCAGCGTCTCGGCGGTGACATAGAGAATCGTCTCCATGCGCGCCGGATCGGTCTTCTTCTTCGCCCAAGGCTCTTCAGCGGCGAAATAGCGATTGGCCTCGGCGACGACCCGGAAGATTTCCGCGAGCGCATGATGCGGCGCGTAATCCTCCATCGCCGTCCGCGCCTTGGCGAGCGCGCCGGCGGCTTGCGCCAGAATGTCCCGGTCGGCGTCGATCAGAGTGTGTTTACGCGGTACGGCGCCCATACAATTCTTGGCGATCATCGACAGCGAGCGCTGCGCGAGATTGCCGAGGTCATTGGCGAGATCGGCGTTGATGCGGTTGACGATCGCTTCATGCGAATAATTGCCGTCCTGGCCGAAGGGAATTTCCCTAAGGAAGAAATAGCGCAGCTGATCGACGCCATAGCGCTCGGCAAGCTCGATCGGATCGACGACATTGCCGACCGACTTCGACATTTTCTCGCCGCGCGAGAACAGAAAGCCGTGCACGACGATCTGCTTGGGCAAGGGCGCGCCCGCCGACATCAGAAACGCCGGCCAGTAGATGGCGTGGAAACGGGTGATGTCCTTGCCGATGACATGCGCGTCGGCGGGCCAGAACCGCGCTCTGTTTATGCCTTCCGTAAGAAATCCCGTAGCGGTTACGTAATTCGTAAGCGCGTCGACCCAGACGTACATGACATGCTTGGCGCCGGTCTCCGGGCTGGGCGGAATCTCGATGCCCCAGTCGAAGGTGGTGCGGGAGACCGAAAGGTCGGTCAGTCCCCGCTTCACGAAGGCGACGATCTCGTTCCGGTAGTGTTCGGGCGTGATGAATTCCGGATGCGTCTCGTAATGCGCCAGCAGCTTTTCCGCATAGTCCGACAATTTGAAGAACCAGCTCTCCTCCTCCACCCATTCGACCGGCGTGCCGGTCGGCGCGAATTTCCTGCCGTCGCGCTCGGAGAGCTCGCCTTCGTCGTAATAGGCCTCGTCGCGCACCGAATACCAGCCGGCGTATTTGGAGAGATAGAGATCGCCGTTCGCCGCCATGCGCCGCCAGATTTCGAGCACGGTCTCCTTGTGGCGCTGCTGCGTCGTGCGGACGATATCGTCGGCGCGGGCGTTCAGCGCCTCGCCCATGCGGGCGAATTGCGCGGCGGTGCGGTCGGCGAGCGCCTGGGGCGTCAGCCCTTCCTTCTCGGCCGTTCGCTGCATTTTCTGGCCATGTTCGTCCATGCCGGTGACGAACAGCACGTCATAGCCGTCGAGTCGCTTCCAGCGCGCGAAAGCGTCGGTGGCGATGCGCTCATAGGCGTGGCCGATATGCGGCGCGCCATTCGCGTAAGGAATGGCGGTGGTGATCATGTAGGGAGGGCGCTCGGGCATGGCTCGGGTCTAGCGCGGTTTGGCGGCGCGGGAAAGCGGGCCTGGCGGCGGCGGCGATCCCGACTCCCCTTCCCGCCCGCCATACATTAAGCTGACGGCCCGGATCGGGCGCCGGAGCATGAGGATGAGCGCACCCAAAAGCGCGCCGAGAGACCTGGCGCGGCGGTTCGCCTTGAAGCGCGAGAGCCGCGGCGGCGGCTGGCGTCGCGAGAGCTTCACGCTCGAGCGTGGCGAGGCGCGGGCGAAGGCGCGGGAATGGTTCGAGCGCTTTCCGAAGGCCGCCTATATGACAGAGATCGAGTTCTGGCGCGAATTGGACGACGGCCGTATCGAATTCACCATCCGCCGGCTGCCGAGCGCCGACTGACCCGCGGTCTCCCGACCTATTCCGGCCCGACGTCCGGCGTGCGCCAGCCAAGATGCTGGCCGCTGTCGACCGCGATCATTTGCCCGGTGACGCTTTTTGCCTGGCTGAGGTAGACAACGGCGTCGACCACGCCCGAAACGTCGGCGGCGCGCTCCAGCGGCACCCCGCGCGCCTCCATCTCGAATTCGCGCTCGCCAAGCGCCGCGTTGGGAAAGACCGGGCCAGGCCCCACCGCATTGACCCTTATGCGCGGGGCGAAGGCCTGGGCCATGGTCTGCGTCGCCGTCCAGAGCGCCGATTTCGACAGCGTATAGGTGAAGTGGCGCGGGGTCAGTCGCCAGACCCGCTGGTCGAGCATATTGACGATCGCGCCATTGGCCTGCGCCGGCAGCGCCGCCGCGAAATCGCGCGACAAAAGCAGGGGCGCCCGCAGATTGACCTGCATCTGCCGCTCGTAAATCTCCAGCGAGAAGTCCTCGGCGGCGTCGATCTCGAAGATCGAGGCGTTGTTGATGAGGAGCCTTAGCGGGCCGAAGGCTTCGACGGCCCGCTCAAAAACGCGCTGCGTCGAAGCCGCGTCGGCAAGGTCGGCGATCGCCGTCGCCGCGCGGCCGCCGCGCTTGCGGATCGCATGCGCCGCGAGTTCGGCCTCCTCCGCCGAACGCGGAGAAGCGTGCAGCACGACCGCCCGGCCTTCGCGCGCGAACCGCTCGGCGATGGCGAGCCCGATCCGGCGCGCCGCGCCGGTGACCAGCACGGGTCCGTCTGCGTCATCGCCCTCGCTCATGCGCCTCCCCTGCTGCCGAAGGCCTTAAATCAGCTCTGCGCGTCCTCGCCGTCGCCGACGTCGCCGATATGTTCGACCGAGACGACGCGCTCGTCGTCCGCCGTGTCGAACACGATGACCCCCTGCGCGCCGCGCCCGGCGATGCGGATGCCCTCGACCGGGCAGCGGATCAGCTGGCCGCCGTCGGTCACCAGCATGATTTCATCGCCGTGGCCGACCGGGAAAGAGGCGACGAGCTTGCCGTTTCTGGCGTTCACCGCCATGGCGACGATGCCTTTGCCGCCGCGTCCAGTCGTACGATATTCGTAAGAGCTCGTACGCTTTCCGTAACCGTTTTCGGAGACCGTGAGAATGATCTGCTCGGCCGCCTGCATCTCGTAAAAGCGCGTATCCGCCAGTTCCACGGCGCCCGCCGCCTCCTCGGCCTCGCCGCCGGTGTCGGGCGAGACGTCCTCGCCCATGCGCCGGCGCAGCGCATTGGCGCGCTTCAGATAGGCGGCGCGCTCCTCGCCGGTCGCATCGAAATGATTGAGGATCGACAGCGAGATCACCCGATCGTCGGACCCGAGCGCCACGCCGCGCACGCCCATCGAGGTGCGGCCCTGGAACACGCGCACCTCCGGCACGGCGAAGCGGATGCATTGGCCGTCGCGGGTCGTGAGCAATATATCGTCACGTTCGGTCGCGGTCGCGACATCGACGATCGCCTCGCCTTCGTCGAGTTTCATCGCGATGAGGCCATTGCGGCGCACGTCGACGAAATCCGAGAGTTTGTTGCGTCTCACCGTGCCGCCGGTCGTCGCGAAAATCACGTCGAGCGTCGCCCAGCTCGTTTCGTCCTCGGGCAGCGGCATGATGGTGGTGATCCGCTCATTGTGCTCGAGGGGCAGCATATTGACCAGCGCCTTGCCGCGCGCCTGCGGCGCCGACAGCGGCAGTCGCCAGACCTTTTCCTTGTAAGCCTTGCCGAGCGAGGAAAAGAACAGCACCGGCGTATGGGTATTGGCGACGAAGAGCCGGTGGACGAAATCCTCTTCCTTCGTCTGCATTCCCGCGCGGCCCTTGCCGCCTCGCCTTTGCGCGCGGTAGGTCGAAAGCGGCACGCGCTTGATGTAGCCGGCGTGCGAGACGGTGACGACCATGTCCTCGCGCGCGATGAGGTCTTCGTCCTCGACCTCGCCGTCGGACTCGACGATTTGCGTGCGGCGCGGCGTGGCGTAGGCTTCCTTCACCGCCAGCATCTCGTCCTTGACGATGCCGAACAGCCGCTCGCGCGAGCGCAGAATGTCGAGGTAATCGGCGATCTCGGCGGCGAGCTTGTTCAGGGCCTCGGCGATCTCCTCGCGCCCAAGCGCGGTAAGGCGCTGCAGGCGAAGATCGAGAATGGCGCGCGCCTGCGCTTCCGACAGGCGGCAGGTTCCGTCTTCAGCGAGGCGATGGCGCGGATCCGCGATGAGCTCGACGAGCGGCGCCATGTCTTTCGCCGGCCAGTCGCGCGCCATCAATGCCTCTCGCGCGGTCGCCGCGTCGGGCGAGCCCCGAATGAGGCGAATGACCTCATCGATATTGGCGACAGCGATGGCGAGGCCAACTTGCAGATGGGCGGTGTCGCGCGCTTTGGTCAGGCGGAATTTCGTGCGCCTCGTGACGACGGTTTCGCGGTAGTCGACGAAGGCGCGCAGCACATCGTGAAGCGTCATCAGCTCCGGCCGACCGCCGTTGAGCGCGATCATGTTCACGGGGAAGCTTGTCTGCAGCGACGTGTGGCGCCAGAGCTGATTCAAAACGACGTCGGACACCGCCTCGCGCTTCAGTTCGACGACGACGCGCATGCCATCGCGATCGGATTCGTCGCGCAAATCGGCAATGCCCTCGATCTTCTTTTCCTTGACCAGCTCGGCGATGCGCTCGATCAGCGCCGCCTTGTTCACCTGATAGGGAATTTCAGTGAAGATGATCGCTTCGCGATCCTTGCGCAGAGTCTCGATCTCGCACCTGGCGCGCATGATAATCGACCCGCGTCCCGTCGCGAAGGCGTTACGAATGCCGCCCCGCCCGAGGATCGTCGCCGCTGTCGGGAAGTCGGGCCCCGGCACGATCTCCATCAGCTCCGCGACGGTGATGTCGGGCCGGTCGATCATCGCGATGCAGGCGTCGATCACTTCGCCGAGATTATGCGGCGGTATGTTTGTCGCCATGCCGACGGCGATGCCGCCTGCGCCATTGACCAGCAGATTGGGAAAGCGCGCCGGCAAAACCGTCGGCTCGTGCTCCTTGCCGTCGTAGTTGGCCTGAAAGTCGACGGTGCCTTCGTCGATGTCTTCGAGCAGCGCCAGCGCGGGCTTGGCGAGCCGCGACTCAGTGTAGCGCATCGCCGCCGGCGGATCATTGTCGACCGAGCCGAAATTGCCCTGCCCGTCGATGAGCGGCAGCCGCATCGAAAAGGGCTGCGCCATGCGCACCAGCGCATCGTAAATCGCAGCGTCGCCATGCGGGTGATATTTACCCATCACGTCGCCGACGATGCGCGCCGATTTCACATAGGATTTGTCCGGCGTATGGCCGTTCTCATGCATCGAGAACAGAATGCGCCGATGCACCGGCTTCAAGCCGTCGCGCACATCGGGCAGCGCACGCGACACGATGACGCTCATCGCGTAATCGAGATAGGAGCGCTTCATCTCGTCGGCGATGGAGACCGGTTTGATGTCGGAGCCGGGCTTGTCGGAGTCGTCTTTTTTGGTGTCGTCGTCGGCCAAGTGAGCGCCAGTTCAAGGATAGCGTCTAGCTGACATGTCTATAGGCGATTCGAGCCGGCGGCGCCAGTATTAGCGCTTTATGAAGAACAATGTATTTCAAAAGGTTATCGTCCTATTCGCCGTCCGTTCGCGATCGACGCCGGGCTTTTGGCGTTTTGCGCGTCCCCTCGGCTGGATTCGGCCTTTTCGGACCCGCCCGGAGAGCGGCCTCAACCGCCGATTTGGCCCAGAAAACCAGTTCGTCGGCGTCTTCGAACGCCTGATCGGGGAGGCTCCAATAGGAAACCGCGATCGGTCGATGCTTGCCCTGATAGACGAAGGGCCGGGAGCCCGCCTCTTGAAACCGCGGCGCGCTGTGGCGGTCGGCTTTCAGATAGACGACGCCGTTCGCTTCGATCGCGAAGAACAGACCGTCGGCGTAAACGCCATGGCCGCCGAACATGCGCTTTACGGACACCGCGGCGAAAGGGGCGAAAAGCTCTTCGAGACGCGCGCGGTCCATCAGCCGCTCCGGTCGATTCAGGGACTCCCGATCTGCGATCCGGCGCCGAGTCTTTCGGGGTCGGCCGGCTGCAGCTCGACGCTTTCGCCGCAGCCGCAGGCCGACGTCTGGTTAGGGTTTTCGAACACGAAGGTCGAGGAGAACTGCGTCGTTTTCACGTCCATCGTCGTGCCGAGCAGATAGAGCACCGCTGCGGCGTCGACGATCACCCGGCCGCCTTCGACATCGATCACCTCATCGCCCTTCTTGGGTTCGGCGATCTCCATTTTATAGGACATGCCGGCGCAGCCGCCCTTCTCCACCGAGACGCGCAGCCCCTTGCTCTGGCCGGCCGCGGCGAGCAGTCCGCGCACGCGCTCGGCCGCCGCGGGGCTGACGTTCATCACGCTCATTTTCATCCTTCCAGTCATTGCAAATCCGTTTCCGTAAGCGCCCGCTCACCACATATCGAGCGCGACTCGCGCTTCGTCCGACATGCGGCTTTGATCCCAGGGCGGATCGAACACCATATTCACCTTCACCTCGCTGACGCCGGGCACGGCGCTCACCGCATTCTTGACCCAAACCGGCATCTCGCCCGCCACCGGACACCCCGGCGCGGTCAGCGTCATGTCGATGTCGACCTGCCCATCTTCGGAAATGTCGACCCGGTAGATCAGGCCAAGCTCGTAGATGTCGGCCGGAATCTCCGGATCGTAGACGGTTTTCAGCGCCTTCACGATATCATTCGCCAGGCGCTCGTTTTCAATGGCGCCCGACGACTGATCCGGCGGAGAGGCGCCTTCCGCTTCTCTGATGTTGGGAGCATCGTTCATCAACACGAAATTCCCCTTACGCGAAAAGAGAGCGGGCCTTTTCCAGCGCCTCCGCCAGCCGGTCGATCTCCTCGCGCGTATTGTAGAGCGCGAAGGAGGCGCGACAGGTGGAGGTGACGCCGAAGCGGGCGAGAAGCGGCATGGCGCAGTGCGTTCCGGCGCGCACCGCGATGCCGGATCGATCGATCACCGTGGCGATGTCATGCGCATGCGCCGCCGCCATGTCGAAGGAGACGATCGGTCCCTTATCCGGCGCCCGCCCGTAGATTTTCAGCCCCTCGATCTGAGACAGTCTCTGGTGGGCGTAGGCCGTCAGCCCCGCTTCATGCGCGCGGATCCCGTCCCGGCCGATGCGCTCCATATAGTCGAGCGCCGCGCCAAGCCCCACGGCCTGGGCGATCGGCGGCGTGCCCGCTTCGAAGCGGTGCGGCGGCGCGTTGTAGGCGACGCCGTCCAGCGTCACGGTTTCGATCATCTCGCCGCCGCCGCAGAAGGGCGGCAGGGACTCGAGCCATTTACGCTTGCCGTAAAGCGCGCCGATGCCGGTGGGGCCATAGAGCTTGTGGCCGGTAAGCGCATAAAAGTCGACATCGAGCGCCTGCACGTCGACGTCGAGGTGCACCGCTCCCTGCGAGCCGTCGACGCAAAGCGGCACGCCATGGGCGTGAGCGATGCGCGCGATCTCGGCGATTGGGGTCGGCGCGCCGAGCACATTCGACATATGGGTGAGCGTCACAATTTTGGTGCGCTTCGAGAAAAGCCTCTCGAACGCTTCGAGATCGAAGCGGCCGTCGGCGTCGACCTCGAGCCATTTCAGCACGGCGCCCTTGCGTTCGCGCAGGAAATGCCAGGGAACGATATTGGAGTGATGCTCCATCACCGAAAGGATAATCTCGTCGCCTTCGCCGATATGCGCCTCGCCGAAGGAGGCGGCGACGAGATTCAAAGCCTCGGTCGCGCCGCGGGTGAAAATGATTTCATCGGCCGACTGGGCATTGAGGAAACGGCGAACCGTTTCGCGCGCGCCTTCATAGCCTTCCGTCGCGGCGTTGGCGAGAAAATGCAGGCCGCGATGCACATTGGCGTATTCGCGCTCGTAGAATCGCGTCACCCGTTCGAGCACGGCGCGCGGCTTTTGCGCCGAGGCGGCGTTGTCCAGATAGGCGAGCGGCCTGCCATAGGGGCGCTCGGCGAGAATCGGGAAGTCGGCGCGAACCGCGTCGACGTCGTAAGCCGTTTCGATGCGCGCGATCTCGTTCATCGGGCGATCCTTCGAGACAGCCAAGCGCTGACGCGATCCACGAGAAAGGCCTTTAACTGGTCGTCCTCGATCGCCTCCATCGCCTCATTGGCGAAACCCTCGATGAGCAGGGCTTCGGCTTCGCGGCGCGGCAGCCCGCGCGCGCTCAAGTAAAACAACTGGTCCTTGTCGAGCCTGCCGCAGGTCGCGCCATGGCCGCACTGCACGTCGTCGGCGAAGATTTCGAGCTCCGGCTTGTTGTTCATCGTCGCCTGCCCGGAAAGCAGCAGCGCCTTCGACTGCATGGCGCCGTCGGTCTTTTGAGCGCCCGGGCGCACGATGACCTTGCCTTGGAACACGCCGACGCTCTGATCGTCGAGAATATTGCGAAAACATTCACGGCTTGCGCCATTGGGCTTGGCGTGGTCGACGGTCAGCGTCGTGTCGGCGTGCAGGCGCCCGCGCCCCAGCGTCGCGCCATTGAAGACGGCGCGCGCCATTTCGCCGTCGAGGCGCGCGAAAATCTGCCGGCGCAGCAGGCCATCTCCCTCGATCAGAGCGAAGGAATTGATCGTCGCGCCGGCGTCGAGATGCGCCAGCAGCGACGCGACGCGGATCGAATGTTCCACGCCGCCCGAAAGATGCGTCACGAGGTCGACGCGCGCATTTTGCGCCAGTCGAAGCACGAGCGCATTATTGTCCTGCGCGGAAGCCGCCGATCGCGCGCCCAGCGTTTCGACCAATGTCGCTTGAGCGCCCTCTCCGAGCATGACGAGCGCGCGCGTATAGGTCGACTGCGCCGCTTCCGCGGAGCTGAGCGTCGCAAGTTCGATCGCGCGGCCGATTCTCGTCCCTGACGCGATTTCGACGACTACGCCGTCCTGCATCAGCGCCGCGTTGAGCGCCAGAACCGAGTCCTGCGCGCCAATATCGACGCTGGCCAGCGCCGACATCACATGCGGCTCGCCTTGCGCCAGCGCGTCGCGCAGCGATTGCACGGCGACGCCCTCGGGGAGCCGGGCGGTATCGGAAAGATCGGGCCGAAAAACGCCATCGAGCGTGACGAGCCGCAGCGAGTCATGCGCGCGCGGCAGCGACAACGCGGCATGTGAAGCGGTGGCGAGCGGCGCCGGCCTGCCCATCGCCGTCTTGAGGTCCGTGTAATGCCATGATTCCACGCGGCGGCTCGGCAAGCCGAACGCCGAGAACGCGGCCCAGGCGGCGGCGCGCAGACGCGGCGCGCCTTTGTCGCGCATTTCTTCGTAGAAGGAGGAGAGCGTCGCTTCCGCTTCCGCTAGCTTGATCATCGCCTCACGCCGCTTCTTGCGCGATGTAATCCTGATAGCCGCGCGCTTCGAGTTCCAGAGCGAGTTCCGAACCGCCCGACCGCATGATTCGGCCCTGCGCCATCACATGCACCGTGTCGGGCCTGATATATTCGAGCAGACGCTGATAATGCGTAATGACGATGAAGGCGCGCTCGGGCGAACGCAGGGCGTTGACTCCGTCGGCGACGACGCGCAGCGCGTCGATGTCGAGCCCCGAATCCGTTTCGTCCAGAATGGCGAGACGCGGCTGCAGAAGCGCCATCTGCAGGATTTCCATGCGCTTTTTCTCGCCGCCGGAGAAGCCGGCGTTGAGCGGCCGGCGCAACATCTCCTGCGCGACGCCGAGCGACGCCGCGGCCTCCTTGACCCGCTTCATGAACTCCGGCGTCTGCAGTTCCGCTTCGCCGCGGGCGCGACGCTGGGCGTTAAGCGTCGCCTTGAGAAAGGTCATCGTCGCGACGCCGGGAATTTCGACGGGATACTGAAAGGCGAGAAAGACGCCCCTGGCGGCGCGTTCCGCCGGGTCGAGGTCGAGAATATTCTCGCCATTGAGCCGCACGTCGCCTTGCGTCACGTCATAGCCTTCGCGGCCCGCGACGACGTAGGAGAGCGTCGATTTGCCGGTCCCGTTCGGCCCCATGATCGCCGCGACTTCGCCGGCCTTTACGGAGAGCGTAAGGCCTTTGAGAATTTCGCGCTCGCCGACGGAAACGTGCAGATCTTTGATTTCGAGCATTCTCTATAACTCTTCCCGATCTCTGGCGTCATGGCCGGCCTTGAGCCAACCATCCTTGTCTTGGTGTTCCGAAAACTCTCCTCGAGCGTCGCGCTGCGATTGGCGTGGATGGCCGGGACAAGCCCGGCCATGACGCGCTGAAACCATCACCCCACGCTCCCTTCGAGCGAAATCGAAATCAGCTTCTGCGCTTCCACCGCGAATTCCATCGGCAGCTGCTGCAGCACGTCGCGCACGAAGCCGTTGACGATCAGCGCCGTCGCCTCTTCCGCCGAGAGCCCGCGCTGCATG
>JBPFDW010000018.1:0-30057 GCA_051061375.1 Methylocystis sp. | reverse complement strand
ATAGGCCGTGAAGGTCGCCCCGCCCGTCTCCGCCAGAACCTTGGTGATCGCCGCCGTCAAAGACGTCTTGCCATGGTCGACGTGTCCGATCGTCCCAATGTTGCAGTGCGGCTTCGTGCGTGAAAACTTTTCCTTGGCCATCGCCGTGCTCCTCTAAAGAGTTCCGTTTGCCCGTAGCAGTCGAGATCAGGCGTATTTCGCCTGCACCTTCTTCGACTCCGCCTCGGGCACTTGTTCGTAGTGATCGAATTGCATGGTGTAGCTGGCGCGGCCCTGGGTGAAGGAGCGCAGCTGGTTGACGTAGCCGAACATATTGGCGAGCGGCACCATGGCGTTGACCACCACGGCGTTGGCGCGCATGTCCTGCCCCTGAATCTGTCCGCGGCGCGAATTCAAATCGCCGATGACCGAGCCGGTGTATTCCTCCGGCGTCACCACCTCGACCTTCATGATCGGTTCGAGCAGCACCGAGCCGCCCTTCTGCAACGCCTCGCGGGTCGCGGCGCGCGAGGCGATTTCGAAGGCGAGCACCGAGGAGTCGACGTCGTGGAACGCGCCGTCGATGAGCGTCGCCTTCATATCGACGACCGGGAAGCCGGCGAGAATGCCGGACGTGGTCACCGATTGAATGCCCTTGTCGACGCCGGGTATATATTCCTTCGGCACGGCGCCGCCGACGATCTTGCTGTCGAACTCATTGCCCTTGCCGGCTTCATTGGGTTCGAAAATGATCTTCACGCGGGCGAACTGGCCGGTGCCGCCGGTCTGCTTCTTATGGGTGTAGTCGATTTCGACCTTACGCCCAAGACGCTCGCGATAGGCGACCTGCGGCGCGCCGATATTGGCGTCGACCTTATAGGTGCGCTTCAATATGTCGACCTTGATGTCGAGATGCAGTTCGCCCATGCCCTTGAGGATGGTCTGGCCGCTTTCCTGATCGGTCGAGACGCGGAAGGATGGGTCCTCCGCCGCGAGCTTCTGCAGGGCGACGCCGAGTTTCTCCTGATCGGCCTTCGACTTCGGCTCGATGGCGATCTCGATGACGGGATCGGGAAACTCCATGCGCTCCAGAATGACCGGCTTCTGCATGTCGCAGAGCGTATCGCCGGTGCGCGTGTCCTTGAGGCCCGCGAGCGCGACGATGTCGCCCGCGAAGGCTTCCTTGATGTCTTCGCGATTATTGGCGTGCATCAGCAGCATGCGGCCGATGCGCTCTTTCTTCTCTTTCGTCGAATTGAGCACGGTCGTGCCGGAGTCGATCTTGCCCGAATAGACGCGGGCGAAGGTGATCGTGCCCACGAAAGGATCGTCCATGATCTTGAAGGCGAGCATGGAGAAGGGCTCGGAATCGAGCGGCCTGCGCAGGATTTCCTCGCCGGTGTTCACGTCGACGCCGTTGATCGCCTCGCGATCGACGGGTGACGGCAAATAATGCACGACGGCGTCGAGCAGCGGCTGCACGCCCTTGTTCTTGAAGGCCGAGCCGCAGAAAATCGGGATGAAGGCGATTTTGCGCACGGCGATGCGGATGAGCCGGTGCAGCGTCTCCTCGTCGGGCTCATGGCCGTCGAGATAGGCCGCCATGGCGTCGTCGTCCATTTCGACGGCGGCTTCGATCAGCGCCAAGCGATATTCCTTGGCCTTGTCGAGCAGTTCGGCCGGAATCTCTTCGTCGTGATATTTCGCGCCGAGCCCCTCGTCTTCCCAGACGACCGCCTTCATGCGCACGAGATCGATGACGCCCTTGAAATTCGATTCCGAGCCGATCGGCAGTTGCGCGCAGACCGGGCGGCCGCCGACGCGGGTCTTGATTTCCTCGACGCAGCGGTCGAAGTCGGCGCCGATCTTGTCCATCTTGTTGACGAAGACGATGCGCGGCACATTATATTTGTCGGCTTGGCGCCAGACGGTCTCGGTCTGCGGCTCGACGCCCTGGTTGCCGTCGAGAACGCATACGGCGCCGTCAAGCACGCGCAAGCTGCGCTCGACCTCGATGGTGAAGTCGACGTGGCCGGGCGTGTCGATGATGTTGAGGCGCTTGCCGTTCCAGAAGGTCGTCGTCGCGGCGGACGTAATCGTGATGCCGCGCTCCTGCTCCTGCTCCATCCAGTCCATCGTCGCGGCGCCTTCATGCACCTCGCCGATTTTGTGGCTCTTGCCGGAATAATAGAGGATGCGCTCCGTCGTCGTCGTCTTGCCCGCGTCGATGTGGGCCATGATGCCGAAGTTACGGTAGTCCTCGATCGGATGAGAGCGGGCCATAACGGTTGTCCTCGTGAAAGCTCGTGCTGCGCCTTACCAGCGGTAATGCGAGAAGGCGCGGTTGGCCTCCGCCATGCGATGGGTGTCTTCGCGCTTCTTCACCGCGGCGCCGCGGTTGTTGGAGGCGTCGAGCAGCTCGGCCGACAGACGGTCGACCATGGTCTTGTCGTTGCGGGCGCGGGCCGCGGTGATGATCCAGCGGATGGCGAGCGCCTGACGGCGTTCGTTGCGCACCTCGACCGGCACCTGATAGGTGGCGCCGCCGACGCGGCGCGAACGCACCTCGATCGCCGGCGCGACATTTTCGAGCGCGGTCTTGAAGACGACCAGCGGATCGCTCTTGGCCTTCGACTCGACCTGGTCGAGCGCGCCATAGACGATCTGCTCGGCGACCGACTTCTTGCCGTCGTACATGATCGAGTTCATGAATTTCGCGAGGACGACGTCGCCAAATTTGGCGTCTTCGATCACTTCGCGCTTTTCGGCCCGGTGGCGACGAGACATCGAACGGCTCCTTACTTCGGACGCTTCGCGCCGTATTTCGAACGGCGCTGCTTGCGGTCCTTGACGCCCTGGGTGTCCAGCACGCCGCGCAGAATGTGATAGCGAACGCCCGGAAGGTCCTTGACGCGGCCGCCGCGGATCATCACCACCGAGTGCTCCTGAAGATTGTGTCCCTCGCCCGGAATGTAGCCGATGACCTCGAAACCATTGGTCAGGCGCACCTTGGCGACCTTGCGCAGCGCCGAATTCGGCTTCTTCGGCGTCGTCGTATAGACGCGCGTGCACACGCCGCGCTTCTGCGGGCAGGACTGCAGATGGCGGGCCTTCTCGCGGTAGGTCGGCGCTTGGCGCGGCTTGCGGATCAACTGGCTGATCGTCGGCATTCAATAGGTCCTTCGCGGATTGCGAATGGCGGATGTCGTGGTCCCGGCGCGCATGGCCTTCAGGCATGCGCAAACGAGCGAAGCGCCGATGGCCGTAAGGGCCAGGGCGCTTCTAACGCAGAGGATCCCGGAAACCAGGATCGTGCCTTCCTGTCCATCGCTCTCACGACGGGATGATTGCCAATTACGCTTGGCGGTCACAGGCAAGGCGACAGCGTTTAAGTTCGAAGGATCGAGAGCGAGGCGCTCGCCGACGGCATGAACTTACGGCCTGTCGAAAGTGGGCGGAACCTAATGGCGAAGGTCCGGGGCGTCAAGCGGAGAATGTCACGCCGCATTCAAAAAGGGCTAAATTCTTGCTCAAATCGCCAAGGCCGCGTAGCATTCGACCCAGCGACGACGCTTCCCGCTTTTCACCATCAAGCGGGACATCCCCGCTGGGGGATGTCCCCTCCTTCTGAATGCCTTCCTGCGGGCCGTCTGGCCGGATTGACATTGTGAAACCCGTCGTACGATTTTCGTGTGTCGTAGACAACGAACCCATTTTTCTTGCGCAAGCGATGAGATGGGCGCGAAGCCTGATCGAAATCGCGAAGGTTCCGCCCGAGGATCTTATTGTGCATTACACGCCGGGGTCGGGCCAGGATTGCGTGGCGAGCTTTTCGCCGCTCGGCGTCAGAACGACCGAAGCGCAGGCGGTTTCGCGGCGGCGCCCGCATCTCAACAAACTCGCGCAATTGCAGTCGGCGTTCCTCCGCGACGCCGACCTGGCGGCGTTATGCGACTGCGACACGCTCTTTGTCGCCGATCCGCGACCCTATTTCGCGAAGAATATGGTCGCGGCCGCGGTCGTGGACAGGCCGAACCCGCCGACCGACATCTGGGACATCCTGCTCCGGCGCGCCGGGCTGACGCGTCGTCGACCCGACATCGCCGCGGGTTCGGACACCGGCAAGACTATTTTCGAGAACAGGAACGGCGGCCTCTACGTGCTGCCCGGCGCACGGCTTGGCGAACTCGACGAGCCATGGCGCAAATGGGCTGAGTGGCTCGAGGCGCAGGCCGACGTTCTTGGCATCTACGCCTATTGCATCGATCAGATCGCGTTCGCGCTGACCTGCCTGGAGCTTCGCATTGAACCGGAACTGCTGCCGAAAGCCCTGAACTTTCCAATCCATCTGCTGGCGGCCGAGATTGGCGACGGCGCGCCGATCGTGCTGCACTACCATCGCCAGGTGGACGAGAGCGGCATGCTTATGCCGCTGGGCCTGACTACGGTCGATCGAGCGGTCGCCTTCGTCAACGAGAGCCTGGCCAACCCCGCGATGATCCGCCGGAAGCGGCGGTTGTTGCTCCATGTCGGATTGCCCAAGACCGGAACCAGCGCGCTGCAGCGATGGTGCTATGCGAATTCCGGTCGGTTCCTTGAGCAGAACATCCGCTACCCGACGCCCAGCGCCGACACGGAGATGCCGAAACACCAGTTCATCGTTTCGGACCTGATGACTGGCGATCTTTCCCGCACCGCCCAGGCGGTCGCCGAGGGCGGCGAAGAATGCACGATCCTCACCACCGAGGGGCTGACCAATCATCTTTATGATTTTCGTCCGATCGGGCTGGAGAAGATCCGCGACCTTTTCGAAGCGTTTCAGCTGACAGTTTTCCTGGTTCGCCGGAACCCGGAAGACTGGCTGAGGTCGTATCACAAACAATGCGCGATCAATCCGCGGATTGCCGAATACTGCTATGGAACGGGCCTGGATCTCCATGGGTTCGGCGAATTGCCCCGCGTTCGCAAGCTGATGAATGTCCCCAATCTCGGCCAGGACTGCGCCGCGGCGTTCGGCGCGAAAGAGGTCGTCACGGCGGATTATGATTCCGATTGGCTGGCGCGTTTTCTTGGCCTCTGCGGCTACACGCCGACCGAAAAGGTCGAACTGGAGGTCGCCAACGAGAGCGTGCCCGACTGGCTCTTCGAGGCGGTCCTGCGGATCAACCGCCAGCCCTTCAACGACAGCGCCCGCATCGCTTGGCTGGGCACGCTGCAGCGCTTCGCCAACTCGCGGCATAGCGGCCTGAGGAGGCACGAAGCGACTGCGAATTCCTGCGACCTGTGGCGGGAACTCGATCCGCACCTGATCGACAGGATTGCATCTCCGGACGCCCGCTGGGCGGGCTACCAAGAGCTGTTGAGCGAACTAAGCCGGCGCTAGAGCGCGGCGCGCCGCCGCTTCGGTCAGTTGCGCGATGGATAGACTCCTTGCAGCGCAACGCACCACATCATGGCGAGATAGGGCCCCCTTTGGCTCACCGGCTGGCCGCCCCCGCTGGGCTGGGTCATGTCGGCGGCCATGACGCGGTTGGGCGGACCATCGTGGTAGGTGTCGTCCGAGCCGACGCCGCCGCCCAGATACCGGCCGTCCGGCCCGCCCTTGTCGGCGGTGGCGTTGGTCGCCTGCACGCCGTGATTGTGCGCCGGCATCTGGCTGGTTGTGATGGTGAAGCTCTCGCGGCCGCCGACCTGGCCCTCGACATAATTGGAAAGGCCCGGCCCGGTCCCCTGGTGGATCGGCGCGCGGCCGCGAAGGTCAGGCAGGGCGAAGGTGGTCGAGCCGTCGCCGCCATAGGTCGTGCCGTACAGCGAAAACAGCGCCGTGTTCTGCGAAATGGAGAGAAGCTGGCCGTCCGCCTGCGCCCAGTTGCGGGGACAGAAGGTCGCGCCCGTGAGCATCAGCTGGCCGAGGAAGGGCTCGGCCTGCGCCGCGGCGGGGGATATCGATGCGAAAGTCGCGACGACCGACAATGAAGCGGCGATCGGGAGAGCTGCGAAGTGACTGCGCGCCATATTGTTTCCCTCGGATATCGTTATTTTTGCAACGCGCCAAATTAGCATCAAGTTTTCCGAAGTTACAAGGTGCGGCACAACCAAAAATTGTGAATGTAACCATGCCGATTCTGTCGATGGATCGACATCCGCGTTTTTATTCAAGTCCTTTCCGAAGAGGCCGCTGCAGGCGGCGCGCACGGTTGAGGAAATTTTCCGCGAGGGCCAGGTCTTCTCGCGGATGGAATTCACATCGCGTTCGGCGGGCGGATGAATCCAGCAAAACCAGCATTCTTGGATTGACTCTGGATTCCGGGTCAGGCCTTCGGCCTTGCCCGGAATGACGTCCCAACGAACCGATCAACCGAAATTCCTAATCAAAGCTGAATGGATTGAAAACGTCGACGCCAAGGCCCCTAAAATCCCGCGCGTTGCGCGTCACGAGGATGGCGCCATGGGTCAACGCGGTCGCCGCCATCAGCGCGTCGGCCATGCGCAGCGCGCGTCCTTCGTTGTTGGCGTTGGCGCGCAGGCGGCCGGAGAGGCGGGCGATGTCGAGGTCGACCGGCAACGCAAGCGCGCCGAACTGAGCGTAGACGCCCTCGACAAACAGGGTCAGTCGCGCGCGGCGCTCCGGCGGCGCCCGCTCAAGCCCGAAGCTCAGTTCCTCGAAGAGAATGACGCTCACGCAGAGGTCGCGCTCGCGCCGCAGGAAGGCGACGACTCCCGGATCGGGCCGGGGACGCCCGGCTTCCGAGACGACATTCGTATCGAGCAGATGCAGCGCCACTTTATTCCGGCATCGTCACGGGACGATCCGGGCCGCGCGGCGGCGCCTCGAATTCGACGCCGCCAACGCGTTCGCCGATCGCCAGCAGCGCGCGGCCGAGATGTTCCCTTGGACGCGTGCGCTCATATTCCGCCATCGAAATCACCACGCAGGGATCCTGCGCGCCAATCACCTGCGGCTTGCCGGCGCGCGCAAGGCGCAGGACCTCCGAGAGACGCGCTTTGGCGTCGGCGACGGACCAGGGCGATGGGGTGAAGGGCTTCCTCATCCTGAGGAGCGTGCGCAGCACGCGTCTCGAAGGACGAGGAAGCCCGGCTTCGCGCATTTTTTCCTCACCCTCGTCCTTCGAGACGCCGCCTGCGGCGGCTCCTCAGGATGAGGGTGAGGAAAACAATCCTCCACTCGATTTCCGTGGACTACGGACCAGTTCATTTTTCCGTCCTTCAACGTTTTACCTAGACTAGACCATACTAGTTGGCGCTTCAAGTCGGTTGGACGTGGCGCGCTGGTGACTCGGCCGAGGGCGAGCATTGCTCCGACGGCGCGGCGACGCATGCGCCGCATATCGTCGCAGGCGGCGACGGGGCGGTTCAACGGCGGAGCGAAAGCCGGTAAGTTCACGCTGAAAAAACAACGGAGGAACCGACCGCATGAGCCATGTCGCGCATGAGCTGCACGAGGAATTTCCCGATCAGGCCGAGGCCATCCATGCGCTGAAGGCCGGAAACGCCCATTTCGCCCGCATCGCCGAGGAGTATCACGCGCTCAATCGCGTCCTTCACCGAATGGAGACCAATGTCGAGCCGGCGGACGATGCGACCATCGAGGATTTGAAGAAGAAGCGGCTCGTTCTCAAGGACGAGATCGCCGGCTTCCTGGCGACGGCGTAACCCCTTCCCGGCCCTCCCCCGCTTCGCAAACCGGGTGTTCCCGGTTTGCGTGCCTATGCCGAAGTCGGCTATAGCCGACTTCGGACGGGAGAGGGAGTTGGCGCCCCGCCTGATAAGCGTTCCGGGCTTCTGGAATATTCAGCGGACGCGCCGTTCCTCCCCTCTCCCGCGAAGCGGGGGAGGCGGCGAGCGCAGCGCGCCGGAGGAGGCCTGGCCCTATCTCCTACCGATATTGCGCCGGGGCCTGCGGATTATTGGCGGGGTTGCTGTCATGCTTGGTGAGCCGCGTCACCAGCGGGCCGCCGACCAGCGGCTCGATTTCGGCCTCCAGCGCGTCGGCGATGTTTTTTGCATAGACTTCCTCGCCGCCGACGTGAATCGAGAAGGCCTTGCCGTGCTTTTCGATCTTCGCCGGGTCTTCGATCACCGCCTTGGTCCAGCGATAGAGCGGAAAATCTTCCCTGCCCTCGCGCTCCGCCGCCGCGACATAGTCGCGAAAGGCGTCGAGCTGGTTGCGCAGCCGCGCATTGTGCTTCGCCAATATATCCCGCAAGGGCTGAAGCCCCGGATCGTCGGGATCCTTGCGGGCGAGCCTTGCCGCCTCGTCGGCGAGATTGACCCGAACCTGATATGACCAGTCTTCGCTCATCGATCCGCTCCCTTAAGGGCTGACGCCGCGCGGCATTTGCTTTCTTCTATTTGGGCGGTGCAAAAAAACATAAGGAAGATCGGCGTAAATTCGAGGCTTTCCAACTCCCCGGAACACGCCGACGACCATCGCTCTACAGGCATATCTCATTGTCGCCATTCTGATTAATGGCGCATGCTGAGGAATAGATGATTTTTTCGGCGATCCGTGTATAAAGGTCGAGCGGCGCCGGAACGGCGCCGCCTTTGAACCGGACGTTGGCCACATTTCAGCCGCCTTGGCCCCGGACTTTGTCGGCGTCGGCAACGCGCCTCCCGGAAGTCCCGCCGTCGAGTCGAGAGAATGTCGACCGTTGCGCCAACGTTGCGCCCTTGCTGGCCGGAGGCGGCCGCTTTTGCGCAGACGCAGTCCTGTCGCGCCGGCCCGGGCGTTTTAAATCGCGGCCGCAACTAGCAAAGGTTGAAGATGCCGACCATCGCTCTCGTTGACGACGACCGCAACATTCTCACCTCCGTCTCCATTGCATTGGAGGGCGAGGGCTATCGGGTTCAGACCTACACCGACGGCGCGCAGGCGCTCGACGGGCTGCGCGCCAATCCGCCTGACCTGGCGATTTTCGATATTAAGATGCCGCGGATGGACGGCATGGAGCTTCTGCGGCGACTGCGGCAGAAGTCGGACCTGCCGGTGATTTTTCTGACCTCGAAGGACGAGGAGATCGACGAACTCTTCGGCCTGAAGATGGGGGCGGACGATTTTATCCATAAGCCCTTCTCGCAACGGCTGCTGGTCGAGCGGGTGAAGGCGATTTTGCGGCGCGCCAATCCCAAGGAGGCCGCCGCCCAGAAGGAAACCGAGGCCAAGGTTCTGGAGCGCGGCGCGCTGGTCATGGACCCCGAGCGCCACACCTGCACCTGGCGCGGCGACCCGGTCGTGCTGACGGTGACGGAATTCCTGATTTTGCAGTCGCTGGCGCAGCGCCCTGGCGTGGTGAAGAGCCGCAACGCGCTGATGGACGCGGCCTATGACGACCAGGTCTATGTCGACGACCGCACGATCGACAGCCACATCAAGCGTTTGCGCAAGAAATTCAAGCTCGTCGACAATGACTTCGAAATGATCGAAACGCTTTACGGCGTGGGTTATCGCTTCAAGGAAGCCTGAGTTCTCGCCGAGGGTGCGCGAGATGGACGCAAGCATCGAGGGCGCGGGCGAATCGAGCGCCGCCGACGACAGGGTCGCGGAGACGCCCGGCCGGCCGGCCGGCGCGACTGCGGCGCGCGCCGCGGCGGCGACGCGGGCGCGACTGTGGCGCGCGATATCGCGGCGGCTGGCGCGCGCCCTGCGCACCGTCCAGTCGCATCTCTCTTCGTCGCTGACCCGCCGCATCGTCGTTCTCAATCTCGGCGGACTGGTCGCGCTGCTGGCGGGCTTCCTCTATCTCAACCAGTTCCGCCAGGGTCTGATCGACGCGCGGGTGCAGAGCCTGCAGACCCAGGGCGAGATCATCGCCGCGGCGGTCGCGGCCTCGGCGACGGTCGACACCGACGCCATTTCGATCGACCCGGAAAAGCTATTGAAGCTCGCGCCGGGAGAAAGCGCGAGCGGCGCCGAAGGCGGCTCGCCGCTCGAGTTTTCGCTCAATCCCGAGCGCGTCGGCCCGCTGCTGCGCCGCCTCGTGTCGCCGACCCGGCTGCGGGCGCGCATTTACGATCACGACGGCTTCCTGCTGCTCGATTCGCGCTCGGTCTCCGGCCGCTCGAACATATTGCGCTTCGAACTGCCGCCGCCGAGCGATTCGCCGGCCGCGCTCAACGCCTCCTCCTTCCTCGAAAGGGCGCTTAATTTTGTCCAGCGCCTGTCGCATCGGCCGGAGCTGCCGCTTTACGAAGACATCGGCATGGGCAACGGCAAGGCCTATCCCGAGGTCGGCAGCGCGCTCGACGGGCGCATCCATTCGGTGGTTCGCGCCAACGCCAAGGGCGAATCGATCATCTCCGTCGCCGTGCCGATTCAGCGCTTTCGCTCGGTGCGCGGCGCGCTGCTGCTCTCGACGATGAGCGGCGACATCGACGCGATCATCGTCGCCGAACGCTGGGGCATCATCCGCATCTTCCTGGTCTCGGCCGGCGTGATGCTGCTGATTTCGCTGTTCTTCACCAACACCATCACCGAACCCATGCGCCGCCTCGCCGAGGCGGCCGAGCGCGTGCGGCGCGGCGCCCGGTCGCGTCAGGAAATCCCGGATTTTTCGGACCGCCCGGACGAAATCGGCCATCTGTCGGGCGCGCTGCGCGACATGACCAAGGCGCTCTATAACCGCATCGACGCGATCGAGCATTTCGCCGCCGACGTGGCGCATGAACTCAAGAATCCGCTCACCTCGCTGCGCAGCGCGGTCGAGACCCTGCCGATCGCCAAGACCGACTCCTCGCGCGACCGCCTGCTCGCCATCATCAAACATGACGTGGGCCGGCTCGACCGCCTGATCAGCGACATTTCCGACGCCTCGCGTCTCGACGCCGAGCTGGCCCGCGCCGACATGAGCGTCGTCGACCTCTCGGCCGCCCTGACCACGGTCGTCGAGGTGGCGCGCGCCGTGGATTGCGGCGACGGCGTCGCGATCGAACTTACGGTGCGTCCCTCGCCGCACGATCCCGCGCGCGGCCACTGGCGCGTGCTCGGCCATGATTCGCGCATCGGCCAGGTGCTCAACAATCTCATCGACAACGCCAAATCCTTTTCGCGGCCCGGCGGAACCGTGCGCGTGCGGCTGTGGCCGGAACGCGCCAACGGGCCCGGCGGCCAGCAGCTCGAGGGATTTGAAATCATCGTCGACGACGACGGTCCCGGCATTCCCGACGGCGCCTTCGACCGGATCTTCGAGCGCTTCTACACCGACCGGCCGGAACAGGGATTCGGCCAGAATTCCGGGCTGGGCCTGTCGATCTCGCGCCAGATCATCGAGGCGCATGGCGGACGTATCCGCGCGCTCAATCGCACCCGCGCGCATCCGCAGGGCACCGACGGACCGCGCTGTGGGGATGTCGTGCTCGGCGCGCGCTTCGTCGTCTGGCTGCCGGCGGCGCGATGACGCCGCCGGCGCCCGGCTATCTGCACGCCAACGCTCTCGTCCTCGGCGAGTCCGGCCTGCTGCTCCGCGGACCGTCCGGCGCCGGCAAGAGCATGCTGACCCTGCAGCTTCTCGCCGACTGGAGGGCGCGCGGCGCCTTCGCGGCGCTTGTCGGCGACGACCGCATATCTCTCGAAGCCCGCCACGGCCGGTTGATCGCAAGGCCGCATCCGTCGATCCGCGGGATGATCGAGGCGCGCGGCCTGGGGGTGTTGCGCGTCGACCATGAGCCCGCCTGCGTGTTGCGGGCGGTGGTCGACCTGCTTGCTCTCGAACAGTCGCCAGAGCGATTTCCGGACCAGGGCGACGCCAGAACCGAGTTGAGCGGCGTCATATTGCCGCGCATGTTCGAAAACGCCGCGCGCGTCGGGGCAGCGACACGAATCGGCTCCTACATTCAGAACCTTGCGACAAATTGAAGGAGCCGTGCTGTTTTCGCTTGCCTATTTCGCGGCGTTGCACAAAATGTCGCCCCTGTTGAACGGGGCGAAGACGGTTGACGCGACGGCTCCGAAAATGCAGTTGGCGCCGTTCGCCCCATGCGGCCAAGGCGTTTTATGGACGTCGGCGCGCAAGAGACGTCTTCATGAGTGGTAGGGTCGTATGATCGGAATGGTCTTGGTGACCCACGGCCACCTTGCCACTGAGTTTCGCGCGGCGCTCGAACACGTCGTGGGGCCTCAAAAGCAGATCGCGGCGATCTCGATCGGGCCCGAGGACGACATGGAGCGCCGGCGCGCCGACATCATCGAAGCGATCCGCGCGGCCGACACCGGCGAAGGCGTGGTGCTGCTCACCGACATGTTCGGCGGCACGCCCTCTAATCTCGCCATCTCGGTGATGGACGGCGGAAAGGTCGAAGTGCTCGCGGGGGTCAATTTGCCGATGCTGATCAAACTCGCCTCTGTCCGCGATACGCAGCCTCTGGAGCAGGCGGTGCTGCAGGCGCAGGACGCCGGGCGCAAATATGTCTACATCGCCAGCAAAGTGCTCAACGCAAAATGAATGATCTCGTGACCGAAAAATTGCGCCAGGCCGAGGCCGAAGAGTCGATGTCGCGTGAATTCGCGATCGTCAACAAGAAGGGGCTGCACGCTCGCGCGACAGCGAAATTCGTGCAGTGCTGCGAAAGGTTCGACGCGGTGATCACCGTCTCTCGCGGCGAGGAAACCGTGGGCGGCAGTTCGATCATGGGCATTCTGACGCTCGGCGCGGGCCAGGGTTCGACCATCACCGTCGCCGCGACGGGGCCGCAGGCGAAGGCCGCCCTCGACGCATTGGAGGCGCTCGTCGCCAATCGCTTCGGCGAAGACGAATAGGGCGCGTGCGCGAGAGTCGCAGTTTTCGCAATTTGCCGAACCTTCTCCTGCGCGCAGGCGAGTGACATGTCCGTCTTGACCGTTTACGCGCGGGTGTTG
This sequence comes from Methylocystis sp., assembly GCA_051061375.1. Lineage (GTDB taxonomy): Bacteria > Pseudomonadota > Alphaproteobacteria > Rhizobiales > Beijerinckiaceae > Methylocystis. The sequence continues at coordinate 17,204 of JBPFDW010000018.1, read as the reverse complement.
GGGCTGTTGCGGCCGCAGGCGCGGCTCGCGATGATTCTCGTCGTCGCCAATCTCGCGCTCGCCGTCGCCGCCTTCGCCGAACCGATGCTGTTCGGTCGCATCATCGACCGCATGACTCGCGCGCAGGCGCCGGGCGAAACCTTGACCTGGGACGATCTGCTGCCGCTGCTTTCGGCCTGGGGCGCCTTCGGTCTGTTTTCGATCGGCGGCGCCATTCTCGTCGGCCTCAACGCCGACCGGCTCGCGCATCGCCGGCGCCTCGCGGTGATGTCGGATTACTTCGATCACGTGCTGAGCCTTCCGCTGAGCTTTCACGCCAATGTCCATTCGGGACGTCTGCTGAAGACGATGCTCGACGGCGCCAACGCCATGTCGGGGCTCTGGCTGTCGTTCTTTCGTGAGAACTGCGCCTCCTTCGTCGCGCTCTTCGTGCTGCTGCCCGCGACGCTCTTCGTCAATTGGCGGCTTGGCGCGCTGCTGATGACGCTCGTCGCGATCTTCTATCTGGCGACGAGCTTCGTCCTGCGCCGCACCGAAGATCTGCAGGGACAGGTCGAACGCTATAATTCGACGCTCGCCGAACACGCTTCGGACGCGCTCGGCAATATCCCCGTGGTGCAGAGCTTCACCCGCATCGAAAGCGAATCGCATGCGTTGAACCGCATCATCGACGACGTGCTGGCGGCGCAATTGCCGGTGCTCTCCTGGTGGGCGATTGTCGCCGTCGCCAGCCGCGCGTCCGGGACGCTGACCATTCTGGCGATTTTCCTGCTCGGCGTCTGGCTGCATTTGCAGGGCCTCGCGACGATCGGCGAGATCGTCGCCTTCATGAGCTTTGCGACCATGCTGATCGCGCGGCTCGAACAGGTCGTCGGCTTCGTCAATGTGCTGTTTCTGCAATCGGCGAAAATCGCGGAATTCTTCGACGTGCTCGACACGCGGCCGAGCGTCGCCGATCGGCCCGGCGCGCGCGACGCCGGACGTCTGACCGGCGCCGTCGCATTCGATCATGTCGCCTTCTCCTACGACGGCCGGCGACTGGCGGTGCGCGACGTGTCGTTCGAGGCGAAGCCCGGCGAGACGATCGCGCTCGTCGGCGCGACCGGCTCGGGAAAATCGACGACGCTCGGGCTGCTGCATCGGGCCTTCGATCCCGATCGCGGCGCGGTCAAGATCGACGGCGTCGACATTCGCGACTTCACGCTAAGTTCGCTTCGCCGCAACATCGGCGTCGTCTTTCAGGAGCCGATGCTGTTCGCGCGCTCGATCGAGGACAATCTGCGCATCGGCAATCCCGACGCAAGCGACGAGGAGATCGCCCATGCGCTCGAACTGGCGCAGGCGACGGAATTCGTCGCGCGACAGAGCGACGGGCGGGCGACGCGGGTCGGCGAACGCGGCCGCTCGCTGTCGGGCGGCGAACGCCAGCGCCTGTCGATCGCGCGGGCGCTCTTGAAGGACCCGCCGATCATGGTGTTCGACGAGGCGACGAGCGCGCTCGACGCGACGACCGAGCGGATGATCCAGAAGGCGCTGGAGGCGGCGATGAAGGGGCGCACGACCTTCATCATCGCCCATCGGCTCGCCACCGTGCGAGGCGCCGACCGCATCCTCGTCTTCGATCAGGGCGAGATCGTCGAGAGCGGCGGTTTCGACGAACTGGTGGCGAGGGGCGGGCGTTTCGCCACGCTCGCGGCGGCGCAGTTCATGACCGAGCCGACCATTTCGACGACGCAGCTGGACGGGGTTTCTGAGGCGAGCGGGCAGGCGGCGACGCAGTGATCAGCCGGCGTCGCTGTCGGACCACACCGCAAGTTCATTGCCGGCCGGATCCTTGAAGTGAAAGCGCTTTCCGCCGGGAAAATAAAAAGTTTCCTTCGTGATCCTTCCGCCGGCCTGCAGAATTCTGTCGCGGGTTTCTTCAAGATTGATGGCGAAGATGACGGCGAGCGGACGTTTTGTCTTATGCTCGGCGTTCGCGCTCAGCCCGCTTGCGACGCCGCTGCTCTTCGTGTGGGCAAAGGCCGGACCCCAATCCTGATAAGTCCAGCCGAAAACATCGCGGAAAAAATCCTTCGCTCGCGAAAGCGTCTTCGGTTCGCTGGGAAACTCGATGAAGTCGATCCGGTTTGCGCGAGGGTCTGTTGTCATTGCGTCCTCCGTCTGTGCGGTGCGTTGAGACTGCCGGCGCCAAAGAAAAACGGCCGCGCTGTCGCACGACCGTCCAAAAATCCGAAGATGGGTCGAAGCGCTTACCGGATCACGTAAGGCAGCAGGCCCAGAAACCGGGCGCGCTTGATCGCCTGGGCGAGTTCGCGCTGCTTCTTGGCCGAGACGGCGGTGATGCGCGAGGGCACGATCTTGCCGCGCTCGCTGATGTAGCGGGACAATAGGCGCGTGTCCTTATAGTCGATCTTCGGCGCGCTGGCGCCGGTGAACGGGCAGGATTTGCGGCGGCGGAAGAAGGGACGGCGGGGCGCGGCGCTCATTCTTCCTCTCCTCCTTCAACCTTGGCTTCGTCGCGGCGCGGGCGGCGGTCGGGACGGTCGCCGCGATCGCCTCTGTCGCCGCGCGGGCCGCGGCGCTCGCCGCGGTCGTCGTCCTCACGCTTGCGAAGCTGGGCCGAGGGACCTTCCTCCAGCGCGTCGACCCGAAGCGTCAGCACGCGCAGAATGTCTTCGTTAATGCTCTGCTGACGCTGCATTTCGGCGATCGCCGCCGGCGGCGCGTCGATGTTCATCAGCGTGAAATGCGCCTTGCGGTTCTTGTTGATCCGATAGGCGAGCGATTTGACGCCCCAATATTCGGTCTTGCCGACCGTGCCGCCGAGCGACGCGATGACATTCTTGAACTGCCCGGTCAGAGCCTCCACCTGCTGGGGAGAAACGTCCTGACGGGCGAGATAGACATGCTCGTAAAGAGGCATGGTTTTTCGCCTTTCCGTTGTCGCGAGCCGTTCCGGCGCCGAGCCCTTCGAGCGCTTCTTGGGGACATGCCCCCGGAAAGGCTCGAGAAGGAAAGTTCGAAGGCGGAGACAGGGGAAGACGGGAATCTATACCCTCGCCCTTTTCTGCGCATATTCTTGCCCGAAAACCGCTACGCACTTTTCGGGAATATGCGAAATGGACGCTTCCGTTGAGCCCCCGGCCGGGAACCTCGCGATCGGCGGTTTATACGCGGCTTTAAGCAGGATGCAAGAGCATGGCGCCGCGCGGCTTGCCGCGGGGCGGCCGCGCCACTAGGGTCGCGCCGACCGGCCGCCGCCAGGAGAGATGAGATGACGCGGAAATTCAGGATGTTCGCGCTGCTCGCCGGCCTCTCAGCGCTGCTCTCCGCCTGCGACAAATGCGGCGGCTTCCAGGAGCTTCGCGCGCCCGGCGTCCCGCACGCCTGCAAGGACGGCGCGCCGCGCTGAGCCTTGCCGCCAGGCGGCGCCCGCGGCTTGATATAATTGTCGCCCTGACGAAAGGCGCGCCGGAGCCCCCTTTGCCGAACGCCAGCACCTTCCTCGACATGAAGCGCCGGGGCGAGAAAATCGTCGTCGTCACCGCCTATGACGCGCCGACCGCGCGCCTGGAGGTCGAGGCCGGGGTCGACATCATCCTCGTCGGCGACAGCGTCGGCGTGAATATTCTGGGCTATGCCCATGAGCGCGAGGTGACGCTCGCCGACATGGCGCATCATATCGCCGCCGTTCGGCGCGGCGCGCCGCACATCTACATCATCGGCGATTTGCCCTATGCGACCTATGACACGGCGGAACAGGCGATCGAAAGTTCGCGAATCCTGCGCGAGGCCGGAGCCGACTGCGTCAAATTCGAGGGCGCCGACGCCGAACTCGTGCGCGCGCTGACGGCGGCGGGCTTCGACGTCTGCTGTCATCTCGGGCTCGAGTCGCAGCATCACGACGTGAAGCGCCGCCAGGGCAAGACGGCGCAGGCCGCCGCCAAGCTCTATGACGACGCGCTGGCGCTCGACGCCGCCGGACAGAAATTTGTGGTGCTGGAGCTCGTGCCGCAGGAACTCGCGGCGCGGATCACGCAGGCGATCAAGGCGCCGACGATCGGCATCGGCGCCGGCGCGGCGACCGACGGACAGGTGCTCGTCGTCAACGATCTTGCCGGGATCACGATGCGCGAATTCAAGCACAACAGGCGCTACGGCGCCGTCGGCGCGGCGCTGCGCGAGGCCGTCGCGGCCTATGCGCGGGATGTCCGCGAGGGGCGCTTTCCGGAAGAAGCGCACGCCTTCCATATGGCCGACGAGGAACGCGACGCTTTCGAGCGTGGCCGCGGCGGCGCGGCCTAAGCCGCGCCGATGACGGCGGGCGGCGCGCCGGCGACACGCCTGCGCCACATGGCTTCAAACAGCGCTTCGAGCGCGCGCGTGTAGGCCTTGACGTCGAACAGCGCCGTCGTCAGTCGATTGGCGGCGAGCTTCGCCCGCAGTTCGGCGCAGCGCCGGGGATCGCGCGCCAAGACCAGCGCGGTTTCGAAATATTCGTCGAAATCCTGCGCAATCAGCTCGGGCAAGCCGATCGCATGCAACAGGCTGCCCGCGACGCGCGAGGGAAAAGTGTCGCCCGCGCAGGTCACGATCGGCACCCCGGCCCAAAGCGCGTCGCTCGCCGTCGTATGAGAATTGAACGGCGCGGTGTCGAGCGCGAGATCGGCAAGTTGCAGACGGGACAAATGTTCGGCCTGCGGCAAATGCGGGGCGAAGATGAGCCGCCGCGCGTCGATCCCGCGTCCCCGCATTTCATTGCGCAGATTGCCTTCGGCCAGCGGCGCCGCCGCGAGCCACAGCACCGCGCCGGGCGTCGCGTCCAGCAGCCGCGCCCAGAGATCGAAAATGAAGGGAGTCAATTTGTAGGCCTGATTGAAACAGCAGAAGACGAAGCCCTCCTCGGGCAGACCCGCGGCGGCGCGCGACGGCGGCGCATTCAGCGGCGCGCCGCGCCCATGCGGCTGATAAGAGTGCGGCAAATAGGCGAAGGCTTCCGAATAGGCCGGCGACGAAGACGGCGGCGTGACATAGCGATCGGTGACGATGTAATCGCACACGCCTGTCCCAAGCGTGCCGGGATAGCCAAGATAGTTCACTTGAACCGGCGCCGGGCGCAGCATCATCACGCCGGTGCGCGCGCCATGGGTGAAACCTTTGAGATCGATGAGGATATCGACGCCGTCCGCATGGATGCGGCGCGCGGCCTCGGCGTCGGTCAACGCCGAAATGTCGACGAAAGCGTCGAAGGCGGCGCGCAACCGCGACCGCATCGCGCCCTCCGCGCCACAATAGCTGTAGGCGCGAATGTCGAAACGCGTTCGATCATGCGCCTCCAGCGCCTCGACGAGGAGATGCGCGGTCGCATGGTTATGGAAATCGTTCGACAAATAGCCGAGGCGGATTCTGCCGCGCGGCGAGAGGTCGAAGCGCATGTCGAGGCTCGCGCGCAGCGGCCGAACCGCCAGGAGGCGCGCGGCGGTCCAGCTCTCGGAACAGGCGCGCTGTTCGCTCGCCGTTATTCCGGGCTCCGAGAGCAGCAGGAAGGGCGGAGTCGGCGGACCATCCGCGATGGCGAGCGCCGCGCGGAACTGCTGGGCGGCGGAAGCGAAATCATCCCATTCGCACATGGCGCGGCTGCGCGATATCGATCTCATGGCGCCCATTCGCGAAGGGCCGATCCGCACAAATGCCGGCCTAAAGCCCCTCAAGCGATTTCCATGCCGTATGACAATCGTCATTTGGTCGAGTTGTCAGAATGGCTGGCGCCGCTAGAACATGTCCCTTGGCGACCGCCGTCCACGCGGTCGATTTTCAGCAAGGCGCATCATGACCTCAGCGACGACCTCGAAAGAAACGCCGGTCGGACTCCTGCTCGTCAACCTCGGCACGCCCGAGGCGCCGGACGTTCCCGCCGTGCGGCGCTATCTTGCGCAATTTCTTTCCGACCCCAGAGTCGTCGATCTGCCGCGCGCGCTGTGGCTTCCGATCCTCTATGGCGTCGTGCTCAATACGCGGCCGGCGCGCTCGGCGAAGCTTTATCAGTCGATCTGGAACCGCGAGACCGGCGAAGGACCGCTGAAGACCTACACCCGCCTGCAGGCCGAAAAGCTGCGGGCGCGGATCGGTTCGCCGCATCTAACGGTCGATTACGCGCTGCGTTACGGCGCGCCCTCGATCGCGACTCAGATCGAGCGCCTGACCGCGCAAGGCTGCGAGCGGATCGCGCTTCTGCCGCTCTATCCGCAATATGCCTCCTCGACCACCGGCTCCGTTGCGGACGCCGCCTTCGACGCGCTGCGCAAGATGCGCAGACAGCCGGCGCTCCGCATCGCCGCGCCTTATTACGACGATCCCGCCTATATCGACGCGCTCGCTGCCGACGTCAGGCGCGCGCTCGCCACGCTGGATTTCGAGCCTGAAGTCATCGTGGCGTCCTTCCACGGCCTTCCGCAGGCGCAGATCGATCGCGGCGATCCCTATCGCGCTCACTGCGAAGCGACCTGGCGGCTGCTCTGCGAAAAGCTCGGAATGAGCAAGGACCGGCTGCGTCTCGCCTTTCAGTCGCGCTTCGGGCGGGCGCGATGGATCGGGCCCTATACCTCAGACGTGGTGACCGAGCTTGCAAATGCAGGCGTCAGGCGCATCGCCGTCGTCGCGCCGGGATTTGCCGCCGATTGCCTGGAGACGATCGAAGAACTCGGCGTGGAGATTCGCGATCTCTTCCTTGAGAAAGGCGGCGAGACATACGCGCGCCTGCCCTGTCTCAACGACAGCGACGAGAGCATGCGGCTGATCGAATCCTTGGCGAAGCGCGAGATCGCGGGATGGATATAACGCGCAAGGCGCGGACAATCGCGGCGCTATCGCTGTGAAATTTCGGTCAGCAACCCGCGCAGCGGCTGAAACTCGAAATGCACACGGTGGCGCCCTTCGGGAACAGCGACGGCGCGAAACAACACATTGGCGCGCAGAACCGGCGCTTCGACGCCATCGACGCGCGCGAACCACCAGGGATGCCAGACGTCGTTCAATATGAGCCAGCCGCCGCCCGGCGGCACATCGGCCTCGACGACGACGCGGTCGTTTTCATATGAGTTGATTCTCGCGGTCGCGGGCGGCGCGCCCTTGCGCGTGTGGCAGACCGGCGGCGACTCGAGCAGCGCCGTCTCGCGATAGTCGGCCTCGGGCCATTCCCCGCTTTGTATCATCTGCGCGAAATCAACATGCATCGCGCAGGTCGCGACAATGACTCGCGGCATGGCGCGCTGATTTTCATAAATGCGAACGTCGCCGATACGCGTCAGTTCGACGAAGTCGCCCGGCTTGTAGCTCCTGTCGATCTGCTCGATCGGGACTCCGGTCGCGACGAATCTCAAGCCGAGCATGTCGGAAAGAATCGAACGATAGGACGGATAGAGCTTCGAGAACTGGCGCTGCTCGGGAAGCGCGAGATGGTCCCCGGCGCCGGTCGCGTCTTCGAAGTGCCGAAGCCGGATCGGATTATAGCCGAGATCGTGATCGAAGCCATGGATGAGCGAGGCGTTCGGCCAATGAAAATCGATCCCGGCAAGCTCGACGCGGTCGCGCCGATCCGGCGCGGCCGTCGCTTTGAGCTTCTCGCGCAAATAGGCGATCACCGGATGCTTGCCGTCGGTCTTCAAAACGTCGAACTGCTCGGGCGGCAGGGCCGTCGATTCATTCGCTCCAATCCCGATCGCGAGATCGGCGCTCATCAGGGCGGCGACCGCGGCAAGGAGATAGGGACCGCGCAACAGCGCATCGCGGGTCGCGAGAATGAGCGCAATCGCGAGCGCGGCGAATATCGCGCTTGTCGCGAGCGGCCATGTCGCCTGAAGCAGATGGCCTTTCCAGCCCGCGACAAACAGCGCCGCCGCGAAGAGCGTGGCGAGGGCGCCGATCAGCCATGCGGCGCGCGGCGCGACGATGCCGCGCTCGATCAGCGTGAAGCCATATCCCGAGAGTATCGGAAGCGTCACGCCGAGCAGGAAAGTGGCGTCGGCCGGACGACGCCAAAGATCGACGCCCGGCAGGCGGTAGAAAAGCGCGAAGGCCGGCGTGTAGCGGCCAATCGCATACAGCGCGAAAAACAGCGCCGCGGCGGCGAAAAAGCGAATTTCCTTACTTTGGAAGAAGCGCCGGCTCATCGCCGCGATCAGCGCGACGAGAGTCAATTCGCCCAGATAGACATTCGTCATGTTGCGCGCGAGGAACAGATCGCGCTCGCCGACCGGCGGGCCCCAGAAATCCTTGAGCGGTCCGTCCGTTCCGAACAGATTGGCGGAAATCAGCGTGAAGAAGGAGTCGGGCGGCATCGATCCCTTAAGCGCGCCGTCGAGATCGATCTCGGGACGGTTCGAATGCGCCGCAAGCTCCAGCGTGAAGCCGAGCGGAACCGCGATGATCGTCAGGCCAACCAGAGCGCCGGCGGCGAGCGGGGCGACCGCGCTGAGCCTGGGCGATGGATCGGTCGCAATGCGATAGGCGGCATAGGCGGAAAGCATCAGGACGCTTAGGAAAGCGACCTGATCGCGCCCCAGGACCAGGAAAGCGGCGACGGCGCCAGCCGCCGCCCCGTAAAGCGCCGAGCGTCGATCGAGCGCGCGCGCCAGCAGCCACAGCGTGACCGCGAGCCAGGCGAGACTCGTGATCTGCCCGACATGCTGGATGCGCCACGCCGCCGAACCGCCGAAAGCGAAAGCGAGCGCGGCGAGCAGTCCGCCGGCGGCGCTCCAGCCGCGATCGTGAAAATAAGCGATGAGCGCGAGGCCGCCCATCGCCAGCATCGCGAAGACAATCGCATCGGCAAGCGTAAAGGACGGCTCGGGCACGAGCGCCGCGGCCAGCAGAAAGAATGGCGAGAAGATCAGCGATTGCGGATCGGCGATCTGCGGCATGCCGGCAAAGACATGCGGCGTCCAGAAGGGGGATTGGCCGCTATGCAGGGCATGGGCGAGAAAAACCAATTGCGGATAGAAATGCGCCTTGGCGTCCCAGGGGATCGTGACGCGCCCCGAAAGCCAAGGGAGGGCGAGCGCCAGCGCGCAGGCGACAAAGACCGCCGCGGCAAGGGCATAGGGCCGACCTTCCGCGTCGCCCGCATTTTCGCCGATTCGTTGCATCGCCACGGTTCTAGCGGTTTCCCGCCGAGGCTTAAAGCTGCGCCTGTGGCCTGCGGCTGAGCCCGAAGCGCCCGGCGAGCGCATCGAAATCGATGGCGCCGCGGCGCTTATCGTCGGTTTCGAGCAACAGGCGCAACCCCATGCCGCGCAGCAGGTCGACAAAGGCGACGATATCGGGGTCGTCTGCCGTCCGGCCAAAGAGCGGCGCGAGCTGTTCGGTCACGCCGCGGGCATGCGCGGCGAGCGTCGCGCGAATCTCCGATTGATCGCTCGCCTGAGCCACGACGCTGAGAAAGAAGCGCATTTTGTTGCGATCGAACATGAGCGCGCGCACCGCGTCGACAGGGTCGGCGTCGCGTCCCGCCGAACCGCGCTTTGGTTTATGCGTCTGCGCATGGGACGCTTCCAGCGTCGCGGCGAGCAAATCGGTCTTGCGCGGAAAATAATAGGTCAGATGCGACTGACGCAGTCCGGCCGCGGCGGCGACGCGAGTCTGGGTCAGCGCAGCGACGCCTTCCTTCTTCAATATTTTAAGGGCAGCGTCCAGAATGCGCTGACGCGCGCTTTTTTCAACCGTCGCCATTCGAACTCATTCAAAATCTTGGCCGCGCCCACGTCGTATCAAAAAAAACGCGCCGCGGAAACGGCTCTCACGCGCTTGCCCCGATCGTATTGGTATTATACCAATGCGAGCGCGGCGTCGGCGCTGGAGAGCGTTCATGAGATTGGTTCCACGATTTTTCGCAATGGCGGCGATCAGCGCCGCGATGTGCCCGGGGGCGCGCGCCGACGACGGTTCCGACGCCGCGCGCCGCCTGCTTTTTGAGACCTTCGACAAGCCGGAGTCGCGTCTTCTTGTCGACGTGGTCGTCGTCGAGGGAGACGCCGCCGTCGCCGACTGGCGCCAGGGCGACCTCGGCGGCCGGGCGTTTCTCACGCGCAAGAACGATGCCTGGACCATCGCGCTGTGCGGCGGCGACGCGCTGAAGGACAGCGCTGCGCTCGAAAGGCTTGGCGTTTCGAAACTGCGCGCCGAAGCGCTCTCTGCAAGACTGGCGGCCGAGGAGAAGCGTCTTTCTCCCGATGTCGTCGAATATTTCTCGCGATTTGACGGCATCGCCGCGGTCGAGGCGGACGGCGGCCATTCGCCGCTCGATCCGCATCACAAGCCGATACCCTGATTCGTTCACTGTTGCGACTGAGCAACAGCGCAGGAAAATGCGCCCGCCGCCCCAGCCGAAGCGGTTGCTCCACCACGTTTGGTATATTACCAATATTTGGGTTCGGCGCTGTCGCCGCCCTCGTTTCGCGCCGTGACCGGCGAGACGCAGATTGGGAACGTAAGCAAAATGGCGGCCGTCGCGAGAACGCCCCGATCAGCGAATCTTCGGCGCATTGGGGCGCTGTGGATCGCGCTGCTTTTCGCGGCCACGTCGATTTTCTCGGCGGCGCCGGCGCGCGCCGCGCATGCGCCGCGCCAAACGGCTGCGCATTGTCTGGAAAAATCCATACCCTCGCCGACGAAACATCCTTGCGGCGGCGAGGCATGCTGTCCGCTCTGCGGCCATAGCCAGAAAGAACTGGTCTTTACGTTTATCTACGCGACTCCGAGCGCCGTCGCCTATGCGCCGCCGCGCGCCGCGCGTTTCGTGTTCCGCGCCTTTCGATCGCCTTCCATAGAAAGCGTCCCCGAGCGCGCATGGGCGCCGCCGCGCGCGCCGCCCCGCTTCTCCTGATCGCGTCCGTCTTCACTTAACGATCGCGCGGCGTAAGGCCGCCAGGAGAGCTCCCATGTCTCGCACCACCTTGCGTCGCGGCGCGTCCGCCGTCGCCCTCATGCTTACGCTCGCAGATCATGGCGCGCTTGCGCAGCAGAGCCTGCCGACCATCGATATCGGCGGCGCCAGGCCGCGCGTCGTCGGACGCGGCGGCGGTCGCCCTCAGTCTTCGGTAACGGCGCCAGCCGTCGCGGCATCGACGCAATCGGGCGCAGGCGGCGGCGGGTCGCTGACCGTGCCATCGGTCGCCGAGCAGCGCCGCGAACTCATGCGCAACGTCGGCTCGGTCGCCTTCGTCGACGCCAATACGCCCGCCATTCAAACCCGCTACGTTCACGATTTGCGCGACGCGCTCAAGGACGTTCCCGGCGTTTATGTCGAAAGCCGCTACGGACAGGAATTGCGTCTGTCGATCCGCGGCTCGAATCTGACGCGCGATTATCATCTGCGCGGCTTGGAGCTGCTGCAGGACGGCATTCCGATGAATTTCGCCGACGGCGGCGGCGACATGTATCAGATCGATCCCAAATATTTTCGCGCCATCGAAGTGTTGAAGGGCGGCAACGCCCTCTCCTTCGGTTCGTCGACGCTCGGCGGCGCGATCAATTTCATCTCGCCAACCGCCTATACCGCGCTTGCGCCCAACATTGTGGCGATCGACGGCGGCAGTTACGGAACCGTGCGCGGGCAGGCGCAAATGTCGCGCATCATCGGCAATTTCGATTTTCTCATCAACGGAACCTTCACCCACGCCGACAATTACCGAAAACATTCGACGACCGATTACACGCAGCTCAACGCCAATCTCGGCTATCGCTTTTCCAACAATCTCGAAACGCGATTCTATTTCGGCGTCTACGACACCTGGCAATTGCTGCCGGGGCAGCTCAATGAGTTCGCCGCGCGCAATTATCCGCAACTATCCCTGCCGCCGTTTACGGCGGGCGTCGGACCCGACGGCTTTGGCGCCAATCAGTCCCGCAACGTCAAAAACTGGCGCGTTTCAAACAAGACCACGATCTTGAGCGAAATCGGCCGCATCGATCTCAACAGCTGGTATATTCACAATTATCTCTATCATCCGGTATTCGTCGTCATCGAACAGGAAGGTGGGACCTGGGGATTCACCCCGCGCCTCACCTCGAATTTCACCGTCGACGGCCATCCCAACGAATTCATTCTCGGCGGTCGTGTCTGGGGCGGATCGTCGAGCGACAAATGGTACGCCAATTACAATGGCATGACGCTCAATCCCTATGGCGGGATCCCGGCGAATTTCGCCAATGCGCGGTTTTCCTTTCCGCCCTATTCATTCAACGGCCTTGCGCAATTCGGCGCGGCGAATTCCTGCTTCGGCTTCTGCGGCCTGTTCATCAATCCGGGGCTCGATCCGCGCATCCGCGATAACCGGATGACGGCGCTCAATCTCGAAGCCTATTTCGAAAATCGCCTGCATCTCACGCCGGAACTCATCTTCATGTTCGGCGCCAAGCTGTTCGCCGATACGCGGCGCTATGACGTTCTCGGCGGCATTCCCTTCCAGCCGCTTCCGGGCCAGGCGGACAAGGTCTATCAGGGCACGGTCCCCAAGGTCGGACTGATGTTCGAACCGGCGCCGGACATTCAATTCTTCGTCGACATGACCGGCAGCCGCGACGTGCCGGACTTCATCGATTTGACGCAAGGCGTGTTTCCGCCGCCGCGCGACGGCGTGCCGTTCACGCCGCTCGCCGCACAGAAAGCCTGGACCGGCGAAATCGGCGGGCGCGGCACATGGGACCGCTACACCTGGGACATCACCTTCTACCATTCGGAATTGCAGGACGAACTCCTAAAGTTCACCGCCAATCCCGGCCTCGGCATTCCAGCGACGACCTTCAACGCCAAGCGCACCATGCATCAGGGCGTCGAATTCGCGGCGAGCGCGGAACTCAAGCGCGATATTTTCGCGCCCGACTCCGGCGACGCGCTGAAACTGTCGCAGGTGTGGACCTGGAACGATTTCCGCTTCGTCGGCGATCGCGATTTCGGCGACAATCCGCTGGCCGGCATTCCGCGCCATGTGTTGCGGACCACGCTGTCCTACTGGCGCCCCGCCGATGGCCTCTATTTCGCGCCGCAGATCGACTGGGTTCCGCAAGGCGCCTATGTCGACTATGCCCATACGCTCCAGGCGCCGGGTTACGTGTTGCTTGGCGTCCAGGCGGGCATGAAGCTTCCCTACGGCCTGTCTTTCTATGTCGAGGGGCGCAATCTGACCAATCGCCATTACATCAGCGACGTGACGACGATCGTCGACGCGCGCGGCCTCAATCCGATCGTCTTCTATCCTGGAACGGGACGGGCGGTCTATGGCGGCCTGCGCCTCGCCTTTTAGCGAGGCGGCGCATTTGGGCGATCGGCGCGGCGGGCCATATATAGGCTTGGCGCGCCGGCCGCCTTCGCCGGCCGATCAGGGTGTATGGCTTGTCGATTCACGCGACGCCGGAACATCTCGAAGCCACCTGGAAAGCCGCGCCGATGCTGCGCGTCGAAAGGCTACGCAAATCCTATTCGACGCCGCAGGGACGCGTTGCCGTGCTGCGGGGCGTGGGCTTCACGCTCGCCGCCGGCGCCAGCCTGGCGCTGACCGGCGAGTCGGGCAGCGGCAAGAGCACGCTGCTGCATCTTGTCGGCGCGCTCGACGAAGCCGATTCTGGCGAAGTGGTTCTCGACGGCGTCGCGCTGACGCAGATGTCGGAACATGCGCGGGCGGCGGTGCGACGCGAGAAGATCGGCGTCGTCTTCCAGCAGTTCAATCTCATTCCGAGCCTGACCGTCGCCGAAAATCTTGGCTTTCAGGCGCGCCTTGCCGGACGCTACGACCCGGCATGGCAAGAGGAGCTCACCGATCGTCTTGGTCTTGCGGCGCTCGTCACGCGCTATCCGGAGGAATTGTCCGGCGGACAGCAGCAGCGCGTCGCCATCGGCCGCGCGCTCGCCGTGCGCCCGAAGCTTCTGCTCGCCGACGAGCCCACCGGCAATCTCGACGAAGCGAGCGGCGATAACGTCATGTCGCTCGCGCTCGATCTCGTCGCCGCGACCGGCTGCGCCTTTCTGATGGCGACGCACAGCGAGCGGCTGGCGGCGCGGCTGCAACGCCGCGTGCGGCTGGAATCAGGCCTTCTGGCGGCGCAATGAAACGAAGTCCGACCGATCCGTTAGCTTGGACCGTGTCTTTCCCGGCAGGCCGAAGGCCTGACCGGGAATCCAGAGCCGATTCAGGAGCGCTGGTTTTGCTCTGGATTCCCGATCGCGCTACGCGCGTCGGGAGTGACAGCCGAGCCGTTCAAACGGTTGTCGTATGAGAGAGACGCTCTGGACGCTGGCCGCGCTGATCAGCCACTGGCGGCGACGTCCGGGAAATCTCGCGACGCTTGTCGCGGGCCTCGCCGTCGCCACGGCGCTGTGGAGCGGCGTGCAGGCGCTGAACGCGCAGGCGCGCATGAGCTACGACGCCGCGACGGCGGCGATTTCGGGCGGCGGCGCGAGAACGCTCGTCGCCGCGCGCGGCGGGCTGTTCGATCAGGACCTCTTCGTGAAGCTGCGCCGCGCCGGCGTCGACGTTTCGCCGGTCCTGGAAGGCGCGGCCCGGATCTGCGACCAGAACATTCGCATCATCGGCGTCGAGCCGGTGTCGCTGCCGCGCGCTTCGCCGATCGCGCACAAGCGAAAGCGCGCGGATGTCCTTGAGGATTTTTTTTCGGGCGAGGGCCGCGCCTTCGCCGCGCCGCAGACTCTGCGGCGCCTCGCTCTCGCCGAGGGCGCGCAGCCGCAAACCGAGCGCGGCCGCCGATTGCCGCCGCTTGCGGCGCTCGCCGAAGCGCCGCCCGGCGCGATCGTCGTCGACATCGGCGTCGCCCAGCGCCTGATTGATCGTCGCGGAAAACTGTCGCGTCTCGTCATCGCCGATGACGCGGCGCTCGACGCGGAGCGGGTCAAGCGCGTCGCCGGCGCCCTGCGGCTCGTCGCCGCGGATGACGAAAGCGAACTTGCGCGCCTCACAGACAGTTTTCATCTCAATCTGACCGCCTTCGGCTTTCTCGCTTTCCTCGTCGGATTGTTCATCGTCCACGCCGCCTATGGCCTTGCCTTCGAGCAGCGGTTGCCGACCCTGCGGACCTTGCGCGCGCTCGGCGTCGCGCCGCCAAATCTCATCGTCGCGATGGCGTGCGAAATCGCCGTCCTGACGCTCGTCGCCGGCGGCGCGGGCGTCATCGGCGGCTATGCGATCGCGCAGGCGCTGCTGCCGGATGTCGCGAAAAGTCTCGAGAGCCTTTATGGCGCGCAGATTTCGGAAAGCCTGTCGCTCGATCTGCGCTGGTTTCTCTCCGGACTCGTCATGGCCGGCGCCGGCGCGGTTCTCGCCGCGGCGAGCGGCTTTGCAAAGACATTGCGGCTGCCGCCGTTGTCGGTCGCGCGGCCGATCGCCTGGCGCGCCGAGCATCACCGCTATTTGCGGCGGCAGATGGCGCTCGCGATTCTGGCCCTTGTCGCCGTGGCTTGCGCCTATGGCTCTGGCGAGGGACTCGCGTCAGGATTCGCCATCATCGGCTGTTCGCTTCTCGCTGCCGCGTTGTCCCTGCCGGTCGCGCTCGCCGGCGCCCTGGCGCTCGGCGAACGTATGGCGCGTCGGCCGCTGGCGCGCTGGTTCTTCGCCGACGGGCGACGGGAGATATCCGGCCTGTCGCTGGCGCTGATGGCGCTGCTCGTCGCCCTTGCCGCTAATATTGGCGTCGGCGGCATGGTCGAGGGATTTCGCCAGACCTTTACGCGCTGGCTCGACGCGCGGCTTGTCGCCGAAATCTATTTCGAAGCGGCGACGCCGGCCGATGCGCGCGACATCGAAGCGTGGCTGCGCACGCAACCAGACATATCGGCGATCCTGCCCATCTGGCGCGCGAAGACGCGCATCGGCGAATGGCCGGCCGACATTGTCGGCATGACGCCGCACGAAACCTATGCGGCGCATTTTCCCTTGTTGGAGGCGGCGCCCGACGTATGGACCGCCTTGCACGCCGAGGACGCCGTCCTCGTCAGCGAGCAATTGGCGCGCCGGCTCGGCGTCGGAATTGGCGCCATGATCGACATCCCAGTCTCGACGCAAGATTGGCGCGTGCGAATCGTCGGAATCTTTCCCGATTACGGCAATCCGAAGGGTCAGCTGCGCATCGATCACGAGAGATTGAAGCGCTATTTCGACGACGCTTCCGGCGTGCATTACGGCCTGCGCGTCGCGTCCGACGCCGCCGCGCGCGTCATCGACGATATGCGGCGTCGCTTTGACGGAAAGATCGCGCGCATCATCGATCAGTCCGAACTCAAATCGCTGTCGACCGACGTCTTCGAACGCACCTTCGCCGTGACGGCCGCGCTGAACGCGCTGACGCTGGTCGTCTCCGGCGTCGCGCTTTTCGCGAGTCTGCTGACGCTGAGCGACATGCGGCAGGCGCGCATCGCGCCGGTCTGGGCGCTGGGCGCGACGCGCCGAAAACTCGCAGGCCTCGAAATGATGCGGGTCATGGCCTTCGCCGCCGTCGCCGCAGCATGCGCGACGCCGCTCGGCCTGTTCATGAGCTGGTGCCTCGTCGCCATCGTCAATGTCGCCGCCTTTGGATGGCGGCTGCCGTTTCAGATGTTTCCGGCGCAATGGCTCCTGGTTTTCCTGATCGCGCTCTGCGCTGCATTTTTGGCCGCGCTCATTCCTGTCGCAAGGCTCGCGCGCGCCGCGCCGACAGATTTGCTCAAAGTCTTCTCCAATGAACGCTGATCGCTCGAAAAATTCGCTTGAACGCAAGGGCGCCGCGCTGTCGAGGCGCTCGGCGCTGATTCTCGCGCTGTCCTCGACCAGCGCTAAGGCGCAGGGCTTTGGCGGCCTCGGCGGGAATGCGCCGGGCTTCGCGCTTCCGCAACCGGGAACGCTGCTCGTGTTTCCGAAAGATCATGGCGCCCATCCGGAATTTCGCACCGAATGGTGGTACGTCACCGCGAATCTAAAGGACGCCGACGGCGCCTCTTACGGCGTCCAATGGACGCTGTTTCGTTTTGCCATGGCGCCGAATTCGGCGCGCGCCGGATGGGACGACCGCAATGTGTGGATGTATATGGACCCCGCCCGATTGCAACAGCTTTGACGGCTCTGGCTCTTGGTCACAACTGCTGACGTATATCCGGCTTCATAGTGCGGCCTGAAAAAATCCTGCCGCGAGCCTCGATGGATTTTCGCGCGCTTCCCCCTCAA
>JBPFDW010000017.1:0-30664 GCA_051061375.1 Methylocystis sp. | reverse complement strand
TTGGCTGCAGTTTGGTCTCACAAACTCCGAATCAAAACGAACGCCAGTCTCACTTTCATCGAATCAATCTCATAATTGCGCCTCCCGTAAGGCATTGAAATGTCCCATGACGGAGTCTCAACATTCCCATCATCCCGACAGCGTCGGATTCTTCCGGCCAAGGTTCCGCTTGAACGACCGGACTCCCCCGTGGGAAATGTCGGAGAGCCGCAATTTTATGGGATCCGAAACTCAATGCTGCCGGAAGCCGATTCACAATTCATGGGACGAAACCGCCCGAAAATTTGGGAACTCGAGCATAATTTATGGAACCGCGCCGGCAATCGGGGGGCGGCGGTCCGACAATCGGACTCTCACCCGTGGGAAAGTCCGGCCGATGTCGCTTTTTTTTGGCCGCCGAAATTTGGCTTATGAGACCGGTCGAATCGGGATTCCGAACCGCCGTTGGAAATGTCGAAAACTGCCGAGGGCCCATGTCGGAAGAAACCGCCACTTCTTCGCCCGACGAAGACGTCCAAACCGACGCGCGGCTCATCGAGCGAGCGGCGGCTCCCCATCTCGCCGCGCTCTCCGAAAAGGCGCGCGATTACGCCCGTAACGCCCGCTCCGAAAACACAAGGCGCGCCTACGAGGCGGACTGGCGGCAGTTTGCCGCCTGGCTGCGCCGCCAGGGGCTCGATCCCCTGCCCCCGGATCCGCAAACCGTCGGCCTCTATCTCGCCGCCTGCATGGAGGGAGCTCCCGGCCGCGAGCCGCTGAGCGTCGCGTCGCTCGAGCGACGGCTCTCGGGCATCTGCTGGCGCTACCGCCAGCGCGGCGCGCCGCTCGATACGTCAGATCGGCACATTTCCACCGTGCTCGCCGGCATCCGCCGCGCCCATGGCCGCCCGCCGGTCCAGAAGGAGGCGATCTTCGCCGACGAGCTGCTGGCGATGCTGGCGACGCTCGAGATGGATCTGCGTGGGATCCGCGACCGCGCCATTTTGGCGATCGGCTTCGCCGGCGGACTGCGCCGGTCGGAAATCGTCGGCCTCGATTGCGGGCCCGATCAGAGCGAGGACGGAACCGGCTGGATCGAGATTCTTGAAGGCGGCGCGGTGCTGCAGATATCCGGCAAAACCGGCTGGCGCGAGGTCGAAATCGGTCGTGGCTCGCGTCCTGAAACCTGTCCCGTCGCACTTCTCGAAACCTGGATGCGGCTCGGGCGGATCAGCCAAGGCCCCCTCTTCCGCCCGATCGCGCGGAAGAATGGCGGCGTCTCGCCCGAGCGGCTGACCGACAAACATGTCGCCCGGCTGGTGCAGAAAACCGCGCTTGCCGCCGGCATTCGCGGCGATCTCACCGAGGGCGAGCGGCGGCGCGCCTTTGGCGGGCATTCACTCCGCGCCGGCCTCGCCTCCTCGGCGCAGATCGAGGAAGCGCATGTGCAAAAGCATCTCGGTCACGCCTCCGCCGAAATGACGCGTCGCTACCAGCGGAAACGCGACAGGTTCCGGGTCAATCTCACCAAAGCGGCGGGCTTATAGCGACGCCAGTCACGCGCGGTCATCTTCGGTTGATCGAGGATCCAAAGGATTCGCAAATGGCGGTAACGCGCCGTAGGTGGCGGCGGCCGTCAGCGCCTGCGCAGCAATGTCCCCTGCCCGGCTCAAGAGATCAGTCGGCGCCGCTTTTCCCGAATCCGCCAACGGACCAAGTTCGATGATCTTGACCAGCGCGTCGGACAAGATGGCGAGTTGGATCATCGTATCGGTCATGGCGTCCGTGCTCCCTCGATGGGCAACGATAATCGCCAAATCCACGGCAGCGAAGCCCTCGTCAAAAGTCCAATCACCCCGCCTTCTTTCGGTCACGCGCGGCCTTTGCCGCCTTGCCGCGCAGCAGCGCCATCAGCACCGGGCCGAGCGAAAACTCCCCTTCCCGGGCCTTTCCGGTCAGCACCCGCAAATAGCCCCCGGCGGATTTGATTTCCTCGCCCCGTTGCAGGATCGCGGCGATGACGATCGAGGCGTCATGCTCGCCCAAGACATCGAGCGCCTGTTTCCAGGCGTCGGGCGAGACGCCGAGCGCCGAGCGGACAATCGCCGCGGCGTCGATGAGATCGCGCCAGCAGGCAATCTCGCCGCGTTTGCCGTAGTCGACGATGTCGGGACAGGCTTGCAACACCATGCCCAGCGGATAGGTTCGCGTCGACGATAGTTGCCGTTCCCCGAGTCCTGAGCCAGCCCCCTCAGCTTCGGCGCCCCCTGCCCTTTCGGCTTCCGGGGCTTCCGGCATTGACCCGGGCGGTTCGGCCCTGCCTTCTCGAAGGCTAGGTTCAAGATCAGGAATGTTTGTGATTTGATTCTGTATATGGCGCTCAGTCTGAGACTCATTGGCGCTTCTTTTTTGCTGTTTTACGTGCGCCTCCAATAGATTCTGGATTTCGGCTGCGAGTGCCGTCAATTCCCCCGCCAAAGCCTCCAGCGCGCTTCGGTCGAGACTGCGCGAGTAACGCGCCGAAAGGGCCTGCGAACATCCGTAAAGGCCTTCCCAGTCGCCGATCGCCCGCCCATCGATCGACACCGGCGCGACGCGAACGCCCTCCTCCATGCCGGTCTCGATCATCTTGGCGATGTCGCGTCTAAGCAGCGTGATCTTCTCGCGCAACAGAGCGATGGCGCGGTTCTCGACGCGCACTTCTTCGGCGAGGTTTTCGATCTCGGCCGCGCGCGCGATGAGCGGCGCCAGATCAAAGCCGAAGGCTTCTGCGATCTCGCCCCCCTGCCCGCGCCGCGCGAAACGTTTACCGTTTGGTGAGTCGCGCCGGATGATCAATCCCGCCTCGACAAGCGAGGCGAGGTGACGACGTAGCGTCGCCGGCGCCATGCCATGGGCGCGGATCGAGAGCTCCCGGTTCGATGGAAACACCACGATCCCGGGCGAATCGCTCTCCTCCCCTTCCCTGGCTTCGGCCTCCGGCAACGTCAGCGCCGTTTCCTGATGGAAGCTCAGCAAAGCGTGGAGGACCGACAGCGCCCGGTCGGTGACGCCGAGCGGGCCCTTGGCTTCTGTGAGCGCCCGAAACAGTCGCCATTTATGAACGACGGTCTCGGAGGCGTCCGGTTTTTCCGCGAAATCGCGCGTCGCCGCTTGCGCCGCCACCATGGCAAGCGACAGCGATCGCCGCCCGAAGGGCGTCGTTGAATGTGTGCGCATAGGCTTTTGCCTCGTTCAGGCAAAAAAAATCCGCTCGCCGAAACGGCGCCGACTCTTGACAGCGATTCGCGGAAGTGTGATTCTCTAGGTGCTAACTACGAGAAGGGCTTCCGGGGCGACGTTTCGGGGGCCTTTTTCTTTTGCCAGTTTCTCCTGCTTTCATACTTCTTGACGCTACGCGAAACTCTCGCCGTCATTGACGGGATTTGAATTCCTCATAGAGCGACTGCAATCGCCCGAGGATGAAATCTCCGAATTCGGGAACGACCTTTCTGTCGATCGTCACCGAAATTTTTTCCGCGCTCTGGACAATCTTGGCGAACTTCGCGCCGTCAGTCGTAGTCCAGCTTTCAAACCGGGGTTGGTCAACGCTGGGCTTAGCAATCGCGTGCGCTCGCCGAAACCGAAGGTCGCTTTCGAGCGCCAAGAAGTCCGGCGTCGAAATCAAGTCTCCCACCGACTTTGCCACGACCGGATCTAAAAAGCGCTCCGCGAGGTCGATCCATCCGCGTCGCCCGATCCCAAGCGCGGGACCGATTGCGTCGATGATATCTTCTGGAATTCTGGAGACGACCGAAAGCATGTTGGAAAGATCGCTCTTGTAGACAGAAAGCGCGGTCATAATCGTATCGCGCTTGAACCCTCTTTCTTCTAAGCCACGTGCGAATCTTGCCTTCTCGATGAACGACAAATCTTGTCGTTCATTGTTCTCCTGCCCTTGGGCAATAACGAGTTCGTCATCGGAGAGCGCCCTGACGACGGCCCGAACTGTTCGCTGAAGCTCCAATGCGGCACGAAGCCGCCGATGGCCGTACGCGACCTGGTACCGCCCGTTTTTGCTGGGATGCGGACGGACTAGAATTGGCACTTGCTGTCCATGATCTCGAATCGCGTCGACCAGACGCGCGTGCGCCTCCTTCGTCGTCGGCATGCGATCGTTGACAAAGGACGGATCAACAAGACTTGGATCAAGTTCAACGACCGCCTGCCCTTCGGCGAGTTGACGCTCAATTGCGAGGGCGCGCTCGGATTGCGCTTTAAACTCGCTGAGGGACTGTCCGAGCGCACCAACGGGCGCTGCGGTTGTTCTAATCAGTTCCGGCGCACCGAGAATCGGCCGGGACCTAAATCTTGCCGCTCTGACCGGATCAACCGGAGGCTTATCGTCCGCTGCACGATTTTCGGAATCGTCGATAGCTGCGACCTCCGTTGCGGATGCGGAAGCAGGCTTCAAATTCGCGAAAAGAGCTTTCCGGCTCATGCTGCTCTCCCCCAAGCTCCACGGATCAATCCTTCGATCTCTCCGTTGACCTGGTTCATTGATTCGATCGCTCGATCGTACGTCGATCTAGTAAACTGCTGTCTTTCAACCTCATACAGCGTCTGGTTCGTGATCGATGCGTCTGAGATCGCTGTGCTTTTCAGCATGGGATGTATAAGAACGTGCTGTCCAAAGATTGACCTGAGAAAGGCGACCATCTGATTTTGCGGGCCGTCGCTCGGTTCGAACCTTGTTACGAGATAATTCATCCAGTCGTAGTTGGTTGTCCCTCCCGCATCGGCGACAACTTCCAACAAATCTCCTGTCATCGTTAGAAATTGTGACATCGACAACACGTCGAGCATCTGCGGATGAACCGTAATCAGCACCGCCGTTGCGGCGCTCAACGCAGAAAGAGTCAGGTAGCCGAGCTGCGGAGGACAATCGATAACGACAATGTCGTAGAGATTTTGCGCTTCCGCTATTGCCTGAGCGATGCGCCCAAAAAACATCAGATCACCCGGGGCGCGCTGCATCAGCGCTCGGGGTGTTTCATGCTCAAATTCCATCAGTTCCAGATGCGCCGGGATCAAATGCAGACTGGGGATGTAGGTTCCCCTGACAACCTCGCTGATAGATCGACGATGCTCGTCGTAACGTATCGCGCCATACAACGTCTCGTTCGGACCAACGTCGAGTTCCGGTTGTGATCCAAAAAGTGCAGAGAGGCTGGCTTGAGGATCGAGATCGATCGCAAGAACGCGGTACCCATGCAAAGCCAAATACTGCGATAAATGCGCCGAAGTCGTTGTCTTCCCCGACCCGCCCTTAAAATTCATCACGGTGATGATCTGCAGATGCTCACCTTCGATACGATGGGGCAGATAGCGGCGATCTCCTCTGGCGCTCTGGTCGAGAATCCGCCGGATATTTTGAATGTCTTCCACAGAGTAGGACCGCCTACCGTTCGTCACGGTGGCGGCGATCCCCCGCCCTTCTGACGCAATCTGTCGCAAATAGCCTTCATGGATGCCAACCAGTTTCGCGGCTTCGGCCGGCGAAAAAAGGCGGATACTTTTTTCCGCAGACGGGGGAAAATTGTTTCGCTGATGCGCCTGCAGTTGCTCAGATAGATCGTGTGCGTGCCGTTGGATCAACGTCCTTAGCTCGGTCGCTTGCGGTGTGGTTGCTGCAGGTTTGCGTGCCATGCGGAGGAAGGCTCTCACCCAATCAAAGCTGCGGAGTTTTTCAAAGTTTCGCACTTCAAGCGCGTCTTTACGCAATAGTGCCGATTCTCGCGCGTGGCGCAACGTTTTTAGTACTAACAAAGCGTTAAGAGCCGGCTGATCTGGCTACGAACAAACTCGATGCTTCTTACGAGCGCTTGTCCTTGGGGGGTTAGCCGCGGCTAACTTTTGGTACTTTAAGAACCTCGCTTCAAGAGTTAGCCGCGGCTAACTTCAGAGCGCTTCCTCTCTCTATATGCGTGGGTGTCGTCGCGGACACTCCCTAAACAATCTGGTCGTGCTGAGATACGCTTCAGCGTAACCCCCACACAGGAACGCCCATCTTGCGCGCCTTGTCGGCGAGATTCTCGACGATGCCGGAACCAGGGAAGACGATCAGGCCGATCGGCAATGTCTCAAGCATCACATCGTTTCGCTTGAAGGGCGCGGCATTCTTGTGACGGCTCCAGTCGGGTTTGAAAGCGACCTGGGGAACCTTGCGATGATCCGCCCAGCAGGATGCAATCCGCTCGGCCCCCTTTGCGCCACCGCCATGCAGAAGAACCATGTCGGGATGTTTCGCATGGACCTTGTCGAGAGCGTCCCAAATCCGCTGATGATCGTTGCAATCGACGCCGCCCGCGAAAGCGATACGAGGGCCGGGCGGCAAGAGCACTTGCGTCTCGGCCAGCTTCTTGGCGTTCAGGAAATCTCGGCTGTCGATTAACGCCGCCGTCAGCGCGCGGTGATTGACCTTCGAGCCCGAGCGCGGACGCCAGACGGACCCCGTCTCGGTGGCGTAGAGTTCGGCGAGATGGTCGCGAAAGAATTCGAAGGCGTTGCGCCGTTCGGTCAGCGTCAGGCCTAGCGCGATCAACCGCTCCAGTTCGACCGAGCGGATTTCCGAGCCGTCCTGTTCAGCCTGGGCGCGACGCTGCGCGGTTTCATTGTCGTCGAGCTCGCGGTCGATCCGATCCACCGTGCGATGAAAGAGATTGGCGAAGGACCAGAGCAGGTCGGGAAGATCGGCTTCGAGCCGGGTCTCGAGAAAGAGACCGGAAAGGGCCTCGACCGCGGCTTCGAGTGCGAGCGATGCGGCGTCAGAAGAGGGCAGGGGCCGCGGATCCGGTTCGTCGTCGAGCGGGCGATAGCCGTGCAAGGCGAGTTCATCGAGAAGATGAGGAGAGGGCGACTGGACGTCACGATCCGGCGCACGTGTATCGAAGGGCAAGGAGGCAAATGCATCGTTCATCGCTTGGCGCTTTCACTTGAGGCCGCACCGATCGCGGCCTGACAGCGATCCCGAGCCGCGGGCGACGCGCGGCGCACCCAAAGGGCCGCAACGCAGTGGAGGACGCTTCCCGCCGACTTCTTTGAGGCGCGAGGAATGCCCGAAGCGCCAGCGCAGGGCAGGGGAAAGAAGTCGGCGGGGAGGGTTGCGGCAAGCGCGCCGCTTGTGGCGCTATCGCTGCTCTCGCAGGCCGGCGGGCGGCCCTCTAGGAATGCCGAAGCCGAAGAGAATGAATAAACTGCCTCCCGCGCGAACGCCGCGGCGGAGCTCAGGCCCTTCGGAAGCTCACATCCCGATGACGACTGAGCCAGACTCCCAAGGGGGACCGAAGGCGTTGCAGCCTTAAGCGAAGCCTGCAGCGGTGACCGAAGAGTGCGCCCGCAAACAATCTACGCCGACAGCGTGCCAATTTCTTCGGAATACCGATTGCCGCATTCTTTGGACGAGAACGCCCGTCAAAAAGCGGCTTAAAAAATCGCGTAGGAAATCGGGTCTAATCGGGTATTATCGGGCATGGAATCGGATATGAGCGCATGCAAATGAGGGACCCGAAGCTTGCATTCGGTCCTGACCTCGTAAAGCTCATCGCGGAAATCGATGAGTTCAAAGGCCGATGGGAGGCGCTCAAAACGCTTTCGCCGGACCGACTCAGCGCGCTCCGCAAGGTCGCGACCATCGAAAGCGTCGGCTCTTCGACGCGCATTGAGGGGGCGAAGCTATCGGACGCCGAGGTCGAGGATCTGCTCTCGCGCGCAATTTCGATAACGGCGTTCAAAACCCGCGACGAGCAGGAAGTCGCCGGATATGCCGAGGCGATGGATCTGGTGTTCGAGGCGCACGCCGATATGCGCCTCACCGAGAACCATATCCGCCAACTGCATCAGGCCTTGCTGCGTCACAGCGACAAGGATGCGCGCCATCGCGGCTCCTATAAGACCCTGTCGAACAATGTCGTCGCGTTCGACGCCGATGGACGGCAAATCGGCGTTGTGTTCGAGGCGACCGCGCCCTTCGACACTCCGGGGGAAATGGAGGCGCTCGTCGCCTGGACGCGCAAAGCGCTGGATGAAGAATCGCTGCATCCGCTTATTGTCATCGCCGCCTTCGTCGTGACGCTCCTCGCGATCCACCCCTTTCAGGATGGAAACGGGCGGCTCTCGCGCGTGCTCACCACGCTGCTCTTGCTGCGAGCGGGCTACGCCTATGTTCCCTATGCCTCGCTCGAGCGCGTGATCGAGGAAAACAAAGACCTATACTATAAGGCGCTCCGTCGTACGCAGACGACGCTCAAGAGCGAAACGCCGGATTGGGAGCCGTGGGTCGGATTCTTCCTTCGCTGCCTCAAGCGGCAGAAGGACAGCCTTGCGGCAAGACTGGACCAGGAACGGATTTCTCAGGGTGCCGATGCCGATCTGCCGACTCTTTCGCTCGAAGTCCTCAGAGCTCTGCAGACGAACGAACGTCTGACCATCGCGCAGCTTGCATCCCTAACCGGCGCAAATCGGAATACGCTAAAAGTGCGTTTGCGCGAACTGGTCGCGGACGGACGCGTCAGACGGCGCGGCAAAGCGCGCGCCACCTGGTATTCGTTGTGAACCCCCGGTAATCGATCAACGACAGTGCCGACTTCTCACGCATCGTTTTCTCGCGGGTTCACTGTCACCCGAGCTTCGATCCGACATGGCGCCGAAAAACACCCTCAACGCCCAGAACTTGGAAGCGCTCGGCGCGAAGCGACTGGCCGAACTGCTGATCGACATCAGCAGCGGCGACGCCGCCGCAAAACGACGCTTGCGCCTTGCCATTGCGGGGGCGCAAAGCCCCGCCGACGCAGCGCGCGAAATCCGCAAGCGCCTCACCGCCATTTCTCGCTCTCGAAGCTTCGTCGACTGGCAGAACCGCCGCGCGCTCGTCGACGATCTCGAGGCGCAGCGACGCGCGATTGTCGAACATGTCGGAAAGGCCGATCCGAAAGAAGCGCTCGATCTCATGTGGCGTTTCATGGCGCTCTCCTCCTCGGTGTTCGCGCGTTGCGATGACAGCAGCGGAACGGTGATCGGAATCTTCCACGACGGCGTC
Source organism: Methylocystis sp. (assembly GCA_051061375.1). Taxonomy (GTDB): domain Bacteria; phylum Pseudomonadota; class Alphaproteobacteria; order Rhizobiales; family Beijerinckiaceae; genus Methylocystis. The sequence continues at coordinate 21,609 of JBPFDW010000017.1, read as the reverse complement.
AGCGATCTCGGGCGGCTGGCCGAAGCCGCCGAAGGCGACTCGAAAGAATTGGCCGATCGAGCATTTGAGGCTTTGATCGCCAATGACTACGGAGAATTCGACGGTCTTATCGCAACTCTGCGTCCCGCGCTCGGCAACGAAGGTCTCCAACATTTGAAGCAGCGCTTCGTCGCCCTGTCCAAGGAGCAGATCAGAAAGGCGCCCGAACAGGAGCGCCGAAAAATCGGTTGGGCGACCAGCGGTCCGATCTATGAAGACGAAATCGCCGACCGTCACCGCGCCCGCGTTATCGAGGGGGCGCTGCGAGACATCGCCGACGCGCTGGGCGACGTCGACGCCTTCATCGCGCAATATGATCCAGAAACCCGAAAGGTCCCGCGCATCGCCGCCGAAATTTCCGGGCGGCTCCTTGCCGCCGGCCGCGCGGCGGAAGCGCTGACGGCGCTCGAAGCGGCGGAACACAGGCGCGCCGGCTGGCCAGAACTCGAGTGGGAAGACGCGCGCATCGCCGCGCTTGACGCCCTCGACCGCCGCGATGATGCGCAGGCGGCGCGCTGGTCGTGCTTCGAACGATTTCTGTCGGCGCGTCACTTGCGCGACTATCTCAAGCGCCTGCCTGACTTCGACGACGTCGAGGCGGAAAGCCGCGCGCTCGATTTCGCAGAGAGTTTCGAGCCTTTCAGTGCGACGCTCTCATTCCTCGCCGCCTGGCCAGCGCCGGATCGGGCAGCGAAGCTCGTACTCGCGCGCGCCGAAAAATTGGATGGCGATCGATATGAGCTTCTGACGCCTGTCGCGGAAGTGCTGGCAGGCAAGCATCCCTTGGCTGCGACGCTGGCGCTCCGCGCTATGATCGAATTCTCTCTCGATCACGGCAGGTCCAGTCGATACAAGCACACTGCGCGACATTTTCAGGAATGCACGGGTCTTGCTCCTACGATTCCGGATTTCGGACAGCATGAAACGCACGAAGCTTTTGTGGCGCGGATGCGCGGCAAGCACGGCAAGAAAAGTTCGTTCTGGAATCTTCTACCATGAAAGTTCCCGCGCATCGAAGGCCTGCCGGTACGCATCGGCCGAAGGGGACTCATAAATCCACGACTCAATGTCGGCCGGTATCAGCTTTCGGAGAAAGTCAACGCTCGCAAGCAGCTGCAACAGGTCCTGCAACGCGCTCAAATGACAAAGCGTGAGGAAGTTCGCAAGGCTCCTGGCAACGATATTGTCGAGCGCTGGCAGCCAGTAACCCTGCATCCGCGCGACCATCAGCTCCGCGCGCTTGTCAACCCCTGCGCGGATGCGCGCCACGTTCTTGGTGCTTCGGTAACCGCGATCAAGGAACGCGCGTATCGTTTCCGGGGGCTGACCATGAAATCTTGAGGCGGGCTTGTCGTGCTCCGCAGCCTCAACCAGAAGGCTGGCGACCAGCTTCTCAATCGCCACCGTTGTCTCCGGCCAGACTGAGAGGACACCCGGAAGCTGCCCTTCGACCTCTTGCAGTGCAAACTGACACTTCACGACATCGGCGCGGATTCCGTGGGGGATCCGACCTTCACTCGGCCGTCCTTCCCGACGGCTTCGATACCGGCCTGCAAATGGGGGTCCAGTTTGCCGAGGAACTCCACCAGCAAACGATGTTGGATCGCGTTCCGGTCCTCGGGCGTAGCGATCGTGAAGTGCGTTGAGAGCGGCACCCGGTAAGGTTCAGGAAAATATCGGGCGGCCGCAATCGGACCGACGACGGCTCGCATGAAGAAGAACTTCGTTACAATGAACTTGTCTTCAAACAGCTCCTTGCCGGTGATCTTTAACCGCTGAGCGTTGAGCATGGCCTTGAAATCCCGGTCCAGGTCAAGGAGCCAGTCGTTCATGGCCGAACTTCTCAAGATATCGATTTGTGCGTGCCGGAGAAACACGGAGATAAAGGGCTAAGAAAGGTGGCGTACTCCGACCCAAGGGAGGGTGAGGCCACCAGAAAGAGGCCAACTTCGATTTTGGCATCCAGGAGATCGCGCTCTTCGTGCTCTAGGTATCGCCGGGCCACGATACCGCCCATGCTGTGGCAGACGAAGACGAGCCGTTGGGCGGTCAAGACTCTGTCCAGCCGCAGATGGTTCGTCAGAGCATCAACCGCGTCGTTGATGCGATAGGTCCCGGAAAAAAGCCCGGTCTCGTATTCGAAGATGTAGACGCCGACACCGCGCATACGAGGGTCTTCAGTGAGGAGACTTGGCCAGTACGTGCCGTTGGCGTTCCGCCAAGCATCGGCGTCGGACATCACGCCGTGGATAAAGATCACCACTGTGCCATTCTGCCCAAGTGCCACGCATGACGGTCGATCCCGCCTCTCAAATCAGTCCAGCGCAATAGCGCATACAAAGCTATGATACTTGTGAACAGTACTGTCAGAGCTTTGCGAGAATAGACGAAATTTTCAAGCGGTTTTTTCGTGCGGAACAGGCCGATGGTATGCGGCCGCTTAGTGCGGCGCTGCGATGCAGGCCGTGCGGGCTGCCGTTTGACAATTTCGCACGCCGACGTTCGGCCGAGCAGGCAAACCGAGTTTGGCCCGGAGGGCCACCGAGGGTCCGCCTTGGGTCAAGGTGAGCCCTCGAGGGAGAGCATTGGGAACGTCTGCTTTCTTCGAACTCCGTCATTGCAAGTGATTAACTAGCTGGCGCAGAAGATGCTCCCGTGTGACGCGCCGCAAATCATCGTTGAAATCCTTTTCTGTTGAAACAAACGTTTGCACTTTGACGCCGTCTGCTTTGGCGTCGTCAGCAAGCTTGTGCGCGGCGTTTTGTCCGGCGCGATCATTGTCTGCGGCGACGATCAGGCGACGCATCCCAGCCGGAATTTTCCACGCCGCGAGATGCCCCGCCGAAAGCGCCGCGACCATTGGGAGATGTGGCATTACGCTCTTGAGCGAAAGCACGGTTTCTATTCCTTCGCCGATGATCGCGAATTCTTCGACAACTCCAAAGCGCACGCCATTGCCGAGAATGGCGCCGAGCGCGCGGCGCGGCGACGCGACATTTGCTTTTGCGTTCCGCACGGGGTCGAGGAACGTCCGATGAATGCCTGTGATCGCGCCGCTGTTGTCGGTGACGGCGGCGACGAGGGCCGGCAATTTGCGCGACGGCGAATTGCGGCTCTCGCGATAAATCAGCGCCGGGTGATAGCGCAGTGGCGCGTTGCTCAAATCAGCGGTGATTTTTCGCGCGCGCAGATAGGCCTCGGCTTTTGTGCCGATGATCGGCTGCGACGCCGCCCAAATTTTGCGGGCGAACGCGATCGTGTCGCATGCCTCTGAATTCCGATCGCAACACTCGGTCGTCGTCTCACGCGGCATGCGCAAGAAGCGTCGCGCCTCGTCAAGCGTGTCGCGAAAGGACGTAAGCCCTTCTCGTTCGCGGATGAGATCGAGAAGGTCGCCATGTTGATCCGTCGCGCCATCCGTCCACTTCCCACGCGCGCCCTTGCCGGAGAGCGGACCTTTGAGCCGCACATAGAGACTGCGGCCCGCATTGTTGTTCACGTCGCCGACGATCCAGTAATTGCCGCAGCGACTACCATTCGAGAGATAATGTTTGCAAACGGCCTCGACATGTTCGGCGAGACTGCAAGACAGAGTCCGGGCGGAGCTTTCCATGATCGCCTCCCGCTCTTCACGCGCTGACGCGAGTCGCGGGCGCGACGCGGAGCAGGGGACAGAGGGCGAAAAGCTTCTCGACTATTCTTGAAGCCTCATCGCCCAGCGGCACGAAGAGGCGCAGCTTCCAGGCGATGATTTCGGAAACGAGACCCTGCGCCTTCAGGCGCTCGACCATCGTGTCGGAAAAGCCCGTGAGTTCGAGTCGATGCCGGTTCATCACCAGCGATCGCTTGAGCACCAGTCCCTCCGCCAACACGAGGCTCGCGCCATCCTGCAGGACCGCGGCGATCGCGGCGGCCGGGGCGAGAGTTGGCGCGCCGGCACCTGTCGCCTCAAGGAGCATGGCGGCGCTTGCCGCCGAAACGAGCCGGCCAATGACGCGTTCGCCCTGATCGGTCTGCAGGCGATAGACCCGCGCGGCCTCGTCCGGGAGGCGGTTCCAGACCGGGAGCAGGAGTCCGGTCACAATATGAAACGTGCTCTCGGTCAGTTCGGGAAGGGAGGCGACCTCAGCTTCCCACGCGCGCTGAAATTCTTCTGACGTCGCATCGCGCCAATGCGAGCGCTCCAGCGCCTCAACCGTGATGACATCGGCATGGGCCGGGCGCAGCAGCCGAACACGCGGCTGAATCGAGCCGTCATCCTGCATCAAGGCCGACGCCGGCAGTTCGACCGCCGCGCGGCCCGACTGGTCGTTGATCATCAATCGCGACTTTTGGGACGCGCTTGCAGATCGATGAGCCGCGTCAAGCGTCGTGATCCGCGTCTTGTCCTTGCGCAGGATGGTCAGAAGCTCTGTCTCCGCCCCGCTCCCGCCATGGACGGCGATGGTTCGGCAATTATTGACGACCAGACTCTCCGCCATCAGCGTCTCAACGCCGACATCGAAGACGCCGGCCTCGATCGCCGCCTCGATTTGCGCCGCCATCAGCCCCTCGAACACGTCGAAGAGAAGATTCTGCAACGCGATCGGCAGTGCGAGGATGCGGTTGAGGAAGGTCGAAATCGGCGGCAGCTCCTCCTTGAGGCTGCCGTCCTGATCGGTAAGATCGAGGCCGGTCGCTTCCGTAAAGCGCGTCAATGAGCAGCCTTCGACCTTGCCGGCGAAGACGAGCTGATACAGCCGGCGCAACGCCGTGCGACCGTAAGGGGATTCGAGATTGTCCTCCGGCCGGAACAGGCCCTGACCGCCTGTCTGGCGCTGGCCGCGCGTGATGGCGCCGAGCGTATCGAGCCGACGGGCGATCGTCGAGAGAAAGCGCTTTTCTCCCTTCACATCGGTCGCGACCGGACGGAACAGAGGCGGCTGCGCCTGATTGGTGCGGTTGGTGCGCCCGAGGCCCTGAATGGCGTTATCCGCCTTCCAGCCGGGTTCAAGGAGATAGTGGACGCGCAGGCGCTGGTTCCTGGCGCTGCGCTCGGCGTGATAGGAGCGCCCTGTGCCGCCGGCGTCGGAAAAGACGAGAATGCGCTTCTCGTCATCCATAAAGGCTTGCGTCTCGCCCAAATTGGCGGAGGCCGGCCGGTTCTCGACGCAAAGCCGATCCAAGCCATCGGCATTGGTCTTGCGTACGATCCGCCGCGAGCGGCCAGTGACCTCGGCCACCATCTCCGTCCCAAAGCGCTGAACGATCTGGTCGAGCGCGCCTTGCACGGCGGGCAGCGCAGCGAGATGCTCGATCAGCCGGTCCCGGCGCGCCATCGCCTCGCGCGACTGGACGGGGTTGCCGTGCTCGTCGACCACGGGCCGCGACTGAAGATCGCCATTCTCGTCGGAATAGACCTCGAAGAGCTGTGTCGGGAAGGAATGGGCGAGATAGTCGAGAACATATTCGCGCGGGGTGATGTCGCAGGAGAGATCGCCCCATTCCGACGAGGGAATTTCCGCGAGACGGCGCTCCATCAGGGCTTCGCTGGTCGAGACGATCTGGATGACGGCGGCATGACCGGTCTCCAAATCGCGCTCGATCGCAGCGATGAGGCTTGGGACCTTCATCGCCGTGATCAGATGATTGAAGAAGCGCTGCTTGTTGGATTCGAAAGCAGAACGTGCGGCGCTCTTGGCGTTGCGATTATAGGCTTTACCGCCTTCACCCGTGATATTCGCCGCCTCGAGCGCCGCGGTCAGATTATTGTGGATGATCTCGAAGGCGCCGGCATAGGCGTCATAGATGCGGATCTGCTCCGCCGAGAGCGGATGCTCCAGCATTTCGACCTCGACCCCGGCATAGGAGAGGGCGCGCGACGCATAAAGGCCGAGAGCCTTGAGGTCGCGCGCCAGCACTTCCATGGCGGCGATGCCACCGGCTTCCATCGCCGCGACAAAATCGGGGCGCGTGGCGAAGGGCATGTCGGTCGAGCCCCAGAGCCCGAGACGCGTCGCATAGGCGAGGTTGGCGACGGTCGTCGCCCCGGTCGCCGAAACATAGAGGACGCGGGCGCCGGGCAGGGCGTTCTGCAATCTTAATCCTGCACGGCCCTGCTGCGAGGCGGTCTTCTCGCCGCGCTCGCCCTTGTCGCCCGCGGCATTGGCGAGCGCATGCGCCTCGTCGAAGACGATCACGCCATCGAAGTCTTGCCCCAGCCAGTCGATGATCTGCGACAGGCGCGAAGCCTTCACCGCGCCGTCGCGGCCCTGCCGCTCGTCCGAACGCAGGGTCGAATAGGTCGTGAAGAGAATGCCCTCAGAAAGCTTGATCGGCGCGCCCTGCTTGAAGCGGGACTGGGGGACGATCTGCAATTTTTCCTGGCCGAGCGCCGACCAGTCGCGTTGCGCGTCTTCGAGAAGCTTGTCGGATTTCGAGATCCATAGCGCCTTGCGGCGGCCTTTCAGCCAATTGTCGAGAACGACGCCCGCGACCTGACGTCCCTTACCGGCGCCCGTGCCATCGCCGAGATAATAGCCGCGGCGAAAGCCGACGGCCTTCTCGGCGTTGTCCGGCGCGGCGGAGACCGCATCGAAGCTTTCATTGACGAGGAAGGCACCGGCGAGAAGGGCGCTATGAGCTTCGCCGGCGTAGATGACGCTCTCGAGCTGCGCGTCCGATAAAAGGCCAGACTCGATAATGATCTTTGGCAGATGCGGCCGATAGACTGGCTTTGGCGGCGCGACCGACGCCATGGCGGCGGATTGGACGAGCGTCGTCGGATGCCGCTTCGCTCCCTCGATTGCGATTGACTGCACCGCATAGGGCTCATAGAGCCCGGCGCTGAGCGCGCCGCCCTGGGGCGCTTTCCAGTCGCGAAGCGCGTAGGCGACTTCGACGATCTCTGAAGACACGCGCGGAGCAGGGGTCGGAATGGCACCCGCGTTGCGCTGTGCAGAATCGATAAATGCGGGATGTGGCGCAGCGGGGCGTGTTGCGACGATCAGCGCAAACGGCTTCGCGGTCGAACCGACGCCGCCCTGGATTGGAGCATCGCCATTGCCCGGCGCGAGCGCAAGAGACGCGCGCGGCGGGATATCGCGCTGCACCAGCGCGAGCAACTCTGAAACGTCGGCGACCGGACCAAGTCCAGCGACAAATTCTTTCGGGTTCTCAGCCGGCGTTTTATCGAAGACCGTCAGCCGGCTTTCGACGCTCGTCCCGTGCCGCGCGAAAAATCCGCGCGCGAGCGACGCCGTGAATACGAGCCGTCCCTGTTCCTGCAGGCGCTCGTAACTTCCGCGCCAGCTGTTCGCGGTCGGGGAGAAACTTTCGCCCGTGATGGCGACAAGCCGTCCGCCGGGGCGAAGGCGAGAGAGAGACGCGCGAATATGTTCGAAGGTCGCGGCGGCATGTCGCCCCTCGATCAAGGGCGAGGTGGAGAAGGGCGGGTTCATCAGCACGACGGTTGGAACAAGATCGGCGGCGAGGCGATCGTGAAGCTGCGCGCCGTCGACGCGGCTGAGCCGCGCTTGGGGAAATAGACCTTTCAGAAGATCGGCGCGCGTCTCGCCCCATTCATTGAGGACGAGTTTCGCGCCGGCGAGCTCGGCATGGATCGCCAGCATCCCCGTACCCGCGGAGGGTTCAAGCACGACGTCGTCGGCTCTAATCCCTGCCGCAAGGCTCGTGACATAGGCGAATTCCAGCGGCGTCGAGAATTGCTGCAGCGCCTGGCTTTCTTCCGAGCGGCGCGTTTCGCTCGGCAGTAGCGCGCCGCTTTTCTTGAGCATGGCGAGAAGGCGCGCCGGATCATTCGCCGCGCGCGCAGCCATTGCCGGCCCATAGCGACGCAAGAACAAAATTTGCGCCGCCTCGACCGCCTCATAGGCGTCTTTCCAGCTCCAGGCCCCTTGCGCGTCGCTTGCGCCAAAAGCGGCTTCCATCGCCACGCGCAGGGCTGGGGCGTCGATGACGCGTCCCTTCGCAAGATGCGCGACGAGCGTTTGCGCCGCCATGATCAGCGCATGCGGCTTGTCCGTCGCAACGAAGGAAAGTTCGGATTGTTCGCGGGGCGTTTCAGCAACGGCGAGGATCGGGCTCATCGATTGTCTCCGGATTGTGCCGGCCCGGGACGCTCTCTCTTTGCTCCTCCCGGGCTCCCCCCTCCCGGACAAGCCCTTTTCCTCTTCTCTCCCCCCGCCGTCGCGCCGACGATCAGCGCCGTGACGCCGCCGCCGCCAATCCGTCAGAACGACGACGCCGATTTTTGTGATGACTTACTGCGCCGCGCAACGGCGTTCTCGCGACAGCGGGCGCGCCAGGCGATTGCGTAAGGCCGATCCGTCGGCGTCAACAGATCCAGAATGTCCTCGGGGCAGTCGCTCTCGCAGGGCCCCATAGCTTCGGTCATATCTTTGTAGCCGAAGATGAATCCTTCCGGATCACACGGGTTGTAGTAGGTGAGGCAGACAAGCGCGAAGACCTCGCGTGCGCCGTCGCGGCGCTGCTGCTCGAGGGCGGCGTAGTACGTGTCGCCAAGGAGCTTTGAGCGCAGGATCTTAGATCGGCCTTCCGCATTCTCGAAGGTGAACTGCGCGTCGAGATAGTCACGCGGTCCTGCGTGACCGCCGTGCGATTGCATATAGAGCCAACCCATGGCGGCGCCTTTCAAAATGGAGGGAATATGCGCGCGTCAGCGCGCGCGACGGTGGCGGGAGACAGAAGTTCAGGCAGCGACGAATGCGCGTTTCTGATCGGACGCGCCGAAGGGCCGCGTCGACGCGGCAGATGCGGCGAAAGGCGGGACAGCGCGCGCCATCCCGCCTTGAGCATCATTCCGCGGCCGTGGCGCGCGGCTCCTCTTCCTCAGCGTCGAGCAAAGCCGCGTCGTCGTCATCGCCCAGGAAATCCGGCAAGGCGTCGCTTTCTTGCTTTTGGACGATTGCCGCGTCAGCATCATCCGTTGTCGAGCCGCGAAGCGGCTCGGGCAACCAGCCTGTTCCCTGGAGCAGACGCTGGGCCTCGACCGCCATGTCGGATTTTTTCAGATGATCGATCATCTGCGCGGTCGCGTCGCCCTTCGCTTCGCGCACCGCCGCCAGAATCCGCGCCTTGGTCACCTTGCCGAAATAGCTCTCAACAGTCGGCGTCCAATGCGCGCTCATATCGAGCCCCACCTGTTCGGCCAGTCGATCGACGTGATTCAACGCCTTTGAGCGGCGCTCGTGCGGAAGCTGCAGCGCGTTGACGCACTGGCCGACGCAAAAGGCGAAAAGCCCGGCGGTCGACTCGCGATCCGCTTTCACCAGCCAGTCCCAGAGATCGTCCGATTTCTTCGGCAGTCGCAACTGCCAATAGCCCTGCGCCTCATCATTCGCCCGCGCCGTAGCGCTATCGGCGAGGCCGGAAACATAGCCGCCGAGCGGTTCGGATTTGGCGTCGACCTCGATGCACCCGTCGAAGCGGCCGGAAGAGTAAAAACTCTTCAGCGCCAGCGCATGGGTCGCCGCGAGAAACGCCGCCTCCGGATCATTGGCGAGCGCGACGCGCAGCGCGAGCGTGCGATGGGCGGTGAGTTCGCTCATCAATCGGTCGGACAGTTTTGACGAGCCTTCCGTCTCATCGTAGTCGGTCGCGTTTCCGTCGGGATTGCGGACCGCATCGCCAGCGCGCTTTGGAGCGCCGACCGATCCCGTGGCGCCATCGGCGACGGGCGCGCCCGCGGGCGCCTCATCCTCGGGACGGACAAAGCCGCGCTCGACCTTCAGGGCGCCGTCATAGTCGATGCTGACAAAAATCCCGGCGCGCGAGATTGCGGTCGGATCGTAGATTGCCGGTCGCTCGTCAACCGCCGCCATCTCCTTTTCGAGTTCCGCGAACCGACGGTCGACCTCTTCTGGAAGATCTTCCGCGCCCTCATGTTCGTCCGACAACGCGTCATATTCGGCGAGCGCAACGTCGTAACGCGCCTGCTGTTCCTCCGAGACCGGCGCGTAGCTCGCCGGCAGCCGCCGCAGCCCATTCGTGTGGCCATAGGGAAAATCGATCGCGATCTCCGACCATTTCCAGCCTTCGGCGCGAAGCGCGTCGGCGGCTTCGGCGAGCTTCTCCCGTGCGAGACGGTCGAGCAGCGCCACATCCTGCAGCCAGCCGCCATGATCCTGCTGGAAGAGATCGCGAAGGACGACGCCGCCCGCCGCCTCATAGGCTTCAACGCCGACCAAGACTGCGCGCTTGTCCCCCGTCTTTACCGCTCCTTCGGTCAGCATGCGGCGGATCGTATAGGGCTCCTTGTTGTAGGAACGGTTGAGAGTCTCCCAAACTTCCTCCTGCCGCGCATGGTCGTCGGTGACGCAAAAGGCCATGAGCTGCTCGAGGCTCAATTCCTCGGCGACGTAAAGTTCGAGCAGTTTCTCGCTCGCCGCCGCGAGTTTCAGTCTCTGTCGCACCACCGGCGCGCCGACGAAAAACCGCGCGGCGATCTCATCAATCGTGACGCCCTGATCCTGCAAATTCTTAAACGCCCGAAACTGATCGAGCGGATGCAGCGCCTCCCGCATTGTGTTCTCGGCGAGCGAATCCTCCTCCTCGATCCCGTCGGTTTTCACGATGCACGGAACGGGCGCGTTTTTCGCGAGGCGCTTCTGCTTGACGAGCGATTTAAGCGCCGCGAGACGTCGCCCGCCCGCGCTGACCGCGAATTGCCCTGTTTCGGTGCCCCCGTCGTCTACGACCGGCCGAACGCTCAAGGACTGCAGCAATCCACGCCTTGCGATATCCTCGGCCAGATCCTCGACGCTCACCCCCGCCTTGATCCGCCGCACATTCGCATCCGACGCCACGAGCTTGTCGAGCGCGATATCCCGCGCCGCCGTCAAAACAATCTTCGACATGTCCCTGAACTCCGCGACGGATGGGCGAGAGCCTCTCTTTCACCCTCTGCTCCGTCGAAAAGCCCAAAGGGCTCTCTCGCTCTCAGGCCGCCGCCTCCCTGCCGTCGCAACGGGGCACGTTCCGCACCTCAGCGCCCGCGCGCGCGTAAGCCTCGGCGACCGCGGCGAGTGGCGCATAGGACAGCGCGCGCCAGGGCGGCGGATCGGCCGGCTTGCCGATCGCGATCATCGGACCGCGAATCGCGAGGTCCGCGACCTTTCCGAAATCGACCATGCGGCTGTCGATCACGGGCAAGCCCGCCGCGATCGCCGCAGCTTTGACCGGCTCGCAATCATAGCCGCTCAGCCAGCCGGTCTCGTAATGCAATGAAAACCCGCCTCTTCGGATGAAGAGATGCCCGCCTTCAGTGGCGAGGCCCTTGGCGATCGTCTCGTCGTAATTGTCGGTCATGCGCGAAACCTCCGCGACGGGTGCGCGGGAGCCTCTCTCTCGCTTTCCATCCTATCGTGAAGCGCGCTCACCACTCTCGCTCTTCGCAAAAGCAGCAGCGAAAAGCCCGGCGCGCGGCCGCGGGCGACAGACTGTCCCGCCTTCGTCGCTTGACCGGCCATAGCCTTGCTTTGGGCGCGCAGCGACGCGACGCCAAGCATGCCAAGTCTAATAAACTGGCAAAAAGTCCCGAATTGCCCTTGGCAGCCGCGCGAGAATCTATGACAGTGTTGGGGCGGTGTCGTGAGTTTTCCGGGGCAAAATGATCGGCGGCGGGCCAAAGCGGTCGCGTAAGGCGGGTAAAGAGGGGGGTAATGCTGAGGCGGATCGACGACGCCGGCTCATGGTCGTCACGATCGCTGATCGGCTCGAGTCGCCTTATCTTACAAACCTTGCAAATCGACTGATCGCCGAACAGGCGAAGAGCGGCTTGTCGAAGCCGGAATTCGCCGAAATCGTCGGCATGTCCGGCTCGCAATTTCGCTATGTGCGTCGGCGGCTCGGCAACCCGTCCATCACAATGTTGGCGGAAATCTCGAAAAAGCTTCGCGTCCCGCTCTACGAATTGCTCGAAGCCAAACCGGTTCGCGACCGCAAAAATCCCACCGGACCGAAAATGGTCGAGACGATCGGCGCCGTCGTGAATGAGCGCTTTCGCAAGAGTGGCCTGACCAAACAGGAATTCGCGAAATTTCTGAACGTTTCTCTACCGCAGCTCTATCTCATCACCGATGGCGTGTCGAACCCGTCGTTGCTCGTGCTCGTGGAACTCGCGGAACGATTGGACATCAGCTTGTGGGAATTGCTAGGCGTCGAGTCGCCTCGCAAAGCGGCGAGCGGCGCCAAACGCGCGGCGACCCCAAAAACTGCACGAGTTGCGCGGCTTCCATCTCAACGAGGAGCGTGAGTAAAGAGCGTGCAGGGGCCATTTCCTCGTTTTTCGTCATCTGAGGAAGGTAACAAAAATGGGGCCCAAAGCGGGCATCCGGTGCTGCTCGCTCGCATCAAACTGATAGGTGCCTTACTGATTTGATTTAGAGTCGACCGTGCCCGAGAACATCGCACGCGCCTATTGTTCAAAGGAGCGGCTGCGCCACATTACAATGCCGTCGAGATGCTTCCCATATTGTTCAACGGTTCCTCTGTGAACTCCCCCACGGAGACCATTTCCGGCGCGCTCATCTGCATTTGGAGAAAACGCGCGGTCGGATTCATCGAGGCCAAACGGATGGCCTGCGCGATCACCAGCGCGCCCGCGGCGGCGCCCACGAACGGCACGGACGTGCTGGCTTCCGCGAAACTCACGATGCCGCATTGTCCGATCCGCGCTTCCAGATCCCTGTAGGCCGCGCTTGATTTCCGCTCCGCCAGTTTAGCGTCAACCGCGTCATCCGGTGTGTTCCACAAATCGTCGGCTGAAACGCCTTTGGCGATAACGCGGAGCTGGATGCCCTCGAAATCATGCGGCCCATGGCCGAGACCCGCGTCGATCATGTAGTCGAAGCCGTGCCGCGCCATAACGAGCCGGGGCTCGACGCGGTCGAGGCCGCTTAACAGATAGGGCGGATCGTCGGGCAGGAGCCGGATATCGCCATGATGTCGGCGCTCCAGGATGTCGGTGGTCCAGCCCGCCGCGGTCAGCCACCTAGCCGCGATGCGCGCTTTCTTCGTGCCGATCTTTCTCGGCAGCACGAGCAGGCTGGTGGCCTCGTTCTCCTCGCCGATCGCTTGATCGTCCTGCACGACGGCGCGGCCGCCTTTGGCGCCGAGAAGACACAGATTCCAGATGAAACCCTGACCAAGATGGCCGAGGCCGAGAAACCAAAGATGATCCGGCACGTCGAAGCGTTCGGGCCCCGCCTTTTCAGAGGTGGCCGTCTCCCAGGGCGACCAGAGCGATACGGTGGCATCGCGCGGGCGCAAGGATTTCGCGGCAAGAACGCAAGCGAAGATTTGGCGCATGGCCAGCGCCGCCGCGAACACGCCGGCAAGAGCGAGCCTTGAATCGCCCAAGGTCTCTTCGCGAGCGCGGGTTCCCGCAAGCCAGCGGCCCCACCAACAGCGGATCATCCATGGGGCATTGATTGGTTCTTCGCCAATGATGATCGCGTGCGTCGTTCGCGCGGGCCATGTTCGAGAGACATTTCCCCCCAATCGGCGCGCGGCGGCATATACCGTTCCGCCGAGCGGCAAGGCTGCGATCAAGGGCGCATCGGCCTGGCTAACAAGCGTGACGCGCCCGAAGCATTTGCGCGCGGTGGCGACGGCGGTCAGCGCCGCGGCCTGGCCCGCCGCGGTCGCGCCCTGATCAAACCCGAGGACCACTGCGATGCGAACGGCATCGAGGCGCGCTTCCGCCTCCTTGAAGGAGCCGGCGCGGGCGGAGTCCGTCAGCGCCTTTGTGATGCGCGAGCGTTTCCAATGCTTCGTCATCACGATCACGCCAGTTTCAGAAAGCGACGGCCGCGGGGGCTGTGATCGGCCCATTGGCCGTTGCCCAAGAACTCGTACATCCCGATGGCGCCGGGCTTGGGCGTGTCGCGGGCGAAGTTCGACAGGATGAAGGCGATGTGACCGGCGCGGGGCATAACGGGACCCGCGCGATCCGACGCGCTTTGCCCGTAGCCGAAAGGATGCACATGCACGTCAGCGACAACACCGTAGCCACGCGCGCGGCAAATCTCCCATAGGCGGGGCAGGGCGGTCTCGCGAATCGTTACGATGCCGGTCGCCAGCGCCTTCGGGTCGACATCGTCGTAAAAGACGAACTCGAGAATTTCATGCATGCCGTTGTCGCGTGTCCGGCCGAGGAGATAGGCGCCGCTCTCCCGCGTTTCGCCGAGCGTGCGGCGCGCCAGCTCATGCACGCCGGCCTCCCAGACGCGTCGCGCGCAGATAATTCTAGGCGGCGCGAGCCCGACCCAGCCAAGCAGCGTGTTCAGAAACGAGCTCATACAAGCGCTCCATGATAAATGTAATGTGTCGGTCGCGGCGCCACACGAGATCGGGTCGCTTCGACGCCCAGCCGTTATGCAGCGCGGCAAGGCGTTGCCACGGGCGATAGATGCCGCCATAGGTTCCGGGCTGGTCCGTCCATTCCTTCAGCGCGTCGACCACGCTAGCGACGCTGTTCGTCATCGGAGGAGGGCGTTTGCCGGCGGCATGATCCCAGTGCTGGACATACGGGCCAAGCGCCGGAAAATTGTCGCACTGAAGCTGAAACCCGAGCGTCGCGCCGTGCCCCGTGGGCGGATCGAAGCCCGTGACGTCCACCTCCAGGTTCGGGAAGCCGTAACGCACGATCCGCCAGCGCCCTTGCTCGGCGCCGGCCCGGAAGCGCACCGAGCGAAGCTGCGCTTCCAACGTCTTTTGCGCGGCGGATAGCGCGTCGTCAGCCATTGCTGAAATCCTTCAAGGTGAGATCGACGACGAGCGTGCAATGACCGTGCTTGACGAATTTAGCGAGCGCGGCCTCACGGGGCAGCGGCGCGTCGGCCCCCGGCAAGATCAGGTTGGCCTTCGCCGCCGCGACTGGATCGAGGTTGAAGCCCTTCTTGCCGACGGCCCATTGCAAGGCCTTGAACCCCGTCTCCGACGGGGCGAAGCGGTGCTCGATCGTGCGGTGTTCGTAGCGAACCTCCAGCGTCACGATCGGGCAGCGGTGTCCCACGAGGCGAATGGCCTTGCGCCCATGCGGCGGGCACGGGAGCGGCTTGTCGTGACCGTGCTCGAAGAGATGCATCTCCTCGGTCGCCTCGATGCGGGCGCGAACGGTTTCATGGAAACGCTCATCGACAACCACGGAAAAGCCCATCGGCTCTTCGCGGTCCTCGATCTCGATGTCGATCTCCACCTCCTCAATTACCGCCACGGTCGAATCAGGAGGCTGGCCCTCGGTGTGCTTGGCATTCCCGGAATGGTTGCTGTGGTCCATCGTGCGGTCCTTTCGGCTGTGGCCTCCGCCCCACATCGGGCGCCAAAAAGGCCGTTTTCGTTCAGAAACGGACACAATTAGATATTTAGTCCGTTCTTGGACTATCTGTATTCGAACGAATATGCTACGTCAAGTCCGGTTTTGGACTTTAATGGAGCCCGCATGACCCCCGCCGCGAATACCGCCCAAGCCCCCGCAACTCCGACACCCCGCCGAGCCTTGGACGTGTTTTTCAAAATCGCCGGCGCCTGGAAGCTGACGACCGAGCAGCAGATCACATTGCTCGGCGCGCCGGCGCGGTCCACTTTCTATAAATGGAAGAAGGACGGCGGATTGTTATCTGCCGACACCGAGGAGCGCATCTCGCACCTCGCCGCGCTTTATAAAGCGCTGCAGATCCTCATTCCCGATCCTCATGCCGCCGACACGTGGATAGAGCGGCCCAACAAATATTTTGGCGGCCGTTCCGCGCTTGAAGTGATGCTCGATGGCAAGCTAACCGACATCTACGCAGTCCGCGTTTACCTTGATGCCCAGCGCGGAGGCTGACGGCGATGTATTCCAAGCGTTCGTTCGATCAGGATTGCTACCAGCTTATCCCCTCGCGGTTTCCCATCATCGAGGTCTACGAGCGGCTGGGCGATGCCGAGCTGCAGGCGGCGGCGAAGGCGCTGGAGGCGCGCACCAATCCGCGCCTGGCCGCCATCAATCAACTTCCGAGCCTGCCCAAGCAAGGAGACAAGGCCGCCAGCCAATACCAAAACTGGAACCACGCGCCCTTCGCCTACAAGGATCCGCGCGGATCGTTTTTTCTCGGGCCCACCCACGGCTGCCTCGAACTGGCCAGTGACATGGATACGGCCCTGGCGTTGGCACTGTTACGTCGCGAGGAGTTTCTTGGAAGCACCGACGAGCCCGCCATGGGGCTCGACATGCGCGTGTTCAGCCGGCGCATCACTGGCTCATTCCATGACCTCACGAAACTCGATCCCAACATACCGAGCGCCGACCGCCGGAAGATCGGACACCAGCTTCACGAAAGCGGTTCGCCCGGCGTTCTTTTCTGCCGGCCGGGCTTCGGCGAACACCGCTTTCTTGCTGTCTTCGACGGCGCCTTGCTGCCGCGCGCCATACAGGGCGCCCATTACCGTTTTGTCTGGGACGGCCAGAAGATCAAAAGCATCTACGATTTTTCCGACGGGAATGAGATTTTGCGCGGAGCGCTGCTGGCGCCCGATATCGGCAGGGATGCCGCTGAATAAACGAACGACAGCGGGGGAGCATGAGGGAGGAAGGTGGAAAGCGCTTCTATTCAGCGACCGATCTCGTGAATTACCTCGGTTGCTCGCACGCGACCGTCCTCGATTTGCGGCAGCTCGCGAAGCCCGTCGTGCTGGCCGAGGATGACGAGCAGGCAAAGCTGCTTCAGGAAAAAGGCATCGAGCACGAAAAGGCTTATCTCGCGCGCTTGCGCAAGGAAGGCCTCACGGTCGCCAAAATTTCAGATCAGGGATCGCTCAGTACGCGCGTCGCCGCCACGCGCGAGGCGATGCGGGATGGCGCCGATGTCATCTACCAGGGCGCGCTCTTCAACGCGCCGTGGCACGGGTTTTCCGATTTCCTTTTGCGCGTCAACGGAATCGCCTCCCAACTCGGCAACTATGCCTATGACGTCGCCGACACGAAGCTAGCGCGCACCGCCAAACCCAAACATGTGATACAGCTTTCCGTTTACGCCGACCTGCTCGGCGTCGCGCAAGGCATCGAGCCGCCCCAGATGCACGTCGTCCTTGGCGACAGCACGCGAGTTTCGCTTCGCACCTCGGATGTTCGTCACTATTACGGCGTGGCGCGCGAGCGGTTCGAGACCTTTGTCGGCGCGCCGCCCGCCCTGTCGGCCGCCGAGCCGTGTGGCCATTGCGCCTTCTGCCGTTGGGCGGATACCTGCACGGCGGAATGGGAAGAGACCGAGCATCTCAGCCTGGTCGCGAACATCAACCGCAGCCAGATCGACAAGCTTCGCGCCAGCGGTGTCACGACGATCCGCCAGCTTGCCACCGCAACGCGCATTCCAAACCTGCACGCCGAGGTCTTGTCACGTTTGCGCACCCAAGCCGCGTTGCAAGTGGCGCGCCGCGATACCGGCAAGAACCAGCATGAGATGCTGCCGCCATCCCCGGGGCGCGGCTTCGCAAGGCTTCCCAAACCGGACCCCGGCGATCTGTTCTTCGATATGGAAGGCGATCCGCTTTACGAGATGGGGCTCGAATATCTCTTCGGCCTTGTTCATTTCGAGAAAGGCCAGGAGCAATTCACGGCCTATTGGGCCCATAACCGTGAAGATGAGAAGAAAGCCTTCGAGGACACCGTTGACTTCATGACGGCGCGGCTCGCGGCTCACCCCGGCGCCCATATCTATCACTACGCGAGCTACGAAGAGTCGGCATTGAAGCGCCTGGCCATGCTTCACGGCACGCGGGAAACCGAGATCGACAATATCCTGCGCCGGCACAAGCTCGTGGACCTCTATAAGGTCGTCCGCGAAGCCGTGCGGATATCGGAGCCGCGTTATTCCATCAAGAACGTCGAGGCTTTTTATCTCGCCGACGCCCGTTCCGGCGCGGTGACGACGGCGGGCGACAGTATCATCATATATGAGCGTTTCCGGCGCCTCGGCGCCAAGGAGCTGCTCGATGAAATCGAGGCCTACAACAAGCTTGATTGCCAATCGCTCGCCAAATGCCGCGATTGGCTGATCACCTTGCGTCCCGGCGGCTTGGCCTGGCCGACCGAGATCGCGCCGGAGAAAGTCGATCCCGCGCGCGAGCAAAAACGCATCGAAGCGGAGCGGCGCACCGCCGCGCACATTCAGGCGCTCACGACCGGCTGCGGGCCGGAAGACCGCCCGTGGCGAACCTTACTGGCCTATCTTCTCGATTTCCATCGCCGCGAGGCCAAACCCAAATATTGGGCGATGTTCACGCGGCAGGAGATGGAGGACGAAGAGCTTATTGATGATGCCGAATGCATCGGCGTTCTGAGCCCCGATCCTTCGCGCCCGCCGCGCGCGGAAAAGAAGTCCATGGTCTATTCGTTCACGTTCCCGGCGCAGGACTTCAAGATGCGCGTCGATGATGAAGTGCTGCGCGCGGGCACCCTTGAACCCGCCGGGGAAATTTTTGAGCTCGATGAAGATGAACGGCGAATCTCGCTGAAGCTCGGTCCGAAATGGTCGCGGATCGCCGACGGCGCTTCTCTCATTCCCAAAGGCCCCCTTGGCGATCTCGTCTTGCGCGGCGCCATTCAGCGCTACGCGGAGACGGTCATCGGGGACGATTCCACGCGGTACCGCGCCTTGACCGACATCATGAAGAAATCGGTCCCGCGCCTTGCGAACCAGAAGGCCGGCGCGCCCATTATCGAGCCGGGGAGTGATCTGCTGGCGGGATCGGTCGCAGCCCTCAAGCGCCTCGACCAAAGCTACATGCTTATTCAAGGACCGCCCGGCGCGGGCAAGACCTATACGTCGTCGCACGCCATTGTCGATCTCCTTGCCGACAAGAAACGCATCGGCGTTGCCTCCAACTCGCATAAGGCCATCAATAATCTTCTCAAGGACGTGGAGGCGGTCGCGAAGGAGAAGGGCGTTAGCTTCAGCGGCATCAAGGGATCGAGCAAGGAAGAACAGTATTTTCAGGGCACGATGATCGCCGACACGGACAACACCGGCGCAGCGGCGGCGCAGGCCAATCATCAGCTTATTGCCGGGACCGCATGGCTGTTTGCGCGGCCCGATCTCGACCAGGCGCTGGATTATCTTTTCGTCGACGAAGCCGGGCAGGTGAGCCTCGCCAACGTCATCGCCATGGGTGTCTCGGCGAAAAACATCGTGCTGGTCGGCGACCAAATGCAGTTGTCGCAGCCCATTCAGGGCGCCCATCCGGGCGGTTCCGGTATTTCCGGTCTCGATCACTTGCTGGCGGGATTGGCGACCGTTCCGCCGGATCGAGGCATATTTCTGGCGACCACATTCCGCATGAACCCGGATATCTGTCGGTTCATATCAGAGGCCGTGTACGATGGACGCCTCCTATCCGATCCTTCCGCGCATCAACAGCGTATTGATATCGGCGCGAGCACGGATGAGACCTTAGCGCCAACGGGGCTGCGCTTCGTCGCGGTAGACCATGCCGGTTTCGCGCAACGCTGCCCACCGGAAGCCGAGCGCCTTAAGCAGACCTACGGGGCGCTGCTCGGTAAAACCTGGATCGACCGCAAGGGCGCGAAGAGAACGATTGGTCACGACGACATTCTGGTCATCACGCCCTACAACATGCAGGTCAACCATTTGCGGGATGTTCTTCACGCCGACGCGCGCGTTGGTACCGTTGACAAGCTGCAGGGGCAGGAAGCCGCCGTGGTAATGATCTCCATGACCACGTCTTCGGGCGAAGACATGCCACGGAATATCGAATTTCTCTATAGCCGCAACAGGCTCAATGTCGCTATCAGCCGCGCGCGTTGTCTCTCCGTCATCTTCGTGAGCCCGCGCCTCCTGGAAATTCCCTGTCACACCATAGGCCAGATGCAACTCGTCAATACTCTGTGCTGGGCCAAGGACTATTCGAGACGAGCGTAGCCAATGAGGTCGATTACGAAAACACGGGCCGGTTCCATCAGTCAGCATACGAAGTGATGACCCCACATCATTGAATGTCTGCTTCTGCCGGATATTGTTGAAAACCTCAAAAATGAGACGGCAGCAAAATTTGAGGCGTGACATGTCACTGGAGGGGTTGCCGAGTGGTGCATTCTCAATAGACTTTGGAGAGCCTCTCATTCGATTAACTTCAAGGGAGGTAGGTCCCTCGGCACTTTTTCGATTGCAGCGTCAGCGGCGGCGAGAATTTTCCATGGCCACTACGAAAGCAGTTTTTCAACAATACGGCGCCAAGCAGCCGTTCATTCCTCGATGATGCGTTTTAAGGCTTCGGCGCGATCGCCAGAGACGATCTTGTAAAGCTTGTCGAAGTCCTGACCCTCGACGGCACAATAAAGGATGCGAATCGCAATTTCAGGATACGCCGCGCGCGATTCGCGCGCCGCCTTGAGGCCGGGCTCATCGTTGTCGGCATAGATTGTGAGCCTCTTCACGTCGTTGGGCCAGTTGACGACGCCGAAACGGTCGGCGCCAAGCGTCGCCCATACAGGTTCGCCGAATAGCAACTGCGCGGCCCATGCCTTCTCGAATCCCTCGGCGATGCCGAGCGACGCACCGACAGGCGCGAGGCGAAGCATCGACGCGCCAAGCGGTCCGATCGCTCGCCGGGGATATTCGACGTCGGCTTTGCGTCGGCCACCCGGATGCAGGAACGTGAGTTGAACGCCGACGATCTCGCGTGTCGGCGCCTGGGCGGCAGCGATAAGGCAGGGCAGGGCGCTTCGCGGCCGGCGCCGATCGTAGCGATACGACGGCAGGAAGCGAATTGACGCCGGCGGCCTGGTCGGCAACCCGCGCTCGCGCAGGAAGCGTTCTCCGATCGTGCCCGGAACACTGAGCGCCGATCGCCAGAGACGACGCGCATACCCGCTGGTCGTTTTCGGCGTGCTCCGCTCATTGAGCGCGGGCCGATCGACGATTCCTCTGCGCGTATTGGGACAGAGCCCGTTAATGGCGGCAAATACATCGCGCGGATCGCAACCGGCGAAGCAATGCAGGATCACGCCCTTGTCGCCGTCATTGACGCTGAGCGAGGGACGCTTGTCGCCGCGCTGCTTGCCATGGGTCTTTACCGGGCAATGGCAGAGATAGCCGCGCCCCTCGGGTCGTCCTCCAAGGATTTGAGCGACGGCGTGAGCACTCCCAAGCATGGCTATTGCGGTCGGGCCGTGCGCGCCGCGTTCATCAATATCCTGGACGGGTGCGGAAGATCGGAGGCCGCCCATAGACCACGCTTCGATCTAGACGCTTCACTCTCGGCGACGGCGTATTCAAATTTCGTCGGCTTACCAGCGGTGTCGGTCGCCGCGAAGGCAAAGCCCTGTGTGATTAGCACGGTGCCGAGGTCGAGTGTGTTGTTCCCAATATGGGCGGCGCAAACCGCGAAAATCATGGGCGGCTCCGCGGCCTGTGCAATCGCGGTACATCGGGGCTTCGCGTCGCGAACAAGCGCAGCGAGATAGGCGACCGACGCCTCCCCGCAATCGGTTAGTTTCTGCGCAGCATTTGTGAAAAACGTCCCGCGAATACAGCTCTGAACGCCATAGAG
>JBPFDW010000016.1:0-53933 GCA_051061375.1 Methylocystis sp. | reverse complement strand
CGTCTATCGCGGTCCGTCTTCCGCGATGTTCGGCAATTACGCCTATGGCGGCGCGATCAATTTCCGCACCTATTCCGGCGCCCAGATCGACGGGGCCGACACCGGCTCGGAAGCCGGCAGCTTCGGCTATATCAACAATTATGTGAGGGTCGGCAAGAAGGTCGGCGATATCGATTTCGCGTTGTTCCTGTCCGACGTGCGCGGCGACGGATTCCTTCTCCACAACGCCTATAGCAATCAGACCGGGAATCTGGTTGCAAAATGGACGCCTGTGCCGACTGATCGATTCACTTTGAAATATCTGTTCAACAATTCGTTTGCCGAGCAGAATCTGACGACGCCGCTGACCACCTATTATCTGAATCCCTTCCAACACGGGTGCAGCGCTGCGATCATCGCCAGTCCATACTGCTTCTTCACCATCGCGCCAAGGAATGGCGTGACGGGCGGCGGCGCAGCGTTATCGCAAAGTTTCGCGCAACTGGGCGCTCATCAGCACACCTTGCGCCATATCACCGGCCTGAGGTGGGAGCACGACTTCGACAATGACACGACGCTGCGAACGCAGGTCACCTATAATTATCTCGACAATATCAACGGGACGACGATCCCGCCGCGACTGGCCGTCTTCGGCATTCCCGTGTTGCGCGGCCCCGCCGTCGGCCTCAATGTGACGACCGACATCACCAGTTTTGCGCCGCTGTTCGGCTATCCGGCGCGGCACTACCTCGGCTTCGTCTATGAAAATGTCAAATCGACGTTTCGGAGCTTCACGCAGGTTGCGAATGTCTGGAACTACGGGATGGTCGGCGGCGCCGCCGGCAAAATCGATTCCTATCATTCGAACATCAGTCTTCGGGCGCGAGAGGAAGTCGCCCTCTCGAAAGATTTGACGGCGGTCGTCGGCTTCAGCTCGAATTGGAACAGGGTCTGGGGCGTCAACACCATTTACAATTACAGACAGCCGACGCTGTTGATGAATTTGCCGTCCGAAACAGCGGTGGACAATGACTATTGGAACACGGCGCCCGAAGTCTCGCTGACCTATCGCTTCGCTCCCGATTGGCAGCTCCGCACGCGCTACGCCGCCGGCTATGGCACGCCGACTTTCACCATGCTCACGTCGACGCCGAACGGGGTCGGGGCCAATCCCTTGCTCAAGGCGCAAACCAATATGGGCGTCGATGTCGGCGTCGACTGGACGCCGGGCCCGGATCTCACGGTGAGCCTCACCGGCTACCATGAATGGTTCCGCAACGAAATTCTCACGCTTTTTACCGGCTTCCCGACCCTGACCGTCTATTCGCTCAACCTCCCGTCGGCGATTCATCGCGGGCTCGAACTCAGCACGGACTGGCGCTTTTACGAGGGATGGCAGTTCATCACCGCCTATACGCACAATCAGCAGTTCATCACCAATTTCGTCGAGGAGCTTCCCGCGGGAGGTCCGGTCACGGCCGTCCGCGACCGCAGCGGAAAGTGGATTCCCAATGTGCCCCTGCATACGCTTACGGCGCGCGTCGCCTATGACGTGCCTCATGGCGAGTTCAAGGGGGTCGGCGCATTCGCCGAATATGTGTTCAAAAGTTCGTACTATGTCGACCCCGCCAATCTGCTGCGTATCCCCGGCTATGGGCTGCTCAACCTCAACGTTCACTACAACCGCGACATCGTCGATTTCTATTTCAAGAATGTCGAAGTCTATGTCTCCTTGAACAATGTGTTCGACCGCAAATTCGCGGCTGGCATCGGCGTGGCGCAGAACACGGTGGTCGGCAACATCGAGACGCCGGCGGTCCTCCTCGCCAATTCCGTCGCCGCGATCAAGGCCGGCCAGCCGCGCGCGATTATCGGCGGCGTGAAATTCAAGTTCTGATGCAATCGGCGCCGCCTGCTTTTTAGGGCGGCGCCCGCCGCGCCATGCGGCGGCGAGCGGCAGTGATGGAATTGGAGATTGCCCGGGTCGAATTGTTTCACAGGCCGCAGTTCTGGCGAAGGAGGCGATTGATGCTTCGCGCTTGCCACGCAGTCGGACGCATGATCAGCGCAGCGCGCCACGTGGCTCTGATCCCTGTCTTCGTGGTTCTGGCGTCGGCGCTCGCCGATTCGCCTTCGAGCGCGCCGGTCACGCATGGTCTCGCGCTCTATGGCGAACCTGCGCTGCCGAAGAATTTCGCTCATTTCCCCTACGCCTATCCCCACGCGCCGAAAGGCGGCGCGATACGGCTCGGCAAGCGCGGGGGATTCGCGAGTCTCAATCCGTTCAACGCCAGATTCAGCGACGCGCCGCAACTCGTCATCGGCAATGTCGTGCAAAGCCTGATGACCCGGTCGCAGGACGAACCCTATTCGCTTTATCCGCTGATCGCCCAGTCCGTCGATATCGACGACGCGCGCGAGCACGTCACATTTCACATCGACCCTCGGGCGCGCTTTGCCGACAAGACGCCGATCCTCGCCTCCGACGTTCTCTTCTCCTTCGAATTGCTGAAGTCGAAGGGTCGGCCGAACCATCGCGTCATTTTCGCTTTGGTGAAATCCGCCGTCGCTCTCGACGACCACGCCGTGCGTTTCGATCTGACCGGCGTCACGGATCGCGAAGCGCCGCTCATTCTTGCCGCCATGCCGATTCTATCGAAGAGGACCACCAATGTAGCGCGTTTCGACGATCTCGACATGACGATCCCGCTCGGCTCTGGTCCTTATGTGATTTCCGAGGCGAAAGTCGGCGCGCGCCTCGTCCTGCGCCGCGATCCCGACTATTGGGGCCGCGACATTCCGAGCCAGAGAGGACTCTATAATTTCGATGAAATCGATTTGGATTTTTATCGCGACGAGGCCGCGCTGTTTGAAGCGCTGAAGGCGGGACTGATCGACTATCGTGAGGAGACGAGCGCCGCGCGCTGGTCGACCGGCTACAATTTCCCCGCGCTGAGCAAAGGCGCCGTCGTGAAGGAAATCGTGCGGCCCGGCCGGCCGACGGGAATGGAAGGCTTCGTCTTCAATCTTCGCAAACCGATCTTTAGCGACGCGCGGCTGCGCGAAGCGATCGCGATGATGTATGACTTCGAGTGGATCAACGCCAATTTCTACGGCGGGCTCTATGTCCGCACGGAAAGCTATTTCGGAGAGTCGGACTATGCCTCGACGGGGCGCTCGGCGAGCGCGAGCGAGCGCGCCTTTCTTGCGAATTTTCCCGGCGTCGTGCGCGATGACATTCTCGAGGGTCGCTGGAGACCGGTTCAGCACGATGGTTCGGGGCGCGATCGCATGGTCGCAAAGCGCGCGCAAACGCTTCTCGCCGAAGCCGGCTACGTGCTCGTCGATGGGCGTCTGCAAAAGAATGGCGTTCCGGTCGCGTTCGAAATCATGATTCGCGACCGCGACGAAGAGCGGCTCGCGCTGAATTTCGCCGCTTCCTTGAAGCGAATCGGCGTCGAGGCCAATCCGCGCCTCTATGACGAAGTCCAGTATCAGCGCCGGCGGCAACGCTTCGAATATGACATGATCACCGGGCAATGGCTGGCGACAGCGGTTCCCGGTCAGGAACAGTTGAATCGGTGGACGACAGACAGTCTCGATCGGCAAAGTTCGGTCAATCTCGCCGGCGCCGCCTCGCCGGCGCTCGACGCCGCGATCGCCAATCTCATCGCATCGCGCACCAGCGAGGACAGCATTTGGGCGGCGCGGGCGCTTGATCGCATCTTGCTTTCCGGATTCTATTTCGTGCCTCTCCAGCATGCGAACGCCATCTGGTGCGCGCATACGGCCGCCCTCCGCCATCCCGAGCGCACGCCGCGCGTTCCGATGTTGCCGTTCGGCTTCACTTTGGAAAATTGGTGGACGGAAAGCGCCCGACCTCGTTGACGATCGCGTTGGCGGCCGGCGTCGGAAAGCGGTAGGGATGGGCGTAACCCGCTCGCGCGACACGCCGGAGACCCATCATGGGGCATGAGCCCTGGCCGACTGAACTTCGCCTCTCGGAGGACGGACGCAAGCTGAACGTCGCATTCGACGACGGCGCGCAATTCGCGCTCAGCGCCGAACTGCTGCGCACGCAAAGCCCCAGCGCCGAGGTTCAGGGTCATTCGGCGAAAGAACGCAAGACGGTCGGCGGCAAGCGCCATGTCGCGATCATCGCCGTCGCGCCGGTCGGCAATTA
The DNA here is from genome assembly GCA_051061375.1 of Methylocystis sp. Lineage (GTDB taxonomy): Bacteria > Pseudomonadota > Alphaproteobacteria > Rhizobiales > Beijerinckiaceae > Methylocystis. The sequence continues at coordinate 49,771 of JBPFDW010000016.1, read as the reverse complement.
CGCCGTGCGGCTCGACTTCGACGACATGCATCGTACGGGGATCTATACGTGGCGCTATCTGCGCGAACTCGGCGAGACGGCGACCGAAAGATTTGACGCCTATCTCGAAGAGCTCGCGGCGAAGGGGCTCGATCGCGATCGTCCAGGAGAAAAATAATCGATACGAAACGGCCGACGCGCGCGCCGGCCGTTTAAAGCGCGCCGCTAAGACCTATCGCGTCACGACCACGCGAGTGCCGACCTTTACGCGATTGTAAAGATCGACCACGTCGTCATTGGTCATGCGGATGCAGCCGGACGACACCGCCTGACCGATCGTCCAGGGTTCGTTCGAGCCATGGATGCGGTAAAGCGTGCCTGAAAGATACATGGCGCGCGCGCCGAGCGGGTTGCTCAGTCCGCCTACCATATGCCTTGGCAGGTCGGGGCGTCGACGCAGCATCTGCGCCGGCGGCGTCCAGTCTGGCCACTCGCGCTTATGAGCGATGTAACGCGTGCCGGCCCATTCGAATCCCGGGCGGCCGACGCCGACGCCGTAACGGATCGCCTGGCCATTGCCGAGCGTGTAGTAGAGGCGACGCTCATTGGTGGCGATGATCACCGTGCCCGGCGCATATTTCGCGTCGAAGGCGACCACTTCGCGCGGAATGGCGACCGCCTGGGGCCGGCCGTCGCTCGTCTGGGGAGAGAAACCGCCGCCGAAAAGCGCGCCGAAAGGGTCGAACGCCGGCGCGGGCGCCGGCGGCCGCGGCGCTGAGCCGCGCGCAAATCCCTCGGAAGAAACGCCGCAAAGCGCGCCGACCGCGCAAATCAATGCAAGAGCAAGACGCCGCATGATGATCCCTTTTTTAAAGAGTGGGCGCGCGCCGCGCCGACTCGGAAAGTCGGCGCGATCGCTGGCGACGATTAGTCTCGCAGCCGCTTCGCGCAGGCAAGCGGCCAAGGACGCGCGGCGACGTTTCTCGAGCGCATGTGGCAGAGTTGCAACAGTAAGCGTGAGCGAAAGCGCGATAATATTCTCAGAATTTCAGCGTGGTCGCCTGTTTGACGCCGGGCAGGCGCTTCAAGCCTGCCAGCGCCTGCGCCGGCAACTCGCCGTCAATGGCGACGAGCGCGACGGCCACGCCGCCCGGCCTGTCCCGGCCCAGCGCAAAAGTGGCGATATTGACATCGGCGTCGCCCAGCGCGCCGGCGAATCTGCCGATAAAGCCGGGCCGGTCCTCATTCGTCACATAGATCATCGAGGGCGAGAATTCGGCGTCGACGCCAATTTCGCCGATGCCGATGATGCGCGGCTTGCCGTCGTGAAAGACCGTGCCTGAAACGCGGATTTCGCCCTGCGCCGTATGGGCGCTGAGCGTGACGAGCGATTCATAATCGCTTTGCGCCTCGCGGGTGATTTCCTCGATCGCCATTCCGCGCTCCTTGGCGAGGATCGGCGCCGAGACCGGATTGACGTCTTCCAGAATCGGCCGAAGCAATCCCGATAAAGCCGCGCAAGTAATCGCGCGGGTCTTTTGGAAGGCGACGACCCCCTCATAGACGATCGACAATTTGTCGACGCCGGCGCGCGCGACCTGCCCGACGAAGAGGCCAAGCTTCTCGGCAAGCTCCACGAAGGGTTTGAGTCTTGGCGCTTCTTCGGGGCTGATCGAGGGAAAGTTCACGGCGTTGGCGATCGCGCCGCGCGTCAAATAGTCCGCCATCTGTTCGGCGATTTGCAGCGCGACCTTTTCCTGCGCCTCGCTCGTCGACGCGCCGAGATGCGGCGTGCAGACCACATGCGGATGGCCGAATAGCGGATTTTCGGTCGCCGGCTCCTGCGCGAAGACATCGAAGGCGGCGCCGGCCACATGCCCCTCGTCGAGGGCCTTGCGCAGCGCCTCTTCATCGACGAGTCCGCCGCGCGCGCAATTGACGATGCGCACGCCCTTATTGGTCTTGGCGATGTTTTCCGCCGAGAGAATATTCTTCGTTTGCGTCGTCAGCGGCGTATGCAGCGTGATGAAATCGGCGCGCGCCAGGAGTTCGTCGAGTTCGACCTTTTCGACGCCAAGCTCCTCGGCGCGCTCTTGGGTGAGATAGGGGTCGAAAGCGATCACCCGCATCTTCAGGCCGAGCGCGCGTTCGGCGACATTGGCGCCGACATTGCCGCAGCCGATGATTCCGAGCGTCTTGCCGGTGATCTCGACGCCCATGAAACGGTTCTTTTCCCATTTGCCGGCCTGGGTCGAGGCGTCGGCGGCAGGGATTTCGCGCGCCAGGGCGAACATCAGCGCGATGGCGTGTTCGGCGGTGGTGATGGAATTGCCAAACGGCGTGTTCATCACGATGACGCCGCGCGCCGTGGCGGCGGCGACGTCGACATTGTCGACGCCGATGCCGGCGCGGCCGACGACCTTGAGCCGCGGCGCCCGCGCCAAGATATCGGCGGTCACTTTGGTCGCCGACCGGATGGCGAGTCCGTCATAGTCGCCGATCGCGGCGGCGAGCTTGTCCTTGTCCTTGCCGAGCGTCGGTTCGAAATCGACGTCGAGCCCGCGCAGGCGAAAAATCTGCGCGGCGGCGGGCGAAAGGGAATCGGAGATGAGAACGCGCGGCGGCATGTGAGGTCCTATGAAAGATTTCCTCTACTTGCTTCGCTGGACGAACCTGAGTTGATCCAGTCTTCGACCAGTAACCCCTCGACGCGACGAAATTCTTTGACGTTGGCTGTTACCAACGCCAGTCCTCGGCAGAGAGCTTGAGCGGCGATCAAAAGGTCATATGGACCTATCGGCGCGCCTTCCGCGCGCAACTTTGCGCGAATTTCTCCCGCGATGATTGAATCGTCGAGATCGAAAGGCAAAACCTCAAATCGCAGCGCGTGCAGACGAGAGAGATTGGCGCCCACCCTCGCGCTCTTGTAGGCGCCGAAATACAACTCGTGCGTGACGATTGAAGAAAGGCATATCTCATCCGGCCGATGTTGGCGCAGCCGGTGCGCCAGCGACGAGTCGTCGCCTTTCAGCAGTCTGATCACCGCATTGGTGTCGAGAAGATAACGCACGCTTACAAAGCATCGTCGAGTTCGGGACGCTCTTGCATCGCTGGCTGCTCACGGCCTTCGTTCAAGAAGTCTTCGGACATGGTTCCGACGATCGCGTCGAGCCAAGACCAGTCTTTCGGAATAGGTTCGAGGACAATCGCGTCGCCGCGCCGGCTGATCCGCACCTCGTCGGCGTCGATACGATAGTCTTTCGGCAAACGCACGGCCTGCGAGCGCCCTGACCAGAATAGCTTGGCTTTATCCATTCGCGGCCCCTGATATATCTCGAAAGTATATATCACGGGAAGCGACGCGATCAAGGGGTCACGCCGCTTGCGTCGTCTCGGCTCAAGCCTGCGCATAGGCCCAATCGAGCCATCGCGTCAGCAGCGCCACATCCGACGTTTCCACCGTCGCGCCGCACCAGATGCGAAAGCCCGGCGGCGCGTCGCGATAGGCGCCGAAATCATAGCCGGCGCCCTCTCCTTCGATCATCGCGACCATTTTTTTCGCGAGCGTCGCCTGGGCGTCGGCGCCTGTCGGCGCGCTCTCTTTCGAAAAGACAAGACACACGCTGGTGTTGGAGCGTATCGCCGGATCCGTGGCGAGGAAATCGATCCAGGGGGTTCTTCCCACCCACTCCGCCACGGCCCGCGCATTGGCGTCGCAGCGTGTAAACAGCGCTTCGAGCCCGCCGATCGACTTCGCCCAGGACAGCGCGTCGAGATAATCTTCGACCGCCAGCAGCGAGGGCGTGTTGATCGTCTCGCCCTGGAAAATCCCTTCGTTGAGCTTGCCCTTTTTCGTCAGCCGAAAAATCTTCGGCATCGGCCAGGGCGGCGCATGGCTCTCGAGTCGTTCGACGGCGCGCGGCGAGAGAATGAGCACGCCATGCGCGGCCTCGCCGCCGAGAACCTTCTGCCAGCTATAGGTCGTCACATCGAGCTTGGCGAAGTCCAAGGGCTGGGCGAAGGCCGCCGACGTGGCGTCGCAGATCGTCAGGCCCTTGCGGTCGGAGGGAATGAAGTCGGCGTTCGCCACGCGCACGCCCGAGGTCGTGCCGTTCCAGGCGAAGACGACGTCATTGTCGAAATCGATCTGTGCGAGATCGGGCAATTCGCCGTAAGGCGCGACGAGGCTGCGCGCCTTTTCGATCCTCAGCTGGTTGACAACGTCATTGACCCAGTCTTTCGAGAAGCTCTCCCAGGCGACGACGTCGACGCCGCGCGGGCCGAGCAGCGACCAGAGCGCGATCTCCACCGCGCCGGTGTCCGACGCCGGCACGATGCCGATGCGGTAATCGTCGGGAACGCGTAGAATCTCCCGCGTCAGCGCGATCGCCTGCGCAAGTTTCGCCTTGCCGGCTTTCGAGCGATGCGAGCGGCCGAGCGCCGCCCCGGCGAGATTGGCGAGCGCCCATCCCGGGCGCTTGGCGCAGGGACCGGATGAAAAGCAGGGATTCCCCGGCTTCGCGCCGGGTTTGGCGGCTTTGTCGGCGGCCATGGCTGATCCTCTGTGACGGCGCTAGGCGCGCGCGGCTTCCCGCGGCGTCTTCGCCCTGATCGCCAGGGCGTGAACCCGATCGGCCAGTTCCTCGGCAAGGAGCGCATTGACCAGACGATGCCGCTCGATCAAGCTCTTGCCCTCGAAAGCCGCGCTCACCACCTCGACGGTGAAGTGGGTTTCGCCGTCGGGATGGTGATGCCCATGCCCGGCGTGGCGGTGAGAATCGTCGATCACGTCGAGCGCCGCCGGCGCAAGGCCTTCGGTGAGCTTATGGGCGATGCGCGCCTTGACGGCGCCTTTACTCTGATCCGTCATTTTTCCTCTCCCGGTCGGCGCCTTATGTGCATATCGGGCGCCGGTTGCGCTTGCGGCGTGCCGCGGCGCCATCATAATGGAACGACATGAACCTGAATTCGCCTCTCTTCGATCGCATCCGGACGCAGCGCGAGCCGCGCGACGCCCCGCGCGAGAGCGTGATCCGCTGCGATTCGCCCGGCTGCGAGGCGGAGGGCGCCTTTCGCGCGCCGATGGGCCGGCTGCGCGAGGGGCAATATTTCTGCTTTTGCCTTGAGCATGTTCGGGAATACAACGCAACCTACAATTATTTCAACGGCATGGATGACGCTACCGTCGCCCGCTACATGAAGGACGCGACGGTCGGCCATCGGCCGACCTGGTCGATGGGCACGCGCCGCGGACAGGCCGGCTTTCGCGAGGACCCGATGGCGGCGGCGGCCGATCCGCTCGGCGTCTATCGCCAGCGCTTCCGCCGTCCGGCGCCCGCCCCCGAGCGCCGCGGCCCGCGCCATTCGCCGGTGACGATCCGGGCCTTCGTCGCCATGGGACTCGAGGAGACGGCGGATAAGGAGGCGATCCGCGCCCGCTACAAGGAACTCGTCAAGCGCCATCATCCCGACGCCAATGGCGGCGACCGCTCCCGCGAGGAAAAATTGCGGGAAATCATCCATGCCTATAAGACGCTGAGGGCCGCGCGGCTGGTCTGAGCGCTCGATCGGGGCAAGGCTTTTGGCCCTCGCGGGCGCGGTTTCGGCGTAACGAAAGGACGCATCTTGGTCGCATTAGAACACGCCGCAGCCGGGCTCGACAGCGCGCCGGACATGAAGATTTCCGTGCGCCAGGTATTCGGGATCGACTCCGACATGGAGGTTCCGGCCTTTTCCGAGCGCAACGAACATGTGCCCGACCTCGATCCCGACTATCTCTTCGATCGGCAGACGACGCTCGCCATTCTCGCCGGCTTCGCCAAGAACCGCCGCGTCATGGTGACCGGCTATCACGGCACCGGCAAGTCGACCCATATCGAACAGGTGGCGGCGCGGCTCAACTGGCCCTTCGTGCGGGTCAATCTCGACAGCCACATCTCGCGCATCGACCTCGTCGGCAAGGACGCCATCGTCCTCAAGGACGGCAAGCAGGTCACCGAATTTCGCGACGGCATCCTGCCCTGGGCGGTGCAGCACTGCGTGGCTTTGTGCTTCGACGAATATGACGCGGGGCGCCCCGACGTGATGTTCGTCATCCAGCGGGTGCTCGAAGTCTCCGGCCGCCTCACGCTGCTCGACCAGAACCGGGTGATCCGGCCGCATCCGGCCTTCCGCCTGTTCGCGACCGCCAATACGGTGGGACTCGGCGACACGTCCGGGCTTTATCACGGGACGCAACAGATCAATCAGGCGCAGATGGACCGCTGGTCGATCGTCGCGACGCTGAATTACCTGCCGCATGACGCCGAGACCAATATCGTGCTCGCCAAGGTGAAATCCTATGGCGCGAGCAAGGAAGGCCGCGACATCGCCAATAAGATGGTGCGGGTCGCCGATCTGACCCGCAACGCCTTCATGGCCGGCGATCTCTCGACGGTGATGAGCCCGCGCACGGTGATCACCTGGGCCGAGAACGCCGAGATTTTCGGCGACATCGGCTTCGCCTTCCGCATGACGTTTCTCAACAAATGCGACGAGCTGGAGCGCCCGCTGGTCGCCGAATTCTACCAGCGCTGCTTCGGCAAGGAACTGCCGGAAAGCGCGGTGAATGTGGTGATGACGTAGAGGCGGGCTTGGCCTATGGCGAGACGGCCTGATCCTTATCTGACCGACGCGGAAAATCCCGAATTTGAGGCGGAGGCCATTGCGCGCGGCCGTCCGGCGAAGGACGTCCTGCCGGGCGAGCTCTATGCGGCGCTGACTCAGCGCAAAGGCGAAACCGTCTCGGTGACGCTCGATGTCGATCGTTCAGTCCTTGAGCGTTTCCAGTCGGCCGGTCCCAACTGGCGCGAGCGCATGAACGAAGCCTTGAAGAAGGCGAGCGGCGACCGCTAACCGGGCTAGCGGCCGTCAATATGGTGATGACGTAAAGCGGCGGACTTGGCCCCCTCCCTCACCCTCCCCCGCTAAAGCGGGAGAGGGGGCGGCGGGCGTTACGCGCAATCTGTTGTGAAACGCGCAATCTTCTCCCTCTCCCGCGAAGGGGGGAGGGCCGGGGTGGGGGCATGACGGCGCTCAACCGGGCAGCCGCTTCAACCGCCCAGCTCACTTGCCGCAATGCTCCGCTATCCGCGCGTCGAGCCAGGCGAGATCGCTCGTATAGACATGTACGTCCGGCGCCTGGCGGGCGAGCGCCGCGATCATGTCGCGCGCTTCCCTGAAATAACCGCAGGCGGCGGCGCCCGCCTCGCGCGCCGCTTCGACATCTCCGATCCGTAGCAAGCTCATCGCGACATCCCGCGCCCGCCCGGCATGGCTGGGGTCCGCGGCCATCAGCCGGCGGCTGATGTCGAGGCCTTCCTGATAATTTTTGAGCGCGCCTTCGAGATCGTTTCTGGAAAGGAGAACGTCGCCGATCCTTTCGAGGCTGACCGACACGTCTCGGGCGCGCTCGGCGTGCGAGGGGTCCGCGGCCATCAGGCGCCGGCGGATATCGAGGCCTTCCTGATAATTTTTGAGCGCGCCTTCGAGATCGTTTCTGGAAAGGAGAACGTCGCCGATCCCTTCGAGGCTGACCGACACGTCTCGGGCGCGCTCGGCGTGCGAGGGGTCCGCGGCCATCAGGCGGCGGCGGATGTCGAGGCCTTCCTGATAATTTTTGAGGGCGCCTTCGAGATCGTTTCTGGAACGGAGAACGTCGCCGATCCTTTCGAGGCTGACCGACACGTCTCGGGCGCGCTCGGCGTGCGAGGGGTCCGCGGCCATCAGGCGCCGGCTGATGTCGAGGCCTTCCTGATAATTTTTGAGCGCGCCTTCGAGATCGTTTCTGGAAAGGAGAACGTCGCCGATTTTATTGACGCTGACCGACACGTCTCGGGCGCGCTCGGCGTGCGAGGGGTCCGCGGCCATCAGGCGCCGGCTGATGTCGAGGCCTTCCTGATAATTTTTGAGGGCGCCTTCGAGATCGTTGCGCGAAACCAGAACTTCGCCGATCCGATCGAGGCTCACCGACACGTCGCGCGCCCGCTCGGCATGGCTGGGGTCGGCCGCCATCAGCTGGCGGCTGATGTGCAGCCCTTCGCGATAATGTTCGAGCGCGCCTTCGAGATCGTTGCGCGAAACCAGAACGTCGCCGACGCGATTCAAAGCAATGGCAATGTTTGGCTCTTCGTTGCGCGCGCGCGCGCCGGTCAGCGCAGCCTCATAGGCAGTGAGCGCAGCTGCGACCGTGCCCGAGATAACTTCGAGGTCTCCCAGTTCGACCAGCGCCGGGAAGTCGCCGTCACCAACCCGCACGATCTCCCACAGCGTTTGCTTTGCGGCGCCGTAGTCATGCGCAAGCTTTTCGATCTCCGCCTGCTCTCGCAGCAGCGCGATTTCTCGATTGACCGAATCGATTCGGCGTTGGCGTTCCTCTTCGCGGCGCGCCTTGATGATTTCCAGCGCTGCGCCTGTGTTCAGGCGATCGACCTCCCGTCTGGCGGCAGCAACCGTTTGGGAAATGTCGTCGCCTTCATTGCCGGCCGGCTCGACCGGCTGCGACGCATAGGCGCGCATTGCATCGAAACTCTCCCGCAAGCTCGCAGGGATTTCGGACGCTGGCACATTTTCCTTTCCGAATTGGGCCAGTAGGTCGCGCAATTCCCATGCTGGAATGGTCTCGCTGCCTGGGACCGATTTCGCCTTCGCGACCGATACATGTCTCCAGACTGTCGAACCAGGAACGACAAAGGCTTCGCGAAGCTCGCCACTTTGTGCCGTTGCGCCAAGTTCCGACAGACTAACGATACCCGCGAGCTGCATTCCGCTCTTCATAAATACGGGCGATCCGCTCGATCCATGCTCAAGCCAATATTTGTAATCAGCCCCGTTGCCGCCGGTAATCCGCCTTCGTCCCTTTCTATCTTTGAATCTGTCTATGACGCCAGCGATCCGAACCTCGGTGCCTCGACTGTAAAGAAAGGCGTGGATATAGGCGTCTCCGGTCTCATGCTCTTCATCCCTCGCGATAGGAAGAGGCAGAGCGGCCAGGGTAATTTCGCCGTCACTGCTCAGCAGCACAAGATCGGGAGCCGGCGGCATGTCTTCGCAAAGACTGGTCAATCTCGCGAAAAATTTTTGCGCTTCGCCGTTTTCATCGGGAACAAAGGGAAGCGCGACGAGTACGGGCGTGCTGCTGTCGGCCCCTTGACCGATCGCGTCGCGCCAGACATGGCGGCAGGTTACGACGTAGCCGCCCTCGACAATCGCGCCGCAGCCGAAGAATTTCGACTCATCGGAAGCCGAGTGTATATAAACGAGCGCGGTTTCAATAGTCATCAAATGAAGAGCCGATTGCGATGACCAAGACAATGCAGATTGAACTCCCCGATGGCAAGCGCTTGCTGATCGGCGGCGCCGAGCAGCCCGGCTTGCGGGAAGTCGGTCTCGGCAATGTGCCGAAAATGGCGGCGGCGCAATTCGAGAAGGCGCTCGGCGCGCTCGGAGACCTTGTCGGGCTTTTGGAAAAGCAGGTCGGCGCAATGGCCTCGCGCCCGTCCAAGGTCGAAATGGAATTCAGCGCTTCGCTCTCCGGGGATTGCGATCTGTGGATCGTGTCGGGCGAGGGAAAGGGCGAATTCAAGGTCACGCTGACCTGGGAGAAGTAGGCGTCCCAAATTCGGCCCGCCTCTTGCTTCCTCTCCCGAAAAAAGGGGAGACGAGGCCCTCATGCCGCTTTACGCCTATGTCTGCGACGCCTGCGCGGCGGAATTCGAACTCTTGGTGCGCGGCGCGGACGCGCCGGCCTGTCCCCAATGCGGGAGCGAGAAGCTGCAACAGCAGATTTCCCGCATCTCGAAAGAGATCAAATATCCCGCCATCGCCAAATCCTGGCGGAAGCGCGCCGCGGCGGAGGGCGATCTCTCCAATTTCAGCAAGGCCGACCGCAAATTGTAAGCTTTCCGCCAAGACGGCGTTTCGACAGACGGCGCTTCGAAGACGGCGTTTCGACTTGCGGCTCCCCCTGGCCGCGCGCATATAGTCGCGACATGCCGCCCGCGCCGACAAACCGCCGTCCCGCCTCGCCCAAGGAGGCGCCGCAGGAGCCGTTCAAGCGCGCCGTCGCCGGGGCGATGCGCGCCATGGCCCGCGCGCCGGCGCTCGACGTGATTTTCGCGCCCGAACGGCCCTCGCTCATCGCCGGCAATGACGGCGCCAAGGCGCGCCTCACCGAGCCGCCGCGCAAGCTGACTCTCAAGGACGCCGCCATCCTGCGCGGACAGGCCGATTCGCTGGCGCTGCGCCTCGCCTGCCACGACGACGGGCTGCATCGCCGCTATGCGCCCGAGCCCCCCGACGCCCGCGCGGCCTTCGACGCCATGGAGCAGGCGCGCTGCGAGTCGATCGGCGCGATGCGCATGCCGGGCGTCGCCGCCAATATCGGCGCGATGCTCGACGACCGCTATCAGCGCAGCCGCGCCGCCGAGATTTCCAGCCGCGAGGACGCGCCGCTCGAAGACGCGCTGGCGCTGCTCGCCCGCCAGCGCCTGACCGGGCTCGCGCCGCCGCCGCACAGCGCGAAAATCGTCGAGATGTGGCGCGATACGATCGAAGAGCGCGCCGGCGCCGATCTCGACCGGCTGTCCGGCGCAGTGGAGGACCAGAAGCTCTTCGCCCAGATCGTGCGCGAACTTCTCTCGCATCTCGACATGGCGAGCGGCGAAGCGCCGGACGAAACCAGATCCGACGACGACAGCGAAGAGGCGCCGCAAAATCCCGACGAGAGCGAGAATGACGATCGGGACGACGAGGAATCGAAAAGCGCGGCCGACATGGATACGGCGCTCGCCGCCGAGGACGCCGAGCAGGAGGGCGAAAGCGACTCGGCGGAAGCCCCCTATGGCGAGACCGAGCGCGAGGCCGACGCCGGCGACGCCGAGGAAGCCGCCGAAGCGCGCCGCCCCGCGACCAACGCCGCCGAGCGCGCCGGCGCCGATTATCTCGCCTACACCACCCGCTTCGACGAGACCATCCGCGCCGAGGAGCTTTGCGACGCCGAGGAGCTGGACCGGCTGCGTGCCTATCTCGACAAGCAGCTCCAGCATCTCTCCTCGGTCGTGGGGCGGCTCGCCAACCGGCTGCAGCGCCGGCTGATGGCGCAGCAGAGCCGTTCCTGGGAGTTCGACCTCGAAGAGGGCATGCTCGACCCCGCGCGCCTGCCGCGGATCATCATCGATCCCCAGCAGCCGCTCTCCTTCAAGCGCGAAAAGGACATGGATTTTCGCGATACGGTGGTGACGCTGCTGCTCGACAATTCCGGCTCGATGCGCGGGCGCCCGATCACCGTCGCCGCGACCTGCGCCGACATTCTGGCCCGCACGCTCGAGCGCTGCGGCGTCAAGGTCGAGATATTGGGCTTCACCACCCGCGCCTGGAAGGGCGGCCAGTCGCGCGAGGCCTGGATCGCCGAGGGCAAGAAGCCCAATCCCGGCCGTCTCAACGACATCCGCCACATCATCTACAAGGCCGCCGACGCGCCCTGGCGGCGCGCAAGGCGCAACCTCGGGCTGATGATGCGCGAGGGGCTTTTAAAGGAAAACATCGACGGCGAGGCGCTGGACTGGGCGCATCGCCGCCTGCTGGCGCGCAGCGAGCAGCGCCGCATTCTGATGATGATTTCGGACGGCGCGCCGGTCGATGATTCGACGCTGTCGGTCAATCCGGGCAATTATCTCGAACGCCACCTGCGCCAGATCATTCACGAGATCGAGACCAAGTCGCCGGTGGAGCTGATCGCCATCGGCATCGGCCATGACGTGACCCGCTATTATCGGCGCGCGGTGACGATCGTCGACGCCGAGGAGCTGGGCGGCGCGATGACCGAAAAGCTCGCCGAACTCTTCAGCGAAAGCGCCGCCCCGGCGCCGCCGCCAATTCAGCGCCCGTCGCGCGCGCCGCTCGCCGCCGCCCGCCGTTAACCTTTCGGCGCTTCGTCTTAACTTTTTTGCAACGATTCCGCTCTTCGCGCGTTTCCCTTGAGCGTCGGTTGAACTTTAGGGGATCGTGATGGCGTTCATTCAGTGGCAGGACAATGCGCCTCGGAGAGAGGCAAGCGAAACTGAGCGGTTCATGTGCGTGTCGGCCGTGGTCGCGCTCGCTTGGCTGCCCTTCGCGCTGTGCGCCGCGCTGACGATCTGGGGCTCGTAAGCCCGCCTGTCGGTCGCCGAAACCATCCCTGACATCCGCGTTGGCCGGGAGGCCGTGCGACGCCTCGAAAGGCGCGCACGGACGGCCGACGCGCTGTCATTCCTGGCAGGCCGCGGGTCTCGCCGGGAGCCTTGAACCGATCGCGCGACAAGCGCGCGTCGAGATTGACCCGCGAGCGGGTCAACTTTCGCGAAGGCCGCTTCCGAAATTTCAATCCTATTCTGTCGGCGCCCATTCGCGCCTATCAGGCGTGAGGACGTTAAGTCCGCCGCGCCTCTTCTTCCTGGACGGCTCATGCGCCTCGCCGCGCTTCTAAAATCGATGTTCCTTTTCGTCGCGCTGGCGCTCGCAAGCTGCGGCGTGAATTACCATGTCAATCCGGGCCCGCGCTCCTGGCCCGCCGCGCCGAGCGCTCCCGACAAGTGAGCCGCGCCAACGGGAGAACTCATGGCTACGGTCCGACTGCTCGCCGACGACGAACTTTCGACTGAGGCGCGCGCCGTCTTCGCCGACATTCGCGCGACGCGCAAAAGCGACTTCGTCAATAATTTCTGGCGCGCGCTGGCGCATGATCCGGCGACGCTGAAGCGCACCTGGGAGGGCGTGAAGCAGGTGATGGGTCCGGGCGTTCTGGAGCCCAAGGTCAAGGAGATGATCTATATCGCCGTCTCCATCGCCCACGCCTGTCCCTATTGCATCCATTCGCATACCGCGAACGCCCGCGCCAAGGGCATGAGCGAAGAGGAATATCGCGAGTTGGTCGCGATTGTCGGCATGGCGTCGGAGACGAACCGCCTCGTTACCGCGCTCGGCGTGCCGATCGATGAGGAGTACGAGGTGGGGTGAGCGGGGCTGTGACGTGCGGAAACCCAGCCAAAGGCCGAACAATTTCAACTGTCAGATTTTCAGTTCTCTCATCCGTATCCGCCCCGGCTCGATGACGGAGAAATGCCCGATCCAGTCATCTCGCTCCGCGATCCGCGCCGCGAGCGTGTCGCCTACCGACGCAGCCGGCGGCGTCGGTAGGCGAAACAGGATGATTCCACATGACCGCGCCAAATCCGACCGCCAAGCCAATTCACCGAAGTCCTTGTCGAAGGTGAGCAGAATTCGCCGGTCCCCTGTGGCCATGGCAAGGACGGCTTCGTCGCTTGCGCCAGACGCCGTTTCGCAAATCCAGACCACGTCATGACCGGCGCGACGCAAGGCGAACACGGCCTCGGCGGGAAAATTCTCATCGGCGAGAAAGCGCATGTCACGCGGCGCTAGGGTAGATTTTCTCCGACTTCAAGACGTCTCGCGCATAAGCGAGGCAGGCCGAAATGTCTTCGCGCGAAAGCGTCGGGTAATTGCACAGTATATCCGCCTCGGACCAGCCGTCGGCCATGAGCCCGATGACGAACTCGACTGAAAGCCGCGTCCCGCGCACCACCGGCTTGCCAGCAAGAACCTGCGGGTCGAGCATAATGCGAGGATGGTCCGTCATTGAGGCGATCTCCTTGCGCCAATATACACCGCATGGCTGCAAATCACACCAATGCGCTCTGCTCCCTTTGCATCCATTCGCGCACGCCGAACGCCCGCGCCAAGGGCATGAGCGAAGCGGATATCGCGAGCTGCTCGCGATCGTCGGCATGGCGTCGGAGACGAACCGACTGGTCGCCGCGCTCGACGCGCCGATTGATGAGGCGTATGCGGCAGGGTGAGGCGCGCGCCGCCTATTCCAATATCGCCGCGAGTTTCGCCAAGGCCTCTTCGACGATTTCTGGCGGCGCGGCTTCGAGCCGGCGGGCGCGGCGCGCGCCAAGATCGAGCGCGCGCGGCTGGTCGCAACGGATGACGCCGGTCGTCTGCGTCCCGGCGCCGATCAGCGAAACGGCGAAACCTGCGGTGCGGGCGAAATTGCCGCCGCTCGTGATCGGCAGAACGATCGGCGTTTTCGTCAGCCGGTTGAAGGCGCCGGGCGAGACGATCATCACCGGCCGCGCCTCCTGCCGCTCATGGCCCGAGGTCGGATCGAGCGAGACGAGATAAATGTCGCCGCGCTCCACTTAAAGCAGCTCTGACCCTTGCGGCCTGTCGTGGAGCCAGGCGCGATCTTCGACAGACGGCACGGCCGAGGCGTCGCACTGCGACAGAAGCTCGTCGAGCGTGTAGCGGGGCTTCACCGCCGGCTCGATGATGAGCCGGCCATGTTCGACCGAGACGCCCACCGTCGCCCCGGCCCGCAGATTCAGCAGGTCGAGGATCGCCGGCGGCACCGCCAGCATGACCGAACCGCCGACTTTGCGCAGAGAGGTGGTGTGCATGATGGGTCTCGCTTGAAGTTATATATGAATATAACTCATGCGTTCCCGGCGGCAAGTCTCGCGGCGTTCTCGAAGCTTCTCGGCGTGGATGGCCGGGACAAGCCCGGCCATGACGTGGGTTGTCTCCTGACTGAGATGCCGGCACCCTGCGCTGATGCGCGGCGGCTGGGTTTACATCATGACCAATCGGCCAAACGGAACGCTTTATCTCGGCGTCACGAACGACCTCGCGCGCCGCGCCCTTGAGCATCGTGAAGGCCGTAGTCGCGGGTTCACACAACTCTATGGCCTCAAGCGCCTCGTCTGGTACGAACCGCATGACGACATCCGCACGGCGATTCAGCGCGAAAAAACAATGAAGCACTGGCCGCGCGCATGGAAGGTCCGGCTCATACTCGAAATGAATCCCGATTGGCATGACTTATACGAGGACTTGCCGAACTGATCGGCAACAAGGCGCAATCTCTCCCGGTCATGCCCGGCCTTGTGCCGGGCATCCACGCGCCGCCGCTGCGTAAACCCCGCAGCATTTGCGCAGCCTCTTGGCGTGGATGGCCGGGACAAGCCCGGCCGTGACGGCTGAGCGGTTTCGCAAAATCTCGACGGACCGCGGCTAGAATTGCGAGGCGCATCCTCTCCGCGTCATGCTGCGTTTGTCGCAATCCCTCACACCAGCCTACTCTGCGCCTTCGCCGCCGCGATGAAACTCGCGAAAAGCGGATGCGGTTCAAACGGGCGCGACTTCAATTCCGGGTGATATTGCACGCCGATGAACCAGGGGTGCTCGGGTATCTCCACCGTCTCGGGCAGCAGCCCGTCGGGGGAAACGCCCGCGAACAGCAGCCCCTTCTCCTCTAAGCGCTCGCGATAGGCGAAATTCACCTCATAGCGATGGCGGTGGCGCTCGGAGATTTCGCTCGCGCCGTAAATCTGCGCGATGCGCGACCCCGGCTTCAACAGCGCCGGAAAAGCGCCAAGCCGCATGGTGCCGCCAAGACCCTCGCCGACGCCGCGTTTCTCCAGCTCATTGCCCTTGAGCCATTCGGTCATCAGGCCGACGACCGGCTCGGCGCAGGGGCCGAATTCGGTCGAATTCGCCTTTTCGATTCCGGCGAGCGCGCGGGCGGCCTCGATCACCGCCATCTGCATGCCGAAACAAATGCCGAAGTAAGGCACGCCGCGTTCGCGCGCGAAACGCGCCGCGAGAATCTTGCCCTCGGCGCCGCGCTGGCCGAAGCCCCCCGGCACCAGAATGCCATGCACATGTTCAAGATGCGCGGCCGGATCGGCGCTCTCGAAAATCTCCGATTCGATCCAGTCGAGATTGACCTTGACGCGATTGGCGAGCCCGCCATGGGCCAGCGCCTCGATGAGGCTCTTATAGGCGTCCTTCATCTCGGTATATTTGCCGACGACCGCGATGGTGACTTCGCCTTCCGGGTTGTTGATGCGCTGCGTCACCGCGTTCCAGCGGCTCATGTCGGGCTTGGGCGCGGGCTCGATGCCGAAGGCGGCGAGCACTTGCGCGTCCAGCCCCGCCGAGTGATAGGCGCGCGGCACGTCATAGATGTTCGAAGCGTCGCGCGCCTCGATCACCGCGCTTTCGCGCACATTGCAGAAGAGCCCGAGCTTGCGGCGCTCCTCGCGCGGAATCTCGCGGTCGGTGCGGCAGAGCAGAATGTCTGGCTGAATGCCGATCGAGCGCAGTTCCTTCACCGAATGCTGCGTCGGCTTGGTCTTCAATTCGCCGGCGCTCGGGATGTAAGGCAGCAGCGTCAGATGGATGTAAATGCAGTGATGCGGCGGCAGATCGTTCTTGAGCTGGCGGATCGCCTCGAAGAAGGGCAGTCCTTCGATGTCGCCGACCGTGCCGCCGATCTCGATCAGCGCGAAATCGACATTCTCATTGCCCTCCAGCACGAATTCCTTGATGGCGTTCGTGACATGCGGGATGACCTGGATCGTCGCGCCGAGATAGTCGCCGCGGCGCTCCTTGAGGATGATATCCTGATAGATGCGCCCGGTGGTGACATTGTCCTGCCGCGTCGCCGGCCGGCCGGTGAAGCGCTCGTAATGACCGAGATCCAGATCGGTCTCGGCGCCGTCGTCGGTGACGAAGACCTCGCCGTGCTGATAGGGCGACATCGTGCCCGGATCGATGTTGAGATAGGGATCGAGCTTGCGGAGCCGAACCGTATAGCCGCGCGCCTGCAACAGCGCGCCGAGCACCGCCGACGCCAAGCCCTTGCCAAGTGAGGAGACCACGCCGCCGGTGATGAAGATGTACCGCGCCATGGGACCTAACGCCTAACGCCTTTCCAGCGATTCTGATAGCGGATTCTATCGGGCCGGGGGCGGTCGCCCCCAGCCAAGATCATCGGACGGCGGATTGACGCCCGCTACTGGGTCGGCGCTTTCCAGATTATCGACGGGGCGGGCTTGGTTTCCGGCGCGGCGGGCTTCGGGGCTTCCGCGGCCGGAGCCTGCGGAGCCGGGGCCTCCGTCTTCGGCGCTTCCCATTTCAAGCTGTCGCTCTTCGAGGCGTCGGGCTTCGGCGCTTCGGCGGCTGGCGGCGTCGCGGGCGCGACCGCTTCAGGCTTAGTCGTTTCGGGCCTGGTTGCTTCAGGCTTGGGCGCTTCCGCCTTGGGGGCTTCGGCGGGCGGCGCGACAGGCTTCGGGGCTTCAGCGGCCGGAGCCGACGCAGCCGGGGCCTCCGTCTTCGGCGCCTCCCACTTCAAGCCGTCAGTCTTCGAGGCGTCGGGCTTCGGCGCTTCGGCGGCCGGCGGCGTTGCTGGCGCAACCGCTTCAGGCTTTGGAGCCTCAGCCTTGGGCGCTTCCGCCTTGGGGGCTTCGGCAGGCGGCGCGACAGGCTTCGGCGCTTCAGCGGCCGGAGCCTGCGGAGCGGGCTCCTGCGACGGGCGCAGCGCCGGCGCCTCTGCGGCGGGCGGAGTCGTCGCCGGCGGCGTCGCGACCGGCGGGGTCGTCGTCACGGGCGCGCCCTGCTGTTGCTGCCGCTTCTGCTGGGCGCGCTGGAGCTGGTCAAAAATGCTGTCCTTGCCGGGTTCGGGCGCCTTTTCAGGCGCGCCCTGCTCGCCCTTGCCTTCGGTCTTGCCGTCGCTCTTGGGAAGCTCCTTGATCTGGATCGATCCTGGGTCAAGCGCCTTGGTCCAGTCGTCGCCGCCCTCGCTGCGCCGCTCCCAGGCCGGCAGCACGGTCAGCGCGATGCTGGTGATGAAGAAGATCGTCGCGAGAATGCCGGTGGCGCGGGTGAGCGCATTGGCCTGGCCGCGGCCGGTGAAGACGCCGCTGCCGCCCATGCCGAGCGCGCCGCCCTCGGACTTTTGATAAAGCACGAGAATGACGAGCGCCGTCACCACCATCAGGTGGATCGCGATAATGACCTGCTGCATATCGACCCTTCCAGCCGCGCCTGAGACAACTCGGCGCGCAACCCATTGGCCGGCCTTCTACACCAAGCGCCGGTTGTACGGAAGGGGCGAAAGGCGGCGCGATCGGCCGCTCAGTCGAATGATCGCGAGCCCAGGCTCGCGATCTCTGGATCGTTCGGAACGCCGCTCAATAAAAATTGCCGTCCTGCCCTTTCCACTTCGAGCCTTCCTCGTCGAAGCGGGTTTCGTCCTTGAATTCGATGACCTTGCCCGGCTCGATATATTGCTTGTCCTTGATCATCTGGTTCTGGATTGTCGTCGAATAATAGCTCGTATTGTCCGAGCAGCCGGGTTTCGGCGCGCCGCCCTCGGGCTTGCATTCGAGATTGGCGCCGTTCGGGAAGCGCACGCTCGCGGTGTAATAGAATTCATAGCCGGCGTGGCCGGCGCCTTCCACGTCGAGCGGCCAGAAGCGCGTGATCTCGAATTTTTCGATCACTGCGTCCTTATCGAATTTCTTCTTGACGAGATTTTCGAAGACCTTCTTCGCGTGCTCGGGCTTGGGCTCGCAATTGATGAGGCAGAAGGCGTTGGCGGGCGTGGCGGCGACGAGCGCGCCGAACAGGCCAAGCGCCGCGATATGCATGAAGGTTTTGTAGCTTCTCATCTTTGCGTCTCCCAACTGCGCAGAACTGCGCATCGCTTCCCGCCGACGCCGCTCGTTACTCGGCGCGTCTCGCGCGAAGCCCCCTTGCGTTTGACATTTTTCAAGCTGCACGGCTTCACGAGAGGTCGCAAGGCCGACGCGGCGCGCGAATTGTCGCACAACCGAGGGAAATTTTGCGCGGTTGCGTCGCCTTGTCGCGCGCTTTATTGACGGCGCGAGTTTTCTCGCCGACGAAGAGGCATTCATGGCCATATACAAGCTCCTGCTCCTGCCGGGCGACGGCATCGGTCCGGAGATTTCCGCCGAAGCCGAGAAGGTTCTCGCCCTTTTGAACGCGGCGGGCGTCGCGAGCTTCGAGGTCGAGCGCGGACTCGTCGGCGGCGCGGCCTATGACGCGCATAAGGTCGCCATCAGCGAAGAAGACATGACGCGCGCGCAAGAGGCCGACGCGGTGCTGCTCGCCGCCGTCGGCGGGCCGAAATGGAACGGCGTGCCATACGACCTACGCCCCGAAGCCGGGCTCCTGCGCCTGCGCAAGGACCTCGGCCTCTTCGCCAATCTGCGCCCGGCGATCTGCTATCCGGCGCTCGCCGACGCTTCTTCGCTGAAGCGCGACATCGTCGACGGTCTCGACATCATGATCGTGCGCGAATTGACCGGCGGCGTCTATTTCGGCGAGCCCAAGGAAATCACCGAACTCGGCAACGGCCAGAAACGCGCCGTCGACACGCAGGTCTACGAGACCTACGAGATCGAACGGATCGGCCGGGTCGCCTTTGAACTGGCGCGCAAGCGCAGTAATAAAGTGACCTCTTCCGAGAAGTCCAACGTGATGAAGTCGGGCTTTCTGTGGCGCGAGGTCATCACCGCGCTGCATAAGCGCGAATATTCGGACGTGACGCTCGAACATATGCTCGCCGACGCGCTCGCGATGCAACTCGTGCGCTGGCCCAAGCAGTTCGACGTCGTCGTCACCGACAATCTCTTCGGCGACATGCTGTCGGACGAGGCCGCGATGCTCACCGGCTCGCTCGGCATGCTGCCCTCCGCTTCGCTCGGCGCGGCCGATGAAAAGGGCAAGCGCCACGCCATGTACGAGCCCTGCCATGGCTCCGCGCCCGACATCGCCGGCAAGGGAATCGCCAATCCGATCGCCATGATCGGCTCGCTTGGCATGGCTCTGCGTTACAGTTTCGATCTGCCGAAAGCGGCCGACGCCATCGACGCGGCGATCGCCGGCGTGCTGGCGAAGGGGCTGCGCACCGCCGACATCAAGGGCGACGCGCCGGCGACCGTCTCAACGAGCGAGATGGGCGACGCGATCGTCGCGGAGCTGAAGAAGACGCTGTCCTAGGAACTCCGCGCGTCACTTCCCATGCACCATGCCGAGGAATTCCTCGCGGGTGCGCGGGTCGTCGCGGATGACGCCGAGCAGGCGGCTCGTGGTCAGCAGCGAGCCCGTGGTGTTGACGCCGCGCAGCGTCATGCAGCTGTGCTCGGCCTCGATGACGACGCCGACGCCGGCCGGCTCCAATATGTCCTGGATCGCTTCGGCGATTTCGGCGGTGAGCTTTTCCTGAATCTGCAGGCGGCGGGCGAAGCCGTGCACGACGCGCGCCAGCTTCGAAATGCCGACGACCCGGTTGCTTGGCAGATAGCCGACATGCGCCCGGCCGGTCACCGGCAACATGTGATGTTCGCAGAAGCTGACGACGCGAATGTCCTTTAAGACCACGAGTTCGTCATAGCCGCCGACTTCGTCGAAGGTGCGCTTGAGATAGTCGCGCGGATCGACGTCATAGCCGGAGAAAAGCTCGCGGTAGGAACGCGCCACCCGCTCCGGCGTGTCGATCAGCCCCTCGCGCGTGGGGTCGTCGCCCGCCCATTCGATGAGAAGGCGCACGGCTGCTTCGGCGTCAGCTTGGGTCGGTTTGGCCATGCCTGCAGCTCTCCAGGATCGTTGACGCGCGCCGCTCAACCATCTGGATAAAGTCACAGGCCAAGGCGTTTGGCAAAGGCCACAGCCGGCCTATTCCTCAAATGAAAAACGCCGGCGCAAGAGGCGCCGGCGTTTCAATTGGCTGCGTCGGGGGTCAGCGAACGACGCCGATCGCCGATCCGACCGCATTGACCGAGCGCTTGACGAAGCCAAATGGCCCGTCGCTCGCTGGCGGCGCAGGCGGAGGCGCTGGCGCGGGTTCCGGCGCGGCGACGGCGACCGGCGCCGCCGGCGCGGGGGACGGACGGCTCGCGACCGGCTTCGTCGTTGGCTTCTTCGGCTTCGCGACTTTTGCGCGCGGCGCCGGCTTTGGCGCCGGGGCCGCCTCGGCCGCAGCGGCAGGGGGCTCCGAAGCGGGCGCCGCCGCTTGAGGCGGCTCCGGCGCGACGGGCTTGGCGGGCGCAACGGATTTCGGCGGCGCGACGGCTGTGGGGGGCGCCGGCTCGGCGGGGGCGGCCGTCGGCGACGCGGCGGCTACGGCCGGCGGGGGCGGCTCGGCGGGGGCGGTTGCCGGCGCCGCCGCCGTCGGCAAAGGCGCAAGCTTGGGCGCCACGGCGGCGCCGGTCGGCACGGGAATTGACTCGCCCATCGGCGCAACCGCGGGGGAGCTCCCGGCCGACTGCGGCGGAACGGCGCTGGCCGCGGCCTCGGACTGGCTTTCCGTCAGAGTCGGCTCGGCCGCCGCCGCGGCCGCCTTCGGCGCGTCCTCGGCCGGCTCGACCGGCGCTTTCGCGCTTTGCTGGACCTCCGGCGCGGCGTTCTTCGGCTGAGTCGCGGCGCTGTCGATCGCGGGGGCGGCGGCGTCGGGAGCGGCCAGAGGCGGCGCCGTCGCCAGCGCAGGATCCTCATTCGGATCGACGGCGCCCCACGGCCCCAAGACCCAGGTCAATGCCGCAAGACCGATGATGACGATCGCCGCCGCAGCGAAAAACAGCGCCCGGCGTCCGCCTTCGCGCTCATCCTCGGGCTCGTTGTCGAATTCCTCTTCCGTCGCATGGACCGCGCTCCAGGATTCCTCGGCGCGCGGCGCCTGAGGAGACGGACCCGATCCGATCGCCGTGTCGGAGCGCTCAAGCGGCGCCGGGTCCGCCATTCTGGTCGACGGCTCCAATGCCGGCGCATGGCCCAGGTCTCGACGCAGCAACTCTTTAAACTCGGCAAATTCAGCCATCAGCTCCTTGTCGTCGCCGATATCCATCATGCCAGAACCCTTTCATTGCCACGCGCCAGGAACTCCTCGACGAGTCGCGCGCGGTCGCACCATCCGCGTTGAGCCAAACGCCAAAATGTGGCTGTTCTGGGCCGGCCGGCGCGGCAAAGCATTTAAACCTTTAATATCAATATTTTATCGAGCTTGGACCGCAGACTCCGCGGGCGTCGGTTGCATCATGCGACATAAATCCGCGCCCATGCTGGAAGCAATCCAGATTACCGAAATTGACCTTGCCGCCTCACGATTTCTAAATGTCGAAAGCGCGAAGAACGCGTTTTTCCTCTTCCGGCGGACGGCTTCAAGTGACCCGATACGGCTTAGGCAAGGCGCGCCAAGCAGCGCTTTGCGCCATATTCGCATTGCTCGGCGCGGCGCTCTGCGCGCAGGCCGCGCCATCGGGCGCGGCCGCGCCCGACGAGCGCGGCCTCACGCCGCTGGAGCTGCTCGGCAAACGGGTTTTCGAAGATGTGAACCTTTCCAGTCCGGCCGGCGTCTCCTGCGCTTCCTGCCATGACGCGGCGAAGGCTTTTCAAGGCAACAATGGTTCGAATGTGCCTGCCGTGGCCCGCGGCTCGCTGCCGACGTCGTTTGGCAAGCGCAACACGCCCTCGATCATGTATGCGTCCTACGCGCCGCCCTTCGGCTTCATCGACGACAAGGACGAAGAGACCGGCAAGATCGAAAAGATTCCAGCGGGCGGACAGTTTCTCGACGGCCGCGCGCGCGATCTCCTCGCGCAGATCGAAGGTCCGATCTTCGATCCGCTCGAGATGAACGCGCCGTCGAAACGCTACGTCGTCGAGGCGGTGCGCGACGGCGCCTACGCCGACCTCGTCCGCGAGGTCTATGGCGAGAAGGTTTTCGATAATCCGGACGCCGCCTTCGAGAAGCTTGCGCAAGCCATCGTCGCTTTCGAAGGAACCGCGCGCTTTCATCCCTTCGCCTCGAAGTTCGACGACTATCTGCGCGGCGCGGCGCAGCTGACCGCCATTGAGAAGAAGGGCTTCGAACTCTTCAAGGACCCGAAAAAAGGCAATTGCCTCGCCTGCCACGCCGGCAAGGAAGAGTCGCGAAACCCCGAGGACTGGCTGTTCACCGATTTCACCTATGACGCGCTCGGCGGCCCCAGGAACAGCGCAATCCCGAGCGCGGCGAAACCGGGCGCCGCCCCCGATCTCGGCCTCTGCGCGCGAGCCGGATTGGCCGAGGCGGCGCCGGCGGGTTTCAAGGTCGAGAGCGTCTGCGGCGCCTTCAAGGTCCCGACGCTGCGCAACATCGCCGTGACCGGCCCCTATCTGCACAATGGCGTCTTCGACAGGCTGCGCGACGTCGTCGCCTTTTACGCGACGCGGGACACCGATCCCGGACATTGGTATCCGAAGGACCGGCGCGGCAAGCCGCAAAAATTCGACGATCTGCCCGCCGCCGCGCATGACAACGTCAATGTCGATGAAGTCCCCTATGATCGCAAGCTCGGGGAAAAGCCGCGGCTGTCGGATAAGGAGATCGACGCGATCGTCGCCTTTCTTGAAACTTTGACCGATCGGCCGAAGCCTTGAGGCGCGAGGCTTAGCAGGGATACCGGCTGTGATAGCCAAACAGCGAGCCCAAGGGCGGGCTGTGGCGCAACTCCGTCAGCGGCCAGGCGAAATATTGGCTGCTGCCCGAATAGGGATAGCCGAAATCGCAGCCCGACGTCTCGGTGACCCGCGACGACATGAACACGAGTTCAGGAGTCGCGACGAAAAAGCGACGATTCTCTACGGCGA
Organism: Methylocystis sp.; assembly: GCA_051061375.1. Taxonomy (GTDB): domain Bacteria; phylum Pseudomonadota; class Alphaproteobacteria; order Rhizobiales; family Beijerinckiaceae; genus Methylocystis. The sequence goes on along the minus strand of JBPFDW010000016.1, from coordinate 26,260 downwards.
TCCGGGTCCAGCTTGGATCGTCGCGCAATATCTTGACTTCGGTCCCCGCCGGCGCCGTTCCGATCGCCGCGTAATGTTCCTCGGGACCGGCGCGCAGCACCGCCGGATAGGCGAGCGTCAGCTTGATTGCCGCCGCCTGCTCGCCAAATAAGAGGGCGGGAAAAAGCGCTAAGGCGAATAATGACCGACGCATGCCGACTTTCCGGTTGCTGTGCGCTCCCGCAAATCCCCGGGCGCGGAAGCTAGCCTAAAAGATAATCCCGCCGGCTCCAAATGGGACCGGCCAAATAAACTTGTGAGAGAGCGGCATGAAGAAATCGTCGGCGCGGCAAGAGCCGCTCGACTCTCGACTCAGTCGAGGGGCGCGGCCCATGCTGAACATCAGCGGCGGCGCGTCCTTTCCGTCTCCTCGCCGGCTGGCGTACGGCGCCATTATGCGGCGCATCGCATTTTCTCTTCTCGCCGCCTGCGCGGCCTATTTCGCGCCGCCGCTGTGGCGCGCCGCGCAAAGCGCCGTCGCCGATACGAGAGCCAAGCAAACCTCGATCAGCTTTGCGCCGGGCGAACTGCCGGCGGATCGCGACGGCGCGAGTCTCCTCACCGTTCCCGCGCCCGGCCGCTATTCGATTCGCGCCAAGAGTCCCTCGGGCGCGCGCATCGAACTTGTCGATATGATCGCCGGCCCGTTCGATTCGAGCGGCGCGCCCGGCCTGCGCGATGGACGAATCGACGCGCTGCTCGACAAGGGCGTCTATAAGCTGCGCGCTTTCGGCGTCAAAGGCGCAAGCGGCAAGATCGCGCTTTCCGCGCAGCCTTTCGTCGAAGCGGACGCGTCGAAGCCGACGCTCGCGCCCGGACGGATTCAAAGCGGCGAACTTGGCGATCTGCAGCAACGCTCCTACGCCTTCGAGGTCGGCGGAGAAGGTCGCGTCAATCTCGAAGCGATCGGCCGCGCGCTCAACGATCTGCGCGTCTGGCGCGGCGACGGCGAACTCGTCGATCTCGCCTTCACGCAAGAGACGGTCGAAACCAAGCCAGGCCGCGCCATGAACCGGCTGCGTCTGGAAGGCGCGCTGGAGCCGGGGCGCTATGTCGTCACCGCCTATGGCGGCGAGAAACTCGTCTGGGCGCAAGGCGACGCGGCCCAGCCGTTTATGCTCAGGCTCGAAACGCCGGCTGTGCTCGCCGCCGGCGTCGCCGAGGGCGTGATCGGTCCCTTCGGCGCCGCGCGTTTCGACGCGCCGGCAAGTTTCGACGCCTTCCGTCTCGATCTCGCGCAGATATCTCCAGCGCGGCTTGCCGCGCAGCGCAATGACGCAAGAGAGATTGCGACGATCTCCAAGAACAGCCGCGCGCCGTCGGCAAACGTCCGCATCGCTTCCGACGGCAAGACCAACGCGCGTCTTGAAGTCTCCGGCTATGAGGGGCAGGCGTTTACGCTGCGTGGTTTGCGTCAGTCGGATCGCGAGACGTTCGAAGCATCAGGACCGCATCTCGTCAGCGTCGACCTCGCCGGCGACGGCGGCGACGAAGCGCCGGCGACGGCGCTCTTTGCGCGAATCGAAAAGGACGGCAAGACGCGCGTCATCGCCTCTGACGCGCCGCGCATTGGCGCCGGCAAGGCGTGGCGGGGAAAATTCAACCTGTTCGGGCCGACGTCGATCCTGTTCGAGGCGACGCGCGACGGGCCCGTGGCGATCGACGCGAAAGGGATCAAGGTCGACGCCTCGATCGAACCGGCGCTTGGCGCGCTTGCGGCGCGCGCCGACGGCAAAGACCCGGCGCGTTACGATCTCCAGGCGGGATATTATTTTCTCAAGCTCGCGCCGAAAGGCGATTCCGGCGGCGTCATCGACGTGACGCTCGGGCCGCCCGGACTCTCTGTATCAGCGCCCGCGCCGGCGCCCACGCGCGCAACAATGTCCTTCGGGACGCAGACGCTCGAACGGGACGGCTCCTATCTCATTTTGACGAATGTCGCGCCGCAGCTCTTGACCGGTCCGCGCGTCGTCGCGCTGCCCGTCGAAGTCGACAAAGCGCCCTTGGCGATTTGGCAGGAGGCCGGCAAGGAAGTCGCGTTGCCGGTGCGGCTTCCCAAAACCGGCAGAGCAATGGCGCGCGATGCGCATGGCGCCGATGTCGCGCTGACGCTCGACGATCAGAAAGAAGAGAACGCGCAGCGACTCGCGACGATTAGGATCGCCGCGCCGGAGAAATCGCGCGCGCTCGGACTCATCTTCATTCCCGAAGCAACGCCAGCCAGGTCCGAAGAGACCGGCAAGCCGGCGCCAACCGCGCTTTCCGCCGCGGTTGCGCGTCCGGCCTTCTTCGATCTCGCCCGCGACGAAACGAAGCGACTGCGCTTCGATGTGCCGCAGGGCGGGCTTTACCGTGTCGAAACGCTCGGACGCATGAAGACGGCGCTGCGAATCGGCGCGAATGTCTCGCCACATCTTGGCGAGGGCGAAGCGAACGGACCCGGCGCCAATGCTCTGGTGACGGCCTTTCTGCGCGCCGGCGCCTATCGTGCGGCGGTAACGGCGAAGGACTCCGCCGGACATCTGGGACTCGCCGTCTCGCCTGCGATCCTCGCGCCGACGGCGAAACTTGTCGATGCGGGCGTCGCGCGCGCGACGCTCGAACCCGGGAAGGGCGCGATCACGCCAATCGAGATCACAAACGACGGCGAATATCGCATCGAGCTTCTCGGCCTGAAACAGAAATGGCGCGCGCGATTGGAGGACGCCGACGGCTGGCCGCTCGCGGCGCCCGGCGAGATGCAGCGCCTGACTCGGCGATTTGAAAAGGGCGCCTATCGGCTGGTCGTCATGCCGAGGGACGTCGAAGCGCGCATGACTGCGCGCCTGACGCCGATCGTCGCCGCGAAGCCGCTCGAAGGCCACGGTCCGCATCCCCTGCCCTTCGGCAAGGCGCAACGCCTGCAATGGCGCGAACCGCAGGCGCGCGACGCGCCGCGCGCGCCGGATGTCTGGCGCTTCACGCTCCACGGCGACTCCGACATCGATCTTTCGATCGGCGAAGGCATGGTCGGCGAGATTTTCAAAGGCGAAAAGGAGAACGTCGGCAAAGTCGTTTCGGACCGACCATTCAAATCGAAACTGACCGCTGGCGACTATCGAATCGAGGCGCGCAGCCTCGCCCATGACGATCGTCTTGATTACGAGATTTCGCTCGAGTCGCAGCAGTTGCAGCCCGACGCGATGCGCGTCGTCGAACCGCCAACGCACCTAGATTTCTCGCTGGCGAAGGACAGTATCGTCGATCTTTCGAGTTTCGGCGCCATCGAAACCATCGGCGCGTTGAAAAACGACAAGGGCGACGTGATCGAACGCCTGCAGCCGCGCGCCGACGACTGGAATTTCGTGCTGTCGCGGCGCCTGCCCGCCGGAACTTACCGCCTGGAGCTTGAACGACTCGGCGCCGAAGCGCGCGCGCCGGCGCAGGCCGAAGAGGCGGCGAGCGAGGAAACCGAAGACGCTTCGAACGAGGCAGAGGGCGGCAATGAGGAAGAAGCGGCGACGAATGACGACGCGCCGCTGAGCGGCGTCGAGCTGCGCTTGTCGCTGCTCGAGGAGAAGGATGACGGCGCGCTGACGCTCTCGGGCGAGAAGACGCTGAGCGGCGCCGGCGCGCATGTTCTTTCGCTCGCGCCCGCCCCCGCTGGCAGTCTAGCGCTCGTCGCGGCGCGCGCGGAAGGCGAGACCGCAATATCGATCGAACGGCGCGACGCCGATGGCAAATGGCGCGCGATTGGCGTCGAACGCGGCGCTGCGCCCGTCGCCGCCTGGCCTGTAGCCGGGGACGGGCAATTGCGCGCCGTCGTTTGGTCGATCGGCGGCGGCGACGCGCCGATTGCGCTTGCCGCGCGGGTGGTCGAACGCCGCGCGCGAAAATTCGGCGAAATGACCCTGGCGCCGGTCGACGGTCTTCCCGGCGTCTGCGTCGGCAAGGTCGCGACGCCCGACGCTTCGCTCGTCACGCTTGAGACGCAGCAAGAGATCGCCGCCGGCTCGACGCCCGGCGCTCTATTGCGCGCGGCGCGCGCCGGAACGCTCGCGCCGCAAGCGCAGGATTTGTGGCTGATGGGCCGCGGCGACTGCGCGTCGCGCATCGGCGTCGCCGCCCTCGACTGGACAGGCGCCGAAATTTCGCTCGACATCGGCGAGGGCGAGCGCGCCCATCTTATTCCCTTCGCGCCGCCTGCCGGCAAGTTGCGGCTGTGGCTGGCGCGCTCGGCCTTCGCGCAGCCGGCGCTCGACGGCGGCCGCGGAATCGGCGCGGCGAAGGGCGCGGCCTTGACGCTTCCTGGCGACGCTCCGCTCGAACTGTGGAACGCCGAAGGCGTCGCGCCGATGCGCGTCGCGCTGAACGCGATCGACGTCGAGACGCGGCCGGCGATGAGGGGCGGCGCGCTGTTCTCCGGGATCATCCCGCCGATGAGCGCGCAGCCGGTCGACATGGATGACGCCGCCGGTCCGCTGGCGCTCGATCTTGCCGGCGGACTCGCGGCTTTCGCGCAGCCGCGCGCCGTCTTTGGCGACGGCGCCGCCGCGTCGCGCATATTGCACGGCGTCAAATCGCGCGTGCTTCTGGTCAATCTGACGCAGGCGCCGCTTCCGGCGCGCATCGCGCGCGAAACAGGCGAGAACCGGCAGCTCGACGCGAGCCGCGCCTTCACGCGCTTCTTTCCCGCCGCGGGGCAAATATCGCTGCCGCTCGACGCGCGGAAGAACGACAGGCTGATCGTCAGCGGCGCGCAAGCGACGGTCGTATCGAACAGCGGCCGGATCGCGCGCGGCGACGATATTGCGCTCGACGGCGCCGGCGAAGCGATCATCGATCACGGCCCCGGCCTCGTCGCCTTCTGGATCGAGCGCGCGGGCGTTTCGCCCTGGCCTGCGGCCGCGGCGCGTGCGCTCAACCTGCCGCAGCGCGTTTCGCTGGAAGGCGCGGCGATGCGCTTTGCAATCAAGGGCGACAGACCGGCGCTGCTGAAAGCGAGCGGCGGCGCGCCGGCGATCGTCGGTTTCACGCAGAACGGCAGGCGCGAGACGCTGGCCTTTGCGAATGGCGTCGATCTTTATCGCTACATGACGCCGGGAGAAGCAATAATCGACATTTACGCGCCCTATGAGGGAGCGCTCTCCGGCGCGCTCGATATTTCGACGCAGCCCGTCATCGAGGCGCATGAGGGCGTGAATGACGCGGTGGCGGTTTCGCCCGGCGCGAGCGCTCTCTTCAGCTTCGAGGTCAAGGACCCGCGCGACGTTGGCATTGGCGTGCGCGCCGAGCCCGATCGCGTCACGGCGCGCCTCTTCGACGCGCAGGGCAAGACGCTCGGAGACGGCGTCGCGCAGACGATGAAGCTTTCGCCCGGCCGCTATTTCCTCGAGGCGCGAACGCCCGCCGACGCCCCGGCGACGACGATCCGCGCGGCGATCGTCGGCCTGTCGCCGCCCGTCAACGCGGCGCCGGCGGACATCGTCGCGGAACTGCTCGACAAGGCTGGCATGAAGAAGGGCAAAGCGCAATGATTGCGAAAGGCGCTGCAATGAAAAAAATACTGCTTCTCTCGCTTTGCGCGCTTCTCGCCGCGACGGCGCCGCTGCGCGCCGAGGCGCCGCCGATCTTCGACCATGCGCAACGCGCCGACGGCGCGCGCGTCGCGCCCGACCGCTTTCTGCGCGCCTATGATCCGGTCACGGTGTTCTTTCCGAACGAGATCGGGCCGAAGAACGGCGGGCCAGAGGACTCGCCGCAGAAATATGTGACGATGATTCCGCAGCCCGCCGGCGAATGGCGCTGGCTCGGTCCGCGCGCGTTGCAGTTTCGTTCCGCCGGCGCCTGGAAGCCGCTGTCGCGCGTCGACGTGAAGCTCGGTTCGGCGGAAACCAAACTCGTCGCGCTGCTGCCGACGCCGCGTTCCACCAATCCCGCCGAAGGCGCCGATCCGCAGCTCGAACTGACGCAGATCGCGCTCACCTTCGCCGAGCCGGTCGACGTCGCCGCCCTTCAACGCCTCCTCACGATCGAAATCCGTCCCTCGCCGGGCGTCTCGCCGCAAGGCGGCCAGATGCTCGACGCTTCGGCCTATGAAATCCGCGCGCTGGAGCGGGACGCGCGCGCCGCGGAACAGACCTATGTCATCCGATTTCGCGAGCGGATCGCCGACGGCCGCGTCGCCATCCTGCGGCTGCGCCTTTCGGACGAAGCCGGGCTGGACGACCAGACCTATGAATTGCGGCTGCGCACCGCGCCGCCTTTTGCGGTGACGGAGGCGAGTTGCGGCCGCGGCTGGAGCGACGACCGCGCCGACAACGTGCTGCGCTGCGCGTCCTATCTGACGACGCCGGACAGCGGCGAAGAAGAAGGCGAAAGCGCCGCCATCCCCTATGCGCCGGCGAGCAAGCGGCAGCTCGCGCTCTCCTTCAACGCGACGCCCGAGACGCTCGACATTCTTCGCGCGCGCGAGGCGCTGCGGATCACGCCGCCCGTCGACGATCTTGCCGTCGAGACCGACGGCAGGCGCCTGCGCGTCGCCGGGAAATTCCTGTCGGATCAGGTTTACGAATTGTCGATCGCGCAGGGCGCGATGAAAGATTCGCAAGGACGCGCGCTGGCGAGCGCCTTCGCGCAGCGCTTCGCCTTCACCCGCGATGTCCCGGCGCTGCAGTGGGACGCCGGCTATGGCGTCGCCGAGCGGCTCGGTCCGCAACTGCTGCCGCTGCGCGGCCGCGGCTATGACCGCGCCGACATCCGCATCCACGCCATCGATCCGCTGTCGCGCGATTTCTTCCCCTTTCCGGCGCATGGCGTCGAGACGAGCGACTCCGACGCGCCGCCTTTGCCTGGCAATGAGCCGAAGCTTTGGAGCGAGAGCGCCAACATCGAGGCCGACGCGATCAAGGAAAGGATCAAATGGCTCGGCTCGCCCGCCGTGTCGCGGCTCGTCGATCTGCCGATCCGCCGCAACGGGCCCGACGCGAAATTCGGCGTCGATCTTAAGGAGGATTTCGCCAAAATTTCCGGCCGCGATCAGCCGGGAACCTATCTCGTCGGAATGCGCGCCGTCGATGACGACAAGCGCCGCTGGCTGCGCGTGCAGATCACCGATCTTTCGCTCTCGGCGATCGAAGAGCCGACGCGGGTGCGCTTCGCCGTCACGTCGCTCGCAACGACGCAGCCTGTCGGCAATGCGCAGATTCGCGTCGAGGGCGTGAGAGACGACAAATTCGTCACGCTGGCGAGCGGAGCCACCGACGCCTCCGGCTTCTATTCCTGGACGCCCGACAAGCGCGGCGGGGCGCAAGCGCGTCGCATCGTGGTGAACAAAGGGCTCGACACGCTGGTCGTCGACCCCGCCGGCGCGCCTTCGGAATATTCGCATGAAATGTGGTCGAAGCCGGAATCGGAATGGCTCGCCTGGACGAGCGAGGCGGACCAGCCGCGCGCCGAAAAGCCGCGCACGCTGTGTCATCTTTTCTCCGAACGGCCGATCTACCGGCCGGAGGAAAGCGCGCATATCAAGGGCTTCGTGCGCAGCTACCGCGGCGGCGCGCTGAGCCTGACCAAGACCGGCGGGACGCTGGTCGTCACCGGCCCCGGCAATCAGGAATGGCGCATTCCGGTGAAGCTCGACGCGAGCGGCGGCTTCTATCACAAATTCGACGCGCAGACTCAGGCGACCGGCGACTATTCGGCAAGGTTTGAACCCGATGCGCCGAAAAAGGCGGAGGCGCAAAAGGACGAGGCGGCCGAGGGAGAAAGCGAAGCGGCCGAATCCGCGCAGGACATTTCCTGCGGACAATTCTCGTTCAAGAAGGAAGCCTATCGGCTGCCGACTTTCGAAGTGGTGCTCAACGCGCCGCAGACCGTCGCGCTCGACGGAACTTTCGACGTCGATCTCCTCGCCCGCTATTTCGCCGGCGGGCTCGCGGCGGATCGTCCGGTCAAATGGCGGGCCGCGCAATTTCCGCATGTGTTCACGCCGCCGGGGCGCGAAGGCTTTCTCTTCTCGACCGACGCGCGCTTCTCGGGCGACGGCAAGTTCAAGTCGACCGCGGTGCTGGAGCGCGATCAGCGCACCGACGCAGGCGGCGCCGCCCGCATGACCTTCGACACGACGATCGAACCGACCGCGCAGCCGCGCCGCTATTCGATCGAAGCGACGGTGACGGGCGACGACGGCGTCGAAGTGCGCAATGTGCAGAACGTCATCGCGCTGCCGCCTTTCGTGCTCGGCGTCAAGACGCCGCGCTATGTCGAGCGTCCCGGCGCGGTGACGCCGGAACTCATCGCCATCGACGGCAAGGGCGACGCGGTGGTCGGCCTGGAGATGACGCTGCGGCTGATCAAGCGCAATTGGATTTCGACGCTGCAGGCCTCCGACTTCGCGCAAGGCGCGGCGAAATATGTCACGCAGGCACAGGACGACGTCTTGATAGAACGCAAGGTGACGAGCGCCAAGGAGGCGCAGAGGATCGAACTCGCGGCGCGCGACGCCGGCGTCTATGTCGTGCAGCTTGAGGCCTATGACAGACTCAAACGCCGCCAACAGGTGAGCGTCGACTTCTTCGTCGGCGGCGATACGCCGGTCACCTTTGCGCGGCCGCCGGCCGAATCCGCGACGATTACGACCGACAAGGACAAATATGCGCCGGGAGAGACGGCGACTCTCATCATCCAGTCGCCATTCCAGAATGCGCGCGCGCTCGCCATCGTCGAACAGCCGAGCGGCGTCTACGACTATGAATTCGTCGACATCGCCAATGGTTTCGGCCGCTATGCGCTGCCGGTCAAGAAAGAGCAGATGCCGAAGCTCGCCGTGCATTTCCTGATCATGCGCGGACGGTTGAAGGATGCGCCGCCGCAGCCGACGGCGACATTCGACCAAGGCAAGCCCGTCACCATCGCGGCGACGAAATGGATCGAGGTCACGCCGGTCAAGAACATCGTCAATGTGAAGCTCGAACATCCAGCGAAGTCGCGACCCGGCGAGACGATCGAGGTCGCGCTGCGGCTCTCCGACGACGCCGGCAAGCCGATCGCGGGCGAAGCGACATTCTGGATGGTCGATCAGGCGGTGCTGTCGCTCGCCAAGGAACGCCCGCTCGATCCCCTGCCCGACTTCATCGTCGAGCGCGAAACCAAAATGGCGGCGCGCGACACGCGCAACATGGCCTTCGGCGTCATCCCGCTCGAAGAGATCGCCGGCGGCGACGGCGACGAGCTGCAGGAATGGGGCGCCGAGAACAATATTTCCGTGCGCAAGAATTTCACGCCCGTGCCGATCTATCTGCCGAGCGTGAAGATCGGCCCCGATGGCGTCGCCAAAATCAAAGTGCAGCTGCCCGACACGCTGACCATCTTCAAACTTCGCGCCAAGGCGGTGAGCGGGCCGGACCGGTTCGGCGCGGCTGGCGGCGAAATGTTGATCCGGCAGGCGCTGGTCGCGCAGCCGGCGCTGCCGCGCTTTATTCGGCCGGGCGATTCCTTCGATGTCGGCCTTGTCGCGCGCATCGTCGAAGGGCCTGGCGGCGCCGGCAAGGCGTCGATTTCGGCGCCGACGCTGACGCTCACAGGCGAAACAAGCCGCAAGATCGAATGGTCGCAGAATAAGCCGGTGCGCGTCGATCTGCGCGCAACGGCGCCCGCCGCGCTTGCCGGCGAGGCGATGCTCGGATTCCGCATCGAGCGCGACGCCGATCATGCGAAAGACGCGGTCGAAATCGCTCTGCCGGTGAAGGCGGATCGCGAAGCGGCGCGACGCTTCGAACTGGTGGAGATTGCGCCCGGCGAAACCAAGACGCTTGCGCCTTCCGGCGAAGCCTCGCGGCCGGGCAGTTTCTCGCGCGAGACGATCGTCGCCGCCGACCCTTCGCTGGTGAAGCTCGTCGCCGGATTGAATGCGCTGGTCGAATATCCTTACGGCTGCACCGAGCAACGCCTGTCGCTGGCGCGTGGCGGACTAGCGCTCAAAAGCTTCGGGCCGATTCTCGCGGCGGCGGGGCTCGAGGATCGCGTCTCAGCCAATGTGAAATCCACGGCGCAGGCCATCGATCAATCGATCGACGCCGACGGGCTCGTCGCCTTCTGGCCGCGTTCGCGCGGCAATGTTTCGCTCACCGCCTGGTCTTATGATTTCCTGGCGCAGGCGGAACGCGCCGGCGAGCCGATCGACAAGACGCTTCTCGATCGTCTCGCCAACATTCTGAAATTGTCGCTACGCTCGGATTATCCGCGACTGATGTCGGGCGACGAATTGCGCGAGCGCGTCGAGGCGCTGTCGGCGCTCGCCGAAGGCGGCAAGCTCGATGATTCTTACGTCGCTGAATTTGCGCGCCGCGCCGATTTTTTGCCCAATATCAGCGTCGCGCAGATGGCCTCCGCCGCCGCGCGCCTCCCCAATGTCGATCAGCGCGCCCTCGCCTCGCTCATCGAGACGATGTGGAGCCGGGTGAAATTCGCGAGCCGCAACGGCGTTCAGGTCTATGCGGGACAGGCGGCGGAAAGCGCCTCGCCGATCATTCTGCCTTCCGAGACCCGCAGCCTCGCCGAGATGGCGCGCGCCGCGGCGCTCGCGGCTTCCGGCGACCCGCGCGCCAATGCGCTGCGCGACGCGCTGCTGCGGCTTGGCGAAGGCGACGGCTGGGGCACGACCAACGCCGACGCCGCCGCGATCGAAGCGCTCGCCGAAGGCTGGCGGCGGCCGGCGGCGCCGATCGCGGTGAGCTTTAACGATGGCGGAAAGGATCAGTTGTCGACGCTCGACGCCAACACTCCGGTGGCGCGGCATGTGACGAAGAACGACGCGCCGCTCAAAATCGCCAACGGCTCGAACGCGCCGCTCATCGCGATGATCGAGACCAGCTACATGCCCGCCGAAGCGGGCGCCAAAGCCCAGCCGACGAGCGACGGCTTTACGATCGTGAGACAAAGCTGGCGCGTCGAAAGCGGCAAGGCGCCGCAGAAGATCGACTTGAGCGACGGCGCTCTGCAGGTGAGGCAGGGCGATGTGATCGAGGAGACGGCGGAAGTGGTCAATCCCGAGGATCGCACCCATATCGCGATTTCGATCCCGCTCGCCGCCGGCTACGAGCCGCTTAACCCCAACATCGCCACGGCGCCCGCCGAAGCGCAGCCGTCAATTGCGCCGACGCTGCAGCCGAGCTGGGTCTCCTTCGGCGACGATCGCGTGTTCTACGCCTATGATTCGCTGCCGAAGGGAACCTACCGCTTCGCCTTTCGCCTGCGCGCGCAGACGGCGGGCGCCTATACGCAGCCGCCAGCGATTGTCGAAGCCATGTACAAGAAGGGCCTTCGCGCAACGAGCGCGGGGGCAAGGGTGGAGATCGGGAAGTAGCGCGCGCAACGCTCTTTGGATTGTGGGAGTTACGCATGCAACCGTCCCCTCTTTGAGAAGCACGCGCGTAACCCTCTCCCCTGGGGAGAGGGCGGCCCCGCGAAGCGGGGTCGGGTGAGGGGAAACAATCTGCGCAGGTTCGACGCAACCGTATGACAGCAAATATCGTAACCCCTCACCCGGCTGCTCCGCAGCCACCCTCTCCCAAAGGGAGAGGGTTCGCGCGCCTTGCAATAGCTCTGCCTGTGATGTCATTAATTTTATGCGCCGCTTGGCTCTCGCAGAAGGCGCTGTCGCGCGCCGAACTCGTCTCTCCGCGCGCGAGTTCGATCGTTTACGACCGCAACGGCGCCTTTCTCACTCAGATCGGCGAGAAGACTCGCGACGCCGCGACAGGGAGGCCGCGCGTCGACTACGGCTATTGGCCGCTCGACGCCGTTCCGCCGCGCGTCGCGCAGGCGACGCTTGCTCTCGAAGACCGCCGCTTCTACGCCCATCCCGGCGTCGATCTCCGCGCGCTGCTGCGCGCCGCATGGCGCAATCTGACGTCGCGGAGCAGACGCGAAGGCGCCTCGACGATCGCCATGCAGGTCGCACGCATGCAGGGCGAGCGACCACGCTCATTCGCCGAGAAGCTGATGCAGGCGGCGACGGCGCTCGCCGTCGTCGCGCGTCACGGACATGAGGCGACGCTCGCTCATTATCTGCGGCTCGCGCCTTACGGTTTGAACGGCCATGGCGTCGCCTACGCCGCGCGGTTCTATTTCGACAGGCCGGTCGACGACCTGTCCTGGGCGCAGGCGGCGCTGCTCGCCGCCATCCCGCAGTCGCCGGGACGGATGAATATTACGCGCGAGAGCGGCCTCGCATTGGCGGCGGCGCGCGCGCGTTACGCCCTCGCGCGGCTCGAAGCCGAAGGCGCGCTCGATTCCGCGCAGGCGGCGCTGGCGCGCGCCGAGCTCGATCATATGCGCCCGCTCGACGCCAGACGCCGGCCGGAGACTCTGCATCTCGCGCTACGTTACGAGGCGCTCGCCCGCGAGGGCCTGGCGCGGCCGGTCGCGGAGGGCGACCGGCGCATTCACGCGACGATCGATCTGGACATCGAACGCGACGCGCTCCGTCTCGCCCGCCGCTATCTTGCGAATTTTCGCAGTCGCGGCGCGCGGCAGGTTGCGGTGATGGTGGTCGAGCGCGGAACCAACGCCGTTATCGCCGATGTCGGTTCTTCCGACTACAACGACCCGCAGGCGGGCGCCTTCGATTTCACCCGCGTGCGGCGTTCGCCTGGCTCGACTTTAAAGCCCTTCATCTATGCGCTGGCCTTCGAGCGCGGCGTTCTCAAGACGACGGATCTCCTGAACGACATTCCCGAAGGCGCGTCGGGCGTATCGAACGCCGACGGACTTTATCTCGGGCCGCTGACGCCGCGTCAGGCGCTCGCCAATTCGCGCAATGTGCCGGCGACCAATCTGCTGCGCCGCGTCGGGCTAGAGGCGAATTTCAATTTTCTTCGCGAGCTCGGCCTGCACGATCTCGAAACGCCGGCGGAGAGCTTTGGAATTTCCATGGCGATCGGCGCGCTGCCGACGCGGCTCGAGGATGTGATGCGCGCCTATGCCGCGCTCGCCGATGACGGAATCATGCGCGACCTCGCCTTCACGCGCGATGGACCGCGACGGCCGATGCGGCGCGTCTTGTCGATCGATAGCGCGCGGCTCGTCGCTTCGATGCTCGCCGACCCGCAGGCGCGGCTTCCCTCGTTTCCGCGTTACGGGCCGCTCGAATATCCCTTCGCGGCGGCGGTGAAGACCGGCACGTCGCAGGCCTATCGCGACGCCTGGACGATCGCCTTCTCGCATAAATTCATCGTCGGCGTATGGATCGGGCGCGGCGACGCCGGCGCCATGCGAGCGATGACCGGCGTGTCCTCCGCGGCGCGGCTGGCCCATGCCGTGCTCGCCAAGCTGCATGACGCCAAGCCCGGCGACATCGCGCCCGAATCATTCGCGCCGCCGCCCGGACGCGTCGCGATCGACCTCTGCCGCGCCGGCGATGGCGGCGACTGCGCGCAGACGCTGCGCGAATGGGTGAAGCTGGCGGAAATGCGCGAGGCTCAAGACTTGCGCGCGGGTCCCCCTCAGCGGTCAAGCGCGGATGACGCGTCCTATTCCCTGGCGGCAGGCGCCGCGCCGCTCGTCATCGCGACGCCGGAACACAACACCCATATCTGGAGAAACCCCGAGCAGCCGGAACGCCTCAACCGACTGGCGCTGAAACTCGCGCCGACGGACAAAGACGCGCAGATCGTCTGGACGATCGACGGCGAGCCTTTCGCGACGGCGCAGGCGGACGAGACCGTCTTCTGGCCGATGACGCCCGGCCGACATCGCATTCAGGCGCGGCTCGCGCTCGCGCCTGTCGCGTCGCGCGCGGTAAGGATCGTGATCGAGTGATTCTTGAGCGTCGCCGGCTGGTTCCGACGCGCCACTGGCAAGCTCGACGAGGTAAAACTTCCCGCTAAAGTCGGCGCCATGACGCAGCCCAAATCAAATCGAGCGCCCGAGACGACCTTTGTTCCCGTCGTAACGATGGAAGAAGCGCCTGTCCTGGGCGATGAGGAACGCGAGGATCCGATCGTATCCTTAAAGGATGCCGAGTCGGATATCGCCGCCGGCCGGGCGACGCCTTTTAACAGGGCGCGTTTCATCGCACGGTTCATGGCGATCTGTAGAGGCGATCTCGATTGATTGATGAGGCATCACGTTGTTATCGCGGTCCGGGCGCAGCGGCATAGACGAGCCAACGCATACGGTCCGCATTTTGCGCATATGGAACGCCGCGCGCAATCCTACGGACTTTCGAGGATAAGCCGGAAGTCCTCGCGTCACCCCGCCGCAGTGATGCGCTCGATTTCGGCGCCGCAGCCGCGCAGCTTCTTCTCCAGCCGCTCGAAGCCGCGATCGAGATGATAGACGCGGTTGATCGTCGTTTCGCCGCGCGCCGCGAGCGCCGCAATGACGAGGGAGACCGACGCGCGCAGATCGGTCGCCATCACCTGCGCGCCATCGAGTTGATCCGCGCCCGTCACGATCGCGGTATCGCCTTCGAGCTTGATATGGGCGCCGAGCCGCGCCAGCTCCTGCACATGCATGAAGCGGTTCTCGAAAATCGTTTCGGTGATGCGCGACACGCCCTTGGCGCGGGTCATCAGCGCCATGAACTGCGCCTGCAAATCGGTCGGAAAGGCCGGGAACGGCGCGGTCTCGACGCTGACCGGCGAAATGCCGGCGCCATTGCGCTTCACGCGCAATCCTTCGTTGGTCTCGCTCACGCTGGCGCCGGCCGCTGCGAGCGCGTCAAGCGCGGCTTGCAGGAGATCGGCGCGCGCGCCGGCGAGAAGCACGTCGCCGCCCGCCATCGCCACCGCCATGGCGTAAGTCCCGGCTTCGATGCGGTCGGGCATGACCGCATGTCTCGCGCCATAGAGCGAACCGACGCCGTCGATTTCGATCGTCGATTGGCCGGCGCCCTTGATGCGCGCCCCCATTTTCACGAGACAGTCGGCGAGATCGATGACTTCCGGCTCGCGCGCGGCGTTGCGCAGCACGGTGGTTCCGCGCGCCAGCGACGCCGCCATCAGCGCCGTATGGGTGCCGCCGACGGTCACCTTGGGAAAGTCGATCTCGGCGCCGACGAGGCCGTTCTTGGCGGAAGCCACGACATAGCCGTTTTCGATGTCGATTTTCGCGCCGAGCTTTTCCAGCGCCATGAGCAGAAGATCGACCGGACGCGTGCCGATTGCGCAACCGCCGGGCAGCGATACGCGCGCCTCGCCGCATCGCGCAAGCAGCGGCGCGAGCACCCAGAAACTCGCGCGCATGCGCGAAACGAGTTCGTAGGGCGCGGTGGTGTCGACGATGTCGCGGGCGGTGAGATGGACGACGCGGCTCGCGTCGACGGAATCGCCGGCGCGCTTGCCGGCGATGGCGTAATCGACGCCATGATTGCCGAGGATGCGCTCAAGGAGCGTCACATCGGCGAGCAGCGGCATATTGGCGAGCGTCAAAGTTTCTCGGGTCAGCAGCGACGCGATCATCAACGGCAAGGCGGCGTTCTTCGCCCCGGAGATGGGGATGACGCCATTCAGCCGGCTGCCGCCGACGATCTTAATCTTGTCCATCACCCCTCGCTGTCGGTTTCCGAGCGCTCGTCTTTCGCCTGCGCCAAGTCCTGCCCCAAGTCCTGCGCCGAGTCCCGCAGCGCGCGCTCGCGCGCCTTGCGACGGGCGAGATTGGCGCGCAAGGCGGCGGCGAGCGCAGCCTGTCTGTTCGACGCGCCTTTAGGCTTCGGGCCAAAATCCGCCCCTTTTTGGGCGCCCTTTCGCATTTCGCTGTCGCCGGCCATTGCGGTCGCCTCGAAAATCCTGCGCGATTCTACGGGGCGCCGGCCCTCATGTCACATCGCGCGCACGGCGAGCGTCGCATTGATGCCGCCAAAGGCGAAAGAATTCGACAGCGCGACGCGAATCGGCATATTGCGCGCGACATTGGGAATGGCGTCGACGTCGCATTTGGGATCAGCTTCGAGAAAATTGATCGTCGGCGGCGCGATCTGATCGCGCAGCGCGCAAATCGTGATCGCAAGCTCGAGCCCGCCGCTGGCGCCAAGCGCGTGGCCATGCACGGGCTTCGTCGAGGAAACCGGCGGCGGCCTGTCGCCGAAGACGGCGCGCATCGCCTGCGATTCGGTGATGTCATTGGCGTAGGTCGCCGTGCCGTGCGCGCTGAGATAATCGACGTCGCCGGGCTCCAGTCCGGCGCTGTCGAGCGCGAGAAGCATGCAGCGCGATGGGCCTTCGACGTCGGCGCGCAGCGGATCGAAGGCGTCGCTCGTCGTGCCATAGCCCGCGAGTTCGCAAAGCGGCGTCGCGCCGCGCGCCTGCGCCTCCTCGAGCGTCTCCAAAATGAAGACCGCGGCGCCCTCGCCGAGCGTCATGCCGTTGCGCTTTTGCGAGAACGGACGGCAGAGATCGGGCGTGAGAACGCGCAGCGCCTCCCAGGAGCGAATCGAACCGCTGGTCACGCAGGCTTCGGCGCCGCCGGCGATCGCCCGGTCGGCGCGGCCGGCGCGCAACATTTCGAAGGCTTCGCCGATCGCCTGAGCGGCGGAGGAACAGGCCGAGGCGAGCGCGAAGGTCGGACCCTTTGCGCCATAGCGCATGCCGAGAGTGGTCGGCGCGGCGCTCGGGATGAGGCGCGGCACGGTCAGCGTGTCCGGCCGGGTCTCGATCTTATATTCCTGATAGGCGTTGTTATCGATGGTCGTCGCGCCGCCGATGCCGGTGCCGATGATCACCGCGGTTCGCGGCCCGCCGACCTCTTTGCCCGCGAACCCGGCCTGCGCCAGCGCCTCGTCGGCGGCGACGATCGAATATTGCGTGAAGGGATCGCAATAGGGCAGCAGTTCAGCGGCGATATATTCGGCGGGATCGAAATCGGGGACCTGCGCCGCGATTTTGATTCGTCCGGTGAACGGACGCGGCAATCTCACCGGCCGCACGCAGGACACGCCGTCGCGCGCCGCATGCCATAACGCCGCCGCGCCAACGCCGGCGGCGGACACCGCGCCCATTCCGGTAATGACGATTCTTCCTGCGGCGCCTTGTTGCGGCATCAGTTTTCAGTCCCTTGCTTGATTTCAACCAGGCGCGTCTTCGCGCCGAGTTCAAAAAACCTCGTCAGTCTTTAAAGAAGCGCGCGCGCCTGCGTCAAACGGGGCGCCAGGCCTTCGCTCGCGCAACAGACGGGCGCAAGCGTTGAACATACGCGCTAATCGAGCAGCTTCTTCAGTTCGGCGCGAAGTCCATCGGCGACATCGGGCCGCGCCAGGCCGAAAGCGACATTGGCCGCGAGAAAGCCAAGCTTGGAGCCCGTATCATAAGTGCGTCCGTCGAAGCGCACGGCGTGGAAGGGCCGCGTCTTGGCGAGATGGATCATGGCGTCGGTGAGCTGAATTTCGCCGCCGGCGCCCTTTTCATGCCGTTCGAGCAATCCGAAAATTTCCGGCTCCAGAATATAGCGGCCGGAGATGATGAAATTGCTGGGCGCGGTTCCCTGCGGCGGCTTCTCGACCATGCCGGTTATTTCGAAAGTCGCGCCGTAATCCTGGCCGCGCGCCACGATGCCGTATTGATGCGTTTCATCCGGCTTCACTTCCTCGACCGCGATAATATTGCCGCCATGTTTCTCATAGGCCGCGACCGCCTCGGCGAGGCAGCGCGCGCTCTTGCCCTTGGCCGGAAGCGTGATCATGTCGGGCAGCAGCACCGCGAAAGGCTCATCGCCGACAATGTCGCGCGCGCACCACACGGCATGGCCGAGGCCGAGCGGCGCCTGCTGGCGGGTGAAGCTCGTCGCGCCGGCGGCCGGCAGGTCCGACATCAGCGCTTCATATTCCTTCGACTTGTTGCGGCGGCGCAGCGTGTCCTCAAGCTCATAAGCCATATCGAAGTGATCTTCGATCGCCCCCTTGCCGCGCCCGGTGACGAAAATAAAATGTTCTATGCCCGCCTCCCGCGCCTCATCCACGACATGCTGAACGACCGGCCGGTCGACGACGGTCAGCATCTCCTTCGGCACGGCCTTGGTGGCGGGCAGGAAGCGCGTGCCGAGTCCGGCGACGGGGAAAACAGCCTTGCGAATGCGTTTGCTCATGAAGCGGTCCGTTGAGATGGCGAGAGGGTTAGCGGCGACGCCGGGGCCTGTAGCACGGTTTCGCCCGTTGGTAGAACCTGCTGTAAATGTCGCAGGCTAACCCACGTCGGGGCGCGGCGCGCGCAAGTCAGACGCAGCACATTAGAGGAAGGGCGCCGGCATGACGGTTTTGGTGACGGGCGGGGCCGGCTATATCGGCAGCCATACGGTTCTCGAACTGCTCGACGCCGGCGAATCAGCGCCCATCGTGCTCGACGATCTGTCGACCGGCTTCCGCTGGTCGGTTCCCGACGGCGCGCCGCTTGTCGTCGGCGATTTCGGCGACGAGAGCCTCGTTTCGGATTTGATCAAGCGCCATGGCGTCGACGAGATCATCCATTTCGCCGCGAAAATCGTCGTCCCTGAATCGGTCGCCGATCCGCTGGGCTATTATCTCAACAATACGGCGAAGGCGCGCACGCTGCTGGCGACGTCGGTCGCCTGCGGCGTCAAGCGCTTCATCTTTTCGTCGACGGCCGCCGTCTATGGCGATCCGCTGCACAATCCGGTGACCGAGGACGAACCCTTGAAGCCGGTGTCGCCCTATGGGCGCTCGAAGCTCATGGTCGAATGGATGCTGGAGGACACCGCCCGCGCCCATGGCCTCGCCTATGTCGCGCTACGCTACTTCAATGTCGCCGGCGCCGATCCCAAGGGACGCGCGGGACAGTCGACGCCGACCGCCACGCATCTCATCAAGGTCGCGGCGCAAGCGGCGCTGGGGCTGCGCAAGAAGCTGCAGGTGTTCGGCGACGATTATCCGACCCCCGACGGCACATGCGTGCGCGACTATATTCAGGTCACGGATCTCGCGCGGGCGCATCTCGACGCGCTGCGCTATCTGCGCGGCGGCGGCGCCAATCTCACGGCGAATTGCGGCTATGCGAGAGGCTTCTCCGTTCTCGAAGTGATCGAATCGGTGAAGCGGGTTTCAGGAGTCGATTTCGAGGTTGAAATTGCGCCGCGCCGTCCGGGCGACCCGGCCGCAATCGTCGCCGCAAACGAGAGGATTCGCCGGACGCTCAGCTGGACGCCGCAATATGACGACCTCGATGAAATCGTCCGACAGGCGCTCGAATGGGAGAAGCGCCTGATCGCGCGCGGCTGATACAGCCCCCCGTTGATCCCTTCGCTTGGCCCGTGCCATTCCCGGCAATGTGAGTGGTCATTGCGAGCGAAGCGAAGCAATCCAGAATCATGAGTCGGCCTCTGGCTTGCTTCGTCGCTGCGCTCCTCGCAATGACGACCCTAGGGATGCGTTTACAAAGCACAGTTGCCCGCTCGCTCGCTTCGCGAGCGTTGGGAATGACATCTGATCTGTTCCTACAAACATAGCTACGAAAAAACTTAAGCGATTGTTGAAGTTTTCATTGCCCTCGCCGCCGTGGGATGATAGTTAAGCAAATGCCTAAGCGTTCGGAGAGCCTCGATCTGACGTTCTCGGCGCTCGCCGATCCGACGCGGCGCGCTATGATCGAGCGCCTTGCGCGCGGGCCGGCGAATGTCAGCGAATTGGCTAGGCCGCTTAAAATGTCGCTCCCCGCGGTCATGCAGCATTTGCAGACTCTGGAGCAGAGCGGGCTTGTGACGAGTCGAAAGATCGGGCGCGTGCGCACGTGCCGCATCAAGCCGAAACGGTTCGACGCCGCGCAAGCGTGGCTCGCCCGACAACGTGCGGAATGGGAAGCGCGTTTCGATCGCCTGGACGCATTCTTGGAGAAAAACGAGGAGCAGGATGAACGATCAAAGCCTCGATCTTGAAATTTCACGCTTCCTGAATGTCCCTCGCGCGCGCGTCTGGAAGGCCTGGGCTGATCCGGCGATCCTGAAGGAATGGTGGTGTCCGCGGCCCTGGAAAACGGAAGTTCGCGCCTTCGACTTTTATCCTGGCGGCGCCTTCCATACCTTTATGAGCGGGCCCGATGGAGGAGAAAGCGACAACCCCGGATGCTTTCTCGATATCGTGCCGCAGGAGCGTATCGTCATCACGTCAATGCTGGTCGGGGGCTGGCGCCCTGCGTCGCCCTGGCTCGCGTTTACCGCGATCCTGACGATGGCCGACGAAGGCTCGGGCACGCGATATATCGCACGCGTCATGCATATAAATGACGCCGAGCGCCGGCGGCACGAAGAGCTGGGCTTTTACGACGGCTGGGGCGCGTGCATTTCGCAACTCGAGGAGGCGGCGCGAAATATTTCCTGAACCCGCCGCAGGCCGGCGCAGGCACGACGGAATTTTTTTAAAGCCCGCGCCGTGCCAAAGAGTGTCGCGCGGTCCCGTAGCTCAGCAGGATAGAGCAGCGGTTTCCTAAACCGAAGGTCAGGGGTTCGAATCCCCTCGGGACCGCCAGTAAAATCAGTGATTTATCGACGATCTTCTTTTGCAATTTTGCTGCGACTCGTGGGAGAACAGCGCTCGCCAGCTCATCGAGCATGTTTGCAGGGTCGCCATCCACGATCGATGCGGCGTGGCGAACGGCGCCGGCATGCCGAGCCTTTGTCCTCTCCTCGTTTGCGCATCAGCCGAACAGCCGATGCGCAATCATTTCCTTGAGAACGCTGCGGCGAATCGCCTTGTTCGTCACGCCGGGCGCGATATGCCACCAACCGTCGGCGCGCATGGCTTTCGCGGCAGCCACGAAGCGCTCCGCCACCGCGGCAAAATCGCTTTCGGCGTAGTTAAGGCTGAAGATCAGGCGTCCCGTTCCGGTCCAAGGCAAAGCGAGACCTTCGACGCGCAGATAATATTGAAGCATCCAATTATAGCGTGAGGGTTGAGTGTAACAGATCATCCATATCGTCGACATATTGGCGACGCGCAGCGGCAGCGCTTCCATTTCGAAACGCGCGTTGAGGCGCCGGGCGCGCTCATCCCAAATGGCGTCAAGATCATGATAGAGGTCGCGGCAAGCGGGCGTATTGAGACGCAGCAAGAAGCGACGCATCGCGCACATCACATAAGGGTGAGAATTGAAGGTGCCTCGAGCGAAACAGATATCGGCCGGATGATCGTCGCGAAAGCGCCGCATCAATTCTCTTCGGCCGCAAACGACGCCGATCGGCAAGCCGCCGCCGAGCGTCTTGCCGTAAGTGACGAGATCGGCCTTAACGCCAAAATATTCTTGCGCGCCGCCGAGCGCCAGGCGAAAGCCGACGAGCACTTCATCGAAGATGAGCGCTATGCCGCGATCCGAGCAAACGTCGCGCAACTCCTTTAGCCATTGCGCATAGGCCGCTTTATCGAAGCGCGCCGCACGGGCGCTGTCGATGAGCGACGAATCCGAAGGCGCCGGCGCATTTGGCGCGAGACCTTGCAAAGGATTCACGAGAACGCAGGCGATGTCGCGTCGGGTCCGCAAGACGTGAAGCGTCGCCGGCGACATTTCGCTCAAGGTGAGCGTTTCATCGGCCGGCGAAGGATTGCCGATCCCGGGCTGCACGTCGCCCCACCAACCGTGATAGGCGCCGCAGAAGCGAACCAGACGAGGTCGGCGCGTATGGTAACGCGCCAGCCGGACCGCCTGCATCACCGCTTCGGTGCCGGACATATGGAACGATACTTCGTCGAGACCTGAGATCTCTCTCAGCATTCGCACATTGTCGGCGACTGCAGGATGATAGGGGCCAAGCGCCGGCCCAAGCTCCTGCGCGTCCTCCGCGCCTTCGGCGATCGTCTCCTTGTAAAAATCATTGCCGAATACATTGACGCCGTAAGAGGCGGCAAGGTCGTAAAACACATTTCCATCGAGATCGGTCAGCGTGACGCCTGACGAAGCGCGCATGAACGCGCCGGATGGCAAATGGCGCGCGACGTATCGGCTGAATTGGAACGGCGCGCGATAACGTTCGATGAATTGCAAATCCGACACGCTTTCGGCGGCTTGCGCGCTGAGGCGGTTCGTCGCTGGAAAGCGGTCGCGAAAAATTCCGGCAAGACGGGTGAATCCTTGGCGCCGTCGCGCCACGACGTCGGCAGGCGCGCCGTCGCAACAGAAAAAGCGCGCCTCGTCATACTCATAAAACGGTAGGAAAGACGCCAAGCGACGCGCCAAGCGCGCATGGCCGGCAAGCGAACCATGTTTGGCGCGCGAGAGATCCAGCCGGCGTTTGAGCGCAACGATCGAGGCTGCGAGCGCTGCGGCCCCGAGACCGTAAAGAACGAGCGGAACTTCAAATGTCATAAATCGGATGCCTAACCATCATAGTTGACCGGTCCGTGAATATCGGGAGCCAGTTGTCACGTTTCGTGGAGCAGGAAAACATCAACTTCCTGCTCACCAACCGGATTCCGCGCTATGCGCTGACTCGCTTCATGGGCTGGTTCAGCAAAATCGAACACCCGTTGGTGCGCGACGTTTCGATCGGCGTTTGGCGCTTGTTCGCCGATCTCGATTTGAGCGATGCGAAGAAGCAGGAATTTCGCAGTCTGCACGATTGTTTTGTGCGCGAATTACGGGACGGCGCGCGGCCGATCGACATGAGGCCGGAGATATTGGCCAGCCCCTGCGACGCTATTGTCGGCGCCTGCGGGCGCATCAGGGGAAGCGAAGTCTTGCAGATTAAAGCTTCGCCGTACGACATCGGCGAACTTCTGCACGATCCGGAGCTTGTCGAGGCCCACCGCGACGGCTGCTACGCGACCTTGCGGCTGATGTCGAGCATGTATCATCGCTTCCACGCCCCGCATGACTGCCGCATCGAGCGCGTCGCCTATATTTCCGGCGATGTGTGGAACGTCAATCCCATCGCCTTAAAGCGCGTCGAGAAATTATTCTGCAAAAACGAGCGGGCGGTGATTCGCGGCAAACTCGCGGCGACAGGCCATTCCATCACTCTTGCGCCAGTGGCGGCGGTGCTCGTCGCCTCCATGCGTTTCGACTTTCTCGATATGACGCTCGGCGCAAATCACCAGGGACCCAACGTCTTTGCCTGCAACGCGAGCTTGACCAAAGGCCAGCAGATGGGGTGGTTCGAGCATGGCTCGACCATCATCGCCTTTGCGCCCAAGGGCTTTTCCTTGTGCGCGGGGGTCGAGACCGGCGCTCGGATTCGCGTCGGCGAACCCCTGATGCGCTTGCCCGCTTGAAAAGCAGCCGGACGCCAAATCGAACTCGGATGACAGACGCTTAACAAATTCGCAATTGTTTTGAAAAATTGTCACGCTCATTTCACGCAAATGGAGAAAAAATGCCTCTCGTCGGACGAACGCCATAGGTTCCGCATGGGTGGCTTCTTTTCATCTCTCCAAGCGCAACGATGGGACGACCATCGTTACTACCACCACAGCCGAATCAACCAGTCGCTGCATTTCCTCAGCGCGATCAGCTTTCTTTACTGCTACGCAATCCTTTTTCGAGACCCCGCGCAGGCGGCCTTGGTCGCATGGCTCGTGGCGATGCTCTTGCGACAGTCGGGACATTTCTTCTTCGAGCCGAGAGGCTATGACGAAATCAACCACGCGACGCAGGAATACAAGGAAAGCATTAAGGTCGGCTATAATCTGCATCGCAAGCGGATTCTGATCGCCATATGGGCGCTCTCGCCTCTACTTTTGTGGATCGACCCCACTCTGTTGGGCTCGGTCAAGGCCGCCGCCGACACGGGCGAGATCATCCGCCACGTCGGATATATCTGGTTCGCCGTCGGCGCCGGCGGGTTCCTGTTCCGCATCGTCCAACTTGTCGTACAGCAGGGCCCGACGACTGCGGCCGTGTGGGCCGTCAAGATTGTAACCGACCCTTTTCACGACATTGCGCTTTACTATAAATCGCCGCTCTGCTGGGATCAGAAACCGGATCACCAGCAGTTCCGCTCCCCCCACGTCGAAGAGATAGAATTCGAAGACGATCCGACTCCTGCGGGCTGAGGCGGTAAGCCCGTCCTGCGATAATCGCCAGAGGGCTCTGCAACCCTCGGATTGATGAAATTGCGTTCACGCCGGTCGGGCGACCCAGCGGCGAGCGTCGCCGCCAACGAGAGAATCGGCGGGGCGCTTGGCTGCACGCCACAATACGGCAACCTCGACGAAGTCGCTCGCCAGGCGCTCGAATGGGAGAAGCGGCGCGTCGCGCGCGGCGGCGTTTGAGCGCGGCGGAAAGCCCGCTTCAAACGCGGAAGGCGCGGGGAATTTTTCAAACGCCGGCGCCATGCTAAAAGCCGCTTCTCGCGGTCCCGTAGCTCAGCAGGATAGAGCAGCGGTTTCCTAAACCGAAGGTCAGGGGTTCGAATCCCTTCGGGACCGCCAAATAAATCCGTAGCTCGTGACAAATATCGCGCTTGGAGCCTGCGCCCACTTTTGCGGGATCCGCCGACGGCAACAGCGTTTTGGGCCGCCTCGGCGCGAAAAAGCCCCGTCTTGCCGGCCGGGGGCATTGGCTTAGGCGCCGCTGCGAATTATTGATGAGGTCCTTTTCGCGGAGAGGAATAGGGAGGTTTTCATGGTGCGCCTAAAGAAGGTTGGGTTTGTCGTCGGACTGATGCTGGGCTCTGCCGTCATTTCTCAGTCGGCCAAAGCCGAAGACCCGATTTCAGCGCTTGGCGCGGGGGTGAATCGCGTAGGGGCCGAGGCGGGCGCGGCAGTAACTGGCGTGTTGAACAAGGTGACCGGGAAGACCGATGCTGCGCCTGTCACCCCGCCGCCGGCTCCCGCGGCCAGGATGGTCCATCACCACCACCATCATCACCATCACCACCACCATCGCCATCATTCGTGAATTTGGGCGGCGGGGCTCTCGGCCCCGCCGCTTCGATGCCGGAAATCCGCCCCGCCGATCAGCGCGGCGTGGAACGAATGAGGCCCACGCGCCGCGCCCAACCTCTGAGCGTTCGCGAGCGGCGACTCGCTGGCGAGACGGCGCCGGGAGCGCCCCTAGTGGCGGCCCGCGCCGCTTGCCGGTAGACTGACCGCCGCGGCCTGGAGCCGGTTGACGACACATACGGCAGGCGGAGCCCATTATGCAGCGCGTAACGATCACGATCGACGAAGAGCTGATGAGCGCGCTCGATCAGTATATGGAGGCGGGCGGCCATCGAAACCGTTCCGAAGCGGTGCGCGATCTGGTTCGCGCGGGGCTGCTCAAGACGCCCGAATCCGACGACAACGCTCGCCCCTGCGTCGCGGCGCTCGTCTATGTCTACGACCATGAGACGCGGCAGCTTTCGAAGAGATTGATGAACGACCATCATTCCCATGCCGACATGTCGATCGCGACGCTGCATGTGCACATGGACGAGGCGACCTGTCTCGAAGTGTCGCTGCTTAGGGGCCAGAAGTCGGACGTCGAGCATTTCGCCGACCATCTGATCGGCGAGCGCGGCGTGCGCTACGGGCAACTCGTCGTCGTGCCAGCGGACATCGCGCAGGGCGAAGCCCCCCATCTCGATCGTCTTCCGACGGGAAATCACGCGCATCATTCCAGCTAGAGCGCGTCGTCTGTGGCAAATCGGCAACGCTTTCAGCAAATTGCTCCGAGCCAATTGACCTGGCGCGGCGCGTAAGACAATTTTTAAAAAAAATCACAATACTCGCATGTCAGGAACGCCACCAATGACGCGCCGCCGCCTCGCAACGACCTTGTCTTCCGTCGTCGTCGGCGTCGTTCTTCCGGCGAGCGACGCTTTCGCGCATACGATTTCTTTGCCCAAAATCGATGTTGGCGGGCAGCGGCGCACCGTGAACGTGCCACATGTGCATACGCCGTCGGGGCCGCGTATCGTCAGTTCGGCTCGACGATCGTCGCCGGTCGTCGCCGCGGTCAGTCGCCCGCCAGCGGAGCCGTCGGGTCCCCAACCGCCTCCGATCACCGCATCGAGCGAAAAATTCTTCACCGGCGCAGAGGTCAACGCGCTCCCGTTCGCGCGATCAAGCGAAGCGCTCGAAATCGTTCCAGGCCTCATCGTCACGCAGCACAGCGGCGACGGCAAAGCCAACCAATATTATCTGCGCGGGTTCAACCTCGATCACGGCACCGATCTCGCGCTTTATCTCGACGGCATGCCGCTCAACATGCGCACCCATGGACATGGGCAGGGCTACGCGGACGCCAATTTCCTCATTCCGGAACTTCTTTCCTATGTGCTGGCGCGCAAAGGCCCTTACGATGCGCAGGACGGCGACTTCTCC
>JBPFDW010000015.1:0-36687 GCA_051061375.1 Methylocystis sp. | reverse complement strand
TTGAGGGGGAAGCGCGCGAAAATCCATCGAGGCTCGCGGCAGGATTTTTTCAGGCCGCACTATGAAGCCGGATATACGTCAGCAGTTGTGACCAAGAGCCAGAGCCGTCAAAGCTGTTGCAATCGGGCGGGGTCCATATACGTCCACATATGAATCAGACAAGAGACGATTCGGGAATCCCTCTCGTTTCATTCAGATAAGAAACCGCTCTAGGATTTCGCGGACGAACAACGCTGACGTCGGACCTTCCACGCCTAGCTCATCGTCACTCGTACGCGCCGTCAGTTTCATCGAAGCGAAAATCGGCCTCTTCGATGGAGTTTGCGATTAGCAATGAAACAAGCGATCGACGCATACATCTGTGATGTCGCCAAAACGGCCCATTGCATCAGCAGGACGCCGCCTCGCTCGAAGCGGCGCAGTCGATTAAACTGGCACCGCGGGCGACGACACAGACTATCCCCCTTACCTGTGCGTGTTGAACCCCACTATTAGCGCGATCCCCGCGGCGGCATGGAGAAAGACTATGCCCGCCAGCGGCGCTGCAAGCGAGGCATGAAAGTAAATGAGAGAATAAGCCCAGCCAAATCCCGGCTGCGAGACGAAATTGTATACTGGCCAGGGGGAAACCAATTCCAGCCACCGCCCGTCAAGCGAACGGCCTATCCATGCGGATAAAGCCATCAAAAGTGAAGCCACCAGAAGCGTCAGTTGGAACAATCTTATAGAGATGTTCCGTTTGGCGACAGTCTCCGCCGCCCGCTGTGGAAACCTATAGCGAAAGAGCCAGAAAAAGCCCAAAAAAGCCGCGGATATTCCTGACAGCCTATGAATCGCGAAGAGCCATTCGCGAATTGGAAACGGAATCCTCCACGTCCAATCGAACGTGATAAATCCCGTTATCAACGCAACTATGACCGTGCCGCTAAGGAGCCAGTGAAGCCGCTCGAGCGTAATGATAGCGCTTCCGGCATCATCGCTCTTGAACAGAGGGCCGCGACTTATTTTAGCGTCTCCAGATAGCTGATGATGTCGCTGCGCGCTGTGGCGTCGTCCAAACCAGGGAAAAACTTGGCCATCCTATTGCCTGGTATGAAATTCCTTGTGTCTGCCAGGTGCTTTTCCAACGTTTCACGCGACCAAACAACGTTCGAATTCATCATCGCTGCGGAATACTGATAGCCTGCGAGTGAACCCGCCTTTCGACCGAAGACACCGAATAGAGACGGCCCAGTTCCGCCCTCACCGGTCACGGCCGAATGGCACCCTCCACAGTTCTCCTCAAATGCGGCCTTGCCCTGGGCAGCGTGGCCCTGATTCATTGTCGCTGTAGCCGTGCCCGCAGGTACTGGCGGAGGCGCCGCAGACGGACCCTCGGTCTTCTGAGCTTCGGGCGCCGCCGATGACGCGCCTCTCGCTCCGGTGGGAGGAAGCGCTCTTTGGCCGGCGATTCCAAGCCCCGGATAACCGTAAGTATAGATCCAGTCGTTGGTCGCCACAGGCACGTGACACTGCTTACAATCGCTCTTATAGTCTTTCGCGATTTGTTTTGTTGTATCTTTAGGGTCAAACTGAGCCCAACCCCAGCCGTCACCCCACAAAGGATTGTTTTGGAAACGGCCCTTGGCGTCCTTGATCATGAGGAACCACGTCTTCGTGTCCTTCCGCCAAAACGCATTGCCTGTTGTGTGCCGCGCGCCGATCGTCGAAGAAACTTCCTTGATAAGCACGGCGCCGTCAGACCATATTCCAGTCTGCCGAAATTCGGCGACATCTTTCGGCCGGGCATAGGTCGAATGCAATTCCGCAACGCCTTCGCCTCTAGCCGCCACCGCGAAAGTGCCAATAAACATGAAGCCATTGGGGAAATCTTGAGGAAAGGAGATTTCCCCCTGCACGCCGACCAGCTCAGAAAGCCTGTCGTCGGACGACCTCGCCCCGCTCGGCGTGGCGGTGATCGTAATCGATGAAATCACGGCAATCGCGCTAACCGTGGTGCACCACTTGATATACTTGCGTTCCATAGGCGAGCGCCTCGTCGTTCTTCATATAGTGGAGCCTATATTTTCCCGGGCAGGTCCGGGTGCTGTTAATTGCCAAGCAGCGGCGTAATCAACGGTCGATAGTGACTGATGTAAACCATGTCTTCTTCTGCGTTCTTAATGTGACACCCCGCACATTCGCTGACCGGCTTCTCCGCGGTGGCGGGAAGATAGGGCGGCGCTGAGTGATTGAAGTTGAAATACCCCCAGTTCTTCGAATTGGGGAAACGTTTACTGTCCTTCACGGCGACGTCCAGACCGTTGACAGCACCAGGGAAATAACCGCGCCCAGATGGTTCGAAATGCGACCCGTCCGGAAACTCTGCGGTTCCTCCGACCAACTGCAATTCCTTGACCATCATCGTGCCTTCCGGCCATTTGCCCGTAGCGCGATAGGCGGAGAGCGCAGAGCGTTGCACATATACGTTGTGGATTTCGGGGAAATTTGCTTTGCCGTTGTTCAGGCCGTTCGGCGTTATCGGCGCGCC
Source organism: Methylocystis sp. (assembly GCA_051061375.1). Lineage (GTDB taxonomy): Bacteria > Pseudomonadota > Alphaproteobacteria > Rhizobiales > Beijerinckiaceae > Methylocystis. The sequence goes on along the minus strand of JBPFDW010000015.1, from coordinate 34,157 downwards.
AATGAAATACCAATCCCGGAAATTCTTGGGCTGCACGAGCTTGCCTTGCGCGTCAAATACGGGAGGAATGTCAATTTGGGGGTAATCCGGATTGTGCGCGTCGCCGGATGACGCCATCCCTCGATGTTTGCGCGATGCAGCCTCTGCTGGCTCGCTGCTGAAATTGGAAAGCACAAATGCACCGATAGCAAATGTCGCACAAGCGGCAATCACCCAAACTCGTTTCCTCAAGGTCATGATCTCCCCCTGTAACGATGGGCCCTACGAGGGCTCTAAGATTCGATAAAGTATGTGCGTCATGGAAGTCCAATAGATAAAATGCATGGTTGTAATGTCGAAATTGAATCCAATACGTGATGCGTGCGCCGCACAATCACACGCTCGCCGCAGTCTCATTCTCCAGAATCATTTCGTAAGAAACCATACGCCCAATCCAATCGCAAATGGGCTCAGCACTGAGATAAACGATTTCGCCTGCGCCAATAGCTTCTTCATGGTAATTCCTCCTCGAGACGCGACCTCCGTCCCGCAGGCCGACGCTGGAATCGCGTAGGCGCTGAGGCTCCACACGTAAACTCTGGAACTCTGATGAACATCACTCAAATACGGCATTTTCTGAAGCTCACAGAATCCCTCAACTTCACATCCGCCGCACGTGCAGCGGGAGTAACACAGCCCACGCTCACGCGGTCGATCCAGCGGCTAGAGGAGCAGCTTGGCGGACTTCTTCTTTATCGGGATGGCAAGGATACCAGGCTTACCGCGCTTGGCGTTGCGTTACGCGTCGAGTTCGAAGCAATTCTCCGTGCGGAGGAGAGCATTCACGGCATCCTGCGCGCCAACAAGGAAGGGTTCCTCGACAAATTGTCGCTCGGCATCGTGAGCTCAATCGCTCCAATGCGATTCGCCCGTTTCATACGTAGGGCAATGGAGCAGTTGTCCAGGGTGGAAATCGTGTTGCACCCTATTAGCCGCGGAAGCGGGATCGAATTGGTGCTCGCGGGCACGCTGGACGGTTGCATCATAGGAGAAATGCCGGAACGCAACATCAAGCTGGACACCATATCTCTGTTTGAGGAGAGACTCCTTCTGGCCTGCGCAAAGGATCATCGCCTTGCAAAGCTGGAGACGATTCCGCCACACGAATTGACCCGCGAAGTTTATATCGACAGGCTCAACTGCGAGTTCCGCGAACAGGTGATTAAGTTCCTCAGCGGTCGAGAGAGCCTGCCGACGCCAAAATTGCGATCCGAACGCGAAGATTGGCTTCAAGAGGTGGTCGCCTCGGGAGGCGGGGTATGCATGCTTCCAGAACACTCGCGCATTTCTCAAGAAATCGTCTTACGTCCTGTCGAAGGACTGGCCCTCACCCGGGATATTGCGTTCGTGACCGTTTCAGGATCGGGGAACTCGCAGGTTCTGCAGGATTTTCGGCGCCTGCTTTCGAGAGAGAGGTGGGCTGGCTGATTGATGGATTCGGCTTGGTCGGGGTAAGCGTGATCGGATGAAGCGTGTCGCTATGCGGCGACTTGCGACGTTACTCAATCCGCTCGGAGCGCCAGCTGATGGAGCGGCTGGAGTTTGACTTGCTGTTCCCCTGGTTCGTGGGGCTTGGGATCGACGATCCCGTCCGGGATCATTCGACCTTCTCGAAGAACCGCGGTCGGCTGCTCGACGGCGACGTCGCGGTGAAATTTCTTTCCGCCCTATTGACGCAGCCGCGCGTGAAGCGGCTTCTGAGCGACGACCATTTCTCTGTCGACGGCACACTGATCGACGCCTGGGCGTCGACGAAGAGCTTCACGACGAAAGGCGGAGCCGAAAACTCGGAGAACTAAAACGGCGATCCGCCTTCAGGCCGCGGCGGCTCGTGCAAACGCGACGGGGCTGATGAAAGCTGACGGTCACGCCGAATGCGTCGCCGCGTTGCATATGATCGAACTGCGCGCCGAACGCACCAAGCGGATCACCCTCGCGGTCGACAAGGGATATGACGCCGAGGACTTCGTCAATGAACTGCGCTGGATGCCGGTAATGGCCGCATGCGCAGAACTAAGCGGCCTATCTTCGGCGATCGATGGACGCACGACGCGGCACGAGGGCTACGGGATCAGACAGCGCATCCGAGAGCGGATCGAGGAGGGCTTTGGCTGGATCGCGGAAAGGTCCGGCGACCTTCTCGCCGCCGCCGTCTCTTCGCCAGGGCGCGCCGACAATCCAGTCGGCGTTCGTGCGAACGCCGCCGCCATTTGAAAACCAGATTGGCGTTCAATCCCATGCCGCCGCGCAAACGCCGCTACAGACGCGCCACACGCCAATGCCTCTGCGCGACAAACAACAAACGACAAATCCGTTGCCGTTCTTCAAGGCTCCACGTGCGCCGTTTGACGGCATCCTTCGCCGCCGACATTTCGTGTCTACCTATTCGGTGGTGGACACCTAACCCCATTCCATATGAGTCCCGGTAAGCGTTGGCCAGATCACGCTTACCAGCCACGCAAATTTGCAGGCTGTGATTACAGACCACGGACGATGCTCCAAATTGGTATTGAATTTATGCAGACATGCCATTCGTTAAATCCGCTATCAATATAGAAGTTCCCAGCAGTGCGCCAACACGGAAGGTGCGCAGATGCGATTCGTTAGACGCACATCAATTCTGCGGCCTTGCGTTACGTTCGCGCCCGGCGCCTCGGGTCCGAGAGGCGTCGCAAATTCACAAAGCCTTCTTTCCAGAAGGTAAGCCGCCGTGGCAAGCAACGAACGTGCTATCTTGGCGGGCGGTTGCTTCTGGGGGATGCAGGATCTTGTTCGCAAACTGCCGGGCGTTATCTCGACTCGGGTCGGCTATTCGGGCGGGGTAATTCCCAATGCGACCTATGCCGTGGTCAAGACCGGAGCAACTGGACATGCGGAAGCGCTAGAAATCGTGTTCGATCCGTCAAAGCTAAGTTTTCGACGCCTGCTCGAATTTTTCTTCCAGATCCACGATCCGACTACCAGTGATCGCCAGGGCGGCGATAGAGGGAGCCAGTACCGCTCGGCCATCTTCTATACGTCGGACGCGCAGCTTGCTGAGGCCCTGCATATGATCGCGGACGTCGAGGCGTCCAAGCTTTGGCCAGGCAAGGTGGTTACCGAGCTCGCGCCTGCCGGCGATTTCTGGGAGGCTGAGGCCGTGCATCAAAATTATATCGAACACCAGCCCGATGGCTACACCTGTCACTTCCCGCGGAAGGACTGGGTGCTTCCACCGACTATCTGAGAAGTCTCGTTTAGGATTTTGGCGCGCGTCAAACAGTGCGGTTCACAAAGTTATTCATTCTACTGGAGCTCGCCGTGCAGAGTAACGAAAACCGGAATCTCTACGACCTCACGACCTCAGAAGGATATGCTGTCCTCATGGTCTACCTCACGACTAGCGGGCGATGATCGATCCGGTGATCGCGTCAATGAAAGATCACAGCGCCGCATATCGGCAGTTCGACTGCGCATGGCGCTCGCGTTCCCGCGCTTGCCTCAATTGGCTTTTCGCGTTCTGCAAATGGCGCACGTTGATTGCAACCCCGTCGGGCTTACCACAAATGACTTGGCGATTTGTTCTCGCGCTGATCCTCGGGAGCACGTTGCTGGCGACGTTGGGCTGTCCCACCGCTTTCGCCAGCGAGAAGCCCGCGGCGACGGCTGGCGGCGGCAAATCGACATGGCGCGGCATCTATTTTGGCGCCAATGTCGGCGGGGGTGCCGGCGGCGGCGCCTATCCGACAAGATTCATTGGCGGCGAACTACCGAATTTCGTAAGTAGAGAGAAAGCATCAGGACCGCTCGGCGGCGTCCAGGCAGGTTATAATTATACTTTTGGCGGGCTGTTGGCCGGTATCGAAGCCGATTGGCAAAACGCCAATCTCGCGGCCGGCAATTTTACTGTCGGCATGGGGACGGCAGTGGCGGGCGCGTTCAATCGAAGCGCGCTCGAGTGGTTTGGAACGGTTCGCGCAAGATTGGGCATCGAATTATCGCCATCCCTTCTCGCCTATGGCACGGCGGGCTTTGCCTATGGCGGCGGCTCCAGCTTCAGCTCATACCGCGACGGCGCCGGCGGAGAGGGGGAGTCGTCAAATTTTCCGCTGATGACAGGCTTTGCGGCTGGCGCCGGGTTAGCCAAGGCGCTTGGCGCAAATTGGAGCGTCAAGCTCGAATATCTTTATCTCAATCTCGATCGTAGTCCGGGCCTCGCCGTTGTCGTCAATCGGGACGATCCGGACGATGGCGGCACCATATTCGCCTTTCCTCCTGCATCAATAGCGCGTTTTCACATGATCCGCGCCGGATTCAACTACCGCTTTCCGTTATCGGAGGACAGCCTCGTAGGGGGGGCCGAGACCGAACGAGGCAAGGACATGATGCCGGAAGACAACGGAACACATTACATTTTTGGTTATACTTTCGGCAGCGACGTCGAAAAACCCAGCAAGGGTGAGTTGGAGTCATTCAACTATTTCTCGGCAGGGAAACGCCCCGCGACCTCCGGCGCGACTGTGGGAGGACAGGAGCATTATCTGATTTCGAGTCAGGCTGTCGAATTCGAGCACTCGCTTGACGATCGCCGGCAATATTCGGTCGGCATCGTCGGTTTGCAAGAAGCCGACATTCGTCATGTCGCCGGCTTTTCCAATGAAAATAGGACGCATTTTGGCGGCGTATATTTCGAGTTGCGGTACCAATTGCAAAAGCGCCGGCCGGATTTTCCGATCGGCGCCGCCATTTCAATCGAGCCGCACTGGGATACAGTTTCGGAATTTACCGGTAAGCGCGAGACGTCCTTTCTGAGCGAGAATCGCTTTATCATCGACGCCGAGCTGCTCAAGGATCGGCTCTATGCAGGCGTCAATCTCCTTTACATCCCGACGTGGTCGCGGGAGGCGGGTGAGAACCGAAATGTTCGTTTGGCCACGCTGGGGCTGAATTCCGCGCTAACTTATTATGTTACGCCATCGTTCAGCGTTGGCGCTGGGCTGCAATACTATCAACGCTACGACCGGACCGTCGGTTTAACCAATCGCGTTGGCGAGTCCTTATATATCGGACCGCATTTTTATTACCGCTTGAATGAGCGCACCATCTTCTCGGCCGCTTTCGCGCCTCAAGTCAGGGGCCATGCCATAGGTGAAAATCACGCGCTCGACCTCTCGAATTTTACGCGTTACCTCGCGAAGATTCATGTCGGCATGGAGTTTTGAGGACACACCCCGACATGCGCGGCCCGTCTTCGGCGCCGCGCATCCCCTTACCCAACTCACACGGACTGCGCTTTTCGGCCGCCTCTGACAAAATGATCAAAGGGCTCGTCGAGATCGATCAACCTGCGCGCCATTTCCATACACCTTATCATCAGTTCTTCGGCGCCTGACTTGAGTTCGTGTGACTCGCGAATGATCTGGACATTTCTCTCCATATCCTCCTTCGACCATCCACGCGTATGCGCAATGTAAGGAAACTGCGGAAAAAGAAATCCGAGTTCGGCGAAAAATCCCATCATCTGGCCGGCAACGGCCTGGACGTTGTCCTGTCCGCCAATGATGATGAAAGCAGCGATTTTGTTTCGGATCAGAACACGATTGGCGATTGTAAGCTGATTTTGAACGCAATTGAGACGCTCGGCCATTTTGAAATGGAGCGACGACGCCGCGCCCCATCGAATCGGCGTCGCAATCAGAACGACATCCGCCCAGTGAACCAGCGCTTCATAGACTGGCGTCATACCGTCGTTTTCATCCATCTGCGTGATCGAACACGGCCAGGTGCACGCCCGAGCCGATTTCGAATAATAACCCTCGCACGCCCGGAAATTGAGCTCGCGCAGTTTGATAAGCTTGGTTTCCGCTCCATGTTCGCGCGCCGTGACCAATGAATGCTCGAGAATAAATTCAGACCCTGAAAAACGAGGATGATTCGTATCCATGCCAGTTGTCGAGATACCCGCAACACGCAAGCCTCCGGGGTCTCGTTTGATCTGTCGCGCGAGCGGATGCGGCGCATGGGGAAGACGTCGCCGTGGCGTCGGATTGTTCAGATCAGCGAATACATCGCGATTTTCGATTTTGACGGAATAAGCGGGAACGACATCGCCTTCGAAACCCGGTTCGCCGGCGCCATTACAGCGGTGAAATTTCCAGTTGTGCCACGGACAAACAAGATAATCCCCGTCGAGATCGCCCTCGCCAAGAGGCCCGCCAACATGATTGCATTTGTTGGAAACGACGCCGACGACGCCGTCTCGGCATGAAACCGCGATAGCGTGTCCCGAAACCATTCGTACATGCACTTTCTTCGCTATAGCTTCATCGAGCGTGCATATCCTGACCCAGTTCGGCGTTTTCGACATTGAAACCCTCAAAATTCGTCAGGATATTCGACAACCTGTCGTTATTTGGCGCCGGCCGCCCGCCAAAGGCGAGCACCAATCAACCACGCGGCGCACGCAAACGTAATGCAAGCAACCCGAAGGTCGCGGTCACATAAACGAACGGATCCGCGGACCAAGTTTTCACGATGAGCGCGAAATGCAAAGCTGCGGCGGCCGCGACGATATAAGTGAGGCGGTGCAACCGCGCCCAATTGTTGCCGCCAAGGAAAACGATAGCGCGGTTATTCGATGTCGCCGCCAGCGGAATCATCAAACAAAAAGCCACCATTCCGATCAGGACATAGGGTCGCTTAATAATATCCGTGACGATTTCCGACCAATTCAAAGCGTGATCGAACAGAACATAAGCAGTAAGATGCAACGCTGCGTAATAGAAGGCGAGCAGACCAAACGCCCGGCGCAGACGCAGCAGATTGATCGAGAAGATGCGGCGAAGCGGCGAAACCGACAACACAAGCACCAGAAAGCGTAACGCCCACAAACCCAGGCTCTGTTCGAGCGCCCGCGCCGGCTCAGGGCCAAGCGATCCGCTGAAGGCTAAAAACAAAAGCCATATCGCCGGCACAAACCCGACAACATAAACAGCGAGCGGCCGAACGCCGGCCAGCCGCCGATCCAATTGGCGAAGCGGAGCCAAAATAACCTCAAAAATTTCTGCGAAGATCCATGCCCGCATACAAGCTTGCGACCTGATCGGCATATCCGTTGAACAGGAGCGTCGGTCGGCGCTTGGCAAACAACCCGCCCTCGCCGATGCGACGCTCCGTGGCCTGGCTCCAGCGCGGATGATCGACCTCCGGATTCACATTGGCGTAGAAGCCGTATTCGGAGGGAGCCGATCTATTCCAGGTGGTTTTCGGCTGGGTCTCCGTAAGCGTGATGCGCACGATCGACTTGATCCCCTTGAACCCGTATTTCCAGGGCACGACAAGCCGCACCGGCGCGCCGTTTTGATTAGGCAGCGGCTCGCCATAAAGGCCGGTCGCGAGAAGCGTGAGCGGATGATTCGCCTCGTCGATTCGCAAGCCTTCTACGTAGGGCCACGGCAATGGTTGCAGCAGCCCTCTTTGTCCCGGCATTTGTTCAGGACGGACCAGGGTTTCAAAGGCGACATATTTGGCGCTGCCAAGCGGTTCGATGCGCCGCAATATATTAGCCAAGGGAACGCCCTTCCACGGGATGACCATAGACCAACCTTCAACGCACCGCATCCGATAGATGTGTTCCTCCTCGGTCTCTTTTCCGATCAGATCTTCGAAGGCGTATGTTTTAGGTTCCTTGACAAGACCATCGACGACGATGGACCACGGTCGAACGGTAAGACCGCCAGCCTGCGCCGCCGGATCCGATTTCCCCACTCCGAATTCATAGAAATTGTTATAGCTTTTAGCGTCTTTTACAGGCGTGAGCGGTTCATCCGCTGGCGCAGAAGTTTGGGCGATCGACGCGTTCGTTAACAACAGCGGCGTCAGTCCGAGGCCCGCAATGAACTCTCGACGTGCCAGATAGACGGATTTCGACGTTATCTCAGACGGAAGGATAGGCGGCGTTTTCATGAACACAGCTCCTTGAGGTCGCGTTCCTTCGAGATGTCTCCCATGCGCCAGATCCGCATGCGAATTTGGCGCAGTCGCCGATGCAATCAATCGCATTGCAAGAAGCTGGATAGGATAATTGAGATCAGGGTACGATCGCTTAGAGCGCCACGCTAAGGCAGTCGAGTCGCCACCAGACGCGGCGAATAATGATCCCGTCGATCCCTCATTGCATCGAGCGCAACCAAGCGACCGTCGATAGGCGTTTCCGTTCAGCTTTCCATACTGTGATCTGCTCAGCGAGAAGCGGGCCCCGGCGCGATTAGTGGAACTTTGGCGTCATCGCAACCGATGCCCTGTCTTCGGAACTGTTGCCTCTCTCCAAGAGACAGGCAACAACCCCACTTCGCGCTATCTTTCTATGATGGCGCCCATTAATCACGAATAGGGTTCGACGCTACGGCAAGTCGTAACCGTCGATCCCGCCGAGGTCGTAAGCTCCGACCTTGCCGATCATGCTTTTCGTCCGTTCGACATTGTATTGCTGCAGGAACCGCAGCCCGTCCTCGCCGACCGAGAAAGCATTGATCGAGAACGATGCAAGTGAACCAAGCCAGTAGAGATACTTCCCGTTGGAGGGGATGTATATGTCCTTCCCGTCGTTTTCCGGCGCGTAACTAACTTTCTCGCGACCAGTCTGCCCGCTGAGCCGAGTGACTTCGCCAGTTGTCAGATCGAGATCAAAGATCGAAATTATGTTGGTCACGAACGATACGACGTAGAGTTTCTTCCAGTCGGGGCTGACCGCCGTCCAGCACGCTTCGTCAATCTCGTCCTTCTTTGAGGTTTTGAAAAAGGCCTGCTTCACCACGGATGTGCCCGTATCGCGCAGCACGGTCAGACCATGGTCATTCTTCGCGTTCGGAAGGTTAAAATTCGAAACATAGAGCAGATCGCTGTTACGCGACCAATCGGAACCGACAGACCCTGTGACGCCGGTTTCCTCGTAAAAACGTCTGTTGCTGGTTTTTCCGTCCGCGAAATCATAGACGTAGACGCGGCTCGGACGCAGCAATTCGGGCTTGGGATCCGAAGTCAGGAAGTGATCGACGCCCCATGTCGTCACCGCCAGTTTTTTTCCGTTCGGGCTGAACACTATGTTGGTAGGACCGCCGTTCTGCCGCGAATAACGGTCGATTTCGCCGACATAGCTAAGACTTCCTTTTTCCGTATCGAGTTGAAAAAGCTCGACCGTGCGACGCGCATCGCTTTCATGCGGCTTGGTTAGATCGACTTGCCACCATTCTGGCGAAGGCAGCAACTGAAGTTTGTCCCCATCATATAGCGCCGTCGGCGTACCCCATTGGTTGCCGACCACGATCCAATATTTGCCTTTGTCGCCGACGACGGGCGTAGAACCGATCGTGACTGGAAACTGGCCGTGGCTGTCGATCGTTTGAACGAGCTTCAACTTTCCGTCGGGCCGGTTGATAGACAACAACGAAACGGTGTTATCGCCCGCGTTCGTCGTTAGAAGAAAATCGCCGACGATGCGCAGCTGATATTGCGCGTCGTAATCGCCGTTGGCCGGCGCGTCATGGTTGGCGCCGCCCTTGCCTCCGGTGGTGAACAGCATTTCCCCGCCGAGCGTGCCGTCCGAATAACGCTCGAGTCGGACGACCTCGTTGCCGCTCGGACCGTTCGTCGTGGTGTACACGAATCCGACAGGCTGTTTCGCCCACGCGCTTGTCGAGCCGATTGACACGGCGAGCGCGAGACCGACGAGTACCGCTTTGGATTTTCCGATGCGCACGCTTTGTCTCCATTCTTGGTGTCCGCAATGATAGCATTGTGAGAGAAGCTTCGTTCAATACATTGAATCCATACGCGATTGTTATAGCTTTGTACGGTTCCCGACAAGCCGGCGTTTTTCGGACGCCGTATCGGAGATCGGCCTCCTTCGCGCGGTCGTCGCGCGGAACCGCGGTCTGGTGCGCGTCGAACCAATAATGTTGAGCGTTTCTCGCGCGCGGAAACAGGAAGAAGGACAGTCTCGGATCTGGCGCCAATCCGCGTTGTTCCCGTACATATGGAACGAAAAACGCCTTGACCGAAAACCGAAACAGGTGCGACACATTTCGTCGATCGAACGGTGCGGCGTTCTGGCGAGATCATCGCGCATCAACGGAACGCTGTAATTTTCGGCGTGTCCGGGCGACGTTATCCGATATCGACCGGCGCCTTCGCCCAAGGGCGCATACCTCAATGATTCAACTAAAATCGGAGACGCTTGTTCGATGAAGGAATGGCCTGACGATATTTATACCGAGCCTACTGAGGATCCCGACACGCTGGCTAACCTCGGGCCGTTCGCGCCTATGGCCGGCGTCTGGCGCGGCGATGACGGCGTCGACGTAAAACCGAAAGCGGATGGGCCGCGCAACCAAGCCTATATCGAATATTTGGAACTCCAGCCTATCGACGCGCAGACCAACGGCCCGCAGCTGCTCTATGGTTTGCGCTATCACGCGCGGATAACCAAACCCGGCCGGAAAAAGACTTATCACGATCAGGTCGGCTACTGGTTGTGGGAGCCCGCCACCGGGCGCATCTATCACACGTTGACGATTCCGCGCGGCCAAGCCGTGCTCGCTGGCGGATTCGCCAGCGCGGACGCTCGCAAATTCACCCTGCGGGCCGAACGCGGCGATACGGCCTTCGGCATCGTTTCAAACCCGTTCCTCCAAGAGGCGTTTCGCACCGACGCATTCGAGATCACGGTCACCATCAACGATGACGGCAGCTGGTCTTACGACGAAACGATCACGCTTCAGATCAAGGGTCAGGACAAGCCGTTTATGCACACGGATCGCAACCGTCTGGTCCGGGTCGGGCCGCCCGCGCCAAATCCGAACAACGCGCCGGACGACGCATCAGTCCGCTGAACGCATGATTGAGGCCTTGTCGCCGGCCTCAAGCCGATGGCGCGTTGGGCGAGTCGTTTCGCGGCGCCGCGCGCCGGCGGCGCCACAACAATTTCGTGACGTTCAGCGATCGATCATGCCGGAGTCTCTTCCCTGGGTCATGGCCCAACCCGAGGGCGATACGCCAATTCGGCGCGTGAAGGACCGCGTGAACGCGGCCTGGCTCCGGTATCCGGCGGCAGCCGCAACCGCCTTGATGGGATCGCCTCGGCGCAGCAGCGATCGTGCAATGGCGAAGCGAAGGTCTGTCAAATAGCTCATGGGCGGAACGCCGATGGTTTCACGAAAACGATCGGCAAAGCGCGCGCGCGACATGTGCGCAATGTCAGCGAGAGATTCGAGCGACCAATCTTCGGCCGGGCGCGTGTGCATCGCCGTGAGACTTAACGACAAGCGCGGATCGGCAAGACCTGCAAGAAGCCCGCCGCGAAGCTGACCGGTTTCGACAAGATGCCGAAGCACAATGATCAACACATATTGCAGCAGAAGATCGAGAATCACCTGCCGACCGGCGCGTTGCATCTCCGCCTCTTTAAAGAGGAGAGAAAGACCCGGCCCCAGTTCGGGCGTCGTCGACATTGGCATGACCACCGCTTCGGGCAGCAGCATCGCGAGCGGATTGCCAATATCGCTGCCGAGGTCGATCGTTGCGCACATCAGATCCGCTTCCGCGGATTGGTCGATGATCACCCGATGACGATTGGGGCGCGGTATTAAGATGGCGCTCGGCTCCTCAACGAGGAGATTAAAGCGCCCCGCTGCGCGGATCGTGACGCGTCCGCGACTGAGCAAATGGAGATAGCCTCTCGCGACGTCGCAAGCCGGCTCCGACGTCCCGCACGGCGTTCCCGCATAAAACATCCGCGCCGATGGACGGAAATGAGTCAGGAGTGGGTTGAGCGGGTCTTGCGTGGGATGATCGGCAATCAAGTTGAGACTCCTTTTGCTGGATCATCTCTTATGTAGCGATCTACCTACACCGCTCGGACAAAGGGAGAAAGACGCATGTCCTCCTATCGAAAGACCGCCGATGCCATCGAGCGCCTCACGCCGGAACAAAGGAAGGTGACGCAGGCGAACGGCACCGAACGTCCCTTTACGAACGCCTATTGGAACCACAAGGAGCCGGGTCTCTATGTGGACATCGTCTCCGGCGAGCCGCTGTTCGCGTCGTCCGACAAGTTCGACAGCGGAACGGGCTGGCCGAGCTTCACGCGACCGGTGGTCAGCGAGAATGTCGTCGAGCTTGCGGACGAGAGCCACGGGATGCGGCGCGTCGAAGTCCGGTCGACGCATGGCGACAGCCATCTCGGACACGTGTTTCCTGACGGCCCCCGCGCCGCCGGCGGCATGAGATACTGCATCAATTCGGCGTCGCTGCGGTTCATCCCCGCCGGCCAGCTCGCCGAACAAGGTTACGGCGAATTTGCCACGCTGTTCAACAAGGGGACGTAAGGAGCGCGTGATGACGAGCGAGAATTTGGAACGGGCCGTCCTCGCTGGCGGCTGTTTTTGGGGGATGCAAGACCTCATCCGCAAGCTGCCAGGCGTCGCACGCACGCGCGTCGGCTATACCGGCGGAGATGTGCCGGACGCGACTTACCGCAATCACGGAACGCACGCCGAGGGCATAGACATCGTCTTTGATCCTTCGACGCTCACCTATCGGCGGCTGCTGGAGTTTTTCTTCCAGATCCACGATCCGACGACGCGGGACCGGCAAGGAAACGACAGAGGCGGCAGCTACCGTTCCGGCATCTACTATGTCTCCGAGGCTCAAAGGAAAATCGCGGAGGAAACAATCGCAGATGTCGACGCTTCAGGGTTATGGCCCGGAAAAGTCGTAACCGAAGTGAAACCCGTCGGCGATTTCTGGGACGCTGAACCTGAACATCAGGATTATCTCGAGCGTTATCCGAGCGGCTACACCTGTCATTTCCCACGGCCCAACTGGGTGCTTCCAAAGCGGCCATCCGCCGAGCAGCCGGCTGCATAGCAATATCGGGAACCGGGTTCTCGTTTCGGGGACCCGGTCAAGAAAATGAAAGGACAGCCCGTGCAAGATGGAGACATTCAATGCCGCGCGAGAGAGCTGCGTGTCGACAGTTGGATCGACGTCGGCGGCAGGCCCATGGCGAAACCGTTACGGCTGGCTGATCTTGGTGACGGTTATAAAATCATATATTGCTTCCAGCACTGGTGTCCGGGTTGCCATTCCCGTGGTTTCCCGACGCTGCGGCGGCTTATCGACAATCTTTCCGGCGCGAATGTCGGTTTCGCTGTCATTCAGACGGTTTTCGAAGGGCCTGAAATCAACACTTTCGACAAATTGTCGATCAACCAATCGCAATACGGAATAAAAGCGCCATTCGGCCATGACGCGCTGAAGCCGGGAGAACTCTATCCAAGCTTCATGCAAGACTACCGCACGGACGGCACGCCGTGGTTCACCCTGATCGATCCACAGGGTTTTGTGATTTTTGGCGACTTCCAGCTCGACTCGACACGCCTCATCGAAGCGCTCGCCGGAGCAGGCTCTCCGTCTGGCGGAGCCTGACCGACAGGATCACGCAAATGTCTGATCGACTGCAAATTCCATTTGACAACACCTATGCGCGCGACCTCGAGGGGTTCTACGCGCCATGGGAAGGCCACACGCCGCCAAAACCGAGCTTGCTGAAACTGAACGAGCAGCTCGCTGGCGAACTTCAGCTCGATGCGGCGGCCCTGCGAAGCGACGCCGGCGTGGCGTTCCTGTCCGGCGGTCTGCCGCCGACCGGCGCTGCGCCGCTCGCCATGGCGTATGCCGGACATCAGTTCGGTTCCTTCTCTCCGCAACTTGGCGACGGCCGCGCGTTGTTGATCGGCGAGCTGATCGACCGCAACGGCGGGCGGCGGGACATTCATCTTAAAGGCTCAGGCCGCACGCCGTTTTCGCGCGGCGGCGACGGCAAGGCGGCGATCGGGCCGGTGCTGCGCGAATATCTGATCGGCGAGGCGATGAACGCGCTCGGCGTTCCGACGACGCGGGCGCTGGCGGCCACCCTCACAGGCGAAGAAATCGAACGCGACGGGCACAAACCAGGCGCCGTGCTGGCGCGGGTCGCCGCCTCTCATCTTCGCGTCGGCACATTTCAATATTTCGCGGCGCGTGGCGAAACCGAAAAGGTGAGCCAACTCGCCGATTATGCGATCGCCAGACATTTTCCGGCGATCGTTGCTCAAAGCGACCGCTATCTCGCATTGTTCGCACAGGTGAGCGAAGCGCAGGCGGCGTTAGTTGCGCGCTGGATGCTCGTTGGATTCGTCCACGGCGTCATGAACACGGACAACATGACCATCTCGGGCGAAGCGATTGATTATGGCCCCTGCGCCTTCATTGACGCTTACGATCCAGACGCCGTGTTCTCCTCGATCGATCGTTTCGGACGTTACGCCTATGGCAAACAACCGACTATCGTCCAATGGAATCTGGCGCGTTTTGCGGAAACGCTGATTGACGTCGTCGATCCGTCTGACAGCGGAAACGCGGTTCGCCGGCTGACAGACATCCTCGACGCATATCCCTCGCTCTATCAAAGAGAATGGATGAAAGGCGTGCGCGCCAAGCTGGGGCTGATATGGGAAAACGCCGGCGATTCCGCACTCGCTGCCGATTTGTTCGAAGCGATGCGAGGTCAAAACGTAGATTTCACCAAATTTTTCCGAGCCCTGCCCTGGTCGGTGCGCGGCGATGCGACGCTGGTGCGGGCGTTGTTCGCCGCACCTGAACAAGCGTTCGACGCCTGGCTTGCGCGGTATCTGCGTCGACTTGACGAACAGCCAGTTGAAAAATATGTGATCGCGTCAGGCATGGATCAGGCGAACCCCATCTACATTCCGCGAAACCACAAGGTGGAGGAGGCGCTTCAGGCGGCGGAAGCCGGTGACATGCAGGCGTTCGAAAGATTGTTGCGCCTTCTGAAGCAACCCTATGTGGCGCAGAGAGGAGCAGAGAGTTACGAAGAGCCGGCGCCCGTTGCGTTCGGGCGATATACGACTTTCTGTGGAACTTAACCGGCAAATGGAGTCGACGGCTTGATGTGCGAAACTGACGCGTGAGAGGATTTCCCGATTTTTGCAGAAAGATAACGGTCGAGAAGCGCACGAACGGGTCCGGCGACGGAAAGCGCGCCGAAATCATCTCTGTATGTTTGACTGCACTCACTCGGGACACAAACTTACCGACGAGGCGCCTCCCCGCCACAAATCGCATCGCCTCGTAAGAAGATTCGCAATATCGGAGCCAACCAGATGTCGGTTCAAATTCTTCGAATCGAACGGCTAAAGACTCCACTTGGAGAAATGCTAATCGTCACAGACGATCGCGGCGTGTTGCAAGCGGTGGATTGGCGCGATTACGAGGACAGAATGCTCGCTCTCTTGCGTCGACAACAGCGCAAAAATTCAATCTTCTGCGAAAAGGACGATGGCGGAACCGATGCGGCGCGCGCGATCTCCGCCTATTTCGATGGCGATGTTGATGCGATTAGCGGCCTTGCAGTCTCCACGGGCGGAACCGAATTTCAGAACGCCGTCTGGAATTGATTACGCGAAATTCCTCCTGGCAAAATCATAAGTTACGGTATTCTTGCCGAACGCATCGGGAGGCCGAGGGCGGTAAGGGCCGTTGGTTTGGCGAATGGAGCAAATCCCGTCGGAGTGGTGGTGCCGTGCCATAGAGTCATCGGCGCAGACGGATCATTGACGGGTTATGGCGGCGGCCTTGAACGTAAGCGCTGGCTGCTGGAACACGAACGAGTTTGGAGAGTATGCAGGACGGCCGTACATTGACTATTGGAGACTAGGCGATGGACCTGTCGCCATCCGCAATGACCTGACAAAGAGGAGCATTATAAAATTGAACGGACGGCGCTTCGGCATATGGGAAATAGCGTGGAACGTGCAGACTCGCCTACGATCTTGCTATCGCCTGCTCAGCACGCGCCTCAAATTCAGTGACTGGGCCGATGATTGACGACGCACAGCTGATTGCTCTCACCGCTTGCGTGTCGCTCGGAATCGCCATCCAAGGCGGTGGGACTTGTCTAGTAACTGCAATCGAGGAATTTTCGAACGGGCAATTTGAACGGTGTCTGGCGTTGCTTGAGACGATACTTTGGGTGACCTTGCTTGTTGGCTTTACTAGGTTTTTCGGGTTTCATCTCGTTCCTGCCCCGCAAGTAGGGCAGAGTCTGTCTGTTTTAATCGGAGGAATCATGCTCGGACTCGGCGCATCACTGAATGGCGCGTGCGCGCTTGGAACGCTCGCCAGGATCGGATCGGGGCAATGGCATTATTTCTTGACGCTTATCGGGATCATGTTGGCAATGCAGGGCGCTGCGTCTACCGGCATCATGACCCATGCTGGACAGAGCAAATCGTCGATAGCCAATGTCGAGTTGCTACTCGCGGGGTCGGCTGCGCTCCTAGTTGCGATACGTTGGCTGACGCCCAGGTCTTGGGTGGACGATCGTGGATGTTCGGGAGGCAAAGAATTCAAGTTGGCCACCGTAGCCATGGGGCTAAGCTTTTCGATTATTTTCTTGACTGTCGGCCCATGGAGTTACACCGGCGCCTTGTTCCAGCTCGCGCACGACGGGCCAATCGCGCACAAGTACAACCTGCTCCTTGTTTCGGCGCTCATAGGCGGAACAATCGCGGGAGGTTGGACTGCATCACGGCGAGCGGACCATGGCCAGCGACCCGGTTTCATTCGCCTTGGCAAATGTCTGTTGGGCGGTATGCTGATGGGCGTCGGCGGAAGCCTCGTGCCCGGCGGCAACGATCAGCTGGTCCTGCTCAACGCGCCGATGTTCGAGCCATTCGCATGGATCGCGCTGGCGGCCATGACCACAACAATATCGGTCTTCGTTTTCTTGCGGCGGCAGTTCGACAGATGATTAAGGCATCGGCTCTCGCCATATCGGTCCACGCATCTGATTTGGGAAACGGCAGAGTGATGCGGCGGCGCCTATCGGCGTGCGATTTCAGTCCGGTTGACGCGCCGACAACGGCGCCGGGAAAGCACTGGATTGCGAAACCACCGATGACTGAGTTCATTCGTCGAGCAACATCGCTCCGATTCTTCGAATCGTAGCGCATTATGCAAAAATCGTATTAAATATATTCGCTCACTTTGTCCGAGCAACCTCTAGGTTGGCCGTTCAAATCGTCTGTGGACTTTCCGGATTCGCCCCCGCCGATGACTCATGCGGAACTGTTTGACCACTATTTAGCTACACGTCGGTTAACCCAAGAGCTTGCGAGCAAGCTCAGTGACGCCGACGCGACAATTCAGCCTATGCCCGACGCCTCGCCCGCAAAATGGCATCTTGGCCACACGACATGGTTTTTCGAAGCCTTCGTCCTACGCGATCTACTGCCAGGATATCCGCTGTACCGTCTGGACTGGCCTTTCCTGTTCAACAGCTACTATGAGGCGGAAGGCCCGCGGCTGCTGCGGTCGCGCCGCGGGATGCTGTCGCGCCCTTCGCTCGAAGAAGTGATCGCCTATCGACGTCATGTGGACGATCATCTGCTTACCCGTCGAAGTGAACTGCCAAACGCTGCGCTGGAGCTGATCGAACTAGGCATCCACCACGAACAACAACATCAGGAACTCTTTCTTGCCGACATACTGAACGCCTTCTCCGCAAATCCGTTGAGACCCGCATTTGCGCCAGCGCCGAACGCTGCCTGCCTCAAAAAAGACAAGCAACCGCTTGCCTGGCGCAGTTTCGAAGGCGGGCTATTTCACATTGGCCATGAGGGACCAGATTTCGGGTTCGACGCAGAGACGCCGGCGCAACAGGTGTTGCTGGCGCCCTACGCTCTCGCCAGCCGCTGCGTCACAAATGGCGAATGGGAAGAGTTCATTGCAGATGGAGGATATCGGGAGCCGCGCCATTGGCTTTCCGACGGATGGAGCTGGGTCAACGATAACGCGGTAGACGCGCCGCTCTATTGGCGAGAACGCACAGCGCAAGGACGGCTGGCTTTCACGCTTTACGGCGAAGCAGTGCTCAACCCCGATGCGCCGGTCTGTCATATCAGCTTCTACGAAGCCGACGCATTCGCCAGCTGGGCGGGCGCACGGCTTCCAACGGAACACGAGTGGGAACGCGCAGCTTCGGATCTCGATCCCGACCATGGAAATCAACTCGATCATCAAGGCGCGGCCATGCCGGCGCCGGCGGACCAAAGCGAGCTCTCGCAAATGTTCGGCGACGTCTGGGAATGGACCGGGTCAGCGTTCCGCCCCTACCCCGGTTTCCGCATCGCGCCCGGCACCGTCGGCGAATATAATGGCAAGTTCATGTCGGGTCAGTTCGTGCTGAAAGGCGGCAGCTGCGCCACGCCGCGCGGCCACCTGCGCGCAAGCTATCGCAACTTTTTTTATCCGCACCAACGCTGGCAATTTTGCGGATTACGATTGGCGAGGGACGCTTGAACGTAAATTGCACGACGACCTGCAAGGCCGCCCCTCGACGCTCCTTCAATCTCGAACGAGACGCGCTGCGTGCGGACTTTCTCAGATGTTGCAAGGAAGAAGGTTGGACGCTCCCGGCGCGTTGGCTTTACGATCATCGCGGTTCGGAACTGTTCGAACAGATCACCCGGCTGTCGGAATATTACCCGACGCGGAGCGAACTGGCTTTGCTGACCGGCGCCGCGCAGGAATTGCTCGAGATGATCGGCGCCGGGCGCATGCTTGTCGAGTTCGGAGCGGGCGGCGCAGCCAAGACGCCGGCGCTGATCGAAGCGATCAATCCCGCGCGCTACGTGCCGATCGACGTATCGGGGGATTATCTGCGCGAATCGTCGACCGTGATCGCGCAGCGATTTCCGTCTCTCGAAGTCACGCCGATCGACGCCGACTTCAACGAAGCCGTGCCGCTCCCCTATTGTCCTCGCCGCCTCCCGATCGTCGGTTTCTTCGCGGGTTCGACGATCGGCAATCTCGCGCCGATGGAGGCGACCGACCTGCTTCGGCGCATGGGCGAGACGCTGGGAGGAGACGCGTTGCTGCTGATCGGAATGGACCGCGTCAAGCCGCTTGACGCGCTCATCCCCGCATATGACGACGCCCAGGGCGTTTCGGCCGCTTTCACGCTGAATGTTCTGCGTCGGGTCAACCGCGAGCTGGGCGTCGAAATTCCCATTGAGAAATTTCGTCACGAAGCGCGGTGGAACGAGCATCGATCGCGCATCGAGCTGCATCTGGTCGCGCATAAAGACGTCGCTTTCATCATTGATGACGAAGAAATCCGGCTGGCGCGCGGAGAAACGCTGCATATCGAAAACAGCCACAAATACCGGTTCGAGGAGGCGCGAATGCTATTGCGATGCGGCGGGTGGGACCCGATCGCCTCCTGGTCCGCTCCGGACGACTGGTACACGCTGTTTCTCGCCGAGCGAGATCACTGAGACGTCAACAACCGGCGAAGGAGAAAGGCCGTGCAAAGCGACATCGGCATGGCGGTCGACAACTACGACAGCGCGATCATCGGCGCCGGGCAAGCGGCCCCGGCGCTCGCCGTCAAGCTAGCGCAACGCGGCGAAAAGGTGGTTCTGATCGAGGCGCAGCGACTTGGCGGAACCTGCGTCAACAATGGATGCACTCCGACCAAGACGTTACGCAAATCCGCCCGCGTCGCCTATCTAGCGCGACGCGCCGGTGAATTCGGCGTCGATGTCGGGCCGGTGACGGTCGACTTCGGGCGCGCGATGGCGCGGATGTGTGAGCGAGTGGATGCTTCGCGCGCTGCGCTTGAGAATTGGCTGCGCAACAATAACGTTGACGTCGTCGTCGCGCAGGGTCGACTCGACGGACGCCAAAACGGACAGTTTCGCATCGTTGCAGGCGAACGAAAGATCGATGCGGGCAAAGTTTTTCTCAACACCGGCACGCGCCCGCTCATGCCGCCTATTCCCGGTCTCGCAGATACGCCCGCGCTCGACAACCGCTCGCTGCTGGCGCTCGCAACATTGCCGACACAGCTCGTCATCGTTGGCGGAAGCTATATTGGACTTGAGATGGCGCAGATATTCCGCCGACTCGGTTCAGAGGTGACGGTCATCGAGGGCGGAGCAACCGTCGCCTCGCGCGAAGACCCGGACATCTCGGCGATGATCCGCGAATGCTTGGAGGAAGAGGGCGTCGTTGTCCGCACCGGAGCGAGGATTTCCAGCATATCCCGCCAGGCCGGCGCCATTTTGGTCAAACTTGATGGTGGAGCGGTCACGGGAACGCATCTTCTCGTCGCTACGGGACGGACGCCCAATACCGACGCTCTCGGTCTTGAAAGCGTCGGCCTGCAAATCGGACCGCGCGGATATGTGACGACCAACGACAGGCTGGAAACCGCTGTTCCGGGGATCTGGGCGCTCGGCGACATCAACGGCCGGGGCGCATTCACCCATACGAGCTACCATGATTTCGAGATCGTCGCCGAAAACCTCGCTGGCGGATCGCGCAGCGCCGATGATCGCGTGATGACTTACGCCATGTTCACCGATCCGCCGCTTGGCCATGTCGGCCTCCACCGGTACGAAGCGCAGAAACTGGCCGATCAAGGGCGCAATGTATTGGTCGCCGAACATGACATGAAACATGTCAGCCGCGCCAAGGAGGAGAGTGAGCTCGCTGGACGCATCCGCATCATCGTCGACGGCGAGAGCCGCAAGGTGCTGGGCGCGACGGTTCTTGGCCTCAACGGCGATGAGCTCGTCCAGACCTTTTCCAACTTCATGGCGGCCGGCGGAGATTGGAAAGCGATGCGCGATGCGCTTCCCGTGCATCCGACCGTGACCGAATTCATGCCGACCATTCTCGACAAGCTGACCCCGCTCCAAAGGAGCCTGAATTCGTGAAGGAACAAACCGTCGCTTGCGAGATGCGTCACGAGACCATTCCAAGCGGAATGGTTGCGGCGACGGTTACGCCGCTTGCTTCAATCTTCGGAAGCGGCTTTCTGGCGATCGCCGCCATCCTGGCGATGGCGGCGGGACGGGATGCAGTATTCGCCATGGCGGGGATTTGCGCCCTGGCCTATGGCGTTCGGCGCGCTCATGCCGCGCAACGTCCGGCATGTTGAACACAACGCCGTTCCAAATTCGTCGCGACAGATCGTCCAAGGAGATTGAATGAACGCAGCTTTGACCGTGATGATGATCTTCACGATGTCGACCATACTGGTCCGCATCGCATCGACAATCATGCGATTGACCGGGCTGCCGGACAATGTGGCGCGCTTCCAGTGCCTTTCCGCCATGACGGGAACCGGTTTCACCACGCGTGAATCGGAGTTGATCGTGAACTATCCGATTCGTCGCCGCGTGTTGATGACATTGATGATCATCGGCAATCTTGGATTAGTGTCGATCGTTTCGACATTCGTGGTGACATTCACGTCGATCGGCCCGGAAACCACCCCAGTTTTCCGGCAGGCTCTCTGGTTTCTGGCCGCCATTGCGCTGAACTTCCTGATCATCGTCCACCCGTTTGTCGACGGCTTGCTGTGCCGGTTTCTGAGCGGGCTTCTCATGCGTACGACGCGGTTGGGGAAGAACGGATTCGTGCGGCTGCTCAGTCTCGAAGATCACATGACAATCGCCGAGCATCACCTGCGGCTGCAGAAATCCGTCATGATTGGCGATCTAATCCCCGAGCACATCGACCTGTCAGTCATTATGATAAGGGGCGAGGAAACGAAACATCCATCACAACTTGGCGATGAGATAATAATCGAGCCGTTCGAAACGGCGATCTGCTTCGGAAAGGAAGAGATGCATCAGCGCTTCGCCGACTGGCTCGAACAGCAGGACGTGCTGCGCAAGCACGGCAGGACAATGAGAAACTGACATCGGAAACGGCGTTCGAGGGGTTCATTGAGATAAACAGTACCGATGCGGAGCATCGCATTCAGGGGATGGATCGTGGTCAAAGCAGTGTGGAACGGCGCCGTCATAGCGCAAAGCGATCAAACCGTTGTCGTCGAAGGCAACCATTACTTCCCACGCGCCGCAGTGAGTGCTGTTTTTCTTGTCGAAAGCGAAACGCAATCGACATGCCCATGGAAAGGGAGGGCGTCTTACTATTCATTATCCGTGGACGGAAAATTCAACGTCGACGCCGCATGGTTTTATCCCGACCCATCTCCAGCGGCGTCCGAAATCAAAGATCACATCGCGTTCTGGCGCGGCGTCAAGGTCGGGTGACGAGAGCGTCCGCTTGGCGCCGCATCGCCAAGAGCTGGCGGATGCTGTCGGCGCCAAGGCTGCGCATCGCCCCGAGCTAAGGAGAGACGACTGATGGCGACAAAGGGTTTTGGCAGCCGCAGACCGCCGGAGGAAACGGAGAAACGGCTCCCGCCGGGACAAACCGTCACCGACGGCTTTCCCGTCATGACAGCGGGTTTTACGCCAGAAATTCGGCCCGAGAATTGGACCTTCACTCTCAAGAATGGGCCCCGACCGATCAAGACATGGGACTGGGCGAGCTTCAACGCATTGCCGCAGACAAAATGGGCGGGAGACATCCACTGCGTCACGCATTGGACCAAACTCGACACGGTTTGGGAGGGCGTAACGCTCGACGCGCTGCTGGCCGACGCAGGCGTCGAACCGCCCAGCGAATATACGCTCGCTAACTGCGAGGAGGGATATAGCACCAATGTCCCCCTCGCCGATCTCATTGGCGGCAAGTCGATGGTCGCCACGCGCTTCGGCGGCCAGCCTCTGCCGCGTGATCATGGCGGCCCGGCCAGATTGCTGGTCCCGCATCTTTATTTCTGGAAGTCGGCCAAATGGATCCGCTCGCTGCAGTTCACCAAACGCGATGAAGCCGGATTTTGGGAGTTGCGGGGCTACCATATCTATGGAGATCCTTGGCATGAGCAGCGTTTCTCATGATTTTGCGACCGGGGCCGAACGACTGGCGGAAAGCTGAAATATCCGGCTTGCAACGCGCAAGCGACAATATTCGCCTCGTGACCATACGGCCGTTGCTGTGGACGCCTTTCAGAGCCGGGCAGCATATTGACGTTCGCCTGACCGCCGAAGACGGCTATCAGGCGAGCCGAAGCTATTCGATCGCCTCTTCGCCGCTGCATGAGGGAAGCTATGAACTTCTTATCGCAAGGCTCCCGGATGGCGAAGTCTCCGGTTACTTTCACGATGGCGCCGAAATTGGCGCCGCAGTTGAGATCAAGGGTCCGATCGGAGGACATTTCGTCTGGGAAGAAAACGCTCAAAGTCCGATTGTCATGATGGCGGGCGGTTCAGGAATCGCGCCGCTCCTGTCAATGATCCGTTATCGTTCGGAAAGCCTTCATCAAGGACCGCTGCATCTTGTTTATGTCGCGCGATATGCGGGCGACCTTGTCGCGTTTGACGAACTACAAACGCTGAGCCAGACGAGTAGGGGATTTTCGTTCGACATCTTCCTCTCGCGCGAAGAAACGTCTTCGCCGGCCTGGTGCACCGGCCGGATCGATTCACAGTCGCTCGCGCGCAGCCTCGACATAATTTTAATGCCGCCCGAAACTGCGTATGTCTGCGGGTCAGACGCATTCGCTGAAGCCGCCATCGCTGCGTTGATTGCGGCTGGCGTTTCCCCAAACACCATCCGCGCCGAAAGATTTGGCGGAGCGGTCAACTGACAAAGAGGGCTGCAACTTGAACAAGCAGTGCATCCGAGAAACCATGCTTGCGCTTACGACAACGGAACTGGGGCACGCAACTCACAACTATCTTCAGTTTCTCGAAGGCGCCAGATTGATTCCGAGCGAGCCGATCGACCTTGACGAAATGGCTCAGGCCAAACTGCAAGCGGACCTCGCCGAAAGTTTCGAGCAGCCGGTTCACACCGCCGAAGAAAAATTGAAAGCCATCGGCGCAAGGAACTTCGGCAAGAAGACGAAGGTTGAAGCGGGCGCGGTGGTTTGCGTCGACGGCCGTCATTTCGTGATCGGCGTATCGACCGGACGCTTTCGCTGCGAGGGCGTCGAAATGATAGGGTTATCGCAGGCGGCCGTTTTACCGTGCGATCGCCGGCCTATCGGAAGGCGATATCGCCGAGCTTCATGGGCGCGAAATCAAGATCGGCTCCATCTATTGACGGAATACGCTCACGCCGAACTCCTTAGAGCTTTGTCGCGATGAAGAATGAACGCGGCGTTTTTTCTCCGGTGCTCCGCCTTTCGCGAATAAGCAAGGCTTACGGCAAAACGACGGTGCTCCAAGATGTGTCGCTCGATGTGGCGACTGGAACTTTCGCGGCCGTCGTAGGCGGATCGGGGGCCGGGAAATCGACGCTGCTGCGTATCGCCAACGGCCTGATCTGGCCCGACGAAGGAACCGTCACATTTGACGGCGTCCTGTTGGCCAAAAATAACAGTGTCGCTATGCGACGACGCATTGGCTTTGTTTTTCAGTCGTACGGCCTTTTTCCCCATATGACGGTCGCGCAAAATATCGGCGTCGGGAAAAAAGTGGCGGGCGAGGCTCTTTCCGACACGGAGGTCGGCTGCATGCTCGACCTCGTTGAATTGCCTCGCGCCGTTGCGCAACGGCGCCCGCATGAACTTTCGGGCGGACAGCAACAGCGTGTGGGCATCGCCCGGGCGCTGGCGCCCTCGCCGCAACTGCTTTTGCTCGATGAACCGTTCGCCGCGCTCGATCCGGTGACGCGCGACGCGCTCGCAACAACAATGAGCGAACTTCATGTCGAGCTGGGTCTGACGACCGTTATGGTCACGCACGATATAACCGAAGCGCTGCTGCTCGCTGATCGGGTGCTCGTGATGGAGGCGGGACGCCTCGCAGCGGACGAGACACCGACCGGCTTGCTGGCTGGCGGCGGCGGGAAGACCGCGCAGGCGCTTCTCGAGGCTCCAAGGCGGCGTCAACGTCGCCTGACGGAGCTTTCGAAGTGACCGAGACTCTCGCCATATTCGATGGTCTTGGCCCCAAGCTTGCCGCGCATGTGACGCTTAGCGCTGCGGCGCTGTGTCTTGCGATCCTGTTCGCCCTGCCGCTTGCGGTTTGGTCGAGCCGTTCGCCGCGCTTCGCGCGGTTCGCGCTCGTCGTGACCAGCCTCATTCAAACGATTCCTGCGCTGGCGCTGCTCGCATTATTCTTCCCAGTGCTACTCAGCCTTGGACGTTGGACAGGGCTCGCCATACCGGCTCTTGGTTTTCTGCCGGCGCTGATCGCATTGACGCTTTACGCGCTGCTTCCGATCCTGCGCAACGCTGTCACCGCCCGTCAGAACATGGACCCGACGGTGCTCGAGGCGGCAGACGCCGTGGGGATGACACCCGGTCAGAAACTTCGCCTCGTCGAAGCGCCTCTGGCGATGCCGTTTGTGGCTGCAGGCGTGCGCACCGCGGCGGTTTGGACCATCGGCGCGGCGACGTTGGCGACGATGGTCGGGCAGCCCAGCCTCGGCGACCCGATCTTCTCCGGCTTGCAGATCCAGAACTGGTCGCTCGTGCTCGGCGGCTGTGTCGCAGCCGCCGGTCTGGCGCTTGCAGTCGATGCGCTGATTGGGCTGATCTCGCGCGGCTTGCGCGAACAGCGACCCTGGCGAATCTGGACAGGGATAGCCGCCATCGCGGTCGGCGTCGCCGCCAGCCTGATCGGTCAAGGCGTCGCAACGACGGCGCAACGACGACACACGGTGGTGGTCGGCGCAAAAAATTTCTCGGAACAACTCATTCTCGCTCGCCTAATCGGCAACCGGCTGAGCGATGCCGGCTACCCCGTCTCCTACCGCGAAGGGCTGGGCTCCAGCGTTGCATACAAGACTCTCGCTGCGGGAGGGATCGACGTCTATGTCGATTACGCGGGGACGCTCCTCGCCAACGAGATGCATAGCGACGCGGTTTTGGACCGCAACGCGGCGATCGACGAAATTTCACGGTGGGCCATGTCTAATGGCGGCGTACGCGTCATGGGACCGCTTGGCTTCGAGAACGCCTATGCATTCGCTATGCGCGAGCAACGGGCGCGCGAACTTGACGTCGTCGACATCTCCAGTCTATCGCGACACGCGCCCGATCTGTCTCTGGGCTCCGATCTCGAGTTTCTCGAAAGGCCGGAATGGCGCTCCGTTCGGGACGCATACACGCTGCAGTTTGGGAAGGCCCGGTCATTTGCGCCATCGCTGATGTATGATGCTCTGGCGTCGGGAGAGGTAGACGTGATCTCTGCGTTCAGTTCCGATGGCAGAATCGACGCCGGTCATCTTGTCGTGCTTTCTGATCCGCGTCGCGCCCTGCCCGGCTACGACGCCCTTTTGTTGATCTCAAACCGCGTTTCGGGCGACAAAAAAATTCTCGATGCGCTCGGACCTTTGATTGGCGCAATCACGGTCGAGAACATGCGGCACGCGAATTATTCGGTCGATCGCGCGCAAATCAAACAATCACCGCAGCACGCCGCAAAGAGCCTCGCAGCAAGATTGAAACTTCCGAACTAATTTGAAAGCACTCCAGGACCGCAAAGGGCTCGCCGTCTCTTTGTTTCCAATACAATATATACATAGAAAATATTCCTTCCCTGGCAATCTCTCTGTTGTTAATCACGGTAGATTTACAATCGCTTCGGGCGCATGCGAATATCTAAACGGGAAAGCGTCAGAAAGATTCGCAAGCCATAAAGGCGCTCGAAGCAGACGGAAGAGTATACGTGTAAATACTTCTGCCGTAAACACAAGAAGTTCTAACCGATGAACAATTACACAATATTCGCCAAACTCAAATCAGCGTGTCGTGAATAAGACAGACGAGATCGCGACAAATCCGTCTCGGATCATTCGGCGACGAACAAAGGGGTAGAAATAGCGATGTGCTTCTGCACCAAGCAACTTCCGCGGCTGGTTGTATTTCTATGTCTCGCGAGTTGCGCGTCGCTGGAGCCCCGAACGTCGACGCCGCCCAGTGAGCGAGGCATGACGTCCGTTTTGGGAATAACGAACGCCCGCTTTTCCGCTCTGCAGGACGAAGCCTTGATGAAGGAGATTGAAGCTTCGCTCATTCGCGAAGCGAAGGTGGCGGGCGTCCCGTACGGCGGCGTGTTGCCGCACGCGCAATTCCTGTCCGTGTCTGGCGGAGGCGACGGCGGGGCCTTTGGCGCCGGTCTTCTGGTCGGTTGGACGGCGCATGGCGACCGTCCCAAATTTAAAATTGTCACGGGCGTCAGTACGGGCGCTCTCATTGCGCCCTTTGCGTTTTTGGGATCGAAATACGACGACAAGCTCATGGATGCTTACACAAATATTACGCCAGAAAAAGTTACAGATACGCGCTTTGCCCCGGTAGCGGCCCTGACGCAGGACGCTTTGGCGGATACGACGCCTCTGTTTGAGACGATTTCCCGCTGGGTCGACGAGCAAATGCTCGCTGATATCGCCGCGGAATATAGAAAAGGACGATTGCTTCTCATCCAAACGACGGATCTTGACGCGGGACATGCGGTTCGCTGGAATATCGGAGCGATTGCTGCGAGCGGCAATCCAGACGCTCCCGATCTCGTGCGGCGCATATTGCTGGCCTCGGCGGCGGTCCCAGCCGCTTTTCCGCCAGTCCTCTTCAACGTGAACGCCAAAGGGAAGGAATATCAGGAACTGCACGTTGACGGCGGAGCGGTCAGTCAAGCTTTTTTGTTTCCCGCTGACATCGACATCATGCGTCTCCGCAAGGAGGCAGGCTACCGCCGCGCCAGCGCCGACGCCTATGTCATCCGGAACGCGCGCCTGCACGCTGAATTTAGCGACGTCGATCGCCTGACTTTACCCATCGCCGAGAAGGCGGTTTCAGTGCTTATCAATTCGAATGGTGTGGGCGATTTGTTCCGCATTTACACGCTCACGAAGCGCGCCGGAGTTGGGTTTAATGTCGCTTATATTGGCGACGATTTTCAGGCGGATCATCCTCAGGAGTTCGACCAGAATTACATGCGCAAATTATATCGATACGCCTATGATAAGGGCGCCCAGGGTTATGTCTGGCGACACCTTCCTCCGGGGATTGCGGAAAAACACAAATAGGGATCAACGCGGAATTCTCCCAAAATTCTGCGCCAAGCTTGACTCGAAGATCATGGCATCTTCTGTTTTCGTTGCGCCACTTTGCCGCGGCCTCGTTCGATCGGTGTTCCTGCATAAAGGCGGTCATGATGGCGAGGACGACCATAGAGGCGATAACGATGGCTGCGCGCATATCGCCCAGAAAGTAGGAAACGGTCGCCAGCGTCAGCAGTAATGCATTGAGCGGGTTTTTGGCGCGACTCCATAATTCTTGCATGATGGTCGGCTTCGCTTCGCGAGCGACAAGATTGAGACCGAATTTTGCGAGACGCTCGGCGGCGACTGATTGGGATAGGCCTTCAGGAGCAGTTTCCAGCATCGAATAGATTTCGTCCGGCTGAACTCGACTGATCGTTGCGAGATATTCGTCACGTGCGACGGCCGCTTCAGCGGCCATGGGACGATTGCGCTTGCCGACCTGCCGAAAATGCATAACGGCGATAGCGATTAAACCCAGCAGCGAGATCGCCGTCAGAAACACGAGCAGCGGCACAGCGGGTCTGTTCGGCAGACTGACTGACGGCGGCGGCGAGATCGGTACGGTCGCTCTGGGCGCTTCCGTTCGCTTTGAAACGAGTTCGCTCATTTCGGTGAGGGCGCTCCTCGCGGCAGTAAAGTTCGGGTCAAGCTGCAAGGCGGATTCAAAATCCTGCCGGGCGCGATCTGGATCGCCCTTGCTGCGATAGGCACTGCCCCGGCCGAAAAGGGCGCGCGCAGAGTCCGGGGCGATCCGCACTGCTTCGTCGTAATCGACAACAGCCAGGTCGACGTCGCCCTGCGTCCGGAACGGATCGGCTCGATCGAGACGTAACGACGCCGATTTGGGATGTAAGCGCGACCTGACGACCGCCTACCGCTTGGCATTTGGAGTTGGTTAGGTGTCCACCACGGAACAGGTGGACACTAGATGGCGGCGACGAAGGATAGCTCGACACGGCGATCATGGAGTCTGGAAGAGCGCCGGCGGATTGTTGGAGAGGCGTTGGCGCCGGGCGCGTCTGTTGCGGCGGTTGCACGCCGGCATGGGCTGAACGCCAATCTCGTTTTCAAATGGATCCGTCGTGCGCGTGAGGGCTGGCTTGATCGGCGACGCGCGCCGGCGCAGGAGCCGGCAGCTGTGGCGCCAGACGTCGCCGCGCCGACGTTCGTTCCGGTGAAGCTGCTCGAGTTGAGCGCTGTTTCGGCGCCGACGCCGACAGCGCCGCCAGCCAACGCTGTTACGAAGCCGCCGCGCGAGCCGCGCAGAAGCGCGCGACGCGGGGCGATGGAGATCAGTCTTCCGAATGGCGCGCGCGTGTCGCTGGATGCGGATGTGGATACGGAGGCGCTGCGACGCGTCTTGTCCGCGCTGGGCGATGTTTGATGCTTCAGTTCGCGCCGGGCGTGAAGGTCTATCTGGCGCTGAAGCCTGTCGACATGCGGCGCGGCTTCGATGGGCTTGCCGCCGATGTCGCGCAGGTTCTGCGTGCCGATCCATATTCCGGCGCGGTGTTCGTGTTCAGGAGCAAGCACGGCGACTATGTGAAGATATTGACCTGGGACGGGTCGGGATTGTGTCTCTTCGCCAAGCGTCTGGAGAAGGGCAAGTTCGTTTGGCCGCCGATTGTCGAGGGCGCGCTACAACTGACGGCGGCGCAACTGGCGTTGCTAATCGAAGGGATTGACTGGCGCCGAACGATTGCGCCACAAGCGCCGGAACGCCCGGCTTTCCTATAGAATCCGCGTATTATCGAGCTGCGTCGACACGTATTTTGTGATAGACAAAACCATGTTGCTGATTTGCCGGAAGATCCCGCTGAACTGCGTCGCTTCGCGGCGGCGCTCGCCGCGGAAGTTCACGCCAAAACGCTGCTGATCGAGAAGCTGAAAATGCAGCTCGCCATTTTGCGGCGGGCGCGCTTTGGGCGATCGTCGGAAAGGCTCGACCGCGATATCGAACAACTCGAACTATTGATCGGCGACATGGAGGAGAGCGACGCCGAACGGCAGGCGCGCTTGGACAGATGTCACTTTGTATTTAAACGGCAGAATCTGGTTTCATATATTTCAATAGCTTAGCCTTGCGCTTAATTTGATAATTTGTGCCTTATTTGATAATATGACGGCGTTTGCTGCACCTTATTTGATAATCTGGCAGCCTCACATGCGCCGGTTCGGTGGGCCCAATGTCTGATCCGTTCCCCGATGATGTGAACCCGGAAGATTGGGAAGAAGCGCGCCGCCGCGCGGACGTGATACGCGAATTTGTGCGCCGGCGACCAGATCGATCGACCGTCGACGAGATTTTGGAGCTTGCGACTGTGCTCGGCGTGAGCCAGGCCACGGCTTATCGATTAGTCCGGCTCTTTCGCAAGGGAGGAACCGTCTCCGCGCTGGTCGATCGTAAGCGCGGACGACGGAAGGATCATCACACGCTGGACAAGGAGCGGGATGAAATTATCCGCGCGACAATTTCGCGCTTCTATCTCAAGCCAACACGACCGCCCTTCTCGCGACTGGTACGCGAAGTACAGACAAAATGCCTCGCGGCCGGTTTCAAGGCGCCGAATTGGCGCACGATCAAAAATCGCGTGGAAAGCATCGACCTTCAGCGGCGAGCGAAGCGACGCGGAGAAACGTCGATCGTCAAGGCGACAACGCCGAAGCCCGGAGAGCTGCGTGCGTCACAGCCTTTAGAAATTGTCCAGGTTGATCATACCAGAGCGGACATCATCGTCGTCG
Organism: Methylocystis sp.; assembly: GCA_051061375.1. Classification (GTDB taxonomy): domain Bacteria; phylum Pseudomonadota; class Alphaproteobacteria; order Rhizobiales; family Beijerinckiaceae; genus Methylocystis. The sequence goes on along the minus strand of JBPFDW010000015.1, from coordinate 3,356 downwards.
ATGAAGAAACGCGCGAACCAATCGGTCGCCCTTGGCTGACGCTCGCGATTGACGTGTTCAGTCGCATGGTGACGGGCTTCTATCTGACAATGGACGCCCCATCTCGTTTGTCCGTAAGTCTTTGTCTGCTTCATTCGGTTTTCGACAAATCCGCATGGCTGAAGGATCGGGAGATTGACGAGCTTTGGCCGGTCGCGGGGCTGCCGGCAGTGCTGCATGTCGATAACGGCCCCGAATTTCGCAGCCGCGCCTTTATCCGCGGCTGCGAAGACGCCGGAATGAATATTCAGTGGAGGCCATGCCGCACGCCGCACTATGGCGGACATATCGAACGCCTAATCGGAACGCAGATGGGCGCCGTTCACCTCCTGCCCGGCTCGACATCCAGCAATATCGCAGAGCGTGGCGAGTATGATCCGAAGCTCAACGCGGCCCTGACCCTGCGTGAAGTCGAGCGGTACATTGCCCTCGAAATCGTCGGTTCGTACCATCAATCGATTCATAGCAGTTTGTGTCGTCCGCCAATCGCTGTATGGCGCGAGCGCGAGGGAGAGATTCCGCTCCGCTTACCTCACGATCGGATGCGCTTCTGGTTGACGTTTCTGCCTGAAGAGGAACGCACATTGCGCCCGAACGGCATCCATCTGTTCAATTTGCGATACTGGTCCCCGGCGCTCAGCGCCGATGTCGGCAGAACCAAGCGACGGCTCCTGGTAAAGTATGATCCGCGCGACATGTCACGAATTTTCATTCGCCGCCCCTCCGGAAATTTTGTCGAAGCGCGTTATGCTGACGTGACCTTGCCCTCTGTAACGCTCCGAGAGGCGCTGACGGCGCGGCGCACCCTGCTCGCGCAAGGACGCCGCGAGGTCGATATGCGCTCGATTATTCGCACCGCGATGGCGCAGCGAGAACTTGTTGACACCGCGAAAAGAAAGACGAAAGCGGCTCGACGCGGAAAGGCCGCCGGTTCAAAATCCAAGGGAGATCGCAACGGCTGGGGCTCGCTGCGCGGCGTCGATTCCAGACAGCCAGTGCCCTTTGTTGAAGACTCGGACTGAACGGATGCTGACATGAACGATGTAAGCTCCCATCTGACGCCTGCCGCCGCCGCGCTTCTCTCGGAATCCGATGAACGTCGCATCCGCGCAATAAAATCGCGCCGTTGGGTTCTGTATCCGCGGGCCAAACAGGCCCTCGACCGTTTGGGGCTCCTGCTCGACCATCCTCGGGGAACGAGGATGCCATCCGTTGCGATTTATGGCGACAGCGGCATGGGCAAAACCATGATCATGAAGCGATTCCGTGACGAACACCCGCCGGGTTTCAATGCGGTCACGGGCGCGCTTCGAACGCCTGTACTCGCGATGGAGATGACCAGTCGACCGGGAGAACGCCGCTTCTATGCTGAACTGCTCACGCTTCTTGGCGCGCCGCAACGCCCGCGCGCGGACATTGCCCAGATGGAGCAGTCCGCATTGCGGATCATGGAGGCGATCGGCGTCCAGGTGCTCGTTATCGACGAAGTCCACAATATTCTCGCGGGCTCTTATCGCGAACAGAGAGTCGTGCTGAACACCCTTCGATTCTTGAGCAATCGCCTTCAAATCTCGCTCGTCTGCTTTGGCGTCAACGAAGCGCGCGAAGCCATCAGCGGCGATGTTCAACTCGCCCGACGTTTTGAACAGTTCACGTTGAACCGTTGGGCGGCGGATGAACAATTTGAAGCGCTCGTCGCGTCCATTCTGCGCAACACGCCGTTACGCAATCCTTCCGTGCTCAGCCCGAAATCATTGCGTTGGATGCTGCAGGTGACCGAGGGCATCACGGCAAACATCTTCCATCTGATCAACAATCTCGCCGTAGAGGCGGTCGAAACTGGAAGAGAGCAAATCTGCGACGAAGCCGTCGAGAGTTGGCAGCCAGAACTCGATATGGAAGCGGCGTTCGCGTGACACCCAAACTTCCTCATTGCGGCCAACTGCCGGTCGTGCTTCCACCCATGACCGATGAGCTATTGTCGTCATGGGTCTGTCGGCATGCCGTCTTTTATGGCGTTCCGCCTGTCGCCATGCTTCGGCATTGTGTGGCTAACGTGTCGGCGATGCGCGCGATCGATCTACGCCTGACCGCCGAACAATCCGCTCGCATCGCTCACATGTTCAGAACGGATGCGAGCGTCATCCGGCAAATGAGTCTCGCAAATCTATCCCCAGAGTCGCATCGATGGATTGCTGCAAAGTCAATACAGTTCTGTGCGAATTGCTCGCGCCAAGCAAATTCGAATGGGCTAGAGCCCGTACGTAGAAACCAACTTCTTGGATGGCGCATCACGTGTTCGCAATGCGGTTCGTCGCTCAGCGACAATGAAGCGAATACGATCGCGTCACCTATCAACTCATATTGGACCGAAGCGCTCAATGGCCAACGTCTGATTAACGACGAAGCGGAACTTAGCGTTCAAAGCTGGGCGCCGCCAATGGAACTGGCGCGTCTCCTGCTGATGCGACGCGACCCACGAAAAACGCATTTGAAGCGCAACGGTAGCTTCCGGCTTCTTGGCCTCATCGTTCCGGAAACGGACGCCGTTGTCGTGGATAGCGAAGTCTCGCTGCCTTCCTCGGCAAGTCTGATCTTACCCCTTCGCCTCCGCCCTGCGCTTCTCGCGGGAGTCTCGATCGTCGAACGCGAGGGACCGGCTATGCTGGGATGGCTGCAAAGCAAAACCATTGGTCAGAACCGCACGCGCTTCAGCGAACTCGCCACGACCATGCTCGGCATTCCGCCCGAGTCTACGGCATTATCATTATTGCAGCATATTTGATAATTTTGACCCAAAAGATTCTCAAATTTGCTGCAGTGGCCGGCGCGAACTGGCGCATTATTGCAATTAAGTGCAACGTGACACCCCACATTTTGCGAAAGCGACGGGCTTGAATGACGAGTGTTGCGGCCGCGCGGCGGCGGCGCGGCCACTGCGGCGTCAACCTCAAATGAGTCGGGCGAATCATCTTCGAACATGCGCTCAATCGTAGCCGCGGAGCGAGTCCGCCGGCAAGTTACGACGGCGCTTTATCATGCTCTTTTTGCTAAAATCCGCCGCACTTGTCTGTTCATGTCCATGTCCGATAATGTGCGCTTATCGGACATGATTCGAATAGCCCGGAAAATCGGGAAAAATTTCGCGTTTGATCGGTGGACAGCCTTCTGACGCGTCTGTCGGCCCGTCGCGGATTGTGAGACTCAGGCGGCTTCTGGAATTTTTGGCGCAGGATTGTGAGACTGGCGGCGCACAATTGTGAGACTGGCGAGTCGGAATTAATGAGACTGAACCGGGGTTTTTGAGACTGGCGCAC
>JBPFDW010000014.1:0-30634 GCA_051061375.1 Methylocystis sp. | reverse complement strand
AACAAGGTGACGATCAAGGGCGCCAAGCAGGCGGTGCAGATGTTTGGCCCGGCGCAGCATGGCGTCGCCAAGGCGGTTGCGGATTCGGTGGCTGAGGGCGTGATCCCGATTGACGAGGCCGACGACATTTTCATTTCGGTCGGCGTGTTCATTCACTGGGACGCTTCGGACGACAAGAAGATCCAGGATTACAATTACACCGCGACGAAGGAAGCGATCGCGCGCGCCGTCAAGGGCGAGCCGAAGGCCTCGGAAGTCGTCGCCAAGCGCAACGAAGCCAAGCACCCCTTCGCGCCGAACTAAGTCGCGCGACGAACATGCGCAGCGGGGAGTTCGAGGCTTCCCGCCCGCGCCGTCGACCAGCGCACGCCGCCGATAGGGCGATGTGACCGCCCCATCCGGTGGGGTCGGCAGCGATTGAAGTCTGGCGCGCCGGGACGGCGGCCAGTGGTAATTGCGTCTTAAGGCGCATCGAGTAATACGGGCAGTCCGCACGCGAAAAGTCTCAAAGACGCCGCTGGGACGCGTACGTACCGGGAGGAGTGGGATTATGGCTTCGTTCTTTGAGAAAATACTGGGCGCGCTCTTTCCGAAGCCGTCGTCCAGCTTCACCTCGAGCAGCGCCAAGACCAGCGTCGGCGAGTCGCTCGTCGGCGACGGCAACGAGGTCGCGCATATCGACCTGATCATGGGTCCGCGCGGGTCCGCGGCGGAAAAGGCCTTCGCCAACGGCCTCGTCAACAACAAGGACGGCTTCACCACCCTGCTCGCCGTCGTTGCGCCGAACCTGCTGGTGAAGCCCTATACGATGATGTTCAACAAGGTGACCATCAAGAACGCCAATCAGGCGGTTCAGATGTTCGGTCCGGCCCAATATGGCGTCGCCAAGGCCGTCGCCGACAGCGTCGCCGAGGGCGTCATTCCATTGAGCCAGGCGGACGACCTCTTCATCTGCGTCGGCGTCTTCATCCATTGGGACGCCAATGACGATCAGAAGATCCAGGACTTCAACTACTCCGCGACGAAGGAAGCCATCGCGCGCGCGATGAAGGGCGATCCGAGCGCGCGCAGCGTGCTCTCGGCCCGCGTCACCGCGAAACATCCTTTCGCCGCGAACTGAGCGTCGGCGAATCGCCTGCCAAGGAATTTCAGAAGGGAGCCCTTTTAGGCTCCCTTTTTTCATGGCGCATCGCGTGGAAGCATTCGAGATCGGCGCGGTTCAGCGCGCCGTCATGCAGCGCCGTCGCGACCAGCGCGCCGGCGGCGCCGATCGCTTCGAGCCGGGCAAGGTCACGCCCGTCGCGAACGCCGCCGGCGGCGTAGACGCGCCGATCGCCCGCGCGCGCGACGATATTTGCGAGCCTGTCAAAATCCGGCCCCGCTCTGACGCCGACTCGCGCCAGCGTCATCACGATGACCTGAGGCGGCCATAGCCGCTCGCAATCGAGAAGCGACTTGGGACCCAAAAAAACCTCGTCGCGAAAATCGAGCGAGAGAATGGCGTCTGGATTACTGCTCAAAGCGCGGATGGTTTCTCCCTCGCGCGAAGTTTCGCTGCCGATCACGCATTCGACGCGCGCGTGCCCGCGCCATTCACAAGATTTCGCGCCGGCGTCGATCATGAAGCGCAGCGCGGGGAACCGTTCCGTCAGCGCGAGAATGTCGCGGCGGTTGTCCCCGCTTCCCTCGATCGCATCGAGATCGGCGACGTACATCCTCTCGAAAGGATAAAGCCTCATATAGCCGGCGACCACATCGGGCGGCGCGCTCGTGGCCGCCAGCGGCGATGAGATCGGCTTGTAGCTCTCTCGGTCGCCGGCGCGGGCGCGCACGACCGCGCCCTTGCGAATATCGATGACGGGAATGATCCGCATGGGGCATTATAGCGCGTCGCGCTCCTGCGACGCTTGGCGGACCTCATGATTCATCGCAGCCTGCTTCCAGCGCTCTTTTCGCTCGTCTGCGCCAGCGCCGCGACGGCGGAGGCGCCACAGCCGCACGGCCAGCCGGATTGGCCGTGCCGGCAGGTGCGCGTGCCCGAACTCGCGATCGCCAGCGTCTGGACCGGTCCGCCGCTCGATGAAGCGATGAAACATTGGCGCGACGATCAAACGATCGCCGACCTCGTCGTACGTCTTGCGCAGCGGCGCACCCCGATCGACGAAGCCGAGCGGCTCGTCGCGCAATTCGCCAAATCTTCCGGCGACAGGCGCAAGGAGCGCCTGACAACGCTGTTCGCCGGAGTCTATGAGCGCATGAACGACGAGCGGCGCGACGTCGTCGCCGGTCTCGATCGGTTCGGTCGGCGTCTGAAGGACATGGCGGAAAAAGCGCGCGAGGAGACGCAGACGCTACGCGACCTGCAGGACCAAAAACCACCGGACCCCGAGGCGGTGAGAAAGGCCGGCGAAGCGCTGCAATGGCGGCTGCGGCTCTTTGAGGAGCAGCGCCGCATGATCGGCTATGTGTGCGAAAGCCCTGCGCTGATCGAGCAGCGCTTCGGCGCGCTGGCGCGGGCGATCCTGCAGGCGATGGAGTGAGAGTTTTTTGTCGTTGCAAGGAGCGAAGCGACGAAGCGATCCAGAAGACGGCGCCCGCCTGGATTGCTTCGCTTCGCTCGCAATGATGGATGACGCGACCTACTCGCGCGGCTCCGGCTGGCGTTCCTCGAGCGGATGGCCGGCCTGCTCCCAGCCGTCGGCGCCCGGCGGATACCACAGCACATTGGTGTAGCCGAGCGCGAGCGCGCGTTTCCCCGCGTTCCACGACGCCCAGCAATTGGTGCGGCAATAGAAGACGAGCGGCTTCGATTTGTCGCCGCCGCTCGCGCGCGTCAATCCTTGCTCGAAATAGCGCGCCATCGGCTCGGACAATTCGCCAAAGCCGGTGTCGGGAAGCCAGATGCTGCCGGGAATGTCGAAGCGTTTGGGATCGCGCCACACCGCGTTCTTGGGCAGGCCTTCGGGCTTGGGCGGATGCGACAGCGCATCGATGAAGATCGCCTTCTTTCCGCTCCACAGTTCAAACGCCTGCGGCGTGTCGAGCACCGTCGCGCCCTTGAGCGTCGCCGGCGTCGGCGCATGATAATTGTCCATGCGATAGGAATCCGGCTCCGGCGGCGTTTGAGCGTTAGCCGCCGCGGCGAAAACGCCGAACGCCGCAAAAAGCAGAAATCCGCATGCCCAACGGTTGATTGAGTTCATCGCGCGACCGTGATGGCATGTCCCGACTCATCGAGCAACGGCACGCCGTAATCGAGAAGTATGCGCTCCAGCTCCGCCTTGTTCTGCGCGATCAGCGTATTGAGTTCGCGCTTCCAGTTCTGATCGGAGTGGCGAACCCCGAAGCCGATGCGAAACGCCATGCGGGCGCCGGCCGTCTCCGGCAGCGGGGTCACATTCAGCTTCTCGCTCGAATGTTTGGCGTAATAGCCGGCGATCGGCCCCCACAGCAGCGCAATGTCGATCTCTCCCTTTTCGAGATCGTGGGTCATTGCCGCGCCCGAGGATTCAACACGGGTGTCGACCATCAGCGCATAGGGCTTCACCGACGCCATCAAGCCGTTCATCGTCAGCACATTGCCCGGCGGCGTATTGGCGACAAGACCGATACGACGCGGCTTTTCCTTCAGTCGCGGATCGTCGAGCGAATTTACGCCGTCGAGTTCCGAGCCCGCGCGGGTGACGATGGCGTAGGTCGTGCGGTAATAGGGATTGGTCGGCTGGACCAGATCATTGCCCTGCGGCATGCCGAGAATCACGTCGCAAAGATGCGCGTTGAGCGTATTGCGCACGAAGCCCGTGGCGCCGGGATAATAGCTATAGGCGAGTTGCTTGCCGAGCTTCTTGGCCAGGAATTCGGCGATGCGGTTCTCGAAACCTTCGCCCTTATCGTTCGAGAAGGGAAGATTGTTCGGATCGGCGCAGACGCGCAAAGTCTTGGGATCGACGAGTTCGATCGAGCCCTGATTGTCGTCGCCCTTGGCGCCGAAATCCGGCCCCATATGCTGTGCGAAGGCGGGCGCCGCCGCAAAAAATATTGCGGCGGCGTAAGCCCGGGAACGCCGCGCGGCCAGGCCGCGCCGGCGATTGCTCAAACCGATCATGCGATCGCGTTGACGCACTTACTTCTGAGCCATGCACTCGGCCTCGGCCTTGGCGAAGGCCTCGGGGCGATCCTCTTTCTTGCCCGGACGGCCGGGCTCGATCGCGCCGGTCGAAAGGGCGCGCAGATAGACATAGAGATCGTCGATATAGCAGGAGGCGTTCTTGTTTTCGGCGAAGGCGGGCATGACGCTGTTGCCGTTCTGGCGGCCGCCGATGACGATGCCGGCGAATTCCGCGTAGTCGAACCGCTTCACCGAATCCTTGAGCGCCGGCGCATAGGTCGAACCGCCGCCATTCGGACCGTGGCAGACGTGGCATTCCGCATGATAACGGCGGTAGCCGGAGAAGGTGTACCAGTCCACCTTGCCGTCGGGGCCGACATTATAGGTGGGGTCGCCTTTGACGTCGAAATATTTGCCGTCAGTCGATTTGACGGCCTTGGGGTCTCCCGGCGGATCGGCCATCGCGGAGCCTCCCACGCATAAAATGACGCCCAGAGCCAATGCTCCGGCCAGCGGCGATCTCATTACCACTCTCCTTGGTCTCTTTTCACACACTTTAAACGCCGACGCTCGGCGGCGCACCTTAACGGTGCGCGCCGAGCGCCGACCTTCGTTAACTTCGCTTCTCGCTTAATTCGGCAGAGCGAAGACCGTCAAGACGCCGCCGAGCGCCGTATAATTGGCGAGCGACGCATAGTTTCCGACGGCGCCGAGGCCTTCGTTGCTCTTCGAAAGGCCCGCCGCGAGGCCGATGCCGGCCCAGCCGCCAACGCCCGAGAGCACCGCGACATATTCCTTGCCGCCGGACTCATAGACGGTGACGTTGCCGATGATTCCCGACGGAGTCTTATATTTATAGAGCTCCTTGCCGGTCTTCGTGTCGACGGCCTTCAGATAGCCTTCCAGCGTGCCGTAGAAGGTGACGCCGCCGTCCGTCGACGTCGCCCCGCCCCAGGCCGAGAACTGCTCCTTGTTCGACCAGACGATCTTGCCGGTCTTGGCGTCCCAGGCGATGAAGTTGCCGGTGTGGGTCTCGCCCTTGTCCTTGCCCGCCGGGAACATTTCCAGCGTCGCGCCGACATAGGGCTGGCCCGCCGTATAGCTCACGCGGAACGGCTCATAGTCCATGCAGACGTGGTTGGTCGGAACGAGGAACAGGCCCGTCGCCGCGTCATAGCTCGCCGGCTGCTGGTCCTTGGAGCCGAGCGCCGCCGGGCAGACATATTGCGTGTTGACGTCTTCGCCATTGTGCTGGGTCGAATATTTGTCGACGACCAGCGGACGGCCATAGGTCTTGGACGATTTGTCCATGTCGACCTTGGTCGCCCAGTTCACCGCCGGATCATATTTCTCGGCGACGAGCAGCTCGCCATTGGTGCGGTCCAGCGTATAGGCGAAGCCGTTACGGTCGAAGTGGACGAGAGTCTTGCGCTTCTGGCCGCCCATGTCCTGGTCGGCGAGAATCATCTCGTTGATGCCGTCATAGTCCCACTCGTCGTGGGGCGTCATCTGATAGACCCACTTCACCTTGCCGGTGTCGAGGTCGCGCGCCCAGATGGTCATCGACCAGCGATTGTCGCCCGGACGCTGCGCCGGGTTCCAGGTCGAGGGGTTGCCCGAACCATAGTAGACGAGGTTCAGTTCCGGATCATAGCTATACCAGCCCCAGGTGGTGCCGCCGCCGATCTTCCACTGATCGCCTTGCCAGGTCGTGGTGCCGGAGTCCTTCTCAAGCGGCTTGCCGAGATGGGTGGTCTTGCCGGGCTCGATGAGCGTGTCCTCATCCGGACCCATCGAATAGCCGCGCCACACCTGCTGGCCGGTCTTCATGTCGTAAGCGGTAATATGGCCGCGCACGCCGAACTCGCCGCCGGCGATGCCGACGAACACCTTGTCCTTGAAGACATGCGGGGCCGCGGTCGAGGTCTGGCCCTTGGAAGGATCGCCGTTCTTGACCGACCAAAGGAGCTTGCCGGTTTTGGCGTCGAGCGCGACGAGGGTGGTGTCGGCCTGCGCCAGGAAAATCTTGCCGTCGCCATAGGCGAGGCCGCGGTTGACCGTGTCGCAGCACATCACCGGCACGACGGAGGGGTCTTGCTTGGGCTCATATTTCCAGAGGATTTTGTGGTCCGGATCTTTCAGGTCGAGCGCATAGACGATGTTGGGGAACGGCGTGTGCAGATACATGACGTCGCCGATGACGAGCGGCGCGCCTTCATGGCCGCGCAGCACGCCGGTCGAGAACTGCCACGCCGGCGCGAGCTTGCCGACGTTCTCGGTCGTGATCTGCTTGAGAGCGGAATGGCGCACATTGGCGTAATCGCCCGTCGGCATCACCCACTGCTTGGGGTCTTTCTGCAGGGTCAGCAAATCGTCGGCTTTCGCCGCGCCGGCGAGCGCGAGCGCCGCCACCGAAGTCGACAACAACAGTCTATGCATGAGCTTTTCCTCCTGACGACGCCGTGGCGCGCGTTATGTTGCGCCGCCGCCGACGTCGCGCCTCCTAGGCGCCTCGACATTGGGAAGGCGATTTCCGTTTATGTCTCATGCCGGCGGGACGAAAACTCCGTCGGCGGCGAGAAGCTCCCAGTTCCCGTCCGGGAGGCATCTTTTACTCGGAAACGGCGGGATAATATGTCGCTAATGGTTGAATCGCAATCGCAAAAAACAATGGCGCGGCCGTGCGATGCGCCGAATCGGGCGACGCGTCAAACAGCTAAGGCTAACAACATGTTGCGTTTCATCCTGACGCTCGTCGCGGCGATCGCGCCGCTCCCTGCCGCGCAGGCGGAGGCCGGCTTCTCCCTCAATGAAATCGCGCCGGGCGTTTACGCGCATCAGGGGAAAACATCCCTGATGACTCGGGATAATCTCGGCGACATCGCCAATCTCGGGGCGATTGTCGGCGACGACGCCGTCGCGGTGGTCGACGCCGGCGGCAGCCTGATCGAAGGCCGCGCCTTTCTCGCCGCGCTGCGCGAGAGGACGCAGAAGCCGATCCGCTATGTGATCAACACCCACGCCCATCCCGACCATATTTTCGGCAATGGCGCCTTCGTCGAGACCGGCGCGATTTTCGTCGGCCATAAAAATCTGCCGCGGGCGCTCGCCGCGCGCGGACCGCATTATCTCTTAGCCTTTCGCGATCAGATGGGCGACGCGCTCGAGGGCGTCACGATCGTGGCGCCGACCCTGACCGTCGATGAGACGATGACGCTCGATCTCGGCCATCGCGAGATCGTCCTGCAGGCCTGGCGCACAGCGCATAGCGAATGCGACCTCACCGTTCTCGACGAAAAAAGCGGCGTGTTCTTTGCCGGCGATCTGCTCTTTCTCCAGCATGTGCCGGTCGTCGACGGGAGCCTCCTCGGCTTTCTCGACGTGGCCGACAGGCTCGCGGCGATCAAGGCGACGCAGGTCGTCGCCGGCCATGGTCCCCTGCCCGCCCCCTGGCCGAAGGCGCTCGAGGATCAGCGCGCCTATCTGACGCGGCTCACCGCCGATCTGCGCGCCGCGATCAAGAAGGGCGAGGGCGTCGCCGCCGCCGCCAAGACCGCCGGCGCCGGGGAACGGGAGAAGTGGCGGCTGTTCGACGATTACAACGCCCGCAACGCCACGGCGGGGTTTGCGGAGCTTGAGTGGGAAGGGCCGTAAATGACTTTGTCACGTGACGCCGCTGGAAGCGGCGCTTATTCTCGCCTCGGGATCAGCGCGCTTGCGCCGCGAGGACGGAACTGTTGGAAGGACGCCGGATGAACAAAGCAGCCCTTTGCGCCGCCGGCGCCCTCTTCGCGCTTGTTGCGACCGGCGCCTTCGCGGACAACGCGCCCGACCCCTGGCCCGGCCTCGTCACGGACATCTTTCAAAACCGCCCGATCGCAGCGGCTGACGGCCTCATAACGCTGGACGCGCCGGCGCGCGCCGAGGATGCGGCGATCGTGCCGATGACCATGCGCTTCGCCGACCCGACGCAGATCAAAGTCGCGACGCTGGTCATCGACCAGAATCCGATGCCGATGGCGGCGGCCTTCACGCTCGGCGACAAATCCGGCGTCGGCTTCATCGAGACCCGCGTGCGGGTGAATTCCTATTCCAACGTCCATGCGGTGGCCGAGACAAGCGACGGCAAGCTTCGCGCCGACGCCAAATTCGTCAAAGCCTCGGGCGGCTGTTCGGCGCCCGCCGTCAAGGATCAGGACGAGGCGGTCGCCAATATCGGCAAGATGAAATATCGCGAATTCAAGAGCGCCGACGCCTCGAAGCGCGAGGCGCAGATCATGATCCGCCACCCGAACGCCTCGGGCATGCAGATGGACCCGGTTTCGCGCGCCTATCTCCCCGCGCATTTCATCGACAAGGTCGAAGTCTTTCAGGGCGACGCGCCGATCTTCACGATGGAAGGCGGCATCTCGCTCGCGGAAGACCCGACCTTCCGCTTCACCTATGCCCCCAACGGCGCGAAGACGATCCGCGTCGAAGCCCATGACAACAAGGGCGGGGTCTATAAGGGCGAATGGCCGATCGGCGAAGCTTCCTGATCGGCGCCCGAGAAGTTTCGACAGGATAGTCGACGATCGCCGCTGCGGCGGCGATCAGATATGCTCGCTCGCGCCGACGTGAGAGATTTCTGCCTAAATTCAAGGCAGTGCGCCAATTTGACCGAGATAACCACAATTGACGCGCGATATGCTGCTTCGCACAATCCTTGCAATATGCCAGCGCTATACGATTCGACGGCGGGGCGCGCTATTCGAATGCTGCGCGGCTAGGAGGTCTCGATGGAGGCGATCAAACAGTGGTTTCAGGATTGGTCGGACGCGTGCGAATACGCCAAGGAATGCGTCCCCGATTTCTCATTCCTTTCTTCCTTCGCCCTCGGCGAACCCTATACGGCGCTGCTGAGCATTTTGGGCGCATGCTGGCTGCTCTGGGCGCTCAATGAGCGCTCGATCAGGCGGAGCGCCGCCCTGCGCCGGCAAATGACGCACGCAGCCGCCGGCGCGCGCGACGCGGCGCTGCAGGAGATGAGCCACCTGCCCGGCAAGGAAGAAAAGCTCGCCGCTTAAGGCGCGGCGCGCAAAAAAATTGAATACCGGTTTTTCGCGGCGCGCGCGCCGCGCCGATGCCGAGCACGCCATTTACAATTGGCCGATTGCGTCCATTACGACATGGTCTTGTCGCAAATGGCGATTTTGAACGCGTGCGACGGCGCCCTATTCTTGACTGAGAGCCGACCGACGCGAAGCCGCGCCGGCGGGACAATATTTTTCGCGCAAGCGCCTCAAAACATGCGTCAGGAAGGAGCCGCCAAGCAGGAGTAGCCAAGAACGAGCCGCGCAGCACGCGCCGCCAAGAACAATGCGAACAATATAGAAGGCGAGGACACATCATGAGCGAATTTTCCGTCGGCAACGGCGCCTGGGTCCTGGTCGGAGACGGCCGCCGCGCGCTCTTTTTTCAAAACCACGGCGACGCCGATCTGCTTGACCTTCGCGTGATCGAGACGCGCATCGACGATAATCCGCCGACGCATGAGCAGGGAACTGACAGGCCTGGCCGCAGCTTCGCCTCCTTCTCGCCCGGCCGCAGCGCCATGGAAAATGTCGACTGGCATGAGCTGGAGGAGGAGCGCTTCGCCCGCGCCATGGCGGATCGCATCAATCAGGCGGCCGAATCGGGCGAGCTGAACGCCATCGCCATCGTCGCGCCGCCGCGCGCCCTGGGCGAAATCCGCAAGGAGCTGTCGGTCAAGGCGCAGGGCAAGGTGGTCGGCGAACTCGCCAAGGACCTGACCCGCCATCCGCTCAAAGATATCGAAAAGGCGCTGACCCGCAGCTGAGAGAGGCAGGGGAAAGCCCGAAAGCTCTCCCCTGCGCAGTCGGAGGCGATTCGTCCCAGCCCCGCCTCCGACGCTCCACTCTCGTGCGAGCGTGGCGATAATGCCGCATTTCTCCCAAGAAATCAGTGCGCTTGCGCACAATTCGACTGTGACCGCGGACGCCGCGCCGCATTTGCGCCGTAAAAATGACGCAGTGAAGCGTAGTTAGCTGCTGCTCGACAGCGGCGCGACTATTTTTGAATACGGCGGTCTTATGGGGCGGGGACGGATCATATTGGCGGCGTTTTTCGCGCTCGCGGTCGGCGCATGCGCGAGCCGCCCGCACGGAACGCTCGTCGCAACCCATCAGGTCGCGCCCGGCGCGAGCGTCGTCGATCTGCTCGTCGTCACGACCAGACAGCCGGAACTGTCGGAGCCCGGCGTCATCTTCTCCGGCGAACGCGGTCGGGGCGTCCATTTCGCCGACATCGCCGTATCGATTCCGCCCGACGCCGCCCGCGTGGTCGGCGAAGTGCAGTGGCCGCAAGCGCCGACGCCCGATCCGGCCACTCAATTCGCCACCGTTCACGCCGACGTTCTCAGCAAGGAGGCGGCGATCGCGGCGTTCAACGCGCGCATCCGCAAGACGCCCAAGCGCCAGGTGCTGCTCTTCGTTCACGGCTACAACACGCGTTTCGAGGAAGCCGTCTATCGTTTCGCGCAGATCGTCCATGACTCGCGCGCCGACGTGACGCCCGTGCTGTTCACCTGGCCGTCGCGCGGCCGGCTGTTGCAATATGGCTATGATCACGAGAGCGCCAGCTATTCGCGGGACGCCCTGGAAACGGTTCTTCAGGCGCTGCAGCGCGACCGGGACGTCGGCAGGATCTCAATCCTCGCGCATTCCATGGGCAATTGGGTGACGCTCGAAGCGCTGCGCCAAATGGCGATCCGCAACGGCCAGATCGGTTCGAAAATCGAAAATGTCATGCTTGCCGCGCCCGACGTCGATTTCGACGTCTTCCGGCGTCAGATCGCGGAGATCGGGATTCGGCCTTCGGTTTTTACGCTGTTCGCCTCGAGGGAGGATGACGCGCTCGCTGTATCGCGCCGGTTCTGGGGCAATACGCGACTGGGGGCGGTCGATCCGAACGCGCCGCCCTACAACGAAGTCCTCTACCGCGATCAAATCAAAGTCATCGATCTGACCAACGTCTCTTCGAGCGATCCTTTGGGGCACGGCACCTTCGCCTCTTCCCCGGAGGTCGTGCGCTCGATCGGGGTCCGGCTTGCGCAGGGCCAGCCGCTTAGGGAAGGCCAGGCGGGCGTCGGCGATCGGCTCGGGCTGATGACGTCGGGCGCGGTGTCGGCGGTCGGCGGAGTCGCCGGCGCGGCGGTCGCGGCGCCGTTCGCCATCGTCGACCCGGCGACCCGCGAGAATTTGAGCGAACATCTCAACGCCGCCGGCCAAAGCCTTGATCCGCAATATTAACCGATGAGCGATTTTGGTTCCGAAACGCCTCAATTTTAGCGTTCTGTTGCGACAATGTGACAGTCAGCGCGACCGAACCCCCTTAGGGTTTAACGCTCACGACGATCATCGCACGGAACATCGATCACATGTCATTCACGCGTCAGCTTCTCGCCGTTGTGGCGGTTGCCTTCGCTGCGTCTTCAGCGCGAGCCAAAAATAGTCCTTCGTGGTGGAAGCCGCCGATTTCGGAACGGCCCGCCTCCAAGCGCGCGGTCGACGGCGTCAACGGCAAGCTCGAAGGGTTCGGCGGCGGCTCGGATTGGCTGGGTTTCGCGCGTTTGAACAACGCCTCGGCCGGCGGCGCGGCGTCGATCGCCGCTCCCGTGGGCGACCGCTTCGGCGTTCAGATCGATACGCTCGCGGCCGGGCATCGCGGTTTCTTTGTCGCGGCCGGCGCCGGGCACGCCTTCTGGCGCGATCCGGGCGTCGGACTCCTTGGGACCTATGGATCGATCGGCAACGACAAGCGTCTCGACGACACGCGCTTCCGCCTGGGCGCGGAGAGCGCCTATTATTACGGACCCTTTTCGCTCGCCAGCGTCGCCGGCTATGAGGAGAGTTCGGGGCATTTCTTTACGCCGCTGGGCTATGGGCCGGGGGTTCTCGCCTATCAGTGGCAGCCACGGCGCGGGCGTTTCTTCGACATGGTCGATATCAGCGTCTATCCGACCTACAACGTCAAAATCTCGGTCGGCCATCGTTATGTCGGCGGGCGTCACGCGGCGGCGCTTAGCGGCGAAGCGCTCGTGTGGAATCTCGGCCATTCGGCGGTCACCGGCTTCGTCGAAAGCCGCGTCGGCGAGGATGACTACAAGGCCGTCTGGGGCGGCATTCGCATCTATCTCGGGGAGAGCGACAAGACTCTCATCATCCGGCATCGCGAGGACGAAGCGCCGAACTGGCTGAAGGACGACATGTTCGCCTCTCAGAACAGCGTTCGCACGGGCGCCACGCCGGTGTTTTTCCCGGCGCCCTAGCCGCCTTGAAGCCGCCGCGCCGCGCCCGATATGCGGAACGCAGCGTCAGGAGGCGCAATGAGCGGTTCAATGGCTTACCCGAATCGGTCGTCGCCCCTTGTCGCCGCCATCGCCGCATCGGCGCCCGTGCTCGCCGCGGCGCTGCTCGGCAATATCGCGACGACGCCGAACATCGCGCCATGGTACGCAACGCTCGCCAAACCGCCGCTGACGCCGCCAGATTGGCTGTTCGGCCCCGTATGGACCACCCTCTATATTCTGATGGCCTACGCCCTTTACCGCGTTCTTCGGCTCAAGCCGGAGACGCCGGGCCGGCGCGCCGCGATCCTGACGTTTTTCGCCCAGCTCGTTTTGAACGCGGCCTGGTCCTTCGCATTCTTTTCGGCGCGAAGTCCCTTGCTCGGACTCATCGTCATTCTGCTGATGGAGGCGCTCCTCATCGCGACGATCGTTCTGTTCGCTCGGCTTGATCGCCTCGCGGCATACGCTCTGGCGCCCACCGGCTTCTGGGCGGCCTTTGCGATCTATCTCAACGCCGCGATATTTGTCCTCAATTCTTAGAAAGGCGCCGATCGCGCCGCGACGACATAGGCGTCGGCGTCCTTTTGCAACAGCAGCCGCTCCTTGACGAGCTTGTCGGCGACGACCCGCATCGTCGCGACGAAATAGGCGCGCGATCCATAGCGCTCGACGAGCGAGGGACGCTGATCGCCGGCCTTTTCGCGATCATCCTTTGTGGCGGCGAAGGGAATCGCCGCGCCCGCGACGCAGGGCTGTCCTTTATTGTTCTTTCGCGCATTAAAGCCCGCGAAGGTCGCGACAGGCAGCGCGAGGTCCGGCAGGCGCAGGCCGGCGATTTCATTGCCGTCGGCGTCGATTTTTGGCGCGCGTCGGGCGCCGCTCGGCGGCGGCGGCAAAGTAGCGACTTTCGGCCATTTCAATTCCTGCGCCGGCGCCAGATCGGAGTCGAGCGGCGCGCGCGAGGCGGGCGGCGCGACGCCCTTCCCGGTCCATTCGTCGAGCGCGACGAAAAGCGCGCGCTGCGCCGGCGCGGCGGCGCGCGCATTGATCGGCGCGACGCAATTCGTCGCGCTGGTCGACGCGGCGGTTCCGGCAAGATAGAAGCGCCGGCCGTTCGGCGGCGCGCCTTTCGTGAATTCGACGCGCGGCGTCTCACGCCAATAGGCGTCGGCGCCCCAGCTTGCGATGAAGCGCGCCGGCGCGGCCGGTTCGCGAGCGGCGTCTTCGAGCAACAGCCCGTCGAAGGCCGAACCAGCGTCCGACATTGCGTCGGCGTCCGTCCCGTGTGCGCGGCCGAGAATGCGCTTCATCTTGAGCGCGCCGCGAAGATGGCCGAGGATGTCGCGCAGCGCCGGCTCCCTGGCCTTGTCGGAAAGCCGGGAGATATCGAGGAACAGCACGGCGAGCCCGCGCTCGAGCGCGAGCGGCTTTACATTTTCGCTTGGCTGCGTCTCGATCAGCATCGACCTTACGCCGCCAGTTGGCGGCTGCGCCGGCTTCGACAGCGTTCCCACGATCTCGTAAGACTCGCCGCCGAGTTTCCCTGTCGCGGACACCGCCTCGTCCGCGCCATTCGGACGCGTCTCGAATTTTAAGAGCTCGGCCCGCGCCGCGCCGGCAAATGCCAGCGGCGCGAGGAGCATGGCGCGTCCCATTCGCGCCCCTGTCCGTTTTGATCCGGTGCGCGATCTTGCGAAGACCGGCGAGGAAGCTTCGCCATGGCTTATCCGATTCATCCTTCAAGCCTAGCAGAGAAGTCGGACGAACGGCGGCCCGGAATTTCGCGTCGTCCGCCAGAGTCGCGGACGCCTGCGCGGAGGAGCCGATGTCGGACAGGCAGCTTCTCGGGACGGAAGCGGTCCCGAGACGCGCTCGGTCAAAGCGTCTTCAAATATTCGAGCAAGGCGCGCTTGTCCGCGTCGCTCAACGTTGTCCCATAGTCGTGGCCGCAATGGCTGACGCCCGAACCTCGGTTGCAATCCGTTTTCATCGGGAAGGCCGACGCCGGCTGTTCGGCCGCCAGCCCGACAGCGACGATGTCATAGGCCGGACCGACCTTGAAGTCGCTGACGCGGGCCTGCGGCGGCTTCAACAATTCGGCGAGCGACGGCACCGAGGCGTTGTGCAGATAGGGCGCTGCGGCCCAGACGCCTTCGAGGACCCGCGCTTCATATTTGATCTTGCCGTCCGTTTGCGGGGCGCGGCGGCAGGCCCAGCGTCCGGCGCCGGGCGTGCCGGGAATCCTGAAGACGCCCTTCAGCTCTTCGATGAGCGGCTGCATGATCGCCAGCGCCACGTCGGCCCTCTGACGATCGAGCGCATTCATCGTGATCGGCATGAAATGTTGCAGGATCGCGCCGCGCGTCGCGGTCGCCAGGACCGAGACCGGCGCGTCTTTCGTCTCGAGTGGCGGCGACACGAAGCGGATGGCGGCGCCCGCCAGCACGCCGGTGTCGACCTTCCAGTCCGGCGCGAAATATTGATATTCGCGCGCGTCGGTGCCGACGTCCTGGACCGGGGTGCACCATGTGTCCGGATTGAGCAGCCGCGGCTGTCCCTGATCGACGCCGTGGCAATCGGCGCAGCCGCCCTCTTCATAGGGGCGCTGATAGATCAGCTTGCCGTGGCCGGCGAGCGTCGGATCCACGGGCCATGGCCATTTCGGCGGGCCGATTCGCTCGGTGAGCCGCTCCAGCTCGATCAGACCTTTGAAATCGACGGAGTTGGATTTGATGTAGTTGAAGCCGAGGAGATGCGTCGGGTCCTTTTCGGGAAAAAATTCGCCGAAGACGCCATAGACCTGTCCGACGTTTCTGGACATGGCCAGGATACGGTCGCCATTATCGGCAAATCCCGGCCATTGCGTATGGTCCTGCCGCGGCGCGTTCCAAAGAAACGGCGGCCGAACCGGAGCGTCGGCCTTGCGCATGTTTTCGGGACTCATATGCGTCGGCCCCGGCCCGATGTCGAGACCGGCGACGCGATTGAGGATCATGCCGACGGCGTCGATGCGACCCGCGCCCCAGGGCTTTTCCTTGGGCAGGCCCCTATCGGTGATGGCGTGGTGGCGCGCATGCCAAAGCTCGACTTCGGCGCGCAGCTTGGCTTCTTTTGCCGGGTCGAAGCCGGCGCCAAGGACGGCCCTGGCGAAGTCTGAAAAATTTGTCGGATCGCCGAGAACTTTGCCCATGGCCGCATCGAGATCGGCCCAGAGCGCGCCGATGTCGGCCAGCGCCGGTCCGCCGTCGATGCGATAGGCCTTCCCCTCGACCTCGATCTGCCTCGTGTGGCAGGCGGCGCATGTCGGCCCCAGCACGCCGTCGGCGACGACGAAGCCGACCGGCAGACCGGGCGTCGGGCTCGCAGGATTGGGAAGATAGCCGTAGCGGGCGAATCCGTCCGCAAGGAAGGGCCGGCCGTCGGCTTGTTTGAGCGCCTTGATCCAGTCCCAGGGAATGAGACGCGAGCCCTGGCTCGTACTGTAATATTCGTTCCAGGCCTTTTCGTCCCAGGGACCGGCGCCTGGAATTGAAGATGGCTGTTCGACTCTTTCGAACGCCAGCGTGGCGCCGGGCGAAGCCGCGGCGAAAATGACGGCGGCAAGCGTTGCGGAGCGGAAAGTTTCGGCGATGCTCATTTCAAATCGTCTCAATTAAAGCGCAGTTGCGAAACGCGACAACGGCGATGCGATAAGCTTGGCGCCAGCGCGCCGCCGATGTTCGTCAATAAGACGTCAATAGTTTGAATTGATGGCGCGCGCTAGGGCGCGGCTGGCGAAAATACGGAACCGGGTTTTGCGCACGGCGTTACGCTGTGAAACCTTTGACATCGATCACTTCATTGGCGCTGGGGCGAGCTCGTCCCAATGCAGCGCGATCTATAGTTTCGCCATGAAATTCGCGAAGGCGAGCGAGCCTTCCGGCCAGGGTCCATGGCCGCTATCGACATTGATATGGCCGCTCGCGCCGGCGTCGATGAACTCAGCGCCGGTATCGCGCGCGAGATGGCGGGCGAACAGGAGATCGGCGTAAGGGTCGTCGCTGCTGCCGACCATCGCCGCGGGAAAAGGAAGTCGCGCGCGGGGAATCGGCAGAAAGGCGGAATCGATCGACGGCATTTCGCGGATCGCCGCTTCTGAAGGCGGCGCGACGAGAAAGGCGCCGGCGATTCTCTCGCCGACGCGCTGGGCCGCATGCAGCGTCGCGATGACGCCGAGCGAATGCGCCAGGATCACCGCCGGCCGCGCGCTGTCGAGAACCTCTCGCGCGATCTTCTCTTCCCATTCGGCGCGAATCGGCTTCTCGAAGTCGCGCTGCGTCACGCGTCTGGCCGTCGAGAGCTTCGCCTGCCAACGGCTTTGCCAATGTTGCGGGCCGGAATCGCTCCAGCCCGACACGACGAGAATCTCGGCGTCGGCGACCCGCATCAGGCGGTTTCGCGCGCGACAAAGGCGCCGTTGAGGGCATCCTCGATCAGCTTGCGCGTCTCGGCGACGCCGTAGAGCGCGATGAAGGAGCCAAAGCGCGGACCCTTCTTCTCGCCGAGCAGCACTTCATAGAGCATGTTGAAGAAATCATTGGAGACGCCAGGGCGCTCCGGCGTCGCGCCCTTGGCGTTAAAATCCTGATAGCGCGGCACGGCGCGGGCGACGTCGTAAAGCGCCGCCTGGATCTCTTCGGCGCTCGCGCCTGCGGGGAGCGCGCCCAAAGTCTCGTCGATCTTTCGCAGGACCTCTCGTTCCGTCTCGTCCGCCGCGCGATAGGTTTTCGCCGGCTTCACGAAATCGCGGAAATAGGCGACGGCGTAGCCCACGAGCTTGTCGAGCCGCGGATGAGTTTCCGGCGTCACTGAGGGCGCATAGCGGCGCAGAAAGCCCCAGAGCACCGCCGGGTCCTCGGCGTTGGCGACGGCGGCGAGATTGAGCAGCATCGAGAAGGAGACGCTGGTTCCCTTCGCCTCGCCCGTGTGTACAAGTACTTCCGCCTCCGGCGGATCGCCGGCGTGTATGTGCCAGACCGGATTGCCGAGACGGTTTTTCCAATCCTGGCGCGGGTAAGCGTCGAGGAAATTCAGATAATCGTCGACCGCGCGCGGGATCACGTCGAAATAGAGCCGCTTCGCCGCCGTCGGCTTCTGGAACATGAATTGCGCCAGACTCTCGGGACTGGCGTAGGTCAGCCATTCCTCGATCGTCAGCCCATTGCCCTTCGACTTCGATATCTTCTGGCCCTTTTCGTCGAGGAAGAGTTCGTAATTGAAGCCTTCCGGCGCCCGACCGCCGAGCGCGCGCACGATGGCGCCGGAGAGCTTCACCGACTCGATGAGGTCCTTGCCGGCCATTTCGTAGTCGACATTGAGCGCATACCAGCGCATCGCCCAGTCGGGCTTCCATTGCAGCTTGCAATGGCCGCCGGTCACGGGCGTCGTGAACTTCTCTCCGGTATCGGGATCGGTCCAGGAAATCGTTCCGGCTTCCGCGTCGTAAGAATCGAGCGGAACCTGCATGACGATGCCAGTCCTGGGATGTACGGGTAAAAACGGCGAGTAGGTGCCGGCGCGCTCTTCGCGAAAGCTCGGCAGCATGATCTCCATCACCGCATCGTAGCGCGCGAGCATATGCTTCAACGCCGCGTCGAAACGCCCGCTCTTGTAATATTCCGTCGACGAGGCGAATTCATAGTCGAAGCCGAAAGCGTCGAGAAAGGCGCGCAGCCGCGCATTGTTGTGCGCGCCGAAGCTCTTATGCGTGCCGAAAGGGTCCGGCACCTGCGTCAAGGGCTTGCCGAGATGGGCGGCGACGAGTTCCTTATTGGGAATATTGTCGGGAACCTTGCGCAGCCCGTCCATATCGTCGGAGAAGGCGAGGAGCCGCGTCGCGATCCTGCCCTCGGTCATGACCTCGAAGGCGCGGCGCACCATGCTGGTGCGGGCGACCTCGCCGAAAGTGCCGATATGCGGCAGGCCGGACGGGCCATAGCCGGTCTCGAACAGCACGCTCTTCTGCCCGCTCGCCTCGACCCGCTTCACGAGCTTTCGCGCCTCTTCGAACGGCCAGGCGGGCGAGACGCGCGCGGCTTCGACGAGTTCGGGCGACAACAGGAGCGGTGCGGACATGGGATGCGAACTGGCCAATCTGTAGCGGGAAGCGCGGCACAGTAGGGAGCGCGGGAGGGAGCGTCAACGAAGAAGCCGGGCATCTTCGGCCCTGGGCCGAGGCGTCAGCGAACGAAACCTCGCGACTGTTGCGCGCAATCGATAGACAAGCGCGGCTGCGGCGCTAAGCTTCGCGGCGCTTGTGATTCATCATCAGGCATAGCGGGGCCGAACAGAATGTGGCGGCGGAGGGAGTCGAGCGGGCCGGCCTCCCCGAAAAGGCGACGCGCGCGAGCGCGCAGCCTCATGGCTGCGGCCTGCGTCATCATCCCAGCCGGCCTACTCACAACCATAGGCGCCCCCGCCCGCGCCGAAGACCACGCGGTCGCCCTCGCCAAGCAGAAGTCGCTGACCGACACGCCGGGCGGCCCCAAGGATCAGCTGCGCAAATTCGGGATCGACGTCGACGTCTGGATCACGCAGTTCTACCAGGGCATCACCGCCGGCGCGATCGATCGGACCGCGCGCTACGGCGGCAAGATGGACATGTTTCTGCGCGTCGACGGCGAGAAGCTCGGCTTCTGGAAAGGGCTCAAATTCAACGCGCAATATGAGCATTATTTCGGCCGCAATTTGAACCGGCAGGATCTCGCGCTGCTGCCGGTCAATGTCGCCCAGGCGTTTATCGAAATCGACGGCTATCACTCGGCCTTGTCGATGACGCTGACGCAGGAGCTCAGCGAAGACCTTTCGGTGACGATCGGCAAGTTCAACATGCTGACTCTCGCCGCGCAGACGCCGCTGGTCGGCGGCGGGGGCATCGACACCTTCATGAACCGCGCCTTCGCGCTGCCCTCGACCGGCATCGGCGTCAGCTCGCCGGAAAGCGTCGCCGACCGGCTGATTATCGCGCCGCCCTATCTCTTGGGCGGCGTCGCCGCGCTCAAGACCAAATATTTCGACCTCAAGGTGATGGTCGCCGACCCACGCAACGCCCAGCAGCCGCGCGTCATCACGCGCCCCTTCGAGCGCGGCGTCGGCGCCGGTCTGATGGCGACCGTTCCCGTCGAGATCGGCGGCCTGCGCGGCTTCCATACGGTGCGCTTCGCCTACAGCAATGCGCGCGGGTTCGATCTCGACGACATCGGCGAGACCCGGCAGTCGATCGCCCGGCTCCGCGGCTTGACCAAAAAGGGCTTCTGGTTCGTTTCCTACGCGGTCCAGCAATATCTGATGCAGAGCGAAACCAACCCCAAACTCGGCTGGGGCCTGTTCACGCTCGCGACCCTTTCGGACGGCAATCCCAATCCGGTCAAATGGAGCATGCTCGTCGGACTCGCCGGCAATAATCTGATGACGGGCCGCGAAGACGATCTCTGGGGCGTCGGCTTCTATCATTACGGCCTGACCCAGCCGCTCCTCTCCGGACTGGCGATGCGGCGGATCAATCGCCGCAGCGAAGGCGGCGTCGAGGGCTTTTATAATTTCGCGGTGACGCGGTGGCTGCGGCTTTCAGGCGACGTCCAGATCATCGATCCGTGGAATCCGGCGAGGATGCGGGCAAGCTATCTCGGCCTGCGTCTGCAGACGAAATTTTAGGAAAAGATCGCCCGGAAAACAAAAAGGCGAAGGCGTCCGCTTCCGAACGACTTCGCCCAAGGATTGCCCTCTGGCCTATCCGGGTGCGCGACCTGGCGTCAATTCGCGCAGGAGACGCTACGCATGTAACGGACGCGACCACGCTCGTCAGCTTTCGGCGTGATGACGAGCGTGCAGTCTTCATCCTCCGCGCCATAGGCGCGCCCCACTCGGATCGCCGCTCCGCGCCCCACCGGACGCATGCCAACGTCATTGAGGCTCACGGCGGCTTGGACGCCAGTGGCGGAGGATTGCAGCTTCGGCTCAGACGTCGCCGACGGCGCAGCCGCGACAGCAGCGACCGCGCAAATGGCGACGGTGAATCCGAGGACAATCCGAGACGTACGGCTTGCGAAAGGGCTTTCGCGCGAAACGGCCATTTAGGGCTCCCCACAGGGTGACCGGGAATTCAACCGCGGATCGCGACGCCAACACTGCGACCCTGGACGTTTCCTCTTTTTGCCGGGGGAAAACGCGCCGCCCCGGCAATGGTTCCGCCGTAGTCACGAAATTTTAAGATTTCGCCCTAAACCCGCCTCATCGTTCAAGCCGCGCGATGAGGCTCGACGTGTCCCAGCGCCGTCCGCCCATCTGTTCCACCTCGGCGTAAAACTGGTCGACGAGCGCGGCGACCGGCAGGCGCGCGCCATTGCGCCGCGCCTCGGCGAGGCAGATCGCCAGATCCTTGCGCATCCATTCGACCGCGAAGCCGAAGTCGAAATCGCCGGCGACCATTGTTTTCGTGCGATTTTCCATTTGCCACGACTGCGCCGCGCCATTCTTGAGAAGGTCGACGACATTCTCCGCGTCGAGGCCGGCGGCGCCGGCGAAATGCAGCGCCTCCGCCAGGCTCTGGACGAGGCCGGCGATGGCGATCTGATTGACCATCTTGGTGAGCTGCCCGGCGCCCGGCGGCCCCATCAGCCGGCAGGCCCGCGCGTAGCCGGCGATGACCGGCTCCGCCCTGGTGAAAATCGCCGGATCGCCGCCGCACATGACGGTCAGAGCCCCTTTCTCCGCCCCGGCCTGCCCCCCGGAGATCGGCGCGTCGATGAAACCGAACCCGCGCTCGGCCGCCGCCGCGTGGAGTTCGCGCGCGACCTCGGCCGAAGCCGTCGTATGGTCGACGAAGATCGCGCCCGCCGACATGCCCGCGAAGGCGCCGTCAGAGCCGATCGTCACCGTGCGCAAATCGTCGTCATTGCCGACGCAGGAAAAGACGAAGTCTGCGCCATTCGCGGCTTCGCCGGGAGTCGAAAACCATTCCGCGCCAGGATGGTCGGCGGCGAATTTCTCGGCTTTGGCGGCGGTGCGGTTATAGACCCGCAGCTTGTGACCGGCGCGATGCAGATGGCCGGCCATGGGATAGCCCATGACCCCAAGGCCGAGGAAAGCGACGGACGAGGGCTCCATCAATCAGCCGCCCGTCATGCTCATGTGACGGATGACCGCCGGCGCCGCGCGGTCGATGATGAAGTCATGGCCCTTGGGCTTGCGCTGGATCGCGGCCTCGATCGCCTGATGCAGCGGCGCGTCGTCGGGGCTTTCGCGCAGCGGCGTGCGCAGGTCCGCCGCGTCTTCCTGGCCGAGGCACATATAAAGAGTCCCGGTGCAGGTGACGCGCACGCGGTTGCAGCTTTCGCAGAAATTATGGGTGAGCGGGGTGATGAAGCCGATGCGCCCGCCCGTCTCGCGGGCGCGCATGTAGCGCGCCGGCCCGCCGGTGCGAAAATCGATCTCGTCGAGCGTGAAGGCTTCGCTCAGCCTCTCGCGCACCGCCTGCATCGGCAGATATTGGTCGGCGCGTTCCGGCCCGTCGAGTTCGCCGAGCGGCATCACTTCGATGAAGGTCATGTCCATTCCGCTCTCATGCGCGAAGCGCACAAGCGGGACGAATTCGTCTTCGTTGACGCCTTTCAGCGCCACGGCGTTGAGCTTCACCTTCAGGCCGGCGGCGCGGGCGGCGGCGATTCCCGCCAGCACCTGTTCATGCGCGCCGGTGCGGGTCAGGGCTCTGAACCGGTCCGGGTCGAGCGTGTCGAGGGAGACATTGACCCGCCGCACGCCGCAGTCGGCGAGTTCGGCGGCAAAGCGCGAAAGCTGCGAACCATTGGTGGTGAGCGTCAGCTCCTCCAGCGCGCCCGACAGAAGATGGCGCGACAAAGCGCGAAACAGTTTCATCACGTCGTGGCGCACCAGCGGCTCGCCGCCGGTGATGCGCAGCTTCTTGGTTCCCCGCGCGACAAAGGCGGCGCAGAGTCGATCGAGTTCCTCAAGCGTGAGCAGATCGCGCCGCGGCAGGAACTGCATATGTTCCGACATGCAATAGACGCAGCGGAAATCGCATCGGTCGGTGACGGAGACGCGCAGATAGGAGATCGTCCGCCCGAAGGGGTCGATCAGCGGCGCCGGCGCGGCGACCGCGGGCGTCGCCGTTATGGGCGTCCTGGCGTGGGCGTTCATCCTCTCCTCGAACCGGCGGAAGTTTCGGGGTCTTCCATATATTGCCGGAACGCGGGCGCGTGAAGCCCACCCGCCTTGACCGCCTGGATCGGCGTATGCCCAACGTCGGCTCTATCCGCCGACCCCCAGCCGAAGTCCCTGTCGAGCAGCGCATACAGCGATTCGTTGTAGGGCCGGAAAAACGCGGTCAAATCCGCCCGAATGCCGTAATCAAGCTCGCCGGAGGGACCGGAATTGCGCTCCTCGATCAACAGCGGCTCGACGATCGGCAGTTCGAGGAATTCGTAAATCCGCTTCGTCGTCGACCGGGGGTCTTGAAAAAATTCGGCGGCATCGACGATAAAAACGCGCTCTCTTCCGAATTGCTCAAGGAGCAGGCGCATGAAGGGCGCGTAGATGCTATGGCGCAAATAGCCGGCGCGCATGCCAGAGAACGCATGCGGCTCCATCCCGCCGCCGCGTATCATCGCTTTTTCCGCTTCAATGAAGGCTTCGAAATCAGGAAAGCCTTCCAATAGGGATCCTTCGCCCTGTGGCGCAGGAAGCGCTTCCGATCCCACCGCCAGTGCGAAAAGGCGCGCTCAACCGGATCGCGCAGAATGCAAATGACGCGGATGTTGGGAAACATTGCCTGCGCCAGGAATATCCAAAGAGGATCCGGCATCACCGGCGTGCAATAGCCGGTGACGGCGCCGCCATTGCGCCGGATCGCCGCCTGTTGGGCGGTGCGCGTCGGAAAATACGCCATAAGCCCGCGCATTGTATTCGTGAAGAAGATTTCCTTCGACAACGGCAGCACGACGTGCGGATGTTGAAGAATGTAAGAGGAAAGGAAAGACGTGCCGGAGCGCACCGCGCCGATCGATGCGAAGGACGGCGCCATGCGTTCGCTCGAACCGAGAGTTCGCGCCCAGACCCGCCATTTTGGCGGATCGGAAAAATAGTAGCGCTTGAATTGATGCGCGATCGCAAAGGAAAGTTTCCGCCACCCGCCGTCGGCGTCGGATCGCCGCCGGAAGTCCTGAAAAGGACGTTGAAGCGTGTCGATTCTTTTCGGATCGACGGCGAGACCGGAAGAGGCGCCGTTCATGGTCATGCCGGGCGTGAAAACAGACATGCGTCATTCTCCAATCGGGCGGTCGTCGACGGGCAAGCAAGGCGCGTTCGATGGATCGTCGCGACTGGCGGACATTCCATCCGCCGACTCGCTGTCGTGAAAGAATGGCAACGAAGCCTGCGACATCATGCCGACGCGCCGGCGAGCGTCGTCTCGACAGGCGTCGAGCCCACGGCGACGTTTTCGCCTCTGGCGCGCGCGAAACTCGCTTCGAGCGTCGCGAGAGCGTCGGGGCTTCGGCCTCGCGAACGCCAGCATATGAATCCGTCGGGGCGCACGAGCAGCGCGCCTTCGGGCGAAACGCCGAGACGCGGCAAAAAAAGCCCTTCGGGATCGTCGACGTCGACTCCCAGACGGCAGACCCCAAGCGGCGTTCCTGAACGAAGGCCGACGCGCCGCGCCGCCTCGGTCCAGTCGCCGCCGTTCGGCCCGGCGAAGAGAACGAAGTCGCGCCCGACCAGATCATGAGAGGAGACCGTCTCGTCATGGCGCCGCAGCCAGACATGTGCGAGACGCGTGCCCGGCGCGCCGGACGGGCGCAGAAGATCCTCGACCGGCGCGCCGTCGTCAGCTTCGTCGGCAATGATCGCGGCGGAGCGATATCGATAGCCCATGGAGGTTTCGAGCAGGCCGTATTCGTCTTCCCGAATACGCATGTCCTGCCGATCGGGGAGCATGCGCTCGACGTAATTGGCGATGGCGCGCGCGATCGCGATCCGCGCCACGGGCCTGCGCTCGACGTTGTAGCTGTCGAGCAGCGAAGGCGGGGCCTCGCCCTTGACGACAAGCGCCAGTTTCCACGCCAGATCCGCGGCGTCCTGGATCGCGGTCTGTCCGCCGAGCCCCCCGACCGGCGGCACGACATGCGCGCAGTCTCCCGCAAGAAACACCCTGCCAAAGGACATGCGATCGGCGAGAAGAGCGGCCATCTGCCATGTACGAACATCGAGGATCTTCACTGCAAGGTCGGAGACGCCAAAAGATTGGCGGACGAGCTCCCGGCACCGCGCTTCGTCGAAATCGGATACATGATTGCGGGTGGGATCATATTTTATGTTGAGCTGGCCGTGCCCCGGCTCGTCGCAGGTGGCGAAGGCGCCGTTGAACGCCGCATTGCGCAAATAGTAGAGCGCGAATCCGCCGCTCGGGAGCACCGCCTCGAGATCGGCCTTGAACAGCACCGAGATCGTATCCGACAGAACGCCAGGACCTTCCATCCTGACGCCGCCGGCGTCGCGAATCGTGCCGCCGGCGCCATCCGCCGCGATCAGATAGTCGGCGCGGACGATCGTCTCCCGTCCCGACGCTTCATCGCGCAGGATTGCCTCGACGCCGTCCGGACGCTGCGAGAAGCGCTCCAGCGTCGTCGAAAACCTGACATCGGCGCCGTTCTGGCAGGCAAAGCGCAGCAATACGGGTTCGACGCGGTCCTGCCCCGCAGTGCAAATCTTGCTAGGCGACACCTGGGTCGCGTCGAGCGACGCCTTGGTGACCAGCGTCTCGATCGGCGGACTGGTCACCGTCTCCGCGATGATGAGCGTTGATTCATTGGCGCGGGTGCGGCTTGCCGCGAACAGCGCATCTTCCAGGCCATCGACGACGCGCAACAGCTCCATGCTGCGCCTGTTCAGCCCATGCGCTTTCGGCAGACGCGACGTCGAGGCGCGACGCTCCACGAGGATGCAGGGGACGCCGCGCCATGCGAGCAGAATCGCCGCCGACAGACCGGCATAACCAGCGCCGACGATGAGAATGGGAATGCGTTCCGCGCTCATCGGACATGTCCTTTCGAGGGCATCGCGACGCCGACCGGTTCTTCGGACGCGAATCGAAGGTTGCGCCAGATCAGGAAAACGCCGACGACTTCAGGCCAGATCAGGGATTGATAGGCGATCTCAGGGCGATCCGCCCAGAGACCGAGCAAAACCAGCAGCGGCGAGACGAGCCATTGCCCAAGCGCGTCGGCAAAGGCGACTTTGGCGAAGGATCGTCGCGCGAGCGCCAAGCCGCGGACGACCCCGCCAACGAATCGGATAGGAAAGGAGAGCGCCAAGGCGGCGACGAACACCGACCACCAGTCGCCGTGCTGGCCGTAAAAAGTCTCGCCGATCCAGTCGCGGCCTAACATAAGCAGAATCGCCGACGCCAGCGCGAGCGACGCGCCGACCCGGATCACCGGCGCGAGCGCGCTCATCCATTGTTCGGGCGATTTCGTCGGCAGGCGAATGGCGAGAAAGCGCGTCAGCGTGATCAGCGGACCGAGAATGAACAGCAGGAAGGCCTGGCCGGCCGCATATGAATCGAGGCGCTGGCCGTCGCCGCTCGGCCACGGCAGCGAAAAGAGCGTCAGCGAAAAAAGCATCGCCCCTTGCGGCGACAGCACCCGCAACGCTTCCCAGAACGTTCCATTCAGAAAGAATCGCGCAAACGCCGTTTCGGGAATGCGCAATCTGACGGCGCCATGCGGTTTCAACCGACTCCACAGCCAGATCGACGACAGCGCCGTAACGACGAAGCCCGCAAGAAAACAGCCGGTGAAACCGAACTCGAACACATCCATGAAAATAACATTGGCGCCCGCCTTGGCGGGAATCTCGGCAAGTCTCCAGGCGAGCGCCGCGCCGCCGCGTCCGAGCGCGTGCAGCAAGAGGCATTGCGTATTCGCAAGCACTCGGAACGGCGCGCCAGCGACGAGCCAAAAAATCGGCGCGCCGAGAAAGGGCGCCGCGGCGGCATCGCCCATCAGCGCGCCGAGCAGGACCGGATAGGCGAAATAGCCGAAAATCGCCGTAGCCGCGCCGAGCGCGAGCGCGAGCGCGCAGCTCTTCTCGATCGCCTCGGGCGCCTCTCCATTCCTGTGCGCATGGCCGAGAGCAATGGCGGCGACGGCGGCGGATGCAATCGAGACCGCAATCTCGAGCAGCGTTATGCGCATGAGAATCGCATAGGCGCCCGATGCGCGGCCGCCCCGTGTCGCAATCATTGCAAGATTGATCTGCACGATAAAGGCGGCCGCGGAAGCGCTGGCGACCATCTGCCAGTATCCACGCCACAGCGGCGCGTCGTTCATCGCGTGACGCCTTGCCACCCCGGAAATATGTCGAGTTCGAAGCTCGGCAGCGTAAAATAGGCGAAAGTTTCGGGAAGCGGCGGGAGCGGCTCCGCGGGTTCGATCAGCTCGATTTCCCGTCCGAAACGAACGCTGCGGCATTTCCAGCCAATGACGAGATCGGTCGTGTCGACGCATCCAATGGCGATCCCGCAACTTCTGCCGCGATCGAGGATCGCCCAGCGCGCGGCGGACGCGCCCATCACGGACCGCAAATATTTTTTGTCCGCGAGAACCTGTTCCTTGAACGGCGACTGGCGGAGCCAGACATAGACCCACAAATAATAGAACCAGTCGAAGGCGAGCTTTCTCTCTCCCGCCCAGGCCATGAAAGGGCGAAAGATCGACAATCCGTCCGGACCGGAAAGCTCCAGCAGTTCGGGGCAGATGTCGAACAACGTGTGCCAATAGACGCGCAGGCTCGTGTCAATCCGCACGAATGCCTTATCGTCCGCCGGATATTTAGCGCACATTTCCGGCGACATGAGCGCCGGATACAGGTCGCGATCGGTTCGCCTAGGCAGAGACAGCAAGATCATGACGCCTTTCTTGAGGTTCGCCGAACAGATTTCGTAGCAGCTTCAGATCGGCGACGATGTCGTCGTACTCGATCTCCTGGTCGCGCTCATAGGTCATCGTCGCGCCGGGCTTGTCGAAGACCGAGCGAAAATTCTCAAGGAAGCCGACCGTTTCCGGCGACAGCGAATCGGCATGGGTGTCGAGCGAGATGAAGGGCTCGATCATGGAGTTCCTGTAGCCGGCGACATGGAAATGTTGGGCTCTGGCGATGACGTCGCGCCAGGCCTCGAGCGGCGTCCCGCAATTGCGATTGGCGCAAACCGCATTGGAGGCGTCGAACAGCACGCCTGCGCCGGTTTCCTTCGTGAGGCGTTCGAAAAAAGCGGGCGCTTCCAGCCCGCCGTCCATGATCGACGGATAATTTTCAAAATGAATGCGTTGACCGACGATCTCCTGCCACTCCAGGACCTTGTCGCGCACGAATTCATATTCCGCCGAATAGTCGATTTCGCCGAGATGAAAGAAGGCGCGCCCCTCGTGAGTGAAGCGCAATATATGGTCCGAGACGTAAATCGCGTTGGTCGCGTCAATGCAATCTCGAAGCCGAGCCGCGAAGTCGACAAGCGTCGGCCGATCGGCTTCGAGAAATCTTGAATACATGACGTGCAAGCCGATGGGACAATCGAACGCCTTGGCCAATTCGTCCGGATCGACGCAGAAAAAATTGTCGATAAGATATTCGCAGTAATCGATGTGTCCTTCGGCGATGAGCCTCTTGACCAGGTCATAGGTGTCGCCGAGCGTGAAATTGAAGCCAAGCCGCATCGATTTTCGCCTTCGTTCTGACGCGCCGAACCTCGACTGCGCCGTCAGCCGGAAGCCGACGGCGCGAGCCGATCCTGATCAGCCGTTGACGGCGGTGCAGGTCGAAGCGCAGTGAGCGCCGGCGCGGCCAATAACATCAAGGGTAATACGGTTGGCGATACGGATGGTCATAGCGGCCTCCCTCTTCGAGTTCGTCTGGAAAGTCCAGACGGGGTTCGCAGAACGCGGCACCCGAATGGTAGGACGAGCGAGGCCGCAACAATCGGACAGCCTGCGACGAGAATTTTTTCGCGCCGACGGAATTTTAATTTCCGTCGCATCCCGGACCACGGACGGCGCGACCGCGGATTCGCGCCGCAAACCCGCCTCATCGAGCGGCGGCGCGCCGGCGCGAACGCTTGGGCTTGAGAGTTCGAAGGCGCGATCGAAGTGTTCGAGCGCCTGTCCGAGCTTGCGATTGACGGTTCGCAGGGAAACCCCGATTTCCTGCGCGATCTCCGAATGGCTGAAGCCCAATATTCGGTTCATGAGGAAAATCTGTCGACAGCGTCGCGGCAGCCGCGCGAGGGCCGCCTGTACGTCCGTCGCCAGTCCCAAGGCGTCGAGCGCCGAGGCGATCGGCGCGTCTCTCGCGCCCGACTGGAACCACGCGCCGTCTTCTCCGAGCGCCCGCGCATGCGTCCTTTGCCTGCGAAGAGCGTCGATGGCGAGCATGCATGTCATTTTCGACACATAGCCGCGCGCATTGGCGACGAGTTCGCCGCGATCGCCTTCGAGCATTTTGAGATAGGCCTCCTGAACCATGTCTTCCGCGTCCTCGGAGCCGATCACGCGGCGGGCCCGCGTAATCAGGTCGCGGTGATGGCTTCTGAACAGTTGGTCGATCGTCTCATGGGGCTTGGACATCTGCGCATCCCCTCCACGCGCGCCGCCAATGAACACGCATCGATTCGAAACGGACCCTGAGGGCCTCGTCGATGCGTGGCTTTGATGATGGTCCGCGACGGTTCGATGCCGAATTGCGTCGCTTGGCGTTAGGCGGGAGGCGCGCGCGCCGGCGGCGTCGCCGAACGCTTCGGAGGCGCGAGAAGAGTCGCCGAGGCAGGAACGACGGCTCGGCTTGTCGAACGGGTTAAGCGCGAAAACGCGTCAAGGACGGAAAGGACGGGCGGGTGTGAGTCGCAACATGCGACGCAGTCGGCGCAAGAGCCGTTGGGCTCAATCGGCGAATAAGGCGCCGCCGGAATCGCGTCGGCCTTGCAGATGGGGGCGGCAAACGTCGGATGCTGAAAATGCGCATGCGCGGCGCCGGCCGAAACGCCCGCCGCCTGCAGCAATGCCGCCAGTAAAAGAACGATCCGAACGAGCATGGATGCCGCCAACCATTGCTTACGGTAAGACAATCATAGGCGGGAAAGGAACGGGCGGCAATACAAAAACTCCTTTTAGGACGCGCACATGACGTGACCGCCGCGAGTGAGCGCCTGTCGACAATCGAACCGTCGACGCTTCCTAACGAATGATCGGCGTGACGCCGCGCCATTATGAGCAAGCTCGAAAAGCGACCGCGTCGACGCTTGTCGAAATCCTAAGTCGGCGACGCGGCGAAACGGCAAAGACACAAGTGTGGCGAAAGCGCAACAATTCGAAATATTGAGACAATCCGACGCTAAGCTTGATTGACAAATAAATTGGTGTGCACTCTGATTTGGTTATGCGGCAGGATAGGCAAAAAATTAAGCGATTTATGCGACCGTTGTTGACGGTCGCCGTCGCTTGTCTGCTGTTTCAACAGGCTTTCGCGCTTGTTTTTTCTGAAGTTCGTCACGGCGGCGATTTCGGCGCCTTCATCAGCTCCCCTGTGGCGCTTTCCAGCGAGCTCTGCGCCGACAGGAGCGACGGCGACGGCAAGGCGCCGCATGTCCAGCACATGCATTGTCTGGCCTGCTTCCTGAGCGAGCAAAGCAGACATCTCGATTCAAAAGTCGTCCTGGCCGCCGTGGTTCTCGTGCTGACGCCGCGGTCCGACGCTCCTCCCCCCTTCTGGATCGTGCAGCGCGATATCGCGCCGCCGACAGCACAGTGGCCGAGTAACAGGCTCTCTCGCGCGCCGCCGTCGCTTCTTTCCTAAGGAAGCGCGTTTACGGTCGGCTGCCGGGTCTTCGACCCCCGCTCGCCCTTTCCCCCGCGTTTGATTTTGCGCGCGCGTTTTCACGCGCCGCCCATCGTCGCCGCCTGCGCGCGCGACCAAGAACGGATTCAATGCTCGTCGCCGACAGGAGAGTAATCATGAGCGCATTCAAGCGATTTGCCGTCGCCTTCGGCGGGCTTGCCGCGATAGGCGTCGCGCATGCCGCCAAACTCGACGCCAACGACCGACAGCCAATTGCAATTCGCTTTGCTTTGGCGGCG
>JBPFDW010000013.1:0-35614 GCA_051061375.1 Methylocystis sp. | reverse complement strand
TTGGCTGCAGTTTGGTCTCACAAACTCCGAATCAAAACGAACGCCAGTCTCACTTTCATCGAATCAATCTCATAATTGCGCCTCCCGTAAGGCATTGAAATGTCCCATGACGGAGTCTCAACATTCCCATCATCCCGACAGAAATCGGACTCGATGCGCCTTGCGAGGCGTCGGATTTTTCGCGCCAGAAATCACGGCCAGGCCTCAACGGCCGCCAGAACGAGGACGAGATGGCCGATCCGGAACACGATGATCACGGCGGTCCACCCCTCGCTGCGCGCGCCGCCTCCCCTCCTCATCTCGCGGCGCTCTCCGAAAAGGCCCGCGATTA
The DNA here is from genome assembly GCA_051061375.1 of Methylocystis sp. Taxonomy (GTDB): domain Bacteria; phylum Pseudomonadota; class Alphaproteobacteria; order Rhizobiales; family Beijerinckiaceae; genus Methylocystis. Next base: position 35,283 of record JBPFDW010000013.1, on the reverse strand, counting down.
CGCCCGCAACGCCCGCTCGGACAACACGAAGCGCGCCTATGACGCCGACTGGCGGCAGTTCGCCGCCTGGCTGCGCCGCCAGGGGCTTGATCCCCTGCCCCCGGACCCGCAGACCGTCGGCCTCTATCTCGCCGCCTGTATGGAGGGAGCAGTCTCTGCCGGCGCGCGAAACATCGGCGAGGTTTCTGCCGGCGTGCGAAACATCGCCGCCGGAGGTCGCGCGCCGGTTTCCGTCACCACTTTAGAGCGGCGGCTCGCCGGCATCTGCTGGCGTTACCGCCAGCTGGGGGCGCCGCTCGACGCCTCCGACCGGCATATTTCGACGGTGCTCGCCGGCATTCGCCGCGCCCACGCCCGCCCGCCAGCGCAAAAGGAGGCGATCTTCGCCGACGAGCTCCTCGCTATGCTGGCGACGCTCGAGATGGATCTGCGCGGCATCCGCGACCGGGCCGTTCTCGCCATCGGCTTTGCCGGCGGCCTGCGCCGCTCCGAAATCGTCGGCCTCGATTGCGGCCCGGATCAGACCGAAGACGGAACCGGCTGGGTCGAGATTTTTCCTCCTGGCGCGGATGTATCCAGCGCCAGCAAAGACTCCGCCGATGTTTCCGCCGCCAGCAACAATGACGGCGGCGCGGTGCTGCAGATCTTGGGCAAAACCGGCTGGCGCGAGGTCGAAATCGGTCGCGGCTCGCGTCCTGAAACCTGCCCGGTCGCGTTGCTCGAGACCTGGATGCGGCTCGGCCGGATCAGTTACGGGCCGCTGTTTCGGCCGATCGCGCGCAAGAACGGCGGCATTTCCTCTGAGCGATTGACCGACAAACATGTCGCCCGTTTGGTCCAGAAAACCGCGCTCGCCGCCGGCATTCGCGGCGATTTGACCGAAGGCGAACGACGGCTTGCCTTCGGCGGGCATTCGCTGCGCGCCGGGCTCGCCTCGTCGGCGCAGATCGAGGAGGCCCATGTCCAGCGCCATCTCGGTCACGCCTCCGCCGAGCTGACGCGTCGCTACCAGCGCAAACGCGATCGCTTTAAGGTCAATCTCACCAAAGCCGCCGGTCTCTAAAGATGGCTCAGCGCTTCCTGGATGCAATCCAAGCCCGTCCATCGTCAGCGTTCACGCCGCTTCGGTGACCGCTCGCACTTCAAGGTGCACGCCGGTTCGGCTTTGCAGCGCATTGATGACCGCGAACAGGTTCGCCACTGTCGGATTTCCGTTGGGGCCGAACATGCGCATCAGACTTTTCGGCGGTGTCTGCGTGATTTCCGCCAGGGCCTCGAATCCGATCGTCGCGTTGATATAGTCGCGCAAGATCGATCGGCCGGCGCCGATCTCTCCCGCGAGGAGAAGTTGCACGGCCTCCTGAAACAGAGCCTGCCGAAACGCCGCGTCATTCGTCGCCCGCGCTTGCACAGTCTCCTTGAAACTCCGGGTCAGCGCCATCACGTCACCCCTCACCTATTTTTTGCCTTCTTACGCGCTTTGTAGTTTCGCCAATGCGCCAAAGCATCGGCGATGTCGTCGCTCTGACGGCGCTTCGTGCCGCCTCCCAGCAAAATCACCAGCGCCTTGCCATCCCTTCCAAAATAGACGCGATAGCCCGGACCGCGATTGATTTTTAGTTCGGACGCGCCCTCGCCGATTGGTTCGACTTTCGAGGTGTTTCCCGCAGCCAACCGCGCCAAACCAACAGTGATGATCGCGGCGGCCTGGGGGTCGAGGGCGTTGAACCACTCCGCGAAGGGGCTTGCGCCTTTCTCGGTAACGTATTCCTCAATCTCTATTATTGGTATCATATAGGTTACCAGATTGGAAGCGGAGCAATGGAATCCTCGGGCGGTCGAACCAACGCCGTCGGCAATTCTAGCTCTGAGGATGCGCATCCTCTTGCACGTCGCCGGACTCAGAGAACGGCGGCAACTGGCCATAGGTGGCGGCGGCGGTCAGCGCCTGCGCGGCGATGTCGCCCGCCCGGATCAAAAGATCGGCGGGCGCCGCCTTCCCTTCCGCGGCCATTGGGCCAAGCTCGATGATTTTGACCAGCGCATCGGAAAGAATTGCGAGTTGGGTCGTCGTGTCGGTCATCGCATCCGCGCTCCCTCATCCGGCAACGATAATCGCCAAATCGACGGCGAGGAAACCCGGCGCCGAAATCTTCGATCATCCCGCTTGTCTCCGCTCGCGCGCCGCTTTTGCAGCCTTGCCACGCAGCAGCGCCATCAGCACTGGCCCCAGCGAGAATTCCCCTTCCCGCGCCTTGGCGGTCAGAACCCGCAAATAGCCGCCGGCGGATTTGATTTCCTCGCCCCGCTGCAGGATCGCCGCGATAACGATCGAGGCGTCATGTTCGCCCAAGACGTCGAGCGCCTGTTTCCAGGCGTCTGGTGAGACGCCGAGCGCCGATCGGACGATCGCCGCGGCGTCGATGAGGTCGCGCCAGCAAGAAATCTCCCCGCTCTTGCCGTAATCGACAATGTCGGGGCAGGCTTGCAGCACCATGCCGAGAGGATAGGTTCGCGTCGACGACGCTTGCCGCTCCCCGTTTCCTGAACCGGGAACCTCGGTTGTTGAAGCCTCTGCCCTCTCGGCTTCCGGCTCTTTCGGCATTGAGCCGGGCGGTTCGGCCCGGCCGTCTCGAAGGCCCGGTTCAAGATCAGGAATGTTTGTGATTTGATTCTGTATATGGCGCTCAGTCTGGGACTCATTGGCGCTTCTTTTTTGCTGTTTGACGTGTGTTTCGAGCAGCTTCTGGATTTCGGCCGCCAAGGCCGCCAATTCGCCCGCCAAAGCCTCCAGCCCGGTTCTCCCGAGGCTGCGCGAATAGCGCGCCGAGAGGGCCTGGCAGCGCCCGTAAAGGCCTTCCCAGTCGCTGATGTTCTGCCCGTCAATCGATATCGGCGCGAAACGAACGCCCTCCTCCATCCCCGTCTCGATCATTTTGACGATATCGCGCCGAACCAGCGTGATCCTTTCACGCAGCAGCGCGATCGCGCGGTTTTCGGCGCGCACTTCCTCGGCGAGGTTTTCGATCTCGGCCGCGCGCGCGATTAGAGGCGTCAGATCGAAGCCGAAGGCGCTTTCAATCTCGCCTCCCTGCCCGCGCCTGGCGAAGCGTTTGCCGTTCGGTGAGTCGCGCCGGATGATCAGCCCCGCCTCGACGAGCGACGCCAAATGCCGGCGCAGCGTCGCCGGCGCCATGCCATGGGCGCGGATCGAGAGCTCCCGGTTCGATGGGAACACGACGACGCCGGCGCCGGCAGAGTTATCCTCGCTCTCCGATTTCGGATCGCGTTCGGGCAGCGTCAGCGCGGTTTCCTGATGAAAGCTGAGCAGCGCGTGCAGCACCGACAAAGCTCGGTCGGTGACGCCGATCGGCTCCTTGGCTTCCGTGAGCGCGCGAAACAGCCGCCATTTATGGACGACGGTCTCGGACGCGTCGGGTTTCGCCGCGAAATCTCGCGTCGCCGCCTGCGCCGCCACCATGGCGAGCGACAGCGGCCGTCGCCCAAAGGGCGTCGTTGTATGTGACTGCATGATCCTTTGCCTCGTTCAGGCAAAAGAAATCTGCTCGCCGAAACGGCGCTGACTCTTGACAGCGATTCGCGGAAGTGTGATTCTCTGAGTGCTACTTCTGAGAAGGGCTTCCGGACGGAGACGTTTCGGGGGCCTTTTTCTTTTGCTGGCGATACTCCTTTCGCCGGACCTCAATTATCTTTCGACTTGCCGTCTCCGGTTTCGAAAGAGCGAAACTCCTCGAACAACTCCGGCAAGCGAGCGGTCAGGAATTGCGCGAAGGCGCTTCCTGCTGGTTTCGCGAGCCTCACTTTCACATCGCGCTCGGAAGCGCGGATTTCGGCAATGGATAGTCCAGCCGAATCTCTGATTTCGACAATTTGCCCGGCAGGGGCATTGGCCGCCTCCTTCCGTTTGGCGGCTCCCAAGGCGCGGGCGAAACGCTCGTCGCTGTCGGCGCTGATGAAGGCTGGGAGAATGGCCACAGCCTGCGCGCGCTTCGTCGCCGCCTTCTCGCGCATAAGCTCGGCGAGTTCCTGCCAGCGGCCACGCCCGATCTTTGGCGCCTTTCCGATGGCACGAATCAAATCATCTGGAACCGCTTTCGCGACGGCAATCAGCTTGGACGCTTCCGCGCGGTCGATAGCGAGCGCTTGTTGAATGACGGCGCGGCTGCGCCCGGCGGCCTCCAGCCGGAAGGCGAAGACTGCTCGTTCTATAAAACTCAAATCCTCACGCGCGGAATTTTCGACGCCTTGAGCGACGATCAATTCGTCGTCGTTCAGCGCCCGGACAATCGCCTTGACCTGCCGCCCCAGTAGCCGCGCGGCGCGAATGCGGCGATGGCCAAAAGCAGTTTGATAACGACCCGGCACGGTGCCGTGAGCCCGCAGCAAAACGGGGATTTCCTGGCCGCTCTCGGCAATCGACTGTTTCAACGCTTCGAACGCTGTGTCGTCTTCCTGCGCAAAGCGGTCGGCGAAGGGGGAAGGATCTATGAGCGCCGGGTCGATCTCGACCACCTGTTCGCTGCCCGCGACGCGGGCGCGCAAAACTTCATTCTCGCGCTCGATTTCCGAAAAGCTTTCTTTCATCGAGCGCACGGCCCCGGCCGCCACTCGCCGCGGCTCGGGCGGATTGTTGTCAGCAGACAACATGGGGGAGGGGGGCTGGGCGAACAGGTGGCGAATCGTATCGGTGCGTTTGCTCATCGCCGCCACACCTTCTGCAAGAGGCCGAGGATTTCCGAATTGGCACCATTGACCGATTCGAGCGCCCGCTCATAGGCGGCGCGGCCGACGGAGCCCTTCTCGAGCTCGTAGAGCGATTGCTTGGTGAGCCCCGCATTGGCGATTGCAGTTGATTTCCACACTGTCGCCCCCAAAACGTCATCGCTGAATAGATTACGCAGCAGAGCGACAATCTGGGTTTCGGGCACGTCGTTGGGGTCGTGGCGAGTCACCACATAGCGGATGAAGTCATAATCGAGATTGCCGCCGGCTTCCTCTATGACCGCCATTACGTCTGCGGTCATCAGCAGGAACTGGCTCATGGAGGCCACGTCCACCATCTGTGGGTGGATGGTCACCAGCATGGCGGTCGCCGCGTTCAGAGCTCCCATGGTGAGGTAGCCTAGCTGCGGAGGACAATCGATGACGATAATGTCAAAATCATCTTCGACCTCTGCAATGGCACTGCCAACGCGGCGGAAGAAGAGATCACTACCACGCAACGACCGCTCGACCATGGCGCGCGGCGTGTGGTGTTCGAACTCCATCAGTTCCAGATTGCCCGGCACGAGCGAGACGCCGGTGAAATATGTCGGCCGCACCACGTCGCGCATTGGTCGTCGGGCATCGTCATATCGAATCGCGCCGTAAAGGGTCTCTCCCTCGCCGATGTCGAATTCCGGCTGATAGCCAAACATGGCGGATAGGGACGCTTGCGGGTCGAGATCGATCGCCAGCACCCGATAGCCTTCCAAGGCAAGGAATTGGGTGAGGTATAGCGCCGTCGTCGTTTTGGCAGAGCCGCCCTTGAAATTGGCGACAGCGACGATCTGCAGTTTGTCGCCGGGCCGGCGCGTGGGCAGGAATTCGAGCGCTTCTTTCGGTCGCGCGGCTGCGAGATATTCACGCAGTTCACCGATCTGCGCCGGCGTGTAAGACCGGCGGCCGCCCGCGGATAAGGCCGGGGAAGGGCCAAGACCATCGAGCGACAATTGCCGGAGATAGCCGTCGGACACGCCGAGGAATCGCGCCACCTCGCCCGACGAAAACGACCGGAGCGTCTTTTTCGAGGCCGGCGGAAATAGCGTCGCGCTCAACGACTGCATCTGCCCCGAAAGAACTTTGGCGTGACGGGTCATCCGCGCAAGCGCATTCTCAGGGACCAAAGAAGGTGCGGCGTTTGAGAGGATCGCCATCAAAACGGTTCCCAGTCGTTAAACGGTATGCTTCCGTCTCCGACTAGAAGGCGATTCTCGGATCTTTGCAAGAAATAAAGAGTTAACGAAAACTTAAGGTGCTTGGCGCGCTCACGAGAACCCAACGCGCAAAGGCGCACTGTTCATTAGCCGCCTTTACCAAACCGCCACACGGGAATTCCCATCTTGCGCGCTTTGTCGGCGAGGTTCTCGACGATGCCGGAACCGGGGAAGATGATCACACCGATTGGCAACGTTTCCAGCATCACATCATTGCGCTTGAAGGGCGCGGCGTTCTTGTGACGGCTCCAGTCCGGTTTGAACGCGACGTGAGGAACCTTGCGATTGTCCGCCCAGCAGGACGCGATCCGTTCGGCGCCTTTGGATCCACCGCCATGGAGAAGGACCATATCGGAATGCTTCGCATGGACCTTGTCGAGAGCTTCCCAAATCCGCCGATGATCGTTGCACTCGACTCCGCCCGCGAAAGCGATCCGGGGTCCGCGCGGCAAGAGCACTTGTGTCTCGGCCAGCTTCTTGGCGTTCAGGAAATCGCGACTATCGATCATCGCAGCCGTCAGTGCGCGGTGATTGACCTTTGAACCTGATCGGGGACGCCAGACGGAGCCTGTCTCGGCCGCATAGAGTACGGCGAGATGGTCCCGGAAGAATTCGAAGGCGTTGCGGCGTTCGTTGAGCGTCAGCCCTTGCGCGATCAACCGCTCCAGTTCGACCGAACGGATTTCCGAGCCGTCCTGTTCGGACTGTGCGCGACGCTGTGCGGTTTCGTTGTCGTCGAGCTCGCGATCGACGCGCTCCGCCTTGCGATGGAAGAGGTTGACGAAAGCCCAGAGCAGATCGGGTAGGTCGGCTTCGAGCCGCGTATTGAGAAAGAGATTTGAAAGCGATTCGACGGCGGATTCGAGGGCCATTGACGCAGAGTCGGAAGAGGGGAGGGGACGCGGATCCGGCTCGTCGTCTAAGGGGCGATAGCCCTGAAGCGCGAGTTCGTCGAGGAGATATGACAATGGCGATTCGTTTGGAGCGTCGTGGGGGAGGGGCGTGATGTCGATATCCATGGCGTTGCACTTTCGCTTCAAGGCCGCGCCGATCGCGGCCTGACAGCGATCACGAGCCACGGGCGGGTCGCGACGCACCCGAAGGGCCGCAGCAAAGCAAAGGACGCTTCCCGATGACTTGTTTGCTCCGCGAGGAATGCCCGGCTTTTGCGCCGGGCAGGGGAAAGAAGTCCGCGGGAAGCGTTGCGGCAAGCGAGCCGCTTGTGGCGTCATCGCTGCTCTTTCAGGCCGGCGCGCGGCCCTGTACGTGAAATGCATCTGCCACAGACGATCGGCTCGGCAACACCCACGACGATCGGCCTTCGCTCCAATATCCGAAATTCCGATGGCGCTATAAGAAGTCGTTATGCCCCCGAAGAAGCCCCTAACCGCGAAGAACCTCGAAGCGCTCGACCCCGAAAGGCTCGCCGAACTCCTGATCGAGATCGGCGACGCAAACGCCGCCGTCAAACGCCGTTTACGGCTCGAACTTGCCGGCGCGCATAGTTCTGCAGATATCGCGCGCGAAATCCGCAAGCGCTTAAACTTGATCGCCCGCTCCCGAAGCTTCGTCGACTGGCAGAATCGGCGCGGACTCGTCGAGGATCTCCAGACGCAGCGACCCGCCATCGTCGATCACGTTGGCAAGACCGATCCCAAAGAAGCGCTCGATCTGATGTGGGGCTTAATGGCGCTGGCCTCATCCGTCTCTGCGCGCTGCGACGACAGCAGCGGAACGGTGATCGGAATCTTTCATGATGGCGTAAGCGATCTCGGGCGGCTGGCCGGAGCCGCCAAAAGCGATGCCAAAGACCTGGCCGATCGCGCGTTTCAGGCCTTGCTCGACAATGACTATGGCCAGTTCGATCATCTCATCCCCACACTCAGCGCGGCTCTCGGCGATGCGGTCCTCGAACATTTGAAGAGTCGTCTTGTCGCGCTGTCGAAAGAACCCGCCAAAAAACCGGCCGAGCACGAGCGGCGAAAGATTGGCTGGTCGACGGACGGGCCGATCTACCAAGACGAGATCGCCAATCGTCATCGAAACCACGTCGTTGAAATGGCGGCTGAGAGACATTGCCGACGCGCAGAACGACGTCGACGCCTTCATCGCTCAATATGATCCAGCAACACGAAAGGTTCCACGCATAGCGGCTGGAATTGCTGAGCGGCTGCTTGCCGCTAGCCGAGCGGCCGAGGCGTTGCAAACGATCGAAGCGGCGGAACACAAGCGTTCCGACTGGCCAGAATTGGAGTGGGAGGATGCGCGCGTCGCCGCACTTCAAGGGCTCGAACGCAGCGGCGGCGCACAGGCGGCGCGCTGGTCGTGCTTTGAGCGATTTCTCTCGGCGCGACATTTGCGCGATTATCTGAAACGGCTTCCCGACTTCGACGACATCGAGGCCGAAAACGGCGCGCTCAATTACGCGGAGAATTTTGCAAATTTCCCGGCGGCTCTAGTGTTCCTGGCGTCATGGCCTGCGTTGGATCGCGCGGCGAAACTCGTACTGGCGCGCGCGGAGGAATTAAACGGCGATCATTACGAAGTGCTGTCGCCCGTCGCCGACGCGTTGGCCAGCAAGCATCCTTTGGCGGCGACGCTCGCCTTGCGCGCGATGATCGAGTTTTCTCTCGATCACGCCCGATCCAGCCGATACAAACACGCCGCGCGCCATTTGCAGGAATGCGCCAGTCTCGCCTCTTCGATTGCGGATTTCGGAAAATGGGAATCACATGAAAATTTCGCCGCGAGACTTCGTGGCAAGCACGGCAAGAAGAGTTCGTTCTGGAGTCTTGTGACCTGAGAATTGCTAGCGCGGCTTCGGAGCCTGAAAGCAGAGGTCTGGTGTTGGTTGGCAAACGGTCATTGCCTGAATCGCACAGCATGACCGCGACGCGCCAGGAGCGGACATTTACGCTCGACCCTCTCCACCGAGCTTGACCCGAATTTCAAGACTTTCGCACCAAAACCAGCTCATTGAATTTCAAGGGCCTTTTTTGGCCGCAAAAGTCAGGCGCGAAAACTCAGTCGAAGCGGAAGCCAAAAAGCCCCCCGTCCGGCGCATCGGACAACACGGGATCGATCACGAACTCTCTGAAGTTTTCCCCGCTTTCGGTTTCGGCACGAGCAAGCTCATCCGAGTTTAGGGTGACGATGTATTGGATTTTTGTTTCGTTGGCGAAGTCGGCAGCAATGCGGAGCGCCTTTGCGAATTGTCGCCCGTCCACTGGTTCGAAAAGATGGCTGTCATGGATCAGGAATCCCGGACCCAACCCCTTACTTTGGCAAAGCGATGCGATTGTGAGATCGAAGCAAAAAATTTCCATGCTCATAACACCAGCGCTTTGGTCTGACGGGGTTTCCGGCACGAAGCGTAATCCGTGTTCCGTTGCAGAAATAGCCAATCGGCCCGGCGTCTCATAAAGCCTTTCCGAGATTTCGGAGAACAAGCGGCTTGCGTGATCGACAATCGCTGAACGTTCGCGCCGATCCTGTTTCAGCGCCCTCACAGATTCATCGACAGTTCGGCTCAATCCCTCAGCGCGTTCTTCGAGACTTTGAGCTTCCTGCAAACGAGCTTCTAGTCCGCGAACATCGGCCTCTTTTGTCGACAACTCATCGCGCAGCCTGAGCAGCTCGTCGGCAGGACCACTTGAGCGAAGGGCCGCCGTAATTTGCCTGCGGCGAATTTCAATCGCTTCACGGTCCGTTCGGCGGGCAGCAATTCTTAATTCAGCAGCGGCAATCTCATTTTGCAGATGCGACTGCCGATTTTCGATCAAGCGCTTGTGGAATTGCGCGACCTCTTCATACCGGCGGCTGACGCTGGTGGGGAACACAACGTTTGCTTCCGAGAAAAGCAGCTCAAGCTGAGTAGTGCGTGAGGCATCCTCCGACTCAAGAGCCCTTCGATTAGCGGCAATGGATTCCCTGTCGAGAACGTCTTCGTCCGAGAGGTCTCCGGCGTCACGATTCAGTTTTGCGAGCTCCTGTTCCAACTCTCTAAAGGCCGGCAACACGTTGAAAGCGTCGATCCTCGTACGAAGGTGGTCCCGTGCCAAAGTTGCTGCAACAATTTGCGCAGATAGCTGTGCTTCAAGGTCAACGCGTCGCGCTCCCTTTGGAGCGGTCTTATCGAGATCGCGCAGGGTTTTTTGGGCAGTTTCGGTTTGTTTGAGGGCTGCCTTGGCCTGATGAAGCCGTCGCACTATCTCTGCATCCAGCCCAAAGAGAATGGCGAGATTTGTTTCACTCACGGCATTCGATTGAGCGCGAAACGTGCGTATCGGAGAGTCATATCCGCCATCCCTCCTACGACGTGCAAAATAGGAGATCAGTTGCCGGAATGAAGCTCCACCCGTGGCTTTGCTTCCATTCAGATGGAACCATGTTTGGCCGAGTTGTTGGGCCAGTGCCGTAGCTGATATTTCTCTTGCAGGAGCAGGCTCGCAAGTACGCGTGATCGATTTTTTTTCAGACAGCCCGCGCTCGATCGTCCAAACCTCTGGCCCAACATCGAGCGACAGGATGAAAGACCAATCTTGCAAAGCCTTCGACTTCAATGCGCCTTCCGGGCCGCCTGCCAATAGAAAATGGACCAAATCGATAAGGCTCGACTTGCCAGCCCCGTTGCGAGTTCTCCTTTCGGGAGAGGCTTCGCCATCCGGCACAAAGACGCGATCTGCCAAAACGATATTGAGGCCTTCCCGAAAGGTGAAGTCCTTGAAGCTTTCCTTGTCCGAGGTGAGGGATCGAAGCATCAGCTCTCCCCCTTACTGCGGCGAAGAAGCCCATCTTGATCAAACCAAACGAGATTCATCACATAGAGCAAATCTATGGCTAGAATGAACCACGAATAGGAGATTGGCTTTTTCTGGTATTCCCTCCGAAGATCGTCCCAAAGGCGTGAAACTGTCATCGGCTCGGAGAGCCGCTGAAAGACATTTCCTGCAATCGTCAAGAGTGCCCGGTCTGGCGCGATGTTGCGGCTCGGGAGGATCATTGAATCTCCTCCGGCGGCCGCTCGAAAATCTCGCACGTCGTGAAGAAGTGGGTGACGATTGCTAGAGCTGCGGCCTCACGATCAGGGTCGGGATGTCCCCCGCCGGCAAAGACGAGCATTTGGCCGAAAGCATCACCGGGTTCCGTGCCGTTTTCGCGTACAGCTCGATAACGTTGCGAAAAGCCAGATGCCATGCGCTCAGCTTCGGACGGCTCGGCATGATCGAGGATATAATGCCTCACCCTATCCGCTGCCCTCATTCCGATTATTAGAAACTCTCGAACGCTGTGCGGCAGCACGTTAAATGCAATTTTCTTGTCCACGTCCGGCGGAAGATTGATTTCCTCAGTGGGAGACGCCGTGACATCTGCGCGTATGAAAGCCAAGGCGCGACCGATGTTTTCATAGGTCACCCTTCTGATCATGTCGGCTTGCTGTGGTGCTCGCCCAAGCCCCAGCGCGTTCGCGCGAAAATCGGGCGTGGTATCGCGAGCGAGGCTTATGATTTCGTCTCGCCCTATGATTTCTGCGGGAACCCCGAGGCTTTTCGATAACTGGAAAACTAGCAGGATCATTTCCGATGGGATTTTGTCGCGGTACAAGCCGACAACGAAAACCCACTTTGTCATCAAGTCCTGCCAGTGGTCTTTTGCTCCATTGAAATCCTCTTCAATTTTTTCAAGCGCGTCACTCACGTTTGCTTGGCCATACCGCGGGCCATAGCATTGGTATACGCAGCCTGTCGCGCTGTGGAATCCGTCACATTTTAGGTCGCCGCGCCGGCCCATCGGAATGGTAGCCTGAAAGGCACTGCCCCACAGGTTCTTGCAAACCGATTGAAACAAGGTCTCGAACGCATCACCATCGGCCTCGGCCAGCCGTACGCGTAGCTGTAGCTCTTGCCATTGCCAGTCGTGTTGGTCACCGCTCATTGATGACCTCTCCGGAACGGTGCATCGATCTCCAGAGAGTTGAGTGATCGACACCCAACAGCCCCGCCATGCTGGCAGGGGTCTGTAATCCGCCATCAATTACTTGTTTGGCATGGGCAACTTGCTCGGGCGTGAGTTTGCGAGGACGCCCAATATGTTTCCCCCTCTTCCTCGCTGCTGCAATGCCTGCATTGACGCCTTCCACAATCAGCGAGCGTTCGAATTCGGCAAGCGCTCCCATGATATGAAACACCAGCTTTCCACCAGCAGTTGTCGTATCGATGTTTTCCGAGAGCGAAGCGAAGCCAGCCCCCAGTTCGCCAAGTTGTTTACTGTCTCAATCAAATGTGGAAGCGATCGCCCAAGGCGGTCTAGCTTCCAGACGACCAGCACATCACCAGTCGTCAGCTGTGCAAGCGCGGCGTCAAGGCCGGGCCTGCGCCGGGCAACGCCGGAAATTCCCGTATCTTCGAAGACCTCTGCGCAACCAGCCTGCTTCAACGCATCTCGTTGAAGATCAAGCGATTGTTCGTCGGTCGAGATGCGTGCATAGCCAATTTTCATTCGGTAGTTATGCAATAGGGTTTTGCAAAAGTCGATAGATAATGATTTCAGTAACTTGGTATCAATGAAAAAGTCATTGCAAAACGTAGACTGAACGGCCACTCGCGGCAGTCTGCAAAGCGCCACAAGCTGACATCCGAGCAAGCGCAGACCGAATTAACACAATGGTCGTTCAGCTATTATTCGCGAAACTTAGCAGCTTCTGAAATTTTCTCGTATTCGCAAGCTCTGGAGCGTGAGTTCGCACGCGATCCAACGCTTTTCCAAGCCCAAACGCGCTTCTCGTGGGCGGATCACCGACCACGGCGGCGAGAAGGTCGAGTATCCTTTCGGGGGACGAGGAATAAAGGACATCATCGGCCTCCGAAATTGAAAAAACGCTAGTGTGATGACGTGGATCGTCGGGCCGCACAAAAGGAACAATCACATCCGCGGCCTCGGGAAATGCATTTCCAGCAGCGCGAAGAATTTGAACAAGTTTGAATGTTGAGTCGGACGTCTGTAAGTCAACGTCGAGCGGCCACACGGTCTGGAAGACCGGCCCGACCAGGGTTTCCCATTTTGAAATCTTCTCATCAGGTTTCGCCTTTTCAAGTTCAATCGCTAATCGATGTCCGAAATTGGGTAGACTCCTTACGCCGGCTCGACGCAGAGCCGAGCGAGCTTCGGTCGCGGTGAGCGAATATTCTGCCCCGCCTGACTGGTTAGCCAACATGATAGCGCCAAGCCAATCAGCAAAAACTCTCAAGTCTTCGTCTGGCAAATCCATTCTGCTGAAGAGATCAAGAAAGGCTTGCTTCGTCAGGCTAAACAGCTCGGGCGAGCCGATATAAGTAGAATATTTCCTTGCCGACCATGCCGCTGCTGCATCGGGCGATGACCATTGAAACAGCGGAATAATATTTTCCTTTGTCCACGCGGGCGCTCGCTCGAACAGATAGGCCACTTCTGCGGCGAGGCGGATGCGGGCGAGCTTGCCCGACTTTCCCGGCGCATCAACGAGCTTGTCGAGGCGCTTGCGCATGTCGTCCGGAAGCTCGCTTGCGCCGCTTCCTTTCGTCAGTTTCCTCAGCATTATCTCCGCAAGCCGCCCCGGCGGCGCGTTCAGAGCGTCTGCAAATACGTCCGCATCATTCGTCTCCTCCGTTTCGACGAGCGACGCATCCGCGATCCGGTCCCACAACGGCCAAAGCAACGCTTCGTCGAGCGTGTTTGCGTGGTCCTCGATCCATGAAGAAGCAGGCCCGGCAATATTGCTGAAGCTCTCGGGAGGCCATTGCATAAGCAGCAGCGCGACGCGTCGTTCTGTATCGGCGTCAACGTATTCCTTGCGGGCCCACAGGAGTTGCTCCCAAAGCTCCACCGTCCAATCGCCAGCCACCGCAGCCTCTTTGAGCCCGCGCAGCGCGCGGTCAGGATCGCGTAAGCAGAGTGCTTGCCAGTTGTCACCATCCAAGAAGTCTGTTGCCGCCGCGATCTTCTTGGCTTCGGCCACCAGCTGATCGTCTGGAACACCGCGCAATTTATCTGCATCGCCAGCAATGTGGCTGGTGTTGCTCTCCTGCCATATATGGAAACCAATTTGCTCCGCCGGCCGGGGCCTCCATGTAGGCTCGCGCGCGCCGATCTCCTTCAAGAGATCGCCAGCTTCTTCACCAATGTCAAAGCGATCCCGCTCCATGCCAGCGAGGATATCAAAACGGCTGCGATCAACAGCCCGGTCAATCTCGGCATCTTCCCGGAACCAGTCCCGAGGCGGGCCTTCGCGAAGGCGGCCCAAGATCACTTGCTGTTTATCTGCGGCGAATTCGTTCCACCGCGTCCGGATGAGCCGGTAAACCTCGACGCTTGAGTTGGTAAGAAACAGCTCGCCGTTCGGCAATTCGATCAGCATGTCTGCGGCAAAATCGTTGGAGACGACAGGATCGGCGCAAGCGAAGAGTGCCAGCCGCCGCAACAAGCGAAAATCACTGTCGCGCCACTTTTGCACGAAGGGGAGCGCCAGCTGCGGAGACTTCCTCGCAAGCCGCAGCCAAATCTCGGCCATCACCCGAACAATCGCATGGAAGCCGGAGCGATAGGAGTTCTGATCGTGCCGCGCCACAGAGGGAACGTCGGTATCCGACATGCTGTAGCCCTTGTTCCCTTCGACGCCAACATCAGTCGCATCGTCCAGAACCGCGCTCAGCGCAGCGGTTAGCTGCGAAAGCAGCCTGCTGTCCGTCTCCGCGGTTGCATTTTCCGGCCAGACTTTTAGCACCTCGTCCGCCGAAAGATCGGCCTCGACTTCGTATTCAATTGAAATGAGGTCGAAAGGGTGTTCCGGAAACTCGCGGGCTTTGTCGTAAAGGGATGGGCGTTTGCTCAGCGTAAGCTTCGGCCGAAGGACCTCAGCGATCCGCGCGAGCAAGGCCGGTGAATTCTCGCCCCGCGAGACCTGTGGCGCGATCTCGAACCATTCGCTTTGAAGCAGCCCCGGCTTGGCTGTTTTCATATGCCTGATGATAAGCCGCCAACATTGCATCAAAAGTGTTGAGAGGCTTCCGGCCTGCATGTTGAGGCGATATTCAAGGAAGTTTGCTGTCTCCGGCCCGAAGAAACGGATATTGGCGACAACATCTCTCACGGCGTCCACATCCGCGAAATTGCGCTCAATCCAGGCAATGAGCTGGTTTTCGCCTTGGATCAACTTCATCTGCGAAAGCACAGGAAGCCATGCCAACGAGGGATTGACCGTCGCAAGTGTGGTCGCGAGGTCGTCCCCCGACAAAAAGAACCGCAACTGCTCCCGCTCGAAGTCGGACGCATCACTTGGGGTCTTTTTGCGCGGGGCGAGCGGCTGCCCTTGCTCGGTCATGATGCGCCGCCATTGGCTGTGCTGGTTAGAATGGCGTGAACGCGAGCACTCCG
Organism: Methylocystis sp.; assembly: GCA_051061375.1. Lineage (GTDB taxonomy): Bacteria > Pseudomonadota > Alphaproteobacteria > Rhizobiales > Beijerinckiaceae > Methylocystis. Next base: position 19,879 of record JBPFDW010000013.1, on the reverse strand, counting down.
GTACGCAACGGGGTCCATTGCATAGCGGGCCCATTCCGAGAGCGTAGCGTAGATCGCGTCGTAATCCAGAAATTCGATTGGCTTGATGCCCTTGGCTTTCCAAAGGGACGCGGAATCCGCCGTGCCTTTCTCGATTGCGTAAATGTCCTTCAGGTCGCGGAAGCGATCGCGATCGGCGTCGAGCGTTTCCAAGAGGAGGCGCATTGCAGCGTCCTCCGCCGCGTAGCCCACTAGCACGAGGGTGCCCAAACGCATGCGGTCTTCGACGTATTGCGACGCCCAACCATCGCGTAAGTAGGCATCGCCAAAATCCGCGCTGGTCAGCACCAAATCACTCGGCGGCAAATCAAGCGTGTTATCAGCGATTCTTCCATGAAGATGCAGGATGCCAAAATCGCGTTCGCCGCCCGGTCTCGGAATGGATTTGCCGGCATAGCTCGGAACCCCGCTGAAGCCGCCGGCATCCGCTGCGCGCTCGAAGAGCGTGTCGAAATTTGTCGTCAGCAGTTTCGGGCGACCTTCGGCATCCCGGGAAAGCTGTAAAAGCGCGAGATGATCGGGCAACGCGCAGGCAGGCGCCGCAAGAAGATCAGAGACCGCGTCGCGAACACGCGACGCGGTCTTAGGCCAGTGCATACGCTTTTCGAGAGCCCGAAGCGCTCGGTCAAATTCTTTGCTGTTGATAGCGTTGCGTTCGGCAGGCTCGTCATTCCATGACTCACCGAGGCGTTCATAGACTCGGTGCGTAAGAAGCTCAAAAGAGGGCAAGCTTGCGCGGAACGATACCCCCGCGCCACATAAGAATGTGGCGCTTCCCTCGGTCACGGCGCGGATGAGGTCATCTGGAATATCTGCGCCATCTGCGAGAAATCTCATTGGACCCTTCCGGGCAGTCTTGTTGCTGGCGGGTGGCCTAAAGATTGTATCGCAAGTTTTTTGCTCGTCGCAATTCTTTCAGTTTCCAGCTTTCAGTGATAATCAACGCGTTTCATTATCCGATTGGTATTTAATGAATGACCGCATTGGGTCAGACCACGCCTTTAGCAACGCGCATCAGGAGCGTCTGCTTTCTTCGAAGTCAGACATTGGCAGTAATTTCACTAACCGGAGCCGAAGGCGTTCCAGTGCAATGTGCCGCAGTTCGTCGTTAAAATCCTTACCTTGCGAGGCAATCATTCCAGCTTCGACGCCTACAGCCGCGGCGCGTTCCGCAAGTTTGCGCATAGCGTTTCGACCAGCGCTATCATTATCTGCTGCGATGAGCAGCCGACGCAGCCCGGCCGGAAATTTCCACGCCGCGAGATGCGCGGCGGAGAGCCCCGCGATCATTGGAATATCGGGGAAGGCGCTTTTGAGCGAAAGCACGGTTTCGATCCCTTCGCCGATGATCACGAAATCGTCGATCACACCGAAGCGCACGCCATTGCCGAGAATGGCGCCGAGCGAACGCCGCTGCGAAGCGACATTCGCCTTGTCATTCCTATCTGGATCGACAAACGTCCGATGAATTCCCCTGATCTCGCCCTTATTGTCGGTGACGGCAGCGATAAGCGCCGGCAATTTGCGCGACGGCGAATTTCGACTCTCGCGATAGATCAGCGCCGGGTGATAGCGTAGCGGCGCGTCGCTCAGATCAGCGGTGATTTTTCGCGCGCGCAGATAGGCCTCGGCCTTTGTGCCGACGATCGGCCGGCACGCCGCCCAGATTTTGCGTGCGAGCGCACTCGTGTCGTATTCGCTTGCCCTTCGACCATGATGCTCGGTCGGCGTTTCGCGCGGCGCCCGCAAAAAGCGCCGCGCCTCATCGAGCGTGTCGCGAAAGGACGCAAAACCCTCCCGCGCACGAATGAGATCGAGCAGGTCGCCATGTTCTGACGTTGCCGAGTCAGTCCATTTTCCCCTCGCTCCCTTGCCGGAAAGCGGACCCTTCAACCGCACATAGAGACTGCGGCCCGCATTGTTGTTCACGTCGCCGACGATCCAGTAATTGCCGCAGCGGCGACCGTTGGAGAGATAATGCCTGCAAACGGCCTCGACATTTTCGGCGAGGCTGCGGGACAGAGTCCGAGCGGGGCTTTCCATCATCGCCTCCCTTCTCTTAATTGCTGACGCGGGTCGCGGGCGCGACGCGGAGCAGGGGATAGAGCGCAAGAAGCCTCTCGACGATTTTTGCAGCCTCGTCGCCCAGCGGCACGAAGACCCGCAGCTTCCACGCGATGATTTCTGCAATCAGGCCCTGCGCCTTCAACCGGTCGACCATCGTGTCGGAGAAGCCTACGAGTTCGAGGCGCTGCCGGTTCATCACAAGCGAACGCTTGAGGACCAGCCCCTCCGTCAGAATGAGCCCAGCGCCGTCCTGCATGACCGCGGCGATGGCGGCGGCTGGCGCGAGCGCTGGGGCGCCGGCGCCTGTCGCCTCGAGGAGCACGGCGGCGCTTGCCGGCGAGACGAGCCGGCCGATGACGCGTTCGCCCTGATCGGTCTGCAGGCGATAGACTCGCGCGGCCTCATCGGGGAGCCGGTTCCAGACCGGCAGCAATAGGCCGGTGACGATATGAAACGTGCTTTCGGTCAGGTCGGGGAGGGAGGCGACCTCGCTCTCCCACGCCCGCTGAAATTCTTGCCGGTTCGCATCGCGCCAATGCGAGCGCTCCAAGGTTTCGACCGTGATCACATCGACATGGGCGGGCCGCAGCAGACGAACGCGCGGCAGAACCGAGCCGTCGTCCTGCATCAATGCTGTTGCTGGCAGTTTGACCGCCGCGCGGCCCGACTGGTCGCTGACCATCAGTCGCAATTTTTGCGAAGCCGTCGCATGGTCGAACGCCGCGTCAAGCGTTGTGATCCGCGTCTTGTCCTTGCGCAGGATGGTCAGCAGCTGTGTCTCCGCCCCGCTCCTGCCATGCACGGCGATGGTCTGGCGATTGGTGACGACGAGGCTCTCAGCCATCAGCGTCTCGACGCCGACATCGAAGACGCCGGCTTGAATCGCCGCCTCGACCTGCGCCGCCATTAACCCCTCGAACACGTCGAAGAGGGGATTTTGCAGAGCGATCGGCAGCGCGAGGATTCGGTTGAGGAAAGTCGAGATTGGCGGCAATTCCTCCTTGAGGCTGCCGTCCTGATCGGTAAGATCGAGACCGGTCGCTTCCATAAAGCCCGTCAATGAGCAGCCTTCGACCTTGCCGGCGAAGACGAGCTGATACAGCCGGCGCAGCGCCGCGCGTCCGTAGGGGGATTCGAGATTGTCCTCCGGCCGGAACAAGCCCTGGCCGCCGGTCTGGCGCTGACCGCGCGTGATCGCCCCGAGCGTGTCGAGCCGCCGGGCGATTGTCGAGAGAAAGCGCTTTTCTCCCTTTACATCGGTCGCGACCGGACGGAACAAGGGCGGCTGAGCCTGATTGGTGCGGTTGGTGCGCCCAAGCCCCTGAATGGCGTTGTCCGCCTTCCAGCCGGGTTCGAGCAGATAATGGACGCGGAGCCGCTGGTTTTTGGCGCTGCGCTCGGCGTGATAGGAGCGGCCCGTGCCGCCGGCGTCGGAAAAGACGAGGATGCGCTTCTCGTCATCCATGAAGGCCTGCGTCTCGCCCAAATTGGCGGAGGCTGGCCGGTTCTCGACACAGAGGCGATCGGAGCCGTCGGCATTGGCTTTGCGTACGATCCGCCGCGCGCGACCGGTAACCTCGGCAACCATCTCCGTTCCGAAGCGCTGCACGATCTGGTCGAGCGCGCCCTGCACGGCGGGCAGCGCCGCGAGATGTTCGATCAAGCGATCGCGGCGCTCCATGGCTTCGCGCGACTGGACGGGATTCCCCTCTTCGTCGACCAGGGGCCGCGACTGAAGGTCGCCGTTCTCGTCGGAATAGACCTCGAAGAGCTGTGTCGGGAAGGAATGGGCAAGATAGTCGAGAACATATTCGCGGGGGGTGATGTCGCAGGAAAGATCGCCCCATTCCGAAGCGGGGATTTCCGCAAGGCGGCGCTCCATCAAGGCTTCGCTGGTCGAGACGATCTGGATGACGGCGGCATGGCCGGCCTCCAAATCGCGCTCGATCGACGCGATGAGGCTTGGGACCTTCATCGCCGTGATCAGATGATTGAAAAAGCGCTGCTTGTTGGACTCAAACGCCGAGCGCGCGGCGGATTTGGCGTTACGATTATAGGCTTTGCCCCCTTCACCCGTGATATTCGCGGCCTCGAGCGCCGCGGTCAGATTATTGTGAATGATCTCGAAGGCGCCGGCATAGGCGTCATAGATACGGATCTGTTCCACCGAGAGCTGATGCTCCAGCATCTCGACCTCGACCCCGGCATAGGAGAGGGCGCGCGACGCATAAAGGCCAAGGGCCTTGAGATCGCGCGCCAGCACTTCCATGGCGGCAATGCCGCCCGCCTCCATCGCCGCGACAAAATCGGCGCGCGTCGCGAAGGGCATGTCGGTCGAGCCCCAGAGCCCCAAACGCGTCGCATAAGCGAGATTGGCGACCGTCGTGGCTCCAGTCGCCGAGACATAGAGAACGCGGGCGCCGGGCAGGGCGTTCTGTAAACGCAGGCCCGCGCGTCCCTGCTGCGAGGCGGTCTTCTCGCCGCGCTCGCCCTTGTCGCCGGCGGCGTTGGCGAGGGCATGCGCCTCGTCGAAGACGATGACGCCGTCGAAATCGGCGCCTAACCAGTCGATGATCTGTGACAGACGCGAAGCTTTCACCGCGCCGTCTCGGCCCTGACGTTCATCGGAGCGCAGGGTCGCATAGGTCGTGAAGAGAATGCCCGCAGAGAGCTTGATCGGCGCGCCCTGCTTGAAGCGGGACTGCGGAACGATCTGCAGCTTCTCCTGGCCAAGCGCGGACCAATCGCGCTGCGCGTCCTCACACAGCTTGTCGGACTTCGAGATCCACAGCGCTTTGCGGCGACCCTTCAGCCAATTATCGAGAAGGACGCCCGCGACCTGACGACCCTTACCCGCTCCCGTGCCATCGCCAAGGTAATAGCCACGGCGAAAGCGGACCGCCTCCTCGGCGTCGTCCGGCGCGACTGAGACCGCATCGAAGCTTTCAGTGACGAGGAAAGCGCCGGCAAGAAGGGCGCTATGGGCTTCGCCGGCATAGATGACGCTCTCAAGCTGCGCGTCCGAAAGGCGCCCGGAGTCGATCACGCTCTTTGGCAGATGCGGTCGATAGACTGGCCTTGGGGGCGCGACTGACGCCATGGCGGCGGATTGGACAAGCGTCGTCGGATGCGGCTTCGCGCCCTCGATTGCGATCGACTGCACCGCATAGGGCTCGTAGAGCCCGGCGCTGAGCGCGCCGCCCTCGATCGCTTTCCAGTCGCGATGCGCATAGGCGATTTCGACGATCTCTGAAGGCGCGCGCGGGGCAGGGACCGGAACGACGCCGGCGTTTTGACGCGCAGAAACAGCAAAGGCGAGAAGTGGCGCGCCGCGACGTGTTGTAACGATCGGCGTGAGAGTATTGCCGGTCGAACCGACGCCTGCCCGGATAGGCGTATCGCTATTGCCAACCGCGGTAACAATAGACGCGCGCGGCGGAATCTCGTTTTGCACAAGCGCGAGCAATTCCGAAAGATCGGCGACCGGACCGAAGCCTGCGATAAATTCTTTCGGATTCTCGGCCGGAGCTTTGTCGAAGACCGAAAGCCGGCTTTCGACACTCGTCCCATGGCGCGCGAAAAATCCGCGCGTGAGGGAGGCGGTGAAGACGAGCCGCCCCTGTTCCTGCAAACGTTCGAAGCTTCGACGCCAGCTGTTTGAAGACGGCGCAAAGCTCTCGCCGGTGATGGCGACAAGGCGTCCGCCATTCTGAAGCCGCGCGAGAGACGCGTGGATATGCTCGAAAGTCGCGGCGGAATGCCGCCCCTCGATCATGGGCGAGGAGGAGAAGGGCGGGTTCATCAATACGACGCTGGGAACCAGATCGGCGTCGAGCCGGTCGTGGAGCTGCGCGCCGTCGAGGCGGCTGAGCGGCGCTTGGGGAAATAGAAGCTTTAGGAGATCAGCTCGAGTCTCGCCCCATTCATTGAGGATGAGTTTCGCGCCGGCGAGTTCGGCGAAGATCGCCAGCAGCCCCGTGCCGGCGGAAGGCTCAAGCACGACGTCGCCGGCGCCGATCCCCGCTGCGAGGCGCGCGACATAGGCGAATTCCAGCGGCGTCGAGAATTGCTGCAGCGCCTGGCTTTCTTCCGAGCGCCGCGTTTCGGTCGGCAGCAGCGCGCCGATTTTCTTGAGCATGGCGAGAAGGCGCGCCGGATCATTGCCAGCCCGCGCGGCCATTGCCGGCCCATAGCGGCGCAGGAACAAAACCTGCGCCGCCTCGACCGCCTCATAGGCGTCCTTCCAGCTCCAGGCCCCGTGGGCGTCGCTGGCGCCGAAGGTGGATTCCATCGCGGCGCGCAGGGCAGGGGCGTCGATGACGCGTCCCTTTGCAAGATGCGTGACGAGCGTCTGCGCCGCCATCATCAGTGCATGCGGCTTGTCTGTCGAAATGAAGGAAAGTTCGGCTTGTTGGCGGGGCGTAGCGGCGAGGATCGGGCTCATCGAGTGTCTCCGGGATTGTGACCGGCCCGGGACGCTCTCTCTTTCCGCTTCCCGGGCTCGCCCTCCCGGCCAAGCCCTCTTGCTCTTTTCTCCCCCGCCGCCGCGCCGACGATCAGCGCCATGACGCCGCCGCCAATCCGTCAGGACGACCACGCGGATTTTTGTGTTGCTTGACTGCGCCGCGCAGCGGCGTTCGCGCGACAGCGCGCGCGCCAGACTATGGCGTAAGGCCGATCCGTCGGCGTCAGCAGATCCAGAATGTCCTCGGGGCAGTCGCTCTCGCAGGGCCCCATGTGCTCGGTCATATCTTTGTATCCGAACACGAAGCCTTCGGCGTCGCGCGGGTTGTAGTCGGTGAGGCAGACGAACGCGAAGACGGCGCTCTCGCCGCCGTTGCGGCGCTGTTGCTCGACGGCGGCGTAATAGGTGTCGCCAAGGAGCGTTGAGCGCAGGACCTTTGATCGGCCTTCCGCATTCTCGAAGGTGAATTGCGCGTCGAGATACTCACGCGGTCCTGCGTGACCGCCAAGCGATTGCATATAGAGCCAACCCATGGCGGCGCCTTTCAAAAATGGAACGAGGATGCGCGCGCCAGTGCGCGCGCGACGGTGTCGGAAGACAGAAATTCAGGGCGCGACGAAAGCGTGTCTCCAATCGGACGCGCCGAACTTCAGCATCGACGCGGCGGCCGCGGCGAAAGGCGGGACAGCGCACGCCGTCCCGCCTCCTGCATCATTCCGCGGCCGTGGCGTGGAGCGCGTCTTCGTCGGCGTCGCGCGACGCCGTATCGTCGTCATCGCCGAGAAAATCCGGCAAGGCGTCGCTTTCTTCCGTTTGGACGATTGGCGTATCGGCCGCCTCCGTAGATGCGCCGCGCAGGGGCTCGGGCAGCCAACCGGTTCCCTGAAGCAGACGCTCCGCCTCGATCGCCATGTCGGATTTTTTCAGATGATCAATCATCTGCGCCGTCGCTTCGCCCTTCGCTTCGCGCACCGCCGCCAGAATCCGCGCCTTGGTAACCTTGCCGAAATAGCTCTCAACCGTCGGCGTCCAATGCGCGCTCATATCGAGCCCGACATGTTCGGCCAGTCGATCGGCGTGATCCAGCGCCTTTGAGCGGCGTTCGTGTGGAAGCTGCAGCGCGTTGACGCTCTGGCCGACACAAAAGGCGAAGAGACCTGCCGTCGAGTCGCGATCCGCTTTGACCAGCCAGTCCCAGAGATCTTCCGATTTCTTCGGCAATCGCAATTGCCAATGGCCCTGCGCCTCATCAATCGCCCGCGCCGTAGCGCTATCGGCGAGGCCGGACGCATAGCCGCCGAGCGGCGCGGATTTGACGTCGATCTCCACGCAGCCGTCGAAGCGGCCGGAAGCGTAAAAGCTCTTCAGCGCCAGCGCATGGGTCGCCGCGAGAAACGCCACCTCCGGATCATTGGCGAGGGCGACACGCAGCGCCAGCGTGCGATGGGCGGTGAGGTCGCTCATCAATCGGTCGGAGAGTTTTGACGAGACTTCCGTCTCGTCCTTGTCGGGCGTGGGTTCCTCGGGGTTTCGAACTGCGCCGTCGCCCGCAGGCTTTGGGGCGACCACAGATCCCGTGGGCTCGCCAGCGGCCGGCGCGCCGGCGGGCTCCTCATCTTCGGGACGGACAAAGCCGCGCTCGACCTTCAGGGCGCCGTCATAGTCGATGCTGACAAAAATCCCCGCGCGCGAGAGTTCGGACGGATCGTAGATGGCCGGTCGCTCGTCAACCGGCGCCATCTCCTTTTCGAGTTCGGCGAGCCGACGGTCGACCTCTTCGGGAAGATCTTCCGCGCCCTCGTGTTCGTCCGACAGCGCGTCATATTCGGCGAGCGCGGCGTCGTAACGCGCCTGCTGCTCTTCCGAGATCGGCGCATAAGTCGCCGGCAGCCGCCGTAGCCCATTCGTGTGGCCATAGGGGAAATCAATCGCGATCTGCGACCATTTCCAGCCTTCGGCGTGCAGCGCGTCGGCGGTTTCCGCCAGCTTCTCCCGTGCGAGACGGTCGAGCAGCGCCACATCCTGCAGCCAGCCGCCATGATCCTGCTGGAAGAGATCGCGAAGAACGACCCCGCCCGCCGCCTCATAGGCTTCAACGCCGACGAAGACCCCGCGCTTGTCACCGGCCTTCACCGCGCCATCGGTCAGCAAGCGCCGGATCGTGTAGGGCTCCTTATTGTAGGAGCGGCTAAGAGTCTCCCAAACTTCCTCCTGCCGCGCATGGTCGTCGGTGACGCAAAAGGCCATGAGCTGCTCGAGGCTCAATTCCTCGGCGACGTACAGGTCGAGCAGTTTCTGGCTCGCCGCCGCGAGTTTCAGTCTCTGTCGCACCACCGGCGCGCCGACGAAAAACCGCGCGGCGATCTCTTCAATCGTGACGCCCTGATCCTGCAGACTCTTGAACGCCCGAAACTGATCGAGCGGATGCAGCGCCTCGCGCATCGTATTCTCTGCGAGGGAATCCTCTTCCTCGATCCCGTCGGTTTTCACGATGCAGGGGACGGGCGCGTTTTTCGCGAGGCGCTTCTGCTTGACGAGCAGTTTAAGCGCCGCGAGACGTCGCCCGCCCGCGCTGACCGCGAATTGACCCGTTTCGGCGCCCTGATCGTCCACGACCGGCCGCACGCTCAAAGACTGCAGCAATCCCCGCCTTGCGATATCCTCGGCCAGATCCTCGACGCTCACCCCCGCCTTGATCCGCCGCACATTCGCATCCGACGCCACAAGCTTGTCGAGCGCGATATCCCGCGCCGCGGTCAAAACAATCTTCGCCATGTCCCTGAACTCCGCAACGGATGGGCGAGAGCCTCTCTCTCACCCTGTTCTCCGTCGAAAAGCCCAAAGCGCTCTCTCTCTCAGGCCGCCGCCTCTCCACCGCCGCAGCCGGGCACGTTCCGCACCTCGGCGCCCGCGCGCGCGTATGCCTCGGCGACCGCAGCGAGCGGCGCATAGGAGAGCGCGCGCCACGGCGGCGGATCGGCTGGCTTGCCGACCGCGATCATCGGCCCGCGAACCGCAAGGTCCGCGACCTTTCCGAAATCGACCATGCGGCTATCGATCACGGGCAAGCCCGCCGCGATCGCCGCGGCTTTGACCATCTTGCAGTCATAGCCGCTCGGCCAGCCGGCCTCGTAATGCAATGAAAAGCCGCCTCTTCCGATGAAGAGATGCCCGCCTTCGGTGGCGAGGGGCTTGGCGATCGTCTCAATGTAATTGTCGGCCATGAACGAACCTCCACGACGGGCGCGCGGGAGCCTCTCTCTCGCTTTCCATCCCGTCGTGAAGCGCGCTCACCCCTCTCGCTCTTCGCAAAAGCATCGGTGAAGGGCCCGGCGCGCGGCTGCGGGTGGCAGACTGTCCCGCCTTCGTCGCTTGACCGACGATAGCCTTGCTTTGGGTGCGCCGCGGCGCGACGCGCAAGCCGGCCAAGTCTAATAAACTGGCAAAACTTCCCGAATTGCCCTTGGCAGCCGCGCGGGAATCTATGACAGTGCGGGGGCGGTGTCGTGACTTTTCCGGGGCAAAATGATCGGCGGCGGGCCAAAGCGGTCGCGTAAGGCGGATGAAGTGCGGGGGAAGGCTGAGGCGGATCGACGACGCCGGCTCATGGTCGTCACGATCGCTGATCGGCTCGAGTCCCCCTATCTCGCAAACCTTGCGAATCGACTGATCGCTGAACAGGCGAAGAGCGACTTGTCGAAGCCGGAATTCGCCGAATTCGTCGGCATGTCAGGGTCGCAATTTCGCTATGTGCGTCGCCGGCTCGGGAACCCGTCCATCACAATGTTGGCGGAAATTTCGAAAAAGCTTCGCGTCCCGCTCTACGAGTTGCTCGAAGCCAAGCCGGTTCGCGATCGTAAGAATCCCTCCGGGGCGAAAATGGTCGAGACGATGGGCGCCGTCGTAAACGAGCGCTTCCGCAATAGCGGCCTGACCAAACAGGAATTTGCAAATTTTCTGAACGTATCCCTGCCGCAGCTCTATCTCATCACCGATGGCGTATCGAACCCGTCCCTGCTCGTGCTCGTGGAACTCGCGGAACGATTGGACATCAGCTTGTGGGAATTGCTTGGCGTCGAATCGCCGCGCAAAGCGGCGAGCGGCGCCAAACGCACGGCGACTCCAAAAACTGCGCGAGTTGCTCGGCCTCCATCTCAAAGATGAGCATGAGGAAAGGGCGCAAAGGGACCATTTCCTCGTTTATCGTTACCTGAGGAAGGCAATAAAATGACCCGTTGCGGACTCCCGGGACTTATCAAACTCGTCTGCGCTTGGGTGCCGGAAGCTGCCGAATAAGGACGACGCGATTTTCGCCTTGTCAAAGTACTTGCGGTTCGATCTGATGGCAAAGTTTGCTCACTTGGGTTCTGAAGCTGGATTAAGTGTCGACGCCGCTATGACTCCCGATCTAGTTCTTGATAAATCCGATCCCGGCGACGATGTCGCCGCGCGCTTTGATTATCAACACTCGTACGTAGCAATAAACGCCATTGATTTGATTATCAGCGACGACTATGTCGAGCTTATATGCGAGAATCATGAGGATTATCTGCTAAAGAGCAATGTTGGAAAATTTATCGGCAAACAGATCAAGACGCGGAAGATCACATTAGCGCCGTTTAAGGCAGTAGATCCACAGGTCGTGAATGCCCTGGAAAAGTTCTGCCTGCTGGACCAGAAGTTCCCGGGCTGCTTCGAAGGTTTCGACCTCACGACAAACCACACATTCTGGCAGAATGAGCAATCGCCGAGCAACCTCCCCTGGCTTCTGACCACGCTCAAGCAGCGCGGTGGCATTAAGGGGCTGCGCGAGAACAATCCGCTACGTCAGTTTGTCGAAGGTATCGCAGTCAGTACGGGGCTCAGCCCTCAGGATGTGGCCACCACACTAATTAGGACGACCGTTCGGGGTCACGCATCGGAAATCACCCACATTCGCAGCAGCGTGCAGGAGACGCTTTGTGAGTGCCCCGGCATAAAGGACCTCCCCTATGCCACGGTCGCTATGATCGCCAAGGCGGTCGTACAGCTTGCGCGGGACGCTTCGGCCAAAGTGCTCCGGGGGCCGATAACGGAACTGTTCGCCCCGGGGACCGACCTGAAGAAAGCAGTTGATGACCAACTCCTCGCCGGAAAGCGCATTTGCAAGGCCGATGTTCTCGCCGTCATTGAACAGTTCAAAGGCAGCAGCAAGCCGTACGAGGATATCGACGTCTCCACGCTTGTCACGCCTGCCGATGCTCCGTCCGATCTGGTCGTGGCGTTTCGCAAATTGGCTAAGGGTGGCGTTGAGGCCGCGCGGGTAACGAACATCGAGGATCGTGTCCGTTCGTTTGAAAAGTTGTTCATCGAATGGAGCCAGAAGTACGGAGTGGACGAGGCCAAAAAGCGTTACAACAATGTGCTGGCGGCGGTGCAATTCGAAGCTGCCGAGGCACATGCCAGTGTGGAGAAGGGCGCTGTACCTTACGGCTCCGCAATGTATGGCACGCTTGCCGAGCGCCTGAAGGCGCGCGCCAAAGCCGATCGCGACCAGCTGTACGGATGTCGTCCCGAACACCTGATCGGCGCGGCAGGAGTCCTCACGCAACAGTGTAAGACCTGGTGGTCGCCGCAGTTCGATGTCGCTGAGGACGTGCTATGAGCCTGGACCTCATCGAGATCGTTACATCACTGGACCGGGATGAGGACGTGCATCTCGCCCGCATTATCGTCCTGCTCAAGGCCTTCTCGATGCACGACGCGCCGGCGATTGAGGGCATTACCAAGCTGGCAAAGCTCGATTTCCTGCTCCGCTATCCCGCTTGCCTCGAGAGGGCTCTAATCGCGCGAGGGGTATCGCCCAAGAATATTCCAGTGGACGACTTCGAGCGGCTGACGATCGAAGCCCGAATGATAAGGTACCGCTACGGCCCGTGGGATCACCGGTATCGCCGTTTCCTCAATATTCTGGTGGCTCGCCGCCTTGCGGTAGTTCGCACCGACGGGCGCACAATCCAGATCGACCTTACGGCGCAGGGGAGCGATCTCGCGAAGAAACTGATCGAATCGCCCGGATTCTCGCGGGTGTACGAGCGGGCAGTCTTGTTAAGCAAGCATCTCAATCTTAAGGCACGCGCGTTGATGGAGTTCATCTACCAACAATTCCCTGAACTGACGTCGCTGGAGTTCAACGAGGGGATCGCGTTTACGGGCGAGGCTCCATGAACCTGGTGCTGGAATCCCTTGTCTTGCTATGCAAGCAGAGTGAGGAACGTGTCCGGTTCGGTCGCCGGCTTTCATTCTTCCATGGCGAAATGTCGACAGGAAAATCCACGATCGCAGAGCTAATCGACTATTGCCTCGGCGGCTCGCTGCAAAAGACGCCCGCTATCCAGAGCGAACTTGTCGGGGTTCAGCTGCAAGCATTGGCTGGCGACACGGCCCTGCTGATCGAACGCAATCCCAATACTACCACCTCTGTTGAGGTGAGTTGGGAACGTGAAGGCGAGGCCGGACGCGAAAACCTTCCCCTTCAGGCCGGTGAAGAGCCGGTCGTAGGCAATGAGATCTACAATTTCAGCGATTTCCTCCTGTGCAGCCTCGGCATGCCGGTGCTGAAGGTCCGCAAGCGTAAGGGCGAGCCGGATTCCGCACTCCAGCGTCTGAGCTTCCGAGATTTCTACAGATTCTGCTATCTCGACCAGTCCGATTTGGACTCCAGCTTTTTCCTACTCGAACAGCCTATCCGGCAGGAGAAATCCAAAGATGTCCTGCGATACGTCTTGGGATTTCACAGCGACAGGCTGAATGAATTGCAGGCCGAACTTTCCGAAGTTCGGCAAAAGCAGCGCACGATGCGCGAGGCGTCTAAGCAGATCGACGAGTTTCTCCATCGGTACGGTTTTGCATCGAAGGCGACGATCGAGTTCGAGATCGACAAGCTCAACGACGAGGAAGAAAAGCTAGACGAGGAGATTGAAAACCAGGGCAACGAAGATCTTCCGGCTGCGACCGTGGCCGAAGAAGACCAGTACCTAATCAACGCGCTTTCGGAAGCGATCGCATCAAAGGCGGAAGCGATCGCGGATATCGAGCAGCGCCTGAAAGAGCAGGAGTCGCTCATCGCTGAGTTCATCGGGATGAAGTTCAAACTCGCCCGGTCATCGACCGCGTCCGAACTGTTGAAAGGCGCGTCGTTTCACGCCTGTCCCGCTTGCGGAACAGAAGTCAACCAGAAGAGTGACGGCGTCCATTGCGTGCTGTGCAAATCGGACCTCGCGAAAGCACCCGGCGGGTTTGAAAGCGACAATGTTGTGATGGAACGCGATCTTTCCGATCGCATCGACGACCTGAAACGGTCCGTTCAGCGCCTCAAGAGATCGCTCGACCGGCAGCGCGAAGAGTTGAGTGCGCTGACGACCAAGCGAGCCGATGCGCAGCGAAGCATCGATTTCGCCCGCAGGCAGGTCGAGTCTGAATACATAAAACGCGCGCGACGGCTTGAGAGCCGCCGCGGCGCGATCAGAGAACGACGAAGTCTGTTGGTGCGCATCATGGGCATGCCCGGCGAAGTGGAGGCCAAGCTGAAGGAAGCCGATACGCTGTCGGCAATGATCAGCAAACTAGAACGGGAAATACAGACCGAACAGGGACGCTTCGAAGCCGGCCGGGAAAACGTCAATGCGCTGGAGAAGAATTTCCATGCGATACTTCGCGCCATCCACTTTCCCGAAATCAAGGCCGACGACAAAGTCTTTCTGAATCAGCGTACCTGGTTTCCTTATTTGCATCCAAAGGGCAATGAGTCCCTCGCCTGGACATTCAGTGACGCCGGCTCCGGCGGGAAGATGGTGCTCTTCAAGATATGCTTCGCGCTAGCGTTGCATCAGACAGCGGCACAACGGGAACTGCCCTTGCCAAGGCTTATCGTCATCGACTCGCCGATGAAGAACATCACTCCGGATATCAATCCGGAGATATTCAGGAACTTCTACGCCGAGCTTTACCGGCTGCTACAGGGTGATCTTAAGTCATGGCAATGTATTATGATAGACCAGACGCTATTTGAATCCCCATCCACCCTCGAGGATTATCTTGAGCGCCTTATGACAAAGGACAATCCCGAACGTCCGCCCCTTATAGGCTATTATCGCGGCCATTAACTCTAGCCGGTTGAACCGCCCCGGTCGATTGCCGTATCATCTGGTTGGGAGTGGCACTGAAGCGGCTGCCTTGGACGCGACATTATCAAAATGGACTCGCCTTCGGGCCCATTTGCGACTTTCATTGCTTCTTCTCAGAGCGTCCGTTTCTTGGCTGGGCGCGACCTCCAAAAAATTAGGGGCGTGTAAAAGTCTTGAGTATTTGCAATCCGATTGCAATGTCGGCTTTGGCGGGCAATTGGTGGGGCTGAATGGCAAACGAGTTGCTATGTTCGAAGATCCGGAAGCGCCTTTCCCGCTTGTTGCGGGTCGCGTTCGGCGTGGATTTCGAAACTACGCTCGCGAGTCGCGGGAACGAACTTTGGGTGCTTGGTCTCGATGCGAAGGCCGAACAATTCATTGACATATGCGGAAACATCCCGCTGGCGGATTTGAAAACCATTCAGGATCGCGGCTTCAACGATACCGATGCCGGATACCGGGCGAACGCGCACATGAAGCTCGGCATCAGCACGCCGTTCGATGCGTTTTTGCTAAACACGGCGCATTACGATTTGCACGAGAAGACGGTTGACCCTTTGATTATACACGAGCTTTCGCACCTCTTGGAGGAGACGAACGCGCCACCTGCCCTCGAGGCGAACGATGCCGAGAACGCCGAAGCGATCTTGAAATCCCTGAAGAAGAACGTACGCGATATTCACACGACACCATGGGCTCAGCACTTGGCGAGCGGTGCGCGGGTGATGATCCAGAAAAAGCTAACGCCGCATGATTCGATCCGCTCTTTCTTGGAGGCTGCAAATCCTCGGTACGACCGCGAATCAGATATACGGGCGAAAAAAGGATGGTAGCTGGCCAGTCCCCATTATCGGCCTCCTTTGCACCGTGAACGCACGCGGTGAATCTCTCAAAGCAGTGGCAAAATCGCTGCAATGAAATTCTTAGCTTTTTCACGCCCGTTAGGGCTGGCTCGACGCGATGATCATTTATATTGTGCCGCCGATGATCGTAGAAATCGCAATCCCAGAACTGACGCTCTATCCCAACGGCTTCCCTCAGCACTGGTTAAACATCCTCTTTTTAGGGAAGCGCCCGGAGAGCTTTAAAATCCATGCGATTGTAACAACTTACGTTCGCCTCGTAGAGGGGGCTTACGTTCATTATCGCCTCGCCCGGCAGTGCGTCCATAATCTTTGGAACACTCATGATTCGATAGCTATCGGCTCACACAATCTGTCGGCAACCTATTTCGAGGACTGCATCAATTCGATGCATCGAGTCGTGCTGTGCATGAAACGAATTCGCGGGCTGAAAGAGGTACCCACCGACCTAAAACGCCTTTTTCCTGTCGAGCCAAACTTCGCAACTGAAGCCGTTGCTATGCGTCTACGAAAGATTCGGGATACTATCCAGCACATGGATAAGGACGTGATAAAAGGAGAAATTCCAGAAGGCACACCGTTTATGCTAATTGCAACCGGGCGTGAAACTCCCGTTCTGGACCCTAACCAGCCAGGTCAAACGTTAAAGGTAATTGATCGCCTCGTAATCGGGAATCAGGAACTTCTCTTTGTTGACCTCGTGAAATGGTTACACGAGATGGGACAATGCGCCGAAGCAATTTCAAATTACGAACGCGTTGGAAAGGAAGAAACTGGCCTTAAGCACCTGGCGGGCACATAAAGGCGATAGTGAATCCCGAATGTAGGTCTGGAAATGGCGCCATTCAGTCCTCGATGAGGCGTTTCAAAGCTTCGGCTCGATCCCCAGCGACGATCTTGTAAAGCTTGTCGAAGTCCTGCCCCTTTGCGAGGCAATAGCGGATTCGAACAGCAATTTCAGGATGCGCGGCGCGCAGTTCGCGCGCGGCCTTGAGGCCGGGCCCATCGTTGTCGGCATAAATCGTGAGCCTCTTAACTTTCTTGGGCCAGTTGACGACGCCAAAGCGGTCAGCCCCAAGCGTCGCCCATACAGCTTCGCCGAAGAGCAGCTGCGCGGCCCATGCCTTCTCGAAACCCTCGGCGATGCCGAGCGCGGGAGCGGCCGGTGCGAGGCGAAGCATCGACGCGCCAAGCGGGCCGATTGCACGCCGGGGAAATTCGACATCGGCTTTACGACAGCCGCCCGGATGCAAAAACGTGAGTTGAACGCCAACGATCTCGCGTGTCGGCGCTTGGGCGGCCGCGATCAGGCAGGGCAGGGCGCTTCGCGGCCGGCGCCTATCGTAGCGATAGGACGGCAGGAAGCGAATTGACGCCGGCGGCGTGGTCGGTAGACCGCGCTCCGCCAAGAAGCCCTCGGCGATCGTCCCTTTAACGGGCACTGTCGATTGCCAAATTCGGCGCGCATAAGCGCTCGTGGTTTTGGGCGCCGGCTTGTCGTTGAACGGCAGTCGATCTGTGATTTGGGCGTGCGCGTTCGGGTCAGCGGCGTTGATGGCGGCGATAACATCGCGTGGATCACACCCGGCGAAGCAGTGCAGGATCACGCCCTTATCGCCGTCATTAACGCTGAGCGAAGGCCGTCGATCGCCGCGTTGACTGCCATGAGTCTTGACCGGACAATGGCAGAGATAGCCACGCCCTTCACGACGTCCTCCAAGGATTCGAGCGACGGCGTAGGCGCTCGCAAGCATCGCTATTGTGGTCGCGCGACGCCGCGCGCCGCATTCATCAGAATGGTGGACGGGTGCGGCAGATCGGACGCTGACCATAAGCCGCGCTTCGCTCTGGAAGCCTCACTCTCGGCGACGCCGTATTCGAATTTCGTTGGCTTGCCGGTGGCGTCCGTCGCCGCGAAGGCGAATCCCTGCGTGATAAGTACAGTTCCGAGGTCGAGTGTGTTGCTCCCGATATGAACGGCGCAAACTGAGAAGACGACAGGCGGCGCGCCAGCCTGCGCAATAGCAGTGCATCGAGGCTTCGCGTCGCGAACGATCGCAGCGAGATAGGCGAGCGATGCCTCCCCACAATCGGTGCGGGCCTTGGCCGAGTTCGTGAAAAATGTCCCGCGAATGCAGCTTTGAACGCCGTAAAGGCGGAAAGTCTGACCGTTTGCCAACCAGCTGTCTCCCGTCTGAAAGGTGACGCCAGACTGAGGGAAGTCGAACACGGCTAGCACAGATGGCGTCTGCGTCTGTGCGCTGCCGATCGCGGGGAGCACCGTCGATGCGGCGATGAGGGCGAGTTGCAATACGGCGCGCAGGATCTTCATCAGGCCAGATCTGGCGGAAGTTGCACAGGCGCGTTACCCGGCGTCGGCGGAATGACGCCATTCGGCGTCGGGCCGTTGCCGGGGCACTCAGTGCCGCCATTGTTATTTCCGCCATTGCCCGGCTTACAGCTGGCGGCCGCTTGGTTGATCTTATTTTGGATCGCGCCGCCCCAGGAGCATATCGACTGGTTATTTCCGTCGAGGTTTGCGGAGCCATTTGAAAGCGTGCCGCCTGTCGCACGCACACCGCCATTGCCGGCGGTCGGACAGGCACCGCCGTGCGACTGCATGAAAGAGATGTCGTTTTTGCAGATCAACGGACCGAACTGAAAACAGGCCATCAGCATTCCTGACGTGACAGGCGTTCCGCCGATATTTCTGTTGTTGGCGAGCGTCTGATAACCGCTTTGCGCGTTCGAATTGCCGACCTGTTGCGCCCATATGCAAACCTGTTGCTGCATGGGGAGGTTCAGATATTGATCCGGGGAGATTCCGGTGCCGTTGAGATTACTCCTAGTAAGCTGAAGAACGCCGAAATTGTTGCCGTTTGACTCGCACGTGTTGCCGCCAGACTCCGCCATCGCCGCGCCGCCAAAGTTACAGGCGTTGTCCTTCAACGTGTAGTTCGCGCTATCGCACTTTTTGAGCGCGGAGGCGATATCGGACGCCGAGGAATGGGAGTTCAAGCATCCCGACGCCAGAAAGGCGTTGACCGGCGAGTTCCACGTGGCGGCGAGCAGGGCGGACGCAATAAAAGGGAAGCGGCGCATGTCGGTCCTCGCGAAACGGCCTATTGTAGATTGATGCGAATGGGCAGGGCGGTTTGCCGGCCCTCGGAAACATCGATGAAGGTGAGCGTTCGCGTCGCGGGATCGAACGAGGCGATCGTCATGTAGCGTGATTGCGCATTCGTCTTGGTCCCCGTGGCATCAGGTTCGAATGAGACCACAAAATTGGGGACTTCCTCTATCCGTCGCGGCGTGCTCCCGCTTATTTCGGCGATGCGAGCCGGGCACGACAACGAATTCTCGAGACCTGTATTTGCGCATTGATGATTGAGGACTGAAACGGCGTAAACACGCCCGGAAACGTTAAACTGCATTGCGTACACGAGGCCCGTCAGGCCAATGTTCACGCCCGGCGCAGCTGCTTGGAGATGCTTGCGGCCCGAAAGCAGCGCGGGCACTAGATCGGACCAGATTCGTGTTTGCAAATTGCTCGTCGTTAGGCTGAACGATTCCGCGACAAGGCGATGGGGTTCGGGTTGTTGAGCGCCGGCGGCGAGCGGGATCAAAAGCGCGACCACGGATGCGACACTCATGACGACCTCCTTCGCATAGCGAACCAATGCGATGGATACGGCGTGACGGTGCGGCGACGTCAAAGGCGCGGAGCGCCGACAGAAAATCCGTCGCTCCGCTTGCGGAGCCGGATTTTGTGATTGACGGTCAAAGCCGCCCGCTCGCGCCACCATCCGCGTGGTCGATCGCGAGAGAGGGGCGATGTGCTGCATGGCGTTACTCCTTTTCATCAGCCGCTGGCGACGCGCTACCGCAACGCATTCTCGGGGTGAAGTGGCACGGATTGAGCGCAGCGGTCGATCTCTTGATGCGACACAGTGTAGCGCAGGCGGATCGAGCGCGTCGGAACATCGTAAGCCGCATAAGTGACGGTTGCGGTCGAGTCCTCGGCCGGCGCGCCCGGCGTCTTCTCGACAAAGCAGGCGGCGCCGTCGGTGACTCTGTAGCTGTTGTTTTCGAACGTCGCGAGACGCGAAGGACAAACCTTGATTCGGATACCTTGCGTTGGCGACGGATATTCATCCGTGCACAAGTAGGGCGTACTGAGCACGCTAAGGGCGACAAGTTTCGTCTGGAAATTGATCGAAAAATGCCACTCGCTGGCGCCGCGATTGCCAACAGCGATGCTCATATTGAGCAGCCCACCA
>JBPFDW010000012.1:0-18232 GCA_051061375.1 Methylocystis sp. | reverse complement strand
GAAGACTGCACGGCGTATCAGACCTGTCCAACGACTTCGCAGACCTGCGCACAAGCGCGTCGAATAGTTGGTCCTTTAGTGCTAAAGAGAGGAAACGACGATGGCGAATACTTGCTCAAAAACGAAGCCAAATAAGACGGCAAGATAAAGCGAGATTCCTCGCTGCCGGGGCGCTGCCCCTAAGTATTTGTCTGCACATTGTTTTTGGGCACTCTGCGACCGGTTTGGTGAAGTGGTCGGGTGGCGCTCGTGCCATTTTCCCGTTTCTTATCAATACTAATATGGGTGGCACTCGGATTGGCCGGTTTCTGGCACTCCGCCGTTTGCCGCCGCCGGCAAGCCGTTGCACGCTACGCTGCTACACCACGATTTACGGTCTTGCGCAGCTAATTCCGACTCCCAATCCTTACCCCATGACAGGTGATGACGACAGCTTTCAAATCCGTCCCGGCAAGGTCCGCGATCGCGGCGCAGGCATGGCACGAGTGGCCCGCCCGCGCCCCGTGCGCCATCGGCCCAAGAGCTTCACGGCGCAGGTCAGTCTGGCGATCCGCCGCGCTGGCGGGAACCCCAACCAGTTGTCCGGAACGAGGAAGGCAAGCGGTAGGTGCAATGCCCGCGGACGCGGTGCGAAGGTTGCTGCCGGATTGAAGGGCCGTAACGGGTGGAGCCGCGTTCCAAGCGGGGTTCGCACCCGCGCGCGGCGGGTGGCGGTGAAGGCGCGGATCGTGAAGCTCAATCCGCAGCGCGGGGGCACGCGCGGGCGGCAGTTCGTGAGCGCCAAGGCGGTGGATGCGCATCTGCGCTATCTGGAGCGCGACGGCGTCACCCGCGACGGCGAGAAGGGGCAGGTCTACTCAGCTGATAATGATGTGGCGGATGGAACTGGGTTTCTCGACCGGGGCCGCGAGGATCGCCACCAGTTCCGCTTCATCGTGTCAGCAGAGGAAGGCATAGAGCTGTCCGATTTGCGGCAGAGCACCCGCGACCTTATGGCGCAGATGGAAGCAGACCTTGGCACCAGGCTCGACTGGATCGCGGTCGATCACCACAACACCGGCCATCCGCATACCCATATTCTGGTGCGCGGCATCACTGATGACGGCAAGCGGCTCGACATCGCCGGGGACTATATCGCCCACGGCATCCGAGAACGGGCGAGCGACATCGTCACACTGGAGCTGGGTCGCCAGACCGAGCAGGAGGTCAGCAGCCAGCTTGAACGCGAGGTAGATGCTGAGCGGTTTACCCGGCTCGACCGGATGCTGATAGCCGAGCAGGACGCGGGGAGCGAGTTTGCCGATCTTCGGCCCGACAAGGATATGGCCCTGACCTTGCGCCAGAACCGGGCGTTGATGATTGACCGTGCCCGCAAGCTGGAGCGGATGGGGCTGGCGACCGAGCAAACACCGGGGGTGTGGACCATCTCACCCCGCGCAGAAGCGGTACTGCGCGAGATGGGCACGCGCGGCGACATCATCAAATCGATGCATCAGGCGCTGGACCGCGAGGGGCTGGCGCAGCAGCGGGCCTATGCAGGTTACACCGTCCACCAAGCCGCTCCGACCGAACGCATCGTCGGGCGCGTTGTCGCCAAGGCACTGGGCAGCGACGAGCTGGGTGAACGGATGGGGCTTACCATCGATGGGATGGACGGGCGAGTTCATTACCTTGAGGTCCCGGCAGCCAATGCAGAGCACATCAGTCGGGGCAGCATCGTGGCGGTCAATCCGCCACCGAGCATCGCACGCACGGCAGATGAGAACATCCTGCAGCAGGTAGACGCCAGTGGCATCTATCGGCCATCGGCCCACATGGAATCCGTGCGCGAGACCATGCCCCGGATCGACCACGCGCGACATGTCCAGTCGCACGTTCGCAGGCTTGAAGCCTTGCGCCGCGCAGGGATAGTCGAACGCCTCGATGCTGACCGTTGGAGCGTTCCCGACGACCTGCCGGAACGCGGCCTTGCCTATGACCGTCAGCGGTTCGGGAAAGGCCCGCGGATCGACCAGCTATCGTACCTGCCGCTCAACCGGCAGGTGCGCCATGAGGGAGCAACCTGGCTTGACCGGACGATGCTCGAAGGCGGACGCGAGACAATGCCGCACACTGGGCTCGGCGGCGATGTCCGCAACGCTTGGGAAGCACGCAAACAGGCGCTTGCCGACATGGGCTATGTCCACGATCTTGGCGGCGGGAAGTTCCGCGCGCCCAGCGACCTGATCGGACAACTGGAGCAGGCCGAGGTCAACCGGGCGGGCAGGAAGTTTGCCGCCGAGCGCGGGCTCAGCTGGCAGCCGACCGAAACCGGTGACCGGGTCTCGGGCAAGCTTGTTGGGCAGGCACAGCTCGCCAGTGGACGGTTCGCCATGATCGACAATGGTCTCGGGTTCCAGCTCTTCCCGTGGAACGACGCGCTCGGAAAGCGGCTTGGCCAACAGATCGACGGTATCGCCATGTCCGGCGGGGGCATCGACTGGACGCTTGGGCGGAGCCGCAGCCGGGGGCTGGCGTTGTGATGCTGATAAGCGACCAGCATCGGCGGACGCGCGTCGCCCCTCAAGACCAAGCCCTGCGGGCGGCGCTGGTCGCGCCGGTCTTGACCGCCGCCGCCCATCCGCCGCAATCGAGTTGTGCGCCGGGACGGAAGAACGCTCCTGCACCGAACCAAAGAAGGGGGCTGGGAGAGTGCCTTATGCGCTACGCTCCTATCGCCATAGTCCGCCGTTGCCCGACCATCGCCCCTATCTGTGCGCGCTGCTACGAAGCGAAGTCCGGCGTAGGCATGCGTGGTTCCGCTGGTGCCTGGAATCGCCGACTCTGGTGCGATGCCCCGCAAGCTGCGTCATATTGAACCCACCGCGTCCGAGCAGCTTGAAGAACTGCTCGGCGAGCCATGGCCGTTCCGAGGCCGTCCGCCCAAGCACGACGTCGAGCGCTGGTGCGTGAAGGACGATTGGCCGGCGCAGGTTCCAGTCGCCGATGCTGAGGTCACTGTGTTCGAGGCATGGTTCGGCGATATCTTCGATGAGCTATTCGGCCCGGTCTGACCACTCAGAATTCCATCTTTCGCTTGTGGAAGCTTGCGCTGAGTGCCTCAACGGAGTATATCGAGTAACACCAAGGCTTTGCCATGCGAGCTTCATGAACACGCCCGACATATTGGCTGCGGCGCGGCGCATCATGGCTGACAAGGAGCACACGGTGGCAGGAGAGATCACTAAAGCTGAAGGCGTGTCGAAAGCCAGCTCCTTCGGTGTTCATATCCCGCAGGAGATCGACGTGAAAGCAATCCGCGCCAAGCTTGGCATAACCCAGCACGAGTTTGCCGCAAGGTTCGGCTTTTCGATCAAGACGCTCCGGCATTGGGAGCAAAAGCAGCGCGTGCCCGAGGGCCCAACGCGCGCCTATCTTCTCGTGATCGACCGCGACCCTGAAGCGGTGCAACGAGCTTTGAGGAGCGCAACATGACCGACGCCGCCTCCAGCTCCGTTCCGCTGCGCGCTGCTCTGTATCTGCGCGTGTCGACCGCGCGTCAGGCCGAACATGACGTATCGATCCCCGATCAGCGCAAGCAAGGCGAGGCCTATTGCGCTGCGCGCGGATACCAGCTGGTTGAGACATTCGTGGATGCGGGCGCTTCGGCCACCAACGACCGCCGCCCCGAGTTCCAGAAGCTGATCGAAGCAGGAACCGCGAAGCCCGCGCCGTTCGAGGTCGTCGTCGTCCATTCGTTCAGCCGGTTCTTCCGCGATCACTTCGAGCTGGAGTTCTACGTCCGCAAGCTCGCAAAGAACGGTATTCGTCTCGTGTCGATCACCCAGGAGATGGGCGACGACCCGATGCACGTCATGATGCGACAGATCATGGCACTGTTTGACGAGTATCAGTCCAAGGAAAATGCCAAGCACGTCCTTCGCGCCTTGAAGGAGAACGCGCGCCAAGGCTTCTGGAACGGCTCATTGCCGCCGATCGGCTACCGTGTCGTCGCCGCCGAGCAGCGCGGGGCCAAGATCAAAAAGAAGCTGGAGATCGATCCGCTCCATGCCGACACCGTGCGACTGGCGTTCCGGCTCGCGCTGGAGGGTGACGGCACATCCGGCTCAATGGGCGTCAAGGCCATCACCAAATACCTCAACGAGCGGCGCATCTTCACCCGTGACGGCGGGCGCTGGGGCATCGGCACCGTGCACCGCATGTTGACCCGCCAGACCTACATCGGAAGGCACGAGTTCAATCGCCGCACCAAGAACGGCGAAAACAAGCCCGACGAGGAAGTGATCCCGGTCGCGGTGCCGCCAATCATTGATAAGGCCACGTTCGATGCGGTGCAGGCGCGCATGAAGGCGCGCAACCCCAAGGTGACCCCGCCGCAGGTCGTTGGCGGCCCCACGCTGCTGACCGGTCTAATCCACTGCGCCAAGTGCGGCGGGGCCATGACCATCCGCACCGGCAAGGGCGGGCGCTACCGCTATTATACCTGTTCGAGCAAGGCTCGGCAGGGGCCGACCGCTTGCAGCGGCATGACCGTGCCGATGGAAAAACTGGACGCGCTGGTGGCCAAGCATCTGGAGGAACGTTTGCTTGATCCCACGCGACTGGAGGAAGTGTTGGCCGCAGTTCTCGACAGGCGGCAGGAACGCACCCAGCGCCGCCGCGATCACATCGCCGAGCTGAACAAGCGGGCGACGGAGACAGACCTGCGCCTCAAACGGCTTTACGATGCCATCGAGAGCGGCGTTGCCGACTTGGGCGATCCCGACCTCAAGGACCGCATCGCCAACCTCAAGGCCATTCGTGACCAATCGCGTGTCGATGCAGAACGCGCCTCGGCGATGCTGGAGAGCGCAGGCCAAAAAGCGATCACCGCGCCCATGCTTGCCAAGTTCGCGCAGACCGCTCGCCAGCGGATGAGCCTCCCCGGTGGTGGCTACCGCCGTGACCATCTCCGCGCGCTGGCGCAGCGGGTCGAAGTGAACGACGGCGAGATTCGCATCTTGGGATTGAAGTCCGATCTACTGCGGACACTCGCGGCCGCAGGGGGTTCTGGAACACCGCCTGGCGCGGTGCCCAGCTTTGTTCCAAGGTGGCGGAAGGGGTGGGATTCGAACCCACGGTGGAGTCGCCCCCACGCCGGTTTTCAAGACCGGTGCCTTAAACCACTCGGCCACCCTTCCACGGCGGACGTGATATAGCACGCGACGCCTTCTTCGCGATCGGGATTTGCCGGTGCCTCTCTATTTCGCCTATGGCTCCAATATGGACGCCGCCGCCATGGCGGCGCGCTGTCCGCGCTCGCAATTCGCCGGACCGGGGCGGCTCGTGGGCTATCGGACGATTCTCATGGCGTCGGGCTTTGTCAGCGTCGCGCCGGACCGACGCATGTGCGTTCACGGCGTCTTGTGGGACGTCGCGGTCGGCGACGTCGCGGCGCTCGATCGCTATGAAGACGTCGCCCGCGGTCTTTACGCCAAGATGAACCTTCCGATTCTGCGCGAGCCTGTCGGCGCGGTCCGGGCGCTGACCTATGTCGGCGCGCGCCCGGATTTCGGCGCGGCGCCCTTCGGCTATATCGATGGAATCATCGCGTCGGCGCGCGCGCATGCGCTGCCCGACGCCTATATCGACTATCTTTCAGCCCTAACCTCAAATCGCCAGACAGGGCGCCGTCCATGACCGCGGAACTCCCCGTCGTCGGCGCGATCGCCGACCTTCGCCGCTACGTTCGCGCGCGCCGCGCCGCCGGCGCGCGCGTCGGGCTCGTGCCGACGATGGGCGCGCTTCACGCCGGCCATCTGTCGCTTGTCGAAGCTGCAAGGCGCGCCGCCGACCGCGTCGTCGTGACGATTTTCGTCAATCCGGCGCAGTTTGGACCCAATGAGGATTTCGCCCGCTATCCGCGCACGCTCGCCGCCGATGTCGAGAAGCTTGCGCGCATCGGCGCCGATCTCGTCTTCGCGCCGCCCGTCGAGGAAATCTACCCGCCGGGCTTTTCGACCAAGGTCGTCATGGAGGGGCCTGCCTGCGCCGATCTCGAGGACCGGTTCCGGCCGACGCATTTTAGCGGCGTCGCGACGGTGGTGACCAAATTGCTCAATCAGGCGCAGGCCGATGTCGCGGTTTTCGGCGAGAAGGACTATCAGCAGTTGCTGGTGATCAAGCGCCTCGCCCGCGATCTCGACATCGCGACGGAAATTTTCGGCGCGCCGACTCTGCGCGAAGCCGACGGCCTCGCCATGTCTTCGCGCAATATTTATCTCTCGCGCGAGGAGCGCGCGCGCGCAAGCGAACTCCATGACGCGCTGAGCGAAGCCGCGCGCCGCATTCTCAACGGCGAGGACATCGGCGCCGCGACGCGCGACGCGCACGCGAGGCTTGCCGGCGCCGGCTTTGACGTCGACTATCTCGAAGCGCGCTGCGCCGAGACTCTCGCGCCGGTCGCCTCTCTCGGTCAGGGGCCAATTCGTCTGCTCACGGCGGCGAAGCTCGGGGCGACGCGGCTGATCGACAATATCGCGGTCGAACCATGAACGATGTCGAGATCATCCGCCTCATCATCGAGGGCCGCGTGCAGGGCGTCGGCTATCGCGCCTTTCTCGTCCGCGAGGCGCTGGCGCTGCAGCTCGCGGGCTGGACGCGCAACCGGCGCGACGGCGCGGTCGAGGCGGTCGCCGCCGGCCCGCGTCCGGCGCTCGACGCGCTTATCGACGCGGCGCGGCGGGGTCCAAGACTCGCGCGGGTTGACGGACTGCGCGAAGAACAGGCGGACGAAGCCGCGCTCGTCGAGTTTTGCGGCGCCGGATTTTCCGTCGCGCCCGACGCCTGATCCGGAGACCTGGACGTGACGAACAGCCCTCGCTTTGTTCTCGCCGGAGTCATGGGCTGGCCGATCGCCCATTCGCGCTCGCCGAAAATCCATAATCACTGGTTCGCGCAATATGGGATCGAGGGCTGTTATGCGCCCTTGCCGGTCGAGCCGGGCCGGCTTGAAGCGGCGCTGCGCGCCATGCCGGCGCTGGGTTTCGCCGGCTGCAATCTCACCATTCCGCATAAGGAGACGGCGATCCGGTTTCTTGATCGCGTCGACGAGTCGGCGGCGCGGATCGGCGCCGTCAATTGCGTCGTCGTCGAAAGGAACGGCGAACTCGCCGGCCGCAACTATGACGGCTATGGCTTTGTCGCCTCGCTGCGCGAGGCAGCGCCTCTCTGGCGGGCCGAAAGCGCGCCCTGCGTCGTCATCGGCGCCGGCGGCGGCGCGCGCGCGATCGTCGATGGGCTGCTCGAAGCGGGCGCGAGCGAGATTCGTCTCTTCAATCGCACCTTGGCGCGAGCCAAAACTCTCGCCGCCGATTTCGGGCCGCGCGTGTCGGCCTTGGCTTGGGAAGAACGCGAAGCCGGGCTCGCCGGAGCGGGACTTGTCGTCAATGCGACGAGCCAGGGCATGGTCGGCCAGCCGCCGCTCGACCTCTCGCTCGCCGAACTGCCGAAATCGGCGCTCGTCGCCGATATCGTCTATGCGCCACTGGAGACGCCTCTATTGGCCGCCGCGCGCCGACATGGCGCAACGCCTGTCGACGGGCTCGGCATGCTGTTGCATCAGGCGCGCCCGGCGTTTCGCGACTGGACCGGCGTCATGCCGGACGTGACGCCGACTCTGCGCGCGGCAATCGTCGCGACGCTGTGAAGGAACGCGCGCCGCGGTTTCGCCGCGACGCCGCTGGTCACGCGGACCGACCGACGCTCACGCGGCGCGCGTGCCGTAGAGCGGCGTGACGGACATACCGAACAGTCGTTGCGCGAGCGTGAACAATTCGTTCGAATGGCGCAGCAGCGTGTCGAACCTTTCGCTGACGAAACGCGACTGAAGATTGGTCATCTCGTCGATCGATTTGGCGTTGGCGAGGCGCTCGGCGAAGTCGAGGACCGCGGTGGCGTTCTCGGCCCAGAGGTCGATGGACTTCTGCGACCAAGCCGCCGGGTCGAACGCCTCGGCGTCCGCCGACTTTAGCGCGACGGCGATCGCAAGCGCCGTCGACGGCGGCTTCTCGACCGTCGGCGTCAGCGCTTCAACGACGACCGGCGCCGGCTCCGCGCGGACGGATTCGATGACGGTCGGAGCAGCGTCGGTTTCCGGCGCGCTCGGAGCCACACGTTTGGGGTCGGCATTTTTGGGTTTGGGAGAACTGTTCTGCGGATTGGCCATTCAACTTCTCCCCATTATGATTTCATGGTCGGGCGCTGAAAGGTCGCGCCAAGCTCCTTGGTCTGCTCCTGGATCGCCTTGAGCTGCGCCTGCACGAAATCCGACTGAAGCTTGAAGACTTCCTGCGGATCCTTGGCGTGCACGAGCTTCTGGGCGAGATCGAAGGCGGCGTTGACGTTTGCTTCGGCGAAAGAGAGGGCCTTCACGCTCACGTCCTTGGCGGCCGGCAGGCCGAACGGAATGTCCGCCGAAGTGTCGATCGCCTTCTGCGCGGCGCCGGCGAACCCTTCGAAAGCCTTGCGCGCCTGTTCGACGCTCTTCTCCGCGAAATCGCGGACTTCATTGGGAATTTGGTAGATCGATTCGACCATGGCGCACCTCCGTGCCGTGAAAATGAAACAATCGCCGCGCCAATCTATCCTATCATCCGCCCATCGCGGCCGGGCGACAGCGATCCGGCGAGTTCAATTATCTTGCACTATTTTATGCTGCAATGCAACAATTTTGTGCGTCGCAACAGGCGCAAGCGGAGCCTTTCTGACATATAGAAATATAGGGAAGACTGATGCGCGGTCATGGACCTTACGCGCGACCATCATTAATTTGGTTGCATTCCGTGAGCGCGCTCACGGTAAAGCAGAACCCGGCCTTTCGCGTAGAGCGCGCTCTAAACTTCTGATATCCATAACGCTTCTGCATATGGGCGATTTTGCCCGAATGCAGCGTGATCCGGCGTCGAGCCGGGAGACGCCCAATGGGCGCGCGGCGAGCGAGACCGTCGGTCGACGGCGGTAAGGCAGATGGGCGGTTCGCAGGAGGAGTTCGAACACGGCGCGCGGGCAGCGGCCAGCGTCGCTGCCGATCCGGTTTTTTCCGCCCTTGACGCCTCCGGGGCGCCGGTCTTCATCGCCAGCGGCGATCCCCTGCGCATCGATTTTCTCAATGATTCGGCGCGCGCCCTGTTTGGCGACGACCTGGACGCGGGGGCCGATCGCCTGTTTCGGGATGACGAAGCTGGCGCGCGTCGACTGGCCGAACTCGCCGGCGAACTGCGCGGCGCACACGGCCTGCGCCTCGAGCGACTGCGTTTTCGCTTCGCCGGCGCGGCGCGAACGCTCACTTTTCTTTGCCGCAGCCTCGACGCCAACGGCGCCTCAATCATCGTCGCGGCGCTTGGCCTTCGCGCGGACGCGTCGCCGGACGATCCGCGCCGCGCCGACGTCGGGGTCAGCGTCGAGACTGCGGCTCTGCGTCGCAGCCTCTCGGCGCGACATGGCGCGCGTTCGCCGCGCTTTCACTGGAAAACCGACGCAGGGGACCGCTTTGTCGACGTCGCCCCCACCCTCTTCGACGTCGTCGGCGACGCCGCCGCCGACATACTCGGCCGCTCGGCGCTGGATGCTTCGCGGGCGCTCGGGCTCGATCCGGCCTTTGCGCGCGCCCTTTCCTCGCGCCGCGCCTGGAGCGGCGTCGAGGTCGACTGGCCGCTGGAGGGCGGAAGCGGGCGCGTGCCGACGACGCTCGGCGCCCTGCAATTGACCGATCGCGCGCGGCGGTTCATCGGCTACCAGGGCTATGGCGTCCTGCATCTCGACCGCGCCTACGCAGCGGAGCCGCCACGTTCCGAAGCGCCCTCCGCGCGCCGATCGGCCGACAATGTCGTGACGCTGCGCGCGCCCGCTTCTCCACGCGCCGCTTCGGATTCGGCGGAGACGCTCAGTTCGAGCGAGCGTCAGGCGTTCGATGAAATCGCGCGGGCGCTCAAGGAAGGCGCCGTCGTCGCCTCGGACGCGGCCGCCATCCAAGAATCGGCGCCGGACGCGCAACAGCCGACCGCGCTGCAGCCCAGCCGCGAAGTTCTTCTGCCGGGTCCTGAGCAGAGCGCCCTGGCGCTCGCCCGGGCGCTCGAAGAGAAGCTCGCGCGGGCAAAATCGGAAAATGCGCTGCTTGGCGCTGCTTTCGATGTGTCGCATACGCCGCTGGCGATCATCGCCGCCGACGGGACCATCTTGAGGGCCAATGCGCGTTTTGCCGCCTGCTTCCTTGTCGGGGCGCTTGAAGGCTGGAACCGCAGCCTGGCGTCTCTTCTCGGGCCGGCCGACGCGCAGAATTTGGCTCGGCGCCTGCCGCTGGTCCTGTCCGACGAGCGCGCGCGATTGTCATTGACACGGGCGCCGCCGTCCGGCGGCGCGCTCGTCGACCTCGCGCTGCGCCTGCTGCCGGTCGAGGACGAGCCGGTCATCCTCGTTTCGATCGAAGCGAATGAGAACGAATCTTCAAACGATCGCGCGGTTGAAGCGGCGCGGCTCGCCGCCGAAAGCGCCAATGCGGCGAAATCCGATTTTCTGACCCGCGTGTCGCATGAGATTCGCACCCCGCTCAACGCCATCATCGGCTTCGCCGAAGTGATGATGGAGGAGCGCCTCGGTCCGATCGGCTCTCCACGCTACAAGGAATATTTGAAGGACATGCACGCCTCGGGCGCCCATGTCCTGTCGCTCGTCAACGATCTTCTGGATCTTTCAAAGATCGAAGCGGGCAAGATGGAGCTTTCGTTCGCGCCCGTGGACGCCAATGCGGTCATCGCCGAATGCGCGTCGATCATGCAGGCGCAGGCCAATCAGGCGCGCGTCGTCCTGCGGCTCGCGCTGGCGCCAAGCCTGCCGCCGCTGAGCGCCGATCCGCGTTCTTTGAAGCAGATTCTGCTCAATCTTCTGTCGAATGCGGTGAAGTTCAATGAGCCGGGCGGGCAGGTGATCGTGTCGAGCGCGCTGAGCGACGCCGGCTCGATCGTCATCCGCGTCAAGGACACCGGGATCGGCATGTCGGAGGAGGATGTCGCAACAGCGCTCGAACCGTTCCGGCAGGTGGACAGATCCCGCACATCGAGCGGCACCGGGCTTGGGCTGCCGCTGACCAAGGCCCTGATCGAGGCGAATCATGCCTCCTTCAGCGTCAAGAGCAGTCGTAACGAAGGCACGCTGATTGAAATCGCCTTCGCACCGCGGCAGGAGATTGCGGCGGAATAGGCCGGCAGCGCCGAAAAAAGCCGCCGTGCCTGGAGCGGCAGAGCAGAAACGGAAATTAACGAGTTGAAGCTGATCAGCTCAGTCCGCTGGCGCAATAGCGCCCGCGCTTACGCGGGACCGCTGCCCGCCAACGGACCGTATACGACGAGAAACGTCGTGATTTCCTGAGCTTACTTCATCCGCATGGCGACGAGCGCGCCGCCGACGACGATTGCGATCATGAGTCCCGGGATCAAATACTGCATTTCTTCCTCCCACATTGCGCCAGCCAGTGGCTCTTTTTTCCGGCTTCGCCGCGATACAGCTTCACCAAAGGGGACAGTCTTTGTCAAGCGCCGCCATGGTCAATTTATGCGGCATTCCGCCACTTGGCGCCGCCTCTGCGCGTCAAACGCCGCACATTGCCGACGCGGCGCGATGGCGCCAATCTCGCGATCCGCATCCAGGCGACTTGCATTCTCATGGCCCCTCCCCTGCGCAGCATCGATCTTAACGCCGACCTTGGGGAGGGCTTCGGCCATTGGCGCATGGGCGACGACGAGGCGATGCTCGACATTGTCACCAGCGCCAATGTGGCCTGCGGCTTCCATGCCGGCGACCCCGACATCATGGCGACGACCTTTGCGCGCGCCAGGGAAAAGGGGGTCGCCGTCGGCGCTCATGTCGCCTTTCCGGATCTTGCCGGGTTCGGTCGGCGCGCCCTGCCGATGAACGCGCGCGAGATCGAACGCGCCGTCGCCTATCAGCTCGGCGCGGCCCAGGCGCTCGCCAGCTTGAGCGGACATCGGGTGACGCATGTGAAGGCTCATGGCGCGCTCGCCAATATCGCCGAACGCGACGCCGAGGTGGCGAATGCGATCGCGCATGCGGTTCGCGGCGTCGACCCGTCGCTCGCGCTGCTCGCGATCGCCCTCTCCGAGCAGACGCGCGCCGGCGCGCGCGCGGGCCTGCGCGTCGTCCATGAAATCTTCGCCGACCGCGCCTATCTCGACGACGGGCGCCTTCAGCCGCGATCGCAGCAGGGCGCG
Organism: Methylocystis sp.; assembly: GCA_051061375.1. Classification (GTDB taxonomy): domain Bacteria; phylum Pseudomonadota; class Alphaproteobacteria; order Rhizobiales; family Beijerinckiaceae; genus Methylocystis. Next base: position 5,969 of record JBPFDW010000012.1, on the reverse strand, counting down.
GTCATCGAGGATATTGAACGGGCCTGCGCAAGGGTGCGCGACATGCTTTCGAATGGCGGTTTGAGGACCGTCAGCGGCAAGCTGTCGCCGACGCCGATCGATTCGATCTGCGTCCATGGCGACGCGCCGCTTGCCGTTGAAATGGCGCGGCGCCTGCGCGAATCGCTCGAATGCGACGGCTGGGCGCTACGCGCCTTCGCGGGAGCCTGAATCTGATGAAATACGAGACGCCGCGCTTTCTCGATTGCGGCGAGGCGGCGCTCTCAGTCGAGTTCGGCGAGAACGTCGATCCCGCGACCAATGCGCGCGTGCTGGCGCTTGACGAAGGTCTGCGCGCTGCGCCGCCGCGAGGCTTGCGCGAGACGACGCCAACTTACCGCGCGCTGCTGCTGCGCTACGAACCGCTCGAAATATCGCGCGACGCGCTGGTTGCGGCGATCGAAGCTCTGCTAGCAACGACCGACATTGAGGCGAAACTGTCGCATCCCGCCGTGCGCTGGACGATTCCCTGCTGCTACGACCCTGCGTTCGCCGAAGATATTGAAGAAGCAGCAGCGCTGCTCGGGCGCGCCGCGCCAACGCTGGCGCGGTTGCACGCCGGCGCGGATTATCGCGTCTACATGTATGGATTCGCGCCGGGCTGGTGCTATCTCGGCGGACTGCCGCAGGCGCTCGCGATCCCCAGGCGCGCCAGCCCGCGTGGACCGACGCCGCGGGGCGCGGTTCTCATCGGCGGCGCGCTGGCGCTCATCGCGGCCAATCCCATGCCGACCGGCTGGTATGTCGTCGGGCGGACGCCCGAACGCATGTTCGCGCAGCGGCGCGATCCGCCTTTTCTCGCCGCGCCCGGCGACGCGGCGCGTTTCGAGCCGATCGACGCCAATACGTTCCTGGCGCTCGACGCGCGCGCCGCTGCGGGCGAGACGGTGGCGCGCCGGGACCCGCTGCAATGAGCGCGCGGCTCCTTGTCGAGGCCGCCGGACCCGGCGTCACCATTCAGGACGAGGGCCGCTTCGGACTGTCGCGCTATGGTGTGACCCCGGCGGGACCGATGGACCTTGGCGCTTATCTCGCCGCGACGAGGGCCGCCGGGGCCGACAGCGCCATCGAAGTGTCGCTTGGCGGCGCGGCGTTCCGGGCGGAAGGCGCAACGCTCGGCGTCGCGGTCGCCGGGGGCGAATTCGACGTCCGGCTGGACGGGAGGCGGCTGCCTTCGGCCTGCCTCGTCGCCCTCGCCCCGGGCGCGCGGCTCACGCTGCGCGCCGGCCCCTCGGGGGCCTGGAGTTATGTCGCCGTCGGCGGAAAGCTCGACCTCGCGCCGACGCTCGGCTCGTGGGCGACGCATGCTCGCTCGGGACTGGGACCGAAGCCGCTGGCGGCCGGCGACGCGCTGCCGCTCGCGGAGGTCGCCCCGCCGCCTCTCGAGCCGCTGGCCTTGGCGGCCTCTTGGCTCGCGCGGGACGACGCGCCGATCCGCCTGCTTCTCGGCCCTCAAGCCGATTATTTCGCTCAAGACCAGATCGAGGCCTTCTTGAATGCGCGGTGGCGCATCGGCGCGCGCAGCGACCGCATGGCCTACCGGTTGGAAGGTCCGGCGATCCGCCATGCGCGCGGCCATGACATCGTTTCCGACGGCGTCGCCATGGGCGCGATCCAGATCCCCGGCGACGGCGCGCCGCTGGCGCTGCTGGCGGACCGCCAGCCCACGGGCGGCTATCCGAAAATCGCGACGGTCATCGGCGCCGACCTCGGCCGGCTGGCGCAATTGCGGCCGGGCGAAGATTTATCGTTTCGCGCCGTGGACTGGGACGAGGCGGTCGCCGCCCGGCGCGACTATTTCGCCGCGATCGAGGCTGGCGCCGAACGCTGGCCCCTGCCCGCCCATGTGACCACGGAGTCGCTGCTCGCCGAAAATCTCGTCGGCGGCGTCGTTAACGCGAGAGATTGACTATTCCGCCGGCTCCTTGACCTCGGTAAGGAGCGCCACCGGTTCAGCGGGCAGCGCGGCGGCGACGGTCGCCTTCGCGGCGACTTTCCGCCGCTGCCACCACTTGTAAAGCATCATCCACCACGGATCGCCGACATGCAGGTGATAGCGCAGCGGCGTCTTGATGATGGCGAGCACCAGGCCGATCGAGAACAGGCACCAGACCGCCGGCCATTCATTTATGTTGCCGGTGGTCAGGCTCGCCAGGAACGGCCCGGCGAGCCAGGAGAACAGGATGAAGCGCCAGCTGCCGTAAAGCGACGGGATGTAAAAGGCCATCAGCGGATATTCGATGTAGCCGCGTCCGAGATAGGCGTTGTCCGCCATCGAATTGCCCATGCCGTTGGTCGGCAGCAGCCAGGCGATGTGCCATTCGCCGCGCACCGTGCACAGCACGTCGCCGCAGAGCGGCCGTCCCAGGGCGCAGTGGCCCGCCCAGGCGAAGGGATAGAGCTGCAGCAGCATGGCGATCGCCGCGACGAAGCAGCCGAAATAGGCCCAGGGCGCAATGATCCGGGCGCTGTCCTTGGGCATGAAATACAGCGCGACGGCGTTAATGAAGAAGGGCTGGAAGGTTATGTGCAGATAACCGAACATGGTCATCAATTGATTCAGCGGCGAGTCGCATTGGTTCAAGACTGAATAGGCGACCGCCTGAAGCGACTCCATGCTGGCGAAGTAGAGAAGGCAGACCCATAGGGCGAGCGGTTCGGGGTCCTTCTTGAGCGCCGAATAGGCCGCGCCGGCGATTCCCGCCGCCGCCAACACCGTTGACGCCTCTCCACTCCAGCACATTCGGGCATTTCCTCTTTTATTGTCTGCGACCCGATACACTATCCGTCGGGCCGGTCAAAGCCCCGATGGGCCGAGCGCCATTGCGCTCAAGCTGGATGGTCGGGCGAGAAATTCGCCGGCGCCAGTTCGAAGCCGGCGAATTCGAAGCCCGGCGCCACCGTGCAGCCGACGAGCGTCCATTCACTCGGACCACGGCCGAGGCTTCGCGCCGACTGCCAGACGCCCGCGGGAACGACTGCTTGCGGTCGCTCGCCCGCGGCGAGGTCGGCGCCGAGCCGCAAGATTTCAATCGGCGCGCCCGGAAAGGCGATCTTCAGCTCCAACGGCGCGCCGGCGTAAAAGTGCCAGACTTCGGCGGCGTCGACCCGGTGCCAGTGCGATATGCCGCCGCCTGGGAGCAGATAATAGATCGCTGTCGAGGCGGCGCGGCCGCCGTCGCCGACCGACGAGGAATCGCGAAAAGTCTGGCGATAGAAGCCGCCCTCGGGATGGGGCGAAAGATCGAGCAGCCGCACGACCTCCTCGGCCGAAAGCGCGTCGCTCATGCGGCGAAATTATTCTTGCGCGCGCGCATCGCCGCGAAAACGGCGGAAGCGTCGGCGCCCTGCATGCCCATCGCGGCCGCGACGCTCGCATCCTCGACCCGCAGAAACGGATTGGTGGCGTTTTCGAGCGCGATCGTCGTCGGCAGGGTGAATTTTCCTCGGCCGCGCAGATCGGCGACCGTCTGCGCCCGCTCGCGCAACACTGGGTTCTCCGGATCGACGGTGAGCGCGAAGTTGGCGTTGGCCTGGGTATATTCATGGCCGCAATAGACCTGCGTCGCTCCTGGGAGATCCGCGAGCGTTTCGAGCGTGAGACGCATCCTCTCCATGGTGCCCTCGAAAACCCGGCCGCAGCCGAGCGAGAACAGCGTGTCGCCGACGAACAGGATGTCATCGTCTCCGAAATAATAGGCGATATGTCCGAGCGTATGGCCGGGCGTTTCGATGACGCGCGCCCGCGCTTCGCCGACGTCGACCATGTCGCCTTCCGATACCGCGCGGTCGAGCGGCGGCAGGCGATGCGCGTCCTTGGCGGCGCCGATGACCTTCATGCGCGGAAAGCGCGCCTTGAGCGTCTGCGTTCCCTGCACGTGATCGGCGTGATGATGGGTGAGCAGCAGATGGGTCAGCGGCCAGCCGCGCCGCTCGGCCTCACTGGCGATCGCTTCGCCGTCGGGCGCGTCGACGCTCGCGGTCGCGCCGAGCTCCGGCGCATGCGCGAGCAGGCCGAAATTATCGTTGAGGCAGATGAACTGCGCGACTTCCAACGCCATGGCGCGGCGATCTCCTTCGTCATTCGTCTATCATAACGCGCCGCGCCGAAAAACCGACGGCCGCGACCGAGCGCGTCGCGCCTTGCGCGGCCGATCGATTGCGCCGATGATCGGCGCCATGCTCGACGTCGTCGATTTGCGCGCCTTTTACGACACCGCGCTGGGACAAGTGGCGCGCCGCCTGGTGTCGCGGCTGGTGCGCGCGCGCTGGCAGGACCATGCCGGGCTGCGCGTGCTCGGCGTCGGCTACGCCACGCCCTATCTCGACGATTTTCGGGAGAAGGCGCAGCGCGTGCTCGCCTTCATGCCGGCGACTCAGGGCGTCGTTCACTGGCCGCTCGACGCTCGCTCCGCCACCGCTCTGGTGGAGCCTTCGATGACGCCGCTGCCCGACGCCAGCATCGATCGCATCCTGATCGTGCATGCGCTCGAGACCGACGAGCACCCCCATGATTTGCTCGAAGAAGTGTGGCGCATCCTGGCGGCCGGCGGCCGGGTGCTGATCGTCGCGCCGAGCCGCACCGGCCTCTGGGCGCGCGTCGACACGACGCCCTTCGGACAGGGCCATCCCTATTCGCGCGGCCAGTTGCAGCAATTGCTGCAGGAAGCGCAGTTCCTGCCGCTTTATTGGGACGAAGCGCTTTATGTGCCGCCGTTCCAGCGTGCGTCGCTGCTGCGCTCGGCGCCGGCCTTCGAGCGCATCGCCGGCCGCTTCTCGCTGCCGGGCGGCGGCGTGCATATCGTCGAGGCGACGAAGCAGCTCTACCGCCCGATCACGCGCCGCGCCGTACGCCGCCTTCCGATCGAACTCGAACCGGCGATGGAGCCCGCCGGCGCCGAGGCGGGGCTCGAGGGGATATGAACGACCCAGCGGGTTAGCGTCACCGCCGACGGAATTCCACCGCGACGCCGAACGACTGCGCCAGGAACAGCGCGCCATGGATCAGCCCGGTTTCGTCGATGCCATGGCCAAGCCGCGCCGAGAGATGCCACTGCGTCGGCACGCCAGAGTCGGCGAGCGCATTGGCGGACATCAGCAGCGCCTCGACGGGAATCATTTCGTCCTCTTCGCCATGCGCGAGGAGAACCGCGGGCGGCTTCTCACAGACCGCGAGCTCTTGGTCGGATTGCGCCGGTCCGAGCACATAAATTCCGGAATAGCCGAGGATCGCGCGCGGCGCGCGCTGGCGGCGCAGGCCCGTATGCAGCGCCATCATCGTGCCCTGGCTGAATCCGACGAGCGCCAGCGCGCGATCGTCGAATCCGCGCTTGGCGAGTTCGGCGTCGAGAAAAGCGTCGAGCGTCGGCCGCGCCGCGACGCAGCCGCGCCAGCGTTCTTCCGGATCGCGCATGGTGAGCGGAAACCACTGCCGGCCCGTCGGCGATGCGGCGCATCGCTCCGGCGCATGCGGCGCGACGAAATCGGCGTCGGGGAGGAAGGCGCGCCATTGGCGGCCGATCTCGATGAGATCGGCGCCGTCAGCGCCGTAGCCGTGAAGAAAGACGACAAGCTGCTTGGGCTTGCCGGAACGCGCCTGCACCCTCGGACCGTCAATCGCCGCCATGAACCTGCGCCCTTCCGTCGCACCGATGCGTGGGAAGGTTTATGCGCGAAGGGCGGCGCCGGCGCAACGGCGCGCCAAACTAGAGCGTTTTGACGAAAAACGAGACAATCTTGAACGCATAGATGCAAGCGGCGGCGAGCGTGCTGTGCTTCACCATCGTCATTGCCGCTGTATTTGGCGAGGACTTGGCGGCGCGCACGAAGGGTGCGCCGCCTGCGTCCGTTGCTGATCTTGCTTGCACCTCTGCGGCGCTCGGCGCTTCCTCCGCTCCGGTTAAACGGAAGCGAAGGAGTCGGGTGATGGA
>JBPFDW010000011.1:0-129959 GCA_051061375.1 Methylocystis sp. | reverse complement strand
ATTGATGCGGAAATAGGTCGAAAGCTCCATCGGACAGCGCACGCCCTTTGGAATGTAAACGAAAGAGCCGTCGGAGAAGACCGCGCTATTCAGCGTCGCGTAGAAATTGTCGGTCACCGGCACGACGGAGCCGAGATATTTCCGCACCAGCTCCGGGTGCGTTTGCACGGCTTCCGAGATCGGGCAGAAAATCACGCCCGCTCGCCCCAGTTCCTCCTTGAAGGTCGTCGCCACGGACACGCTGTCGAAAACGGCGTCGACCGCGACGCGCCGCGTTTCGACGCCCGCGAGGATTTCCTGCTCGCGCAGCGGAATGCCGAGCTTTTCATAAGTGCGCAGCAATTCGGGATCGACGTCGTCGAGCGATTTCGGACCCGGCGTCGATTTCGGCGCTGCGTAATAATACAGATCCTGATAGTCGACTGACGGATAATGCACCCGGGCCCAATTCGGCTCGGTCATGGTGAGCCAGCGCTTATAGGCGTCGAGCCGCCACTGGGTCAGCCAGGCCGGCTCATTCTTCTTCGCCGATATGTAGCGGACAATGTCCTCATTCAGACCTTTCGGGGCCTTTTCCGATTCGATATCGGTCGAAAACCCGTATTTGTAAGCGTCGACGTCAATCGATTCGACGACCGAAACGGTCTCCTTGAGAGCCGCCATTCATCTTCTCCTCATCACAACGGGCGCTAGGCCTTTTCGGCCATCAAACCGTCCATTCGGAAATGGCTCCGGCTCCGGGCATCAGCAATTGGAATGTTTGCAAGAACGGCGCCGATAAACTGTCGGGTCCGCGTGGAGGCAAATCCAGCGCGCACGATTTGGCTGCGGATTTGAGCGATGTTTCTGACAAAGGCGTCGTCGCGCACGACAATTGTTACAAATATTCCCGACGCCGGCGCGCGAGGCGACGGCGGGCGCTCCATACGCGCGTTTGGCCTGCGCGTTCGCTCAGTCAGAACGCCCGCCATTGGCGTCAAACTCTTCGTGCGAGCGACCGCAGATAGCCCTGCATATCGTCGGCGAGCTCCGTGTCGATCGCTGGCGCGGCCTTTAAGAGCAAATTGGCGATGAACGCCTCGTCATTGCGCGAATCTTCGAGCGCCTCGCGCAACACAGGCAAATTGTCCTCGATATGCGCGAGGAAAGAAACGCCCTTCTCCGCTGTCTCGTTCCAGCGCTCGCGATGCCATTTGGCGAGAGGATACATGATCTCGTGAACGAAATTCGACTTGCGCGCCCTTTCGAAAAAGCGCAGGCCGGCATTCCAATTTTCCCTCGCGCGCAGAGGCGGCGGCGGAATGTCCTGCGCCAAAAGCTTCTTCCCCGCCTGCCCGACAAAATCATCGAGGCTCACGGGTGCGTCAATTGTCGCGCGAAAATACCAAAGCGCATTGGCGCCGGGAAATTCCTTGCCATAGGCGGATGTCAGCGCCGTCTCGACCTTGTCGACCGCCGCGCCGTCTCCCTTGAGCGCCGCCGTCATGCAAAACGCGCAGATGGCGTCGTTGCCGACGCCTTTGACCACGTCGCCGCCAAGCTGGGCGGCCTGAAGCTTCGGGGTCACGCCATCGGGCGGCGGCGAGGTCTCGCCGGCGCGCAGGGCGGTGATAAAAGCGGTAATTTCCAACCACCTGCCGAAATGCGCGACAAATTCGTCGGGATCAACATGGACGATCGCCAAATTAATCGGCTTCTTGCGGGCTTGCAGCTCGGCCATATCGGTCATCGCGTCACCTCATTGCGATCAAGCGGCGCGCGGCGCCGGACATTGCTTTCCTTCGGCGTGAGTCAATCAGAGGTGATCATGACTTCAGGCGCGCCTTCGGAGTCGTCGAACTCATCGTCCTCGGCAAGTTCAACGCCGGTGATGCAGACATCGCCATCGTCCACGATGACGGTGATCGGCGGGAGTTTCTTGCCTTGGCAGGGGCCGATGAAACATTCGCCGGTGTCGAGATCGAATTGCGCGCCGTGCTGTCCGCAGGTGAGGAAATTGCCCTCTTCGTCCAAGAATTCTCCCGGAACGGCGTCGAGGCGCTCGTTCATATGCGGACAGGCGTTTTCAAATCCGAAGAACTGGTTTCCCTTACGCGTGATCAAGATATTCCAGGGCTTCGGCTCGCCGGTGGATTCGATCCGCATCAGCGAGAACCCTCGAGCTTGACCATCGTCAATCTCGCCATTCTGGCAAATGACATACAACTCGCTCATGGCCCAATTTCCCGGATGGCGTCGCGCAACGGCGCGGCGCGCGCTACAGCCGCGCCTGCAAGCGGCGAGCCAGCCCAGCCTGGCGCGCATCTTTCATGCTTTTTGCAAAAGGCCCTGTTGCGAACTGCTTGCTTGCGCCTGCCTCATCGACCGAGAGAGCCGAGCCATGACCGTTATTGAGCACGACTTCGGGCTCGCCGATCGCCTGACCGAACGGCGCTTTGCGCGCCTGCTGGAGCTTGACGCGCTGCACGAGGCGAATATTCGCGCCAATCCCCTGCCCTATCTCGAAAGGGCAAGCGAGCGCATCTTTCGCCTCAGCGAAGTGCTTCACGACGCGCTCGCCGCATGCACGGCGAAACCGCCGCAAGACGCCCTCGAAACACGCAGCATCGTCGTCGACGCGGCGGAATATGATCGTTTGAAGAAATGCGTCGCCATTCTCGAGGCCGGCTACGCAAAATTCGGCGCGCCCGACGACATCCTGTAGACGCCTCGCATTTTAGCCGAAGGCTTTTCCAACCCGGAGAGCTACGCGGCCACTGAATCAGGCGGCCGCCTTGGCTTCGACCGGCGGCTCCCATTTGAAGAGTTCGGCCTTTCCATCGCCGGACGCCGACGAAAAGCCGGCGTCGCCGAGAATCTTGGCCAGCGCCTGTCCCTCGCCCGCCGGCAGGCTGATGTAGATCGGGGCGCCGCGCGAGATCAGCGCGTCGAACAACATTTTGAATGCAGCGTCGCGATGTCCGGCCGCCACGGCCGTCAGGCGGACATTGATCGTTTCCTTATTGGCGAGCGCCAAATCTAGAAGGTCGCGCTCCGCCAGAAGCGCGCCGACAATCTCCTTCTCCATGTTGCACACGACAGTGGAACAATTGTCTGAACAGCATTCCATCAGATTGGAAAGCGCGCGCTCCTGATCCGCGTCGCTCGCGATCGACACGGGAATGTCGTCGGCGACGCCGCGAACAAGATCCCAAATGCCCTTCATGTCGCTGAGCGACGCCCCTCTGCAGGCCAGTTCCGACACGTTCTCGCGCTCCCTTGTCGTTGCGATCGCCGCAAAGGCGACTATGGCGCGTTAAAGCAATTTGCATACCCTGGCGCATCGGGGCCTTTGGCGGCGCGACGCTGCGCGAGATATGGCAAGGGATTTGCGACGACGCCTGCGTGATAAAGCATCGAGGTGAAAATGCCGGATGAAGGCTATTTCGTTGACTGGGATGGAAATCTGCGCCGGACGGACGATCCGGGCGGCGGCTATTACTGTGACGTCGACAGGCCCGCGCGTTATGTCGCGATCATGACGAAAAGCGGGGCTCTGGCGCACGAAGCCACCTTTTACAAAACGACGGATGATGTCGCCAAGGCGGGGATCAAGGCGACGCTTGTTCCCGGTACCCATCCCTGGGGCCGAAAGGAAGACGGCTTTTAGAGCGATCAGGCAAGAAGGGAGAGTCCTTCGTCATGCTGCCGACGACCATTCTCATCGATGACCGCCCGCGCTGCGTCGTGCGCCCGACCGATAACAAGGATCTCAATCGCTTCCTCCGAAATGGGAAAAGCTTTCTGCTGGCGCAGACGCCGGAAGGAAAGGTGACGCATCGACCGGCGAGCGAACTCGAAGTCTCATATTGGCGGCAGGCCTTGGCGCTGCACAAGGCCTGGGGCGGCGAAGAAGAAAGTTTCTTCGGCGTTCCGCTCCAGAGCGAATTGGCCGACAGCTAGATCCCACCCTCCAGGTTGACTCCCTCCTTAGGGCGCCCGCGCGCTCACTCATCCATGCTCGGCGTGAGAATGACTTCGGGCGGCGCGCCTGGTCCTTGCCCGTGCAAAAATTCGACGGCGCTCACCAGGGAGAGTCCGCCGTCGCTCTCCATGAGCACGACCGCCTCGAGAGGCAGTTCGGTAAGCTTGTTCAGCAATTCTCCAACGGTCATCTCGGCCCTTTCCCGGAATTGTCTTTGCCCATCGCCAGGACCGATCAACCGGGATGGATCATGATTTCCATCGTGTCCTCGAATTCATCGTCATCGTGGATGTGCGGCTCCGCTTCGCTCAGCTCGACGCCGCACAGACAAATATCATTTTCCATGACAACGATCGGGATCGGCTCCAGCGCTTTGTCCTTGCAGGAACCTTTGACGCACACGCCCGACTCGATGTCGAATTCCGCCTTGTGGCGGCCGCAGCGCAGACGCGTCCGATCGTCGCTGAAGAACCTGCCTTCGCCGATGTTCAGCCATGCGCCCGCGTGAGGGCAGGCGTTCAGATAGCCGACAAACTGGTCGTTCCTCGTATGCACCACGAAAATCGAATAGGGCCGGGCCCCGTCCGCGGTCACGCGCGACAGGCTGAACGCCTTCGCCTCTCCTGGCTGGATTTCGCTTGTCGCGCATATAACGAAAAGCTGCACCCCATCGCTCATCGACTGCAAGCTCCCCTTGCTCCTCCAGACAGTCCGCCGTGTCAGAGCCGTCGCAATATGACGTCACGTCTCGTCATGGGCGCAGAATGCCAATGTCATCGGCGCCGCTGCGCCGCATATTGATGCAGGAATCTTGCCGAGGCGCCTTGCGGCCCCCCGTTGCTCAGTGGAAAAGTGGCATGGCGCATGCGACAAACGACGGGGAGAATAGTCGATGAGCACGATGACCATCGTAGAAGAAGCCAATCGAGATGAGCTCTCCCGGCTCGCGGGCTGCTATCTGTTTTCCGGCACGAAGATTTGGACTGACGCCGCCGCCGTGCATCGAGACGACGGTCCGGCGATCGTGCTTCCCGATGGAGCCGAGCGTTGGTTCATTCGGGGGAAGGACGTCACGCGCGCCGTGAACTCATTCTTTTACGAGAATAAGTGGCCCGTCGACAAAGGGTTGAATCGTCCCGAGCAGCTCGCCTTGTTCAGGGCGCGATTTGTCGAGTGAGCGCCCCGCCCGCCGCTTGGCGGCGGCGGGGCTCCGCCTACAGGTCGCGATCAAGCCGCTTGTCCAAGCGCCTTCGAGCGAATCGCCTCAAGCTGCGATTTGCCCAGACGGAAAATCCCGCGGCCTCCCGCCAAGGCTTGATAGACCGTGGGAGCAGCGTCGCTCAATTCATTGAACCACTGCTGAGCGGTCAAGGGCGCCGGTCTTTCGCTTATTTCGGCGACGGAGCCGTCGGACGCGAAACGGACGTGGATGATCGCGATGTCGGACATTTCTTACTCCGTGTTTACAGACCAGAGCCGAACCCGAGCAGCTCGACCTTGATGTTCTCCGTGCCGAGGACGGTGGCGAAGCATGCTAGGCGGGACTTGGAACCGACGCCGACGATCGCATCGAGCTTCTCGTTCTCTTCGCGGCTTGTTTTGGAGAGCCCTTTGCGCCCTTCGTGCACGAAGATATGCCATGGGCTCAGGTCGCTCTTGGTTGCGTCGAAATCCGGCAAAAGCTTTTCATCCGCTGACCGGATCGCAGTTAGCAGCGTCGTACCCTCGCTGGCCTCGACAGTCTTGCCCGACGGCATGATCGTGATTGTTGGCATGGTAGTTTTCCTTACTCCCTGTTAGTTCAGATCAATAGATCGCCGCCCCGGCGCCGACATTGACGGAAGCGTCTTTCATCGTCTCCACGATAAAGGCGATGTGGCTTTCGGTGAGATGGGCGTGGAAGGGCAGCGCAACGGAACGGTCCGCGACTTTTTCCGTGACGAAGAAATCGCCGCGACGATAGCCTTCGTCGAGATATCGCCGCTGCGTATGAAGCGGCGCGCTATAGGCCGCCGCCTCGATATTTTCCACGCCGAGATCCTCGACGATCGAATCTCTCGACGACCGACTGAATCTGGTGCCGAGATGGACGACGTAGAGGAACCAGTGAATCTCCGTTACATCTGGGCTGATGAAAGGATCCTTGATTCCCTCGAACGACTTAATGTGCTTGAAATAGTAATGCTCGATGAGCTTGCGCTTCTCGAGAATCTCTTCGATGCGCTTAAGTTGCGAGAGCCCGAGCGCCGCGGCGATGTCGCTCATTTCGACTTGATAGGGCGCGCTGGATCCGACCACGACCGAAGAACGCTCGTTTATTTTGTGCGCGCGAAACCTTTTCAAGGCGACGGCGACATTGATGTCATCGGTGACGACCATCCCGCCTTGGCCGCAAACGAGCGGTCCCGGCTGCGAGAAATCGAACACCGAAGCGTCGCCGAGCGAGCCGACAAGACGGCCCTTGTATCGGGAGCCGATCGCCTCCGTCGAATCCTCGATGAGCGCAATCCGCTTGCGTTTCGCGATCTCTCGCAACTCGTCCCATGGCGCGGGATGGCCGTTGGTGTTACAGGCGACGATCGCGCGGGTTTTCTCGGTCAATGCGGCTTCGACCTTGGCCGCAGCGATCGTTCCGGACCAATAGTCGATATCGACGAAGACAGGACGCGCGCCGATGAGCGCGATCGCGTGGAGCGTTTCGCGGAAGGAATAGGCCGGCGCGACGACCTCGTCGCCTGGGCCGACGCCATGCGCGAGCAGCGCGAGAACCAAGCCCATCGTTCCGCCGGCTGTCGCGACGGCGAATTTTCGCCCGACATAGGCGGCGAAGGCGGCTTCGAATTCCTCGACGCGCGGGCCGCTCGACAGACGGCTCGAACGCAGCACCGCTTCGACCGCGGCGATATCGTCAAGCGTAATGTCGGGATCGGAAAGCGGAATGAACTCCGCTGCGCCCGCGCCGCCTTCTTCCGCGTCGATTTCCAGCGTCGAGGTCACGATGCGACCCTCCGCAAGGCCAGAATGATCCCGGTCGCCTCAGCCGGCTCGCTCGTAATCTGAACGCAGTGATCCTTGCCGTTTAAGAGATGCAGGTCGCAACCCGGATAGCTCGAGAAAGGCGGCTCGATCACATCCGACGCATCGCATTTCGAGAAGGAAAGATGCGGGAACTGCTTGCGCAGCGCCGCGATATCCGGCGACCCGGCGGCCGCGAGGATCGCGTCGATCTGCGCCAGTTCTTCCGAGTTCATACCCATGCCTGGTCCCTTTCACGCCGACGCTATTGCCAAAAGCGCCGTTCGGCGTCCTCGTTCAGATAGTCGAGCAACTCCGCCAAACGCTCGAAGGCGCGGTCGAATTCCCAGACGCCGGCGGCGTGATCCTTGCGAAGAAGGCGCCAGCTCCTGTTTTGCTCGTCATAAAGAAGCAGCGCGATATCGACGACGCCGCCGTCCGGATCGATATTGCGCGAGCAGCACGGGCTCTGAATTCTGTAGCCGTTCGCCGTCCTCAACAGAATCGGGGTGACATATCTGTATCTCCGTCGCTTCGCGAGCGCCCGTTCTATTCGTCTGAAATCGAATTCGTTCGGCTGCGACGGATTCAAGACATCCGCTTGCGTCACCACTGGCTTTCGCATCGCGCTCATCTCAAATTACACCGGTTCGATTTCTTCCTCCAGGCAACCGACCACCAGACCTTCAGCAAACTCGACGAGATAGATCGGCGTGTTCGTGTCGGTATGACTGCCGACCTGGACGATCTCGCCCAGCCCGCCGCTTGGAACGAGCAACGCTTCCGGCGCCTTGTCGGGAAAGCCGCCGTCATTGATGAGGTCGTTGAGCGTCTTTACCCGCTGACCCCACTGAAATTTGGGAAGTCTGGGGTCGATCATCTCGCCGCGGCTCCTGGAAGCGGCAATTCATCCTCTTCATCGCGGGCAACCGCCGGCTCAAGCTCCTTGCGCTTCATGCCGACGCGATTGCCGCTCTCCGCGAACTCGACGCCATAGATGTAAAATTGCTGGAGAAAAGTGCCGATGCTCACGACGTAACCGAGTTCGCCCTTCTTCGCGAGAATGTCGCCGATCTCCTTGCCGGCGTAGGTGCCGTCATTGCGGATCGTACGCTTCGCCTTGACCTTGTCGCCAAATGCGAAGTAGGCCGGTTCGGTCAGTTCGCACACATCGCTGTCGCGTACGATATTGCTCATCGCCTGCTTCTCCTTCGCGATGTCCTCACAGCGTTACGCGGCGTTGATGAGCGCGCCCTGGCGGATTTCGGCGTCGCCGCGCTGGAGGTGTTCGATCTCGCCGGCATTCACCTTGTCGAGATAGGCCTTGAACCAGGCGATCGCCGACTTCTCGATGAACTCATGCGCATATTGATCGACCGGTTCGATCCCCGCCTTCAGAAGATCGCTCTTGGGACAGCCGCCGATCTTCGCCACGAACACCGCATGGCAGTCGTTGATCGCCCGGATCACCGTCTCCAGACTGTCCTCGTCGCCATAGCCGCCCTGGCAGTAGAGATCGACCCGGCGATGTCCGACGAATTTCGCGCCCTTGGTCGAGAGTTCGTAAACCTGGAACTCCTTGGCGTGGCCGAAATGTTCGTTGATCAGCCCGGATCCTTTCGTCGCCACCGCCACCAGAAGCTGAATGTCGCTGTTCGCCCCGGCCAGCGTCGCAAGCTCCTCCTGCTTCGCCGCCACCTTGGCGATCCGCTCCTCTTCGACCTTCTCCTGATAGGCCTTGCGGCCCTCGAGATCATAGTCGACCTCCATCGCCATGATCTTGTCCGTCGTGAATTCCGCGCTGCGGTCCTCGCCCAGAAGACCCACCGCGTCCGCCCGGCACTGACGGCAGTGCCGCATCATGTTCATCTCGCCTTCGCAGCTGTCCTGCAGCGCCTTCAGCTCCTGCGCCGACGGCCCGCGCTGGCCGGTCAAGCCGAACACCGTCCCATGTTCCGGCGACGAAATCAGCGGCATGATATTGTGCAGGAACGCCCCGCGCGATTTGACCGCCTTGTTCACCTCGATCAGATGGCGGTCGTTGATCCCCGGGATCATCACCGAATTCACCTTGCACAAAATCCCGCGCTCGGTGAGCATCTCGAGGCCCTGTAGCTGGCGGTCGGTCAAGAGCTTCGCCGCCTCGACCCCGGTGTAGCGCTTGTGCTTCCAGAACACCCAAGGGTAGATCCGCGCGCCGATCTCGGGATCGACCATATTGATCGTGATCGTCACGTGATCGACGTTGAAGCCGGCGATCGTGTCGACGTGATCGGGCAGCGCCAGACCATTCGTCGACAGGCACAGCTTGATGTCGGGCGCGGTCTTCGAAATCAGATCGAAGGTCTTGAAGGTCTTCTCCGGATTGGCCAGAGGATCGCCGGGACCGGCGATGCCCAGCACCGTCATCTGCGGAATCGTCGAGGCGACCGCCAGAACCTTCTTGGCCGCCTGTTCCGGAGAGAGCTTCTCCGAAACCACGCCCGGACGCGACTCATTGGCGCAATCATATTTGCGGTTGCAGTAGTTGCACTGGATGTTGCACGCCGGCGCCACCGCCACATGCATGCGCGCGTAATGATGATGGGCTTCTTCGCTGTAGCAGGGATGGTTCTTCACCTTCTCCCAAATCTCGGTCGGCAAATCCCCCTGCCCGGCTCCGGAGCCGCAGCTCGCCTTCCCGCTTCCCCCGGACGTTCCGCACCCCTTGTGCTCGGCGATCTGCTGCATAATCCCGTCAAGCGCCGGCGAAGCCGCTTCGCCAGACGCAATGCCCATTTCAGTCCCTAGCGATTCCATGTGACGATCCCCTCTGGCCGCTGGACCTTGCGCTGCATTTCGAGCGCAGGGAGCGCTTTGAAAAAAGCTCTGCACGGCGGATCGCAACTAGCGTGCCAGCGATGCGATCTGATTTAATATCGTAATATCAATATCTTGTGATCGCTTCGCAGATGTCGGTATTTAAAACATACGCGCGACGTCAGTTTGTATCTGTTATAAACGCGACAAGAATTCGAACTTCGACCGCTACATTAATACTGTCCAATCGATCGACGGTTCCCGTTTCAACGCGCTCGCTTGGAACGGTCAAGGGATGGCCGGCGACCGACTCTCTTCATCGTTATTTTTCGCTCGACTCGTCAAACCCCGCGCGACGACGACGCAGCTGCGAGTCGAGGCCTGTTCGATCTGCGACGACCGATCGATCGAGACGTGACGAGATAAGGCGCAGGCCGGGCGCCCGTTATCCTCATGCGGAGATGGCGAAAGGAAGAGACCGACGTCTGAGTCGCGCCGGTCGGCAAGTCGCAATCAGCGTGCTTCGATTAATTGCCGCCACCGGCGAGGGGCTGAGAAGATGCGATCGATCGCCCCACGCATCCCTGTTGCGCGGCGCCCGTCTTGGACCGCGCCACTTATAAGCCGGCGATCAGCCGGCGGGCACGCAGGTGTTTTCGACCGGACACACTTCCGCGCAACGCGGCGTGTCGAAATGTCCCTCGCACTCGGTGCATTTCTTTGGATCGATAATATACATGTCGTTCTTGAGACGAATGGCGGCGTTCGGACATTCGAACTCGCAGGCTCCGCACACCGTGCATTGCGACGCGACAATCTTATAGGCCATGGCGCGACTCCTCGCTTATTCGATGCCAGGCCATCGGCTTTCAATTCGCATGCCAGGCGCGACCTGGCATAATGTGCAAGGATCGGCGACAAATCGCGCGATTATCGTAAGGTTATCGACAAATGTTTATTGTTCGACAGACAAGATGCGGCGGGCGCCGGACTTAAGCTCGGTCCATGCCGGATGTCAGAAGCGCTTGACTTCGATATTGTATTTCTTGAGCGCGTAATTGACCTGCCGCAGCGACAATCCAAGGAGGCGGGCGGCCTTCGCCTGAACCCAGGCGGCTTTCTCCATCCCTTCAATCAGCTTGTCTCGGTCGATCATCCGTCGCACCGGCGGATAGCCGGGACCGTCGTTGAACTCGTCCTTCTCCGACGCCGGCGCGATCTCGTCATGCTTGGCCGCGGACGGCTGTCCGGCCGGCAGCCCAATTTTGATCTCCCGTTCGGCGGCCTTCGCCGGACCGATCACCGCGGAGTGCGGACCCTGTGGAGTTTGGGCGCCGCGATAGGCGCCACTGCCGCTCCCCGTCCACAACAGCGCCGAAAGACATTTTCCCGAAGCGCAGGCGAAGTCCTCGCCGATGACGCTGTCGTCATGCGCCAAAGTCGCGGTGCGTCGCACGCAATTCTCCAGCTCTCTCACATTGCCGGGGAAATAGCAGCGCTGCAAAGTCTCGATCGCGCTCTCAGAAAAGACATGGCTGCGCTCGTTTTCGGCGTTGAACCGGTCGAGGAATTTCTTGGCGAGCAGCGCGACGTCTCCCGGACGTTCGCGCAGCGGCGGCAGGAATACCGGAACCACGTTGATGCGGTAGTAGAGATCCGCGCGAAACTCGCCTTTCGCGACCGCTTCCTCCAAATTCTTGTTGGTCGCGAAAATCAGGCGCACGTCCACCTTCAACGTGCGCGTGCCGCCCACCCGCTCGAATTCGCCTTCCTGCAGCACGCGCAGCAACTTTGCCTGAAACGCAGTGGAAATCTCGCCGATCTCGTCCAGCAGCAAGGTGCCGCCATTGGCCATCTCGAACCGCCCCGCACGCTGCGCGACCGCGCCCGTGAAGGCGCCGCGTTCATGTCCGAACAATTCCGATTCGAGGACGCTTTCGGGCAGGGCCGCGCAATTCAGCTTGACGAACGGCATGGTCCTGCGCGGCGAAAGATCGTGCACCGCGCGGGCGAACAATTCCTTGCCGGTTCCGCTCTCGCCGCGCAGCAAGACCGTGGTATTCGACTTGGCGACAACCGCGATCGTTTCCAGCACATCGACGATCGCCGGGCTCTCGCCCACGATTCCGGCGACTTCCGGCGAATGAGCGCGCGGCTTCTTTCGCGTCCGCGAGGTCAACGCCTTTTCCAGGCTGGCCTGTTCGTTCAACAGGCGCTGGCGGTCCGCCGACAACATGCGGTGCAATTTGACGGTTTGGCCGATGAGATTGGCGATCATCGTGAGAAAACGCAGATCGCCGTCGAAACTGTGGCCAAGAGGCCGCTCGCAGACCCGGTTGATCGACAAAGTTCCGATCACCCCGCCATCGACTTTGATCGCGACTCCGACGAAAGAAACATTTTCGCCAAGGCGCTGCGTGACGATATCGACAGAGTCGGCGAACAAAGGCTCGGCGCTCACGTCCTGAATCACGATCGGCACCGCGGTCGCGACAAGTCGGTCGATGATCTTGCGCGGCAGGATATCGATCGCGGGCCGTCCGCCCGGGTCGGCCCAGCCGGAAGTCGCGACGATCTCCGGGTCGCCCTTCTGGTCGAGAACGACAATCATGCCAAGCCGCATGTCCATAAACGAACTGAGCACGCTCACGACATTTGTCAGCGCCAGTTCGAGGCGCGCCGGCGCGGTTAGGATTTTGGAGATTTCGTAAATGCCGAACAGCGCCACGTCGGGAGAGGGCGCCCGCGCAATCGTCGCGCGTTGCGTCGGCCTCGATGCCGAGGCGCCCGTTCCGACCTCGGGGGCGCTGCTATTTTTCACGGCCGCGTTCCTTTGAACAGCTATGCCGCGCCGGACCGGGATCCTTTTCGCAGATGCGAAACATGGAATTATTGTGACTCCAGTTTTCCCTGCTGTCCTGTTCAAATTCCATACAAATCACCGCTCGATGTGCTTAAATGCGGTGCACAATCACACACCCCGGCGACCGCAGATTCAGGATGACTCCGAAGATGCCGCGACGCGAATTCCGCGCGCGAGCGGCGGTAGCGCCTCGCCTTCATCCAATTCGATCCGCAAGCTCCTCAACGACCTTCCATCCGACGCTGCCATAGGGATCCTTCTGCGACAGAAGATCGAGATATTCCCGCGCGGCCTCCTGGTTTCCCCGGCGCAATTCGATGAAGCTAAGCGCCTTCAGCGTGTAAAGCGCAAAGCGTCCCGCTCCGTCCTGGGCAGGCGTCGCTTCCGGCCATTCGCGCGCGTCATCGGGCCACCCCGCCTGTTTCACGGCTTCCTTCAGGCCTTCCGCCGCAATATCCGCCGCGAAGTCGAGACTGCCCATGTAGGTGTGGATTTTGTAGAGGCAGTAATAGGGAGCCAATTCGCCCCTATTTATGGAAAGCGCCTGCCTGAAAAGCCTGTCCGCCGCCGCCCGGTCGCGCCGGTAGGCGGCGACCCCTTGCTGCAAGAGCTCGTCGATCTCCGGCGCCACTGCGCCAAAATTTATCCGTTCAGCGTCGGCGAGGGCTATGTCCATTCATCGCGACAAGCAACTCCTGGGCCAAAGAATGGAAAGCTTCGCAAATGTTCCTGATCCGCAGTTGGGCGCTGCGCCCCGCGCCTATGAGGCGGAACGGAGCAGCAGGGCGTCCAAACTCGCGCACGCCGCCGCGTCCAGGCGAAACTCGAAGATCGACACATCCTGCGCCATATGGGCCTGCGAAGAAGCGCCGATCAGACAAACCATGCGACTTTGCGTCAGATAGCGGAAAAACATCTGGGCCGGGCTTCGCCCATATTTCGCAGCGAGATCGGCCATTTCCGGCGATTTAAGGATTTCCGCATTGGCGGTGAGCGTCCAGAAGCTTTGATAGATGATCCCGCCTTCATCGCAGAACGCCCGAATTTCCCTGTCGTAACCCGATTTTGCGTGAAAACGGTTCTGGATCGTCGCGGGTCTGATCCGGGCCGTTTGACACAGGGCTTTAAGCCGCGTCAGTTCGTAGCAATTGCTCACCCCCAACTGACGGACCAAACCCTGGTCATAAAGGCTTTCCATCGCCCTCCAGACCTCGATCGTATCCTTATCGTCCGGATAGGGGGAATGCAGAACAAGGCCGTCGACGTAAGCGATGCGAAGGTTGCGGAGCGACGCCTCGAATGACTGCAGAACCTGCTGCGTCAGGCTCGCCCGCGGGTCATAGGGGACATTGTTTGGATCTTGCCCCGCGAAGGGCGTGAATTTCGTTTGGACGTAAATCTCCGAACGCGCCGCCGCTCCTTTGCCGAAAACCCCCGAAAGCGCTTCGCCCACGCCGGCCTCAAAGTAGTGCCGCGGCTGGCAGGCGGTGTCGACGCCCAGAAACCCCGAACGCAGCGCCAGTCCCACCAGCTCGGCGGTGCGTTCCTTCTTCCAGGCGGAGCCGTAGAGGAGCCGAGGCATGGCGACCCCAAAGGCGGAGACGATCCGGCGCTCGTCCGGCGTTTCTTCGTTCCGGTTTAGCGCGACCATCGCGTCGGCGGCATGAGCGGGGACGATTTTTTCATTGTCTCGTTAGCAGGCGCGGACGACAGTGCTTGCGCGTTGAGAGATGCGATCAGCAATGACCGTGCCGGATTTCCTGGGCGGGACGATGGTCGTTCCAGATCCATGATCCGTCAATGCTTTGACGCTCCCCGGCGAAAGAGGCGACGATGAAACTCGATGAACGCGAACATGGCGTGCTGGCGTTTGTCGATCAGGACGGCCGCGTCTGGGCGCAATGCGCGAAATCCTCCCCCTATACGTCCGATTATGTGATCGAAGGCCCATTGAGCGGATTCGTCGCCGAGGAGGGAACATTCACGGCGGAGAGCGAAATGGAATTTCGTGATTGGCTCGACGAACGCCTGCTGTATGAAGACCTCTTCCATGTCAGGGACCGGGAAACCGCCATCGAGATAACGAAACGAATCGCCGAAGCCGCGGCTCGTATCTTAAAGGACCGGGCGACGCCGTGAGAGAGAGAGGCTCTCAAACCGACGCGGGAATGGCGATGAACGGAAAACGGGGGACGCCATGACGGGCGAGGATTCAAACTATCGCTATTTTCTCACTTATTCCGGCGTCAAGCTGCCGCTCAAACTCGTCTCGCCGATCGAGGCCGGGGGACTTGGTCACCGCAACACCTATATTCGCGCCTGCTATGACGCCGAAGAAAAGCTGCTGCGCTGCGAAAAAATCGCATATGGCGAAGTCGAACTGCGGCATGACTACGAATACCATGCCAATGGCGCGCTCAGCCGCGCGCTGATCGAAATGGGCGGCGACGAAACCGAATTGCGCTTCGACAGCGAGGGCCGGATGCTGTCCGAGTGACTCGCGGACTGTTCCGAGCCCGCGTCGCGAGCGCGGCGACGAGCCATGCGGCTTGACCAATCGTCATCGCCGGTGAGACAAAATCCGTCTGCCCGCGAACGGAGCTTGTCGGGCGGAGTGATTGTGGCGGCGGACGACATCAGTCGGGAGTCTTGGCTTGCATGGTCCGGTTACGGCCGAGGGGCTTCGTTTCACTCCGCAACGCAACCAACAAGGCCAAGCGTGATCGACTCCAGTAACGGCGGGATCGATTCGGGCGTCTCGCGCGAAGTACCGTCCTGGGATTGGCGAGGAGGTAAAACATGGGGTTGCCGCCGCACCTTCGAAGTCTCGAGTCCGAGGCAGTTTACATATTGCGGGAGGTCGTCGCGGAATTCAAAAACCCGGTGATGCTTTATTCGATCGGCAAGGATTCGAGCGTCATGCTTCATCTCGCGATGAAGGCGTTTCATCCCGCCAAGCCGCCATTTCCTCTGCTTCACGTGGATACGACCTGGAAATTTCGCGAGATGATCGCCTTTCGGGACGAGACCACGGCGCGCCTCGGCATGGATTTGATCGTGCACGTCAATGAGGAGGGGTTGGCGCGCGGCGTTTCGCCTTTCGCCTTCGGCTCGTCGGCCTACACGCAAGTGATGAAGACGGAAGGACTGCGTCAGGCGCTCGACAAATATAAGTTTGACGCCGCATTCGGCGGCGCACGGCGGGATGAGGAGCGGTCGCGCGCCAAGGAGCGCATATTCTCGCATCGCACGACGGCGCACGCCTGGGATCCAAAAAATCAGCGGCCGGAACTTTGGCGCGCGTTCAACACGCGGATCCGGCCCGGCGAATCGATGCGCGTTTTCCCGCTGTCCAATTGGACCGAACGCGACGTTTGGGATTACGTCGCGGCGGAAAAGATTCCCGTCGTGCCGCTCTATTTTGCCCGCAAACGGCCAGTCGTGCGGCGCGACGGCGCGCTCATCATGGTCGATGACGCGCGCTTGCCGTTGCATTCCGGCGAAGTCGCGGAAATGCGAAGCATACGTTTTCGAACGCTCGGCTGCTATCCGCTCACCGGCGCGATCGAGTCGGAGGCCGATACGCTCGAAGCGATCATCGAGGAGATGCGCCTGTCGTCGACGTCGGAGCGACAGGGCAGGCTGATCGACTTTGACGAAGCGGCTTCGATGGAAAAGAAAAAGCGCGAGGGCTATTTCTGATGTCGGGCGAAAATCTAGAAGTATCGGACGAGATGAAACCGTCGCGCCCAACCCTGCGCTTTCTGACATGCGGCTCCGTCGACGACGGAAAGTCGACGCTGGTCGGGCGGCTGCTCTATGAACGCAAGCTCATTTTCGACGATCAATTGGCGACGCTGGAGAGGGATTCCAGGAAGCACGGCGCAGTCGGCGAGGAAATCGATTTCGCGCTGCTCGTCGACGGTCTCGAGGCGGAGCGCGAGCAGGGCATCACCATTGACGTCGCCTATCGCTATTTCGCGACGGAGGCGCGCGCCTTTATCGTCGCCGACTCGCCCGGCCACGAGCAATATACGCGCAACATGGCGACGGGCGCCTCGAACGCCGACCTCGCGATTCTGCTGGTCGACGCGCGAAAAGGGCTTCTAACGCAAACGCGTCGCCATGCTACGATCGCGTCTCTGCTCGGCATTCGCCATGTCGTGTTGGCGATCAACAAGATGGATCTGGTCGACTATGATCGGGAAGCCTTCGACCGGATCGTCGAGGATTTCGCTCAAGCTGCGGAAAAACTTCAGTTCGACTCGGTCGCCGCCATTCCGATTTCGGCGCGCCATGGCGACAATGTCATTTCGCGATCGGACAAGATGCCATGGTATTCGGGGCCGCATCTCCTCGCCTATCTCGAAACGATCGATGTCGAAAGCGCCGTGTCTGAACAGCCGATGCGCTTCCCCGTACAATGGGTCAATCGCCTGCATAGCGATTTTCGCGGTTACGCGGGTATGCTTGCCTCCGGTCGGCTGAATGTTGGCGACGAAATCGTCGTCGCGGCTTCGGGCCGCACGTCTCGGGTTGAGCGGATCGTCGCGATGGACGATGATCCGACGGGCGCTGCGGCGTTCGAGTCGATCGTCCTGACGCTCGCCGACGAGATCGACATTTCGCGCGGCGATGTGCTCTGCCATCCCAAGCAGCGTCCCGAGGTGGCCGATCAGTTCGCGGCGCATATCATTTGGATGAGCGACGAGAAGCTGTTGCCGGGGCGCTCTTATTTCATGAAGATCAATGGCCGCTCCCTCGCCGGAAGCGTGACCGAGATCAAATACAAGCTGGACGTCGACACGAACGCCCATATCGCGACCAAGACTCTGAGCCTCAACGAAATCGGGTTTTGCAATATCGCGCTCGGTTCATCCGTTGCGGTGGACTCCTACGACGCCAATCGCGCGACGGGCGGATTCATTCTGATCGACCGGTTCACCAATGCGACGGCCGGGGCGGGCTTGATCGCCTTTCCGCTGCGCCGGGCGAAGAATATCTATCTGCAGCAGCAGTTGGTCTCGAAGGCGGCGCGTTCCCACATCAAGCATCAACAGCCGGCCGTTCTGTGGTTTACGGGTCTCTCGGGCGCCGGCAAGTCGACGATCGCCAATCTCGTCGAAATGAAACTGTTAGAGCGTCACGCGCATACCGCGATGCTCGACGGCGACAATATACGCCACGGCCTGAATAGGGATTTGGGATTCACCGACGTCGACCGCGTCGAGAACATCCGCCGTATCGGCGAGGTCGCCAAATTGATGGTGGACGCGGGGCTCATCGTGCTGTGCGCGTTCATCTCGCCCTTCCGGGCGGAGCGTCAAATGGCCCGCTCGCTCGTCGAGGAGGGCGAATTTATCGAAATATTCCTCGATACGCCGCTTGACGTCTGCATCTCGCGCGACCCGAAAGGCCTGTATAAAAAGGCGCTGGCGGGGGAGATCAAGAATTTCACCGGCGTCGATCAAACCTATGAGATTCCTGCCTCGCCCGAACTGCATATCCGCTTCATGAATGAGCGGCCCGAAGAGATCGCGGACAGGATCATTCAGGAACTCGAGACGCGAAACGTGCTCCATGTTTGATTTAGCGTAGGCGCGCGCCCATCCCGGCAGGCCTGGTTCACAAAGGGATCCCTTCGGGCGCCGCCGAATCCAAGCTCGAATGCTGAGTTCCATCGGTGTGGCCTTGCGGGCGCATCGGCGAATTCTCGAGATGTTTTCCGTCGCTGAACCGCACCGACACTTCATCGGTCGCAGCCAGCGGAGCAGGAAACGGGAAGAAAAAGCCCGCTCGCTCGGGAAGATCAAACTGCGTCAACTCCGGGCGGGGAAAATCGCACGCGATCTGAGCGACTTTGCGGTCGTTGACAAAAATCTCGAGAGTGGCTGACCCATCGTTTTCGACCGCCCATCCGAATATGTGGGATTGCATGCACACATCCACGAACCCCTGCCGTCCCGGGCGCGCCACGATCGTCTCGGGACGCGTCGGAGAATTCTTAAGAGGGGCTCCGTCCTGAAACCGCACCGACACTGCGTCGGTCGGCGCCAGCGGCGAAGGAAACCGGAAGAAAAAACCCGCTCCCTCGGGGATGTTATACTGTGTCAGCTCAGGACGGCGCAGATCGCATTTAAGCTGGCCGACCTTGCGATCGTTGACGAAAATTTCCAGCATTGCCGGAACGCCTTTTTCCATCGCCCAGCCCACAATATGATAGTGCGAGCATTGGTCGATAAACCCCTGCTGCATCACCCTCCGCGTCAGCGAGTGGCCTGGCGCTCGACGCTCTCGGGCCCGCTCCTCGAACGGGCGCTCGGACAGCAACCGATATAGCTCCAAGTCGTAGCGATGGCGCTCGGCCACTTTTTGTCAGTCGATCCGCCGATAGAATTCGTCGTTCTCGTCCATCAGTCGGCGACTGGTCACATTTTCTCGCGCGATCGCGGCAGGCTTGAGCCCGAGGCGTTGCAGCAATTGCATCGCATGGCTGTCGAGCTTTTCCGTCAGTCCAACGAAATCGAAGCTGCTGTCGATATTCTGCAGGGCCATTTCCAGAATGAGATCGGACATCGATCCATGGCGAACGCTGCCGGCGCCCGAGATCATGCGCGTCTGCAGATTGTCGAATTCGTCGCCAAGGCCCTCGTTGACGACGACATGCAGCGGAACCTGCTCTCCCTTGACGTCCAACGTATCGATATTATTGGTTCGGTAATGCCAAAAATGCGATTTGACCCTCGCGAGCGGCTCTCGCAAGAACGAATAATATTGCGTCGGCTGTTGGAGAAACTGATCGAGGCCGAAAAAATAATGCCCGACGAGAAGCTGGAACGCCTTGCATTGATGCTCCGGCAGCGTGTTCAATTCCTTCCAGTCGAGGCCGATGGCGGTGTCCGGATAGAACAGGCAGATGGAACTCCTGGGCAGGGACGCTCTGAACACGGTCGTGAGCGCCGTTCCGGCGGTCTTTTGGATATGAAGAAACGCCGCGCAATGCTCATGCGTTCGGCGCCGCGGCTGCGTCGCGATCGCGATGTCGCCGCCGATGAGCAAGTTTCCATAGCGATCAGTCAGGCGCGCGCGTTTTTCGATCTGCAGCGCGGATAAGGGAATGGCGAAGCCGAATTTTTCGTTCCGCTTGAACTTCTGGGCGATATCCTGACGAAAAACGATCGCCTTGAATTCAAGCTGCTGACCGAGGTCCGTCTCGACAAAAACGGATTCCAGAACTTTGGAGCGGTCGTGATTCACAATCCAGCCGACGATTTCGTCGTCGAAAATCGCGTCGACCCCTCCAGTGACATGATCCTGAGATCGCAAGTCCAAATTCCTCGCCACGACGAAGGCTGCAAATCCGACCAGCGTTCCAGTTCGCTGCAATCAGGAGAGTCGAATAGTTAACATGGCGAATATCTCGACTGCAAACACGGCTGCGCCGGCCGGAAATTCCCTGGGCGCGTTCAGATGACCTGTCCCCCACAATCGCCGCCGGCGGCGATCTCGCTGTGCGGGCGAATGTGTACAAGCGGGCTCGACGACGAAATCGACGATCGGAACTTCTGGCGATTTCCTCGCAATGTCGCGCGACGCGCTTGAACCCTGCGAGGCGACCGAAGTCACGCTCGATGCGCATGCGCGCCCTGCAGCGCATGCGCGCTCGATCAGGACCCGTTGGTCAGGCCAACTCGTTGATGACATCAGTTCGCCGTCGCCCATGTGGGAATGCGCGGTTGAGCGTCCGGAGCGGATGTCGTTTCGAATGCCGATTGTCGAACCCATGCGCTCGTCGCTGGCCGCGCCGCGCCTTTCCGCGAGACGCGGCCGCATTCAATGTCAGGCGGCGGCCTTCCAGATTCGCCCCGCGAAGGGGGCGTCCACGGGCGTATGAAAGATATGGTTCGTGTAATTGCTGAGCGTCTTGACGCTGATTGCGAGAATGACGCCGAGAATGTTCCGCTCCGAGAAGCCCGCGGCTTTAAAGGCCGCCACGTCCGCTTCGGTCGGCCGCCCGCGCGAGGCGACCATGACTGACGTGAAGGCGGCGAGCGCGGCGATCTTTGGATCCTTGATCGGGCGACCGTCACGGATCGCGTCGGTGGTCTCGGTCGGCGCCTTCGCCATCACGTCGGCGAGGAAACTATGCGCGGCCATGCAATAATCGCAGCCGTTCTCGCGGCTGACGACAGGAAAATCGCCTCCTGCTCGACGGGCGTGAACCCGCATTCCGCGCGAAATGCGTCATAGCCGCTGTCATAGGTCTCGAACAACGCCGGCTCATTGGCCATCGCGCCATACATATTGGGCACGAAGCCGAGCTTCCTCTTAGCCCTTTCGAGCAGCGTCCGGGCCTTGCCCGCCGCGCGATCGATCGTCAGCAATGCGAGGTCTTTGATCTTGTAGGTCATGATTGTTTTCCCTTGTTATCGTTCGGCGAGGCGACGCAGATCGTCAGCTGTGACCGGTTTGCCGCCGATGCCCCACGCGCCTGGTTGGACGTCTTCGATCGTGACCCATGTCACGTCGCGAAGGCCCTCGCCCTCGACGGACAGGATCGCGTCGGTTACGCGCGCGATCAGCTCCTTCTTTTGTTCCAGGCTCAAATAGCCGCCGATTCCGGTGATTTGTACAAGTGGCATGCGCTACCTCCCTTTCGGTTAGCCGTGGCAGAACGGCATGTGGAACGAACGTTCCACATGCAACAAAAAAAATCGATCAACCGAGCCGACTCAAAGCATCGTCAACGATCCCATTGAGCAGCGCCGGATCGGGCCGGCTTCGGACTAGCACCAGCACCCCAAGCAAGGAGGCAAGCAGCCCACGCGCGACGTGGCCAGAGTTGACGTGGGCGCCAATCCCACCCTGAGCCTCCGCCTTCCTGATCATTTTCGCGAAGAACCCCTCCACGTCCGATTGAGCTTCGGCAACGAACTTCCGGATTTCCGGATCATGAGCGGCGAGCTCCAGGGCTGTGTTGGTGAGAAAGCAGCCACGGTTGCCGTCTTCTCCGGATATTTCACGCGTGAATGCGACAAAGACTTCTCGAATGGCGTCCCGCGGCGAATAGCGGGTCTCGAACTCGGCAAGCATTTTGCGCCGCCTCTCGTCGTACATTTTGAGCGCGGACAGGAACAGCGCCCGCTTGTCGCCGTATGTCGCATAGATGCTGCCGCGATTGACTCCCATGCAGTCGACCAGATCCTGCATTGACGTCGCCTCATAGCCGCGCGACCAGAACGCCTTGAGCGCCTGGTCGAGCGCCGCCTGCTTGTCGAATTGCCTTTCCCACGGCATCAAGCCTCTCCGCGCACGATCTTTCTATAGCGGTTCTTGAACGATCGTTCAAGACAAATTCCGAAAACGGGGCCTGGATGGTCCTTCGCGGCTCAGATGCGGCCCGGCGAATCAGCGTAAAACCGCGGCGTCTCGGCGGAAGCGTGTCTGGAATTTCGAATGCGACGAGAGAGCTAAGCGCGCTTCTTCGCGTCTTGCGGCTGTCCCGCCAAGAACTCAGGAATCAGTCTTCCACGTCAGGAATACGCTTGGAAGCGAGCGAGAAATTCGACGGACAATCACATTAAATATCATTTTGATTTAACGATAGATATCCTGGTGCCCAGGGGCGGAATCGAACCACCGACACTGCGATTTTCAGTCGCATGCTCTACCAACTGAGCTACCTGGGCTCGCGCGGGCGCGATGTGTCGGGGCTTATAGGAAGCGCGCCGCGACTTGTCCAGACCCGCGCGCGCTCAGAGCAAGCCGCCGGCGATTTTCGGCCCAATAACTCCCGCCGCCGAAGCCGAGCGATTTCGCCGACCGCCGCAAGCAGGTTCGCGGGACGGCCTCATGAGCGAGCTTACGAGTCAGCCCCGCCAGCGTCGCTCGCCCGCATCGATCGCGCCGCCTGTCGCGTGATCGCCCGAAGCCGGACCGGGGACGAATCCAAAAAGCCCGGAGCGCGCACAAAAAAACCCGGTTCCATTTTTTTGCCGCGCGCTCTATGCCAGCGCGGCATCGAGGGAGGCGAGATGAGCAGCATCAGGAGGATCGGCGCGGGGCCGCGCATGAGTCAGGCGGTCGTGCGCGGCAACGCCGTTTATACGGCGGGCCAGGTGGCGGACAGGACCAAGGGCGGATCGGTCGCCGATCAGACCCGCGAAATTCTCGCGCAGATCGACGCGCTTCTCGCCGAAGCCGGCAGCGCCAAGGCCAATATCCTCTCGGCGACGATCTATCTTGCCGATATTTCGACCTTCGCAGAGATGAACGGCGTCTGGGACGAATGGGTCGACAAGGCCAATCCGCCGGCGCGCGCCACCGTCGAAGCGAAGCTCGTCGCGCCGGCCTATAAGGTCGAAATCGCGGTCATCGCGGCGCTGTAGCGCGTTTTTCGCCGAAGCCGACGCCGGTTCGGCGCCGAATGCGCCACTAGGAAACGACGCGCATTTATGGATGCGCGCCGGCGCCGCTCAGCGGGTTTTGCGGATCGAAGGCGTAGCGCAGGGTCTCGAAGCGCATGTCGCGGGCGTCGATGAGCAGCAGGCGGCCGACCAGCCCCTCGCCGAAGCCGACGATCTCGCGCACCACTTCGAGCGCCATCATCGCGCCGACGACGCCGGCGAGCGCGCCGAGAACGCCGGCCTCTTCGCAGGTGGGAACTTCACCCTCCGCCGGCGGCGTCGGAAACAGGCAGCGATAGGTCGGGTTCGGGCCGTCGGGGCCTTGTTCGAAAGGCCGAAGCGTGGTGAGCGACGCGTCGAAGCCGCCGAGCGCCCCCGTCACCAGCGGCTTCCTTTCGTAATAGCAGGCGTCGGAAACGAGATAGCGCGTCGCGAAATTATCCGACCCGTCGGCCACGATATCGTAGCGCGCGATCAGCGCCCTCGCTTTCGCCTCGTCCAGTCGCAGCGCATGCGGTTCGACGACGACATGCGGATTGAGGCGCGCGATCGCGTCCCGCGCGCTTTCGACCTTCAGGCGGCCGACGTCCTGCGTGGCGTGGATCACCTGACGCTGGAGATTGGACAACGAAACCGCGTCATCATCGACGACGCCGAGCGCGCCCACGCCCGCCGCGGCGAGATATTGCAGAAGCGGCGCGCCGAGTCCGCCGGCGCCGACGACGAGAACCCGCGCCTTCTTGATCCTGCTCTGGCCCGGCCCGCCAATGTCGCGCAGCACGAGGTGCCTGGCGTAGCGTTCGATCTCTTCAGGCGAAAGATTCAACAGGCGCTC
Source organism: Methylocystis sp. (assembly GCA_051061375.1). Taxonomy (GTDB): domain Bacteria; phylum Pseudomonadota; class Alphaproteobacteria; order Rhizobiales; family Beijerinckiaceae; genus Methylocystis. Next base: position 106,077 of record JBPFDW010000011.1, on the reverse strand, counting down.
CGGCGCCGCGCGAGATTGCGGCGGGGCGACCATAGCCGCTTCGCCCGCCCGTCTCCAGCGATGGCGAAGGCAAGCGCCGATATACGGCCGTCAGGATTGGACAGGCTGGCGCTTTTTCTCGGCGCGGCGCTCGCCCGCCGTTTCATGGCTGGTTGCGCGCAGCGCCTCCAGACCGACGCCGCCGAGCGCGGCCGCGCCGCGGGCGTAATGGATATTGTCGAGGAACAGGCGGGCGCAATTCTCCCAAGTATAGGTCAGCGCATGGGCGCGCGCCGCTTCCCGGTTGATATCGAGCGCCGCGAGCGCCGCCATTCGCAAATCCTCGTCGAGCGCGCCGGCGCCGCTTGCGCCGATCACGTCGAGCGGACCCATGACCGGATAGGCCGCGACCGGCAGGCCGCAGGCCATCGCTTCGAGCATCACCATGCCGAATGTGTCGGTGCGGCTCGGAAAGACGAATACGTCCGACGAGGCGTAAAGCGCCGCAAGTTCGGCGCTCGTTTTCACGCCGAGGAATTGCGCCTGCGGAAATCGCGCTTCGAGTCCGGCGCGGGCCGGGCCGTCGCCGGCGACGAGCTTCGTGCCCGGCAGATCGAGCGACAGGAAGGCCTCGATGTTTTTCTCAACGGCGAGTCGCCCCGCATAAAGGAAAATCGGCCGCTCGAAGGGGAGCGGCGTCGCCGCGTCGGGCGTGAACAGCGCATGGTCCACCCCGCGCGACCAGCGCAAAATCCGCCGAAATCCGCGCTCCGACAATTCGCGGGAGAGGCTCGGCGTCGAAACCATGACGCCGGCGCCGGCATTGTGGAAGCGGCGCAAGGCCGCATAGGAGAGTCCGACGGGCAGTCCGAAGCGCGCCTGGATATATTCGGGGAAGCGCGTGTGAAAGCTCGTCGTGAAGCAGCGGCGCGCCCGCAGCAGCACGGCGCGGGTCACAAGTCCGATAGGGCCTTCCGTCGCGATATGGACGTGATCATAGCCATCCTCGAGCCGCCGGCGAACGGCGCGCGGCGATGCGAGCGCCAATCCGATTTCGGGATAGGTCGGCATCGGCAGCGAATTGAAGTCGCGCGGCGTCAGAAAGTCGATTTCAGCGCCCAGCGCGCGGGCTGACTGCGCCATGGTTTCAAGCGATCGGACGACGCCATTCACCTGCGGACGCCAGGCGTCCGTCGCCACCAATATTCTCATCAGGCCGCCACTGCTCTCTCGTTCTGCAAGGCCTTGGCGCTTTCCGCGGCCTCCGCCGCCTCGCGTTCAGCCGCGGTTTTGTGCCAGCGCAATATCTCGAATGCGCCGTCCTGATGTTCGGCGATCGCGGTGCAGCTTTCGACGAAATCTCCGGTGTTGATATAGAGCTTGCCGGCGATGGTCTTGATCGTCGCGTGATGGATATGGCCGCAGATCACGCCGTCGACATTGCGTCGGACGGCCTCGGACGCCAAAGCGTTCTCGAAATCGCCGATGAAATTGACGGCGTTCTTGACCTTCAGCTTCGCCCAGGCGGACAGCGACCAATAGCCGACGCCGAACATGCGGCGCGCGCGGTTGAACCAAGTGTTGACGACAATCGCGAAGTCGTAGGCCCAGTCGCCGAAGAAGGCGAGCCAGCGGGCGTTGCGCACGACGATGTCGAACTGATCGCCATGAATGACCAGCATCGTCTTGCCGTCGGCGGTCTCATGCAGCGCGTCTTCGACGACCTCGACTCCGCCGAAATTGAGTCCGGTGTAATCGCGCGCGAATTCGTCGTGATTGCCCGGCACATAAATGACGCGCGCGCCTTTTCGCGCCTTGCGCAACAGTTTCTGGACGACGTCATTATGGGCTTGCGGCCAATACCAGCCGTTCTTGAGACGCCAACCGTCGACGATGTCGCCGACGAGATAGAATGTGTCGGCGTCGTTATATTTGAGGAAATCGACCAGCAGTTCGGCCTGGGCGCCGCGCGCGCCGAGATGCAGATCGGACAGAAACAGAGTCCGATAGCGCTTGACCGCATGTTCGCCTGCTGGATCCGACATCTGCGCCCTGTTGGAGCGCGCCGCTTGGGAGACATTCGCCCTGGCGTTTCTGTCGAGCATGAGCTGTTTGCCTCTCGCCTTCGCCGCATGGGCTGATTGACCAGATTCGGATCACAGCGAGATGACACGGGCCTTTGGCGATAAAGCCGCAGCGGGACGGCGCCCGGGCGTTCGATATTTCGAACGAAAGCGGATATCTTGCCGGATCGATTCTGAACGGACGGGCGCAACCAAAGCGCCGGGGATCATGGGCGTCGAAGGCCAGGACAAGCAGAAAATGCTGGAGGCGGGCGCGCTGGCGCTTTCGGGTCAGCTTGGCGCGACCGTTCAGCGCCTGCGCAAGGCCTATAATCTGTCGCTGTCCGAACTCTCCCAGCAGTCAGGCGTCGCCAAATCGATCATCAGCCAGATCGAGCGCAATGAAACCAATCCGACGCTCGCCACCATCTGGCGCCTGGCGCAGGCGCTCGACGTCTCGATCGAGCGCGTATTGCAGACGACGGAGGAAGAGCCCTTCCTTGAAAAGACCAGCAAGGCGGACACGCCGATTCTGGTCTCGAACGACGGCAAATGCCGTCTGGCGATCATCGGCTGGATCAAAACCGTCGAATGGCTGCAGTGCTATGAATTTTCCGCCGACCCAGGAGGCGCGCTCGAATCGGACGCGCATCAGCGCGGGTCGGTCGAGAGCCTGTCGGTGCGCGAGGGCGAACTCGAGGTCGAAGTGGCCGGCGCCACGTCGAGCGTGAAAGCGGGAGAGACCCTGCGCTACCGCTGCGACAGGCCGCACGTCATCCGCAATCTCGGCAAAACCCCGGCGCAGGCGACGATGGTCTGCATTCTGAAGGCGGCGGCGATGGAATGAGCTTCGCCGCCGCAGGGCGTCGATGCGCCTGCGGCGGTTTTTGGCGCCGCCCGAGCGTCAGGAATGCAGTTCGCCGACGTGCTTTTGTGAATAGAGCTGCACGCCGAGCTGCTTGATCAACTCAAGCTGCGTTTCGAGGAAGTCGATATGCCGCTCCTCGCTCTTGACCACGCCCTCGAAAAGCAGCTCGGAAACGCGATCATTGATCGAGAGGCTGTAGGCCGCGGCTTCGAGATAGAGGTTGCGGGCGTCGAGTTCGGTGGCGAGATCCGCCTTGATGATTTCCTCGACGGACTGGCCGATGCGCAAGGGATCGAGCACCTGCATGTTGGGGAAGCCTTCGAGGAACAGGATGCGTTCGGCGAAATGATCCGCGTGATGCATTTCCTCGATCGACTCTTCCCGCCATTTCTTGGCGAGTTCGAGAAAGCCCCAATTGTGGAAGATGCGATAATGCAGCCAGTACTGATTGACGGCCGTCAACTCTGCGCGCAAACCGCGGTTAAGATACTCGATGACCTTCGCGTCACCGCGCATGTCCGCATCCTTTCCATGAAATAGACCTAGGCCGCCAGTTCGTCGGCGCGACAGCCCTCACAATCGCCGTTCCCTGGGCACTCATCCAGTCCTCGCGCGGCGTGCTGGTCGACGATGGCGACGATGCTGCGCACGCAGCGCCCGCATTTCGCCTCGCAACCCATATGCCGGAACACTGCCGCAACCGAAGTCCGGTCGCCTCGTGACCCAAGCGTATCGCGCACATCGCGGTCTGACAGGACGTTGCACGAACAGACGATCATTGCTTAGCCTAGTTTGGAAAGATTGCAAACTGCTTTTTGGAAAGGTTGCAAACTTTCTTCTTTGGAAAGATTGCAAACTACCTTTCTTATCAGTAGGTTACAACGACTCTCCGAATTTGCCAACTCCCACGTGTCGGCTTTCTGACAGAAAGCGCGCCGCTGGTGTGTGATTGGCAAGGACCGTGCCGATTCACCCCAATTCATTTTGGATGCATCAAGTTGGCGGCAAGAGTTGGACCGAACAAGAGTTGGACAAAAAATGAGCCGCGGTCGATGTCCGCGGCTCAGAGCTCTCACAATCTTCCCGCCTCACCAGTGGCGGCGTCCCCAGCCTCCGCCCCAACCATAGGCAGGGCCCCAGCCGTAGCCTCGCCCCCAGCCGCCATAACCGTAGCCGTAGCCGGGACCCCAGCCGTAGCCGGGACCCCAACCGTAGCCCGGCCGCCACCAGCAGCGATAGGGTCCGCAAACCCAGCGCGCCTTCTGCAGGCCCTGCCCGGCCTGCGCGGCGGGCGCGCGATCGATCCCTGGCAGCGCAAACGCCTCCGGCGCGAAAGCGCCCGAAGCGAGAACGAAGGCGAGGGCGGCGAAGGCCGGTTTGACGGGCGCCGATAGGGTTTTGACGGCTGCCGATGTCATGGAGCATCCTCCTAGCGAGAAATGATGGAACCGTTGTCAGGCTAGGACGCAGGCGCTGAACCAGGGCTGAAACTTACGTTCATCAAAGGGTTATGAATGTCGAAACTCTTAGGCGCGCTGGATCAGGGCACGACGAGCACGAGGTTTGTCCTCATCGACGCGGGCGGCGACATCATCGCCCAGTCGCAGCGCGAGCACCGCCAGATCTATCCCCGCCCCGGCTGGGTCGAGCATGACGCGGCCGAAATCTGGCGCAATGCGCAGGCCGTGATCGATGCGACTCTCGCCAAGGCCAAAGTCTCGGCGCGCGATCTCTCCGCCGTCGGCGTGACCAATCAACGCGAGACCACGGTGCTGTGGGACGCGGCGACCGGCGCGCCGCTTCACAACGCGATCGTCTGGATGGACACGCGCACCCAGGCCGCCGTCGACCGGCTCGCGGCGCAAGGCGTCGGCGATCTCGTCCGCGCAAAAACCGGCCTCCCGCTCGCGACCTATTTTTCGGCGCTCAAGCTCCACTGGCTTCTCGACGAAATTCCGGGCGCGCGCGGCCGCGCGGCCCAAGGCGAAGCGCTTTTCGGCACGATCGATTCCTGGATTGTCTGGAATCTGACAGGCGGCCCGGGCCATGGGCGCCATATCATCGACGCGACCAACGCTTCGCGCGCGCAGCTGATGAATCTCGAAACGCTGAGCTGGGACGAAGAGCTTCTCCAGATTTTCGACATTCCGCCCGCCTGTCTGCCGAGCATACGCTCGTCGAGCGAAGTCTATGGGGAGTGCGTCGGCGCGCTCGCCGGCGTTCCGCTGGCCGGCGCGCTCGGCGACCAGCACGCCGCGCTGCTCGGACAGGCTTGCGTCAATGCCGGCGACGCCAAGAACACCTATGGCACCGGCTGCTTTCTGCTGATGAATGTCGGCGAGACCCCGCGCGTCTCGACCAAAGGCCTGCTGAGCACGCTCGCTTACAAGCTTGGCGACGCCAAGCCCAGCTACGCGCTGGAAGGCTCGATCGCCATCGCCGGCGCTCTGGTGCAATGGCTGCGCGACAATCTCGGGATCATCAGGGATAGCGGCGAGATCGAGGCGCTCGCGCGCAGCGTGCCCGACAATGGCGACGTCTATTTCGTGCCGGCCTTCTCCGGGCTGTTCGCGCCGCGCTGGCGGGGCGACGCGCGCGGGATCATCGCCGGGCTGACGCGATTCTCCAGCAAGGGACATGTCGCGCGCGCGGCGCTCGAGGCGGCGGCCTTCCAGACCCGCGAAGTGCTGGCGGCGATGGTCGCGGACGCCGGCGTCGAGATCGGCGCGCTCAATGTCGACGGCGGCATGGCGGCCAATGACCTCTTAATGCAGTTTCAGGCCGACATTATCGACGCGCCGGTCGTTCGTCCGCGCCAGCTGGAATTGACGGCGGTCGGCGCCGCCTATGCGGCGGGGCTCGCGGTTGGCGTCTATGAGAGCCTGGACGACATCGTCGCGCATAGGCGCGAGTCGCGCCGTTTCATTCCCGACATGTCGCCGCAAGAGCGCGCGCGGCTGATCGCGTCCTGGGAGAAGGCGGTCGAGCGCTCGCTCGGCTGGGCGGTCGGACCGCCGCTCGCCCCATAAATTGACTCATTTTCTCCGCCGAAACCCGCGTCCGCTTCGCCGGAAAACGCTCTAATCGAAGTCGACGCTCAGACCGTGTTTTTCGAGCTGCAGTTCGACGGCGTCGAGGATTTTGTGCAGTTCCTCGATATCGATCGGGATTTCGTCGTCGGGCGGGTCCCAGTGATCGAGATCGTCGAGGCGCACGATGAAATCGGCGTCTTCCTCCGATTCGGCGTCGGGCGGCGCTGCGGGGATGGTGAGCGTTTTCCCGCCGCGGCTGACGCGAATCGCGCCCTCGGTCACTTCAACCTGATAGCCGCCTGATCGTCGCGCCATGGCCCCCTCCAGCCTTGCGGTGTTTCACGCGTCGACAAGCCCGGCGCGAGCGGCGGCCTTGCGCATGAGCGTCGGCAATCCCTCTTTATCGAGATTGGCGCGCGCCGCCCAGCGGCAATCCAAAGGCGCCGATCTGACGCGCGTCTGCGCGACGAACACCGTCGCCTCCAAAGCAAAATGCGTGAAAACATGCGTGACCGGATGTTCGAGCGCGCGCCAGCGCGCCGCGCAAGGCGCGAAACGCGAGAATTCCGCGAGCGGGACATCCTGCGTCAACGGCGTCGACGGAAAGGCGTTCATGCCGCCAAAAAGTCCCTTCGGCGGCAGCCGGCGCAGCAGCGCCTCTTCGCCGCGCTTGAGAATAAAGATCGCCCCCCGGCGCCTGGGCTTTTGCGGCCTGGGCGCGCGCGCCGGATAGTCGCCCGGCGCGTCGAGGCGCCGCGCCGCGCAGCCGGGCGACAGCGGACAGGCGGCGCATTTGGGCGCGCGCGGCGTGCAAACCAGCGCGCCGAGCTCCATCAGCGCCTGCACCGAATCGCCGGGACGGGCGCGGCTCATCAGCGCCGCCGCCTTCTCGTTGATCAGCGGCGCGGCCTTGCGCGGCGGCTTGTCGATCGCATGGAGGCGGGCGACGACCCGCTCGACATTGCCGTCGACGGCGACGCAGGGCTGATCGAAAGCAATCGCGGCGATCGCCGCCGCCGTATAGGGGCCGACGCCCGGCAGGCGCCGCAACGCGGCTTCCTCGCGCGGAAATCCGCCGGGAGAGTCCGCGACCGCGCGTGCGCAGGCGTGCAGATTGCGGGCGCGGGCGTAATAGCCGAGCCCCGCCCATTGCGCGAGAACGTCGTCGAGTGAAGCCCCCGCCAATCGTTCGACCGTCGGCCAGCGCAGGAGAAACGCAGCGTAGCGCTCCTTCACCGAAGCGACGGTCGTCTGCTGCAGCATGATTTCCGAAAGCCACACCCTGTAGGGGTCCGGCGTCTCGCCGCGCCGCGCGCGCCAGGGCAGATCGCGCCGCTCGGCGTCATACCAGGCGAGGAGCGCTTCGGCCGGTTTGGTCGATCTCGCGCGAGGCTTTATCATGAGTGCGATTGATAGGGGGCAAAGCCTCGCCCTCGCAAGGAGGCGGCTTGGCCGCAAACTCAATGAGCGCTCCCTCGCGCGCCAAAGGTTTCAGAGCGCGTTCGCTCGCGGATTACGTCTCGCGCGAACTCGACCCGCTCATCGCCGCGCGCGGCTTCGGCGAAGCCTCTCTGCTCTTATGCTGGCGCGAGATCGTCGGCGCGCGAATTTCGCGAATCTGCGCGCCGGACGCTCTGCGATGGCCGCCGCGGACGAAGGCGAAGGCGAGCGATCCGGCGCCGAAACGCCGTGACAAGACGCCGCGCGAGCCGGCGACGCTGGTGCTGCGGGTCGACCCCGGTTTCGGGCTCGAAGCGCAGCATCTCGCGCCGATCATCATCGACCGGGTGAACGCGCATCTCGGCTGGCGATGCGTGACGCGGATCGCGCTGCGGCAAGAGGCGCTGGCTTCGGCGCCCGCGTCCCTACGGCCGGTCTCGAGCCGCCAGCTTCCGGCCGACGCCGCCGCCCGCGCCCGCGCCGTCAAGGCGACCGAAGGCGTCGCCGAAGAGGGCCTGCGCGCCGCGCTCGTCAGGCTCGGCGAACGGGCGCTTTCCGGCTCAAACGGCGCGCCCCGCGACGCTTGACCGCGCGCCTTGCAAGGCCCTTGGCGAGGCGCTTGGAAAGCCCCTTGCAAAGGCTTGCAATCGCGCACGCATGCTCTTAGGTTCGCGCCGCTAAACGCCGCCATAGCTCAGTTGGTTAGAGCACCAGATTGTGGATCTGGGGGTCCCCCGTTCGAGCCGGGGTGGCGGTACCATGTTCCTCGCGCAGAGTCCTATTCCGCGGCGGCGGGTCGCCTTCAGCGCGCAGACCCGGGCGGAGCCGACTCTTGGGCTGAAGCGGGCCCGGTTCTCGGAATGACTTCGATCAGGATCGGATTGGGAAAGGCGCATTGCGGATTGGGCAGATTGACGTTGCTTGGGATTGGGCACGCGCCGGAGCCGTCCCACATGGGCCAGAAGAAAGCCTGATAACATCCGTACGACGCGCCATTTGGCTGAACGCCGACGCAATTATTGTTCAAATAGGGAACGTTTGGCGTCAGGCTCACATAACCGCAATCGTCGGGATATTTCCTGTCGCCCAGAGTCGGGTTGCCTCTGCACCTCAGCGTCGGCATGTGCGGACAGGAGATCTGAACGGCGTTGGTGTAATTGGCCCTCGCCGGAAAGGCGCCCTTGCAGAAATTTTCCGGGCTGGGGCTTGTCGGACAGGCGTAACTGTCATCGGTCGGCGGCGGCAAGCCCCTGGTGTTGGGCGTGCGGGAAAGCCATTGCTCGTTCGTGCAGGTTCCCTGAAGGCTGATGTCGGGAAAGAGCCCCCGGTTCGGCCAGGGCGAAAGCTCGATCAGCGTCGTGACATTATCGGCGCAGTTTCCGAGGATTCCGGCGACCGTCGTCTTGAAGCAGGCGATCGAGGAAGCATAATTCGTCCAGTCGAAATTCCGGGAATAGCAGAACTGGCCGGGGTCCAGTTTGAGATATAGGTTGTTGTTCGTCGGGCAGCTCCAGGCGCCCCCCGACAGATCGCCTTTGTTGGCGCCGCTGATCGGACGTTGGATCGTTGCGTAATAAGTGACGTTGGTCGCGTTCTTGAAGAAGATCCAATTGATATTGGCCGCCTGCGCGAGCCCGGCCGGTCCGAAAAACGCCGTCAGTAGAATGGATATTGCGAGACAGGCTGCTGCGCGAGTCATTTCGAATCCCTTCACCGCCGAACTTTTCGAGTTTGGGTCGGCTGGATCGACCTCGTCAATCTCTATTGCGCGCCGCGAACGCGTCATCCAAGGCTTCCGTCCGACTGCATGTGCGGAACGCTTCGACAGGTCTGGCGCTTAAATTGAGTTTCTTCTGATCGCCGGCGGTTTGGCGGCTCCTCGTTCAGAAACGAGCATGTCCCCATCTGACGATTTCAACAAGTCTGACTCGGCGCCTGCTCAACCTCTCGCAAGGCCGCGTCTACGGATGGGCTCCGGCGTTGTCGATCGGCGGCGGATCGGGATAGAGCTTTATGCTCGCCGTCTGTTCGCCGCTCTTCAGGATAACTTCGTGCCGGTCGATCCGAGAGATCGTCCATGAATCGACCGTGTCTCCGACCTTCTTCCAGGCTCCCTCCGGCGCGTCCTGGGAGACGACATAGGCCTGATGCGCTTGACTGTTCTGGACGATGGCGCTGACCGTCAGGCCTCCCGGCGCAATTGCGTTCGGCGAAAGATCGGCCTCGACGGGAGTCTTGGCTCTCGGCGACGGCCGCCGGCTCCGCGAAAAAATCGGACGGGACAGCGTTTCCACATCCGCGCTTGCGGGCTTGGGGGGGTCCAATTCGCCGATCGTCAGCGTCGGCGGCTTCCAGTCGGGCGCCGCGACCTCGCCGTCCAAGCCGATTGATCCGAAAATCCCGGAGAGGGCGAACAGTCCCGCCATGAAGGTCATGGCGAAGAGAAGGGCGAGGATGATCGCCGACAAAGGCGACAGGCGGGCCTGCTTCAGCAATGCGGCGAGCCGCGCGGTCTGTCCGACCATCTCCGCGACGAGCTTTTGCAGGATGTCCCGCGTCATCGGCGGCCCTTTTGCGACGCGCCGCCGAATACGTCGAACTCGACGTCTATGTTCTGCTCGGCCGGATTCGGCCCTCCGCCCCAGAGGGACTCAGGGTTGCGCAAGGCGGCCGCCGTGATGATCAGCAGCGGCGGTTCGCTCTCGATCGCGCGCGCCAATTCATGGACGCTCTCGTAACTTCCAAAGGCTTGGATCCGCGCGCCGACAAGCGTCACGCCGCGGAAGTCCTTTTCCGGCAGCATCTGGATGGATTTCACCGTCACCCGAGCGGCTTCCGCCATCGATTTGAGCCGGGCCTGCAGATTGGCGTTGATGACGCCCTCGCTGTCTCCCTCGATGAGCTCGCCGCTCGCGTTGATGTCCGCCACCTGCCGCGCGTAATCCTGAATCTGCGCCTCATGCGAAACCACCGCCTCATAGCGCGCAAGCGTTTGCCGGCGCTCCGCGACGGCCTCGGCGCCTTCCGCCAGGAAGCGTCGTACCGGCTCGACGAAAATAAGATAGAGGAGCGCGACGGCGAGCAGGTTGGCGCTCACGAAAATCCCGCGCCGAACGGCGGGAAGGCGACGAAGGCCCTTCCAGTTCATTGGGACGCCGTCCGCTTTTGCTCCTTGATCTTCGCCTCGAGCGAAAATCTTTCCCGCTTCTCAAACGAATCTGGCGTAATCGGCGCGGTCAGTCCGGCGTCCGCGAACAGGGGCGACTTATTGAAAAGCGCCGGAAGACCCACGGCCGAATCCGCGAACCCTTCGATGTCGAGCGCCTTTTCATTGGGCCTGGGCTCGGCGAGCGCCAAGGTGGTCGCAAAGGCGCCGTCGGGAAGAATGCGCGCCGCCTCTTCCCAAAGATCGGCGAAACGAGGACTGCCGCGCCGCGTTTCGCGGAGCACGGAGAGGAGTCGGCTTTCGGACGAGGCGAGGTCGACGGCCCGACGCACCCGCGCCGCGCGCGCCGACATTTCCTCGATCCTGGCGTCGAGTTCGGCGATCAAGGCGGATTGGCGCCACAGCGTCGCCCCGACGCCGATCGCCGCCAAAAACAAAGTCGCGGCGCAAAGTCCGATGGCGGCGATGCGAAATCGGTCCGCGCCCGGCCGCGCGCGTTCGAGTTCGATCAAGGGCGCTTCTTCGGACCCGCGCAATCCGGATGGGCGGATGGAGGAAATATCGGAGAGTGCGATCCCGGCGTTCTCGATCGCGCCGACGATGTAATCGCGGCGCAAGATCCACAGCGCGACGCTTAATTTGTCGGATGGGGAGGAATGTCTCGCGGCGGTGTGGCCATAGACCACCTCCTCCAATCGAAACGGCGTCTTGCGTTCGATGTCGACGTCCAGCAATTTCGCGAGATTGTCGGCGGCTGCCGCGGGTATGTCGAAGCGGCGCACGAAAAAGGCGCTCGCGTCGATCTCCAGTTCGATCCGCGCCGCATTGCGCGCGACGCCGCGGGCCGCCAGCGCCTCTTCAAGCGAAGAGGCCGCAATTTCGTCTGCGGTGAGACGCCAGAGCGGCGCGCCGCGCCGATCGCGGCACCAGAGATCGCTACTCCCTGCCTTGAGGATCAACTGCCGATTGTCGCAATCCGTGAGCCAGGCGACGGTTTTTGGAGAAAAAAGGGAAAAGAATTCTCTCCGGTGCCAGGAGAGGAACCGGCTCGCCGCACGGTTCAGCGAACCTTTGAGCACATCTCGCGTCCAGAACTCGTTTGGCAAGTAAAGCAGACTCCGGCGCGTCATCGAAACGCCGGGCCCGCAGCCCGGCGCCGATGCGAAGACACGCGGAACGATAACCGCCGGGCTTCTAGCTGACAATGAGCCGGTCTTGTCGGGCCGTCATTCGGTCGAAGGCGAAGGGCGGCGCCCCCGCTTTCGGCGGGTGACGGCGAACGTTTCGCTAACTTGAGCGTCCCGTTTTTCTGGAGCCGAAACAACTCTTTATCGGCGGCGCCTTGGCTGACGCGGCTTCAGATCGACGGATCGCTTAGCGGTAAGAACTCCAGCCTAAGCGTTAGTCTAAGGCGTAGTCGAGTCTGTATCTATTTTGCCACTGCGGCGTGAAAAACGAGGCGAACATTGCTGCAACCGGGCAGAACGGCGTTGATCATGACGAGCGAGAATCGCTACCTTCGGCCGACCCAAACTCCCTCCTCCCCGACAGTGAGAGGCCGAAAATGAGCGTAAGGTTTCGCGTTGCTTTGTTAATGACGACGGCGCTCATCGGCGGCCCGGCCATGGCTGCGGATTTGCCCTCGCGCAAGGCGCCTGCCCCCATCCTAGTCCCGCCGCCGCTCTGGACCGGCTTTTACGCCGGCCTCAACGCCGGCTATGGCTGGGGAACGACGTCCGGCGCCACGACCGGGGCGCTCCCCGTCGTCGACAACATCGCGAACGATCCCGGCTGGGGCACGCCTCTCGGCTTCACGGCGGCGGCGCTCTCGGGCGTCGCAAGCGTCAATCAGTCCGGCTTCGTCGGCGGCGGGCAGATCGGCTATAACTATCAATGGAATCCGATGTTCGTCGTCGGACTTGAGGCCGACATTCAGGGCTCCGCCATCGGCGGAAGGGGCGGCCGCTCCGGCATCGTCCAGTTCGGCCCCGACCTTTCCGGCTTCATCGATACGGCCATCGGTTCAAGCACGGTCGTCGCGGGCGTCGACTGGCTCGGCACGGTTCGCGGCCGTGTCGGCTATCTCGTCATGCCGACCCTGCTCGCCTATGGAACGGGCGGCCTCGCCTATGGCGGCGCCCGCGCGGTCGCCAGCCACGGGCTTGGATTCACCGACGACGTTCCGACGATCCATCCGACCTTCGGCGGCGTCGGGCGCTATTCCGACATAAGGGTCGGCTGGACGGCCGGCGGCGGCCTGGAATGGATGTTCGCGCCGAACTGGAGCTTGAAGGCCGAAGCGCTTTATTACGATCTCGGCGCCGCGAACTTCGCCTCGAGCCCGGTAGGCGCCCTGTTCGACGACGGCAGCAATATCATCTTCGCCAACATCCCGACGACGCGGGTGCGATTTGACGGCATCATCGCGCGCGCCGGCCTCAACTATCATTTGAATTGGGGCGCGGAGACGCCTGCGGCGCCGCCGGCGCCGCCGCCGACCTGGACCGACTTTTACGCGGGCCTCAACGCCGGCTATGGCTGGGGCACGACGACGAATGTCACGACCGGCGCCGTCCCCGTCGCCGATAATATCGCAGCCATTTGGGGCACGCCCCTGGGCTTCACCGCGCTGGCCAATTCTGGCGTCGCCAGCGTCAACCAGTCCGGCTATGTCGGCGGCGGGCAGCTCGGCTTCAACTATCGATTGAGCCCGGCCTTCGTCGCCGGTTTCGAGACCGACATTCAGGGCTCTTCAATCCGCGGATCGGCGGGCGCCGCGGGCGCCGCGCAATTCGGACCGGATTTGTTCGCCGCCACTGACACCGCCTTCGGCGCGCATGTCGTCGTCGCGGGCGTCGACTGGCTCGGCACGGCGCGCGGCCGCCTCGGCTATCTGGTCACGCCTGCCCTCCTCGCCTATGGCACGGGCGGCCTTGCCTATGGCGGGGTCCGCGCCACCGCCGTTCACTCGCTGGGCTTCGTCGACGACAATCTGACGACCATCTATCCGACCTTTGGCGGCGCCGGTCACTATTCCGACGTAAGGGTCGGCTGGACGGCCGGCGGCGGCCTGGAATGGGCGTTCATGCCGAATTGGACGCTGAAAGGCGAAGCGCTCTATTATGACCTCGGCTCGGCGAGCTTCGCATCCAGCCCGGTCGGCGCCATGGACCCCGACGGCACCAATGGCGGCGGTTTCGCTGGCGCCGTCCTCTTCGCCAACAGCCCGACGACGCGGGTGAGATATGACGGCGTCATCGCGCGCGCCGGCGTCAATTATCATTTCAGTTGGGGAGAGGCTCCAATCGTGGCAAAATACTGACGTCGGCGCCTTGACCGTAGACAACGCAGCAAAGCAGACAAAGCGACGCGATCCCTGGGGGGCAGGGAATCGGTCCGCCGCGCCAGGCGCGCGCGGAGCGGCGAACGCGACGAAGGAAAATGGGGGCTAGTCAGATGAACCGCCGTACGAATCCTGGTGCAGGACGAAAACTCCTCTTTTACTTTGCGAGCGTGATCGGCGCGGCGCTTCTAATGACGGCCGCCGCGAGCGACACGGCGAAAGCGGAGGGCGTTCTCCCGCCAAAATGCGAAGGCGCCAGCCCGGAAGCGGGGTGCTTCAAGGAAATCCGCGTCGTCAACAACACCAACAAGAAAATCTGGGTCGTCATTCAGGCCTCGATCATCGTCCAGCCGGCGCTCAGCAAGCCGCTTAACGGCGACAAATGGGGCGGGCCCTGCGACGGAACGGGGACAAATCCGCAACTCGGAGACCCTTGGCTGCAGAGGGCGCTCGAATACACCTCCTGGGTGACTGGCGTACCCGACCCGAGCAAGAAAAAGACATGGCCCGCGCTCTGCTTTCCCGTGCGCAGCGACTATTATCTCTATGTCAACCCGACGACGGGCGTCGCTCCGGGCGCGACGGTGTCGGTCCTCATTCCCTGGTGGGCGCATATCAATCGAGACAAGAATGTGAATCTCGACGAATTCGTCGATTGGTGGAATGCGGGAAGAATATATGTCCTCGACGATCAGAACGCTCTGAACGAGAGCTATCAGGCGAGCCTCGACATCGTTAAGAGCCGAGCGAAAAATGCCGACATCAAACTCGTTTATCAAAGCGACGGTCCTCAACCCTCCTGCACCCCCAAAAGGCCGACCGACCAATTCGCCAATGTTTGCGTCGCCGCAGAACTGGCGGCCTATCGGGCCGGTCCGGTAAATGTCGGCGGAAATCCGGCCAAGACGATCGACAACTCGCTTGGCAAGCACATCCCCTATCAGCTCAATGAATATACATTGGCGTCCGTCGATAAGCCGGCGGTCGGCGGCGTGCTTCGGAACCTCGGCGTGAACTATAATGTATCGAACGTCGATCAGGTTTATTTGCCCATCGCCATGGCGCCGATCAACGGCCCGGCCGACGCGGGCTACATGGGGACGACGCTAAATGTGTCGGACTTCCGGAAGAGCATGCAGAATTTCGCCGGAGCGGACGCGAACGGAAACCCTCCGATCAATCAGCAGACCAAGCAATACGACCCGAGCCTGCTGAAATGGCCGATCTACAATAACCCGCAGAAAGATCCGACAAAGCTGGATAGTCCCAGAAGATACCCCAACGCCGGCATCCGAGTGCCGTCGACGTTCGCCGCCCTGGCCTTTTATGCGTCGCCGGGCATGTTCGTCGACCAGGGCAAAATCGTGCCTGAGATCGTTCCGCTTCCCACGCCCTACAAGTTCACGCCTCCTGGCGAAAGCTGGCGGACATTGCCCATCACGTTCCGCAATGTTTTGGTGAACTGGGAAAATTGCCTGGAAAAGCCAAACCCCACCCTGTGTCCCCTTGTTTCCTGGTACGCCGTCATCGGGGGGATATTCGACTTTAACTACAACACCTATTTGGCGAGATGCACGCCACAAGCTACGCCTTATCTGCTGCCGATTCGCACGGCCAGAAGCGCCCAGCTTCCGTCGCTCGAGGCATATTTGCAGTTCGTGCACGGCTGGGTGCCTTTCCGAGTGGGACCGAACTGCGGGACGGCCCAGGTGCCGGATTTGCCGCCAGTCGAATTCCCCCCGTCGCAATGGGGTTACACTGTCATAAATTATCAGCAGCTCCAGTATGACTTCATGAATTTTGCCAATAACCCCGTGCTCAAGCCGGTCGACGGCCGGCAGTTCAACAAATATGTTGAATTCATCCATGGGCCTCAGCCCAATTTTCTCGATGCGTCGGCCTACGCCTATTCCATCGACGATCTCCAGAGCTTCCAGCACTTTCCGGGAGACGGTCTCGTCTTCACGATCGGCGGCGGCAATGGCTTACCCAATCAAAACAAGATTCCGCCTAAGCCGCCGCTGCCAGCGGAGTGGTACTTTTTCACCGTGACGTTTGGCGGCCTGAAAAATCCCCCTCAACCGCCCGTCGTCCGCTGGAAGAAGTTTGGCATCTGCAAGTCCACGCCGGACTGGGAGTTCGTGAGCAGGACAAATCCGGACGGAATCGGCCTTGACGCACGGTTGCTGCCTCAGCAGCCGCAGGGGTGCATCATCTCGGCCGAGGATGAGAATGGTAAAATCTACAGGTTCAAAATATTGAAATACGACTTGAGCGCGCCTGTGTTCCCAATTCATGTATGGCCCAACTTTACCCCACAGGCGCCCAACGTCTTCGATCCGAATGTCATAGATTGTTCGGTCAGTCCTCCGGACACCGCCGCCTGGTGCAAACAGATCAACGAAGTGGCGAAAGCAAGCGTTGGGAACACCCCGCCGCAATATACGATCAGCACCCCGGTCCCGATCGGCAACCCGCCGTGAGAGGGGCGCTGGCGGCAAGCCCTCCTGAAAGGGGGCTTGCCCGCGGCCCAAATGAAAAGGCCGGCGGTCGAGGCGAAGCGCCCCGACCGCCGGCCATTTTTTTGGCGGCGCCTATTGGACGACGAAGGGCGCGTTTTTCAATCGCTCGCGCCGCGCCTCTGGCGTTTCCTGCGACGCCGGCCTCCGCGGCTTCTCGATCGCGCCGAGCGCGAAGGGACGGAAAACCTGGTTCAGATCTATCGGTTTGCGCTTCGGAAACGGTTGGAAGCGATCAGCGGGCAAAATCGCGCCGTAGCGATCGGCGTCCTCCCGCGCTTCTCGTCGCTCGTATCGCTCCGACACCGGGAATCTGGGAAAAAGCTTCGCCGGCGTGTCGACGGCGAGCGTCGGCGCGGCCTCCACGCCATTCACCGTCTCGGACATTTCCACGCCGATCGCGACGGGCGTATAGATGGTCGGCTCCTCCGACTCCGCATAGGCCATCGCCTCTTCGTCTTGCGGCCCGCCGCCAAGAATTTCACAGAGCTGGAAGCGCAGGCGGCACTCGCCGCCCGACGAAAAGCGAGGCGCGTGATCGAAGAGCTGCTCGCGCGCATTGGCGAAGGCGGCGGCGCATTCCTTCTCGGTGAAGATTTGCGAAGCGAAGCAAGCCTCGCGAGAGGCGAAAAAATAGGCCTTGCCCGCAGCCGCCAGGGGGGCGGCGCCGGCGTCGAAAAAGCATAGAAAACCAGCGAGCGGGACGACGGACGACAAACGCAAGGCGGCCCTTCGACGGCGACAACTCTTTGCGAATGCTCGCCTATTCGACATCCACAAGGCCCTCGACACAAATCCGAACTGGCGTAAACATATCCTTAAATATGTCTTTCCCACGTCCAAGCCGCGGGCGCTCGGCGCCCGTCGACTTCATGGATATGCGCCGGTCGGTCGAAGGGCGTATGATGGGAGCGTCATAAGTTCGGCGAGAGGCGCGCCCGTCCGAGCCCGGGAGCGAAAGGTCGAATATGGAAACGCGGCCCCAGCATATCGAGGAAGGCGCGGAGAGCGGTTCCGGGCCGCGACGCGTGGAGGCGAACAGTCCGCATTTCGCCGAGGCGTTCAGCGAGTTCCTGCTGAGCGAAAAGGCGATCGACGAACTCGCCCTGCAGCGCTCGCAACGCGCGGCGCGCCAAAGCGGCGAGCGTTTCGACCGCGTTCTCACCAAGCTCGGTCTCGTGGCGGAGGCCGACCTTTGGGCGCATCTCGGCAAATTCCTGCGCATTCCGCCGCTCGAAGCGAGCGATCTGCCGCTGGAGCCGCCGCTTTGCGACGTCATCCCGGAAAAATTCATCCGCGCCAATGGACTTCTTCCGCTCAGGGCAGAAGACGGCCGGCTGACGCTCGCCGTGACCGACCCGCTCGACCTCGAACCGGTCGACGCCCTCGCCTATGCGACGGGCCTCGAGATCGAGCTCTTGCTCGCGACGCCGGCGCAGTTCCAGAAGGCGTGGTCGACGCTTTACGGCGGGCGCCAGGATGGCGTGTCGCTCGTCGACAACGACATGCGCGCGCATGACGCCAGCGAATTCGACCTGCAGCGCCTTCGCGACATCGCCAATGAGGCGCCGGTGGTGCGCCGCGTCAACCAGATCGTCGCCGACGCGATCGAAGCGCGCGCCTCCGACATTCACATCGAGCCTTCGCTGGAAGCCGTGCAGGTGCGCTATCGGATCGACGGCGCCTTGCGCAACGCCGAGACGTTGCCGCCGGGCCTCAAGGCCGCCATCGCCTCGCGCATCAAGATCATGGCCCGTCTCGACATCGCCGAACGGCGGCTGCCGCAGGACGGTCGCATCAAGCTCGCGATACGCGGCGTCGACATCGACTTTCGCGTTTCGACGCTGCCGACGGCGCATGGCGAAAGCATCGTGCTGCGCATTCTCGACCGCAGTCAGGTCGCGCTCGACTTCGACAGGCTCGGTTTCGAGCCGCGAACGACGACGCAACTGCGCCAGGTCATGCGCAATCCCAATGGCATCGTGCTGGTGACCGGCCCGACCGGCAGCGGCAAGACGACGACGCTCTATACGGCGCTAAAAGAATTGACGATGCCGGACGTGAAGGTCTTCACCGTCGAGGATCCCATCGAATATCAGCTCGCCGGCGTCAATCAGGTGCAGGTCCAGCCCGTGATCGGGCTCGATTTTCCCAATACGCTGCGCGCGATTCTGCGCCAGGACCCCGACATCATCATGATCGGCGAAATTCGCGATGCGGAAACGGCGCGCATCGCCATACAGGCCTCGCTCACCGGCCATCTCGTCTTCTCGACGCTCCACACGAACAGCGCCGCCGCCTCGATCACGCGCCTCATCGACATGGGCGTCGAAAATTACCTCATCGCCTCCACCGTGAAGGCCGTCCTGGCGCAACGGCTCGTGCGCCGGCTCTGCCCACATTGCGCGGCGCCGCTCGAAACCCGCGACCGCTGGCGCGCGCAGCTCGCGGCGGAGAGCTTTTCCGCCGAGCCCGAGCGCCTGTCCTCGCCCAAGGGCTGTTCGCACTGCCGCAATCTCGGCTATGCGGGGCGTTCGACGATCGCCGAGCTTCTCATCATGAATGACCGCATGCAGCGTCTCGTCTGCGAGAACGCGACCGACGCGGTCCTGGAGACGGCGGCGCGCGAAAACGGCATGACGACGATGTATCAATGCGGGATGGCCAAGGCCTGGCGCGGCGAGACCAGCATAGAAGAAGTCGCCCGCGTCACGCGCATGGATTGATGAGGCCGATGGCGACGTTCAAATATCGCGCCTATAGCGCCGCGGGCGATCTCCTCGAAGGAGAGATCGAGGCGAAATCGAGCGACGAGGCCGAGGAGACGCTGTTTCGGCGCGGGCTTACGCCGTTCGAAACGCGCGAGGCCGGCGCGGCGGCGCAGGGGCTGTTCGCCCGACTCCGCTTGCGACGGCGGAAGCCGAGCGCGGCGCAGATCGCCGCCTTCACGCGGGAATTCGCTACTCTCGAAATCGCCGACGTGCCGCTCGACCAGAGCCTGCGCATTCTTTCGGCGCAAAGCGCAAACCCCGCCTTGCGCGACCTCGTGCAGGAGATGCTCGCGCGCATCGTCGACGGCGCGTCGCTTTCGGACGCGCTTTCGCGCCGGCCCGATATTTTCGCGCCCGAATATGTGAATGTCGTGCGCGAAGGCGAAACGGTCGGCAAGGTCGGGCCGGCGTTGAACGATCTCGCCGACATGCTGGAGCGCGAACTTGAATTGCGCGCGCGAATCCAGAGCGCGCTTGTCTATCCGGCGCTGCTCATCACGCTCGCCGTGATTTCGACCGGCGTCGTGCTCGGCTCGCTCGTTCCAAGCATTGCGCCGATCTTCGCCGACAATGGCAAGGAAATGCCGGCCGGCCTGCAATTCATCCTCGACCTCGAAGACAATTCCGGGACGATCGGCCTCTTCCTCGCCATCCTGATTGGCGCGCTGCTGCTCATTCGCAAGATGGCGCAGACGCGCCCGTCCTGGCGGATCGCGATCGCGCGCTTCTATCTGCGCATTCCCGTGATCGGGCCCTTGCTCGCGCAATTCGCGACGGCGCGTTTCGCGCGCACGCTCGGCTCCATGCTCAAGGCCGGCGTGCCATTGCTGCAGGGTTTGGAGAGCGCGCGCGCGGCGGTCGTCAACGCCTTTTTCAACCATGAGCTCGCCGGCGTGATCGAGGCGGTGCGCGGCGGCGCCAATCTCAGCGCGGCGCTTGGCGGCGTCGCCTATATTCCGACCGTGGCGCCGCAGATGATTTCGATCGGCGAGGAGACGGGCCAGCTCGACGACATGTTGTTGCGCATCGCGACCATGTTCGAACGGCAGGGGCAGCGCGCCATCGAGCGCGCCATGGGCTTGCTCACGCCGACGCTCA
Organism: Methylocystis sp.; assembly: GCA_051061375.1. GTDB lineage: Bacteria > Pseudomonadota > Alphaproteobacteria > Rhizobiales > Beijerinckiaceae > Methylocystis. The sequence continues at coordinate 85,798 of JBPFDW010000011.1, read as the reverse complement.
CCATATTGATCGCCGCCGTCGTCGGCGGATTGATCATGACGGTGATGGACGCGGTGCTCGGCGTCAACGAGCTTGCGGTGAAATAATGGCGCGGCTTCGTCGTCCGCCGCGGCGCCGGGCGGGCTTCACCCTGCTCGAATCCCTCGTCGTTCTCGCGCTGATGGCGCTCTTCGCCGGCATGGCGACGCAATTGCTGCGACCGCCTTCCGAGCGTCTGCGGCTGGAAAGCGCCACGCGCTCGCTGTGCGCCAGTTTGCGCGCGACCCGCGCCCGCGCCATCGCGACCAACGCCGAGGCGGCGGTTCTTTTCGACCTCGACCGCAAGAGCTATTCGTCCCCCGTTGGCGGCGAAGGCAAATTGCCGGCGGACGCCGAAATTTTCCTTGAGATCGCGCATACGCAGCGATTGACGGACCGAGTCGGCGCCATCGTCTTTTTCGCCGATGGCGCGTCGACCGGGGGCGACGTCACGCTGGTGACGCCGCAGGCCCGCGCGACCATCGGCGTCAACTGGCTGACCGGCGAAGCGACATGCGCGCTCGTCTGAAATCGAGAGCAGGGTTTACGCTGATCGAGGCGCTGGCCGCCTTCGCCATCCTCGCGCTCGCGCTCACGCAGCTGCTCCTGGGCGTCAGCGGCGGCGCCCGCAACGAAGCGCGCGCCGATTTTCTGCTGCGCGCGGCGCGTCAGGGCGCGTCGCATCTCGACAGGCTCGGCGTGGAGGGTCCCGCGCCCTTCGGCGTGACGACCGGCCGCTACCCGGACGGCCTGCTCTGGAAGCTTTTCGTCGCGCCGGGCAAAACCATCGACGGACCGGACGGGAAGCCCATCGCGACGAGCTTTCACGCGCGGCTCGTCATCGAGCGTCCATCCGGCTATGGCGAAGCGGCGACCTTTTCGACGTTCAAGATCGCGCCGACGCCGAGGCCCGGGCAATGAAGCGTCACTCGCCCAACGGGTTTACCCTGCTTGAATTATTGCTCGCCGTCAGTCTCTTGGCGCTGATCGTCAGCACGATCATGGGCGGCGTCGGCATCGGCCGTCGCGCCTGGGAGACGAGCCATGCGAGCGAAGCGCTCGACGAGGTCGAAAGCGCGGCGCGCGGCGTCGCCAGCCTCTTTGCGCGCAGTTTTGCGCCGGGGTCCGAGGCGCGGACGATCGCGGCGGCGCAAGTGATCTTTCAAGGAACCCGGGAAGGATGCCGCTTCGTCGCGCTGAGCGAGGGCGGCGCGCAATGGGGCGGTCTTCTCCTTGTCGAGATCGGCGGCGACGGGAGCGACCTCGCTGTCTGGACGGGCGTCTACCGGCCTGCCGAAGCGGCGCGCCCAAGTCGTGCGAGAATGCGCAAAACCGTGCTGTTGAAGGGCGTCGCGTCCTTCGAACTCGCCTTTTTCGGGCAATCGCGCGACGCAAAAGGGCTCGGCTGGAGCCCCGCCTGGAGCGAGGCGGAGAATCTTCCCCAACTGGTTTCGATCAGGATCGGCGCCTATCGCCTCGGCCGGGTGATCGAAGCGGCGACGACCGTCGCCCTTCACCAGCAATGACCCCGTCTCAGCCCAGTTCCAGCGGGCCGACCGACCAGACGAGCCACAGCCCCAGGGCGAGATGGGGACCGAAGGCGATCGGCTCGCGCGGATTTCGCAGCAATTCGCGCCAGGCCGCGAAGGCCGCGGCGACAAGCGCCGACAGCGCCGCGTAAATCAGGCAGCTCGGCAGGCCGGCGAAACCGAGCCAGAGGCCGGCCACGCCAAACAGCTTGGCGTCGCCTTCCCCGACGCCGGGCGTTCCGCGCAGCGCCTCATAGGCGCGACCGAACAGGCGCAGCGCCACGAAGCCCGTCGCCGCCGCCGCGAGCCGGCTCGCGGCCTCCTCGGGCGCGCTCGCCAGGATCGTCGCCGCGCCCGTCAAAGCCAGAAACAGGACCGGCCCGTCCGGGATGACGAAATAGCGCGCGTCGAAAAGCGAAATCAGCCAGAGGGCGGCCAGAAGCGCAAGGCTTGGAACAATAAAAAGCCGCGGCTCGGCGGGCTGCGCAAGAAGATAGAACAATCCGAGAAAGGCCGCCCATGCCGCGGGCGCAAGCGCGCGACCCGCGCCTCTCGCGCATATGGCGTCCAGGGCCAGGGGCGCGAGCGCGCGTCGCCGACGCGCGCAGACAGGAGAGAATTTCAACGAGAACAAGCGCATAGCCGATTTGAAACGCTTCCGCCCGCTGGCTTGCGGCCCTGTCTTGACCCGGCGATTGAATGACGTCCCTGCATTGATAAATATCAGTCGCTTGCAGCCGAACGGCGCCGCCGGTCGTCCCTAGTCGGGGTTGCGTCCGCCGGTCCGGCGAGCGCCTGCGCCGCAGTCCTGTTTCAGGAGTTTCCGATTTCCTTGCTCCCCATTATAAATCAAACTAGTGGGAGTAGGATATCCGGCGGCGGCCTCCCGTCGTGACGAAGGCTTGTTGAAAGTGCTAAACGGAAAAGAGGCCGGCTCAACTCCTCATTAGATTCAGGTCGCCGATTTGCGTCGTTTCCTTCGAGTAGGGGTTCTAGCCGCCGCCGTCAGCGTCGCGGGATGCGAGTCTTCGACATTGGGCGGGCCGCCGGTCGCGGAATGGAATGTCGCGCCCATCCGACAAGCGCCGCGAGGCGCTGGCGGAGGCGGGTCCAACGCGGTGTCTCTGTCACGATCGCCAACCGGCCGCACGATCGTCTCCACCGGAACGGGGAAGTTCATCGGCTCGGTCAGCAATCGCGCAAATCCAGCCGAGCAAGCGGGAGAGGAAGGCGTCACCCTCAATCTCGTCAATCTGCCCATATCGCAAGCGGCGAAAATCGTCATCGGCGACATACTCGGCGCCGACTTCGTGGTCGATCCCAAACTCGACGGCAGGGTGACGGTCCACACCGCCAATCCGGTGCGCAGAAGCGTCGCCCTCGACCTGTTCCAGTCCGCCTTGCGCGTCTCCGGCGCGGCGGTGGTCAACGCCGGCGGAATCTACAAGGTCGTTCCCGCCGATCAGGCGGCCACCTCCGGCGAAATGATTACGACCGAACCCGTCTCCCCGACGTCGCAGCCGCTCGGCGACTTGGCGCGCGTCGTGCAGCTTCGCTACGTATCCGCGTCGGACATGAAGCGGGTTCTCGAGCCGATCGCCGCGCGAGGGACCATCGTGCGCGCCGACGACGCCCGCCAGACGCTCACGCTGAGCGGTTCGCCCCAGGACATCGCGACGCTTCAGGACGCCATCAGCATGTTCGACGTCGATACGATGCGCGGCATGTCCTTCGCGCTCGTGCCGGTGCGCAGCGGCGACGCGGACATGCTGGCGGCAGACTTGAAGAATGTCTTCGGCTCGGAAAAGGAAGGACCGATGAGCGGCATGATCCGCTTCATCGGCAATAAGCGGCTGTCGTCGATTCTGGTCATTTCCTCGCAGCCGGAATATCTCGCCCGCGCGCGCTCCTGGATTCAAAAGCTCGACGCGCGCGCCGAGCATAGCGAGAAACAATTCTTCACCTACCGCGTCCAGAACCGCCCCGCGCAGGAATTGATGGTCGTATTGACGTCCCTCTTCGGCGCCAAGGGCCAGCAGGCGGATTCCAGCGTATCGCCCCGCTTTGGCGCGGCCGCGCTGTCCTCGGGCGCCGACTCGACGGCAGGCGCCCAGCCCTCGACAAGCCCGCTCGGCGCCCTGTCAAGCGGCAGCGCCGGGTCGGCGGGAGCCGGCGGATTGAGCGCGGGCGGCGCGGGGAGCGGCGGTTTGGGGGGCGGCGGTTTGGGGGGCGGCGGCGGCTTCGGGAGCGGCGGTTCTTTTGGCTCGGGCACGGGCTCAGGCGGCTCCAGCGGCTTCAGCGTGCCCGGAGGCCCGCAGTCCGCCCAGTCGGCGGCTCCGACGCCCGCGGTTTCGCTTGACAATGATCGTTACAAGATCGGCGTCGACCCGGCCAAGAACGCCCTCGTCGTCATGGCGACGCCAGAGGACTATCGGCGCATCCAGCAAGTGATCGAAACGCTCGACGTTCTTCCCAACCAGGTATTCCTCGAGGCGACCATCGCCGAAGTGAAGCTCAACGACACGCTACGCTTCGGCGTTCGCTGGTTCATGCAAAATCATTCCAATCTTTTTGGCTTCGGGGTAAACGCCAATCAGGGAGGACCGGCGACGAATACGGCGCTCGGCCAGAATCTTCTGGGAATCAACGTCGGCGCCAATTTCCCCGGCTTCGCCTACGCCTTCCGATCGCTAAATCAACAGGTGACGCTGAACGCGCTGAATGCGATCACCGAGGTGAACGTCATTTCGACGCCGTCGCTGACCGTCCTCGACAACCGCGAAGCAATGCTGCAGGTCGGCGATCAGATACCGGTGCAAACGCTCACCAGCGTCTCCGCCATCGGCAATACGTTCAACTCGGTGAACTACACGAACACCGGCGTCATTTTGAAGATTACGCCCCATATCAGCGAAAGCGGCCGCGTGATGCTCGAACTCGAGCAGGAAGTCTCGAATGTCGATCCGAACACGCCGCCGGGAAGCACGACGCCGACCATTCAGCAGCGCCGGGTCAAGACTCAAGTTGTCGTCAACGATTCGGAATCGCTGATGCTCGGCGGCCTCGTCAAGGATCAGCGAGGCCGCGCCGCCACGCAATTGCCGGTCGTCGGCGACGTGCCGGTCGTCGGCAGTCTGTTCAAGGACAAGGGCGACGCGATCGACAAGACCGAGCTCGTCATCATGATTACGCCCCATGTCGTGCGCTCGCTGAGCGAGGGGCGCGAGATCACCGAGGAGTTCAAGCGCAAGCTGCTCGACATTTCGACGCGGGCGATCGGCCGGCCGCATGATATCGAACAATCGACCCGGCGCACCCTGCTCGATCCCTGGTCGCACAGCCCCTGGCGCGCGGATCGCGAGTCAAGGTGACGGTCAGCAGGCTGGGACGCCCGCGCCGTTTGTCGCAATCATCTCGCGAAGCCGATCGACATATTTGGATTGTCCGCGACGCATTTCCCTGATCGCGAACGGCCTGTCGCTCGTGGCCGACAGATCCAGGATCGCATCCCTGGCGACCGTCTGGCCCGTCGCGAGCAGCGCCTCGACATGGATGAGGAAGGCGTTCTGGTTGCTTTGCTGATTGATCTGCGCCGGAAAACGACGGTCGCTACGATTGAGCGCGTTGGGATAAGGGACGGCGCGCAGCGCCTGCACGTCGGCGAGCCGAAAGCCGGCGAGCGCGGCGAACAGCGCGGGAGGACTCGCGCGCGCGTCGACGCCCGCGCTACGCGAATAGGTCGTGGCCAAAGGCAGGAGATCGCGAAACAGAGGGGGCGTGACGCCTTCCACCTGATCGAGTTCAAGGACCGTCTCGAACGGCGCCCGCTTGGGGCCGAAAGGCCTGTCCGACGGAGGCGAAGGCTCCGGCTGGCCGAGGACGACAGGCGGCGTGCGAAAGGCGACAATGGACTGCACGACAGACTTCGCGGCGCGCGCTTCGACGCCCAGACCGACCAGCGTCATCTCCAGCAATTCTGGAGGAGCGGCGTTAAGATCGACCTTGCCGCCCTCGTCCTCGACCGCAACCGCGATCGCCGCGCCGTCGAAGACACAGTAACGCGGCGCGCCGGCGTAGATCGGCGCGTTCTGCGGCAGGGCGGCGTTCGCGTTTCTTCGGGCGATGAGCGTCACCGTCGCCAGATTGATGACGCCATCGGCGATATAATTCGCTTGCGTCGCGCTCGCGATATTATGCGCCGTCTGCAGGCGAAGCCGCCCAGTCTTCATGAAGGAAACGACGAGGAGCGAAATGATTCCGACGCCCCAAATGACGGCAAGAAGAGCGAAACCCGCGCGTTTTCTTTTTCCCTGCGCGCCCCAAAGGCTTGGCGCCTTGCTCATTTCGTCTGAGCGGGACCGCGCGAAATCGATCCCGGTCCGCCTTCGCGGCCTTCGGGACCGAGCGAACCGATGTCATAGGGGCCGTTTTGGCCGGGCGCGCGATACAGATAAGGGTGGCCCCACGGATCCTTCGGCACGCTCGCCGTCTTGAGATATGGCCCGCTCCAGGACGCGACGCCCGCCGGCCTTTGCGCCAGTGCGCTCAGGCCTTCCTCGGTCGAGGGGTAGCGGCCGGCGTCGAGATAGAACAGATCAAGCGCGCTCGCGAGATTTTCCATTTGAATCTGGGCCGTCTTCACCTTCGACTCGGACAGGTAATTGAGCACGCGCGGTCCCACGAGCCCGACGATCGAACTGATGATCGCGAGCACGACGAGCATTTCGACAAGCGTGAAGCCCGCGCGTCGGCGGTTCGCGCGAAGGACGCGCCGACGTCGCGCGACAGAGGGCGCTTTGGGAAAATCATGGCCGATGCTCTTGGCGACGCCGCGCATTCTATGTCCCGTCCCGTGCGGAAGTTTGAGCGCAATGCGCTCGATCGAAACTCAGTTTATGCGAGACCGATTCAAGCCGCAATAAACGGCGCCTAAAGTTCGACATAGACGTCGCAACCATAGACCGACGTCGGAAGGCCGGCCGGATCCTCGATCATGTTCCAACATTTGCCGATCCCGGCGATCGCGCGATAAATAAAGACGCCTTCAGCCTCGACGGCTCGTGTTTCGGGGGCCTTTTGACGGCCGAGATAGTTGAAATAGGAAACGGCGATTTCGTCGCGGCAGCGATAGAGCGTGCCGCGGTCCAGCAGGAAGACGCTGGCGCGATCCTTCGCCTGGCTGACGCAATAGGAATAATGCGTGAGCGCCTCCGGCCTGACGCTGATTTGCGCCTCCGCAGGCGCGGCGCCGACCAGCAGACCGCCGCTCAGCAGGACTCGCAAAACGATTTCTCTCGCGCTTGTGACGCGAGGCTCCGACATGCCGAGGAGCGAAGGCCTTCTTGCAGGCGCCATGGGCGAATTTTTAGGATGAAAAACAAGACAAGGCAATGAACCTCCAGCGCCGGCTTCCTCAAGCGCCGTCGGCCGGCGCGTCAGGGCGCGACCGGCGGCAGCAGGTTGGCGACAGCCTGCGCGACGGCGTTGCTGACGCCGAGACAGGACGGATGGCCCCATCCGCTGGGGCTGACGCCCATGCCGCCGCTCGGATTGGGGATGATGTCGAAGACGATGTTGTCGGGGCGGTCGGGCGCGCCGCCGACGCCGGCGATCGACCTCAGATGATCGAGGTTGAGATATTTGCGAACGCGCCAGGCGACAAGATGCTCGGCGCAGGAGGTGTCGCCGCTGACGCCGACGCCGCCGACCTTCACGCCGCCGCCCGTGTAGAGGCCGAGGCCGCCCCCGAAAACATTGATGCCGCCGATGACCTGTCCGATCATGGGATCGGCGCCCGTGCCATAGACCGCCGTATTGATCGGACCGCTGTAGATGAGGTTCGAGGTATTGCTCGAGCCGCCGCTAAAGCCGCCGAAGCCGCTCTGGTACGCGCCAAAGCCGATCCGGTCGCCATAGGCGCCCGCCGCCGCGACAGGGTTGCTGTGCTGGAGTCCATAGAGGCTGCCGCCGGGATTAACCGCCGCGTAAAGATTAGCGGACGACAGGGCGAGCTTCCCATAGGCCAGCGCCGTGCCCGAGCCCGAATTCGGCGTCGGACCGAGGCTCATCGTTGCGGCGGTAAAAGCCTTTTGCGCCGACATGACGCGGCCGGCGAGCCATTGGCCCTGAATCGGATCGCCGCTCGAATTGGCGACGACGCAAACCACGCCGTCCGGCGCCACGATCGTCGCCCACATATTGAGGCCGAGCGCGAGTCCGCCGGCATTGCCCGTCTCAGAGATCGCCACCCTGAGCGCGTTCTGCAGCTGCGAGACGGAAATGCTGGGACAGGCGGGGCCGGCGGCGAGCGCCTCGGTGGAGAGGAGGCAAGCCGCGGCGGCTGCAAACAATATTTTGGGGCTCATGGGCTCCTCCGGATTATCTCGGGCGCCTCGATGCGTGGGCTGAGCGATTGTAGATAACGCGCTGATCCCCCCGCCGGTTCCTCGGCTTCGCAAAGGCCGGCCGGGCGGCGGCGCGCGCGGACGTCGAAACTTTTTCGCCCGCTCCAAGGCGGCGCTCGCCAGGGCCTTGGGGGCGCATACGCCGGATCGATCGCCGGCTTCGCGGCCGGCCCCGGCTTGATCAAATTCGTCCACGCCGCTTAAGTTGTCGCCCGTTCGAGTCGGAGGTCGCCGTGTCTTCGCGTCCCTTAAGCGCCGCATGTCTTCTCATAGTCTGCGCCGCCCTGCTTTCGCCCGACGCGGCGTCGGCGTATCGGCGGCATGTATGGCGCGCCCCGGGGGCGCCCCGCCTCGGACCATGGATCGAGCAGGGATGGTGCTGCGAGGACTGGTCCCGCGCCCCGGCGATCCGCGATTGGGCTTTTTCGGCGCCTTGGACCTACGATCCCGCAACCGGCACGCCGTCCAGCACCGCGGAATATCCGTGGGGCTACACGACTCCCTTCGTCAAAGTGGGGTCGAGATGCGTCGCAAGCGAAATCAACGGCAGCCCCGGAGGCGCCTGGGTCCGCTATCAGCGGGTGATGCCGTCCTATTACTGTCGGTGAGCCGCGGCGAGGTCCCCTCGCTTTGCGCGAGATTGTCCGTCGCCGAATGAATTGAGACGGTCCGGGCTACATTTTGTTGGAAGATGCGGCTCGGCCGATCCGCCGTTTCGGCTTGTTTACGGTCTCGATGCGGTCGAGAATCTTTCTGAAATCGCGCTTCGCGACTTAAACATCAAAGTCGGTCCGCCGAGCGCCTTGGCGAGCCGAAGCGCGGTGTCGGCCGTAATGCCGGTCTGCTCGCTGGCGTAAGATGATGCGATGGCGCTCCCTAGGGGACTCGAACCCCTGTTTTCGCCGTGAGAGGGCGACGTCCTAGACCGCTAGACGAAGGGAGCGGGAAGGAGCGTTCTATAGACCGCCGGCTTCCGCCGCACAAGCGCGCCACGCGCCGCGGCGGAGACGCCTCGACGCGGCAAAAAAAGCGCGGCGCGAGGAGGTGTCTTAAGCCCCCGCCGACGTCTTGCGGCCGATGAGCGCGCGCGTCGCGACGCGCTTGCCGTCGCCTTCGGCGGCCAGATACAGAGGGCCCTTGGCGGCCCTGGCGGCCGCGGCGCTGCGCACCGCCTCATTGATGCGATCGATCGACGACGTGGAGGGCTTGGGCGGCGGCGGCGCGACCTCGGCGCGTTCGGCGCGCTCGGCGCTTGCTCTTGCCGTCGCCGCCGGCTTGGCGGCGCGATAATCCTCAAGCGCGGTCAGATCGCCGGCGATCACGGCGCCCTTCTCCAATTCGATCTCGCCATAGGTGATTTTGCCCTCGACGCGCCCGCTGGCGCGAACGACGAGCAATTGCTTGATCTCGATATGATCGGAAATCCAACCGGCGACGTCGGCTTCGGTCGCGCTGACATTGCCGCGGATGACGCCGCCCTGCCCGACCTGGAGGACGCGCGCCGAGACGTCGCCTTCGATCGCGCCGTCGACGATGACGAGATCTGAGGCCGAGAGTTCGCCCTTGAGCGTCACGCCCGCGCCGATATAGGCGACATTTTCCTCCTCGGGCCGAAAATCAATCGCATTTTTCGCCATCGCCTAGCTCCTCGGTCGCGGAAAATATGCGCAAAAGGTTACGTTGAGCGCGTCGCCACATTCAACGGGAAAATGCCCGCCCGGCTTAGCGCGGCTTTTCGGCTTCTTCCGACATCGGATGCAGATCGCGCACCATGGCGCGCATGCGCTCGTCGAGCACATGCGTATAGATTTGCGTCGTCGATATGTCGGCGTGGCCGAGCAGTTCCTGCACGACGCGCAGGTCCGCGCCATTCTGCAGCAGATGGCTGGCGAAGGCGTGACGCAGCGCATGCGGATGCGTCGCGGACGCCGGCAGGCCGGCGGCGCTGGCGAGCGCCTTGAGTTCGCGGGCGAAGGCCTGGCGGGTGAGATGTCCGCTGTCGCTGTGGGCGGGGAAGAGAAAGGCGGATGCGGCGCGTTCGGGCGCGGACGCTTCGAGCAGCCTGCGGTAGGAAAGCAGCGCGCGCCGCGCGCGATCGGTCAGCGGCGCGAGGCGTTCGCGTCCGCCCTTGCCGCGAATGACGATGAAAGGATCGCGCGCATGCGCGGCGCTTTTGGGCAGCGAGACGAGTTCGGAGACGCGCAGGCCGGTGGCGTAAAGCGTTTCGAGCAGCGCATAAAGCCGCGCCGCGCGCAGCCGCTCGGCCATCGGCCGGCTCTCGTCGTCGAGCCCTTCGCCCGCCACGGCGAGCAGGCGGTCGATTTCCGCCAGGGAGAAGACTCCCGGCGCGCTGCGCCGCAGGCGCGGTCCCTCGAGCGCCGCCGCGGGATCGTCGCCGCGATGGCGATCGACGTAGAGAAATTTGTGGAACTGGCGAATCGCAGATATCCGCCGCGCCACCGTCGCCGCCGACATGCCGCGCGGCGCCAGCGCGGCGAGATAGGCGCGAATCTCTTCCGTCGTCGCCGCGCCGGGATCGCCGCCGTCTGCCGAAAGATGCGCGATGTAATCGGAAAGATCGCGCCGATAGGCGTCCTGGGTATTGCGCGCCGCGCCGCGTTCGGCGGCGAGCATGTCGAGAAAAGCGTCGAGCTGTCGGGAAGCGGCGGGTTTCATGCGCTCAACTCCGCGACGTTTAGCGCCGTCGTCGAGCGACGGACGTCACTTATTCAGCCGCTGCGCCGGAATCGTATAGGTCATCTGGCGCGGCTGCGGCGTCACATAGGTGACGAGCGCGACCATGACGCCATAGACGATGGCGGCGACGGCGGCGACGACGATTAGAAAGCGGATGAGACTGGGCAATGATTCGACTCGACCCCCGAAAATCCTGGACCTCTCTTGGCCCGAACGCGCCGCGATTGCAACCCGGAGGCCCGTCGATCGCAGGCATGGCCTAAAATCCTTGAGAAACAGCCGCATCGAGGGCGAGAACAGACGATTTGAAACGATTGATGTTGAGATCGAACGCCGTTTCGCCGATTCGACCGCTCATGCGACGGCGCTCTTGAATAACTGAACCGGTCACGGGAGCCTGGGCGAGCCTCAAGGCTCGCGGTCCAAAGCGCATCCTGGACGGCGAGCCTCCAGGCTCGCTTGGCTGCAAACAGGCCGGCGTTGGCGCATATAATTCGCGACGCCGACTGAACCTCAAAAATGCGCTTCGCTATCCTCGTCCTCTGGGCGGATTTCGTGACGCATGATCAGCGGCGCCTGAGTGAGGGCGAAGATGACCGTCAGCGGCAAAATGCCGAAGACCTTGAAATTCACCCAGTCGTCGGTGGTCAGCACGCGGCGCAGAACTTCATTGAGCCCCGCGAGGGCGAAGAAGAACAAGCCCCAGCGAATGGTCAGCTTGCGCCAGCCGGCGTCGTCGATATGGATCGCCATGTCGAAGACGATCGGCAGCAGCAGCTTGCCGAAATAGAGCGCGCCGATGAGGCCGGCGCCGAACAGCGCGTAGAGAATCGTCACCTTCAGCTTGATGAAGGTTTCATCATGCAGAAAATAGGTCAGCGAGCCGAACACCAGCACCAGCGCCGCGGTGACCACCGGCATCGCCGGCAGATGCCGGGTGATCGCCCAGGAGACGGCCAGCGTCAGCACGACGCCGGCCATCAGCACGCCGGTCGCGGCGAAAATCCCATATTTGGCGTTGGCGACGAAGAACAGCAGCAGCGGTCCTAATTCGAGCCCGAGCTTCAGCCAGGGATTGAGTTTTTTCTTAACCGCTACGGCCGTTTCCTGCGTCATCTGTCCTTAGCTTTCCGCATCCGCCGATTCTTCAAGCCCCGCGATCGCCCGCGCGAAATCGCGCGCCGCGAAGGGCTCCAGGTCATCGGCGCTTTCACCGACCCCAATGAAGTGGATCGGCAGTCCGTAAGTCTCGGCGATGGCGACCAGTATGCCGCCACGCGCCGTGCCGTCGAGCTTGGTCATCACCAGGCCGGTGACGCCGGCGACGCGCTCGAAAACATCCACCTGCTGCAGCGCATTCTGTCCGACGGTGGCGTCGAGAACCAGTAGCACCGCATGCGGCGCTTCGGCCTCGGCTTTTTTCATCACGCGGACGATTTTTTCAAGCTCGGCCATCAGTTCGGCGCGGTTTTGCAGCCGGCCCGCCGTATCCATGAGCAAAATGTCGGCGCCCTGCTCCTTCGCGCGCCTTATCGCGTCGTAAGCGAGGCCGGCCGCATCGGCTCCGTCCGCCCCGGAAACCACTTCGGCGCCGAGCCGCGCGCCCCAAACCTTGAGCTGCTCGACCGCCGCGGCGCGAAACGTGTCGCCCGCCGCGAGCACCACCGTCTTGCCCTCGCCGGTCCATTTGGCGGCGAGCTTGGCGATCGTCGTCGTCTTGCCCGAGCCGTTGACCCCGACGACCAGGATGATGAAGGGCGTCTTGCTCTCGTCGACGATGAGCGGCGCGGCCACCGGCGCCAGCACGCGCTCGACTTCGCGGGCGAGGATTTCACGCACTTCCTCGGGCTCGATGTCGCGCTCGTAGCGCGCCTTGCCGACCGCCTCGGTGATCCGCGTCGCCGCGCCGACGCCGAGATCGGCGCGCAGCAGCACGTCCTCCAGCTCTTCGAGCGTCAGCGCGTCGAGCTTGCGCTTGGTGAAAACGTCGGCGACGCCCTGGGTGAGCGCCTGCGACGTGCGCGAGAGGCCGCCGGACAGCCGCGACCACCAGGAGCGCTTGTCCTTTTCCGGCGCGGCCTCTACCGCGGGTTCGGGCGCCGCCTCGCTCTGGCCGCCGCCGAACAGGCGGGAGAACATGCCGCGTTTCTTGCCTTCGTCCGTGCTCATGCAGGCGGATGCCTACACCAGACCGGGGCAAAGGGCCAGAAGCGGATCGGCGCGGTGCGCCGGCCCGCTTCTCGTTTCGCTTTACGCCGTCGCCTCGGCGCAGCCCTTGGCCATCGCTTCGCGCCCGGCGGCGATCATCTCTTCCTGCGTCATGTCGCGCACATGGGTGGCGATCGACCATTCATGGCCGAAGGGATCGACGATCTTGCCGTAGCGGTCCCCCCAGAACATGTCGGCGACCGGCATTTTCACCGTGGCGCCTGCGGCGACCGCCTGCGCGAAGACCGCGTCGACGTCATCGACCATCAGATGAATGGTGACGGGCGACCCCTTCAAAGCCTTCGGACCGAGCGCGCCCCATTCCGGCATTTCGTCGACCAGCATCAGCATCGAATCGCCGATCCGCACGGCGCCATGCATCAGCCGCCCGTCGGGACCGGGCATGCGCATCATCTCCTCGGCGCCGAAGGCCTTCTTGTAAAATTCGATCGCGTCGGCGGCGCCGGCGCAGACGAGATGCGGCGTGATCGATCGCATGCCTGACGGCGCGTTCTCAGCAGTGGCGTTCATGGCGTGGCGTCCTTTCCTTCACTTGAGATTCAGCCCCTAACTTACCCAGCGCTTTGCGAAGCTTTTGCGCTTCGCTTTGCGACAATTCATCATCGAGCGCGGCATGTTCGCGCCGCCAGATCGGCAGCGCCGCGGCGAGCAGATCGGCGCCGGCGCCGGTCAGGAACAATCTGCGCAAGCGCCGGTCCTTCTCTTCGAGGCGCGTGACGACGAGTCCGCGCCGCTCCAGGGATTTCAGCGCGGCGGTGAGCGTCGTGCGATCCATCGCGAGCGCGTCGGCGAGACGGCCGAGAGTCGGCGCCTGCGGGGCGTTCAGCGCCATCATCAGCGAAAACTGGCCATTGGTGAGGCCGAGCGGCGCAAGAGCGCGATCGAAGCGCCGCGCCAGACGGCGCGCGGCGCGTTGCGTCGCAAGGCAGAGACAGGAGTCGCGAACCTCATGAACGACCTCGATCGACAGTTTCTTCGACATGGCTTTTTTGACAACGCCGCATTATGTTGATATCAACATTTATCGGCGCTGTCGAGTCTTTCATTCAAGTCGCCGGATGTCATTTCCGACAGGCCGCAGGCCTGATCGAGAATCCAGAGTCGCAACATGCGCGTTGGATGTCGCTCTGGATTCCCGATCGCGCGCAAGGCGCGCGCCGGGAATGAATGCGCGAAGGAGCAGACATGCAACCCAAAGTCAGAACCTGTCTCGGCTTCAAGGATGAGGCGGAGGAAGCGGCGCGCTTTTACGTCTCGGTCATTCCGGGTTCCATTGTCGAAAGCGTCCTGCGCCGCGAGCCGGACGGGCCGGCGATCCTGGTTTCCTTCACCCTCGCCGGCGCGCCCTATCAGGCGCTCAACATGGGTTGCGAGACGATCCGCAACGAAGCCTGTTCGATCTCGGTGATGACCAAGGACCAGCGCGAGACCGACGAACTATGGGAAAAGCTCCTCGCCGGCGGCGGTTCCGAAATCCAATGCAGCTGGCTCAAGGACCGTTATGGCGTCCGCTGGCAGATCGTGCCGGAAGCCTTGCCGCGCATGTTCATGGACGAAGACCGCGCCGCCGCCGAGCGCGCTTTTCAGGCGATGCTCGGCATGGTGAAAATCGATCTCGCTGAGGTTGAGAAGGCGTTTGACGGGCGATAGCCCGCGCGCGCCGAACACGCATCTGTGTCAGGTCGCACATCTCGCGAACAAGCGTTCGGCCTAGGGTTCCGCGCTTCTCTCTCTTAGGAGCGGAACCCGAGGAGATGACGATGATCAAACGCGCATTCGCCTCAGCGCTGCTGCTGAGCGCGTTTCTGCCTGTCGAGGTTTATGCAAAGGATTTTTCGACCTCGGCGCTCAATCCTGCGGCGCTGCCTGCGAATGGCGTCGTTAGCGGCAACTATCCGACCGGCGGCGGACAAGAAAATTATTATTTCGCCGTCGACCTCAAGCCCGGCGCGCTCGCAACTCAGATTTCCGCCAAGGGCGGCGGCCAATATAAGACGCTCACGCTCGCTCTGCTGGACAGTTCCGGCGCCAAGCGCGACTCGTTTTACATCACCGCAAGCGACGACGGCAGAGAGGGGACGCATGTGTTTCCGATCGATTCGGGCGGCCGCTACATCATCCGCGTGACGCCTGACGGGCCGGAGGCGAGCGCCTTCCGAGTCGCGCTCGGCGGCTCCGCGATGCCAAGCCGCCCGCCTGCGGAGGCGGCGTCCGGCAACTCCCAATCATTTCTGGATCCGACGCCGATCCCCGCCAATGGCGTCGCGAGCGGCAAATTTCCCGGCGGCCCAACCACGTCCTATTATTACTTCGCGGGCGATCTGAAAGCCGGTCAGCTGATGACCCAGCTCACGCTGACGGGACGCCCCGGCGCAAGGAAATGGGCGTCTTTGGAGTTGCTCAACGAACAGGGACGCGTCGATCAGGAATATCATCTGTCGCGCACCGATGCGAGCGCCGACGCGACGAAGAGCTTCGCCATCGACCGTTCCGGCAGGCATGTTCTGCGCCTTACCGTCCAAGGCGCCGAGACCAACGCCTATCAAATCGAATTCGGCGGCGACGCCTTGGCGGCGAAGTGAGGCCGCCATGCGCAAATTGATCGCCGCCATCGCCGCGCTCGGCGTCGCCGCCGCGCTCTCGGTCGCGCTCGGCGAGGAGCTTTCCACCTCCATCATGCGGCCGAGCGTTTCAACCGGCGCGATCTCCGGCGCCCTTCCCGGCGCCAGCGGCCCGCGCTCCTATTATGTCGCGCTCGACCTCTCGCCGGGAGATCTCTTGACGCAATTGCTGATCGCCGGACGTGAGAAGGGCGAGCGTCGCTTGACGCTGGAGCTGCTTGACGCGTCCGGCGCGGTCGCGAGTTCGACCTTCGTGCGCGCGGCGTCGAGCGCGAAGGACGAAACGACGAAAAGCTTTCCGATCGATTCCACCGGGCGACGCATTCTTCGCGTCACGGTCGAGGGCGAAGAGACCGGCGCCTTTTGCGTGCTGATGGGCGGCACGGCCTTCCCTTCGGCGAAGGATCAAGCCTGTCCGGCGATGGCGGGCCTGAAGCCCGCTTCGCCTGCGCCGCCGCAGCAAGCGGTGGAGGTCATCACGACGACATGCGAGGAGCGCCTGCGCGTCGGCGCGGACTTCCTCTTCGATTTCGACCGCGCGGATTTGCGGGCTGAAGCGGCGCCCGCGCTCGCCGAGCTCGAGCAGCGGATAACAACCGCGGGGAAGAAGGCGATGGTCGAAGGCCATACCGACGCCGTCGGTACGGACAGCTATAATCAAAAGCTCAGCGAACGGCGGGCCTCGGCGGTTCGAAATGCGCTGGTCGGCCGCGGCCTCGCGCCGGAGAAGCTCGCCATTCGCGGCTATGGCAAGACGAAGCCGGTCGCGCCGAACCAAAACGCCGACGGCTCCGACAATCCGCAAGGCCGCGAGAAGAACCGCCGCGTCGAGGTCGTCATCAGCACATGCGGGCGAAGCTGATCAATCGCTGACCGCTGCGCCGCCGCCATTGGCGGCGGGGCGCCCGGCTAGGCCGGGCGCGCGATCGGCGCGGCGTCGCTTTTGACGGCGTCGCTTTTTGCGGCCACGGCGTTCCATTCCTGCACCCAGAAATCGGCGACGCCGAAGCGCGCGACGATGGCGCCCTTGTCGTCGAGAATGATCACCTCGTCGAAATCGACGACGTCGAGCGCCTTGGGACTGGAGAGCTCCATTTCGAAGAAATGGCTGACCTCGGCGATGACGCTGGCCGCATCGGATGATTCGCGCTCATATTCGCGCAGCGGCTTCAGCTTGACGTGACCGCCTTCGGTCTCAATGAATTTGACTTCGCGTATGCGATAAGTTGGCATGGTCTCACCCTCGCTAGCGCCGGGCGCATCTGTGTGACATTGGCTGCGCAAGCGCCGCGTCAAGAGGGATAGCAAGAGCTGTGCAGGCGTTTGGAACGCGCAAGCAAATCTGTCCTTCCCGACGCACGCGCTTGGGATTGGGCCGAGCGCCATTCCATTCGCGCCCTCGTGCTGAATGAGAAACTCACCCTATCGGCGTTACGGAAAGCCGCACTTTCAGGGCGCGCAGGACAGCGGCGATTGTTTCGAAGCGCGGGTGCGACCCGGGCGCCAGCGCCTTGTATAGGCTTTCGCGGCCCAGGCCGGCGGCTGCGGCGACTTGCGACATGCCGCGCGCTTTCGCGACTTCCGCCAGCGCTGCGAGAAGCACGTCGGTGTTCTCGTCTTCCGCGGCGGCCGTAAGATATTCGGCGATGACCTCGTCATTATCGAGATAATCCGCCACGTTGAAGGTCGCGAAATCAGCGCTCATTTTGGCTCTCCTTCAACTCCCGCGCGATTTCCCTGGCCTTCTCCATGTCCCGCTTTTGGCTGCTTTTGTCGCCGCCATTCAACAGGACATAGATCGTTGCGCCCCGCCTGACGAAATACACTCTGTATCCGGGCCCGAAATGGATGCGCATTTCCGACACGCCTTCTCCAACAGCTTCGCAGTCGCCGAAGTTCCCATGCGCCGCGCTGGTAAGCCGAGCGAGAATCCTCGCCTTGCCTTTTTGGTCGGCGAGTCCGGAAAGCCATTTGTCGAAAACGTCAGTCCGGACGAGCGTGAGGATGATTCCATTGTATCCGACAGGATACAAAACACAAGAAGCCGGGCGAGGTCGTTAGGGATGTGTTTGATGCCGAGAAGTATCCTGAATGGTATGAAAATCTTGGCCATTACAGCCATGATAGGCGTCACCAGTATTGTGGGGACAAGCACCTGCATCGCTGTCTTACCGAGTCCGATTTTCGCTACAATCGACGCGTTCGGCTCGGCTACATCGATTTTGGCCGTGCGACCTTTGCAGACCCGCTGAGGGCAATTGGCTCACCTCTGGGTAGAGTAAACGGAAAAGGCGATGTCCGCGTGAAGAATAATCCCAAAAAACCAACAACCCAAAAAAGCAAGGCCGAGAATCTCCAAATCGTTCCGTGTGCTAGTAATCCGAACTCCAAGAAATTAGAACAAAACACTGACCAAAAAAATTTCTGGGCCAATACCTCGGTATGGATCGTATTTTTCACTGGACTCACCGTCGCAGCCACCGGCATTGCTGCTTATTTCCAGTGGGAGACTAGCCAGCCTTTCGTTTATTTGAAAAGCGTCAAGATTCAACCGGGCGATAGCTCCAATTATGATATCGTTGGAGAGTGGGAAAATTCTGGAAATTCAGCGGCTTCTGACGCTCAAACCAAAATCACATGGGTAGGAACCAATATCGAGATCGTCGAAGATGACGCATATCGTAACCTCCCAGTTAGAACTGTCCCATTTTATATCGCGCCACACAGTTCCGTGATAATTAATTACGATAGAATTCCGAAGATATGCTTAGATAACATCATAGCAGGGAAAATTAAGAAATTCTACATATGGGGATTTGTAACATACAAGAATAGTTTTCCCCTAAAGTTGGGTCACATTACGCGCTTCTGTTACGATATTCAAAGGATTCTCCCGGAAAATACTGGCGGCTTCGCCCTGTCCCACGCCTTTTGCGACACCGCAAATTGCGCCGACGGAGACTGCGACGAACACCAACGTGGCAATGCCCGCTTGCCGGTGGCAGCATGTGAATAGATTCTCTATGCTACCTCCACCATAATCGGGTGAAGGGCTTCCTCACCCTCGTCCTTCGAGACAGCCGCCTACGGCGGCTCCTCAGGATGAGGGTGAGGAAAAATTTTTTTACCTCGTCGCCCGACGCGCACCGATTGTTTAGGTGTACCCTCCGCGCTTTTAGCGCGACCCTTGACATCTCCTGAATAAATTCCTATCCTCCGCTCGCCTTCGTCAAGCGAGGGCGCGGCTCAGGGTCGGGCGGCGCCGGCGAGGGACGGATCCGGCGGGACGAACGACCCTCGTTCCCTGGTCCGGCGGCGCGTCGCCGGTCTGGGCTTCTCTCCTTTGCGCGGAGACGCATGAGCCCTTCGAAGAGCCGCGAGGCTCGACGAAACTCATGTGCAGGCTTTGAAAGCCCGGACCGCAATATCCGAGGATGGCGCAGGCGTCGGTTACCCGAACGATGGGGAGCGGCTCCCTCAGCCCGGAGGCGGCGAGACGACGCGATCCGTGTCCGGGAGAAACCGGCCGTCGAAGACAATTCTTAGCGCTGCGGCCAGCGACGGCCGGGGCGTCCCGGACCGCTCGCCCCCCGCGCCACACGGCCGCGGGACATCTTCGCGCGCCCCTCTCCATGCGCCCCATGCGAAATCGTTTTGAACGGCCCGGCCGTCATTCCCGACGCGCGCAGCGCGATCGGAAATCCAGAGCAACAACAGCATTGTCGGAGCGGCTCTGGATTCCCGGTCAGGCCTGCGGCCTGCCGGGAATGACACAGCCCGAGCAAACCGGCTCAGCGCGCCTCCGCCACCACCATGGCGATGTCGTCCGACGCTTGCGCCGCGCCGCGGAAGGCGCGCACGTCGGCGAGCGTCGCCTTGATCAAATCGCCCGGCGACAGGCGGCGATGCTGCATGAATGACGTGGACAGGCGTTCGAGCCCGAAGAACTCGCCCTGGCGGTTTTGCGTCTCGGTGATTCCGTCGGTGTAGAACAGCAGCCTGTCGCCCGGCGCGAGTTCGATGCGCCCCTCCTTGAAATCGACGTCGCGCATGACCCCGAGCACCAGGCCGTCGGCGTCGAGCTGCGCGCACATCGCGCCGTCGGCGCGCAACAGCAGCGGCGGATTCTGGCCGGCGTTGGCGTATTGCAGCATGCGCGTCTGCGGCAGGAACCGGCAGTAGAACATGGTGATGAAGAGGTCCGCGGCGAAGAGATCGTCGTGCAGCAGTTCGTTGAGGTCGCGCAAAAGCTCGGCCGGGCCGCTCAAGGCGTTCGTGGCCTTTCGCGTCTCGGCGCGCAATGTGCTGCGCACTTCGGTCATGATCAGCGCGGCGCCGACGCTATGGCCGGAGACGTCGGCGATGACGATGTCGATCACGCCGGCGTTTTCGAAATAGTCGAAATAGTCGCCGCCGACATGCATCGCCGGCACGCAGATTCCGGCGATTTCCATTTGCGGCGTGCGCAGCGGCGCGTTCGGCAGCAGCGACAGCTGGATCTGCTTGGCGATCTCGAGTTCGTGGCGGCTCTCCTCGATCCGGCGCCGTTCGGAAATGTCGGCGTGGACGCTGACGAAATGGGTGATGCGTCCCGCCTCATTGGCGACCGGCGAGATGAACAATTCATCCCAGAAGGGCGAGCCGTCCTTGCGGTAGAATTTCACCGTCACCTGACAGCTCTGGCGATGCGCGATGGCGTTGCGGATCGCTTCGAGCGCCGCGGGATCGGTCTGCGGCCCGCGCAACAAATGCATGCTGTGCCCAAGCAGCTCCTCGCGGGCGAATCCGGTGATCCGGGTCAGCGCCGGATTGACATAGACGTTGGGAACGCCGGGCGCCTGCGCGTCCCAGATCGCGATTCCGATCGGCACGGCTTCGATCGCGCGGTTGCGCACCCGCAGCGCATCCTCGAATTTTTTGCGCGAGGTGATGTTGTGGTCGACGCCGCGCCATTTGACCAGCCGGCCGTCGTCGTCGAACACCGGCGCGCCGGTCGACTCGGTATAGACGTCGGCGCCGCTCTTATGGCGATAATGGTTGACGATGCGGTGGAACGGCCGGCGCGAAGCGGTCGGCGCCTGCATGTTCTCCGCGGCCGAGCCGCTCGGCGGCGGCCCGGCGAAGAGGTCGAGATAGGTCTTGCCGACGACTTCATCGGGGCTCATGCCCAGCACGTCCTCGACCGCGTTGCTGCTGTATGTGTAGCGGCCGTCCTGATCCTGCTCCCACAGCCAGTCGCCCGCCATGTCGGCGACCTGGCGGAAGCGCTGCTCGCTCTCGAACAGCGCCTCCTTGTCCCGCTTCTGCTCGGTGATGTCCTGCTGGATCGCGAGATAATGGGTGATGGCGCCGGCGGCGTCGCGCAGCGGCGAGATAATTTCGGACGCCCAGTAGAGCTTGCCGTCTTTTCTGCGGTCCTGAATCTGTCCGCGCCACTCGACGCCGGCGAGAATGCTTTCCCACAGACGCCGATATTGGTCGCGCTCCGTTCGCTTCGATTGAAGCATGCGCGGATTTTGCCCGATGAGTTCATGCGGCTGATAGCCGGTGAGAGTGGCGAAGCGGCTGTTCACATATTCGATTTCGCCGTCCTTATTGGCGATCATCACCGCGATCGGACTTTGCTCGATGGCGGCGGACAGCGTCAGCAGCCTATCCTCAGCGCGTTTCAATCTTGTAAGATCGTGAGTGACGCCGACGAAATAGCGCGTTCCCTTGAGCCGGATTTCGCCGATCGAGAGATACATCGGAAAGATGCTGCCGTTCTTTCGCCGTCCGACGACCTCGCGGCCGATGCCGATGATTTTCTTGACGCCGGTGTTCTTGTAGGCGGCAAGATAGCCGTCATGCGCCTCGCGATAGGGCGAGGGCATCAACATCTTGACGTTCGCGCCGAGCGCTTCTTTGGCGCGATAGCCAAAAAGCTTCTCGGCCCCCTTGCTGAACAGCAATATGTCGCCGGCCTCGTTGATCACCACGAGGCCGTCGGCCACGCCGTCAAAGATCGTTGCGAGCTTTTCCGTGATGTCGTCGAGCGCTTCCTGTTCGCTCAGCCCTTCGTCGATCGGGCGAAGCTTGATGAGCGCGCCGCCGCCGTCGCCGGCGAGCGGATCGATCTCGCAGCGAATGTCGATCCAGCTTCGGTCCTTGCGTCGCAGGCGCAGGGACAAACGCTCGCGGGCATGCGTCGGCCAAGAGGGTTCGCCGTCGCCGCCGCGGCGCGCGACAAGCTGCGAGTAGAAGGAGCGGCCGCGCAGCTCGCTCTCGCAATAGCCGGTCAGCCGTTCGGCGGCGCGATTCATCGTTCGCAAGGCCCCGGAGGACTCGACGACGCACAGCGCCTCGTCGAAGGCGTCGAGAATCGCGCGATCGGCCGCCAGCGTTTCCATCGCGCTATGACGCCCCTGCTTGCGCCGAGCCGCCAAGAATGCGCCGCTCCCCTTCCGCGCGCGCGCCGGAACGGTTGCGGTAAGCCGCGTCGCAGGCGTCGACGAGCGCGTTCAACTCGGCGACGAAGGCCGCAATCGGCGTCAGCGTCGTGAACAGCGAAGATTCCAGTTTGAGGGCCAGCCGCTCGAGGCCGGCGAGCCGGAACTCGAGGCCGACGTTACGAAACAAGGCGCGGGGATCGGCGATTCCGGTCAGAAACTGCATCGAGGCGATGCGCGCCGCCGCATCCCGCATCCTTGCGTCGAGCGCGGCCTGCAACTGCTGCTCCCACCGGTCTCTCGGCTTCACCTGCTCCAGAAAGGCGGTGAGCTTTTGCAGTCCGAAGAGATTGGCCGCCTGATCGAAACAGGCGCCGGCCGCGCGCATGTCCTCTCCCGACTCCCGGCTGAGCGCGACCAGGAAAGGAAAATCGCTCACCCGATCGAAGTAGGGTTCTCCCAGCCCATCCGCCGGTTCGGCGGCGCGAACGCGCGCCCGGTAATCTCGAAGATCAACACGCCAGCGTTCGATCTGCGCATCGTCCGGGCTCAGTCGATAGCCGCGCCGCATCGCCCATTGGCACATGTAGGCGAGAGAGGCTTCAAGCTGAAGCAGCAGCTCGTATTCCTTCGCGGCGCCCGACCCGCCAAGCGACCGAAAAGCCGCGCGCCATCGGTCGCCTTCAAAAATCCGGTCGAAGGAGAGATAGAGCTTCACGGCGTAACTGAGCAGGGCCGGCGCCAGCCCTTCGCCAAGCAGAAGCAGCCGGACGCCCGCCTGATCGATCGCCTTGTTGCAAATCGCGGTGACGGCGATTTCCCGCGCGAGCGAATGGCTTCTTATCCGCTCCGCAAAATGCGACCGCACATATTCCGGAAAATAGCTCGCCAGAAAATCATTGGCGAAAGACCCTTTCAGGAAGGACTCGTCCTCAAGCAGGCGTTGCTTCAGCGCCAGTTTCGCGTTCGCCATCAGCAGAGCGAGCTCCGGCCGGGTCAATTCCTTCGCCGCGCGCGCGGCGACATCCTTGCGCGTCGGGAAGGCGTCGGCGGCCGCGTTGACGTAGCCGGCGTTTTCGAGTTGTTCGGCGACATCCATGAATGGATCGAGATGGACGAGACAACGCGCGCGGTCCAGCGACAGGCAAAGACTCTGCTGGTCGTTGTCGCGCAACACCGACGCGCAAACCTCTTCGGTGAGGGATTCGAGCAGCGCATTGGCGTCGCCGATTTCCGGCGCGCCCTTATCCGGCCGCGCGCGCAGCAAAGTCTTCAGATTGACTTCGTGATCGGAAAGATCGACGCCCGCGGAATTGTCGACGGCGTCGGTATTGATGCGGCCGCCCCTCAGCGCATATTCGATGCGCGCCCTCTGGGTGAACGCCAGATTCGCGCCCTCTCCAATGACTCTGGCGCGAAGCTGCAGCGCGTCGACCCGCGCGCCGTCGTTGACGCGGTCGCCGACGCTTTCATTCGTCTCCGAACTCGCCTTGACGTAGGTCCCGACGCCGCCCATCCACAAGAGATCGACGGGCGCCGTCAACAGCCAGCGGACCAGCGATTCGCCATCGATCGCGCTATGTCGCACGCCGAGCCAGGCCCGCACCTCGGGGCTGAGCGCGACATCCTTGGCGTCGCGCCGATAGACGCCGCCGCCCTGCGAGAGCAACGCCGGATTATAGTCGCGCCAAGTCGAATGCGGCAGTTCAAACAGGCGGCGGCGCTCGGCGAAGGAAACCAGCGGGTCGGGATTCGGGTCCAGGAAAATATACTGGCCGTCGAAGGCGGCGAGCAATCGGATGTTCGGCGTATGCAACATCCCATTGCCGAAGACGTCGCCGTCCATCGAGCCGACGCCGACGACGGAAAAAGTCTCGGCATCGACATTGCGGCCGAGCTCATAAAAGTGCCGTCTGACGCAAACCCAGGCGCCGCGCGCGGTAATGCCCAACCGCTTGTGGTGATAGCCATGCGCGCCGCCGCTGGCGAAGGCGTCGCCGAGCCAGAAGTCGTAAGACCGGGAAATCCCGTTGGCGACGTCGGCCCAGGTCGCCGTGCCCTTGTCGGCCGCGACGACGAGATAGGGATCGGGATCGTCATAGGCGACAAGCTCGGGCGGTCGAACGGTTTTCGAGTCCTGCAGATTGTCGGTCAGATCGAGAAGACCGCGCAAGAACTGCGAATAGGCCTCCTCCCCCAGTCGCTGTCGCTGCGTCGCGTCGTCGTAAGCAAGCTTCAGGACAAAGCCGCCCTTGGCGCCCTGCGGCACGATGAGCGCGTTCTTGATCATCTGGGTTTGCATCAGGGCGAGGATTTCGCTGCGAAAATCCTCTGGCCTGTCAGACCAGCGAATGCCGCCGCGCGCGACCTTCGCGCCGCGAAGATGGATGCCTTCCATCGAGACGGAGTGAACGTATATTTCCGCCATTGGTTTTGGCGCCGGCATGTTGAACACGCCGAGGCTGCTGATCTTCAACGCGATGTAGTTGCGCGCCCATACGCCGGAGAAGTAAAAATTCGTGCGCACCGTGGCGTCGATGAGATTGAAGAGGTCGCGCAGGATGCGATCGTCGCCGCTGTCGGCGACCTTATCGAGAACCTCGACGAGTTGAGCCCTGATCGGCGTGAGCAATTCAAGCTCGGTCTCAAAAGAATCGCGTCCCCCGCGATCCGGCTTGAACCGCGCTTCGAAATAGCGATAGAGCAGTTCGACGGCCGCCGGACTTCGCAAAAGCCCATAGTAGATGCGGGCGCGCCCGAGCCGAACGCCGAGCTGCTGATAGTAATTGCAGTAAGCGCGAAAGAGATCGATCTGGCGCCAGTCGAGTTCGGTCGCCAGGATCAGGCCGTTCAAGGCGTCGCTTTCGACATCCGCCGAAAGCGCGGCTTCCAGCGCCCGCAACAATCGCCTGCGGCAGCGCGCAAGGCTCATTGCGCTCGGCGCCGAGGGATCGACGGCAAAACTTCGGATGAACCACGGCTCGGCGCCGAGATCGAGCTTGAACCTGATCTGATCCGAGACGCGCAATCCCAGATTCTGTAGCACCGGCAGGAGTTCGTCGAGCGAACGCTCCCTCGCGCCGATGAGGCGAATTTCGTAGCTCGCTTCGCCGGCGCTGGCGCCGCGCAGCGCGCGGAGATCGACGATTTCGCGCGCGCTGTCGTCGTTGATCCCGATCAGCGCAATGTCGCGCGCGGCGCGCGACGCCGGCGTGAGATGGCGATAGGACTTCGGCAGACCGCGAAGCGCATCCGCCGAAAGTTCCCGCCCGACGCGGCGGCCGGCGCGACGCAGGAAACGGCGAACCGCCGCATCCCAATCTGCGGTGCGGGACGTCTCGGGCGCCGATATTTCCGGAGGGCCAAACACGGGAAAGCTAAGCGATCTTCTTGCGCATTTCGAGCACATTGCCCGAATCCGTCTTGGAATATTGAACCGAGTCCATCACCGAACGGATGAAGAATATGCCGCGGCCGCGTTCGCCAAGTTCGTCAAAGTCGGGCGTCGGCACGGCGGAAAGATCGAAGCCGCCGCCATGATCGAAGACGCGCACGGAAAGATAGGAATCCTTGACGGAAAGACAGATCCGAACGGAGTCCTTCGCGCTTACTGCGGCGCTGTATTGAATCGCGTTGGCGACGGCTTCGGTCAGCGCAAGATTGAGATGGAAAGCGAGCGTGTCGCGCTTATCCTCCTGAACGTCCAACTCTCTCGCGAGTTGTTCGGCGATCGCGCCAACAAATCGCAAATATCGCGTTTCATTGGGAACGACGATGTCCAGATTGACCGCCGTCTCGCACATTTCGATCACCGCCCGTCCCCATTCAGGCGCTCAGCGCCAGTTGCAGGCTTGGATAAATGTCGAAAACTCTGTGAAGCCGCGTCAATTCGAACATCGACCTGACGCGCGGCTGCAGCCCTGCCAACGCAAACCCGCTCGAGCGCAAATTCGCGTTTTTATAGCCAGAGAGCAGAGCGCCCAGACCCGAACTGTCGATGAATTGAACTCTCGCGAGATCGATCACCAAGTTTTGTGCGCCGCCTTCTAGCGTTTTTAGAACCAGATTCTTAAGCTCGCCGGAATTATGCGCATCGATGCGATCTTCCTGAATGCTCAAGACAGTGCGGTCGTCTCGTATTTCCTTAGCTACTCTCATTGTCCAGTCTCTGCTCGATTTCGGACCGCTGACAGGCCATTGATACATATGTCCGGGCGGGGCGTTTTGACAGGGCCCGGCGCGACGCTTCCGGTCGCCAGATGCAAAGCCCACGCTTGTTCAACCAAACGCCAGCGCGAGGTCGGCGATGAGGTCGTCCGGATGCTCGATGCCGATCGAGGCGCGAATGAGCGACGGCGTGATGCCGATTTCCTGCCGGGCGTCCTGGGTCAGCCCCGAATGCACCGTGGTCGCCGGATGGCAGATCAAGGATTCCGAGCCGCCCAGGCTCACGGCGAGCTTGAAAATCTGAAGTCTATTGAGAAAGGCGAAAGCCTCCGCCTGCCCGCCGACGACCTCGAATGAGAAGGTCGAACCGGCGGATGTGGACTGACGCTCCATCAGTAGGCGCTGGGGATGATCGGGCGGCAGCAGCGGTGGATAGTGGACGCCGGCAACCTTGGGGTGGCTTGCCAGAAATTTTGCGACGATCGCCGCGTTCTCGGCGGCCCGGTTCATGCGCAATGACAGCGTTTCAAGCGAGCGTCCGAGCATCCAGCAGGAATGCGCGTCGAGCTGCGTGCCGATGGCGCTGCGCATGGCGCGAATCAGCTTCAGATGCGCGCAGCCGCCGACCACGGCGCCGCCGATGAGATCGCTGTGCCCGCCGACATATTTGGTCAGCGAATAGAGCGACAGATCGGCGCCGTGCCGCAGCGGCGACTGGAACACCGGGCCGAGCAGCGTATTGTCGCAGCAGATGACCGGGCGCGCGCCCTGCTTGCCGGCGATGTCCTCGGCGATGCGCCGCACGAGCGCGATGTCGACGAGGCTGTTCATCGGATTGGACGGCGTCTCGATGAAGATCATCGCGATGCGCCCGATGTCCATCGCGCGTTCGGCGGCGGCGCGGATGTTTTCCTCGTCGAGTCCGTCGGTGAAGCCGACGCCGGTCAAGCCGAACGGGGCGAGCGTCCTGTCGATGAGAACTTCGGTGCCGCCATAAAGCGGACGGCTGCGCAGAATGGTTTCTCCCGGCCGCGCAAACGAAAGAATCGTCGTGACGATCGCCGACATGCCCGAGGAAAAGACGAGACCGCATTCGGCATGTTCATAGATCGCCAGGCGATCCTCGACGATTTCGAGATTGGGGTGATTGAAGCGCGAATAGACCAGGCCGGACTCTTCGCCTTCCGGCGGCGTGCGGCGGCCGGCCATGTAATCGAAGAAGTCGCGGCCGTGCTCGGCGGTGCGAAACACGAAGGTCGACGTGAGGAACACCGGCGGCTTGACCGACCCTTCGGACAGCGCCGGGTCGTAGCCATAGCTCAACATCAGCGTTTCCGGCTGAAGCAGACGGTCGCCGATGCTGGCCTTGTGGTAACGCGCGCTGTCCATGGTCATTCCCTCTCCGTCGCGCCAAATTCGGCCGAATGCGCTCGTTCAAGGTCGAAGAGCGGCGACGCCTTCGAGGCCGAGCGCCTCGAGGCCTGTCGCCAAGGAGCGCCGTTCCGTCTCCTCATAGAGCGCGATTTCGTCAAGGACCGGCGCGCCGAGCGCCGTCTCGAAGGCGCGCCGGTCGGCGCGCTCGATGAATTCCTCCGCGCGCTGGTCGCCGAGATTCGACCGAAAGATGCCCGCGGCGCTGACCGGCAGAAAATCTTCGTAAGGGATCGGTTCGGCGCGCAAGGCTCCGGCGCGCAGAAGATCCTCCACCGAAGGACGAGACGCCAACTCCCCTCCACGCGCGCTTGCGTCGGGAGAATAGCGGAAGAAGGCGAGCTTCTCGCGTCTCAGCGTCTCCTCATCGTCGGGAAAGGCCGCGAAGCGTCTGATCAGCGCCGCATTATAGGCATGCGCATTCGCGCCATCCGTCGCGAGCGGCGCCTCGGCCTGGGTCTCGGCGAGAAGCCTGTCGTAAAGCGCGCGTCCCTTGGCGGTCAGCGCCGCGCCCCTTTGTTCGATTTCGCCGAAGCGCGCCGTATGCGCGCCGCTCGCGCGCCGCCCGTCCTCCTCGATGAAGTCGACAGGCTCGGGATTCGCCTTGAAACTCGTCTGGCGCAACAGGATCGGGCAGCGCCGGCGCGGCGGCCCTTCGATGACCGCCTTCGCATTCATGCCATGCGCCGCCATCGCGGCGTGCACGGCGTCGATATCGAGCGCATGCAAGGTGAGATGGTTGATATGCGGCCCCTTGAAGCAAACAATGTCGGCGAGCAGCGGATGCGTCGCATGGAGCCTCCGATAGACGGCGGACGAGACCGTCGCTCGCCCGCTCCAACGAAATATGTTCGTCGCTTCAACGACGAATTCGCGCGCCTCGTCATCGTCAAAGCCACGCATTTCGTGGATATCGATCAGCATCCGGCAGCGCGCCGTGAATATGTCGCGCTGAGCGAGAACCCTTGCCGCGATCTCGCGCGCTCCCGGATCGGCGATGTGATCCAGTCGGAGAAGCGAGGTGAAAATACGGAACGGGCTCGCCCGCATCGCGCTTTCGCCGATCGGCCGGAAGGCGGTCGAATGCACGGGCAGTCCCGCGACCGACAGATCGTAATAGCCGACCGGCGTCATTCCCAAAATCGCGAACAGCCGGCGCAGCGTCGACAGTTCCTCGGCCGTTCCGACGCGAATGGCGCCATGGCGCTCGACGTCGAGTCGCTCGAGTTCGTCTCTCTCCAGCAACCGGCGCTCAAGCTGCGGGTCGTCGCCGTGCGCCTGCCGATTGATGCCGGCGACAAGCGCCTTCATGGCGCGATATTGCGGCGCTTCGGCTTGATACATGTCCGATATCGCCGACGCGAAACGCGCTCGAAGAGCGTCGGCGGAAATAGAGGACTCGTTCATCGCAGCCCTGACCGATCGAGGCATATATTTCGTCATTTAAGCCGTCGGCGCCGCAAAACCATGAGCGCGGCGCGCCGACGCTAAGCGTCGAAGTCGAATTTGACGCCCTGGGCCAGCGGCAATTCGCCCGAATAATTGATCGTGTTGGTGGCGCGGCGCATGTAAGCCTTCCAGCAGTCGGAGCCTGCTTCACGGCCGCCGCCGGTATCCTTCTCGCCGCCGAAAGCGCCGCCGATTTCGGCGCCCGAAGGCCCGATATTCACATTGGCGATGCCGCAATCCGAGCCGTCGGCGGCCATGAAACATTCGGCTTCATCGAGACGCGCCGTGAAGATCGACGACGCCAACCCATGCGCGACGTCATTGTTCAACCGGATGGCTTCGTCGAGGCTGCGGAATTTCATCAGATAGAGGATGGGCGCGAATGTCTCGCGCCGCACGACCTCCGCCTGGTCCGGCATGTCCACAAGCGCCGGGCGCACATAGAAGGCGCCGGGATATTTTTCCGCAAGCAGGCGTTCGCCGCCAAAGATAGCGCCTCCCGCGCCGCGCGCCTCGTCGAGCGCGGCGCGCATCGCGGCATAGGCGCTCTCGTCGATGAGCGGTCCGACGAGCGAAGCCCCGTCGCGGGGATCGCCGACCGGAACCGAGGCGTAGGCGCGCCGCAGCCGCGTGAGAAGCTCATTATGAACTTCTTCATGCACGATCAGGCGGCGCAAGGTGGTGCAGCGCTGGCCCGCTGTGCCCATCGCCGCGAAGGCGATCGCCCGCACCGTGAGGTCGAGCGGCGCGGAGGCGCAGACAATGGCGGCGTTGTTGCCGCCAAGTTCGAGAATCGATCGCGCGAAGCGGCGCGCAAGGCGCGGCGCGACGGCGCGGCCCATGGCGGTCGACCCTGTCGCGGACACCAGCCGGACCCGCGCGTCGTCGACCAGCGCCTCGCCGATGTCGCGCCCGCCGACGAGCAGGCTGCAAAGACTCTCCGGCGCATCGCCGAAACGCGCGGCGGCGCGTTCGACCAGCGCCTGCGTCGCCAGCGCGACGAGCGGCGTTTTTTCCGACGGCTTCCATACCACCGCATTCCCGCAAACCAGCGCCAGCGCCGCATTCCAGGCCCAGACGGCGACAGGAAAGTTGAAACTGGTGATGACGCCGGCGACGCCCAGCGGATGCCAGGTCTCCATCATCCGATGGCCGCGGCGTTCGGTGGCGATGGTCAATCCGTGGAGCTGCCGCGACAGGCCGACGGCGAGGTCGCAGATGTCGATCATCTCCTGAACTTCGCCGAGACCCTCGGTCGTGATTTTGCCGGCCTCGATCGTGACAAGACGCGCCAACTCGGCCTTGGCCGCACGCAACTCCTCGCCGAGCAGGCGCACGAACTCGCCCCGGCGCGGCGCCGGGACGCTGCGCCAGACGTGAAACGCAGCATCGGCGCGCGCGACGGTCTGCTGAGCAATTGCTGAATTAGCGGTCTCGACGCGCGCGACGATCTCGCCGGTGATCGGCGAGCGCGTGGTCAGCGAGCCGCGCTCGAAGACTTGCGATTTTATCCCGAATCCATTGAGAATGGCTGCAGTTTCAGCGGCAATATCGGCTTGCAGAGCGCGCGCCTCCATTTCGCCTCCCGTTGTTCGCCCAGGCTTACGCGGCTGGCGCCATCGTTGCGTCTTCCTATGTATGCATAATCACGCAAATGCCCGCACGCATCTATCTAATGCGGATGCGCGCAAAAAGCTCTCGGAAATGGATCGCTCCACGTTCAGGAACCCGCACGTCGCCAAGAACTACGATCCGCTGCCGGTCAGGCTCACGCGCGGACAGGGCGCCTATCTGTGGGATGTGGAAGGCCGGCGCTACATCGACATGATGAGCGCCTATTCGGCCGTCAGCCTTGGTCACGCTCATCCGCGCATTCTTGCCAAGCTCGCCGAGCAGGCGCGTCGGCTCGCCGTGCCGTCCCGCGCCTTTTGCGATGACCGGCTCGACCCTTTTCTCGAGGAATTGTGCAAAGTCACGGGGCTCGACGCCGCTCTGCCAATGAATTCAGGGGCCGAGGCTGTCGAGACGGCGATCAAGGCGGCGCGGCGCTGGGGAAATCGCGTCAAAGGGATCGCCGATCCGGAAATCATCGTCGCCGAAGGCAATTTTCACGGCCGCACCACGACGATCATCAGTTTTTCGTCGCAGAGCGAATATCGCGACGGATTCGGTCCGTTCATGCCGGGTTTTCGCGCGGCGCGCTTTGGCGATCTCGCGGCCTTCGAAGCCGCCATCACGCCCAACACCGCCGCCATTCTGGTCGAGCCGATCCAGGGCGAAGCGGGCGTCATCGTGCCGCCCGACGGCTGGCTCGCGGGGCTGCGCCGACTGTGCGACGCGCACGGCGTCCTGCTGCTGCTCGACGAGATTCAATCCGGGCTGGGGCGCAGCGGAACGTGGTTCGCCTTCGAGCATGAGAAGGTTCTCCCCGACGGCGTCACGCTCGGAAAGGCGCTCGGCGGCGGCGTGCTGCCCGTTTCCGCCTTCGTGGCGAAGCGCGAAGTGATGGATGTGTTCACGCCGGGCTCGCATGGGTCGACCTTCGGCGGCAACACGCTCGCCGCCGCCGTCGGACTCGAAGCGCTATGCGTCATTCGCGACGAGCGGCTGGTCGAGCGCAGTCAGGCGCTCGGCGCGAGAATGCTGCAACGGCTGGACGCGATGCGCCTGCCGGCGATCAAGGAGATTCGCGGCCGCGGCCTATGGGCGGGCGTGGAGCTGGACCCGCGCTACGCGAGCGCGCGAGAAGTGTGCGAGAAGCTGATCGACAAGGGCGTGCTGACGACCGCCACGCATCGCACCGTCGTTCGCCTGGCGCCGCCTTTCGTCATTTCTCAAGACGACCTCGATCTGGCGCTCGACGCGGTCGAGGAAACCATCTCGATGTTCGACGTTCTCCGCGATGTCGGCGGCGCGGCGGCCGGCGCCGACCAGCAACTCGAAGCTTAGAAGCAGCGGTCAGGCGCGAATGCGTTCGCCTTTCGGATCATGGAACGGCGAAAGAGAGACGCTCGCCGACCGGCGCTCGCCGGCGATTTCGAGCTGGTAGTCGCCAGAGAGGACGAAGGTCGGATCGACGCCGTCGGGGTTGCGAACATAGCCGTAGCCGATCGCCTTGCCGATCGAATAGCCATAGCCGCCGCTCGACAGCCATCCGACGCGGACGCCGTTGCGATAGATGGTTTCGCGCCCGAGCAGCGTGACGTCAGGGCCATCGACAGCGAAGCCGGCGAGAAGCCGCGGCAGTGGCGCTCCGGCGGATTGAACAAGCGCTTCCCTGCCCTGAAAAGGCGCGCCGGATTTCATCTTGACGGCAAAGCCCAGCCCCGCCATCGGCGGCGTGTGATCGGGACCGATATCAGACCCCCAGGCGCGGTAGCCCTTCTCCAAGCGCAGCGATTCGATCGCCCGGTAGCCGGCGTCGACAAGTCCGAAGGCCGCGCCAGCTTCGACCAGCGCGTCATAGACCGAGACCGCGAAATCGACGGGAATGTGAAGCTCCCAGCCGAGTTCGCCGACATAAGTGACGCGGATCGCCAGAACCGGCGCGCCGGCCAAACGGATTTCGCGGGCGCTCATGAAAGGAAAGGCGGCGTTCGACAAATCGTCGTCGCAGCAGGATTGCAAAATGTCGCGGGCGCGCGGTCCCATCAACGCCAGCACGCAATTCGCCGAGGTGACGTCGACGAGGGTCGCGTCCAATCCCTGAGGAATCGATCGCCCGATCCAATCGAAGTCATGCGTCCCGAAGGCTGTCCCGGTCACCACATAGAATCGATCCTTCGCCAAGCGCGTGATCGTCAGATCGCATTCGATTCCGCCCTTGGCGTTCAACAATTGCGTGTAGACGACGGCGCCGGGCGGCTTGGCGACATCGTTCGCGGCGATCCAGGAGAGCGCCGCTTCGGCGTCCTTGCCGACGACGAGCGCCTTGGCGAAGCTCGTCTGGTCGAACAGCGCCGCCGCCTCCCGGCAGGCGCGATGCTCGCGTCCGACGGCGTCGAACCAGCCGGGCCGGCCGAAGGAATAACGATCCGTTGGCGCTTCGCCGGACGCTAAATCCGCGAACCAGTTGGGCCGCTCGAACCCCATCTTCTCGCCAAAGCAGGCGCCTTTCGCTTTAAGCCGCTCATATAAGGGCGAGCGCCGCAGCGGCCGGCCCGATGTAAATTCTTCGAAGGGCCAGGCGATGCTGTAGTGGCGCGCATAGGCTTCGAGCGTGCGCACCCGCACCCAGTTCGGATCCCGATGCGGCGCGCCGAAGCGGCGAATATCGACCGGCCAGAGATCGAAGGGCTGTTCGCCGTCGGCCGCCCATTCGGCGAGCGCCATGCCGGCGCCGCCGGCTGACGCGATGCCGAAGGCGTTGAAGCCGGCGCCGACGAAGAAATTGCGCACTTCCGGCGCTTCGCCGATCATCCAATTGCCGTCGGGCGTGAAGCTTTCGAGGCCGTTGATCATCTGCTTGATCCCGGCCTCGGCGAGCGCCGGCACGCGGCCGAGCGCGAGCGTCATGATCGGCTCGAAATGATCCCAGTCGTCTTCGAGAAGCCGAAAGGCGAAATCCTCGGGCACGACGCCCGACGACCAGGGCACGGGATTGGGCTCATAGCCGCCCATGACGAGGCCGCCGACCTCTTCCTTGTAATAGGTCAGACGATCCGGATCGCGCAGCGTCGGCAGATCGCTGGTCACGCCGTCGATTTTTTCGGTCAGGATATATTGATGGTGAACCGCCGAGAGCGGAACGGCGACGCCGGCGCGCGCGGCGAGCGGCTGCGTCCACAGGCCGGCGCAGAGCACCAGCTTTTCGCAAGCGACGGCGCCGCGATTGGTGACGACGCCGCGCACGCATTCGTTCTCGATGACGAAATCCGTGACGGCGACGCCTTCGACGAGCTTCGCGCCGGCAAGCCGCGCGCCCTTCGCCAGCGCCTGGGTGATGTCTGAAGGATTCGCCTGTCCGTCGGTGGGCAGGAAGGCCGCGCCAACGACGTCATCTACATTCATCAGCGGCCACAGCGCCTGCGCCTCCTTGGCGCCGAGGAGCTGCATGTCGAGGCCGAAGCTCCGCGCCGACGTCGCCTGCCGCTTCACTTCGATCCATCGGTCGGCGTTGCAGGCGAGGCGCAAGCCGCCATTGCGTCGCCAGCCTGTCGCATAGCCGGTCTCCGCTTCGAGCCGATCGTAAAGCTCGACTGAATAGCCAAGGAGCTTCGTAATATTGGCGTTGGTCCGCAATTGTCCGATCAATCCGGCGGCGTGCCAGGTGGAACCCGAAGAGAGCTGGTGGCGCTCGATCAGCAGCGTCTCGACGCCGCGCTTGGCGAGATGGTAGGCGACCGAGCAGCCGACGATGCCGCCGCCGATAACGACAATCTGCGCGCTTCGCGGAAGATCGGTCATGCTTTTTCCATCTGCTGGAACGCCGCCCAAGCGCCCTCGAAGCGACTCATATTTTCATCGGAATAAGCGACATAGTCGAAATCGATCGCCGATCGGCTTTCCGACACAAAGCTCCACAGCGTCTCGCGCAAGAGCGAGGCGCAAAGCATCGCCTTGAACCGCCGGCGCAGCGCATCGGTGGTCGCCGTTTCGAAATATTCCTCAAGCATCGCATCGTCTTCCGCGGCGTCGAAGCCGTTGTTCGACGAAAGCCCGCCAAGATCGAACAGCGGGCTGTTCCAGCCCGCATAATCCCAATCGACGAGCCAGAGACGGCGCCCGTCGTCGATGAAATTGGCGGCGAGGAGATCATTATGGCCAAAAACCAGATCGATCGGGCCGACGGATTTTTCCAAAGTCTCGCTCGCCGCGAGCAAGCGCGGCAATTGCGGCGCGATCCGGCTTTGGTCGTCGGCGAGCGTATGGGCGTAGTCGCGGATGACGTGAAAGACGTTGAACGCCAGCGTCGGCCCGCGCAAATGCCGCGCAAGCTCGCGATGAACCCGCTTGACGAGATCGACGCAGCGTTTGCGGTTTTTACGCACGTCCTCAGCGTCGTAAGTACGGCCGGAAATAAATTCGAGCGCCAGCGCCATGGGCGCGGCGCAAAGAACCTTCGGCGATACGCCAACCGCGCCTGCGGCCCTGCTCGCCGCCAGCTCATTGAAGCGCATCACGCCATGGACCGGGATATCGCCGCCGAGGCGAACGACGACGCGACGGTCGCCTTCGGTGACGATATAATTCTTGTTGGTGATGCCGCCGAGCAAAGGCGCGATGTCGATCGGCCCGCGCCAGAGCGGTAGCGCGCGTATAAGCGTTTCGGGGTCTGCGGTAGGGGCTGACATCGGCTCCGGCGGGACGAAACAAACCTTGACTTCGCCAGTATAAGCGGACCGGGCGCAAAGGCCATGGGTTGCGGCGGCGCTGGGGAAAACTTACCGGCGCAAGGTGACATGTTCATATAGGCGCCCTAGCCTTGAGAAACGGTCGTTCGAGGTCGAGCCATGTATGGGACGACGATTCGCGGAACGAACTATAGGTTCCCGGACATTAAGACGCTCATGGCGAAGGCGACGCCGCTGCGTTCGGGAGATTGCCTCGCCGGCATTGCGGCGACGAGCGCGGCGGAGCGCGTCGCCGCGCAGATGGCGCTCGCCGATCTCCCCTTGAGCGTCTTCCTGAACGAAGCGCTCATTCCCTATGAAGAAGACGAAGTCACGCGGCTGATCATCGACAATCATGATCGAATGGCCTTTGCGCCGATCGCCTCTCTCACCGTCGGCGAATTTCGCGACTGGCTTCTCTCCGACGCCGCCGATGAGGAGGCGCTCGCCGCTCTGACCTTCGGGCTGACGCCTGAAATGGCGGCGGCGGTATCGAAAATCTGCCGCAACCAGGACTTGATCCTGATCGCCGCCAAGCGGCGCGTCGTCTCCAGATTTCGCAATACGCTCGGCCTGCGCGGACGATTGTCGTCGCGCATTCAGCCCAACCATCCGACCGACGACGCGCGCGGCGTTCTCGCCAGCGCCATCGACGGGCTGCTTCTCGGCAATGGCGACGCGGTCATCGGCGTCAATCCGGCGTCAGACAGTCCGGAACAATGCTATGAACTCTTGCGCCTGCTCGATGAATTGCGCGAGACGCTGAATATTCCGACCCAGTCCTGCGTGCTCGCGCATGTCACCACGACGCTGCAGCTCATGGCGCGGCAGGCGCCGGTCGATCTCGTGTTTCAGTCGATCGGCGGCACGCAGGCCGCCAATGCAAGCTTCGGGATCGATCTGGCGCTATTGCGCGAGGCCCACGCGGCGGCGCTCGCATTGAAGCGCGGGACGATCGGCGACAATGTGATGTATTTCGAAACCGGCCAGGGCAGCGCGTTGTCGGCCAACGCCCATTGGCATTGCGATCAGCAGACGCTGGAGGCGCGCGCCTATGGCGTCGCGCGGATGTTCGACCCTCTGCTGATCAATACGGTGGTCGGATTTATCGGGCCGGAATATCTCTTCGACGGCAAGCAGATCACGCGCGCGGCGCTCGAAGACCATTTCTGCGGCAAGCTGCTCGGACTGCCGATGGGCTGCGACGTCTGTTACACCAATCACGCCGAGGCCGACCAGAACGACATGGACGACATTCTCACGCTGCTCGCCGTCGCCGGCGTCAATTATGTCATGGGCGTTCCGGGCGCCGACGACGTCATGCTGAATTACCAAAGCACCTCCTATCATGACGTGCTTGCCGTTAGGCGCATGCTCGATTTGGCGCCGGCGCCGGAATTCGCGCAATGGCTGAACGACGTGGGGCTCGGCGACGCGCGCGGCGAGCCGCAGGCGCAGGCGCTTCCCGCGTCATTCGCGCCGCTTCTCGAAAGAGCGTGAGCATGGCGGATCGTCGCCCGGCGCCCCTCGACATGGTCGCGAAACTTCGCGCGGCGACGCCGGCGCGAATTTTCCTGCCGCGCGCCGGGGCGAGCGTCGCGACGCGCGCCACGCTCGACTTTCAATTGGCGCATGCCGAGGCGCGGGACGCGGTCGAAGAGCGGCTCGACGGCGATAGGCTCTCCGACGAACTGACGTCGCGCGGGCTGACGGCGGTTCGCGTCAGAAGCGCCGCGCGGGATCGGCGCAGCTTCCTGCTACGCCCGGACCTTGGCCGAAGGCTGGATGAAGAATCCCGCGAGCGGCTGAAATCCTTCGCGGGCGATTACGACATCGCCTTCGTCATCGCCGAAGGACTGTCCGCCCGCGCCATCGCCAGGCACGCGATTCCACTGCTCGAAAGGACGCTCTCATCCCTCGATCAAACATCGTGGAAAATCGCGCCGATCATTCTCGCCGAACAGGGGCGCGTCGCGCTTGGCGACGACATCGGCGAGACGCTTGGCGCCAGACTCGCGGCGGTGCTCATCGGCGAGCGGCCGGGGCTGTCTTCGCCCGATAGCCTCGGCGTCTATCTCACCTTCGCGCCGCGCATCGGCCGCACCGACGCCGAGCGCAATTGTCTCTCGAACATTCGCCCGCAAGGCCTCGCCTATGACGAAGCGACCCGTAAGCTGCTCTATCTTTGCAACGAGGCCCGTCGGCGCCAGCTGACCGGCGTCGAACTCAAAGACGAAGCCGAGACGCTTGCGCCGGAAGCGCTACGCGCCATCGACGTCAAGAACTAGCGACTCTCCGAGCCGCGCATGCGCGGTTCAACGAAATCTCGATTGATCGCAAAGCTTTCGCTCGACTACATGCTTCGCCAGCAACCATTCGCGCGCTCAAGCCGGACGCGCGAGTCCTGAACTGGAGTTCAAAATGCCGCTAGGGGTCGATTTCATCCTTGAGGCGCTGGCGAGCGAAGGACTCGACCATCTGTTCATGGTGCCCGGCGGTCTCGTCGACCCCTTTCTGCCGGCATTGGGCCGGCAGACGGCGCTCGCCGCGATCGTCGCCGCGCAGGAAGGCGGCGCCGCCTATATGGCCGACGGCTATGCGCGGGCGAGCGGAAATTTCGGCGCCGCGCTCTGCATCGGCGGGCCTGGGCTGACCAACGCCGTCACCGCGGTGGCGACGGCGCAAACCGACGGCTCGCCGCTTCTTCTGTTGAGCGGCGAAGTCGCGACGGTTCTCGAGGGATTGGGGGTGTTTCAGGACGCCAGTCCGCAGACGCTGGACGACGTCACGCTCATGAAGCCGCTGACCCGCTATTCCTCGTCGATCGACAATCCGAAGAACATGCCGCATCTGTTTCAGCACGCGCTGCTGCAGCTTCGCACCCGACCGGCCGCGCCGGTGCATCTGTCATTGCCCGGCGACTGTCTGGCCGCGGAGCTTTCCGTCAGCCACGTTCCGATCGACCGGGCGCTGGTCGACGACGACGCGCTGTCGATGACCGCCGCCGAAGCGTCGCTGCGACATTTTTCCGGCGGCCCCGACGGCAAGCCCCCCGCAAGAATCGCCATTCTCGCCGGAGCGGGCGTCGAACATTCGAACGCCGCCGCGGCGCTAAAGGAATTCGCCGAACTGTGGCGCATTCCTGTCGCGACCACCTTGCGCGGCAAAGGCGTTTTTCCGGAGGATCATTCTCTCTCGCTCGGCGTGTTCGGCTATGCCGGGACGCACCACGCCCGCGCCGCCCTGACCGACCCCTCGCTCGACTTGCTGATCGTTTTGGGATCGGGACTGAATGAGCGCGACACGATGCATTGGGCGCTGCAGCTGAAGCCCGACGCGTCGATCTGCGTCAATCTGCTGCCCGCCGCGATCGGGACGCATGTCCACGACGGCGGCGTCGTGGGGAGCTGCGGCGCTTATCTGCGTTATCTGCTCGATCAAAGCGAGAGGCTGCGTGCGGCGCTTGAGCCAACGCGCGCCGCGCGCGCTAGTTGGGTTTCGGAAATTCGGTCGAAGCCACGGCTGCAAGACCCAGAAAATTGCGACAGCGACGCCGTGCCGATTCATCCGGCGCGCGTCGTCAGCGAACTGCGAAAGGCTTTTCCACGCGACGGCGTCATGGTCGTCGACTCCGGCGCGCATCGCGCCTTCGCCGGCCACTATTGGGAATCTTACGAACCGAGAACCTATGTTTCCGCCACCAATCTCGGCCCGATGGGATGGGCGATCGGCGCCGCGATCGGCGTACAATGCGCAAAGCCGCGCCGGCGCGTGGCGGTCATCACCGGCGATGGCTGCATGCGCATGGGCGGAATGGAAATCGCCACAGCGGCGCGCTATCGGCTGCCGATCGTCTTTGTCGTCATCAACAATGCGGCGCTTGGCAATGTCTGGTTGCGCGCGCATAGGCTCGGTCCGACGCCCGACGAACTGACCCGATTGCCGGATCATGACTGGGCCGGCTTCGCGCAAGCGTTGGGCGCTCGCGGCGAAACCGTGCATTCTCCCGGCGATCTTGCCGGCGCGTTCGAGCGAGCGCTGCAGGGCGAAGGCCCCTGCCTTATCGACGTCAAAGCCGACAAGGCCTTCACGACGCCGGTGAAGGACTGGGCCGAGGCGATCGCGGCCTATTCCTACCACGAGTGAGCGCGCGCCGATGGCTCAATTGCCTTTCGATCCTTCAACCCTGTCGCCGGCCGATCGCGCGATTTACGAGCGCATGGTCGAGCGGCGCAAGGCGCAAGGCGCAGGCTTCGGCGGCCCCTACGCCGCGCTGATGAATCATCCGCAACTTTGCGAAAAGATCGAAGACCTCGGCTATTACCTCAAGTTCCAGGGCCATCTGCCGCGCGAGGTCTATCAATTCGTCGTGCTCTTCGTCGCGCGCCGGACTGGCGCGGCCTTCGAATGGGTCGACCACGTTCAGCACGCCGAAGCGGCGGGCGTTCCATCCTCGCTCATCGGCGCGCTGCAGCGGGGCGAGGATGTGCGCGCCGTCGCCGCGCCGCCCTACGACCTCGTCATGCAGGTGCTGGACGCGACTTTGTCGTGGCGAAACATTCCGCCGCGCGTTCAGGACGAAGCCATCACGGCGTTCGGCGTCCAGGGCTTCGTCGAACTCGTCATTTTATCGGGCTTCTATCAGATGTTTTCGGGGATCAACCAGGGTTTCGACGTCGCATTGCCGGAAGGCGTCAAAAGCCCGTTCAAATGAGCGCCATCCTCGGAAGTGCGAGCCTGGTTCGGAACATCGCCCTCTCCTGACGGTTTTATCCTGGCGACTGGCGCCGCCGGTCGGCGGAATCGGGCATTCGGAGAATGACGTTCATGGGCGCATTGACTGAGGCCGACCGCGACGGTCCCAACTGCGGTCGCGAAGCATGCCGCAGCGGCGACGACTTGATTGTATCGCCGCTGCGGGAGGAAATTTCCTTCCCCGCCGAGACGCCGGAGCAGACGCGCTTCTCGGTCGCCCAGGCAAGGGATTCGATGCGGGAGACTCTCGACAGCATCGTGAAATCCGGCGCCGCCGACCAGATGCGCGGCTACGCCAATCAGGCCATGGGCAAGACCAAGTTGACCCTCGGCAGGGCGACGCAGTCGCCCAATCTCACGCTTTCAGGATTGGCGCAAATCGTCGTCGGAGAATTTCAAAAGTCGATCGGCGAGGCGAAGCTCGCCGACGATGAAGAAGATATTTTTCCAGGATTGTAGCAGCCGGCGCGCGCCGCCGGCCGCGCAGGCGCGATTGGCAGCGCGGCCACTTTGTCCCGCAAAACCGCGGCTTGCCGAGGAACAATCAAACGATCCGCAGGTTCAGTATGCGACAACCGGCAGCAACAGCGGAGCAGCGGACATGAGCGTAACCTCTCAGGTCACAAATAGAATGCAGGAGGCGCAGGACGCATTCGCCAAGGCGTCGGCGAACGCCGCCGCCAAGGCCGCCTCTCTCGCGGATGACGTGAGCGCCAAAGTGGAGGAAACCGTCGATAAGGCTGACGCGGCGCTGACGACAGTGGCGCAGCAGTCGCGCGAAATAACGGAGAAGGCGAAAGCCACGACCGAAAACGTCAAGGCGACTGTCGAGGACGCGGTGCGGGAGCAGCCGCTCACGGCGCTTCTGCTCGCCGTCGCCGGCGGATTTGTGGTCGGCGCGATGTGGAAGGGCCGCGGCTGATTCCTTGGGGCGGCGATCATGATCCTGGATCCCTTGTTCCATCGGGTTGATGAAACCATCGAGAACGCGACGCGCCGTGCGTCGCGCTTCACGATTGTCTTCGTCCTGGCTTTGTTCGCGCTTGGCTTCGCGGCCGCCGGCGCCCATGCCTTCGCGACGGCGACCTGGGGCGAGATCGCCGGAAATCTGGTGATCGCCGGCGCCTTTCTGATCGCAGCGATCATCGTCCATTTCGCGATGGCGCGTTGGCGGCTTGGCGCGGGCGAAACGCACGCGCCCTCAGCCGAATACGAAGCCAAGAACT
The DNA here is from genome assembly GCA_051061375.1 of Methylocystis sp. Taxonomy (GTDB): domain Bacteria; phylum Pseudomonadota; class Alphaproteobacteria; order Rhizobiales; family Beijerinckiaceae; genus Methylocystis. Next base: position 44,512 of record JBPFDW010000011.1, on the reverse strand, counting down.
TCTCGGCGCTATCGCTCGCCGAGCAGTTTTTTAAACCGGACAGCGACATGGTTAAGTCGATCGGGTCGCTTGCGCCAGTTGCAGCCAAGGCCGTCGTCGAAAGAGTCGGACCCCATCTCCATCTGATCGTCGGCGCCGCGCTAGGCCTGTTGGCCGCCTCGAAACTTGCGGAAAAGCTTGACAGGACAAACACGCCGGAAACGTAATGCGAGGGCCGTAACCCACGGCCCCGCAAGCGTAAGAGGTATGCGTTGCCGCCGCGCGCGAATTGGAAGGGCTCTCTCAAGATCGCCGAGCTCGCCTGTCCGGTGGCGCTCTATTCCGCGACGTCAACCTCCGACAGAATCGCCTTCCATACGATCAACCGGGCCACAGGCCATCGACTGCGCCGAACCTTCGTCGACAGCGAGACCGGCGCGCCGGTCGAGTCCGGCGATCAGGTCAAGGGCTATGAGGTCGACAAGAACGACCATGTCGTTCTCGAACCCGAAGAAATCGAGCAAACGCGACCGCAAAGCGACAAAACCCTGACGATCGAGAGCTTTTTGGATTGGGTCGAGATCGACACAGTCTATTTCGACAAGCCCTACTATCTCGCTCCGTCGCAAGCCGACGCGAGCGAACTCTTCGCACTGATGCGCGAGGGCCTGCGCAGGAATAAGGTCTCGGCGATCGCCAAAGCGACGCTCTTCAGGCGCGCGCGCACCGTTCTGATCAGCGCCTATGGCGACGGACTTCTCGCGATCACGCTCCACTTCGACTATGAGGCGCGATCCGCGGCGCAGGCGTTCGAAGACGTGCCCGACGTCAAAATTCAAGGGGAGATGCTCAAGCTCGCCAAGCACATCATCGACACGAAGCGAGGAATCTTCGATCCGTCGACGTTCGAAGACCGCTATGAACAGGCGCTCGCCGAATTCGTGAAGGCGAAGCTTGAAGGCCAAGCGGTCGCGCCGCCGCGCAAGGCGCGAGAGGGCAAGGTCGTCAATCTGCTCGAGGCGCTGCGCGAGAGCGCGGCTCTTTCAGGCAAAGCGGGCAAGCCTGCGGCCAGGAAGCGCACGACGGCGACGCGCAAGGCCAGGACGACCGCGACGCGCCGGAAAGCGAGCTGACCGCGAATGTCGCTCGCGGACTATCGCAAGAAGCGCGATTTCTCGGCGACCCGCGAACCGAAAGGGCGCGGCGCTCGAAACGCCGGCAACAGCTTCGTCATCCAGAAACACGCCGCGCGGCGGCTGCATTACGACCTTCGCCTGGAGATGGACGGCGTATTGAAGAGCTGGGCGGTGACGCGAGGGCCGAGCCTCGTGCCCGGCGAGAAGCGGCTCGCCGTCCAAGTCGAGGACCATCCTCTCGACTATCGCGATTTCGAAGGAATCATCCCTGAGGGCCAATATGGCGCCGGGGAAGTGATCGTCTGGGACAAGGGCGTCTGGACGCCGGACGGCGATCCGCACAAGGGCCTCGCCAAGGGCCATCTCGATTTCGAATTGAAGGGCAAGAAGCTCGGCGGCCGCTGGCATCTGGTGCGCATGGCGCGAAAGAAGCGCGAGAAGCGCGACAATTGGCTGCTCATCAAAGGCGAGGACGAATTCGCGCGAACGCCTGACGACGAAGACATACTTGAGGAAATGCCGCGCTCGGTCGACACCGGGCGCACGATCGGCGATGTCGCAGAGGGCAAGCCCTCGCGGCGCTCCAAGAAAAGCGCGGCGCCAAAGCAGAGCGCGACATCTCCATTGGACAAGAAAAGTTCCACCGCGGCGGCGGCGCCTGCGCCGAACCTAGACCTGTCGCGCGTGAAGGGCGCAAAGAAAGCCCAGCTGCCGAATTTCGTCACGCCGATGCAAGCGAGCGCCGGCGCGGCGCCGTCGAGCAAGGATTGGGTTCACGAAATCAAATTCGACGGCTATCGGATTCAGGCGCGCATCGAGGCGGGACGCGTGCGGCTGCTCTCGCGCGGCGGCCTCGACTGGACGCGGAAGTTTGGCGAGGAGATCGTCGCGGCGCTGCACGCGCTGCCGCTCGGCTCGGCGCTCATCGACGGCGAAGTTATTGTCGAGACGAATTCGGGCGCCTCGGACTTCTCCGCGCTTCAGGCGGATCTGAGCGAAGGGCGCAGCGACCGCTTCGTCTATTGGGTCTTCGATCTTCTCTATCTCGACGGCTATGATTTGCGCGGCGCGACTCTGCTTGAGCGTAAGGCAGTGCTGGCGAGGCTTCTCGGCGACGGGGCCGACGACAGGGTTCGTTTCAGCGCTCATTTCGATGACAGCGGGGCGGTCGTGCTGTCCCATGCCTGTCGGCTCGGTCTCGAAGGCGTGGTGTCGAAGCTGCGCGACTCCGCCTATCGCTCCGGCCGCGTGAAGAGCTGGATCAAGGCCAAATGTTCCGCGCGGCAGGAATTCGTCATCGCCGGCTATACGCCGTCGACAGTGTCGCGGCGTTCGATCGGCGCGCTCGTGCTCGGCGTCTATCAGCAGGGAGTGCTGCGCCATGTCGGCCGCGTCGGGACCGGATTTACGGCCGCGATGGCGCATGAGCTTTTCACGAAGCTCGATCCGCTGCGCACATCGTCGAGTCCTTTTGGCGCGCGTCTCGACGCCGGGGCGGCGCGCCATGTGCGCTATGTGCGTCCGGAGCTCGTGGCCGAAGTCGAATTTCGCGGCTGGACGGCCGACCATATTCTTCGCCACGCCTCCTTTCGGGGCCTGCGCGAAGACAAGCGGGCGTGTGACGTGATAGGCGAGAAGGCGCCGCCAGCGGAGCGGCCCGCAGCGAAAGCGGAGGCAAGCGCCGTGAGGCTCACCCATCCGGATCGCCTCTATTGGCCGGAAGCCGGCGTCACCAAGCAGGGACTGGCGGACTACTACTCGGACGTCTGGCGCTATATCGCGCCCTTCATCGTCAATCGTCCGCTGGCGCTGCTGCGCTGTCCGAACGGCGTCGACGGAGAGAAGTTTTTTCAAAAGCACCCTTGGAAGGGCATCGATCGCAACATCGTTCTCATCAACGATCCCCAGGAGCCCAAAGAAGAGCCCCTGCTCGGCATTGACAGTCTCGATGGGCTGCTCGCGCTGGTTCAGTCGGCGGCTCTGGAGATTCACCCCTGGGGCTCGACGACGTCGGACTGGGAGCGTCCCGACGTCATCATCATGGATCTCGATCCCGGCGAACATGTCGCGTGGGAGTCGGTCATCGCGGCGGCGCAAGAAACGCGGAACCGGCTGCAGGAGTTCGGGCTCGCCGCCTTCGTCAAGACATCGGGCGGCAAGGGCCTGCATGTTCTGGCGCCGGTGACGCCGAAAGCGGAATGGCCGCAAGCGAAGGCCTTCGCCAAGAGCATCGCCGACGCCATGGCGAAGGACAGCCCCGGCAAATTCGTCTCGACGATTGCGAAGTCGAAGCGCCGGGGAAAGATACTCGTCGACTATCTTCGCAATCAGCGCGGCGCGACCGCCGTCGCGCCCTATTCGCCGCGCGCCCGCCCCGGCGCGCCCGTGTCGGTTCCGCTCGGCTGGGACGAACTCTCTCCGGCGATCGGACCGGCCTATTTCTCGATCGCGAAGACTCTGGCGCGCCTTGATTCATTGAGAAGCGATCCCTGGGCCGATTTTCGAGCGGCGGCGGCCCCGATTGAATGGGGAAAGCCTCGCGGAAAGCAGAAGGCTTAGCGACGCTTGGCGCCGCGCTTGTCCGCATCGATGCTCTTGCGCAACGCATCCATGATATTGACGACATTGTTCTCGCTCGCCGACGCCTGCTTCCTGCCGCGCGCGGGTTTGCGATCCTTGCGTTTTCCCGAAATGATGTCGAGCAACTGGTCTTGAACGGGATCGTGAGCCATCGACGGGCTCCAAGGACTCTTGCGCTCCTCGATCAATTTCGAAATCAGGCCGAGCGCTTCCGCATTCGGCGTCTCGGCGCGGATTTTGTCGAGATAGTCCTTCTGATCGCGCACTTCGTCGGCGAAGCGCAGCGTCCACAGCACGAGTCCCTTGTCGCGCGGCTCGACCATCACGGCGCGCTCGCGCCGATACATGACGAGACGCGACAGGCCCACCGTCTTCGTCGCCTTCATCGCGTCGCGGATGACGCTAAAGGCCTCGACGCCGATCGGATCGTCGGGAACGAGATAATGCGGCTTGTCGAACCAGATCCAGTCGACGCTGTCCGCCGGCGCGAAGACGTCGATATCGATCGTTCGCGTGCTTTCCAGGCTGAGCGCGTCGAGTTCGTCGTCTTCGAGCAGCACATAATCATCTTCGCCGCGCGGATAGCCTTTGACCGCGTCGTCCTCGCCGACCGGCGCGCCGCTGACCGCGTCGACATATTGGCTGACGACCCGATTGCCGGTGCTTCGATTAAGGATATGGAAGCGGACCTTTTCGCCTTCAGTGACAGCCGGCGTCATCGCGACCGGACAGGTCACGAGCGAAAGCTTCAGATAGCCTTTCCAGAAGGACCGCGGCGCCATCCCGGATCGCTCCAAAACAGGGACATCTCCGTTTAACGCTTTTTCGAGCGCGTCGTTCCGCTTCCGCCCGGCCGGCGTTGCGCTAAAGCGAAGAACCGTTTTGCATCCTGCAACGGAACAATTCGCCTTCTCTATTGTTGAATTCAAGAATCATGACCCTTCAACTTCCAGGGGCAGCGAGTCGCCGGTTGCGGCCGACCTCCCAAGAGCTTCGAAAATGGACGACAAGGCTGAACGACGCGCGGCGAGAGCACGGCGGCGAACATTGACCGATGAGCGAAAGGACGGGGCGTTTCATTTTTCGCAAATCGGCTTTAACGCCCCGCTGACCCTCGAACTGCGACTTCTATACGGGGGGAGCCTGTCCGATCCCGTGCCGGAGCGGATGCGCGACCTCCTTGCGCAGCTTTCCGCGCCTACGGATTAGACTGACGGCGGCTGTCGGATTCAACGAAACGCGTTTGCACGCCAGCTCTCGAACCCCTTCGCGTGACTAAGCGGGAAGCGTCTCAGTCCCTAAGGGATCAAAATTGAGAGTCACAGAAAGGATTGCCTGTCGAACGACAGGCAATCGCCAAAGGTTCAATTTCGACTGCGCAGCCATTGTTCGATTTCCGCCCGTCGCGGAGCCAGAACCGGGATGCGACGCGCGCGAGGAACTCTGGGGGCGATAAGCAACATCCTGGCGAAAATGGCCGCCGCTGCATGAATAGGCTGTCGCCAGTTCGCTCCGTGTCGAGGATCAAAACTCATTTCGCTCTCCCTTTGTCGGAGATGGATGCAGAAACAACTCTCCCTCTCCGAGAATGTTCCGAGATCGGACAAGCTCGACTTTTCTGGCGAGACTTCATGTCGCGCTTAATCCGGTGCTCAGCTCATAGTCTTGAGCCGGGCGCCGATGCGCTGTATCGGGACTTCCGTCCCAAGAAGAAAGCCGGACGAGCCGATCTACGCTGGGGAGCGGGCTTTACCGCAACGTTTGGCAGGGAGCGATGAACAGAGCTGCGAGAGTGGACCACGCCACGCCCGCCGTCGACAGTAAGATCAGCAGTAAACTCGCATACATTTGAAACTCGGCTGACGCCGCGAGGTCGCCGCCGCTTTCGACCACATAGTGACGCCAGCGGCGCGCGGCGCGCGCGACGAAAGCCAAGAGCGCGAACGCCACGCCGCCCGCCGCGACGACGGCCGCCCTTACGACATGCGGCTCGCGGGACCAGCCGAGCACGCACATCAGCGTGTGACCGCCATAGATGAAAAGGAAATGCAGCCCCCAGACAATCGGGCCGGCGAGCAGAAAAGCGATGATCGCCGTTAGCGACCAATGCGAGTGCGCAGCTTTTTCCGCGTCGGTCATCGTCTACTCCAGCATTTGCGGGAAGCCGTAAATTAGGAGAAGCCCAAGCAGCCCCTGCCCGGCGGTATAGTAAGCGAGCAGCGCCGCACTTTCGAATGACACGCGCCGCTGCACATCCAGTTTCCCCGTGAAGAGACGCGCCAGGGCGAATCCGGTCATCACCGCGACAGTCGCCACGAGCTGCCCAGTCAAGACAACTTCCAAATACACCATCGCGCCGTAGGAATTTTCCCACGGGCGCAGGCCAGATTGCCATTGAGCATGCAACTCCACCCCGACGCCGCCAATCAGGCACAGCGCGCCGGCGATCATCAGAAGCGCCGCCGACAGGCTGATCGAACCGGGCTTTGGAAGCGCGCGGTCGGCCATTCTGAATGCAAAAATGCTGAGAAGCATCAGCGATGCGCCGCCGAGCGCCCAACGCAATTCGGGAAGCGGCGACGACCCGGCGACGGGCCAGACCTGCGGGCTGACGGTCCAAAGATAGAGGTAAGAAAACACGAAGGCGACGTAGAGCGAGGCGGCGACGAGAATAAGCACGATCATCGCCCACCAGGCGTGCGACGCAGGTCCGGACATATAGGTGGGCAGACTGATCCCGCCGCCGATCTCGACGCGTCCGCGCGGCGGCGGGTCGAGCTGCCAGCACCAGACCAGCGTGGCGAAGACGGCCACCGCGCCGCAGACAAGCGCGATCGCAACGGCCTTCACCGTCAGCAGCAGAAAGAAGGCGGCCGTGAAGACCGCCGAGAACATATGCGCCCAGCCGGGTCCCGGCATTTCAAGGAGATATTCCGGTCGGGCCTCGATGGGCGAGGTGACGATCGTCTCGCGCCGTCCGGTTGCGGCGTTCGGCAGATAATAGGCGCCCGCCGCGACGTCTTCGGCGAGATTGGGCTGATCCCAAAGGGGATAGCGACTCGTCACGATGGGAACGCTGCGCATCGAATAGAGATCGCTCGGCAGCCACTCCAGCGTTCCGGCGTTCCAGGGATTCGTCTGCGTTCTCTGCGTCTCCCAGTCGCGTCTGAAGCGGACGAAAAGATCGACGACGAACAACAGCACGCCCAGCGCGAGAATGAAGGCGCCTATGGTCGACGTCATGTTCAGCGCGTCCCATCCCATGGCGCTTGGATAAGTCCAGACTCGACGCGGCATGCCGAGGAGACCGGAGACGTGCATGGGGAAAAAGGCGACGTTGAAGCCCACGAACATCAGCCAGAACACGTAGCGTCCGAGGCGCTCGGAAAGCCGGTTCCGACTGATCATCGGGTCCCAGTAATAGAAGGTCGCAAAGAGCGGAAACACCATGCCGCCGACGAGGACGTAATGGAAATGCGCGACCACGAAGTAGCTGTCATGCGCCTGAAGATCGAACGGCACGACCGCAACCATCACGCCGGTGAGACCGCCGATGGTGAAGATGAAAAGAAATCCGAGGATGAACAGAGATGGCGTTGTGATCTTAAATCGCTCGCGCGCGGAGGCGATCGTCGCGATCCACGAAAAGACTTGAATGCCGGAGGGAACCGCGACGGCCATGCTGGCCGCCGAAAAGAAGCCGAGGCTCAGCGCGGGTATGCCGGTGCTGAACATGTGATGCACCCAAAGGCCGAAGCTAAAGAAGCTCGTGGCGATCAGCGCGACGACGATCAGCCGGTAGCCGATCAGCGGCCGTTGCGCCATCGTCGGCACGATCATCGAGACCAGACCGGCCGCCGGGAGGAAGATGATGTAGACCTCCGGATGCCCGAAAAACCAGAAGAGGTGCTGCCACAGAAGCGGATCGCCGCCTTGCCCCGCCGTGAAGAACGGCCAGCCGAAGGACCGCTCGATCTCCAGCATCATGGTCGCGAGGATCACAGCGGGAAAGGCGAAGACAATCATCGCCGCGAAGACCAGCATCGACCAGCCGAAGAGCGGCATCTTGTCGAGCGTCATTCCCGGCGGCCGCGTGCGCAGCATTCCGACGATGATTTCGATCGCGCCGGCGATCGCCGATATTTCGATAAAGCCGATGCCGAGCAGCCAGAAATCGGCGTTGTCTCCGGGCGAATACTTCGTCAGCGTGAGCGGCGGATACATGAACCAGCCGCCGCTCGGCGCGAGCCCGTAGAAGATCGTCGAGAAGAACACGAGGCCGCCGATGACATAGGCCCAGACGGCGAAGGCGCTGAGCCTTGGAAAAGGCAGGTCGCGCGCGGCGAGCATCTGCGGCAGCAGAATGACGCTCAGCGCCTCCATCACAGGCACGGCGAAAAGGAACATCATCGTCGTGCCATGCACGGTGAAGATCTGGTTGTAGAGCTCCTGGCCGATGAATCGATTGTCGCCATGTGAAAGTTGGACGCGCATGATCAGCGCCAGCACGCCCGCCAGCAAAAAGAACAGAAAGGCCGCGCCGATATAGATGACGCCGACGAGGCTGTTGTTGATCTCGCTGATCTTGCGCCAGCCCCGCGGATAGGCCCAGACTCGCTCAAGCTCTTCAAGCTCGCCCGGCGGCCGCGGCGTTTCGTTTGGAAGACGCTTCGGGTCGCTGGGTCCGTCGGACATGGGCGCGCGCTCTAGGCGCCGTCCGGGCGATCGGTCCGCGCGCGCAAGCGATTGTCCTCCATCTCAAGAAGCCACCGCGAGGCGATGGAGACCCCCGAGAGGACATAGCTTGCCGGGCAGGCCGCCAGCATCAGCAAACCGGCAAGGCGCTGATCCGCCAGCGTCGTCTCCGTCGTCGCTCCCCAACTCGCCGCGCTTGCGTCGAGAACGCGCGGCGCGAACACAAGCAGCACGCCAAGAAGGCAAGCAAGCTTGCCGGTGATCGCGAGCGCCGCGACGCCGCGCCAGCGACCGACGCCCGTATCGCCGAGAATCGCCAGCCAGAACAGCAGGGCGGTCGCCAGCAGCGACGCGTGCATCAGGAGATGCGCGGTCGAATGCCGCTCGACATAGGCGGGCGCCCCCGGCGCATGCCACGCATAGAGCAGGGCAAGCTGCGCCAGGGTGACGATCGCCAGGGCGCGACCGGTCGCAAGGACTGGCGCCGATGTGAAACGCATCCACAGCACAGCCAGAACAGGCGCGAGCGCGCTCATCAGCAAAATATGCGTCGCCATGTGAGACGCGCGAGGCCCGAGGCCCGGACCTAAGCGAGCGGCGAGTCCGACGGCGCAGGCGACAATCACCGCGACGACGAGCTTCGACCTCGAGTCCCAAGCGGCTTGGGGGAGGCGCGCGCCGTCCGCCGTCGATGCCATCGCCAATTTCGTTCTGTTCATCGCTTCGTTGGTGCGAGTTGCGAATAAAGACCATATTGGCCAGCGCGCCGTTCAATCCAGAGCTTGCGGCGGCTATTGAAACGTCCGCCCCGTCGCCTACTGTGTAAACCTGGGGCGGCAAGCGGCGTAGACGTGGACAAATTTCAGATGCTTCCCCACCTCGCGGCGCTCGCCGGCGCCTATGGGCTCGCCCTGCCGATAGGCTGGGATCGAGAGCGACAGGAGCGCAGCGCGGGGCTTCGCACCTTTCCGCTCGTTGCGCTCGCCTCCTGCGGCTTTATTCAAGCTTCCGAACAACTCTTGGCGAACTCGCCCGACGGGATGGCGAGAATCGTCGAAGGCGTCATTACCGGAATAGGATTCATCGGCGGCGGCGCCATTCTCAAACAGGGCGCAATGGTTAAGGGAACGGCGACCGCCGCCAGCCTGTGGGCGACAGGCGCGACAGGAGCCGCGGTCGGTCTTGGCGCCTATGACGTTGCGGTCGCGATCGCGCTCTTTACTTTTGTGACGCTCAGGGCGATCACGCCGATCGAGAACAGCATCCCCGTCGAACAGGATTCCAGCGGCAAGCGCGATCCGAATTCATAGCCTTCTCAGCTGCGCCGCAATTTGTTCCAACGCAGAAGGCGCAAACGCCAGGGCCGCCCACTGGCGCGCGTCTGCAGCGAACAGGAAACATATGGCAGGGGTTCAGGCGGGGGGATCAGACCAGGCTCAACGCAGGCTTGCCAGATAGCTCGACAACGCTGCAAGTTCGCTGTCTGAAAATATGCCGTACGGCGGCATCAGATTGCCCGGCTTGATATGCTGGCCATCGCGGATCCACCGCGCGAAGGAAGCTTCGTCGTTGGGCAAGGTCGCGGCGGCGAGCGACATGCGCCCGCCGACGTGAGTGAGATCCGGCCCGAGGGTTCCCGCAGCCGAGGTTCCTCGGATCGCATGGCAAGCGCCGCAGCCTCCTGCCATAAACAGCCGCATGCCTTCGCGAGTCTGCGCGCTCGTCGGCGCCGGCGCGGGGCCGGCTTCGCGGGCGCGCCATTGTTCGAATTCCGGCTCTGGCAGGACGACGACGTAGAACGACATCAACGCATGCGCGCCGCCGCAATATTCCGCGCATTGGCCGCGACTAATCCCCGGCTCTCTCGCCTTTAGCGTCAGGATGTTCTTGCGGCCCGGAATCATGTCGAGCTTGCCGGCCAGCTTTGGCGCCCAGAAGCTGTGAATGACGTCCGCGCTACTCAGCTCGATTTCGACTGAACGATTTGCCGGAAGACGAATCTCGTTGGCGCTTTCGATCTTGCGGCCCGCGGGGTTCATGTAATGTACACGCCACCACCAGCGTTCGCCGACGACGGCAATCTTCACCGCGTCGCTGTCCGGCCGCGCGCCGCCCGCGCCGATCAATATGAATCCATAGATGACCAGCGCCGTCAGCACGACAACCGGAAACACAATGCCTGCGCCGATAATGATGCTGTCTTCAGCCATCCGCCTGCGCCATTTGCGCGGCCCATAGATCGCCAAAGCTGTGAGGGCGAAAACGACCATCAAGATGACGCCGCTGCCGATCGTCATCGCCCAAAACAGGAAGATAAGGCGCTCCGCCTCCAATCCCTGCGGCTCCAGTGTGGACTGCACGCCCTCGCAGGAAGCTAATGGAAGCGACCCCGCCAAAAGGAGAATAGTGCGCGCGTCCTTCCACATTCATGCGCCTATTTTCTACGGGGGCGCGGGCGAGCTGACGACGGCTGCGCAAGAGGCGGCGAGACGCTCGCAAAATAGGCGGCGACGTCAGCGATTTGCGGGTCGGTCAGGCGCGGCGCAATGACGGACATGATTTTTCCGTAGACGGATTGATCGCGAACCCCGCGGCGCAGCAACTGAAGCTGCCCCACAATGTATGGCGCGTGCTGACCATCGAGCGTCGGGAAGGCTGCGGCGCTCTTGCCGCTATGGCAGGCAAGACAGGCCGGCACGCCCGCCTCAGGAACCCCCCTCATCGCAATCGTCCGGCCGCGCGCGATCTGCTCGGCGTCGGCCGTCGAAACCGATGCGGCCCGCGGCAGCCGTGCGTAATATTGCGCGGCTTTCGCTATCCCGCCTTCGTCGAGCGCAGCGGCGATCGGCTGCATGATTCCGCTCCGGCGCAGCCCCTTGGCGTAATCGCGAAGCGACATTTCGATATAGGCCTGCGACTGTCCGGCCAGCCTCGGCACAAGCCGGTTCTGTGAAGTTTCGCCTTCGCGATGGCACCGCGCACATTTTTTGGCTGGGTCGCTGTCGAGCTCCGCCAACCCGGGCCCGTTCGGCATTGGATCATCGGCGCCGCCAACCGCCAGCCGCTTATATTTCGCGGGGTCCATTGTCGGCATCGCGCGAAGAAGGGCCTCCACGGCTCGAATCTCATCCTCCCTTTCCTGTGCGGGCCAAGCCGGCATTCCCGTAAATTTCAGTCCATTCTTGACGATCCAGTAGAGCTGCGCGGCGCTCCAGGTCGGGGCGGCCTGAAGCAGGTCGGCGGGCGCCGGCAGCATCTTCTGAACGATCGGACTGCTTGGACGCCCCGGCGCGCCGTGGCAGGGCGCGCAGCCAATGTCGTAATGGCTGGCGCCAAGCGCCACCAAGTCCGGATCGTCCGCAACCGGACTGTTTACGAAAAGGCTTTGCGTTTCGATCGAGCGCCGCTTCGCGAATTCGAGCAGCCAGCGGGTGACCGCGTAATGCGGGTCGCTGGCGCCGACGTCGTAAAGGCCCGACCAAACAAATAGAGCTGATCCGAACGCGAGCGCTGCCGCGAGGGAACCGCTACAGATCGCAATATCTCGGAGCGAGGACAAAGCCATAGGGTTCAATCGCAAAGCGTTGAAACAGCCGCTTGGAGCGCCTGCATGGCTTCGCCGGATTCGAGATCGCGCAGCCGCTTCGCCGCGACTGCGAGACCCGCCGCGACAGAGTGAACCGGACGAACCGCCAGCATCAACGACCCCGCAGCCCGCAAACACGCAATGACCGCACGCCCGATTATTGCAGCCGTCACGATGCCGATCGGCAACCACAAACCGGTCCCCCGCTCGACTTCGCTTGAATTCGGGCAATCCGAACGATTGAAGTCGGATACGATCTCGTGCACGCTCGCCTCCAAGCGCCGGGAGCCTTAACGATTAACGGTAGGCCTCCGCGAAACGTTCCAGCTCCGCTGCTTCCGGTCGCTTTAATGCCTGGGGCGCGTAGCTGTCATCGCTCGACTTCGCCGTCGTCCCACGCTCCCCATTGTCCGCAGAAAGCCCCAAGGCATAGTTAGAGCGCACCCGGAATTGACCGGACAGCGGGCGGCCGAGGGCATCGAAGCTTCAGCGAGTGCGGGCGGACTTCGGGAGCGCCAACGCGGCGCCCTTTCCCTATCGAATATGCGAACGTTCATGTCTCGCGCGCCGAAAGAACGCGGGCGAAGCCGCCTTGTTCCAGAGCTTGACGAGGGGAAAATCTTGCGAGGCTTGATCGAAAACCGGCGCGGGCCTTATGCGGCGGCGCCGCAGCACTTCTTGAATTTCTTGCCCGAACCGCAGGGACATGGATCGTTGCGGCCAGCCTGCTTGCCCTTCACGATCGGCGCATTCTTGCGATTGGCCTCTTCCAGGAAATACCAGCGGTCCTCTTGCGCATCATGGCGGAACAGCGACCGCTCCCGATGCGCGTAGCGTTCGCCTTCGCTGGCGAAATGGGCGACGAATTCGACATAGCCGGATTCATCGCCCGGCAATCCCTGCTCCGTCGAAAGAATTTCAAGTCCCAGCCATTGCGAGCTGCGCGCCCAATGGGTGATCGCCTTGCGGTCGAAATCGTGGCGCGACTCCGGCGCGAGCGAGTCGACGAGATAATCGATGTCGCCGACCGCGAACGCCGTATAGCGCGAACGCATCAGCGCTTCCGCGGTCGGCGCCGGCAGCGCCTGCTCGATATAAGGCGCGCAGCAGGCGGAATAGGCGAGTTGTTGCGCGTCCATCGCGCGGCAGGGGCAGGTTTGGTCCGTCATCGCTCGGTCGGCGTATGAATTTGTCGGTTCAGCCTTCAACGCTATGCTCGCCCGGGCGCGATTCTGAAGCGGCGGCGCCCGCCCGATGTCCGAGGCGCTTCACCGCCTCGATCGCGATCGGATCGAGACCGGCGCCGCCGTGTTCAACATGAGCGATGATGGCATTGCGCATGCGCGGGTCCCAGAACTTCCTCAAATGTTCCGTCATGCTCACAACGCCTTCGGGGTGCTTCTGCGCCACGAAGAACTTGCCGATCTGGTTAGCCATTTTGACGAGCTTATCGACCGAATCATGCGACATGTGCGGAAACCTGTTCGAGGATGCGTCCCGGATGGGTGAAGATTTCGAAATCCCGGCCGCGCATGACCGCGACAAGCGTCATGCCGCATGCCTGCGCGTTGCGCACGGCGAGCGCGGTCGGCGCCGAAACGGCGGCGATGATCGGCGCGCCCATGCGCGCCGCCTTTTGCACGAGTTCGACCGAAACCCGGCTCGTCATCAGCACCACGCCCTGCGTCGCGGCGATGGCTTGGCGCGTCAAGGCGCCGGCGAGCTTGTCGAGGGCGTTGTGGCGGCCGACGTCTTCGCGCGCGATCAGTAAGCCGGAAGCGGGATTCCAGAAGGCCGCGGCGTGAATGGCGCGAGTCTCCCGATTATATGTCTGCGCGGCGGGAAGTCGCTCCATCGCCTCGATCAGCGCGTCGGCGCGCACGCGGAGCGCATTGTCGAGAGTCGGCAGAACGCGCGTCGCCGCCTCCAGACTTTCGATGCCGCAGAGGCCGCAACCCGTCGGTCCCGCCATCGAGCGACGGCGCTCGCTATAGGCTTCCTGCCGCCCGCCCTTGAGCCAGGCGCGCAGTTCAATGCCGGCGTCGGAGACGACAATTTCAACATCGCCCGCCTGCTCCGGCGAGTCGATCAGCCCCTCGGTGAGCGCGAAGCCGATGGCGAAATCCTCCAAGTCGGCCGGCGTCGCCATCATCACCGCGTGCGTCGAGCCGCCGAAAGTGAAGGCGATCGGCGTCTCCTCGGGGATCACGCGAGAAGAACGCGCCGTCACATCGTGACGGCGCGCCAGGCATTCCACCCGTAGTGTCGGCGACGGCGTTTCCGTCATTCGGCCGCGTCGATCGCGCTCGCGATGCGACGGCTTTGTTCCGTCAGCTCGCGATACTGATGCTGCCAGTCGGTCGGTCCGTTCGAGGTCGAGACCTGAACGGCCGTGACCTTATATTCCGGACAATTGGTCGCCCAGTCGGAATTGTCGGTCGTGACCACATTGGCCTGAGTCGTCGGATGATGGAACGTCGTATAGACGACGCCCGGCGCGACTCGATCGGTAATCTTGGCGCGCAGCGTCGTCTCGCCGGCGCGGCTCGCGATTTTCACCCAATCGCCGTCGCGCACGCCGCGATCCTCCGCGTCATGCGGATGAATCTCCAGCACGTCTTCCTCATGCCAGCGGCTGTTCTCGGTGCGCCGAGTCTGCGCGCCGACATTATATTGCGAAAGGATGCGGCCGGTGGTGAGCAGCAGCGGGAAGCGCGGCCCGACTTTCTCGTCGGTCGGGACATATTCGGTGATGACGAATTTGCCCTTGCCGCGCGCGAAGCCGTCGATGTGCATGATCGGCATGCCATGCGGCGAGTTCTCATTGCACGGCCACTGCACGGAGCCGTCTTCCTCTAGGCGCTTGAACGACACGCCGGCGAAGGACGGCGTCAGCCGCGCGATTTCGTCCATGATCTCGCTGGCGTGCGCATAGTTCCAGTTGAGGCCCATTCTGTTGGCGAGAAGCTGGGTGACTTCCCAGTCCGCATAGCCGTTCTTGGGCCGCATCACCTTGGTGACGCGCTGGATGCGGCGCTCGGCGTTGGTGAAGGTGCCGTCCTTCTCGAGGAAGGTCGCGCCCGGCAGGAAGACATGCGCGTAATTCGCCGTCTCGACCAGGAAGAGATCCTGCACGATGACGATGTCCATATTCGCCAGCGCGCGCGAGACATGGCGCGTGTCGGGGTCGGACTGCAGAATGTCCTCGCCCTGGACATAAAGACCCTTGAACGTGCCTTCGATCGCCGCGTCGAACATGTTGGGGATGCGCAGGCCCGGCTCCGGATCGAGGGAAACGCCCCAGTCCTTCTCGAACGCCTGGCGCGCCGCTTCGTTGGAGATGTGGCGATAGCCCGGCAGTTCGTGCGGGAACGAGCCCATGTCGCAGGAGCCCTGCACATTGTTCTGTCCGCGCAGCGGGTTCACGCCGACGCCGCGGCGGCCGAGATTGCCGGTCGCCATGGCGAGATTGGCGATGCCCATGACCGTGGTGGAGCCCTGCGCGTGTTCGGTGACGCCGAGGCCGTAGTAGATCGCGCCATTGCCGCCGGTCGCATAGAGACGCGCCGCCGCGCGCACGTCGGCCGCCGGAACGCCCAGCGTCGCTTCCATCGACTCGGGGCTGTTCTCCGGCCGTGCGACGAATTCCGCCCAGTCCTGATACTCGTCCCAGTCGCAGCGCGACTTCACGAAATCGAGATCGACGAGCCCTTCCGTCACGATCACATGCGCCAGCGCCGTGACCATCGCGACATTGGTGCCGGGTTTGAGCGGCAGGTGATAGTCGGCCTCGACATGCGGCGAGCGCACGAGGTCGATGCGGCGGGGATCCACCACGATGAGCTTGGCGCCTTCGCGCAGGCGCTTCTTCATCCGCGAGCCGAACACCGGATGCGCGTCGGTGGGATTGGCGCCGATCACGAGAATGACGTCGGCGTCGTCGACCGAATCGAAATCCTGCGTGCCCGCCGATGTGCCGAAGGTCTGCGCCAGACCGTAGCCGGTCGGCGAATGGCAGACGCGCGCGCAGGTGTCGGTGTTGTTGTTGCGGAAGCCTTGACGCGCGAGCTTTTGAACGAGGTAGCTCTCCTCATTCGTGCAGCGCGACGAGGTGATCACGCCGACGGAGTTCTTGCCGTATTTCTCCTGCGTGGCCTTCAGCCGGTCGACGGCGAAGCCGATCGCCTCGTCCCACGAGACCACGCGCCAGGGCTGATCGATCGACTCGCGGATCATCGGGTCGAGAATGCGGTCGCCGTGCTGGGCGTAGCCATAGGCGAAGCGGCCCTTGATGCAGCTATGGCCGTGATTGGCCTTGCCGTCCTTCCAGGGGACCATGCGGACCACTTCCTCGCCGCGCATCTCCGCCTTGAAGGTGCAGCCGACGCCGCAATAGGCGCAGGTGGTGACCTCGGAATGCTCAGGCTGGCCGATGGCGATGACCGATTTCTCGATCAGAGTCGCGGTCGGACAGGCCTGCACGCAGGCGCCGCAGGACACGCATTCCGACTCCATGAAGGCTTCGTCCATGCCGGGCGAAACGCGCGAGTCGAAGCCGCGGCCGGAAATCGTCAGCGCGAAGGTGCCCTGCACTTCCTCGCAGGCGCGCACGCAGCGATTGCAGACGATGCACTTCGAGGGATCGTAGCTGAAATAGGGGTTCGACTCGTCTTTCGGCTTCCAGTCGAAATTCGCTTCGCCATTGTTGCGGGCGAAAACGTGATTGGCGCCGTCATAGCCGTAGCGCACGTCGCGCAGGCCGACTGCGCCCGCCATGTCCTGCAATTCGCAGTCGCCGTTGGCGGCGCAGGTCAGACAGTCGAGCGGATGGTCGGAAATATAGAGTTCCATCACGCCGCGACGGATCGCGGCGAGGCGCGGAGTCTGAGTCTTGACCGAGATGCCGGGCGCGACCGGCGTGGTGCAGGAGGCCGGCGTGCCATTGCGGCCCTCGACCTCGATCACGCAGAGCCGGCAGGAGCCGAAGGCCTTGATGCTGTCGGTGGCGCAGAGCTTGGGGATTTCGGTCCCCGCCTCCATCGCCGCGCGCATAATCGACGTGCCCTCGGGCACGGTGACGCTTACGCCATCGATGGTCAGCGTCACAAGTTTCTCGGCTTTTGATTCGGGCGTGCCGTAATCGATTTCCTTGATCAGCGTCATGGCGGCTTACCTCACTCAGCGGCTTCAAGGGCCGACTTGCGGAAGTCCTCGGGAAAATGGCGAAGCGCGCTCTCTACAGGATAGGGCGCAAAGCCGCCCAATGCACAGAGCGAGCCAAACTTCATCGTATGGCAGAGATCTTTGAGAAGATCGATATTCGCGTCGACGTTCTGGCCGCTGCGAATCTTGTCGATCGTTTCGACGCCTCGCGTCGAGCCAAGCCTGCAGGGCGTGCACTTGCCGCAGCTCTCGATGGCGCAGAACTCCATGCCGAAGCGCGCCATCCAGGACATGTCGACGGTGTCGTCGAAAACCACGATGCCGCCATGGCCGATGAGACTGTCCTTGGCGGCGAAGGCCTCATAGTCGATCGGAAGGTCGAAAAGCGACACGGGCACATAGGCCCCCAACGGGCCGCCGACCTGAACCGCGCGGACCGGACGACCCGAGCGGGCGCCGCCGGCGATCTCATTGACGACCACGCCGAGCGGAATGCCGAAATCCGTCTCGAAGAGGCCGCCATATTTGACGTTGCCGGCGATCTGCAGCGGCATGGTGCCGCGCGAGCGGCCGACGCCGAGGTCGGCGTAATGCTTGGCGCCCTTCTCCATGATCATCGGTATGGTCGCCATGGACAGCACATTGTTGATGACCGTGGGCTTGCCGAAGAGGCCGACATGGGCCGGAAGCGGCGGCTTGGCGCGCACGATGCCGCGCTTGCCCTCGAGAGATTCGAGCAGCGAGGTCTCCTCGCCGCAGACATAGGCGCCGGCGCCGATGCGCAGCTCGACGTCAAAGTCGAAACCGGAGCCCTTGATATTCTTGCCGAGCCATCCCGCCTCAAGCGCCTTCTCGATCGCCGCCTGAAAGACCTTGGCCACGACCGGATATTCGGAACGAAGATAGACATAGCCTTTGGAGGCGCCGACGGCGTATCCGCAGATGAGCATGCCTTCGATCAGCGAGAGCGGATCGCCCTCCATGATCATGCGGTCGGCGAAGGTGCCGGAATCGCCTTCGTCGGCGTTGACGACCACATATTTCTTGCCCGGCGGACAGTCGGCCACCGTCTTCCATTTGATGCCTGTCGGAAAGCCCGCGCCGCCGCGGCCGCGCAGGCCCGACTTGGTGACTTCCTCGACGACCGCCGCGGGCCCGACCTCGAAGGCGCGCTTGAGGCCCTTGAAGCCGTCATGCGCCTCATATTCGGCGACCGACAGCGGATCGATCACGCCGCAGCGCACGAAGGTGACGCGGTTCTGCCTTTTCATCCAGCGATGGTCGTCGACGATCCCGATGCTCAGCCGATGCGCGCCGCCGGCGAGGAATCCCGCGTCGAACAGCGAGGCGACATCCTTGACCTTGGCCGGTCCATAACCGATGCGGCCGGAAGGAGTCTCCACCTCGATCAGCGGCTCGAGCCAGAGCATGCCGCGCGAGCCGTTTCGGACGATCTCAATCGTTTCGCCGCGCGCCGCGGCTTCTTGCGCGACGGCGGCGGCGAGTTTGTCGGCGCCCATCGCGACGGCGGCCATGTCGAGCGGGATGTAGACCTTCGCCATCAGTCCCGGGCCTCCGCGGCGATTTCGTCGAGCCTTTCAGCGTCGACGCAGCCGATCGGCTCGCCGTCGTAGAGCGCTGAAGGACTATGCGCGCACAGGCCCAGACAGTAGATCGGCTCGACCGTCAGCGCGCCATCCGGCGTCGTTCCGCCCCAATCGAGCTTCAGCCTGTCGAGGAAGGCCAGCGCCTGCCGTTCCGCGCCCATCGATTGGCAGGATTCGGCGCGGCAGAGCTTGAGGACATGGCGGCCATGCGGCGCGCGACGGAAGTCGTGATAGAAGGTGACGACGCCATGCATTTCGGCGCGGGAAATATTGAGCGCCTCGGCCATCTGCTTGACGGCGGCGTCCGGCACATATCCGAATTCTTCCTGTAGCGCGTGCAGAATTGGCATCGCGGGCCCTTCAAGACCCATATGAGCGGCGATGATCTCCCGCGCGCGCTCGTCGCTATACTGAGCAGCGCCAGCCATTTCTTCCCTTTCAGTCCAGAGCGTTGCGCAAAGCGGTCGCCCTTTTTGGATTGGTTCTTAGGACAGTGCCGGAAATCCAGTGCGCGATCAATAGCGACCCTTCGTTACGCGATAGGCCAAACCTATCAATCGCCAAGCGCTCGGCTTTCGGCGAGTTTCTTCGCCTCGGCAACCAGCGCCGCGACCAGCGGGATCACCGGCTCGCGCTGGGGCGCGACGAGGCCGATTTCGTGGACCGCTTCGGGCTCGACGATGGGAATCGACCGTAAGGGCGGCGCAATCTCCAGCGTCTTGGCGAGCTTTTCGGGCAGTACGGTCGCCCAGCGCCCGGACTTCACATGATCAAAGAGCAGGATGACGCTGTTCGACTCCAGCGCCGGCACAGGCTCGACGCCGCCCTTGCGAATGAGCTGCTCGACGATGCGGCGATTCTGCATGTCCGGCGTCAGCAGGCAGAGGTCGATGCGGCCAACCTCCGCCCAGGTCACCCGTTCGCGGTCGCCGAGCGGCTTGTCCGCGAAGGTCAACAGACGGTAGCGCTCCGAACACAGCGGCACGGTGCGCACGCGGCCGAGCGGCTCATTGTCGAGATAGGTGATGCCGGCGTCGATTTCGAGATTGTCGAGCATGGTCAGCACTTCGCTCGACGAGGCGGAAATCACGGAAAAACGAACGCCGGGATGCTTCTCGCGATAGGGCGTGGTCAGCGCCGAAACGATTCCGAGCGCCGTTGGAATGACCGCAATCTTCAACTGGCCGGCAAGGCCCTCCTTCAGCGTTCGCACCTCCTGCCGCATGGCCCGCGCGTCGCCGACGATGCGCTTGGCCCATTCGAGCACCCGCTCGCCTTCGGCGGTCAGTCCGTGAAAGCGCGACGAACGATTGACGAGCAGCACGCCCAGCGAATCTTCGAGCTGCTTGACGCCGGCCGAAAGCGTCGGCTGCGTGACGCCGCAAATCTCCGCGGCGCGCGAGAAGCTCTTCTCTTTGGCGACGGCGATGAGAAATTCGAGCTTTTCGATCACAAGCCGGAGTCCATGGGCGCGCGAAGACGCGAAGACGCATGGGCCCTCGCCGACCGGTCCGAAGCGTCGCTGGCGTTTTCGTCCAGGCTTTACATTACCATATCCGCCCTGGCCGCGCCGAATATTTCAAAGGATTCAAATCGGCTGCGGCCATCGATCGGGCAAATTGCCCGATCGAGGGCCAAAAGCGGCTCGGCGCATTGGCGCTCCTCCCAATTCCTGTTCTACTGAGGAGCAAATCCACGCAGCAAGGAATGCGCCAATGCGGTTGATCATCGGGCTCGTCTTGCAGCTTGTCGCCATCACCCTTCTTTGTCTGACGCTGACGGCGGGCTGGGTGATGGTCGACGCGCATCGCGCGATCGAAAGCGAAGCGGCGACATCCGCCGAGCGCGTGGCGCATGAACTCGAAAATCTCTACTGGCAGGCGATTTTGTGGCGCGGCAGCATGCGGCGCGACAATATTCTGCCCCGTCCCGAGTGGGAGTCGCTTGCGACCTTGAAGCTCGTCTCTCCCGGCGTGTGCATCAGCTACGCGCCGGGAGAGGAGGCGCCGCGCACGCTTTGCAGCCAGCTCGAAGGCGTCGGCGCGTCGGCGCCCGCATGGTTTTCGACCGCCTACCAGCTGATCTTCGGCGCGCATGCGCCGATCATTCGTCCCTTGACCGTGCGGCAGCCGGAAACCGGCGCAATCTCCGTCAGGGCGGAGCCGGACGCGGCCATCCGTCAGGCCTGGCGGCAAATCTCGATCATCGTCAGCGTCGCGGCCTCGATGGCGATCTGCCTATGCGCGCTCGCCGCCGCCGCCATCGTCCATGCGCTGGCGCCGACGCGGGCCATCGTCGAGGGACTGCGCCAGCTGGAGCAGGGGAATTACGACCGCCGGCTCAAGGCCGTCAGCAAAGGCGAATTCGGCCTGATCGCGCGCGCCGTCAATGATCTCGCCGAGCGGCTGGCGCAGACCACGGCGGAGCGCGCCGCGCTCACCAAGCGGCTGTTCGAGGTTCAGGAGGAGGAGCGCCGCGCGCTTGCCCGCGACCTTCACGACGAATTCGGCCAATGCCTGACGGCGACCCTCGCCTTCGCCGGCTCCATCGAGTCGGCGGCGGCCAGGATTGACGAAGGCGTCGCGGAGGACGCGCGCGCCATCGCGCGCGTCGCCAAGCGCATGATGACGACGCTGCGCGACGCGCTCGCCCGTTTGCGTTCGCAGGACCTTGAGGAACTCGGACTCGAAGCCTGTCTGGTTCAGCTCGCCGCGCGCTGGAACGCCAGGGCCGACCGTAAGGCCGTCGTCCATCTCAGGCTCTTCGGCGATCTCGCCGATCTTCCGCAAGCGGTTTCGACGAGTCTGTATCGCATCGCCCAGGAATGTCTGACCAATGCCATGCGGCATGGCGACTCGAAGAATGTTTATCTTCGCATCGAGCGCGCCGCTGTCACCAACGGACTCGTCGCGCTGACGGTCGAGGATGACGGGGGCGGCGACGCGTCGCGCCTCGCCGCCTCCTCCGGCCACGGCATTCTCGGGATTCGCGAGCGCATCGCGGCTTTCGGCGGCAGCCTTTCGATCAGCGACGCCGCGCGCGGCGTCCGCGTCGTTGCGCGCCTTCCGACGATCCCGGTCGCGCCCGCGCCGATCAGAGGTTTGGCGCTCGCATGATCGCCATTCTCCTCGTCGACGACCACCCGATCGTAAGAGAGGGATATCGCCGGCTGCTCGAACGTCAGCCGGGCTACAGAATCGTCGCCGAAGCCGACAATGCCGCGGACGCCTACCAGGCCTATCGCAGCGCTTCGCCTGACGTCGTCATCATGGACCTGTCTCTTCCCGGCGCGAGCGGCGTCGAGGCCGTGCGGCATATTCGGCAGTGGGACAAGAATGCGCGCATCCTGATTTTCACCATGCATGGCGGTACGGCCTTCGCGCTGAAAGCTTTTGAAGCCGGGGCCTCGGGCTATGTTACGAAAAGCAGCGACGCCGCCGAGTTGTTGCGCGCGGTCGCGGTCGTCGCCAGGGGCGGCCGGGCGCTCAGCGACGACGTCGCGCGCGAGATCGCGGCGGAGCGATTGGGCGCGGGTCGCGCGCTCATCGACGAGCTTGGCCCCAGAGAGACGGAAATCCTTCGGCTTGTCGCATCGGGCCAAACCACCGAGGACATCGCCGCGATCCTCAATCTCAGCCCGAAAACGGTTCAGAACTACCACTATCAGATCAAGGCGAAGATCGGCGCGCGCACCGACGCTCATCTCGTGTGGCTGGCGATCGGCGCGGGAATAGTCGGGGACGCGCCCGCCGCCTGATCCGCCGAGAAGAGGAAATTTGCCCAATCGGACCGGGGCGATCGTCCGAAGCCGGCCGCGCCCTCGAGAAGCTATCGTCTTCCCTGGATGAAGAGCGGAGCTTTTCGATGGGCAAATTAACGCTGACGCGCCTTCTTATCATGGCTCTGGTCTCGGCGATGGCCGGCGGCGCGCAGACCTGTGCGCAAACCGCTCCGCGCTTGAAACTCGCGGTCTTCGACATTGAACTCGACGATTTCTCCGCCGGCGGTCCGATCGCCGGCGAAAGTCCCGAGGAAACCGCCCGCCTGCAACGAATGACCGCGCTCGCGCGCGAACTACTGGCGCAATCGGGGTTGTTCGACATCGTCGATGGAAGCGCCTCGACCGACCAGAGGGTCAAGGATCACTGGCTGCGCAAATGCAACGGCTGCGACGCCGACATCGCCCAAGCGCTTGGCGCCGATCTGTCCTTCGTCTGCTTCTTTCGAAAAATCAGCGTGATGGAGCAAAATCTCGACATTCGCATCCGCGACGCGCGCACGGGAAGGCTGGCGCATGCCGCGCAAGCCGATCTGCGCGGCGAGACCGATCAATCCTGGAGTCGGGCGCTGAAGTTCGTCATCAGATATCAGCTCGTCGAGCCGGAACTCGCGCGCCGAAGGCAATGAGCCCCGCCGACTCGCCTTTGTTAAGAATTACGGTTAACCATCCGCTAACGCCGCCCCCGAATCGCCCTAATCTCGGCCTATCCCGGCCGAGCGCCTTGGGCGCTATTATATGATCGGCGTTTTCATGCGATCCCGCGCGTTTGATCGGCGGGTCATGGGGCTAAGCGGATGATCTTCTCGAAGTCCACTTTAATCGCGGTCGCTACCGCATTACTGGTCTCGCTAGGGGCCGCAGCGCCCGCCCGCGCGACGCCCTCGATCGTCATCGACGTTTCCTCCGGCGCCGTGCTCTCGCATGATCAGGCGACCGCCGCCTGGTTTCCCGCCTCGGTGACGAAGCTGATGACCGCTTATGTCGCGCTCGACGCGGTGCGCCAGGGACGCATCACGCTCGACACGCCGGTGATGATGTCGCCGCGCGCCTGCCGCGCGGCGCCTTCCAAGATGGGCTTCAGGGCCGGCTCGGAAGTCACATTGCACAATGCGCTCGTCATGCTGATGGTGAAATCGGCGAACGACATCGCCGTCGCCATCGCGGAAGGCGTGTCCGGCTCGGTCGAAGCCTTCGCCGACGAGATGAACCGCGCCTCCGCTTCGCTCGGCATGACGCAATCGGTCTGGTACAATCCCAACGGCCTCCCTGACGAACGGCAGGTCACGTCGGCGCGCGATCTCGCCATTCTCGGCCGCGCCCTCTACCTGCAATTTCCCGAGCACGCCAATCTCTTCAACATCGGCGCGATGCAGCTCGGCAAGCAGATCATTCCGACGCACAATCATCTTCTCGGCCGTTATCCCGGCGCCGACGGGATGAAGACCGGCTTCACCTGCTCGGCCGGCTTCAATCTCGTCGCCTCCGCCACCCGCGGCGGCCGGCGCCTGATCGCCGTCGTCCTCGGCGCGCCCAATCCGATTCTGCGCACGGCGAAGACGGCGGCCCTGCTCGACCGCGGCTTCCAGAGCGGCGCGGCCGTCGCCTCGCTCGCTTCGCTGCCCTCTTCCGGCCCTACCGCGGCGCCCGATTTGCGCGAGTCGGTGTGTCATCATCGCGGGCCCGGCGCTGCCCAATTCATGGCGGAAATCGAAGACGCGTCGGTCCCGGTCGGCTCGGGCGTTCCGCTGCTCGACGCGCTGAACGGCGCGCAGCAGCAGCCGCACATCAACGCCAAGGAGATCGCGCATCTGCCGCGTCCGCGATTTGAGCCCGTGCCCGTCTATGTCGGACGCGCGCCCGGCTATGTCGGACCGGTGGCGCGGACGCGGGCGCCGGGCGCGCCCGTTGGCGAGCAGCCCGATCTTGCCGCCTATGCGGCGCAACCGGAGCCCGGCGACGCAAACGCTTCGCCGATCAGCAAGCCGGCGCCGGATGCGATCTCGCTGCGCCGCGCCAAGCATGCAAAGGCCGTGAAAGCGGCGCGCGCCGCGGCGGCGAGAGCCGCCAGAGCCGAAGCCGCGAGATCTGACGCCGGCGGCGCCGAAGCGATCGAAAGCGCGCCGGCGCCAAAGCCGAGGGCGGCGCCGAAAAGCGCGGCGAGGCCGAAAGCGCCCGCATCTCCCGCCGAAGCCCAGAAGCGCGCGGTCGCGCCGAAGCTCCGCTCCCCCGCCGAGCCAGGCAAGAGCTAAGCGCGCGCCGCAGCGTTCATTTGTGGAAACGCGCGGCGTTTTCAGCGAAAATGCGCGTCATCCGCGAGGAGGAACTTTCTCCTTCTCCGGCGCGAGTTCCGTTTGAATGAATGATCTGACCGCGACCAACGCCACCCGCTCGACTCGATCCGCGCCGCCGCCGATTCCATTGACCGTCGTCACCGGCTTTCTCGGCGCCGGCAAGACCACGCTTCTCAATCGGCTGCTTGCCTCGCCGGCGCTCGCCGATACGCTGGTCCTCATCAATGAATTCGGCGAGATCGGCCTCGATCATCTCTTCATCGAGAAGATCGACGGCGACATGGTGCTGATGAGTTCGGGCTGCGTGTGCTGCACGATTCGCGGCGATCTCGTGAATATGCTCGAAGATCTGCTGAAGCGCCTCGACAACGGCCGGATCAAGCCGTTCAAACGCGTCGTGCTGGAGACGACCGGCCTCGCCGATCCCGCGCCGATCCTGCACGCGATCATGTACCACCCCTATCTGATGATGCGCTATCGGCTCGACGGCGTCGTGACTCTCGTCGACGCGGTCAATGGCGAAGCGACGCTCGATTCACACGAGGAAGCCGTCAAACAGGCGGCGGTCGCCGACCGGCTGGTCATCGCCAAGACCGATCTGCCGCAAGGCGCGGCGCGGTTCGGCGCGCTGAAGGCGCGGCTCGCGCGCCTCAATCCCGGCGCCCTGCAGCTCGACGCCGCGACGGGCGAAGCGCGCCCGGAGGCGCTGATCAACTGCGGCCTCTATGATCTCGCGACCAAAACGCCGCGCGTAAAAGAATGGCTCAACGCCGAAGCGGTCGAAGCGGCGCAGGCGCATGAACACGCCCGTCATGATCACGGCCATGAGCACGGCCATGCTCATGACGATGAGCATCACGGCCATGAGCATCACGACGAAACGCACGGACATCATGGCCTCGACGCGAACCGGCACGACGCCCATATTCGCGCCTTCTGCTTTTCATCGGACACGCCGCTGACGCCGGCGTCCTTCGACATTTTCATCGATCTTCTGCGCCATACGCATGGGCCGCGCATGTTGCGCGTGAAGGGAATCGTGGCGCTCGCCGACGACCCCTCGCGTCCCGTGGCGATCCATGGCGTGCAGCATGTCTTCCACCCGCCGCATCGACTCGACGCCTGGCCCGACGCCGACACGCGCACGCGTATCGTCTTCATCGTCAAGGATCTCGACGAAGGCTTCGTCCAGGGACTCTACGGCGCGCTGGTCAATCACCCGGCGCCGGATCGCCCCGACGCAAAGGCGCTCGCCGACAATCCGCTCGCGCCGAAAGCGCGCGGCCTGCTCGGCTGAGGCGGTATTATCTCATACGCCACAGCAGCTACCGCTCGATGCTACGGATCCCAAAAATTATATATGCCAGCTTCTTCAATTTTAGTAAGAATCTCATGTTCCAGCTTCTGTTTCTCAAACGCGCTCAATTCGACCCCGAGATATTTCTTCCTATCATCCGACATCCGTTCAACGTACTCTTTTATCAGAGGCTTTGCCTCAGATCGTTTTATTTCCGGCTTCGGCGCGCTTAGCTTTGGCGAATCCTGAGCCGCGCAGGTTGAGGCAACAGACATAGCAGCGGTCCCTGCAACCAGCGCGAGGAATCCTCGGCGGTAGAGTTCATACATGCCACGTCTCCTTTCCAGGTCCAGAAAAGTAGAGTCCAAACCGTTAACGGCAAGTGAGTGAACGCTTGACACGAAGGTTGGCGCGCTCCAATGCGCCCAAAATTTGCTCACAATCAGCATCTTCTGCGTGCTCGATCACCATCCGAGCATAAAGCCCAGAAATGTCCTCGATGCTGAGCGATTGCATATCCGGCTTCAACATAAACCCCTGTAGATCAATGTCTTGATCCCTGATCAGTTCTGAGACCAGCCGTTCTATCTTCGGCTTATCGTCGATGAGGCGACGTGTCTCTGGGTATGGCGTCGGTTTAGCCAACTGATCCAATCCACGAAACATGCCAACGACATTCTTTGCAATGCCGCGATACATATTCAATCGTGCGCAAGGACCAGCATAGGTTTGCTCGATAACCCTATCGACTAGTATCGGCTTGGCCTTCAAAAGGCCCCAGTCTTTGACGGTGAGCAACGTCACGTTTCGACTCCGGCTAGGGAATGAGGACGAACACGAAAATTGGGATGCCGATCGTCGCCGCGACAATCAGCGCTCCGAATGCCCAGACCAGTGGCTTTATCGAATAGAAGCTATTCGAACGCAGCGCTATCAGTGCCATGAAGGCCAAAAAGCCAGAGGCCACAGTGATCACTGTGGCACCGATAAGCGCACGATAGATGATGTTGGCAGTGCTCTCTTCGCTGAAATTCGCCTTGTATTCTGCAGATATAAAGGTGATCACTGCAAACATTATGGCTACGAAATTCAGCGACGCATTCATGACGTCCTTTGCAAACTCGCGATCGTCAGAATTAAATGGCATGAAAGCCCAATAGAGAAATGAGATGCACAATAATATCATAGGCAGATGTTGTGTCAAAAAGGCGGCGACTTAGTTCGACTGCCTACCTGCACATGCGAGCAGCACAGCGAAAAACGCACATAATAACAAAGCGTCTGCTTATCTCCGTACGCAGATGCCTTCCGCTTCCCGACCATGGCGACGCGCCCGCGCATCGCCCGCATTCGCAGGGAATGAATGAGATTGTTGGCGACGGCCTTCGTCAGCACCCTGTTAGGCATCAAGAACGGCGCAAGATCGATCCGGGCGAACACGCGCGCGATTGCGTCGGCGACCCATCGGCCTAATCGATGGTAAGCGTTATTACTTTGCCGAGCCGTTGAACACATTTCGAACGCGCCGCTCAATGCCATGCAGTTCCTCGAGCCAGTGCGGGGGAAGTTTCGCGACCGCGCCCGACGCTCGCGCGGAGAACCAATCGGCGACCGCATGAGAGACAAGCGACACGCCGGTCTCGAAACGCGATTGCCGATCCGTTCCGCGCAGCCAGAATGCGATCGTCGGGAACGCCGTGACGGTGACCATCGCGGCGCCGACAAGCGCCGCGGCCGTCTCCGGCGCCATCTGGCCCCGGCTCACCCCGAGATAGGTCAGCGCGACGACCAGCGGCAGCGTGGTCGATGACAACAGCGCCAAGGCCGGCATGTCGCGCTCCGGCAGCGTCCCTCGATAAAGATTGAGCGGCGCCAGGCGGATCAGCAGGAACGCCAGGCAAAAGACGATGAAGCGCAGAACGCTGGCGGGGCTCGAGACCAGCGCCGGAAAATCGAAGGCTACGCCGCTCTCGATGAAAAACAGCGGAATCAAAAAACCCGAGCCGATCGCCGTCAAACGCTCCTCGAGAATCTGGGCCTTGGTGCCATGCACGAGGACCGCGACGGCCATGCCGGCCATATAGGAGCCGACCACGAGCTCCATCCCCAGCCGATCGGCGAATGAAATGAAGCCGAGCAGGATGACGAGCGAGATCCGGATGGGCAGCAGTTCGCCGTCGCCGAGCCAGCGGACGACGCTATCCGCAAGACGGTCGGAACGCGCCCTCTTGAGAAACACAATCGTTGCGATTCCGATGGCCATGAACAGCGCGCTGAGCAGCGTCTGGTGCAGATGATGATCGTGTTGCGCGAGAACGATCGAAGCGAGAAGGAGCGGCCCGAGTTCGCTGACCGCTGCGACGCCAAGCGCGTAATGTCCGAATTCGTCATCGAGCTCTCCGGCCTGACGCAACATGAGGATCAGAATGCCGAAGGCCGTGGTCGGCAGGATCAGCGCGACGAGCAGCGGCGCCTCGACGAGGCCGAGAAGATAGAGCGCTCCGGAGATAATGATCGAGAGGCCCAAGGACACGAGCCATGCGTAAAGTCCGAGTCGCAGCGGCTTTCCGCTGATCTCCTTC
The DNA here is from genome assembly GCA_051061375.1 of Methylocystis sp. Taxonomy (GTDB): domain Bacteria; phylum Pseudomonadota; class Alphaproteobacteria; order Rhizobiales; family Beijerinckiaceae; genus Methylocystis. Next base: position 15,815 of record JBPFDW010000011.1, on the reverse strand, counting down.
TGGTTGAACTCGAATCCCGCCTGAAAAAACAGATAGGCGAGCCCAAACTCCCTGAGAAAGTCCAAGGCGCTGTCCGCGCTGACCAGTCCCGCGCCGCTCGGGCCGACGAGCATGCCGAGGAGCAGTTCGATGGCGACGATCGGCGCGCGCGCAAAAATTGGAATTCGATTGAGCAGCGGCGCGAGCACGGCGATGCAGGCGATGATGAAGATCGCGTGGAACTCTCTCATCGACGTCTTTCTCCTGTTGGGCGGCGCTTCGCTTGGCGCCCGCGAAGCGCCGACCGACCGGCCCGCGACCGATTCTTTTCCCGGCCCCTAGGATGCGTTAGGCTTGCGTCTGTGCTCAACCCCTGAATTTGCGAGTTTCGGCCAATGACGCGGCGCGCGGCGACGGGCCTCCTTCGACCCTTTGCGGGGGCGGGGCATGCGCTTCTCGACCTCGTCTACCCGCCCTCCTGCCTCGTCTGCCGAAGGGCCGTCGCCGCCCATGGCGCGATCTGCGCTGACTGCTGGCGCGACATCGCCTTCATCGAGCGCCCCTATTGCGAGCGGCTCGGCACGCCGTTCGAACGCGACCTTGCGCAGCCGGGCCTGATCTCGCTCGAAGCGGCGGCCAATCCGCCGGCCTTCGGCCGCGCCAGGGCGGTCGCGCGCTATGACAGCGACAAGGCCCGCGCCCTGGCGCACCGGCTGAAATATTACGACCGGCTGGAGCTCGCCGAACCGATCGGCCGCTGGATGGCGCGGGCCGGCGCCGAACTCCTCGCCGACGCCGACGCGATCGTGCCCATCCCCTTGCACCGTCTGCGGCTTCTGGCGCGCCGCTTCAACCAGTCGGCGGCCTTGGCGCGGGCGATCTCCCGCGTGAGCGCCGTTCCGGCGGAAATGATGGCGCTCGAGCGCGTCAAGCCGACGGCGCCGCAGGTCGGGCTGACGCGGGCGCAGCGCGCCGCCAATCTCTCCGGCGCCTTTCGCGTCGCGCCGGAACGCGCCGACGCGGTGGTTGGCCGCAATGTCGTGCTCGTCGACGACGTGCTGACCACCGGGGCGACCGCCAACGCCGCGACTCGCGCTCTGCTCAGGGCGGGCGCGGCGCGCGTCGATCTCCTCGTTTTCGCCCGGGCCGTGACAAGCGCGTAAAGGCCAGAGTATAAGCGCGCCATGGCTCCCCGCATCGAAATCTACACCACGCCGACCTGCCCCTATTGCCTCGCCGCCAAGCGGCTGCTGACCCAAAAAGGCGCCGAATTCGAAGAAATCTCGGTGGCATGGGACCCGCTCGGACGCCGCCGCATGAGCCAGCGCGCCAATGGCCGCTCGACCGTGCCGCAGATTTTCATCGACGACCGGCACATCGGCGGCTGCGACGATCTTTACGCGCTCGACGGCGCGGGCGAACTCGACGCGCTGCTCGCCGGGGGAGCGCCGGCATGATCCGCTATTCGCTCATCTGCGACGCCGGCCACAGCTTCGACAGCTGGTTTCGCGACAGCGCGGGCTTCGAGAAGCAGGCGGCGGAAGGACGGGTCTCCTGCCCGTTCTGCGACTCGACGAAGATTGCGCGCGACGTGATGGCGCCCAATGTCGCCAAGCCGCGCGACGACGCCGCGCGCGAACTGCGCGCCAAGCTGCGCGAATTGCACGACACGGTGGTCGCACATACGGAAGACGTCGGCGACCGCTTTCCGGAGGAAGCGCGCGCAATGGAGGACGGCGAAACCGAGCGACGCCCGATCCGCGGCCATGCGACTTTCGAAGAGGCGAAGGCGCTGCTCGAAGAGGGCATCGAAATTCTGCCGCTTCCGGGACTGCCCGGCGACGGCAATTGACGCCAAAGCGCGACGCCTGGATCACGCTGCGTTCAGGCGGACCCTCCTGAGCGCAAATAACGTACAGCGCCGCTTACCCCTGCGGCAAATCGAACCGCTGGCAGCTGATCGCGCTTAAGCGGTTGCGCGCGCGCTCCTGATCGGAAGGGCGCTTCGCCAAAGAGCGGATCAGCACGAAGCCGCGCTTCGCCGGCGCGGTGAGCCGCACTTCCGACGGCGGCGGGGCGTCGCCTTCGTCGGCGCTGGTCAGGGCGTCGATCTGGCGCGCGTCGCCGACGACGATGTCGATCTTGCCCTTGATCGCCGAGCGGTCGGTCATCGAATGATAGATGCGGCCGGCGTTGGCGTGAAACGACAGGCCGAGAAAATCCTCGCCGTCGACGCTGGTCTTGACCCGCAGGGGACCCTTGCCGAGATCGTAGACGCAGACCGCCTCGGCGAAGGCCGGATCCTCGAAGGGCAGAGTCTCGTCGCCGGGCGCCATCTGCGGCAGCAGCACCAGGCCCTCCGCCGGGGCGGCGGTTTTTACATAGGCGGCGAGCCGGCCCAACGCGTCGCGCGGCGCGACGGTCGGCATCAGCAGCACCGAAACGATATGCACGATGCCCGCGACCAGCAGCGTGGCGAGCAGCCAGGGCAGAAGGTCGAGGTAACGGTCGGGAATTTTCAGGCGCATCCGAGTTTCACGATTTTCGGGAAGGAATCGGGATCGGGATTGGACTCGATGTCGAGCGGCGTATCATAGAGCCGCAGCACGAAGACGAAGCCCTGCGCCTGTCCGGGCGACAGCCAATTGCCGGGCCGCGCCTCGCGGGCGACGTCGATTTCGAAAGCGCCGCCTTCCTTGCGCAGAATGTCGACCGAGGAATAGCCGTAGCGCTCGGTGGGATTGGCGACGAGCCTTCCGTCGGGACTGGCGAGCGCGATCGTCCAGAAGCGCGCCGCCGGCAAGGGATCGACGATGCGATAGGCGCATTCGCCGTCAAGCGGCGCGCCGTCGGAGTCGGTCCGCGCGATGAAGGCCAGTCCCTGATCGCGGCCGAGCGGCGCCTCGCCGGAACGCGAGATCACCGCCCGCGCGTAAGGATCGATGTCGGCGCCGCCGATATGCGGCCATGACGTCCACGGGCCGGCGCGCAATGAATTGAAGCCATAGCCGGCGTTGAGCGACAGCACGGTCGCCAGCAGGCCGATCGCGAGGCCGGCGATCATCGCCGAGGCGGCGCGCAAATAATTCGCATAAGGCCTGAGGTCCAAGGACGCGCTCCCGCCGCTATCTTATGACGCCGCCGTCGGCCGCATGGCTTTCGCGCAGCGTCCGCGGCGCGGCGTCGGCGGGTTCGGGCGCCTCCAGCGCGCTCTGCTTGTCGCCGCCGACCGCCTTGATCTTCATCTGTATCGATTCGAGCGCCTGGATCGCGCCTTTGCTCAGAGTCGCGGGACGCTGCGGCGCGCCGAGTTCGACGGGCTTCACCACATCGGCGTTGGCGACGGCCGTCGCGCCCTTGGGATCAGGCCGCAATCCCACGATCGGCTTCAAAGTCGCGCCCTGATGCGCATAGGCCATGATGTCATGCCAGGTGCCGGCCGGCAGCGTGCCGCCGGTCATGTTGTTCATCGGCGCATTGTCGTCATTGCCATACCAGACGCAGCCGCCCATCGTGCCGGAATAGCCGCAGAACCAGGCGTCCTTGTAACCGTTCGTCGTGCCGGTCTTGCCGATGACGTCGATGCCCTGGCCAAGCTGGGCGCGCTTGCCGGTGCCTTCCTCGACGACCTTTTTCATCATGCCCGCGAGTTCGACGACCTTGTCGTAAGGCACGGCCTGCTTTTGCGGCGGCGCGTCGCGGTCGTGGCGATAGAGCAGATCGCCCTGGCGGTTGCGGATTTCGACGGCGGCGTAGGGCGTGACCTTCTTGCCGCCGTTGACGAAGGCGCCGTAAGCGGCCGAATGTTCGAGCGGAATGACGTCGCTCTGGCCGACCGGCAGCGACGGCGTATCCTCGAGCGGCGTGGTGATGCCGAGACGCCGGCAGGTGTCGATGATCTTGGCGCGGCCGATCCGCGAATCGCCATTGCCGATCGCCTGCGACAATTGGATGGCGATGGTGTTCAACGACCGCGCCAGCGCATTGGCGAGCGGCATCGAGCCGGCGTAGCCGCCGCTGTAATTGTGCACGCAATAATTGCCGATGCAGGTCGGCCGGTCGGTGACGATGGTGGTCGGCTTGAATTTGCCGGTCATCAGCGCGGTCAGATAGACGTAGGGCTTGAAGGAGGAGCCGGGCTGGCGCGCGGCGTCGGTCGCGCGGTTGAACTGGCTTGCGCCATAGTCCCGCCCGCCGACGATGGCGCGAACCGCGCCGTCCGGCTCCATCACCACCGCGGCGCTCTGCTTGGCGTGGTAACTGCGGCCCTGCTCGCGCAGATTGGTCTCGACGACCTCTTCGGCGCGCCTTTGGATGTTGGAGTCGAGCGCGGTGCGCACGCTGAGCACGCGATTGTCGCCGAGCTTGCCCTCCTGAGCGAGCTTTCGGATTTCGCTGTAGGCGTAGTCGAGATACCAGTCGGGGCTGGTCTCCCGCGCCCGGTCGATCGGCGTCGCCGGATTGCGCAGGGCGGCGATGATCTGGCTTTCGGTCATCAAGCCCGAGACGACGAGATTATTCAGCACGTCATTGGCGCGGGCGCGGGCCGCCGGCAGATTGACATGCGGCGCGTATTTCGTCGGCGCCTTGAACAGGCCGGCGAGCATCGCCGCTTCGGCGAGCGTCACGTCCTTGACCGACTTGCCGAAATAGAATTCGGCCGCCGCCTGAATGCCGAAGGCGCCGCCGCCCATATAAACGCGGTCGAGATAGAGTTTGAGAATTTCGCGCTTGGTCAGATGGTGCTCGAGCCACAGCGCCAGAAAGGCTTCGTTGATCTTGCGGGTGATGGTGCGTTCGTTCGATAGGAAAAGATTCTTGGCGAGCTGCTGGGTGATCGAGGAGCCGCCCTGCACCACGCCGGACGAACGCGCATTGACGGTCAGCGCCCGCAGCGTGCCGATCACGTCGATGCCGAAATGCTCGTAGAAACGGCGGTCTTCGGTCGCCAGCACCGCCTTGATGAGATGGTCGGGATATTGTTCGAGCGGCACCGCGTCGTCATGCTTGATGCCGCGCTGGCCGACATCCGCGCCGTAGCGGTCGAGAAAGGTGACGGCGAGATCGGTCTGCTTGAGCCAGTTCTCGTCGCTGGTCATCTGAAAGGCCGAGGAGGCCAGGGCCATGGCGACGATCCCGGCGCCGAGGCCGAGAGTCAGCGCCACGCAGGACAGCTCCACCCCGACCCGCGCCACGCCCGAGACGTGGAAGCGCTCCATGAAGGTCGAGAAATCCTCATAGCGCTCGCGGGCGCGCCGCCCGCTCTGGTACATGGCGGAGTCGATCAGCGCGTCGAACCCGAGCAGGATGCGCTTGACACGCTTGACGAAAGCGGAAGCCTGGAAACGCTTCAACACAGCTCGAATGCTCCCCGCGCCGATCATACTTACCGGCGCTCCGTGGACTTTAACACTTTTTAAACCATCTTGACGACAGTCCGCGCGACCCACATGCCGTTATGGTTTCCAGCGCGCAAGGCGGCAAGCCGAAAGAGAAGAATGGCGTTAAAAAAAGGCGAAAATGCCCTGCCGGCCGCGCCCGCGCGGATCGAGACGCCGTTCTGGGAAAAGCCGCTTTCGGACCTTGATCGCGCCGAATGGGAGCGGCTCTGCGACGGCTGCGGCCGCTGCTGCCTCGTCAAGCTCGAAGACGAGGACACCGGCGCGATCTATCACACGAGCGTCGCCTGCAAATTGCTCGACCAGGCGAGCTGCCGCTGCGGCGACTATCCGCGCCGGCGGCGCTACGTGCCCGACTGCGTGCGGCTAACGCTGGAGAAACTCAAGGATATTCGCTGGCTGCCGCCGACCTGCGCCTATTTGCTGCGCTTTCACGGCAAGCCGCTGCCGCCCTGGCATCCGCTGATTTCCGGCGATGCGGACAGCGTCTCTCGCGCCGGCGTGTCGGCGCGAGGTCGCATCGAGGCGGGGGAGGATGAGGTCGAGACCGACGATCTGCCGGATTTCATCCGGCTGTGGCCGAAGCGCTGGCCGAAGAAGGCGCGGTGGTGAGACCAAGGAAAAGGTCCGCGAAATCCTCGTCAGCCGCGCCTCAAAGCTCCATACGGACGAAAGCCTGCTCTATCTGGCGATCGGCAAGGAATTCGCTGGCCACGAAACTGTCACGCACCGCGATGACGAATTCGTTCGCGGAGCGCGTTGTCTGTGGACGCAACCGGCCGCGGGTCCGCGACGCATTGATTTTCTGATAGAAATGATTCGGGCAGACCGATTCGTGATCGGCCTTTCGCGCGCTCCTCTCCATCGCGAGCTTCGGAGCGGCTTCGCGCTCCGCGAGGAGCGGCGGGCTTAGTCCCGCCTTTGCTAGCGAAAGGTTCGATCATGAGACCAGCTTGCCCTTTGGACAGGCCTGTCGCGGTGCGGGAATATACTCGCACCCGCAACGGCCGGTCTGAAACAGTCTGCGCTCACTGTCGCCGTCGCCCGCGCCGTTAGGCGCGAGCAAGGCAAAGAAGCGTCCACCAACTTGGGGCGGCTTCGGCCGCCCTCTTTTTTCTCGCCGTCGAGGGCGAGAACCATGTGCATAACTCGCGCCAGTTGACGCGAGCTTGCGAATCTCTCAGTCCTGCCAAGTTCCGTCGGCGGGGCGACCCGTCCTGCAAGATAGTTCGCCCGCCATATCTGGCCATCGGAACTGGCGACCCTCGCATTGCTGCGGGGCCAAGCGGACGCACCGTCGGCGTCCATTGTCGCTGTCGAGTTGCTAACGCTCCGCTCTGTCCCCAACGCTCCGGCATTCTTTTTTGGTGCCGGTTGCCTCCGAGTGAATCGCTACATTCACCGACATTGACAACAGGCATTATCCCCAGAAACTTCAATACCCATCCAGATAGGAAGCGACATGCTACTGCATAGATAATTACACCTTTTAGGATAGCTAACATCCTACCTCATTGGGTCAATTCTGTTAATCCGGCCTGTCACCCCGAATCACCTTACCGTCAAGCTCACACTGCGTCACTATATAATTGAGATTTTATTCGCATTTATATACTTGACAAAAGTTGGGACAATGATAGGATCGCAGTCATAGGGAGTTGTCCATATGACCGCCGTGTTCCAAAACCCCATCTTTCAGGACGAAGACAAAGCTCGCGAGGCGCTTGAAGCCGTGCGCTGGCCCAACGGCGCCATCTGCCCTCATTGCGGCAACGCCGATCCCGACCGCATAGCTTTGATCGCTGGCAAGAAGCAGTCGCATCGTCCCGGCCTTCGTTATTGCCTAGAGTGCAAGAAACAGTTCACGGCAACAGTCGGAACCGTGTTCGAGCGCAGCAAGGTTCCCCTCACAAAGTGGTGGATGGCTGCGCACATGTTCAATTCCGGCAAGAACGGCGTTTCGGCTCACGAAATCCACCGCTCGCTTGGCGTCACCTACAAAACCGCATGGTTTATGATGCATCGCTTGCGCGAAGCCATGAAAGACCTTGCGCCCGCGCCTATGGGCGGGGAAGGCCAAAGCGTGCAAGCCGACGAAACCTACTACGGCAACACGTCAAAGCGCGCCAAAGGCTACAAGAAAGGCCATAGCCACAAGGCTGGCGTCGTCGCTCTTGTCGAACCCAAGGGACGCGCCCGCGTGTTTCACGTCAAGAGCGCAACGGTCGAGACAGTGCGCGAGATACTTGTTACCAACGCCCGCCGCACATCAGAACTGCATACGGATGAAAGCCGCCTCTACATCAAGGTCGGCAGAGAGTTTGCCGCGCATAAGACCGTCGAGCATGGCATGAACCAGAGCGGCTATTACGTCGGCAAAGACGGCCAGACGACAAACGCCGTCGAGAACTTTTTCGGCAACTTCAAGCGTTCAATGAAGGGAACCTACCGCTTTTGCAGCGAGCAGCACCTACAGCGCTATTTGAACGAATTTCAGTTCCGCCATAACAACCGCACCGCGCTCGGCGTAAACGACGGGGAACGGACGGCCCTTGCCATGAAGGGTATCGAAGGCAAGCGCCTGACGTATCGGCCGACTCACTAAAATCACTTCAAAGAAGCAATTCGCTAAGCGGTTTCTGGCTTGGAGGGGTAGACATGGCTTCGCGCGTAAAGACAAGTGATTGGAATATAGAAGAAGGTGTTATCATCTTCCACAGCGAAGAAGGTCAAAGCGTTTCAGTCCCAATAAGAGCTTTGCCGATACTTGCGGCACACGCACGACGATTTCTATCAGGCGCCTCAATCCGGGCAGCTGGCGCGCCAGATGTTGGCGGTTATCACTATTCACAACTATGCACTGCGGCAACTTACAATATTGGTCTACTTCCAACCAGCACCGGCGAAAAAGTAGCTCTGATCTTGGATCAGGGTCAGGAAAGCGAGATCGGATTTGCCATCGAGCCCGAACACGCCCGCGAACTAGGTGTTGAACTTCAGGAAACTGCGTCCCGCGCTTCCAGTAGTCCTGTAACCAAAAACTAACTTCCATCTTTTTTCTTTTTTGGCTTTGTATTTTTTTTTGATGTGCCCGCCTTCCCCTTGCCGAGCTTCATATCCTCGTGAAATTTAGGCGGCTGGCGCACGAGCGCAGCCATTAGCCTCTTGGTGTCCTCTATTTTAAGGCGATCTACCATGCGCGAGCCGATCAATGTGTATGATTTTGCACCGCATAACCTACCACAAGAGCTTCTTGCCGCTATAGGGCTGATGACAGCTTCAGCCGCCCAGACAGAATCCATCGTCGAAAGCGCTATACACGGATGTTTGGGAATAGATTTCGAATACGGAATGTCCGTAACAACCCATATGGCTATGCCACAGAAATTCAGCGCTTTAAGATCATCAGCGGAGATACGAATAGACGACTTAGATGCTCTAGACGAGCTAGATGACATCATATCCGATTTAGAAAAAGCTTTGGCAATTATGCACTTGAGTTAGCAGATGGAAGATGATACTGATCCGGTCGACAGGCCGGCGCTAAAAACAAGTGAAATTGAAGTCACGTCCGAGATGATCGAGGCGGTGGTTGAGGATTGGATTGAGGAAAATCGGGATTCGATAGAATTCGGCGGAGCTGGAGACTTGCGAGGTCTGAGTAATCGATTACTCAGACTCTTCTCGCCTGATACTTTCAATCCACCCGAGTCTAGGATGGACCGCATTTCTGAATTCGTTCCATCTCATAACTAGAGATTTTACAGACTCTGTGTGTTTATCGAATATTTCCTTAGTGAAGAAGGCGAATGACCCTTTGACGCCGCCTTTTCTGGCCGTGACTTTCGCCCAAATCCATTCTTTTCTTTTATCTAGTTCATACTCTGGTTCTTCATCTTCTGGGAATGTTAGGCGGAAAGGGGCACCGTGAGCCACCCATACGCGATAGACCCCAGCAGCAGTGGCGGTATCGCTTCCAAGCTTGTTCGCTTGATCCAACGTGGCTTCAGGGAAGAAGGCTGATTCTGTATGAAAAATGCTTAGAAATATTTCGATTTTGGATTTGGTGCCTAAGTTCGCCGTGATTGATTGTTGCAGCGTATGGTCGACCGCGAGCAGATCGCCTATTGCCGCATCAATTTGAGTCTCTAGCATTCCCCAAGCGATCACGAATCGTCCTATCGATGCCTCCGTATCGGCATCGTTTGGTGGCCAGTTAGGCGGATAAACAGGATATACGGGCATGGCTAAGGCTGACAGCGAAGAGAGGTCTGAGGTTGATCGCGCGGAAGAGGAAACACTCAAGCGTCTTCTCTCAACCCCGCCGCAGCCTAAGCCAAAGAAGGACGCCAGCGCGAGTCCGAAAAAGCGCGGGCGGCCTAAGAAAGTTCGTTAGAAGCGGACCGGCTTATATCTGTTGACTGGCGGATTGCCGCCGCGAGAGTAATGCACTTCTTCGCCGCAAGCATTACACCTAAACCTGAAGAAGGATGGGCCATTTTGCACTGCTTGGAGAAAGCATTTTTGGCCGGCTGTGTAGCAGTTTGCACAGAGGCGATGCGGAGGTTCGCCGCCGCTCATTCCTCCCTTCAGTTCATAGCAGACAATACCAGGAGCGATCTCGGCAAGTTGGTAGCGCTGTTTCTCTGTTTCCCATGCTTCAAGGTAGGCAATGCGTTTTTTGAGGTCGCTTATCGTATCAACCAGCGCCGAGCGGTCTTGTTGAATCGCGAATATGCTGTTTTGGGCCTCGACAATTTGCGCATTGAGTTTCCCGACCTCTGCAAGGAAGGCTGTGGAATCTCGCAACTCCACTGCCGCCGACGCAATATCCTTCGCGGCCTTGAGACTTGTAATAAGTTGAGAAATAGCAAGCATATCAGCCATGTTGCTCAGTCTCTCTAAGCGTGACGTTTGCGCCAGCGGTTGAAGCGGCGCGCCTTCTGCTTAATCGTCCTCGGCTCAACGAGGCTGGTTATACATTAACCGCTTGCCTTCCGCGCCTTTCAGCGCTTTGGCGGCGCGCTCTGCGTCTTCGATGCCGAGGCCAGTGCGGTTGTTATAACGGAAGTCGAATTCGGCGAGATAGCGATGCAGATGCGCTTCGCTGACCGAATGATAGGTTCCGGTGATCCCGCGCTTGAGGATCGAAAAGAAGTTTTCCGCCGTGTTGCAATGAGCATAGCCGCCGAGGCGGGCATACTCATTGGCGCTGTGATTGACCGTATGATGATTGGCAAATTCTTCGCCGACCTTGGGGTAGATAAGGCTTTCGTCCGTCATCAATGAACTGGCGCGGCTGGCGTTGGTCACGATGATCGGACGCACGGTCTTTGCGGTCACATTGGCCACATGGAAGGACTTGGCGCGGCCGTCGCGCTCAACGAGCGTCACAACGGCTTTCTTGGGCGCCGGCTCTTTGAAGGCGCGGTTCTTGGCTTTGCCGCCGACGTAGCTTTCATCGGCTTCGACAACCTTGTTCGCGCCGCCAAGACCGCCTGTGGCCTTGTGGCTGTCATCGGTCATCGCTTCACGAATGCGATGCGCGAGAAACCACGCCGTCCGGTAGGAGCCGAGGCCGAGGTTCCGCATTAGTTGATGCGCCGAAATGCCTTTCTTGCTGGACGCCATCAAATGAATAGCGAGCAACCACTTATGCAGCGGGACGTGCGAGCGCTCCATGACCGTGCCAGTGCGGCAGGTGAATTTGTCGCGGCAATCGTTGCACAGGAACATACCGGCCTGCGTCCTGCCTTCCATGCGGCGGACGTGGAGCGAACCGCAATGCGGGCAGTTCACGACGCCATCTGGCCAGCGCGAGGCTTCGATATGCGCGCGGGCGGCGTCTTCGTCATGGAAGCGAGGGGCGGAAAGATTGGTCATGGCTGAATTCTTTGAGAATGGGGTCAGGAAGCTGACGGAAACCGAACGTGCGGAGCTTCGGGTCCTAGGGCGATACGCATACGCTCGAATAGAGCAACGAAAACGTCACGTTGCATATGGGCGCGGCCAGTCGCCGAGACGCAGGCCGAATTGCAGCATGTCCCATGTCTCCCTGGCGTAGCGCCATTTGGCGAGTTCGTCGCACCAGGCGGCGTGAAACTGCGGCCCGCGCAGGCTTTCCGGATCTTCCGCGGAGAAGGCCTGCGCCACGGCGCCTGAATCCCACACGAGGCGCTTGCGCGTCGTCTCCCAGCGCGGCCGATCGCGCCGCCCATGCACGGCGAGAAGACCGGAGACGCCTTCGACCATCACTTCGCGAACGTCGGCCGCGGTTTCGCCGACGAGCGCGATGCGGCCCAGCGGCGCCAGTGAAAATTGCGCGCGGCCGAGCGCCAGCGCCTTCACCCATTCGGCGCCGGCGCGCGTCTTGCCGGCGCCGCGTCCGCCGAGAATGAGCCAGGTCCGCCAGGGCGCGCCGCTCGCGGCGAGGCGCGGCGGCCATTGATCGCGCCGCGCGACGAATTCCCAATCGTCGAGCAGCCGCGCCAGCTCGCGCTTGTCGCCGAAGTCAATCAGGGCGGCGAAATGGTGCGCGCCGTATTGAACGAAGCCGATCCGTCGGCGCCGGTGACGATGGCGCGGGCGACGCGCGGCAAATATTTGCGCGCCGCGCCGGTCGCGCAGCTTTACGAACAGGGCCGCGTCAAACATGTCGGCGCCTTTCCGGCGCTCGAAGACGAAATGTGCGACTTCGCCGCCGACGGACTTTCATCCGGGCGAAGTCCCGACCGGCTCGACGCGCTGGTCTGGGCGATCACCGCGCTGGCGCTGACGCCGAAAGCGCCCGAGCCGCGCATGCGGCGGGTGTAGGCGCGCGAAATTCCCTCTCCCTTTGGGAGAGGGTTCGCGCGAAACCTTTAGCGCGCCACGAGACGCATTCCCTTCAAAGGACATTCGATGCCCTCACTGCTCTCGCGACTCATCGGCGCGGTCGCGCCGGCGCGCGAAACCAAGACTTCGCGCGCGGCGAAGCTCCTCGCCATGCATGCGCTCGGACAGCCGCATTGGAGCGCGCGCAATTCGACGGTGCTGACGCGCGAAGGCTATGAGCGCAACGCCGTCTGCCATCGCTGCGTGCGCATGGTGGCGGAAGCCGCCGCCTCCGTTCCCTGGCTTATCTATGAGGGCCGCGACGAAGCGATCGACCATCCGCTCCTCTCTCTCATCGAGCGGCCCAATCCGCTCGACACCAGCGCCTCCTTCATCGAAACGATCTGCGCCAATCTGCTGCTTTACGGCAACGCCTATATCGAATCCGTTCTGATCGACGAGGAGCTGCGCGAACTCTATGCGCTGCGGCCCGACCGCATGAGCATCGAGGCGGGACGCAACGGCTGGCCCGCCGCCTTCATCTATCGCGCGCTCGGACAGGAAGCGCGCTATGAGATGCGCGGCGAAGGCGTCGAGCCGATCCTGCACATCAAATTCTTCAACCCGCTCGACGATTATTACGGCTTTCCGCCGCTCGCCGCCGCGCAAGTGGCGCTCGATACGCATAACGCCGCGAGTTTCTGGAACAAGGCGCTGCTCGACAATTCCGCGCGCCCTTCCGGCGCCCTCGTCTATGCGGGACCTGAAGGCGCGCATCTGACCGACGAGCAATTCTCGCGCTTAAAGGAAGAGCTGGAGGAGAATTTCTCCGGCGCGACCAATGCCGGAAGGCCGCTGCTGCTCGAAGGCGGGCTCGACTGGAAGGCGCTGTCGCTTTCGCCGAAAGACATGGATTTCACCGAATCGAAAGCCGGCGCCGCGCGCGAGATCGCGCTCGCCTTCGGCGTGCCGCCGCTGCTTCTGGGCCTGCCCGGCGACAATACGTTCAGCAATTACGCCGAGGCCAATCGCGCCTTCTGGCGCCAGACCGTTCTGCCGCTCGTCGCGCGCGTGCAGAAGAGCTTTCAGGCCTGGCTGCAGCCGGGCTTTGGTTCCTTTCGCCTCGACTATAACGCCGACCGTCTCGAAGCATTGGCGAGCGAGCGCGCCGCCGAATGGGAGCGCGTCGGCAAGGCCGCGTTCCTGACGCTCGACGAACAGCGCGAGGCGCTGGGCTATGGCCCGGCGCCGAAAGAAGCGTTCGTCGCCAAACGCGATGCCTCGCTGGAGCGCCGCTATAGCCCGGATCAGCCGCGCGTCCCGGCGGGAAGTTCCGGCGGCGGGCAATGGACGAGCGGCGGGGGCGGCGGAGATTCGGGAGGGGGAAGTTTCGGCGGCGCGCGAGATGTAGGGGGCCGCGTCCAGACTGCGCAGAACACAGATCCGAAAGTGGCGAGCGACGTCGAAGGTTCCATCACGCTGGCCCAGGCGCGTGGCGGCCGCGGCAGAGGCGGGCGTTTCAGCGGACCCGGCGAAGCGACTCCCTCGCAACTTGATCGACTGGAAGATACGGCGCGCCTGGCGAGAGAAGCCGAGACCCGCGTGCGCGAAATCGATCCAAGCTGGAAGCCAGAATCCACGCTCATCGATCCAAACAACATTGAAGCGCGCATCGCTCGCAACGAAAGCGCAACGCGACAGGCGAACGAACTCTATTCGGAACACTTGCGAGAGCTTTATGGAGACCTCGCTTTGCCCGGTCGGGACAGCGCCCCGAGAGGCGATCTCACGGGACCGCGCGCGCTGGTGCGGCGACAAGACGATCCTGAAACGAGGCGCGGCGCCGAGCGAGAAAATCAGTCTGCCGACATTCTTTGGCTCAACGGCCACAACGTCGAACAAAAGCCGGATGTTCCTGGTCCGAAACGACCCGATTATCGGATCGACGGCGAGGTGTTTGACAACTATGCTCCGAAGACCGGAAATGCGAGGAATATCTGGAGCTACATCGCCAAAAAAGTATCTGAAAAACAGTCGAACAACGTTATTATCAATCTTCGTGACTCCCCGATCACAATCGAACAAATCGAAGCGCAAGTTCGCAACTATCCAATTGATGGCTTAAATCATCTTTGGATCGTCGATCAACAAGGCAAGCTTGTATATTTGAGAGGAAGCTGGTGATGTCGATTTGTTTCGCTTGCGCGAGCTCATTGAGCGTTGATGAAACGCGAAAGAAAATCGCTGACGCCAGAGAACGCTTTGGCGACATTTTGCAACACTTCTGGATATCGGAAGGTCGCGAAGCGCGGGACTTTGATCGCGAAGACGCGGCGCAATATGGTTTAATGGCGAACAGCGCCTTCATGATTCAGTGGAATAAGGAGGGCGGATCGGAATACATTCCGGAAATCCCCCACCTCATTTACGAGGTCTTTGGCCGAGACAAGGTATTGGTGTTCGATCTTGACAACGAAGTCATTCCGCCTGCTTGAAGCCGCCCACGAGGGTGGGCGCGCGAGGTGACATATGTCCTCTCTCGTCACATTCGATGCTATCGACAAGGAATGGCTGCCAATTTCCCGAGGGCAATTCGAAGCCATATTGGGAGGAGCTTATGAGCTTTATCTCGATCGCAACAAGGCGCCGCGCTTCGCCGAAGTCTTGTGGCCAAAAGTGCTTGGCTTCCTTCACGACGGCTGGCCCGACAAACACGAGTTTCCCGACGGAAAAGGTCTGGACTTTCTTGAATTCAGCGACTACCCGCGCGAGGAACGGATTGAATTGTTGCGTGCGATGGAGGCCTATTACGCCGACTTCCAGCGCGATCAACTCGATCCTGGGCTGACCTGGATGCGCGAGCGCAAGGAGATTTTCACCCCTGCTTTCGAGGAAGTGATCGGACTGATGCGTGAGGAGCTCGCGGCGACATCGTAAACGGTGTGCGCAGACCTCTTGGGTCATCGACCAGAATGGCAAACTCCACTACCTCTTTGGAGGTCGTTAATGTCCACCTGCTTTTTCTTCGATAGCGCCTTACGGCTCGACCAGACCAAGGAGCTGCTCTCCCAAGCTCGGGAAAGACATCGCAACATACTTCGACATTTCTGGATTTCGGATGTGGGAGACGCGAGGCCTCACAATATCGAAAATGACGCCGAATACGGGTTCGATCCAAAATGTACCTTCCTGATTGAATGGAACAAAGAACGCTCGGAACTGCTCGAGCTCATCCCCGCGATCTTTTATGAGGCGTTCGGAAAGGACAATGTCCTTATCCGCGACAACAACTACGACGTGGTCTCGCCTCCCTAGATAGGTGATTGCCGGCGCGGCGCGCGAGATCACGCTCGCCTTCGGCGTGCCGCCGCTGCTGTTGGGTCTTCCTGGCGACAATACGTTCAGCAATTACGCCGAGGCCAATCGCGCCTTCTGGCGCCAGACCGTTCTGCCGCTCGTCGCGCGCGTGCAGAAGAGCTTTCAGGCCTGGCTGCGGCCGGGCTTCGGTTCCTTTCGCCTCGATTATAACGCCGACCGTCTGGAAGCATTGGCGAGCGAGCGCGCCGCCGAATGGGAACGCGTCGGCAAGGCGGCTTTCCTCACGCTCGACGAACAGCGCGAGGC
>JBPFDW010000010.1:0-7699 GCA_051061375.1 Methylocystis sp. | reverse complement strand
TGGGACCAAAACAGCCAAGCGAGATCGAATAATGGCGCGCTTTGGAACCAGCTGATTATGGCCGGGCTTCTGACCACGCAACTCGTGAATCAGCGCAACGTCAATGTCACAGGCGGCAGCAGTTACGCCGCCAATATTTTTAGCTTCGACCCCGCACGGGCGACATTCGTCGACCCGCGTGTGTCGCCTCAATAGGGGAGTGCGATCATGAAGACTCCGCTTTTCATTTGCCTCGCGTTACTCGCCGGCGCCAGCGCCGCCCATGCGCAAATGGCGGTGCATGACAATCCAACATTTATGCAAGCGCAGCAAACAGCGTCGCATACGGCGCAGATCATGAACTCGAATGAGCGCATCCTGAACACGGTGAACCAGACGCTTGCCGCCGTCACCGGAAACCGCTCAACCGGATCGCTGTCGTCGATGGGGCTTGGCGGCGGCTTCCAAATGTCGAGCGTGCCGGAACTGGGTTCGCTTCTTGGCGGCGGCGCCCTGTCGATGAATGGCCTCGGCTCCTATGGGGCGTTGGCGTCGGATATCATCAACGGGCTCAATCTTGTGAAAACGCTCACCGGCGGATCGTCCGCCGCGACGTCGACGGATCAAGCCTATTCGGGCGCGGTCAACACATCCGCGGCGGTCACGGCGGCGGTGGCGGGCGGACAGGCGGCCTCGACCGCGCGTTCATCCGCCTTCCAGGGGGCGCAAGGCCAAATCGGTTCCTCCGCCGACATCAAGGCCTCGGTCGACCAGAACTCGCAGATACAGACGCAGACGGGGCTGACGATTAACGAGCTGATCGGCTCCGTGAACCTCACAAACGCGTCGCTCAATGCGCAGCAACAGCAGGATCTGGCGGCGCAGTCGAAACTCTCGAACATGATGTCGTTCGATGCGTCAAAGGCGACTCTGGTCGGGCAGTGAGAAAGGGCAGGCGAATGCGGCGATGGTGGATAAGATCGGCGCTTGTCGCCGCCCTGGCGATGGGGACGGTTGCGCTTTCGTCCTGCGCGCACAGGGATTTGATTGCGCCCTGCACGCGCGACAGCTGGATGGCGTTCGGCGCCGCCTATGCCGACGATTGCGGGCCGATGCGCCCTGTTAACCGGTGAGGCGCCGCCCCAATGGATATGGTGACGCAGCTCTTTCAGAGAGTCGACACGATCGCGGTCAGCGCCATTGAAGTGATCTACGATTCGATCGCGACCGAGCTGCTTCCGGTCTTCACCGTCGCTTTGACGGCTTACATCGCCTGGTGGGGCTATGAAATGCTTTACGGCCGCGCGCCGCTGACGGCGGGCGCGTTTCTGTGGCGAATCTTTCGGATCGGCCTGATTTACGCCGTAGGCTTCTACTGGAGCGACTTTTCGGTGCTCGTCGTCGAAGTGCTTACGAAGACGGCGAACGGAATCGCGACGGCGATTTGCACGGGGACCGGCGGGACGGGATGTGGAACACCGGAAACATCCGTCGCCTCGCAACTCTCAAACCTGTTCACCACGGCCATGCAGGCGACGAAGACTGTCGCCGCGTCGGGCGGTTGGGGCGCGGCGATTGGGCTTTCATTGCTGGCGATCGTTTTGCTGATTCTGACGGTGATATTTCTCTCATTTGCAATCACGCTCGTTCTTGTTGGAAAGATTGCATTGTTCATCCTGCTCGGTCTGGCGCCCTTGTTCATTGCGATGGCGCTATTCGAGTTCTCGTCGGCCCTGTTTTCCGGCTGGCTGCGTACCTGCGCGCAATACGCCATCGTTCCGGCCATTGTTTATGGAATGCTGAGCTTCTTGCTGACCTTGATGAGCGCAACAGTCAGCAACCTCGGCGCGATAACGGATGTGAGTTCGGGACTGACCGTCATCGCGCCGTTTCTGGTTTTGTGCATCGTCGGGACGGTGATGCTGCCGCAATCTTTGTCGATCGCGGCATCGATCGCCGGCGGTCATTCACTGCAAAACCCGTTTTACGGGCTCGCGACGCGAGGCCTGCGAGATTATGCTTACTGGCGCGTAGCGCGCGGCTGGCGAAATGGCGGCGGCGCGCGGTCGGAGCCGCCCGCGCTCCCGCCCGCACATGCAACCATAACCCAAGGGGCGGCGACGATTTCGCCGGGCGCGGGCGGTCGCGACTTTTCCGCCGATCCGCGTGCCGAACAAGTGGCAGGTGCGCTGATCGAAGCCCGCGTCGCCCAAGCGCGCGCCAGAAATCGTGAAGGCTGAGCTAGATGCAACCCGAGGCGGAAAGCAGGGCTGATCGGCCCCTGGTGAACGATTCCTACTTTCACGATGGCGCGCGTTGGGAGCGCGACATTTATCGGCGACTTGAAATTTCGCGCAATGTGTGGCGCGTCGTTGCGGTCGTGGCCCTCGGTTGTCTTGCGATCGGGCTGCTAACCCTGCTGTCGCTGGTTCCGCTCAAATCAACGGAAGTCGTGACGTTGCTCGTCGACAAGGCGACGGGCTTTGTCGAGGTGGCGAAGCCGCTTGAGGAGGGCGGGCCGATCTCGCAGCGCGAAGCGGTCACGCAAGCCAATATCGTTCGCTACATTCGCGCCCGCGAAACCTATGATCCGCCCGCCCTACGAGACAATTTCGAGCTGGCGTCGCTGCTCTCAGCCGGACAAGCCAGCAAGGATCTGCAGGAAGCCTTCTCGCCGAACAATCTTCATAACCCGGTCAAGCTCTACGGGATCAACGGCCGCATCCGCGTCATCGTTCATAGCGTGAATTTCCTGTCGCAAGGGTGGATGGAGAACCCCAAATCGCCAGCGACAGCGGCCGTGCGCTTTACCTCCGTTCGCACAAGCGATCGCGAGCGGATGGAAGAGCACTGGGCCGCGAATGTGCGCTTTCGCTACACGGCGGAGCCGATGAAAAACGAATGGCGGTGGGACAATCCGCTCGGCTTTCAGGTTATCGAATATCGGAAGGACCAGGAGACTGTCGCGCCAATCGTCGGCGCGGCCCCGGTCGAAGCGCCGACCGTTGCGCCACCGACGGGAGCGCCCGCGCCATGAGAGCGATCTCCCTTCTTCTGGTGTTGACTATGTTCGCCGCCGCTCCCGCGCTGGCCGAACAGGCGCCGCGCGCAGTCATCCAGGACTCCCGTATCCGAACCGTGCCGTTTCAGCGTGACAATGTTGTCGTGGTGCATGGCGCGCTCGGCGTCTCGACGATGGTCGCGTTTGGTGACGATGAACGCATCGAAACCGTCGCGATCGGCGATTCCGTCGGATGGCAGGCTGTGCCGGACCAGTCGAAGCGCTTTCTCTTCATCAAGCCGCTCGAAACCCATGCCGTCACCAATATGAACGTCGTGACGCGAAAGCGCATCTACAATTTTCTCCTGCGGGCCGTCGATAATCGGGCGTCGGTGGTGTTCAAGGTCCGCTTTACCTATCCCGATGTCGAAGAGGATCAGCGTCTCTTGGCGCTCGCGAAAGCGAAGGCCGCGATGCCCAATTATCGCGCGCTCATGTCGCGGCCCGGCACGAATTTCGACTACAGCTACAAAGGCCAGGTGACGGCAAAGCCCGATTTCGTCTTTGACGACGGGATCAAGACCTATTTCCGATTCGGCGGTGAAGTCCCGGCGATCTTCCTCGTGAAACCTGATCGCAGCGAAACGCTCGTCAATTTCCGGCGCGAAGGCGAGATCATCGTGGTCGATAAGGTCGCCGGCCAATTCACGATGCGTAAGGGCGACGAGACGGCCTGCGTGTTCAATCTGGGCGCCGAGTCCATGCCGGCGCCGGTCACGCGGGAAACCGATGTGCAGCCGCAATATCAAGCCGAACACGCGACGCAACCGTTCTGGACGCAGATTTTAGCGCCGGGGCAGGCCGTTTCACCGGCGCAATAGATGAAGGGAAACCAACATGGCTGCGGATTTCGATGAGGAGGGGCGGCTCGCGGGCGAAACCATCACGCGCCAGTCGTCCAATCCGGGGATGGCGCTGGGCGCGCTTTTCTTCGCCCTCGCCGTGCTTGTCCTCGGCCTGTTCTGGTATGCGTCCGCGCGCAAGCAGAACCGGCCGCAAAACGTCGCCGAAGAAACATTCGCGACGGCGCGACTGCAGCCGGGGGTCGGCTTCAACGCGACGCCGGCGCCCGCGCCGCCTCAAAACAAATTCGTGATCCCGCCGCCGGTCGTTGTGAATGATCCACCGCCCGCGCCGAAGGCGGAACCTTTCGACGATAGCGAAGCGAAACGCCTCGCCGAACTGGAACGGCTACGTAATGAGGCGGAAGCGAAAATACAGGCGCGTCTGCGCTCGCCGATGCTGATCGTGAGCGACAAGGAGGGGGTCACAAATGGCGATCCGTCAAAAGTGACGGCCGAAGACAAGGAGGAAGATCCGCATCGGCGCTTCCTCGCCAATTCAGAGCATCAGGTAGCAAAGGCGTATGCGGAAGAGGTCAGGCGGCCTGATGCCCTTGTCCCGCAGGGCTACATGATCCGCGCGACGCTGGAGACCGCGATCCAGTCTGATCTCGCGGGCATGGTGCGCGCACTCACGACGGAAGACGTCTATTCCTTTGACGGCCGCCGCGTTCTGATCCCGAAAGGAACGATGCTCACTGGCGAATATAAATCGGGTCTCGCCTATGGGCAGACCCGGGTTTTCGTCGTGTGGACGCGCATGCTTCGCGCCGACGGCGTGTCTCTGATGCTGCAATCGCCGGGGACCGACGCGCTCGGGCGTTCGGGACTGACCGGCGAGGTCGACACGCATTTCCTGCAACGCTTCGGCAGCGCCACGTTATTGACCTTGGCTGGCGGGGCGGCGCAATTCGCGTCAGGGCTCGGCCAAAACTACAATCAATATCAGGGCCAGCAATTTGTTCTCGATCCCGCGTCGGGAACGCTGATCCCGCTCAATGCGGTGTCGCAAGGACAAATCTTGCTGAACGCGCGCCAGATAGGCGCGCAAACGGTCGCGCAGAGCGTCACGCGCATGGCGCAGGAAGCCTTGCGGAACGACATCAAGGTTCCGCCGACGATCCATATCGACCAGGGAACGCCGGTGATCGTGTTTGTGAAACGCGATCTCGATTTCTCCGATCTCTACCCCGATCCTGTGAAAGAGGCGTTGTATGAACTTCGTCACCCCAAGAAAGCCGCAGGCGCTCGACGATGCGACGCACCCGCTCTGGGAGACGCTGCCGGTCTACTTCCGCGAGGCTGCGCGTCCGATTCAGCGCTGGTTAGAAGATATTGACGTCATCGAAATCTGCGCGAACAGGCCGGGCGAAGTGTGGGTGGAAGCGCTCGGCAAGCCGCACATGGAGCGTTTCGAAGTTCCCGAACTGACAGAGGAAGCGATCACGCGGCTTGCAACGCATGTCGCCGCCTCGACGCAACAGTCGGTCAATTCGTCGACGCCGCTGCTCTCGGCCGCGATGCCGCATGGCGAGCGCTTTCAGGGGGTGCTCGCGCCGGCGACGCCGCATGGCGGCTCATTCTCGATCCGCAAGCAAGTCATCGCCAATATGACGCTCGCCGACTATCGGGCGCGCGGCGCGTTCGACGGCGTCAAGGTTCGTGGCCCCAGGACGCCCGAGGTCGATGAATATCCCGAGATTGAAACGGAGCTCGCGACTCTCCTCGAGGACCATTCGCCGGAAGGGATTCGGCGCGCGATCGAGTTCGCCGTCGTCAATCATGTGACGATGATTATCTCCGGCGGAACGTCGTCGGGGAAGACAACGTTTCTGAACGCGCTGCTCAAACATGTGCCGGAGACGGAGCGCGTCGTGTCGATCGAAGACACGCGCGAATTGAAGCCGCCGCAGCCGAACTGGCTGCCGCTGGTCGCCTCGAAAGGCGGGCAGGGCCTCGCCGATGTGACGGTGCAGGAGCTCTTGGAGGCGAGCCTTCGTCTCCGTCCGGATCGCCTGTTCCTTGGCGAGATTCGGGGCGCGGAAGCGGCGACCTTCTTGCAGGCGGTGAATACGGGTCATCCCGGCTCTCTGACGACGCTGCATGCCGACAGCGCCTATGGCGCGTTTCAGCGGCTGGCGCTGATGACGCTGCAATCCAATCTGAAACTGACCAAGGCGGAAATCGTCGAATACGTGGGCTCGGTGGTGCCGATGGTGATTCAGCTCCGCCGGCGCCCGACGCGCGGCGTCGCGGAAATCTATTTTCGCGGCTACGGCGCGCAGTAGGGAAAGGGCGGGCCATGCGAGCTCTCGCCTATGTGATCATCGGGCTGATCGCGCTCGCCTGCGCCTTTTTCGCATGGGAAGCGTCCTTCGCGGCGCTTGTCGGACTGCAAACCAAGTCCTGGGAGCTGTGGCGCCGCTTTTTCCACGGCCTTGAGATCGTCTTTCCGGCGCAAGTGGCCTATCAGCAATGGGCTTCTCCCGTGGTTCAGCAGCTCGCGACCAAAGCCCTTCTGGGCGGTCTAATCGCGCTGGCCCTCGTGACGCTCGGATTGGCGCAAGCCATGGAGTCGCTCGGCGGGGCGCGCCAGCCGTCCGGCGGCGCCCGGCTGGCGACCGAACGCGACTTGCGCAAGGCGGGGCTGCTGAAAGGCCGGCCCGGCTATTCGGTCTTCCTCGGCCGCTTCAATGGCAAGGATGTGCGCTATAGCGGCGCGAGTCATATATACGTCAACGGCCCGACGCGCTCGGGAAAGGGCGTTGGCTTCGTCCTGCCGAATGCTGTCGAATGGCGCGGCGCGCTGATCGGCCTCGATATCAAACGCGAAATGTGGGACGAGATCGGCGCGGCGCGCGCAGCTCTGGGGCAGGACGTTTTCATGTTCTCGCCCGGCTCGGCGCATTCCCACTGCTGGAATCCGCTCGATCTCGTGTCGCCATGGCCGGAACGCGCCACCGATGTCGCCAATATCGCACACAGCCTGATCCCGCTGCCGCAATCGGGCGATCCCTATTGGGCGGAGACCGCGCGCGGGCTGTTTGCGGGTCTCCTGGCCTATGTCCTCGACGCGCGCGAGCCGCCGATCGAAGGCCGAACGATCAAGGCGGCGCTGAAAATGTTTAGCCAAGGCCGCCCGCTCGTCGCCGAAATGGCGAATATTCTGGCAAATGAGCACGGCCTGAACGCGTTCGTTCGGGACAAGTTCCGCCAGCATATCAGCCGTGAAGAAAAGCAGCGTCAATCCTTCGAGTCGCATATCGTCACGGCCCTGGAGCCGTGGAACAACAGCCTCGTCGACGCCGCGACAAGCCGATCCGACTTCAAAATTTCGGAGCTGCGGCGACGTCCCTTCACGATCCTGATCGGAACGCCCGTCGGAAACTTCGCGGCGGTCGAAGCCGTCGTGCGTCTGCTCGTCCAACAGGTGCACGACGTCCTGCTGCGCAATCTGCCGGGTCTCGATGAGCCGCATCGGCTGCTGCTGATGCTCGATGAATTTTTCCAGTTCGGACGCATGCCCGAAATTGTCGACCGCGCGCCGCTGGTCGCCGGTTACGGCTTTCAAATCGCGGTGATCGCCCAAGGCTTGACGCAGCTCGACGTGCGTTATGGCAAGCCAACGCGCGACATGCTCATCGGCAATATGGACGTGAAGCTGCTCATCGGCGTTGGCGATGAGACGACGGCGCGCTATTGCGCCGACGAATTGGGAAAGCACTACATCCGCCGGGAAGGATGGGGGACGTCTGTCGCGACTGGTTTCGGCGGATCGCAGGGCAGGGCGACGCGCACGACGCAAGGAAGGTGGGAG
>JBPFDW010000009.1:0-128171 GCA_051061375.1 Methylocystis sp. | reverse complement strand
CATGCAGCGCGGGCTCTCGGCGGAAGAGGCGACGGCGCTGATCGTCAACGGCTTCGTGCGCGACGTGCTGCAGCAGCTGCCGATGGAATTCGCGGTGGAAGCGCAGAAGCTGATTTCGATTTCGCTCGAAGGGAGCGTGGGCTGATGACGATGCTCGAAGTAAAAAACCTCCATGTTTCGGTCGGCGACCGCGAGATTCTCAAGGGCCTCACGCTCACCGTAAAGCCGGGCGAAGTGGCGGCGATCATGGGCCCGAACGGCACCGGCAAGTCGACGCTTTCCTATGTGATCTCGGGTCGCGAGGGCTATGAGATCACTGAAGGCGAAGTGCTGCTCGACGGCGAGAATATTCTCGATCTCGAGCCGCATGAGCGCGCGGCCAAGGGCGTGTTTCTCGCCTTCCAATATCCGGTCGAAATCCCCGGCGTCGCCACGATGACCTTTCTCAAAGCCGCGATGAACGCGCAGCGGCGCGCGCGCGGCGAAGCGGAGCTGGCGACGCCCGACTTCATGAAGTGCGTGAAGGATGCTGCGGCGACGCTCGGCGTTTCGCAGGAGATGCTGAAGCGGCCGCTCAATTCCGGCTTCTCGGGCGGCGAAAAGAAGCGCATGGACATTCTGCAGATGGCGCTGCTGCAGCCCCGGCTCGGCATTCTCGACGAAACCGACTCAGGCCTCGACATCGATGCGCTGCGCGTCGTGTCCGAGGGCGTCAATTCGCTGCGTGCGCCCGATCGCGCCTTCCTTGTCATCACCCATTACCAGCGCCTGCTCGACTACATCAAGCCCGACACGGTGCATGTGATGGCGCAAGGAATCATCCAGCGCTCGGGCGGGCCTGAACTGGCGCTGGAGCTCGAGAAGCACGGCTACCAGGACTATCTCTCCGAAGAGGCGGCTTGAGCAATGGTGCAGCTCGCAACGGCGGCCGGCGACGCCTTCGCCCCGATGTATGAGGAAATGAAACTGCGAGGCGCGGCGGGCCTGCGAACAGCGGCGTGGGAGACCTTCGCGGCGAAGGGCCTGCCGAACCGGCGCGTCGAAAGCTGGCACTATACGGACCTCAAGGCGGCGCTCGCGCGGCCCGCGCCGCTCGCGATCGCGCGCGGCGGCGTCGAGGTTGCGCGGGCCCATGATTCAATCCGGCTCGTCGTGCTCGACGGCGCCTTCCGTCCGGAGCTTTCCGATATTGCCGCGCTCCCTCGGGGCGTGACGGTTCAGCCGTTGCGCGAAGCCTTGACGCAGGGGACGCCAGGCATCATGGCGCTCCTCGCCAGCGACGATGTGCGGACGGACGATGCGGCGCTCTCGCTCAATACGGCGTTGATGCAGGACGGCGTCGTCCTGCGCATCGGCGACGGCGTGACCATCGAACGCCCGATTGAAATCGCCGGCATCCTATCGTCGGACGAGGCGCGCTCAAGCTTCACGCGCTCGCTCGTCGTCTTGGGCAAGGGGGCGCGCGCGACGATTATCGAAACCGCCGGCGTGCTCACCGACGTGCCGGCGCAGGACAATCAGGCGCTGATCGTCCGGCTCGCGCCGGGCGCGACGCTCGATCTTTTCACCCATGCGACGGGCCAAGGCGAAACGCAGACGCGGGTGATGAGTCTCGTCGCGCATCTCGACGAAAGCGCCGCCCTTTCCGCCTTCTCGCTGATTGAAGGCGCCGGGCTGCTGCGGCGGCAGATATTCGCCCGCATCGACGGCGAGCATGCAAGGCTCGCCCTGCAAGGGGCGACGCTGGCGCGCGGACGCGATCACGCCGATGTGACGCTCGTCGTCGATCACGCCAAGCCCAACGGCCAAAGCCGCGAGCGCTTCCGCAACATTCTTGATGGAAGCAGCGCCGGCGTCTTTCAGGGCAAGATCATTGTGCGTCCCGGCGCGCAGAAGACCGACGGCGTCATGCAGTCGAAAGCCGTGCTGCTCTCGGATGGCGCGACGATGAACAACAAGCCCGAACTTGAAATCTTCGCGGATGATGTGCAATGCGGCCATGGCGCGACCTGCGGCCGGCTCGACAAGGATCAGCTTTTTTATCTCATGGCGCGCGGCGTTCCGCGCGACGAGGCGGAGACGCTGCTGATCGAGGGTTTCGCCAATGAGGCCTTCGAGGGGCTCGGGAATGAAGCGCTGCGCGGCTTTATCTCGGCGCGCGTCTCGCAATGGATGTCGGGGAGGGCCGCGTGATGAACGCGCCTGTTCGGTTGCCATACGATATCGCCAAAATCCGGGCCGATTTCCCGATTCTTGGCGAAGCGCCCTACGGCAAGCCGCTGGCCTATCTTGACAACGCCGCCTCGGCGCAAAAGCCGCGCGCGGTGATCAATCGGCTGACCCATTTCTATGAGCACGAATACGCCAATGTGCATCGCGGTCTGCACTACCTCGCCAATGCGGCAACCGAGGCCTATGAAGGCGCACGCGAAGCGGTGCGGCGGTTTCTCCATGCGGAGGGCGGCGACGAAATCATCTTCACACGCGGCGCCAGTGAAGCGCTGAATCTGGTCGCCGCGTCTTACGGGCTTGCCCATATCGGCGAAGGCGACGAGATCATTCTCTCGCTGATGGAGCATCACTCCAATATCGTGCCCTGGCATTTCTTGCGCGAACGCAAGGGCGCGGCGATCAAATGGATCGAGCCGGACGAAAATGGCGCGATCGATCTCGACGCGTTCGAGAAACTGTTCACGCCACGGACCAAAATCGTCGCGCTGACGCATATGTCGAATGTGCTTGGCGCGCCGACGCCGATCGCCCAGATCGCGCGCATCGCGCATGCGCATGGCGTTCCGCTCTGCGTCGACGGCTCGCAAGGCGCCGTCCATCTCGACGTCGACGTGCAAGCGCTCGATTGCGATTTTTACATCGTCACCGGACATAAGCTCTATGGGCCGACAGGGATCGGCGCGCTTTACGGAAAACGGAAATGGCTCGAGACATTGCCGCCCTATGCAGGCGGCGGCGAGATGATCGAGACCGTGACGCGAGACACTGTCACCTACAATTCGCCGCCGCAGCGCTTCGAGGCCGGCACGCCGCCGATCGCGCAGGCGGTCGGTCTCGGCGCGGCGCTGGATTATATCGACAGCATCGGCCGCAATGCGATCCGCGCCTATGAGGCGGAGCTGACCGCCTACGCCATGGAGCGCCTCGCGGCGATCGACGGCCTGCGCATTTTCGGAAAGGCGCCGGAGAAGGGGCCGATCCTCTCCTTCGACATGAAGGCCGCGCACGCCCATGACATCGCCACGGTCATCGACCGGAGCGGCGTCGCCGTGCGCGCCGGCACCCATTGCGCCATGCCGCTCCTTACCCATATCGGCGTCACCTCGACCTGCCGCGCCTCTTTCGCGATGTATAATACGCGCGAGGAGATCGACCGCCTCGCGGAAGCGCTCATCAAAGCGCAAAAGCTGTTCGTGTGAGGAGAGACGCGCCTTAGCGCGTCGTTTCATTAAATGTCGACGTTCAATCGACGATCTGGGTTTGTATCGTCAAAATGTCGTAGGGAGGCGCGCTTGGGCCGTTGGCGTAGCCTAACCGTCGATCGCCATCGACGCCGATTCGGCGCGCGCTCAATTTGGTAACGTCGCCGCCATAGACATGCACGCTGATCGAAGGGCGGTCAGTCAAGGGGTTGGAAACTTCGACGACACTGGCGATCCCGGAAGCGCTTGCGTCAACTTCCATGGCGCGCAAGGCGCGTGGTTCGCCGACGCCGTGCGCCGCCGAATGGTCGTGAATTCGCCGCGAAACGCTCCCGCGCAAGGCGCCGACAATCTCCCAAAGATTTGGCCGATCGACCAGCAGTCCGGATCCTGCGGGCAATACTGTGCTGACGACCGAAAAGCGTTCCAGCCCATCTCGATAGAGCTGATATTGAGCGCCGCCGGCAGGGTCCGGCGCGGAAAAGGCCTCGGGCAGCCAATCGTCGTTGGCTACAAGGCGCGCCATGAGATCGCGGCCGATCACGAGAATTTCCCTCTCGCTATCCGCTAGCTCGACCATCGACTGAATGTCCCAGATGAAGCGCTTGAGGGCGGGCGGGACGGACCCTGACGCCCGAGCGCCGGCCTGATGGACGGTCATGTTCATGTGCGGTTTGCTCCGGCAGCGGTCATGCAATTGGTTTGCCGGGCGATCGGCCGGCGATAGGTCCGTAGACTTTGGCTGCGAACATGCATGGAGCGATTGTCCCGCGGTCGCTGATGGCGAGTCGTGCGACAAAAAATCATCCTGGGATACGACCGAATGGCTCCCGACGAGGAATGGGTCATCTGGAATGGCTCGATGGGGATTCTCGATATGGCGGCAATCGGCAGGATCGAGAATGTCGAAGGCCGCAGGGACGCCTTCCTCGCGCCGCCCTATGCGATTGTCGGTCCCTTCAGTCTCGACGCGCTTGAAGCGGAGGGGCGCATTGCGTTTGGCGAATGCCTCATCATGTCGCGCCAGAGATGGCAGGAAGATCAGGTCGAGCTGCGTGTCGCGGCGCGAGAGAAGCGCCGCGCCCTGCTTCTCAGGATGAGCGGAGACGACGGTCTCGAACATCGGGAGACGCTGGAACTGCCGCTGGAAGGAGGGCTCGATCCTTCGCAGATCAACGCCGCCTTCCGCAAATTAGCCAAGACGGCGCATCCCGATGCCGGGGGCAGCGACGCGCAATACCGGCGCATCGCGCAAGCGCGCGACGCGCTGCTGGAGATGTTCGGAAACGTCTGATCACAGAAAAATCGGCGCGCGAACCCGTCTCGTCTCGACGACGTCTCTCCCTGGCGGTCTGCAAATTGCATTCTCCACCTACCGTTCGTTGAACAGTCTGGAGGACGGATATGCAGGAAGAGGCCTCGCGTTCGGTTCTTGTGACGAAAAAAGTCGTCGAAGCCCATAATATCATGTCCTTCGAACTCGTTGACGCCGAGGGCGGCGAGCTGCCGCCCTTCTCGCCCGGCGCGCATGTCGATGTGACAATCCCGGGCGGTTTCGTGCGCCAATATTCGCTGTGCAACAGCGCTTCCGAGCGCAACCGCTACGTGATCGGCGTCTGGAAAGACGCCAACAGCCGCGGCGGCTCGGTTGCGCTGCACGATGCGGTGAATGTCGGCGATAAATTGACGGTTAGCCTGCCCCGCAACCGCTTCCGCGTGCCAAAGAATGCGGCGCGCGCCATTTTGCTGGCGAGGGGGATTGGCGTGACGCCGATCCTCAGCATCGCCGATCATCTCAGCGCGCGCGGCACGCCCTTCGAGCTGCATTATGTCTACGCGCTGATGTCTCCCAACGCATTCGAGCCGCTGATCGCCTCGTCCAATTTCGCGGCCGCCACAAATTTCTATTTCGAGGCCAGTCAGAAAAATCAGCTGCTCGACGCAGCCGCCCTGCTTTCGGATCGCCCGGACGACACGCAGCTTTTCATCAGCGGCGCCGATTGGTGGATGGATCCGATCGTCAATCTGGCCAAGCAAAAGGGGTGGAGCGAGGAGCGTATCCATATCGAGCGCTTCACCGCCAAGTTGGCGGCGCCGGTGCTCGACACGGTGTTCGAGGTGAAGATCGCGAGCACGGGCGCGATCTACAAAATCCCGGGCGACAAGACGGTCTCGGCCTTTCTCGAAGAATGCGGCGTCAAAATCCCGACATCATGCGAACAGGGCGTGTGCGGCACATGCAAGGTCAAAGCGCTCGAAGGCGAAATCGACCATCGGGACAAGCGTCTGACGGCGGAGCAGCGCGCCGAAGGGTATTTCCTCGCATGCGTTTCGCGCGGAAAGTCCAGCCAGATCGTCCTGGATATATAGGGATGGGCCGATGATTGAAGTCAAGCTCACAACACAAGAGCAATTATGGCGCGCCGCCTGGATCATCGCCGAGCAGTATGGCGATGACGCGGTCGACTTCGCCGACCAGATGGTCGAGAGTTTCGAAATTGGCGGCAAGCTCGGCCAGCGCGACCTTTGGCTCTCGATCAAGAACAAGATAAGCGTTCTGACAGGCGTGGGCGCCGGAAATCCGGCTTTCTGGCAGTGACGATCGTCGCTGGCGAGCGTGCGTCTGGGAAGGTCGTTCACTCCTTGGCTGAAGGCGAAGCCTCTTGCGCGAGACGCCCCGCAAGGTCGACCACCGCGCTCCAGTCGAACCACGCTTTCTCATCGGAGTCCGAGGTCAAAACAATGCCTTCTCTCTCAACCGCCGCGTCAAAATCCTGATCGCTGGCGATCGGGCTCATATAGATTCGTTTTTCGACGCTGACGCCCGCGACCGTCGCCGCGAGAGCCCGTCCGAGGACCAGCGACTCCTCGCGCGTCAATCTGCGCAACGGCTGATTGTCGACCGCGAGCGTCACCAATCCGCCAAAATGCCTGTGCGCGACGACGGACACGGTGAAGCGACCCGCCGTTTGTGCTCCTCCTCCGCCATCCATCGCCTTCGAGTCCAACGTCCGTACGCCAGATGTCTTCAGCAAAATGGGCGCCTTTCTTGAATGGGGGCGTCTGCGATCGCGGAGAGGGCAATGGCTCACAGTGAACTCGATGCCGACGTCACGGCGCCGTTCAGTCTTATCGAACCGGATCCGACCGAAACGACGCCGCATGACATTCGCGGTTACCACCGACGCACGAAACATGCGCCGACGCGCTACGCGCTCGGCCCCGCCTTTCTCGACTGGACGTCGCAGCCCAATCCCTTTCGGCGCTTTGAGGGCGCGCGGCGCATCGACTTGCCTTTGCTGGACTCAGAACCCACTCCGCCGTTTCCGGGACCATCGACCGCGCCCGCGATTCTCGATTGCGCCGCGCTCGGTCTTTTTTTCGAGCTCGCCTTCGGGCTCAGCGCGTGGAAGAGCTTTGAAGGCTCGACTTGGGCGCTGCGCAACAATCCCTCGTCGGGAAATCTACATCCGACCGAAGCCTATGCGATGATTGACGCGCTCGACGGTCTTGGCGCAACGGCGGGGCTTTATCACTATGCGCCCGAAGCGCATGCGCTCGAAGAACGCGCCCGTCACGCAGCGCCGCGGATTCTTCCGCAAGGCGGTTTCCTGGTGGCGCTCACTTCGATCCCTTGGCGAGAAGCCTGGAAATATGGGGAGCGCGCCTATCGCTATTGCCAGCTGGACGCAGGGCACGCGCTCGGCGCCGTCGCGCAGGCCGCCGCGGCGCTCGGCTGGCGCGCAAGTCTTCGCGCGACGCCGTCGGATGAAGAAATTGCGCGGCTTGTCGGTCTCGATCGCGCCGATTCCGCGCATCGGCGCGAAGGCGAGCATCCTGACCTTCTGATCTGGATCGCGTGCGATGCCTTTGAAGCGCCGGAAACGCTCGACCGCATCCTTGCGGCGCCCCGCGAATGGCATGGCGCGGCCAATCGGCTGAGCGAAGATCATGACGCATGGCCCGTCATCGATCTTGCGCTGCGCCAATGCAAAAAGGGCGTAACGTCGAAACCTCCCGAACGCGCGAACCATAGTGTCGAGGCGACGTTTACGTCGTCGCCGATCGGAGGCGTCGTGCGACGACGCCGAAGCGCCCAACGGATGGACGGCGTTGCGAGTCTTCCGCGCGGCGTCTTTCGCGACATGCTTCTCGCGACTCTTCCCGGCGCCGAGCCGCTTGTCGCCGCATATCCCTGGCCGCCGGCAATCGCGCTTTTGCTTTTCGTGCACAGGGTCGAGGACCTGGCGCCCGGACTTTACCTGCTCGAGCGCGACAAAGAGCTTGGTCGTCGGCTGCGCGCCGCGATGTCGCCCGATGCGATGGCCGCCATCGATCTTGGCGGCGTGACGCTCCAACGGCTTCGCGCCGGCTCCGTCGAGAAGGAAGCGACCAGGCTCTCCTGCCTGCAGCCCATTGCGGGCAAGGGCTGTTTCGCCGTCGCGATGATCGCCGATTTCGATCGCGCGCTGGCGGCGGAAGGCGATTTCGCTTATCGCCGTCTCCATTGGGAAGCCGGACTGATCGGGCAGGCGCTCTATCTATGGGCGACAGCAGCGGAATTCGATGGAACGGGGATCGGCTGCTTTTTCGACGATGAGGTCCATGCGTTGCTCGGCTTTTCGAAAGACCGAGATGACTTCCAGACTCTCTACCACTTCACGGTCGGACGAGCGGTCGACGACCCGCGGCTGCTCACCCTTCCGGCCTATCCGGACGAACGTCGGCGCATATCGAAATAGCGCCGCTCGTTTGTCCGAAGCGCTTGGCGCCGCTGGCGAGACACTTCAAACGTCAAATTCACCGGCAAGCCGCTTGCGCCATTCTTCGCAGAAGACGTCGGCGTCGTCCTGGGTGGCGAAGCGCGTTTCCGCAAGCCATTCCGTCGTAATGACCGCTTCGGGCCAGCGGCGTTCGACGCAATGCCAGCCAGTCTTCGGCCAGCGCGGATTGCGGCGCGGGCGCTCCTTGTCAACGAGCGATGGACGTCCATATCTTTCGATCATCCAGTTCATGACATCCGGGCGGAAGGCGAGGCCGAAATGGAGTCCATGGCGACTTGCGCGCTCAGGCGTGCGGAAGATGCGCTGACCGATCCAAGCAAAGGAAGGCGGCGCGCCATCATTGGCGTAGCAACGTAAGACGAGAAGCCGAAAGCCCAGCCTCATCGGCTCGGCGGGAACAGGATTGACGCAGCCCGGCTCCTCGCGCATCGCCTCAAGAATGGACGACGGAAACGTCATGCCGGCGTCGACGGCTGGGGATCGGTCGCCTTCTGCGCATGAAGACAAGCGGCAAGCGCGCATGGCGCGTGGAGCCGCGCCAACTTGCAGCTCGAATTCGCCCGCAACGCTTCCTCATTCATGTCATGCATGATCGAGATCCTCCGGCGCCCTTCTTGCGAATATTTCTCGACAAGCATGGTCGTCCGACATGCAACTTCGCCGCCAGACGATCGCGGCGTCAGGACCCCATGAGCGTAATGCGAGCCGACATGTATGAGCGGATATGCAAGGAGGAGACGTTGGCGGAGGGCGATTTCCGCATCGCCGTCGCCGGCGCGCAACTCATCGTTCTGGTTTGGCCGGAAAACGGCGTGATCAAAGCCTTTCAGGGCGTTTGTCCTCACACCAACGCGCCGCTCGCCGATGCGGAGTTCGATGGGCTCGATCTGGTCTGTCCGATTCACCGCTGGTCGTGGAACATGCATTCGGGCGAACCTTCTCATCCGCATGCGACGCCGCTAGCCGAATATCCCGTGAAGATCGACGCCGGCGTGATCTATGTCGACGCGGAGGGCGTCACGCCTATCTTCGCGGCCCCGTGATCATTGGCGATCCGCGTTTCGAAAAATCCCGATGTCGAAAAAATCGACTGGCCTTCAAATTGCCCGCGCAGTTTCAGCGCATGACAACAGACGGCAGTGAGCGGAATGTCGATTGACTTGAATTCGGATTGGGCCGACACGGATCTGGCGCGCCTTCTCGCTGCGGTCGAGGACGATCGGGATTGGCGATTGGAAGTGAGCCTTCAGGGCGTTGCATCGCTTGCGGACAAGACGGCCAATCCGACCGGCGCCGACTATGACGAAACTCTCCACTGCTATTTCGAGACCTGGATGCAGGGGACCGATTTCGTTGGACCGTCCGCGGCCGCCGACAAGACTTTTGTCGCCAAAATCTCGAAGGCGCTGCGGGAGAATTATCCGGCTCGCAAGGCCGATAAATTCGTCTTCGTCGACCTCTAGAGCCGCGGCTGTGCGAAAAAGCTGGAACCGGCTTTTCGCATGGAGCGCGTTCTAAATTACTAGAATCGATCAATTTATCTATGTCGAAGCGAGTCTCGCGCGAACGCGGGGTGATCGAGGCGGCCCGTATATTGCTAGCGCAGTCCCTGACCGGAGGGGCGATGTCGGGGTCTTTTATCGTTCAATTCCTCGCGGATCGAACCGCGCCCTTCGTGCTGATCCTCGGCACGAATGAAATCGCCTCCGCCATCGCCGTGCGTTTGAAGCGCGAGGGATATCGGGTCGTCATGAGCCACGACCCGTTTCCGCCGGTTATCCGGCGCGGCATGGCCTTTTATGATGCGCTGTTCGAGGATCAGGTCGAAATTGACGGGATGCGCGGCCGGCGGGCCGGCACGGTCCTGGCTATCGCCGAAGCGCTTGCCGACAAAAGCGTTATCCCTGTCACCGCGCTGCAGTTTTCCGATCTCCTCCCGCTGCGCACGCCGGACATTTTGATCGATGCGCGCATCCAAAAGCGCCGCGTTACGCCGATACTGCGCAAGATCGTCAGCCTGTCGATCGGGCTCGGGCCGAATTTCGTAGCAGGCGTCAACTGCGACATCGCGATCGAAACCCATCCCGACCATGCCGGCGAGCTGCTCGAAGCGGGCGCCACGCAGCCGGCCGACGGCGTGCCGCGCTTCCTGGGCGGCATCGGACGAGAGCGCTTCATTTACTCGGCCCGCTCGGGAATATGGCGGACTCCTCTCGACATCGGATCGCGGATATTCAAGGGTTACGTCATTGGGCGCCTGGACGGGCTGCCCGTCGCCGCGCCGATGGACGGCAGGCTGCGGGGGCTGGCGCGCGACGGCCTCGCGATGCAGAGCGGCGTGAAACTCGTTGAAATCGATCCGCGCGGAAGCGCCGCCAGATGGACCGGCACGGATCACACGGGACGCACAATTGCCGAAGCGACGCTACGAGCGATCTACATCCGTATCGCTTCCCTTCAACCGACGCCCATGACGATGACGGCGCACTAGCGGCCGAAGATCGGAAACGACATCATGCTCGACAACCCGACGACCTTTTATGAGCGGATCGGAGGCTTTGAGACCGTCGATCGGCTGGTCGACGCCTTTTACCGGAACATGGACAATTTTCCGCAGGCGCGCGAGATTCGCGCAATGCATGCCGATGATTTGGCGTCGACGCGGGCGGTCCTAAAGACCTATCTTGCCGAATGGCTGGGCGGCCCCAAGAATTATTCGGCGAAAAAGGGACATCCGCGGCTGCGCATGCGTCATGGCCATTTGCGCATCGGACCGGCCGAGCGGGATGCCTGGCTGCTCTGCATGAACGCCGCGCTGGAAGAGGCGATCGCTGACGCTGACGCACGCGGGCGCATAGGCGAGGATTTGGCGAAACTCGCCGACTGGATGCGAAACGATCCGCAAAACCCGCATGACCAGAGACATCAGCCGACTGTGCCGGCGCGGCCGTGAGAGAATCGTCATCTCTCAAGGCGGCGCGCCTTCCGCGCCTCGTCCGAAATTAAACGCGGTAGCCTTCTTCAGCCAGAACCTGGCGGACGCTGGGTCTTGTTTTCATGCGCGCGTAATGGGCCCGGCAATTTTCCGGCAGCGGCATGCCCGTCTTGTCGGCCCAGAATTCAACATAAAAAAGCGCCGCGTCCGCGATCGAAAAATCGCCGGCGATATAGTCCTTGCCCAAGAGATGGCGATCCGCCGTGGCGAGCGCGGACATGACGATTTCGCGGCCCTCCAATTTGATCGCCTCGATGTCCTGTGACGGCTCGGCGTAGCGTTCTGGCGTGAAGACGCGCCGGAACCCGTCGCCGTGAATCCGGCCGACGCAGAAGTTCATCCACTTCAGCGCTTCTTCGCGCGCGGCGTCGTCTTGCGGCAGGAGCCGGCGCTTTGGATGGTTTTCCGCCAGCCAGCGCGCGATCGAGACGAAATCCGTCAGCGCGACGCCATCATCGAGCAGCAGCGTCGGTATCGTCCCGCTCGGGTTGATGGCGAGATAGTCGCTCTTGAGGTGGTCTCCCTTCATCAGATTTACGATATGGGCCTCGAAGATCAGCCCGATCTCCTCAAGCAAAATATGTATGCCTGTCGAGCAGGAGCCGGGCGTCATGTAGAACTTCAAGGCGGCGCCTCTCAGCCGAATTTGAACAGCACGCCATATCCGCCGCGCGGATAGTTCCACTCGATATCGCCGCTGGGCTCGGCGATGACCCGGCATGTGCCGCATTCGACGCAGCCATCGGTCGTAATCTCGACCTGTCCTGCCGAGTTCATCTCGTAGCAATGAGCCGGGCAGAGTTTCAGCAGGCTGAGCAGCTGCGCCGAGGGCGTGGCGTGCGGCCGCACCTTGATATGGGCCCGGCCCGCGTCGACGAGATATCGATTGAGATAGAGCTTGTCCTCTACTTTTGTCGCCGCCTGAGCCATTGTGATCTCCTTTCGCTATGTTGCAGCGCTCTCACCGCCACGCGCGCGCGAAACTGAATGCGTCGCCGATGATCCCTTTGATCGAGCGCGCCGCAAGGAAGGAGCGCAGCGTCGCCTTTTCCTTCTCGGCCTTGGTGACGCCGTCGACGCGCACGAAATCCTTCATCGCCTTCGAGACAAGCTGCGGGTAGGTCAGGAAGAAGTTCTGTGCGCGAATGTGCAACAGTTCCGGCATGTTGCGGTATTTCTTGAGATCCTTCATCACGAAGGAGTCTTCGAGCATTTTCCGGTAGAGCGCGAGATTTTCCTTCGTCATCGGATCGCGCCGCGACTTGATCTGGAAAATCGTCTCCGCGGCCAGCCGGCCAGAGGTCATGGCGAGATTGGAGCCTTCGCGATGCACGGCGTTGTTGAGCTGCGCCGCGTCGCCAACCACGACCCATCCGTCGCCAAACAGCTGCGGGATCGCCTTGTAGCCGCCCTCCGGAATGAGATGCGCGGCATATTCCTTCACTTCCGACCCTTCGATCAGACCCTTCACGGAAGGATGCGACTTGAACTTCTCAAGCAGGCCGTAAGGCGTCTGCCCGGTCCGTTCGAAGTCCGAAACGAGGCAGCCGATGCCGAGCGAGATCGACTCCCTATTGGTGTAGATGAAGCCCATCCCGGTCATGCCTTCGGAAATCGTGCCGACGGCCTCGATCACGGCGCCTTCGTCCCCCTTCAGATTGAAGCGCGCCTCGAGCGTTTCCTGGGGAAGGAAATGCATCTCCTTCACGGCGAGAGCGACCTTGCTCGGGTCGGGCCGATTTCTCAGTCCCGCGCGCGTGCCGAGCAGACCGTTGACGCCTTCCGCCAGCACCACGACGTCGGCGCCGACCTGTCCGTTTTTGCGATCCGTTCGGACGCCGATGACCTTGCCGCGCGCATCCTGGAGCAGTTCCGTCACCGTCGTCTCGCACAGCACGACGGCGCCGGCCTCCTGGACCTTCTTCGAGAACCATTTGTCGAATTGCGCCCGAATGATCGTGTAACGGTTCGGCCTCTCCTCATTGAAATCGTCGGAGCGATAATGGAGTCCCGTATGGGAATTGTCGTCCATCATCCAAAAGCGCTGCTCGATCAGATGGCGTTCGAGCGGCGCGTCCTCGCGGAAATCCGGAATGAGCTTTTCCAGCATGTCCGAATAGAGAATGGCGCCCTGCACGTTCTTCGAGCCGGAATATTCGCCGCGCTCCAACTGAAGCACTTTGAGACCGCGCTGCGCCAGGGTCAGCGCCGCTGCATTTCCGGCCATTCCCGCGCCGACCACGATCGCGTCAAATCTTTCCTCGATCATGATTCGCTCCGTCAGCTCGCCAAGCGGTCGCGTTGATGCGGCGACAGTCGCTTGGAGAATGCTTCAGTGAGGGCAGGCAAAAGACGTACCGCGTCGCTCACCACGCCAAGATGCGCGAAATCGAAGATCGGCGCGTTCTTGTCGGTGTTGATCGCAAGAATGTAATCCGCGCCCTCGACGCCTACCCGGTGCTGGATCGCGCCGGAAATTCCCGCGGCGATATAAAGCTTTGGGCGGATTGTCTTTCCCGTCTGGCCGATCTGGCGATCGGAACTCACCCAGCCCTTTTGAACCAGGGGGCGCGAACAGCCGTATTCGGCGCCAAGGACGCTTGCCAACTGGCGCACAAGTTGGAAGTTTTCCGGAGACCCCAGGCCAACCCCGCCTGCGACGACCACATCAGCGAATGCGAGGTTGGATTTCGACGACTCGCGATCCGGCAAAAAGGCGAGCACCTTTGTAACAATGTCGTCTTCGACGAGCCCGAGCGGATGTTCGATCACGCGGCCGACCAACCGTTCAACGCGCTCCACCATCGGCATGACTCTGGGCCGCACCGTCGCCATTTGCGGCCGATAGTTCAGCGTGAAGATCGTGCAGAGCAGCGAGCCGCCGAACGTCGGCCGCGTCGCGGCAAGCGATCCTTCAGCGTCGACGTCGAGCTCGGTGCAATCGGCGGTCAGCCCGGTGAGTAAGGTCGTCGCCACCGAGCCGGCGAGGTCGCGACCAAGCGTCGTCGCGCCAAGCAGGAGGATTTCAGGCTTGTAGAGATTGACGAGATCCGTCAGCGCCTTCGTGTAGCTTTCGTTACGATAGTCTTTGAGCAGATCGTCCGCGACCAGATAGGCGAGGTCCGCTCCGTAGCAGAAGGCCTCGTGAAGAACGCTCTGGGTTTGTTCATTCTTGGCGCCGACGACGACCGCCGCGAGATCGACGCCCAGCTTGTCGGCGAGCGCGCGTCCGGCGCCCATCAACTCCCAGGAGACGGGATGCGCCTGGCCGCGCTCCTGTTCGACGAAAACCCACACATGTTTGTAACTTTTGAGGTGTTCCGGCAGTTCTTTTTTGGTCGACGCGCGGCCTGCCGCTGCAGGGGCTTTGGGTGCGTTACTCATTTCGTCCTCCGCCTGCGATCGTTAATAGCCGCGCGCGAGCTTCTCCAGCGCGCTCTCCAAATTCGTCTGTCGCTGGAACAGCGCCTCGACCAGCGCTTCTCCAGGCTTGTCGCCCAATTCGATGAATTCGGCCTTGGTCGCGCGCGGCTGAGGCGCGAAGACCTTCTTGACGATCGTCGGCGATCCCCGCAGGCCGCATTTTGTGATGTCTTCGACCCCGGCGTCCTGCGCGCTCCATCGGACGAGCTTGGCGCGCGCCGCCTTTAGCGCGTCGGTCAGAGAACCGACGCGAATTTCATTCACGCCTTCGAGGATGGTGATCAGGCACGGCAAGCGGCTTTGCAGCTGCTGCACGCCGCCTTCGGCGCGCCGCTCGACTTCGATCAGGCGTTTGTCAACGTCGACTGAATTGATCCGCGAGACGTAAGTCAGCTGAATGAGGCCGAGCCGCTTCGCGACGCCTGGCCCGACCTGGGCGGTGTCGCCGTCGATCGTTTGTTTTCCGGTGAAGACAATGTCGGGGGGACCGAATTCGGCGCCGATCTTCTTTAACGCCGTCGCGAGCGCATAGGTCGTCGCAAGCGTGTCGGCGCCGGCGAAGAACCGATCGGTCAGCAGCACGGCCCGGTCGACCCCGAATGAGAGCGCCTTGCGCAGACTGTCCTCCGCCGATGGAGGACCCATCGTCAGAACGGTGACTTCGCCCCCAAACTGATCGCGCAGCCGAAGCGCTTCCTCGATCGCGAAGAGATCGTACGGATTGATAATGGTCGGCACGCCCTGGCGCATGATCGTGTTCGTCACCGGATGAACGCGAATCTGCGCCGAGTCGGGAACCTGCTTCATGCATACGACGATGTGCATCGCTTCATTCCTCGCTTGCGCCGTTCACTTCGAGACGCCGAGCTGAACGAGCGCCGGCGTTTGCGCGGGCTTCACGGCGTCCTTATGCACCTTGAACAGGCGCTCCTCGATCGGCGAAGACTTGGTGAAGTCGAGATAGGCCTGTTCGAGAAAAGTCTTGCAACGCAGGGCCGCCTCTTCATTCGTGAAGCTGGAGAAATCCTCCTTGAAGAGATATTCGCCCATGCGCCGCAAAATATGGAGCCGCGCGACATTCACGACTTTGGGATCGTAGTCGACGCCGAGCAGGGTGAAGAAATCCTCGGCGCAAGAGGTGTTTTGAAGCTGTTCGATAACGCCTGGAACAACGGCCATGCTCATTCTCCTTCAGATAATTCGCGGGGGGTCGGCGGAGGGCGAGCGTTCGCCGTGCGCCGCTCCGGTCTGGGCGCCGCCCTTTACCTTCAACTGCAGATTGGCGAGACGCGCTTCGAGGAATTCGACGCGGTCGACCAGAGCGGCGAAGGCTTCGCCGACCGGGTCCGGGATCAGATGGTGGTTGAGATTGATGCGGCCGCCGAATGTGTGCCGTACGACGTCTCGATGCACGGTCTTCGCCGGAATGCCGACAACCGTCGCATCGCGCGTCACGGTTTCGATCACGACGGAATTCGCGCCGACCCGGGCGTTTCGGCCAACCGTGATCGGTCCAAGTATCTTCGCGCCGGCGCCGACGATCACGCCATCCTCCAGCGTCGGGTGACGCCGCCCCGGAGACCAGGACACGCCGCCGAGCGTGACGCCGTGATAGATCGTCACATCGTCCCCGACGATGGCCGTTTCGCCGATAACGACTCCTGCGCCATGGTCGATGAAGAAGCGCCGTCCGATCGTCGCGCCCGGATGAATGTCGATATTGGTAAGGAACCGACAAAACCATGACACCAGTCGCGCCGGAAACCGGTGATCATGCAGCCAGAGCCAGTTCGCGACGCGATGCCAGATGATCGCATGGATGCCCGGATAGGTCAGCAGCGTTTCGAGTTTGTCTCGCGCTGCGGGGTCGCGCGTTTTGACGCAGGCGACGTCTTCGCCGATCAGCCGCCAGACATTCAGCGGCTGCGCGGCGCTCGTGACGACCGAGTCATGGGAGCCTGCATGTGCGACTTCGGACATCTTGCGCCTCACGACATCCTCAGTTCCGACTGCCGTCTCACGTCCCGCCAGATATCCTTCAGGACGTCATTGCTGACGGGTCCCTTGCGGTCGAGCGCGTGCGCGCGCACGCGCGCCACGATTCGCGCGATCTCTCCCGCATTGAAGGGAAGCCGCATGACGTCGAGCATGGAGGCGACCGCCGCCGAGCCGGAATGTTTGCCAATCACGATGCTGTGCGCGCGTCCAAGCAGGCTAGGATCGAGCGATTCATACGTCCGCCGGTCTTTGATCAGCCCGTCGACGTGGATGCCGGACTCATGGGTAAAGGCGTGGTCGCCGACGATCGATTTGTTGACCGGA
Source organism: Methylocystis sp. (assembly GCA_051061375.1). GTDB lineage: Bacteria > Pseudomonadota > Alphaproteobacteria > Rhizobiales > Beijerinckiaceae > Methylocystis. The sequence goes on along the minus strand of JBPFDW010000009.1, from coordinate 111,213 downwards.
ATAGGCCGGCCGGCCGCCGTCGCGACAAGCTCGGCGACGCGCTGCAGTTCCGTCAGCGCCACGCCGGTCTCGATGCCGTAAAGCTGCGCCGCCGCCACCGCGACTTCCTCCAGCGGCGCATTGCCCGCGCGCTCGCCAAGGCCGATGACGGTGACGGAGGCATGCGTCGCGCCCGCCCTGACGCCCGCAAGCGTATTTGCGGTGGCGAGTCCGAGATCGTCATGACAGTGAATTTCGATCTCCATGTCGGTCTCGCGGCGCAGCCTCGAGATAAGGTCGTAGGTGGCGAAAGGATCGAGCACGCTCAAAGTGTCGGCGACCCGAAAGCGCCGCGCGCCGGCTGCCCGGGCGACGTTCATGAGTTCGATGAGGAATGTCGGATCGGCTCTGGAGGAATCCTCGCCGCCGACCGCGACATCCAGTCCGCGGCCGCGCGCATATTCGACGATGCGCGCCGTGAGTTCCTTCGCGTGGCTCCGACCGCCGCGCAATTTCGCTGCGATCTGCCGATCCGACGCCGGGACCGAGAGGTTGACCATCGAAACGCCGGACGCGATCGCGGCGTCGACGTCTTCGCGCCGCATCCTGCACCATGCGATGGCGCAGAGCGGCAATTGCGCTTCGACGATCGAACGAATGGCGGCGATTTCGTCCGCGCCCATCGCCGGCGTGCCCGCCTCTAGCTCAGTCACGCCGGCCTGCGCCAGCGCTCTCGCAATATCAACCTTTTCTTGGGCGGTGAAGGCGACGCCGGGCGCCTGCTCGCCGTCGCGCAAGGTCGTGTCGTTCAAGACGACCTTCTTCGCGCGGACCTGCAGGTTGAGGGACGCCGCTATTGTCGAGAAGCGAGAAGACATGGACATGGCGTCATTCAGCCCCGAAAAAAAACCTGCCTCCGGCGTCGCGCGCATTTACGGCGCGCTGTGATTTCGTTCTCATCTCGAAGCCGGTCAGGCGAACGACTTCTGGCAACCGCAGGTCGATGAGGCATTGGGGTTTTCGAAGGTGAAACCTTCGCCCTCCAGGCCGCGCCTGTATCCGAGCGTCATGCCTTGCAGTCGCGGAATCGACCCGGGGTCAATCAGAACGCGGGCTCCGTCGGCTTCCACGACGATGTCGTCAGCGCGCTGCTGCGCGTCGAGATCGATGACATATTGGTAGCCGGCGCAACCGCCTTCCTTCACCAATATTCGCAGCCCGCCTTCAAGCTGCCCAGCCTTGATCATCGCTTCCTTAACGGCGGCGACGGCGGCTTCAGAAAGGACGATCATCGTGGAGCCTCAACGATCAGCGTTTGCCATGTCATCGAAGCAAGCCACATGCCACCGACGCTTGAGCGCAAACCCTGCGCTGCCGTCGCCAAGTGACAAATGAGAGATGAGTTTTGTTCGAAAGTTTACAGAAGAAGGCTTCGACGAGGCGATGCATTCACGCGCCCGACGAACTCTCTCGCTCCCTCTCGGCGCTTAGGCGGCTGATTCCCTCTTCTTGGCCGAAGCAGCCGTGGTAATCAGCGCAATTCGAGCAGACCGGCGTGGCGCACATCACGAAGCCGTCGTTTTCGCACATCAGCCGGTAGATGAAGCGCTTCCAGCGCATATTCTTGTCGTTGCGCGCGGCGAGCGAAGCAAAGCGCCTTTCCATCAGCCGCGTCAGTTCGGACCGGTTTCGTAATCCGAGATCCTCCCAAAGATGGTTCGGCTCAAGCGCTCTTCGCGCGATCATCGCCGCCAGCCATTCTCCGTCCCCATCCCGCGGCGAAAGATGTTCGAGAAGAATATCGCGGACCAGTTCGGATTCGTCGAGATCGGACGCGCCGGCGGCCGGCCCTTCTTCCGGCGGAAGAGGAAGTCGATCGCCAAAAAATTTCGAGGCCAGCGCTTCGAGATTTTCCCGGCTCAACCCCAAACGTTCGGGCAGAGCGCCGGCCTCGGACGCGGCGACGGAGATCATGCAGGCGAATATGTGTCGATCGAAATCCGCGTCGGCGTCGATACAGGCTGCGAGCGGCGCGGTTCCTGTCAGACGTCGATAGACGTCCGCCGGATCAATCGCTTTATGTCCGGCGAGACCGATTGGCGTCTCGGCGACTCCACGATCTGGGATCACGCGTATGTTCACGGCACGATCCAAAGTGCGCGCGCCGGCCTTCCTTTGGAGAAGGCCGGCGCAGCGTGATGTCGATTACGCGATGGCGGCGAGTTCGGCGGCGGTTTTGCCGATCTGGCTTTCGTCGACCTGCTTCATGATGCCGTGCTCCATGAGCATGTCTTCGAGTTCGTCCATGGTGATCGGCGTCGGGATGATGCCCTTGCCCTGATTGGCATGGACCTTCGTCGCCAGATTGCGGTAGTGGTTCGCCTGAGCCGACTCCGGCGCATATTCCAGAACCGTCATGCGGCGCAGCTCGGCGTGCTGAACGATATTGTCGCGCGGCACGAAATAGATCAGCTGCGTCCCGAGCTTCTTGGCCAGAGCTTCGGCAAGCTCCAGCTCCTTGTCGGTCTGGCGCTCGTTGCAGACCAGCCCGCCCAGGCGCACGCCGCCCGAATTGGCGTATTTCAAAATGCCCTTCGAGATGTTGTTGGCCGCATACATCGCCATCATCTCGCCCGACATGACGATGTAAATCTCCTGCGCCTTGTTCTCGCGGATCGGCATCGCGAAGCCGCCGCAGACCACGTCGCCCAGCACGTCGTAGGACACATAGTCGATGTCCTCGTAAGCGCCGTTCTCCTCAAGGAAGTTGATCGAGGTGATCACCCCGCGGCCGGCGCAGCCGACGCCCGGCTCCGGACCGCCCGACTCGACGCAGCGAATGTCGCGATAGCCGACCTTCATCACGTCCTCGATCTCAAGGTCCTCGACGCTGCCCGCGTTCGCCGCCAGACTCAGGATCGTGTCCTGCGCCTTGGCGTGAAGAATCAGACGCGTCGAATCCGCCTTCGGGTCGCAGCCGACAATCAGAATGCGGTGACCCATCTCCGCAAGCGCCGCCAATGTATTCTGGGACGTCGTCGACTTGCCGATGCCCCCCTTCCCGTAAAACGCGATCTGCCGTAGTGACATGTTCGTCTCCTGCTGTGTCCTTCAACCCGCGCCCGTTCCCGGGACGCGCCGTTCCGTGAATGTTAGGAAACTCGTCGCGGGCTACGGGAAGGAACACATCGCTCGGCGTGGCGTAGGCGTGCGTTCAGCCCTCACTCGCGTGACCGTCGAAGCAACCGCTGTGCCAGGAGCGACAATGGCTCACTTATTATTGAATTTACGAGATTAAAGCTGTCTCTCAGCGGGCCCTCGACGCATGTCTTCGCGTCTCGGCGCGCCATCATTGGAAACGCGTTCCGACAATTGTAGCGTATCTTACGACAATGTTTCTTTCAGGCTGGAATGTTTCGCCGTAGGGCGGCCACAGGATGGAACGCCGATTGCTAGTTAACTACCATATCGTTGCTTCCGCAGGAGAGCGCCACATGCAGATTGGTGTCGAAACGTCAAAGGCTGTCGATCAGCGCCGCGTTTTCGTTGTGGATGAAGACGAGATCACCCGCGCCGCATTGCAGTTCATGCTTCATGACGAAATCGAAACGCATGAACTCGCCCGTATCGAGGAAGCCTATGAAAAGGGCGTTGATTGGCTGAAGCCCGACGTCATCTTGCTTGGCGCAAGCTTTCTCAAGAGCAGAGGGATGGAATTGCTCCGGGAAATTTCGGACCATTTCTCCGATGTGAGGATTCTTGTCGTGTGCGAACTGGCGGACGAAAAGCTCGCCGTCGAAGGGATGAAGGCCGGCGCGCATGGCGCATTGGTCAAGCCGCTCAAAATCGAGGCCGTTCGACAAAAGGTCGACACCGTGCTCGGCCGCGGCGGGGCGAAGCCGCTGTTCCAGCTGGGCGCGCTATAGGCGCCCTGTTGCGGGAGAGGGAGCCGAGCATGACGCCCTTGCTCGCCGCGAGCGCCACGGGACAGTGCGAGGAATTGCGCGCGCTGATCGCGCAAGGCGCCGATCTGCACGCTACTAATGCGGATGGCAACAATGCGCTCTGGCTCGCGGCGGCGAACGGGAGCCTCGAGGCCATGCGGTCCCTGATCGACGCGGGGGTCGCGGTCAATCACCGCAATCCCGACGGCGCGACGGCGTTGATCTACGCGGCCTCGGCCGGCAAGGCCGATGTGGTGGCGCTGCTGCTGGGATCTGGCGCCGATCCGTCGCTGGAAACGGTGGATGGGTTCACCGCGCGCGATCTTGCGGCGAATATCGAATGCCTAACCCTGCTGCGCGAGTCGCGCGATCGGCCACGCTCGGACGCGGCCAATTCGGCGAGTCCGATCGACGAGGCGCGGCGGAAGCGACCATGAAGATCGACGAGATCATCGAAAATTTTAACGTTCTCGATTGGACATCGACCGCATGGGGAATTTCGAAGGTTTGGGTCTCAAAGAGCATCTCGCGCCGCAACGCTCGAACGGTTTTCGTTCGATAGTCGCGCGCATCCGCGCCGAGGCGCGCGTCGCCCAGGAGGCGGCGCACGCGCTGTCCTGAGGCTGGACGCCGATCGCTTCAGCGCGTCAGGATCATCACCAGACGGTCGACGCGGCGGCCTTCCTTGAGATGCGACGTGAAGATTTCGTCAACGTCCTCCGGGCTCGTCGGCCGGTACCAAACGCCTTCCGGATAGACGACCATCAATGGTCCCGCGGAACAAAATCCCATGCAGCCGGCCGCGGTGAATCCGATCTCGCCGCCGCCGTCGGCTTCGACGCGCTTGCCCAGACGATCCCATAGCGGCTGAGCGCCGTTTGCGCCGCAGCTGCCGCGCGGATGCGTCGGCGGCCGTTGCGTGAAACAGGCGAAGACGTGACGTTTGTATAGTTGAGGAATCTCGAATTCGTCATCCGCTTCTTCCGACATTGCACATTCACCTCTTGACGACCCGCCTCGCGCTCAGACGCACAATTTTCCTGACGGATTTGTTGAAGCGGTCGCGCAATCAAAGCAAGTTCCAGTCCACGCCCTCTCAGTTGGCGCGCGCTTTGCTTGATCAAAGGGAAATGAAGCGCCGGCACGCTGGCGCGATGGCATTCCATGCGGGCGCACGGTTCACATTTGCAAAAGTCGCGAACCGTCCGCGCCCTCGCCAAGAGACGGAAGAAGACAGTGGAGACACAGATCGAGCCGCGCCCGGCGGTTGAGATCGCCAGCGGCGGCGACGCGGGCTCAAGGCGCCGGCCGGAGGCGAAAGAGCTGTACGAGGCGATCGTCGCCGCGCTACGAACCGTGTTCGATCCGGAAATACCGGTGAACATCTATGATCTTGGTCTGGTGTACAGAGTCGACATTGTCGATCGGCGCCATGTCGATGTCGACATGACATTGACCGCGCCCGGTTGTCCCGTCGCCGGCGAGATGATGAACATGGCGAAACGGGCGATCGACGGGGTCGAGGGCGTCGAGAGCTCCAAGGTCAATCTCGTCTTCGACCCGCCGTGGAGCCAGGACATGATGTCCGAAGAAGCGAAATTGGAGCTTGGCTTCTTTTGAAGTCGCGGCGGCGGCGTTGACGATTGTCAAAGGCACAAAATTCGCAACGCCGCGTCGTGAAGGCAGGGCCGCTGATCCGCTCCCCAGCGGAATACATCGCCCTTGTGAAGATGCGAGGTTGTCATCATGATTGAGCTTACCTCTCAAGACGGACACTGCTTCCCGGCCTACCGGGCTGATCCGGCCGAGGCGCCAAAGGGCGCGGTCGTCGTGCTCCAGGATTACTTTGGCGTGAGCGAGCACCTTCGGAAGGAGGCGGACGCCTTTGCAGCGAAGGGCTATGTCGCGATTGCGCCGTCGTTGTTTCAGCGCGCGCAAAAGGCCGAAGCCGCGAGCGCCGCCGAGGGCGCCGAGATCGCAAAATCGGTCCCCATCGAAGCGGCGTTGATGGATGTGCAGGCGGCGGTGGACTCGGTCAAGAGTTCGGGCAAGGTCGCGCTCGTCGGATTTAGCTGGGGCGGATATGTCGCTTATGTTTCCGCGAACAGGCTGCAGGATGTCGCCTGCGCCATCGGTTATTATGCGGCCGGCCTGACCGAGGAACATTCTGAGAAGCGCAAAATCCCAACGCTGCTGCATTTTCCGGAAGACGATCCCTCGACGCCTCTGGAAGGAATGACGCAGTTTCGGGCCACCCGCCCTGACGTCAGCGCATTTTCCTATCCCAAGGTGAAGGATGGCTTCAACTTTACGACGGCGGAGAATTTTGACGCGGCGGCCGCCGAGCGGGCCAGCGAACGCACGTTCTTCTGGATTTCGCAGTTCGTCGAGGGTCAGCCGCCGCTCACGCTGAAGAACGCCGGCGCCTATGCGCAGGCCAAGACCGAAAAGAAAAAGAAAAAGAAGGACGACGACATGGGTCCGCCGATGGAATGAATTTAGCCGCCCGGGCGGCGTCATGCCGCGTCATCCAGATTAAGGAAGGCATATGGCAGACGCTATTCTTCTTTCCGATCGTGGGCTGATCGAGATCACCGGCGCCGACACGACCGAATTCCTGCACAATCTCGTCACCAACGACATTCGCTCTCTGAGCCGGGGGGAGGCGCGTTTTGCCGCGCTCTTAACCCCTCAGGGCAAAATCATCTCCGACTTCTTCGTGTTCCGGGAGACGGGCGCGGCGGGCGATCGCCTGTTGCTCGACTGTCCTCTTTCGTTGACGGAGGAACTGCTTCGACGATTCGCGCGGTATCGGCTGCGATCGAAAGTCGAATTCGTCGACATGAGCGCTGATCACCAAATTGTCGCTTATCTCGACGGGGCGCCGACCGAGGACGGCGTCGTCGCGGCGGCGCTCGATCCGCGTTCGCCCGACATGGGGTGGCGCGCGATCGTCCGCAAAGGAGTCGTCGATGCTCGCGGCGCCCGCGCGATCTATGAGGCGAGGAGAATCGTCGCCGGCGTTCCCGACGGGCTTGTCGATTTCGACTATGGCGGCGTTTTCCCTCACGAAGCGAATATGGACCGACTGTCGGGCCTTGATTTCAAGAAGGGTTGCTATGTCGGACAAGAGGTCGTTTCGCGCATGCAGCATCGAACGACGGTGCGCAAACGCGTGTCGCGCTTTACCTCAAGAACCGCGGCGCCGGCGCAGGGGTCGCAGGTCTACATCGGCGGCGTCGATATCGGCGTGACGGGCTCTCGCGCCGGCGCCGATGGCTTGGCGTTCATCCGAATCGACCGGCTCTCGGAGCTGCTCGACGCCGGGCACACTGCGGAGGCCGCCGGCGTAGCGCTCGACTTTCACCCGCAGTCCTGAATTTCGCAGCGAAGCTCTCCGGCGCGCCCGATGGGGCGCGCCGCGTCCCAGCCAATCAGGCTTTCGCGCTCTGCTTATGCGGAATATTCTCCTTGTCGAGGAGCGCCGTCAATTCTCCGGTCTGAAACATTTCGCGCGTTATGTCGCAACCTCCGACGAATTCGCCCTTGACGTAAAGCTGCGGAATTGTCGGCCAGTTGGAGAAGGCTTTTATGCCTTCACGAATTTCTCCATCCGCAAGAACGTTGACGGCGTTGTAGGCTGCGCCGATCTGACCGAGGATTTGGACGACCTGCATCGAGAAGCCGCATTGGGGCGCCTGGGGCGTTCCTTTCATGAACAATACGATATCTGCGCTCTCGACCACTTCTTTGATCCGGCTATTGGTGTCAGACATCTTGTGCTCCAGCATGAATCCCGCGTTGTGTGACTATGGCGCTTGCGTGGTCAGCGCCAACGCATGCAATTCGCCGCCAAGCTTGCCGGCCAGAGCCGCATTGACCAATTGGTGCTGACGCACCCGGCTGAGTCCATTGAACGCCGTCGAGGTGACGGTCGCGGCCCAATGATCATTGTCATCGGCGAGCGCGGTTAATTCCACCACTGCGTCCGGCAGCGCCGCTTTGATTAGACTTTCGATATTCTCGGCAGACATCGGCATGGTCATTCCTTCCGGCTCGATTGTTCGAAACTTGACAAACCTCGCCAATTCGATCCGCTTTTGGTTCGGTCAGGAAGCAATAACGGCGCCTGAACGTTCAAACGCATTTTTATTTGCTCAACTGCGACTCATGGCGCTATTGACCCAGTATTGGCGATCGATAGGGTCGCGCCGTTGGCCTCGATAGCCTAACAACGTCAAGAATCGGGGGTAGGAAATGATCCGAGAATTTCAGTACAAGGGAGAGACCTTTCGGGTGAACGCCCATGGCGCCGCTGGTCATGAAGAGGTGTTTATCATCCATCTCGTCGACGGCGAGGAAATGGGCGAGATATCCATTGATCGCATGACCGAGGAAAATGATACGAGCGCGCCCATCGACGCGATTTGCGTCATGCTGTGCGATAAGCTGATCGCCGAGCAGGACATACAATGCGCCGATGCGTCCGCGGCCTTCGTGTGGGTCGAGGGCAAGCGCATCCGCGACGTCCTTCCGAGCAATGACGTCTCCGCTGCAAATTGATTGTACGCGTCAAAGTTCGGTTGCTTGGTTGGATGTTCCGACTGTGCGGCAGGGAGCGTCGGTCTGCGCGAGTCGCGCTCCCTGCGAATTTCATCGCGGTTGCCGGGTCGGAAACTGCGTTTGATTATCGTCTTGAGGGCGGTTGCGCCGCGTGACGGCGATACGCCGCGGGCAGGGACGTGGAACTAAACTGAGAGGCGATTATCGCGCGCCGCGCGAAGCGACGTTTCCCGCGTCCTGCGGCGGGCGCACGCATTTGCAGCCACATCCAATCAGGGGCTTGTCTGGCCGAGGCTCCACGCATCTGCGCCAGGATTGGACGGACAAGGCGGACGAAAACATTCGAAGATCGCGGCGCCGCGCCGCCGGCGCTTCGCTCGGCCAAACCTTATTGCGACACGGCGTTTGCGACAGGGACGAATTGGTTCCTGCCGCGGATTTAGCTATAGTCGGCCCATCCGGTCGTGGATGGTCATCGCCTATGTCTCCCATCGCCCGTCATGCTCTGATCGTATTTGCCGTTGCGGCGGCCGGCGCGTGGCTTGCCGGATGCGCCAGCACGCAGACGTCGTCGACGCTCAGCGCCTCCGCCGTGGCGCCGGCGCCTCCGGATGTTCCGGCCGAGCAGGCGGAGCCCGTGGAGGCGGTCCCCGTTCAAGCAGGCGACGACTACGGCCAGCTGAAGGACGCAGGTTTTACCGTTCCCGCGATCAAACCGGGACAGGTCGACCCAGCGTTCCATCGCAAGAGCGTCGCCTATTCGACCAAGGAAGCGCCGGGCACGATCGTGGTCGATCCCGCCAAACACTATCTCTATTATGTCGAGGCGGGCGGCCGCGCGACTCGTTACGGCATCGGAGTCGGGCGCGAGGGATTCGCTTGGACGGGCGAAGCGACGATCAAGAGCAAGCAGGAATGGCCGGACTGGTACCCGCCCAAGGAGATGATCGAACGCCGGCCGGATCTCAAGAAGCAGCTGGTCGAGCTGCAAAGCGGGCTCGGGATGCATGGCGGTCCAGGAAATCCGCTGGGAGCCCGCGCAATGTATCTTTGGCAGGGCGATAAAGACACGCTGTTTCGAATCCATGGCACGAATGAGCCGTGGACGATCGGAAAAAGCCAATCGTCCGGCTGTATCCGAATGATCAATCAGGATGCGATGGACCTCTACCAGAAGGCGGCCATCGGCGCCCGAGTCGTCGTGCTTCCCGCCAATGTCGCGCGTCGGTGACCTTCGACCCAGGTTCGCAGCTCGCGAAACCATGCAGGCGTAGGCGCGTCGCAATTTCTCTAAGAAGCGCCTATTTCGTGCAACGCTCCGATAGAAATGTCGCGTCGAACGTGAAGCCCGAGCGCGCGCCCTTCGACGTCACTCTCGACTGCGCGCGATACCAGTCCCGGAAGTCGCCGGTGAAGAGAAGGCTGGTGACGTCGCGCGAATCCTTTGGACCGCATTCGATCGTGACGATGGTCTGATCCTTCGCCTGCGTCACCGAAGGTTTCGTGCAATTTTCGGCCAGCGCGCCGATGACGCTGTCGCCTTCCTCAATGCACACCTCATTGGTCTGCATGCCGATTTCAGGCGAAATCGTCGAAATGCGCCATAGGCCGGGACGGCGCTTTGGCAGTCCGTCTTCCGTTGCCGTTGCAGATGGACCGGCGCACGTAATTAGAGCGAGCGGGAAGACGAAGCCGAAGGGCGCGAGTCGCGGAAGTTTCATCGCAACTCATTATCGCTAAAATCCGTGGCGATCCATGACGGACCATGGCGCAACCGACTGCCGATCTTTCCTGTCACAGGCCAGAGATTGTCTTGTTGCGTCCTTCATTCCGTCGAACATAGGCTTCGAGCGCCGACAGCGACCGGAGTTCGACTGATGAGCCAGGTGTATCGTAAGCGGATCAGTCGTCGTTTTTCGCGTGTCGCGAGCGTCATTCTTTTCATCGCCGCGGCGGCGCAGGCGGTCGTCGCGGCCGAATTGTCGCGCGCGCAGATCGAGCAGAGGTTGGCTGAAGCGCGCGGCAAGCCGATCGATCTCGCGAATCTTGATCTTTCCGGCCTCGACCTCTCCGGCCTCGACCTGCATGGCGCGGATTTCTTTTCGGCCAGGCTCGCAGGCGCAAAGCTCGCAAAGGCCGATCTTTCCGGGGCGAATTTCACGCGCACTGATTTGGAGAATGCAGACTTCTCGGGCGCCGCGATGAAAACCGCCACGCTCTACGCCGCGCTTCTCGACGGCGCCAATTTCACCGGCGCCGATCTTTCCGATTCACGGATCATCGGCGGCGGAAAGGGCGTCAATTTTCGCAACGCGAAGCTGATCGGCGCCGATCTCGGCGCCGATCCCGCCAATCAGGGGATGGTTCCAGTCCGCGCCGAATTGCCGGAGGCCGTTTTCGATGGCGCGGACCTTACGCGCGCCAATCTCACCCATGCGGTTCTGACCGGCGCGACATTCACCGGCGCGCTCGTCACCGGCGCCCGCTTCGACTATGCCGTGCTCGATGGCTCCAATCTTTCTTTCGGTCGCTGACGCGCGCTGCATATGCCTATTATTCCTGATCATCGAGGGAGTTTTTCCTGAAGACGCAACGAGGGAGCTGGATTAAGAGCGCCCAACCCCTCAACCTGCGTGGGCGTCATGAAACTCATTCGCCTGTGGTCGATTCTATCGTCGCCGGTCGCTCTGCTGGCGTTCTGGCCGATTGGTCCCGCCGCCTGCGCAGGAGACGTTGAACGCGGCCGTTACCTCGTTGAAGCGCTGACCGCTTGCGACAATTGCCATACGCCGCGCGCCGCCGCCGGCTATGATTTTTCGAAGCGCTTTTCCGGCGGCGCGCAGACATTCTCCGACAAGACCTATGTCGTGCGCGGACCAAATATCTCGTCGGACATCGAGACCGGCGTCGGCGCTTGGACCGACGAAGAATTGCGCGCCGCCATCGTCGACGGCGTCGCACGCAACTATCTGCTCGCGCCGGTCATGCCGTCCGACTCATACAAGCCGTTGACGCCGCGCGATCTCGACGCGATCATCGCCTTTCTGCGCTCGGCGGCGCCGGTCCGTGCGCCGCTCCAGGAGCCACAGCAGCGGCGCGGGGATTGGGCGCCTCACCCGGCGCCCGGAGCGGCGACGGCCTTCGATGAAGGATCTCTCGTCGACAAAAAGGCGCGCGGCCTCTACGTCGCGTCCCTCGCCCGCTGCATGTCCTGCCATAGCGAGGAGATCGACGGCGCGCCCGATCATCAAAACCGCCTCGGGGCAGGGGGCAAGGTCTTTCGCACCCCGGCGGGCGTCGTGGTCGCCTCGAACATCACGTCGCATCCGAGGAAAGGCGTCGGCGCCTGGTCGGACGATGACTTGAAGCGAGCGATCACGCAGGGAGTCGGGCGCGACGGCGCGCCGCTCAAGCCGCCGATGTCGACGCTTGCCAAGGCGCATTTCTCGAAAATGTCGGCTGACGATCTCGCTGCGCTCGTCGCCTGGATACGGACCATTCCTCCCAAGGAATGAGCTAACGCGGCTTCGCCGCCGCCTCGCGGATCGCCGCGGCGAGTTCGCCTTCGAAAAGCAGCGCCGAGCCGTAATGCGTTTCGATATCGAAGGGCCGCTTCTGATTCATGTCGAGCGACGCGCTGTGCATGGCGATCAGACGGCCGTCTTCGGTAAACAGGCCCGATCCGGAGCCGCCATAGCCGTCGTTGCAGTCGTGACGCGCGCGACGAATACGGCCCTCGGTCGGCTCGTCGACGCGATAGACGTCGCATGACTCGATGGTCGCGGCGAGCCGCGTGTTGGAATGTCCGGCAGGCGAGACCATCGCCACCTTGAAGCGCGCGCCGGTGGCGATGTCGCCGGCGTCAGGCGCTGGCTGAGGCCTCACGTTCTCCGGCGTCGGCTGCAGCAGCCTTAGCAGCGCCCAGTCGTCGGTGATATGCAGCCCTCTCGATTCAACCGAAGCGCCAATGCGCAGACTGTCCGCGTCGAAATAGTAATCGCCGCCCGCGATCCTGAAGAAGCAGTTCGTCACCGGATGCGTCGGGACGAGGCGCCGATCGACGAAATTATGCGCATTCATCACGACGAGATCATGCGAGGCGATGAGCCAGGCGGCGGCGGCGCGCTCCAGCGTGCCAAAATCGGAGTAGCACATGAGCACGCCAGCGCCGGCGAAGCGATCCATGTCCGCTTCCGTCATCGCCTTTCGCCTGTCGTCGGGATAGAGCGCCGCGTAAGCCGTCCGTCCGCCGAAGCGCGCGAGCGCCGCGCCGATGAGAATGAGCGCGACCAACGCGAGCGCGCGCCGGGCGGCCGGCGAGCGTAGGCTGAGCCGAAAAGCTGCATGCCGATAAGGCGCAGACGATGTCCTTCGCGCAAAAGCTTCCAACATTCGATCTCTAGGTGGAGTGGAGGATCGTCTTCTACAAAATCCGCCAGCGATTCCGCGTCAAGCCTTCTCCGGTCCGGGAAGCATCGGGAACAAACATGCCGATCTTTCCCGAGACACATTACCGATAAATCGTGGAGACTCGGCCTTGCGCTTAAACTTATATGCCCCCGGATCGTCTCTCGAATTTGCGCCCGACGCGCAGCGGGAACAGGCGACCTTCAATAAACCGTGACGGCTGCATTTCATGCCGTCTATCTGCGAGGCGACGTCGCCGTCAAAGAAGCCATCAAGGCGTCCGGGCGATGTTGCAGGAGGACTCGTCCATGAGGAAACTGCTGAATTCCGTGTCCCTGTTGTCCGTACTGCTCGCCGCGCCGGTCGTGACGATGTCCGCCGCGGTCGCCGAAGATAAGCTCGAGGCTCTGACGAAGAGCGAAAACAACTGGGCGATGCAGGGCAAGAACTACAGCGCCAACCATTACAGCACGCTGAACCAGGTCAACGCCGAGAATGTGAAGAATCTGAAGGTCGCCTGGTCGTTCTCGACCGGTCTCTTGAGCGGCCACGAGGGTTCGCCGATCGTCGTCGACGGCAAAATGTATGTTCACACGTCCTTCCCCAACAACACCTTCGCGCTCAACCTCGACGATCCGACCCGCATTCTCTGGCAGCACAAGCCCAAGCAGAACGCCGCGGCGCGCGCCGTCGCCTGCTGCGACATCGTCAATCGCGGACTCGCCTACTGGCCCACCGACGGCAAGACCCCCTCGCTCATCGTCAAGACGCTGCTTGACGGCCATGTCGTGGCGCTGAACGCCGACACTGGCGAAGAATATTGGAAGATCGAAAACTCGGACTTCAAGGTCGGCTCGACGCTGACCGTCGCGCCGCACATCTATAAGGATATCGTGCTCATCGGCAGCTCGGGCGCCGAACTCGGCGTGCGCGGCTATATGACCGCTTATGACGTGCGCACCGGCGAGCAGAAGTGGCGCGCCTATGCGACCGGTCCGGACTCGGACGTGCTGATCGGCGACGACTTCAACAAGGCCAATCCGCATTACGGCCAGAAGGGCCTCGGCACCGCGACCTGGGAAGGCGACGCCTGGAAGATCGGCGGCGGCACCAATTGGGGCTGGTTCGCTTACGATCCGGGCACCAACCTCGTCTATTACGGCAGCGGCAATCCGGCGCCGTGGAACGAAACCATGCGTCCCGGCGACAACAAATGGACCATGACGATCTGGGGCCGCGATCTCAACACCGGCGAGGCGAAGTTCGGCTATCAGAAGACGCCGCATGACGAGTGGGACTACGCCGGCATCAACTTCATGATGCTCAGCGAGCAGAAGGACAAGGACGGCAAGCTGCGCAAGCTGCTGACCCATCCGGACCGCAACGGCATCGTCTATACGCTCGACCGCACCGACGGCACGCTGGTCTCCGCCGACAAGATCGACGATACGGTCAATGTGTTCAAGAAGGTTGATCTGAAGAGCGGCCTCCCGGTGCGCGATCCGGAATATGGCACGCGCATGGACCATCTCGCCAAGGACGTCTGCCCCTCGGCGATGGGCTATCACAACCAGGGCCTCGACTCCTACGATCCGACCAAGGAGCTGTTCTTCCTCGGCGTGAACCACATCTGCATGGACTGGGAGCCCTTCATGCTTCCCTATCGCGCGGGTCAGTTCTTCGTCGGCGCGACGCTGAACATGTTCCCCGGTCCGAAGGGCGATCGTCAGAAGGGCGAGGGCCTCGGCCAGATCAAGGCCTACAACGCCATCACCGGCAAGTTCAAATGGGAGAAGATGGAGCGCTTCGCGGTTTGGGGCGGCACCGCCGCGACCGCCGGCAACGTCGTCTTTTACGGAACGCTCGACGGCTTCATCAAGGCCCGTCACAGCGACACCGGCGAACTCTTGTGGAAGTTCAAGCTTCCCTCGGGCGTCATCGGCCATCCGATCGTCTATCAGCACAAGGGCGTCGAATATGTCGCCATCATGTATGGCGTCGGCGGCTGGCCGGGAGTCGGCCTCGTGTTCGACCTTCAGGATCCGACGGCCGGTCTCGGCGCGGTCGGCGCCTTCAAGCAGCTCGCCAACTACACGCAAATGGGCGGCGGCGTGATGGTGTTCTCGCTCGACGGCAAGAGCCCTTATGACGATCTGAGCGTCGGCGAATACAAGGCGAACTGATCGCCTGCCGTTCCCTCGATCTCTTCCCGCCTGAGGCGGTTGCGAGACGCCTGCTCGGACGCGCCCCTGTGCGTCCGAACAGGCGATCGGAACGATCACGGAAATCGAACAATGTCGCGGATCACTCGCTTATCCCTCGGTTTCGGCGGCGCGCTCGTCATCGCTCTCGCGAGCGTTAACGCGAAGGGGGCTTCGTTTGGCGGCTCCAGCGACGCCGTTTCGAACGCCGCGCCCTCGCCGGCTGCCGAGCAGGCGCCGCCGGCCGATCCCAATGCGCTTCGCATCTGCTCGGCGAAGAATCAGCCGCCGCTGTCGATGGAAGACGGCTCCGGACTTGAAAACAAGATTGGCGTGGCGCTTGCCGAGGCCATGCAGCGCAAGGCGCAATTCGTCTGGTCGCAACGGCCGGCGATCTATCTCGTGCGCGATTCTCTCGACAAGAAGCTCTGCGACGTCATCGTCGGCCTCGATACGGGCGACCCGCGCGTGGCGACGTCAAGGCCCTATTATCGAACCGGCTATGTCTTCGTCAGCCGCGCCGACCGCGGCCTCGACATCAAATCATGGTCCGATCCGCGTCTAAAAAAGCTCGGCCACATCGTCGTCGCTTTCGGGTCTCCAGGCGAAGCGCTGCTCAAGGATATGGGCCAGTACGAGGACAACATGGCCTACCTCTATTCGCTGGTGAATTTCAAATCGCCGCGCAACCAGTATACGCAGATCGATCCCGCCCGAATGGTGGGCGAAGTGGTGAGCGGCGCGGCCGAGATCGCGGTCGGATTCGCGCCGGACGTCGCGCGTTACGTCAAATCCTCGACCGTGCCGCTGCAGATGACGCTGATCGAAGATGACGCGGCCAAGAGCAGCGGCGAAAAGGTGCCGCAGCGCTTCGACCAATCGGTGGCGGTGCGGCGCGACGACAAGGCCCTGCTGACTGAAATCGACAACGCGCTCGTCGCGGCGCGGCCGAAGATCGATGAAATCCTCAAGGCGGAGGGCGTTCCCCTTCTCCCTGTCACCCAATAGATGCGCGGCGCACCAACGAAACAGGACGAGAATAAGTGTTGAAAAGAAAAGGAAGCATTTCGGTCTATCTCATCAGCGCCGCAACGAGCCTTGTAGCGCTCGGCGCCATCGCCCAGACCGCAGGGATCACGTTCCGCAACACCATCACCGGCGAAGTGCTCAAATTCGATGACGCGCTGCCTGAGGGAAGGGATACGGCGGGCGTCAAGCAATTCATGGCGACGGGCAAGAACCCCTATAACGAGGATGCAAGCTGCCTCAAACAGGGAGAACAGCTCTTTCTGTCCGCCTGCTCCGGCTGTCACGGACACCTTGCCGAAGGAAAGATCGGTCCCGGCCTCAACGACTCCTATTGGACCTATCCGCAGAACGAAACCGACGAAGGTTTTTTCTCGACGATCTACGGCGGCGCGCAGGCGTCCATGGGGCCGCAATATGAGAATCTGACCCTCGATGAGATGCTCAAAGTGATGGCCTGGATCCGGCACCTCTTCAAGGACGCGCCGGAAAAGGCGAGCTGGCTGACCGACGAGCAGCGCAAGCAGTTCAAACCCTACGCCGGTCACGAGACTCTGCCCGAAAATCCGCCCGGTCAATGCCAGGCGAAGGCGAAGTAGTTTTCACGTCTCCGTCGCCCGGGGACGCAAACAAGGGGGCGCGAGCCTCGAAAAGGGAGGAAACTGATGCGTAAGATGCATTTCGCCGTGGCGCTTGCCGTCGGCATGATGTTCGGCGCCGGCGGCGCGCTCGCCTATGACGGCACCAAATGCAAGGCGCCCGGCAACTGCTGGGAGCCGAAGCCCGGCTTTCCGGACAAGGTCGAGGGTTCGAAATACGATCCCAAGCACGACCCCAAGGAAATCGCCAAGCAGCAGGCGTCGATCCAGGGCATGGAAGAGCGCAACAAGAAGCGGGTCGAGAATTTCAAGAAGACCGGCAAGTGGGAATATGACGTGAGCAAGATCGTTCAATAGGTTTCATCGCGACGAAATCGCGATGAATCCAGCGGCCACGATCTGGAGCCGGGCGCATTCGACAACGGCGCGGCGGCCCCATTCCCGAGATCGTGGCCGCCATTTCCTCTCGGCGGGCTAAGGTCAGTCCTTGAACGATAAATTGCACGTCGTCGAGAAGCTCGCCGATTGGCGGGCGCGCGCCCTTGAGTTCGAGCGTGACATTCAGAAGGCTGTTCTCGGCCAGTCGCGCGTCATCAGGCTTGTGACGATCTGCATTTTTGCGCGCGGCCATGTGTTGATCGAAGGCGACGTGGGAGTCGGCAAGACGACGCTGCTGCGTGCGGCGTCGCGCGCGCTCGGCGGCGATTTCGCCCGTGTCGAGGGCACGGTCGACATGATGCCAAGCGACATTCTCTACCACACTTATCTTGGCGAAGACGGCCGGCCGCGGGTCGAGCCCTCCGAACTGCTGCGATTGGCCGAAACGCTGCCGGTCTTCTTCTTCAACGAGATCAACCGCGCGCGTCCGCAGGTTCACTCGCTATTGCTGCGGTTGATGGCCGAGCGCAGCGTCTCGGCGTTCAATCGCGTGTATCATTTTCCCTATCTGAGCGTATTCGCCGACCGAAATATGGTGGAGCGCGAGGAAACATTCGAACTGCCGGCGGCCGCCCGCGATAGATTCCTCATGGAAATTCCCATGGCGGCGCCGGATGATGACGACGCCCGGCGAAGGCTCGTCTTCGATCCCGCGTTCCATGACACGGAAACCCTGATCGAGCGCGTGACGTCCAGCTCATTCGACTATCGCAGGATTCCCGAAGTCGCGCGCGCGATCCAGACCCTGGTGAAATCGAGCGAGGCGCTGGAGCGCTATGTGCTCAATCTCTGGAAGGCTCTGGTCAAGCCGGCGGCCGCCGGCCTGTCGCTGCCCGACGTCGACGTCGGCAGTCTCATCAAAGGCGGCGCGAGCCCGCGCGCTTTGGCGGCGCTGGCGCGCGCGGCGCGCGTGCGCGCCTGGCTCGAGGGGCGCGACTATCTTGTTCCGGAAGATGTGCGCGATGTGTTTATCGAAGTGATGGCGCATCGCATTTTCGTCGATCCGATTCATGCGCTGCGCGGCGACGATATCGTCAAGCGATTGTGTCGCGCGGCGTTCGACGCGACGCCGGTTCCATGAACGGGATCGTCGACATACTTTATCGTCCGCGCGGACGTTTCGCCGCCAATCATGTCGGCGCGCATACGTCGAGCGAAGTCGGCGGCTTTGGCGTGTTTCGGGACCAGGCGCCCTTCATGCGCTACCCCGACGCCCGCCGAATCGATATTCGCACGACGCTGCGCGATCCGTTCGGCGCGACCTATGTGCGCCGCTTCGAACAAAGAGCGGCGATCGACGTCTATGCGCTCGTGGACCTCTCGGCGTCGATGGGTTTCGTCGGCGCGGCCAGTCGATTTCGCGTGGCCGTCGACCTTTGCGCCGCGCTTGCCTATTCGACGACGCGCATCGGCGATCGGTTCGGCCTGCTTCCTTACGAAGGCGCTGTGATTGATCGGTCATCGATTCCCGCCACTCGCTCGAGGCGAGCGGCGCTTGCCGCCGTCGAAAGGCTCGGCGCCGAAACGCCCCGCGGGTCGAGCGCGACAGGCGTGCTCGAAGCCGCGGCGGCTCTCGGCGCCACGCGCAGGCTGGTGTTTCTCATCTCCGACTTTCGCTGGCCCGAACGCCTGATCGAACAGGCGTTCGATGCGCTTGCGCTGCATGACGTCGCGCCGATCGTTCTGATCGATTCCGTCGAGACGGCGCCGCCGAAATGGGGCGTGTTGGCGCTTCGCGACAGCGAGAGCGGCCGCCGTCAAACCCTGTTGATGAGACCCGCGCTGCAGCGGCGCTGGATCGAAGCCGAACAGGCGCGCCGGCGACGTCTTGCCCGTCTTTCATCGTTGCGCAGTCGCGCGCCGATCTATGTCGAGGACTGTTTCGATCCCGTCGATCTCAGCATTCGGCTGACGGCGGCGTGAGGCGCGCGATGCGCATTTTATGTCTCGTCCTTGCGCTCGTCGCGACGCTTTCCGCATCCGCGCAGGAACTAACGGCGCGCATCCGATCGGCGCGCCCCTTCGGCTATTTCGTCGGCGATCTCATCCATGCGCGCGTCGAGGTGGCGGGTCCAGAGAACGCCGCGGTTTCGCGCGCCTCCTTGCCGAAGCCCGGCCCGCTGACCGGTTCGCTCGATCTTCGGGACGTCAAGCTTAGCGAGAGCGTTACGAACGGCGCGCGGGTGTGGCGTCTCGATCTCACCTATCAGAATTTCTACGTTGCGCTCGATGCGCGGGAAATCGAAATTCCAGGTTTCGAACTCGCCGTTTCTACCGCCGCGGGCGTCGAGGCTGTCAAGATTCCTGCGTGGCGCGTCGGAGTCTCGCCCTTGCGCGAGATCACCCCGCGAAAGCGGGAGGAAGCGACCGATTATATGCGGGCCGACGGGACGACGCCTTTTGTCGACGAAGCCACGCCGCGACATCTCGCACTCGCCGCGGGCGTCGCCTTCCTGCTGGCCTTCGCGCTCGTTGCGCGCGATCGCGCCTGGCCGCCCTTTCAGCGACGTCGAGCGCGCGTCTTCTCGGCGCTCGCCAACGACCTTTCAAACCGCCTCGCCGGGTCTGACGACAGCGAATTGGACGCGGCGATACAGTCGGTGCATCGCGCGCTCGATACGACCAATGGCGCAGCCCTGCTGTCGTCCGATCTTCCGGATTTTCTATGCAGGCGGCCGGAATTTCGGCCGCTGCGGATGGATTTCGAACGCTTCTTCGCCGCCTCGAAGCGGCGGTTCTTCGGCGGGGAGGATTCGAGCGGTGAATTTGGCGGCGAGCAGCTGGCGCAATTCGTGACGGCGCTCGCCAAGCGGGAGCGCTCAGGATGACCGCGCTCGGCTTCGATCATGTCGAGGCGCTGTTCCTGGCGCCGCTGGCGACGATTCCATTTCTGCGATCCGTCCTGCGCGACACGCCGATACCTTCCCTCCTGTCGGCGCCCGCCGACACTCTTTCCGCCGTTGTCGCTAATATTCTGAAATTGAGCGGCGTCGTCGCGATCGGCGCGAGCCTCTTCGGCGCGGCCGGTCCCCATATTGCTGGCGCGGAACAGGAGCGCTTCGCCGAAGGCGCGCAACTCGTCATGCTGATCGACCGCAGCGGCAGCATGAACGAGACTTTCGCGGGGCGAACGCCATCGGGAGGCGAAGAGTCGAAGGCTGCTGCGGCAAAGCGCATTCTCAAGCGTTTCGTCGAAGGGCGTCGTCACGATCTCGTCGGCGTCGCGGCGTTTTCGACGGCGCCGATGCTGGTGACGCCGATCTCGGATCATCTCGACGCCACTGAGGCTGCGATCGACGCGATCGATCGACCCGGACTCGACTATACCAATATCGCCCGCGGCCTCGCGATGGCGCTGTTGATGTTCAAGACCAGCGAAGCCGATCTGTCGCGCGCGGTCCTGCTCATATCCGACGGCGCCGGCGTCATTGATCCGAAACTGCGCGACGATCTGAAAGCGGAATTCCGCAAGACCAATGTCAGTCTCTACTGGCTGTTCTTGCGCACCGAGGGCAGCAGAGGCATCGCCGACAGAGCGCCGGAGGACGATGAATCGCCGCAGGCCGCGCCGGAGCGCCATCTCGATCTTTTCTTCAGATCGCTCGGCGTACCTTACCGCGCCTTCGAGGTGGAAAGCGCCGCAGCGACAGAGGAGGCTTTAAAGCAGATCGACCGGCTTGAACGCCATCCCGTCCTTTATGTCGAAAAAATGCCGCGCACCGATTTGAGCGCCTGGGCCTTCGCGCTGGCGTTCGTCGCCACGTCGTTGCTCGTCGTCGCCAAGCTCGCCCAAGTCGGTTTGGGCGTCGAAGGCCGCGCGCGATGACGCCGCTCAAGACGCGCGCCGCAGCCTTGCGCGACAGAGCCGCGGCGCTCTGGCGCGAGGCGCGATCAGCGCTTCTTATCGCCCTCTGCCTCGCGCTCGTCATGGCGTCGGCGGCGTCGCTCGTCGTCTGGCGCGGCGCTATTGACGCCAATGACGCCATCGAGGCGCTGGAGCAGGGCCACGATGTCGGCGTCGACACGAACGCCAGGCCCGAGACGCTGCTTGCGCGCATCGCTTTTCTCGCGAAGCGAGGGGAAATCGACCGTGCGCGCGCGATGGTGGAGGCGCTCGATCGGGACGAAAGCTTCGACCTACGCGCGCGCGGACATTACCTTCTGGCGAATGCGCTGCTGCGCAAGGCGTTCGACCTCATCGAACGGTCCGAGCTCGATGCGGCCAATCCTTTCGTCAACCTCGCCAAGCGCGAATATCGCCGCGCGCTGCAACTCGCGCCGGACGATTGGGACGCCAAATACAATCTGGACGTCGCCGCCCGGCTTGTCCGAGACTTTCCGGATTTCGAAAGAAAGGGCGGCGACGAATTGAGCGCCGATCCCAAAAAACTCTGGACCGACATTCCCGGCAAGCCGAAGGGGCTGCCGTGATGCGCCCGGACCTGCGCGATCCACGGCTCGTCTTGCTCACGCTGGCGATGCTGTCGCTCATCGCCGCTTTCGTCGCGCCAAAGATCACGGTTCGACGTCCGTCCTTCGACCTGCTCGCCGTCGTCGACATCACGGGAAGCATGAATGTTCGTGATTATGCGGCGTCCGGGAGGCCGATCAGCCGCCTCGACGCCGTGAAGGCGGCGCTTCGCGCCATGATTGTCGAAATGCCTTGTCCATCGCATGTCGGTCTCGGCGTTTTCAGCGAACGCAAGACATTTCTGCTGTTCGAGCCGATCGATGTCTGCGTCGACTTCACGCTGCTCGAAGCCTCGATCGAGGCGCTCGATTGGCGAATGGCCTGGGAAGGCGACAGCCGCGTGTCCGCCGGCCTGTTCGGCGCCATCGATATGGCGCGGCAATTGAAAAGCGATCTCCTGTTCTTCACTGACGGCCAGGAGGCGCCGCCGCTTCCGGCGCGTGGCGCGCCGACATTTGACGGTCGCGCCGGCGAGCTGCGCGGACTTATTGTTGGGGTTGGCGGCTATGAGCTTTCGCCGATCCCAAAATTCGACGACAGGGGACGCGAGATCGGATTTCTCGGCGTCGATGAGGTTCCTCACGAGAGCCGCTTCGGATTGCCGCCCGAAGGCGCGGAGCGGCGCGAGGGCTACAATGCGCGTAACGCTCCCTTCGGCGCCGCCGCCGCGGTCGGCGTCGAACATCTGTCCTCCGTGAAGGAAGACTATCTGCGTTCGCTCGCAGAAAAGACGGGCCTCGCCTACGCGCATCTCGAAGACGGAAAGAGGCTGCGGACGGGCTATGCCGCCGTCGCCTCCGCTCGGCCGCGCGAAGCCGCTTTCGACTTGCGTCCGTTCTTCGGGGGGGCGGCGGCGCTTTTCACTTTTTTTGCGGCAGCCGGACCTACGCTCGCCCTGGCCCTGGTTCAACTGCGGCGAGCCGCGCCTTTCAACCGCCATCCGCAAACAGGGAGATCCAAATGAAAAAACTGCTTGGCCTCTTCGCTCTAATGTTTTGCGCGCCCGCGCTCGCGCATGGGCCGACGCCGATCAAGATCGATCAGACGATTGTCATCGCCGCCGATCCTAAAGCCGTGTGGGCCGTCGCCGGAAAGTTCGACGGGCTCGCGAATTGGCATCCCGACATTCAATCGGTGAAGGCGACCGGCGGGGACGCCGCGGGCGCCGAACGCGAAATCGCTTTCAAAAAGGGCGGCGTTCTCAAGGAGGGGCTCGACGAATATGATCCGGGGGCGTTCAAACTTTCCTGGCGCATGTCCGATCCCAATCTCGATGCGATGCCGGCAAGTTCCTACACGCTGACGTTCATGATCGAGCCTGCGCCGGCGGGCGGGAGCCTGGTGAAATGGTACGGCCGCCTCTATCGCGGCGATACCAGCAATGAACCTCCGGAAAACCTCAACGACGACGCGGCGCGCGCGGCGATGTCGAGCTTCCTGAGCGACGGTCTGCAAGGATTGAAGAAAAAGGTCGAAGGGAAATAGCCGCCGCCATGCGATTTCGCACAGCGATGATTTTCGCGGGCGTTTGCGCGCTCTTCGCCGCTTGCGGCGAAGAGCGGCGCAGCGCCCGGCAGGACGACATGATCGAAGCCGACGGCGACAAGGACGCGAATTTTTGGCTGCGCGCCACCGATCGCACCGAGCCGGCGCTCTGGCTCGCTCGGCGCGAAGCCGGCGCCGCGGTTAGCGAAGGGGAGCCGGCGGCGGCGCGCATCCGTGCAGCGCTCCTCTCGGCGCGCGCGCATTTCCTGGAGAGCGACCGCATGCTCGCCAACCGCACCGCTCAGCTCGGCGAGATGCTGGCGGCGGACGGCCATGCGGAGGACTTCGCGCAGCTGATCGGCTCTCTCGTCGACGTCGCGGCGATGGCGGGACAAAAGCAAACCTATGGCGAGCTTTGCCAGCACTATTACAATCTGCGCCATAGCGGCGTTGAGCGCGTCTCGGCGCTGCAGACGCTCGCTTCGCGCTACAAAACGCAAAAACAATTCAGATAGCGCAGCTAAACAAGCTTCATCGCAACCTTGTTCTCGACGGCGATGCGCAAGAGGTCCGCCTTCGATCGCGCGCCGAGCTTGCGCTTCAGCAAAATGCAATTGTTGGCGACCGTCTTGTACGACACTTTCAGAATATGCGCGATTTCGGTCATGTCCTTGCCGTCGGCGAGATTGCGCAGGATTTCGATTTCCCGCCCGTTTAAGGCGTCGAGCGGGTTGCTGGCGCGGCTCTGATCGGCAAAGGCGAGCTTGAGCGCGAAGGCGTTGGAGAGATAGCGCTCGCCCTCCGCCACTGCGCGGATCGCCTTGATGAAGACGCGCGGATCCTCGCTCTTGGCGACATAGCCGCGCGCGCCGCCTTCAATGGCGCGCGCCGCAAACACCGGGTCGTCGTTCATGGTGAAGACGATGATTTTCGCGTTCGCGTCCCGCTTCAAGATCCGGCGCAGCAGTTCGAAGCCAGAGACGCCCGGCAGATTGATGTCGAGCACGACGACGTCGGGCCCTGCCGAGGCATAGGTCTCAAGAGCCTCGTCGGCGTTATGCGCCTCGAGCACTGCGATGTCCTTTTGTCCCGAAAGCATGCCGCGGCAGCCCTCGATCACCATGGGGTGGTCGTCGACGATGAGAACGCGCATTGTTTTTTCGCTTGTGTGATAGCCAAAACTTATGATGTGGGAACCGCCAGTCTTGTCAATCGATCGCCGGCGATCGTCAACGGCAAAGCGCGTAGCGGGACGAGGGCCCTGATCATGCGCGGATTTTCGCTTCAAGCCAGGCTGGGCTGGCTGATCGGCGTCGTGCTTGTCGCGACGCTGCTCGTCAATCTTGCGATTCAGCTTCTTCACGCAGCGCCGCGTGTCCGTACGGAAGCGGGAAGCAATCTCAGATTGATGCGGGAGGTTGTCTTGACGACAATAGCAAATCTTCCCGAGAATGAAGATCCGGCGCCTGCGCTGAAGCGACTTTATGCGTCGCTCGGCAATCTGCGCCATTCGGATGTCGAGATTCTTCCCGCGAATGAACCGCCGCCGGCGGACTGGCTGGAAAAAATCCGCCATTCCGATCGCGACGTTCCGGAATGGTTTGTGAAACTTGTCGGCGCCGCGCCGCGGGTCATGACGATCCCCGTGAGCGTCGGCGGTCGCGCCTACGGCAATATCGTGGTGATCTCCAATCCTTTCGACGAACTCGGAGAAATCTGGTCGGACATGCTGTGGCTCGCAGCCATCAGCCTCGCGGTCGCCATCGTCTTCCTGACGCTCGTTCTGCTTTTCCTGCGACACTCGCTTGCGCCCTTCGACGCCCTCAAGTCCGGACTCGCGCGATTGGAGGCCGGCCAGAGCGGCGTTCGCCTTTCGCTGAGCGGCGCGACCGAATTCAGATCGATCGCGGCGGCTTTGAATTCGCTCGGCGCGACCCTCGATCGCGTCAAGCAGGAAAACCGCGGCCTCGTCGACAGGCTCATTCAGGTGCAGGAGGACGAACGCAAGGATATCGCCCGCGATCTGCATGACGAGGCCGGTCCCTGCCTGTTCTCGATACGCGCGACGTCGGCGGCATTGCAGGAGCTTGTGTCGCATCCATCTCCCGACATCGGCCGTTTGCGGCAGATGAGTTCGGCGATCGACAGTGCGAGCGAATCGCTTCAGTCGCTGTTTAGAGGCCTTCTCGACCGGCTGCGGCCAAAGGGTCTCGAAGAGCTTGGTCTGGAGCCGGCGCTGAGGGCGCTCTTCGCCTCCTGGGCGCTGACCCATCCCGAGGTCGATCTGCGGCTCATCGTTCGCCATGATCTTTTGCCGCTGGATGAGGAAACGGCGCTGGCCGCCTATCGCGTCGTGCAGGAAGCCCTGACCAATATTTTTCGTCATTCGGGCGCGAGCAGGGGCCAAGTCACGCTGGAATTCGGATTGGACGCGTCTGCGCATCCGCATGAGCCGGACGGGGAGGCGACGCCGCACCTCAACATCGTCATCGAGGATAATGGAATCGGCATTTCGGAAAGCGTCGCCCCCGGCATGGGACTGCTCGGCATGAACGAACGCGCGCGTGCGCTGGGCGGCGCGCAACGGATCGAAAGCCCGCGCTCCGGCGGCGCGCGGATCATTGTGTCGCTTCCCCTGCGCGACGATGGCGAGTGATCTGGCGAAATCCGTCCGTCGCCCGCGCCAATCGGGAATTTTCGGCAAGGGCAATGACGCAAGTTTCAAGGTGAAAAACTTAGCGCCCCTCATTATTCTCGAACGAAGCCGCCGTCATTGGCGGAAACGACTTTGGAGGAGCAACGCCATGGCATGGTCGCAACCCGTTTTGATCGAAATCTGCGTCGGCATGGAAATCACCAGCTACGAATCGGCTGAGTTCTGATCGACCTTTTGTTCGGCGGCGGGGCCAGGCAAGACTGGCTCCGCATCAGCCGGGCATGAAGCGCGCGTTCGACCTTGGGCGAGCGCCGAAGCTCCGGACCAAAGGCGTTTGGCGCTCGGGTTCGTTTGCTGCTAGCAAATTGTTTTTGAATGGTTTCATCTCTCAAGGCGCTTGCCCTCGGATAATTTGCTCCTAATCTGGAGCGAATCGAACCGCCGAGGAGAAGGGCATGGCGTCCAGCGGCTTCCGTCTGCAGATCGAAGGCTACGGCCTGACGACGGCGAATATTCTCTACCGTCTGCCGGATTATCCAAAGATCATCCAATCTTACGTCTGGCAGGAATATGATCTCCATCCGGAGTTTCCCGAGTTGCGTAAATTTCTCGATTTCTGGATGCGCAGCCTCGACGGTCCGCTACATTCGGTCATCGTCGCGCATTCAAGCCTTATCAAGCCGGCCGAGATGACGCTCCTCGACGGAGAGTTTAAAGTGCATTGATCCGGGCCGCCTTGCGAAACGAGCTTCGGCGAGACAAAATCGCCGCGGTTTCAAAGCGAGGCATGCCGTGACGGACGACAGTGACGCGAAATCTTGGATAGGGGCCTGGGAAGCGGCCGCAGTAATCGCCGTGGTGGCGGCGGCTTTTTTTCTGGCGAGGCAAACCCGCGAGAGTCTCTCGCTGGACGAAGACCCTGAACCGTTCTCGCTGACCTTGGAGCGCGAGGCGGCCGAGGTGAACGCCACCCTTCCCGAAATGGTCAGCGAAGGCGTTCGCCTGGACAACACGACGGCAGGTCCGGGCAACGCCTTCAATTACAATTATACGGTCGTCGACGACGAGGCAGCCCGGTCTCTGGCCGCCAACCCCGAGAAGCTCGCTCAATTGAAAAGCCAGTTGCAGTCGCGCGTTTGTCTGACGATGCCGCAGCGCCGCGCGAGCGGCGCCATCGTCAGATATTCTCTCAAAAACAATGAGGGCAAGACGATCGCCGACGTCTCGATCGACGCGGGCGACTGCTGATACGGACTCCGAAGTTCCGTTCGCTGGGACGGGTCATTCCGGTTGAGCCGTTCTCAGAACAGGCGAACCGCAAGCTCGCGGTCCCGGGCGATCTGGACCGCGAGCCTCCGGTTCGCGCCAGGCGACCGGACGGAAAGCGTATGAGAAGTGCGTCCCGCCGGTCTTGGCGCGCGCCATTCCAGATCGAGACGCGACAGCGTCGCCGTCGCCCCACGCAACGCTTCTCATCGCCGCGCAGTTTCGCTTCCCCGATCTCTTTGTAGGGGCATGTTGCGCGACCCCTTACCAGCCGACTCAGCCAAGAAAAACATTGTCACATTCGATGCGCACAAATTGTTGTCGACGCGCCGATAGGACTCTCATCGCTCTCTCGATCATTGTTTCGATAATCATCTCGGCAGGGAAGATTCCGTAGTTTGGAATTAAAACGTTTCCAAACTATCTGTGGCACAAAGGCAACAATTGTCAAAAATATTACTGCATACGTTTGAATCTATACAGTTTAAAAAGCTTCCATTCAGGGGTTTCTTTGATTGACCGGGCGCCACGCCAAATCTAGCTTCAGTCAAATTTCGCGAGAGCGCGAAAAGAGACAACGCACAACCCTGCCTGGCGGTTCCCAATGAGCGACGTAAAATCTCCAATATCGCTTCGAATGCTGACTCAGTCGCGTTCGCGTAGCCTCGGCGCCGATCTTACCGCGGTAAAGGCGTTGGGCGTCGCCGCGGCGCTCGCTTCGAGCGTGAGCGCTTCGGCTCTGGCGCAATCGGCGTCGACCACCCTGCCGCCTGTCAAGGTCGACGCGCCCCATGAAAAGCCGCGGGCGGCCGCGCCGGCGAAACCCAAGCCCATCGCCGCCGCGCAGCCGCGACCGGCGCGTCACGCGACCGCCAATCCCCATGCCGGGGGACAGCGCCATGGCGCGCCGGGCGCGTCGGGCGGGGGCGGCCAGGGGGCTGGCGGCGGCGGGCTTCCGATCCTCGCCACGGCGCCGAACGCCAATCCTTACGCCGATCCGGTCGCGCCCTATAAGGTCGACCGCCTGTCGTCGCCGAAATTCACCGAGCCGGTGCTCAACACGCCGCGCACGATCACGGTGCTGACCAAGGAAGTGCTCGACGACAAGAACGCCTTCACGTTGCGTGAAATCGGCCGCAGCACGGCGGGCGTGACCTTGGGCACCGGCGAAGGCGGCAACGCGTTCGGCGACCGCTTCTTCATTCGCGGCTTCGACGTGCGCAACGATATTTTCGTCGACGGCATTCGCGACCCAGGCGTCAGCATTCGCGAGAATTTCTATACCGAGCAGGTTGAAATTCTGCGCGGCCCGGGATCGACATTCGCCGGTCGCGGCACCGCCGGCGGCGCCATCAATATTGTCACGAAGCAGGCGACCGATCGCGATTTCGTCAATCTCACAGGCATCGGCGGCTTTTCCGACCATATGCGACGGATCACGCTCGACGTGAACAAGGCGATCACCCCGATCCTGGCGGTGCGCGTCAACGCTCTGTACCATGACTCGAATGTCGCGGGGCGCAGCTTCATCACCGACTATCGCGACGGCGTCGCCGGCTCGGTGGTGTTCAAGCCCCTGCCGGATTTGACCCTCACCGGTCAATATACGCATGTCTATCAGAACGGCTTTCCGGACTTTGGCGTGCCCTACAATCGAATCTGGAATCGGCCGTTTCCGGAAGGCGTCATCCCCCGCTACAACTGGTATGGTTTCGTCAATCGCGACTTCCAGGTTGCGGTGCAGGATTTCGGCACCTTCACCGCGCATTATCGCTACAATGACAATCTCGTCTTCGACAACCGTTTCCGCCAGGGCCGCTCGGTTCTGGATTATATCGGTTCGCTAGCGAGCAGCGCCAACCTCTTTGCCGGCACCGTGAATATCGGCGCGCAAAGCCGCTATCAGGTGGTGAATATTCTCGACAATCAGACCGAGGCGACGCTCAAGGTCGACACCGGACCCGTCAAGCACGCGCTGGTCGCCGGCGTCGAATTCGCCCGCGAAGGCGTGACGCGCACCAATTACCAGGGGCTTACGTCGGAGCTGAACGGCGTGCCTAGGGTCGGCAACGCCATTGTCTGCAATCTTTATCTGCCCTGCACCTATCTGCCGTTTCTGACGACGCCCTATCGAAACACCAATCCGACGCGAATCGCCGTCGACACGAAATCCGGCTATGTGATCGAGACCGCGAATTATCAGGATGTGGTCCTCGTGAACGGCGGCGCGCGCTTCGATGATTACAACATCACGAGCCGCACGGAGACGCTGTCGACCTTCGCGAAAAACCATTCAGGTCTGTTCAACTGGAACGCCGGCGTCGTCTTCAAGCCGCTGCCCAACGTCAGCGCCTATGCGGCTTACGCCACCTCGGCGAACCCCGTCGGCGCCGAACTTGACGGCGGCGCGGCGAATTACGGCGGCCTGAATACGGCGGCGCAGATCTTTCCGCCCCAACTCAACAAGGCTGCCGAGGTTGGCCTCAAATGGGAGCTGTTCGACAGGCATCTGCTCGCCACGGCCGCCTTCTTCAAGACGGATGTGAGCGGCGCCCGAGAAGTGAATTCTGGCGTCACCACCGGCAATGCGTCCTATTACGTCCAGGGCGTCGATCTCGAGGCTGCAGGCAACATCACAGACAAATGGATGGTTCTTGGCGGCATCGTGCTGATGGATTCGCGGGTGACCGGCTCTTATGCGCAAACCAACATCGGCCTTCAACTCGCTAATATCGCACATGAGTCCTTCAGCCTGCTGACGAAGTATAAGGCTGGCGAACTGCTCGGCCTTGCGCCGGATATGCTCGAAATAGGCGGTCAGGCGATTTATCGCTCGAAAATCTACGGCGGCAACAATATCGTCGCCAATGGCGCCCCTGTAATCAACATCTATGGCTGGCCCGCGCCGACCGCCGCCAATCCCTTCCTGAATGTTCCGACGGTGCTGCCTTCCTACTGGCGCTTCGACATTTTCGCGGAGAGCAAGATTGGCGAGAACGTCACCATGAAGCTTTCGGTCAACAATCTGTTCGACCGCACGATCTATGACGCCTTCTACCAAACGGCGACGCCTTTCGTGCAGATGTCGCCCGGCCGCGCCGTTTTTCTTGAAACGCGCGTCCTGTTCTAGGAGCCGCATCAATGCTTGCGCACATAAGGAGCGCGCTCGAAAGAAAGGAGATCGACGTTCTGCGCCAGGCGATGGCGCAGGCGCAGTGGGAGGACGGCGCCTCGACCGCCGGGGCGAACGGCGGCGATCTGAAGCGCAATCAGCAGCTCCCGCCGGACTCCGAGCTTTCGCGGGCGCTCGGCAAGCGGCTGCTTTCGTCGCTGCTTGCCAATCCGTCCTTCATTTCGGCGGCTGTCCCGCTGCATATTTATCCGCCGCTCTTCAATCGCTACGGCGTCGGCGACCATTTCGACCCGCATGTCGACAATGCGATACGCGGCGACGCCGTGACCGGCGCGCGCATTCGAGTCGATCTCGCGGCGACCTTGCTGCTCTCGGAGCCCGATGAATATGAAGGCGGCGAGCTGATCGTCGAAGACGTCTACGGTTCGAGGCGGTTCAAGCCGCCGGCGGGCGACCTCATTCTTTATTCGGCAGGCAGTCTTCACATGGTGACGCCGGTGACGCGCGGCCTACGTCTCGCCTCATTTATATGGCTGCAAAGCATGATCCGCGCCGATGAGGCGCGCAGCTTCATCTGCGATCTGGATGAATCGATCCAGGATCTCGCGCCGCGGGTCGGGGCGGACGATCCGGACCTGCGCAGGCTGGTGACCGTCTACCACAACCTTATCCGTTATTGGGGAGAAGCATAGCGCTGATGCTGGTTTGCATTCCGGAAGTTCTTTCCAAGCAGCAGGTCGCCTTTTTCCGCTCGGCGATGGACAAGGCGCCGTGGGTGGACGGCCGTGCGACGGCCGGCGCGCAGTCCTCTCTAGTGAAGAATAATTCTCAACTGCCGCAGGACGGCGACGTCGCGCGCGAACTTGGCGAGCATGTGCTCGAGGCGCTTGCGCGGTCGCCGATGTTCGTCTCGGCGGCGCTGCCCCACAGGATTTTCCCGCCGCTGTTCAATCGCTATGGCGTCGGCCAGAACTTCGGTCTGCATGTCGACAATGCGATCCGCGGCATTCCCGGAACGCCGATTCGCATTCGCACCGATCTTTCGTGCACGCTGTTCCTCTCCGAAGCGGATGAGTACGACGGCGGCGAGCTTGTGATCGAGGATCGGGTCGGGCAGCAGGAAGTGAAGCTTCCCGCCGGCGATCTCGTGCTTTATCCGTCAACGAGCCTTCATCTCGTTCGTGCCGTGACGCGCGGCGAGCGCATCGCTTCATTTTTTTGGCTGCAGAGCATGATTCGAGACAATGTGGCGCGCGCCTTGCTCTTCGATCTTGATCAAGCCATTCAGTCGCTGACCACGCGGCTCGGCGCCGGCGATCCCGCCTGCGTCAAACTTTCCGGCGTCTATCACAATCTCATCCGCACATGGGCCGAAGCATGAAAAGCGTTCTACAATTTATCACGATCTCAATCACCGCGCTTCTCCTCGCGCAAAGCGGGGCGGCCGCGCAGGCGTCGCATGCGGCGCTCGACGCTGCGATCGCAGCCACTAAGCCCCACGATCTTTCCGTCTGGACGATGTTCGTCAACGCCGACATCGTCGTGAAAATCGTGATGATCGGTCTGCTGCTGGCCTCCGTGGCGACATGGACGATCCTCATCGCCAAAACGATCGAACTGAAGCGCGCGCGGGACCGCGTGTTGACGGCGATCAGCCGCCTGTCGGATGCGCGCGGACTCGCCGAGGCGAGACTGGCGCTTGGCGGCGGCGACCGTCTCACCCAGACGCTTCTCGCCGAAGCGACGCGCGAAATGAAACTCTCATCCGATATTCTCGCGGCGCCCGGCGTCAAGGAGCGTATCGCGGGCTGCTATGGAGAAATCGAGCGCGCCCAGGCGCTCGCGATCAAGCGGGGCACCGGATTGTTGGCCTCCGTCGGATCGACGGCGCCGTTCATCGGTCTGTTCGGCACGGTCTGGGGCATCATGAACAGCTTCATCGGCATTTCCAAAGCGCAGACGACAAATCTCGCCGTCGTCGCGCCGGGCATCGCCGAAGCGCTTCTGGCGACGGCGATCGGTCTGTTCGCCGCCATCCCCGCGGTGCTGATTTACAATCATCTGGCGCGCCAGGCTTCCGCCTATCTCGAACTCGTCTCCAATCTCTCCGGCGAGTTGCTTCGCATCGTGTCGCGCGATCTCGATCGCGCCGGACATGCCGCCGCCTCCAGCAAGATTCACGCGGCGGAATAGCTCATGGCCGTCCATCTCAAAAGCGATCTTGAAGAAACCCACGAGATCAACGTCACGCCGTTCATCGACGTGATGCTGGTGTTGCTGATCATTTTCATGGTGGCGGCGCCGCTCGCCACCGTCGACCTTCCGGTCGATCTGCCGGCGTCCAACGCCGCGCCGCATGAGAAGCCGGACAAGCCTGTCTATGTGACCATTCAGAGCGATCTTGCGCTCGCCCTGGGCGAGACGCCGGTCAAGCGAAAGGATCTGGTTTCGGCGCTCGATGCGCATCTTCACGACAAATCGAAACGCATCTTCCTGCGGGCGGACGCCAGCGTGCCCTATGGCGAGATGATGGCGGTGCTGGAGAGTCTGCGCGCCGGCGGCTATTTGCGGGTCGCCCTCGTCGCGCTCGATGCCGGCGGCAAGGCGCCCGGCGCGCAATGAGCGCCGCCGCCGCTCTCCAAAATCCGCAGTCGAACGGCAGGCTTTGGGGCCTCGCCGTCGCTTTCGCCGTGCTTCTGCACGTCGCGGGCGCCGTCGCCGCCTTCGCAACCTTGCAGGGCGACGACGAGGAGGCCTCCGGCGCGCCGGCGATCGAAATATCGCTCGAGCCGGCGGCGCCGCGCGACGCCGAAGCCGCCGACCTGCCTCCGGGACCGGTCGCCGACGAAGCGGCCGCCGCGGCGCCTTCGGCCGCCGCTTCCGAAGCGAAGGAGATGAAGGAGGAGCAGATCGCGCGAACCGAAGCCGAAGAGGCCGAGCTCACACATAACACCTCTCCGGAAAAGCCGGTCGAAGAGGAAAAGAAGGTTCAGGCGCAGCCGGTGGTTTCGGCTGAATCGGCGGCCTCGGAAGCCACGGCGCCGCCCAAGTCGGAGGCCGAGCAGATTTCAGACAGGCCGGTGTCGCCGGCGCAAGGCGCGGACGTCAGAGCGAACGCCATCAAGCTGACTTGGCAAAAGGCTCTGCTCTCGCATCTCAACCGCCACAAGCGCTATCCCAGCGGCGGCGGCCGTCGGTCGGCGGAAGCGAGCATCTCCTTCACGCTCGACAGGCATGGCCATGTCGTCAGCTGCAACATCAAGCGATCGGCGGGACATCCGGCTTTTGACGACGCGGCGCTTGCGATGATGAAGCGTGCCGATCCGGTGCCGCCGCCCCCTCCCGTCATCGCCGACGAAGGGCTGACATTCGAGGTGCCGGTGCAATTTCGCGTCGGCGGAAAATGAGAATTGCGTCTGAGCGCGAGCTGTCTCGATGCAGGCCGCTCGCGTGAATGCTTGCGGCGCGCGCCGCGGCCAGACGTTCGGACCTGCAACTTATGGGAGGAGCGCGCGCGTTCTCCACAGCGCTTTTTGCCGCCACGCTTTTCTATTTCTTAAAAAATTCGGAGCATTGTCGGAATCGACTTTTGAAACGGCGCTTCAATAGCCATGTGGAGGGCTGTTCATGTCGCCACATGAAAACCGCACGAACTGGACCGAGCTGGCGATGAAGGGACTTCAAGCGAAGCGCGAGGTTCTCGACCTGGAGCGAACCGTTATGTGGCTTGGCGAGCAGCTGAGACGGCAATTCTCCGACGTCGCGTCCGAGCCGCTGCCCGAAGAAATGCTTGCGCTGCTGGCCAAGCTCAACCAAGTGGCGGAGTGAGCAAGCGCGGCTCGGCTTACCGCGTCCTGCCCGGACGGTCGGTGAAATCCAACTTCACGAGCAGGCCTTTGAGCTCCTCTGGAACCGGCTTCATGATCAAGTCGAGATAAAGGAGAGAGAAGCGCTTTCCGAGCGCTTCGCTCAGCGAACGTCGAAGCAGCGCCTTCTTGTTTGGTATCGAGTCGATTTTCGGCGAAGCGTTTGTCATGGCGCGCGTTCCTCCTGCTTGAAGAGCGACTGCCAAGACGGCCAGGCGGCAATTCCATCGTGCGCCTCTTTGCCCGAAAAGATGCGTTCGGCCGATTGATCGGCAAATCGGAACGACTCGCCGCTACGCGCCAATCGCGACCTGCCGCGCTTCGAGCGATATTCGATGACGAACGGGCGAATGACTTTTTTCATGGATGAACCTTCCTGTTATGAAGGCGCGATGATCAAACTTTAGGCGAAGCCGGGTTGTTTCGCTTCACGGGCGTTCGGATGAATGCTCTCAATCACAAAGCTCAAAAGAAACGCCGGCGAGATTGTCCCGCCGGCGTGGCGCTGTAACGTGTCGGCGCTAGTGGCGTGACATCCAGTCGTCGACCTGAGTTTTGGCCTTGTCCTTCGCCACGCCGTAGCGCTCCTGGATCATGCCTTCGAGCTGCTCGCGGTTGCCATTGATGCGCGCAATGTCGTCATCCGTGAGCTTGCCCCACTGTTCCTTCACATTTCCGGTGAACTTCTTCCAGTTGCCTTCGATCGTGTCCCAGTTCATGGATTCCTCCTTGTCAGGACGCGGCCGCGATAGCGGCGGACGCCTTGGAAAGCGAGCCCGAGACCAACTTTCACGACCGATTAACCATTCGGTCGCGCAGATGTTCCCTATAGGCTCGCGCTTACGCCCAAATTTTAGATTTCTCGCACGGCGACTGAAGGCGTCGTCGCCGGCCGGCGCCGACTGCAACTAGCGACCGCTGCGCTGCTCTTTTTCGGTAGCGCCGCAACCCAATCCTAAGGCGTTACGCTGATGGTCGGATAAAGCGTGCGCGTCAGCGGATCGAGGCTGCCGAGCCCCAGAAGGATCATCAGCCATAGCGCCGCGGCGGCGGCGAACAGCCACACGGTCGCGCCTTCACGACGCAATTCCATGAATCCGAATGCCGCCACGCCTACCATCGTCGCTGCGACAATTGCGATTCCGCCGCGTCCCCAACCCGGAAAAGCGAAGGTCGCGGCGAGTTCCGCCGCGAGAAGCGCAAACATCAGCGACGCGACCCCAATTAGACGAACAATGACCGTCGTCATGACGCGCGCCCCATCAGATAGATGAGCGGAAACAGGATGAGCCAGACAATGTCGATGAAGCTCCAGTAGAGTCCGACGACATGGACCGGACTGTGGCGCTCAGCGGTATATCGTTCGGCCCGGAAGATGATCCAGGCGACAAGCCCCAATCCAACGAAAAGATGGAGGCCGTGGAGCGCGGTGGCGAAAAAATAGAAGGCGAAGAAAAGTTGCGCGCCGCTTCTCGCCGGCCCCTGAATGGCGAAGGCCGGACCTGGAAACAGACCTTTCTTAAGGTCCATTTGCCATTCGACTCCGAATTTCAGACCGATGAAAGCGGCGCCGAGCAGCCACGCGATCGCCAGCCAGATCGCCATCCCGCGACGGTTTCCAAATCCGATGTAGCCCAGGCCGACGCTGTACGCGAAGCTGCTCGCGATCAGCAGCGCCGTATTCGTCAAGCCGATCGTCAGCTCCGTTTGTCGGGCGCCAAAGTCGAATGCGGTCGGATCGGCATGGCGCGCAAAGATCCACGCAAGGAAGATCGGCCCAAAGAACAGCGCTTCGCTCGCGAGAAAAAGCCAGATGCCGGAAATCGCCGTTTCACGCTGATGTTCGGCGTTCGCGAACTGGAATTCATGCGTTGCGGCGTCGCTCATCGTTCAACGGCCTCCGCGCGCCGATATTGATAGGGCGCTTCGGCGACGATCGGCGTCACCGCGAAATTTTCGGTCGGCGGAGGCGACGGCGTCGTCCATTCGAGCCCGGTCGCGCCCCAGGGATTGGCCGAGGCGCGCGCGCCATAGAACAGCGACCAGGTGAGATAGCCGAGCGGCAGAAGATAGCCGACTGCGAGGATCAAGGCGCCCCCGGAAGACAGCAGGTTGAGCGCTTCGAAATGCTGCGGATAGGCGAAATAGCGCCTCGGCATGCCGAGATAGCCGAGCAGGAACTGCGGAAAGAAAGTGAGGTTGAAGCCGACAAAGATGAGGATTGCGCCGGCGCGGCCCCACATCTCGGGATAAAGCCGTCCCGTCATTTTCGGCCACCAGAAATGAAGGCCGGCGAAATACGCCGACACCATGCCGCCGACCATCACATAATGGAAATGCGCGACGACGAAATAGGTTTGCGTGAGATGGACGTCGGCGGCGAGCGCGGCGAGAAAGAGGCCGGTAAGCCCGCCGGTGGCAAACAGGCCGATGAAGCCGATCGCATAGAGCATCGGCGCGTCGAAACGGATGTAGCCGTTATGCATCGTGCCGATCCAATTGAAGACTTTGATCGCCGACGGGACCGCAACCATGTAGCTGAGCAACGAAAAGACGAGCGCCGAATAGAGCGAGGCGCCGGCCACGAACATGTGATGGCCCCAGACGAGAAAGCCGATGACGGCGATCGCGATGCTCGCCCAGACGACGAATTTATAGCCGAACAGCTCCTTGCGGGAGAATGCGGGAATGATCTCGCTGATGACGCCGAAGCCGGGCAGGATCATCACATAGACGGCGGGATGCGAGTAGAACCAGAAGAGATGCTGAAACAGCAGCGGATCGCCGCCAATCGCCGGATCGAACACGCCGATCCCGAAGAGACGTTCGAAGACGAGCAGCAGCAACGTCATCGCGAGCACCGGCGTCGCGAGGACGAGAATGACGCTGGTCGCGTAAAGCGACCACAGGAAGACCGGCATTCTGTACCAACTCATGCCCGGCGCCCGGAGCTTATGGATCGTGACAATGAAATTCAGTCCAGTCGCGATCGACGAAAATCCGGCGACAAAGATGGCGGCGACCGTAGCGACCACATGTCCCTGAGAGTAGAAGGAGGTCAGCGGCGTATAAAACGTCCAGCCGGTGTCGACGCCGCCGCCGACGACCGCAAAGAGCGCGATGACGCCGGCGGCCGTGAACAGATACCAGCTCAGCAGATTGAGCCGTGGAAAGGCGAGATCGCGCGCGCCGAGCATCAGCGGCGCGAGGAAATTGCCGAGCGTCACCGGCACGGCCGGAACGAGAAAGAACCAGACCATCAATACGCCGTGCATCGAAAAGAGCTGATTGTAAGTTTCCGCCGACCCGATCAGCCCTTTCGGCGACAATAGATTGTAGCGGATGAGAAAGGCCGCAACTCCGCCGGCGAAGAAAAAGAAGGTGATGGCGACGACATAGAGAATTGCGATCCGCTTGTGGTCGGTGGTGAGCAGCCAGCTGCGCAGCGTATGGCCGTCGTCGAGATAAGAGACCTGAGCCGACGTATGCGTCATGTCCGGCTCCCAGCTCGAAGCGACTTGATATAGGCGATGAGCCGCAGCACATCCTCTTCGCCGATCTGTCCCAGGAATGACGGCATGATCTGGGGATAGCCAGCGATCGGCGCCTTGTCGGGGGTCAGAATGCAGTCGCGGATGAATCTTTCATCGGCCGTTACCGTGGCGCCGGTCTGCAGCCTGACCAGGCGGCCGAACAGCCCCGCCAAGGCGGGCGCGCTGACGCCTGTCGTCGCGGACGAACCGCCGACGCCGCCTTCGCCATGACAGCCGCTGCATCCACGCGCGGCAAAAAGCGCCTTGCCGGCGGCCGCCATATCTTCGCGCTCGCCCGGCGCTGCGCCGCCCGCGAGCCAGGTTTCGAATTCGGGTTGCGACATGGCGACGACTTCGCCGGTCATCGAATAATGGCCGACGCCGCAGAGCTGCGTGCAGAAGAGTTCGAAGGTTCCGGGCGTCTCGACCTGAAACCATAGCGACTCATAGCGTCCGGGAAGAACGTCGTGCTTGATGCGAAAGGCTGGAACGGAAAAATCATGAATGACGTCTTCCGACGTCATCACCAGCTGAATCGGGCGGTTGACCGGAACGTGCAGCGCATTGATCTCTCGCTGGCCGCCCTGATGTTCGACTTTCCACATCCATTGCTTGCCGACCACGTAGATTTGCAACGCGTCCGCTGGCGGCTGGAACAGCCGCACGTAAAGATCGCCGCCCCAGATAAACAGGACGAAAAAGACCGCGAGCGTCGCCGCGGTCCAACTGATCTCGAAACGCCAGGTCTTGCGCGCCGGCGCGCCGCGGGCGACGCCGCTCTCGGCCCGATACCGAACCATGTAGAGCAGGATCAGCGCGAATACGAGGGCGAGCGCGGCGCATGAGACGAGCGTGAGCGCGAGAATCAGAAAGTCGATCTCACGGCCCTCGACCGTGACGCTCGGCGCATAGCCGTTCATGCGCGCGCGCCTTTCCGGATTTCGCGAAAAATGAACGCGGCCAGCGCAAGCATCATGACGACCGCGGCGAGGCGCAGGAATTTGACGATGGCGAATGTGTAACGGCCGGTCGTCGAGTCAAAATCGAAACAGAGCAGAAAGGCCGGCGAGGCGCGCGCCAAATTCACGCTCTCCGCCGCGGCGGTCCGAATGGCCTCGCTCATTTCTTCGGGGGACGTCCCGATGGCGGACAGGTAGCCGGAGACGATTCCGCTCGGCGTCGCCACAACCGCGCCGATCGGATGACTGAAGGCGTCGGGACGCGCGCTCTCCCGATAGCGATAGCCGACAGATTCCGCTAGCGCGCGAATATCATCTGGCGCGCCGGTAAGGTAATGAAATCCGTCGGCCGTCCCCATCGGCGCCGCGGCGGCGAAATCGATGTCGCGGGCCTTGCGCGCGGCGTCGGCCGTTTCGGCTGGATCGATGCTGACCGCGACGAACACATAGTCGGCGCCCGCTGTCAGTCCCGCCTTGCGCGCGGCGCGCAGCAAGGCCGGTCGCGCGACCGCGCAGAGCTTCTCGCAACTGAAATAGCCGAGGACGAGAACGAGAGGCGCGCGATTGAAC
Source organism: Methylocystis sp. (assembly GCA_051061375.1). Taxonomy (GTDB): domain Bacteria; phylum Pseudomonadota; class Alphaproteobacteria; order Rhizobiales; family Beijerinckiaceae; genus Methylocystis. Next base: position 72,117 of record JBPFDW010000009.1, on the reverse strand, counting down.
AATTCACCAACGCCAACGTCGCGCCCGTCCGCGTCGGTGAATGCGCTTTTTGACGGCAGGCGCGCGCCTTGTCTCCGCTCGTAGGCAATCCCCGTCATGTCGGGCGTCGATTGCGCAGGGGCCGGAAGATTGTTGAGAAGAAGCGACGCCAGCAGCGCGAGAAGCAGCCTCATCCGCATTCTCCTTTGGCGACATGGGCGCGGAATTCGGCCAGTCCGCAATTCCCACTCTTGCGATTATTCGCATCGCGATTGCGATCGGAATATGGGCCGCGCCTTTGGCCTGATCGGTCCAGCCGGCGCCGTTCAAGCGCGCCAATTCGCGCCGGTGAAAATCCGCCATGTCCTCCGCCGGGTCGATCTGCAGCCGCGGCTCCGGGTAGTGCGGCAGCGGAAGATTCATCGTCCGATCGATCATCGCGTCGGGAAAGAGCGTCCATGCGAGAAGAGAAAGAAGAGCGACGGCGAATAAAATTGCAGCGAAGCCGACGGCGATGAAGCCGCCGCTGATGTCGCTGCCTTGATGCGAAGCTGGAGCGAGGTCTTTTTCTTGCGTTGCGTTCACGCCTCAGTCCAATTCCAAATTCGCTTCGACCGGCGCGCGACGAGCAGGTTCGTGCAGGCCATGGCCAGCAGGGCGGAAAGCGTAAGCAGTGCGATCATCCCTGAATTAGCGCCGGCAAATGGCGCGACCAGCCAGAATTGGTGAAGAATTCCGCCAACAACGATCGACGCCGAGGCAAAGCCGACGGCCTTTCGCGAATGCTGGGCGGTCGACGACAGCAGCGTCAAGAAAGGGGCCACCAAATGCGCAAGGACGATAAGTCCGCCAACGACGTCCCAGCCCCGACTCCAGCGCAGCAGATACCAGGCCGCTTCGTGCGGCAGGTCGGACTGCCAGACGATCAGCAATTGCATGAAGGCGAGATAGCTCCACAAAATGACGAAGGCGAGCAGCAGACGCGCGATTTGGCGCAAGGCCTCGGGGTCCGGCGGCGCCGACGAAAAGCTCAGCGCCAGCGTTGCAATGGAGAGAGACAGCGCGCCGATCTCGCTGATCTGAACGAGACCGAATATGCTCGACGCGAATGTCGGGTCGAGCGACATGACGGCGTCGATCGCTGCAAAAGTGGCCGTCAGCGCCAGAAGAATGAGGGCAGGCGGCGCAAGCCGCGCAAGCGCATCGGCGTCGTCGTCTGCGCGGATGACGAGCACGGCGAGAACGAGCCAGACAAAGAGATAGATGACGCCGCGCAGCACGAAGCCGGGACCATTGAGATAGAGCGCATTGTCGAACTGCGCCGCGCCGGCCTGGAGCCAGGGATAAATGCGCTGCGCCGTCAGCGCGTATGGAATGACGAACAGGGGGATGAGAAACGCGCTGCGCGTCCCCGTGGCGAGCGTGTGATGAATCGCCTTTCCCCAGCGACCGCCGGTAAGGGCGTGGATCAGCATCAACGCCATGGCGCCGAGCGGCCAGGCGATCCACACGCTCAGCGCGGCGAGCCAGCCAAAGCCAAGAAGTCTCGGCGCCAACGCCCAGCCAAGGGCGACCCCGCCATATCCGATCGCGCCCGCCAGCGCCGCGAACAGCAGCATCATGGCGCGGCTTCCGCTTGCGCGGCGGCGAGGTCCTCCGCCGATGCATTCTGGCTTTTCTGCAAGGCCCGGATATAGGCGGCGATCGCCCATCGATCGGCCGGCGGCACGCGCGCGGCGTAGGAATACATGACGCCATGGCCCTGTGCGATCACATCGACGAAATGACGCGTCGGCGCCTTCAGCAATCGCGCGCTCATATAAGAGGGCGGCTCGGGAAAGCCGCGCTGCACGATCATGCCCTGGCCGTTGCCGAGCTCGGAGTGACAGGGCGTGCAAAATATCCGAAAGCGCTGCTGGCCGCGTTCGACGAGCGCGAGCGTCAGCGGCGGCGGCGTCGGCTCGCGATAGAGAAAGGTCACGACGCCGGTCGGCGTCGGCGCGGGACCGACGAGCGGCGAATAGCTTCGCTGCTTTGGCTGTTGGCTCATGTCGCCGCAGGCGGTCAGCGCGCAAAGCGGGAAGATGGCGAAGGCGGCGCGGATCACAGTTCGGCCTCTTCGACGGCGCGGGCGCCGCAGCGTTCCAGAATGTCGCGCGACCGCGCCAACGCATCCGAATCGCGGACGCGCACGACGATCACCCATCGATCGATCGTCGCGTCCGGCAGCGCGCGGATTTCGTCGACGGGGTCGTAATAGCGCGTGAAGCCGCAGAGCGCGCCGGCGCCGACGACCGTGGCGAGCACGACGGCGAGGATTCCCGCCTCAAAAGCGATCGGAATGAATGACGGCCAGGAGAACGGCGGCCGTCCGCCGATATCGAGCGGATAGGCGACGACATTCGCGTAGCTTTGCAGGCCGAAGGCGCCGGCGGCGCCGAGCAGACCGACGAGGAGCGCGAAGGCGGACAGGCGCGAAGGCTTCGGCGGGCCGGGCGGCGGCAGTGGGCTGAACAGCCGTGCGTCGCCCACGGCGGCCGCGCTCAAATTGGCGAGCGCCAAGAGCGAAGCGTCTTCCGAGAGGAAGGTCGCCGCCAGTCCATTCGGCGCGACCGGCGCTTCGGCTTCGGCGTTCATCGACGAAGCCTCGCATGGCGCAGAATGACTTCGCGCATCTCGAACATCGAGATCGTCGGCAACAGGCGAATGGCGACAAGGAGGCCGGCGATGAATAGGCCGATCGTGCCAAAGAACGTCAGCCAATCCCAGATCGTCGGCGTATAGTCGCCCCAGGCGGAGGGCAGATGCGTGCGCCGCAAGCTCATCACGACGATGACATAGCGCTCGCACCACATTCCGACGATCACGAGAAGGCTGATAAGAACGACGAGCGTTTCGTTCAAACGAACGCTTCGCCGCCACATCGCTTGCGGCGCGAGCACATTGAAGAGAATCGTCGTCCAGTAGATTGGCGCGAGTTCGCCCGCGACCTTGTCAATGAAGAGGCGCTTCGCGGCGGCGTCCGGCCCATAGAAGGTCGTAAACGCCTCCATCAGATAGGCGTAGCTCACACAAAGGCTGCTCGTCAGCAGCAGCTTGCCGAGAATGTCGAAGTGGCGGCCGGTGATGAAATCCTCGAGCCCGAGCAACCGGCGCACCGGGACGGCGACCAGCATCGCCATCGCGAAGCCCGAGAGCAGCGCGCCGAAGACGAAGAACGGCGGGAACTGCGTCGAATGCCATCCGAGCGTCGCGGCGCCGGCGAAGTCGAGGCCGACGATGCTGTGCACGGAAATGACGAGCGGCGCCATCACTGCGGCCAGCAGGCCATAACCAACCGTATAATGGCGCCATTCGGTGTCCGAACCCCGAAATCCCAGAGCGAGCACGCCGTAAAATCGACGCTTGGCCGGCGTGTCGGCCTTGTCGCGCATTGTTGCGAGGTCGGGAACGAGGCCGAAATACCAGAACAGGATTGAAGAGATCACATAAGCGAGGATCGCCGCGAAATCCCAAAGCAGCGGACTGCGGAATTGCGGCCAGACTCCCATGACGTTGGGGTAGGGGAAGAGCCAGTAAAACAGCCAGGGTCGGCCAAGGTGCAAAATCGGATAGATCGCGGCGCAGGCGGCGGCGAAAATCGTGATCGTCTCGGCGATACGGTTGAGCGCGCCGCGCCATTCGACCTCGGCGAGATAGAAGAGCGCCGAAATAAAGGTTCCGCCCGAAGCAATGGCGATCCACCAAACATAGTTGATGATCGCGAAGCCCCAGACGACGGGCCAGCTGATGCCCCAAATGCCGACGCCGGCGTAAAATAGCCAACCGATGGCGACCGCGAGAATAAGGACGAAGAGCAACGCCCCCGCCAGGCTGAGTTTCCACCACAATGGCCAGTTCCGCTGGAGAGGCGGCGCGCATATCGTCGAGGTCATCGACGAAATGGTCTGCGCGGGAAAGACGATCGGGTCGCCGGCGCGCGGCTTGCGATGATCCGCAGACGCTGCGATCGCCGAGCGAGTCCGGAGCAGGGTCACTTCTCCGTCTCTTTCGTTTCGTCGATATTGAAAATGCGCGCTTCATAGGTGACGCGCGGCCTGGTGTTCTGGTCGGCGAGCAGCGCGTAAGACAGCGGCCCGGCGCGCCGCGCCGCGACTTCGCTCCCCTTGGCCGCGAGATCGCCGAAGGTGAAGGCGCTCGTCGGACAGGCGGCTTCGCAGGCGGTCGTCGTTGCGGCGGCTTCCGTTCCGTCGCGGTCTTTGATGATTCGCGCGGCGGCGATGCGCTGCAGACAGAAGGTGCATTTCTCCATGACGCCGCGGGCGCGCACGGAGACGTCGGGATTGCGCGACTCAATCGCGCGTCGCTCTTCGCCGGCGAAGTCGAAATAATTGAAGCGCCGCACCTTATAGGGGCAATTGTTGGAGCAAAAGCGCGTGCCGACGCAGCGATTGTAGACCATCACATTGAGCCCTTCGGAGTCATGCATCGTCGCGCCGACCGGGCAGACGGGCTCGCAAGGCGCTTCTTCGCAATGCATGCAGAGCACCGGCTGGAAGCTCGTTTTCGGCGACTCCGGCGGGCCGTCGTAATAGCGATCGATGCGCAGCCAATACATTTCGCGCTCGCGCAGAACCTCGGCCTTGCCGACGACCGGAATATTATTTTCCGCCTGACAGGCGACGACGCAGGCGCCGCAGCCGATGCAGGCGTTGAGATCGATGCTCATGCCCCAGGCCGCCGGACCTTCCGGCTTCCAATCATAAAGCGCCGGCCGAGGCTCTTCGCCGCGACGGACAAAATTCGGATCGCTCAGGAATTGCGCCAGCGCGCCGCTGCGCGCATAGACGCCCCACTCGTCGAACATGGCTGCGTGATGCTGGGCGCTCGCCAACTCATCCTTGGCGCCGGTTTTCTGAATGTCCGGCGCGCCGCAGGCGCGCCCGGTCAGCTTGAAGAAATCGACGCCGACATTGCGCCCGACCGGGCCTGTGTGACGTCTGCCAAATCCGAGCAGCGCGACGATGCAATCGTCCGACTGGCCCGGCGCGATGACGATCGGCGCCGTCGTATGTGCGCCGTCGATCGCCATGCGCACGACATCGCCGCTCTCCAGCGACAGTTCGCGCGCGCGCCGGGGCGAAATCTGGAGCGGATTGCCCCAGCTGATTCTCGTCAAGGGTCGCGGCAGTTCCTGGAGCCAGGGATTATCGGCATGGCGCCCGTCGAGAAGATAAGGATCGGGCCGAAACAATAGGACGATCCCGGCCTTTGGCGGCTCGGGCAATTGGACGCGCGCGGCGGCGTTGGATAAGGGGCGCGCGCTGACCGATCCGGCGCTGTTGGGAATCACGCCCTTGGCCAAAGCGTCGGTCCAGGCGTCCGCCGCGCCGAGCCGATCCTTCCAGGTCCGTCGCACCAGATCGAGCGACTTCGGTGGTTCGGGCTCCAGCAGCAACGCCAGCAGATTATTCGGCTCGACGCCTTGATAGAGCGGAAGAGCTTGCGGCTGGATCACGCTCGCCGTTCCGTCGAAGGCGCGCGCGTCGCTCCATCCCTCCCAAGGATGAACCATCGGGACCGCCCAGAGCGACGCTTCGGTCGTTTCGTTGGGCGTTGCGCTCAGACAGAGGCTAAAGTCGACATGCGCCAACGCTTCCGCGAAATCGAGCGCGCCTGGCCCGGCGTACACGGGATTGCTGTCGATGATCAGCAGCGACCCGACCCGACCGGCGCGCATGTCGGCGACAAGCGCGGCGAACGAAAACGCGTCGTCGGAGGAATCATGCGTTGGATCGTCGATGAGCGCATAGGCGGCGCCGCGACCGCCGAGCGCCTCATTCATCGCCAGGACGAGCGCATGCGCTTCCGGCGAATGATCCGGCCCCAAATGAATGAATGCGCGACCGCGATTTGACTTGAGGTCCGACACGATCCTGTCCAGCCATGGCGGGCCTTCGACTGGCGGCGCGCCGAGCAGCGCCGCGGCGAGCGCCTGCAGAATCCGGTGGGTCTCCCGCGGCCCCGAGATGAAGCGCTCATCGGCGACGGCGCCGGTGAGCGAAGGCGTCGCTTCGATGGCGTAAAGGCGATTCATTTTCGCGCGCGTCGGATTGCGCCGGGCCGCGAATTCGCGCGCGAAGCGCAGATGGCCGGGCGCCGCGCTCAAGAGATCGCTGTCGATGGCGAGAATGACGTCGGCGTTTTGAATGTGCGGCGTCCATTCGAGCCGCGCGCCATAGGCCAGCGCGAAGCCCTTTTTGACGTTCTCGCGACCGATCGGCTCCCAATGCAGCCAGCGCATTCGCGGATAGGATTTGCGAAGCGCCTCGAGTTGCGCGGCAAGCGTCGGCGATGTCGAAGCGCCCGTCAGAATGACAAAGCCCGCGCCGCGGGTTGACGTCAGTCCGGCGCGCTGCTCGGAGAGCGCCTGTTCCAGCGCCGCCCGGCTTCGCGGCAGTTTGGCGCGCGTGACGCCCCAGGACCGCCGGGGATCGTAAAAATTCAGCAGTTCGGCCTGCGCCATGGGGCTCGTCGCCCCCAGGCTCGCGGGGTGAAAAGGATTGCCTTCGACCTTGATCGGCCGGCCCATGAATCGTTTGACGACGGTTCCTTCGGCGTAGCCGCCTTCGATTTGCGCGCCGCTATAGAAATCCGCCATGCCCGGGACGATGCCGGGCGGCGGTTGGACGGCGGGGATGAGATGTCCTTCCGGCGCGCCGTCGCAGCCGCCGAGTCCGGCGCCGGCGAGCGCCAGCGCGGCGGCCATCAGCGTCAACGCCTCGCGGCGATCGCGCGGCGCCGTGAGCGCGGTCTCCAGCCCCGGAAATTCCTGCTGGGCGCGAGAGAGGAATTGCGCATCCTGCGCCAGTTCCTCCAGGCTGCGCCATTGCGGCTTCACCGGTGGCATATCGAGCAATCCGTCAGGTTTCGCTGTGGGACGCCATAGGCGGCGAGCAGCGTCTGCGGCGCCGGCGTCGTCGCGTCGCGCGTCCAACTCGTGTCGTAAATCTTGTCTTTTGGCCGCAGGCGCGGGCCGGGATCGCGGTGGCAATCGAGACAAAATTGCATGGTGAGCGACTTGGCCTTGTAGGTGAGCGCCATGCTGGCTACGTCGCCGTGACAGCTCGAACAGCCGACGCCTTTGGCGACGTGAATGCTGTGATCGAAGTAAACGTAGTCGGGAACGTCGGTGACGCGGCGCCAGACCAAAGGCCGATCGTCCTTCAGGCTGTTGCGCACCGGCTCAAGCAGGGCGGCGTTGGTCCAGATCTGCGAATGGCAGGTCATGCAGGCATAGGTCGGCGGCATGCCTGCGTTGGAAGAAACTTCGACGGAGGCGTGGCAGTAGCGACAGTCGATTCCCAATCCGCTCACATGATGCTGGTGACTGAATGGCGCGGGCTGCGCCGGCGCCGAGTTTACGCGCCGCGCATAATCGCTGTGCGGCCAAAGCCAAACCAAAAGCGAAAACGCGGCGACGGCGAGCGCCATCATGAGGAGCGTAAGCGAAGCCCAGAAATTCGCGGCGGGTCGAAAGACCGGGCCCATCTACCGCTCCGCTTCCCATCAGCGCGCTTCGCCTTTCGGCGACGCGGCCAAGGCCTAATCCAAGCCTACAGGTGGTTCAGCGCGGGTCTGCGGCAAGCGCCGAGCACTCTTCAGCCGCTCGCCCGCGCATTGGTGGAATGCGCAAAAGCGGCGTCGCGGGGTTTTCATCGCGTGGGAGCGGTCTACTTTATTCTGCGCGCTCGGCCCGAGGCCCGCGCATCGAATCTGCGCAACATTGACGAAGGAGATGGGAATGCGAGCTCTTCCTGTGGCGTTCGCGGCAGCCGCGCTCATGTTTTTGTTCCTCGGCGCGTCGCCAACGATCGCAGCGCCGGCTGGCGGCTTGGCGATTCGCGACGCGACGGCCTCATCTCCGCTCGTTCAGGAGGCGGGATGCCGTATGTGGCGACGCTGCTGGCACGGCAATTACAGCGGCCGTCGCTGCCGCGTGTGGCGTCGGTGCGGGTAGGATCGGATTTCCGGCTCGCTTCTTAATCGGATCGCGCGTTTCCGGCGGATGGGACGGCCGATAACGCCGCCCCGTCCGTCGTCATTGCTCGCCAGGCACTTATCGTAGGCCGCAAGATCGCTGCGGCGCGCGCATCTTTGCACGGCATAAAGATCGTCGAGCGTTCGATAGCGAATATAGGGATGGATGAGGTAGCGGCCGCTGCCGTCCAGAAAATTGCCGAAACGGTCGATCTCGCCCTTGACCGCAGGATCAAAGTCGACGATCGCGCGGCGCAGGCTCTCGCCCTCGATGAAGTTTTCCGGCAATTGATCGAATGGTCCGTCGAAATAGGTGTTGAGGCGCGAATCGCTTTCCCGCACGCCGATCAGGATGCGTCGATCAAGCCGTCGATCGCGGTGGAAGGCAAAGCCGGTTCGTCGGCCGATGAAGAGTCTGTCCGTTCGCTTCGAGGCGACAAGTTCATCGGCGCCCGCCGAGCTTTCGTCGAGAACATAGTGAAAGAGCTTCAGTCTCGAATTGTAGACGAGATAAAACCGCATCGCCGATTCATCGATGATCGGACCGAGGAACTCCTCATTCGGGCCGATGGCGCTCGCTGGCGGTTGCGCGCCTGATAGATCCTCAAGCGCGAAGATGACGCTCTTTGCGCCTTGCGTGACGCGATAGGTCAGCGGCGCGACTCTTTCCAGCGCGACGCCCTGCGAAGAGTCGATGATCGTGTGAAACGCCCTGCCTTGGTCCAGTCCCGCACTCGTTTCTTGGTAATATTCGAAGCGGAGCTTGCCGCTGTCGCGCTCCGCCGCCGGCAGCCGGATATTGCCCAGATAGCGAGTCCCGTTCAGAACGAAGCTGAAATAGTAGTAATTCTCCGTCGGATAGACCCGCACTCGGGCCGGCAGCGCGCCGAGAACGAAGGCGAACACGGCCAGCGGATCGTCAATGGCGAGCGATGTCCGCCGGTTCGCGTCCTCGATCGACGTCTCATTGGCGTAGAGCCGTGGAAGCTGCGTCTCTTGCGCCGCGGCCGCCGCGGCCGCTGTCGGCGCGATCAGCGTCAGAAGTCTCAGGATCGAATGCACGCGATAGGCCATCGGCGCCGGTCCATAGGCTGCGCGCGACGAGCGCCCGTCCGCATCATGCGCCCGCGACCGAAACATGTCGCGCTCGATCGACCGGCGGCAAGCGCGTGCGTCGGCGCACAGCGCCAAAGCGCGCCTCTCCTTTAAGTTTGGATCATCGCGGAGAGGAGAAGCCCATGAAACCGGTAATCGCGACAGGAATTTTCGGAATCGTCGCCATTGCGTTGGCCGCCGAGGCGCTCAACATCGCCATGGCTCTTGGCGAATTCAGCCATGTCGCCGCGTTGAATACAGGGGTCTTCTGACAGCCGGCCGGCGACCGCCGGGACGGGCTGCCGTCCCGGCCTTTCGTTCTCGGGCTTCAGTTCGGCCAGCAGCGGCGGCCGTAGGGCCCGAGATGGAAGCCGGGCGGGCAGGGCCGGCCCATGGCATAACCGCCCCACTGTCCGCCCCAGCGACAGCCGCCGTAAGGGCCGCGATGGCCGTAGGGGCCGCAGCCGCCGTAAACCTGAACGATCGGCGCGCTCGCCGTCTCAGAGGGCGCAACCGGCATGGCCGCATGGGCGGGCGCGGCCAAAGCGGCGGCAAATATTAGCGCGAGACCCGTTCTCAATCGCATCTCCAATCTCCTTCCTTACCCATGATTGGCGTCGGTCGGCGTATCGCGTCGCCGGCGCGCGCCAAATATCTACGCTCGACCGGAGCCCTGGCAATTACCATTTGATTTTTTGGTATCCGCCGCGCCGATGTTCACATAATGTTCTTGCACAGCGATTACGCGCCGGCTAAGCTCGCAGGGTGCAATTTCCGCAAAGAGTTTTTGGGGGCGCGCGATGGCGGTGAGGGTAGCGACGGTCGCCTTCGAAGGCGTCGAGGCCCGTCCAGTCGACGTTCAAGTGCAGATTTCGAGCGGCGCGGTCGTTTTCAACGTCGTCGGCCTTGCCGACAAGGCCGTCGGCGAGTCCCGCGAACGGGTGCGCGCCGCCCTGATCGCCTCCGGTCTCGCGCTGCCGGCCAAGCGCATCACGGTCAATCTTGCTCCCGCCGACATGCCGAAAGAGGGTAGTCACTATGATCTGCCGATCGCCCTTGGCGTCATGGCGGCGATCGGCGCCATTCCCTCCGACGCGCTCGAAGGTTTCGTCGTGCTGGGCGAACTCGCGCTCGACGGCAAGCTGACCCCGACGGCGGGCGTTCTGCCGGCGGCGGTGGCGGCGAACGCGCGGGGACTGGGGCTGATCTGTCCCAGCGAATGCGGGCCGGAAGCCGCTTGGGCGTCGAGCGACATGGAGGTGATCGCGCCCCGCTCGCTCATCCAGCTCGTCAATCACGTCAAAGGCGCCCAGGTCCTTGCCCGGCCGCAGCCGGCCGTGCGCAAGCTCGCCGTCGACCAGCCCGATCTTTCGGAGATCAAGGGGCAGGAGAGCGCCAAGCGGGCGCTCGAAATCGCCGCGGCCGGCGGCCATAATCTTCTCATGAGCGGCCCGCCGGGCGCGGGCAAGTCGATGCTCGCCGCGCGACTGCCGTCGATCCTGCCGCCGCTGACGCCGCGCGAATTGCTCGAAGTCTCGATGATTCATTCGGTGGCGGGGCAGATCGCCGGCGGCGAATTGACCGACCGGCGGCCGTTTCGCGCCCCGCATCATTCCGCCTCTATGCCGGCGCTGGTCGGCGGGGGGACGCATGCGCGGCCGGGCGAGATTTCGCTCGCGCATCACGGCGTGCTGTTTCTCGACGAACTGCCGGAATTTCACCCCCAGGTCCTCGACAGTCTCCGCCAGCCGCTCGAGACCGGCGAGGTCGCGGTGTCGCGGGCCAATCACCGCGCCGTCTATCCGGCGCGTTTTCAGCTTGTCGCGGCGATGAATCCCTGTCGTTGCGGCCATGCGAATGACCCGGGCTACGCCTGCAAGCGCCAGCCCAACGAGCGTTGCGTCGCGCAATATCAGGCTCGGCTGTCAGGACCGTTGCTCGACCGTTTCGACGTGCAGATCGAAGTCCCCGCGGTGACCGCCGCCGATCTCGTGCTGCCGCCGCCGAGCGAGGGCTCGCGTCAGGTCGCGGCGCGCGTTGCGCGCGCGAGAGAGATTCAGCGCGCCCGCTATGACGGTCTCTGCCTGCCCTGGGTCGCCGCCAACGCCGCCGCGCCCGCGGGGGTGATCGAGCGTGTGGCGAGCCTCGACGCGCCGGGCACGGCGCTCATTCGCGACGCTTCCGAGCGCTTCGGCCTCACGGCGCGCGGCTTTCACAGGGTCTTGAAGCTGGCCCGCACGATCGCCGATCTCGACGGCGCCGTCTCCGTCGGCAGACCCCATCTCGCCGAAGCGCTTTCCTATCGCGCGGGGCTTGCATTGGGGCGGCTTGCGGCCTGATGATGGGCGCATGTCCTTAACCGATATCGGGATATTTGTCGCGGCGCAGCTTGTCCTGGCGGCGCTGGCGGCGGCTATTTGCGTCGCCTTGCTCAAACGCAGCCGCCAACAAGTCGAAGCCGAACTCGAATCGCTGCGCGATGAAATCTGGGAGCTGCGCGCCGCCGCCGCCGCCCGCGACCGCGCCGAGGCGGCAAGCCTTGCGAAGTCTCGCTTTTTAGCCGCGGTCAGCCATGAGTTCCGAACGCCTCTGAACGGCGTCATGGGACTGGCGCAGCTGCTTGCCATGACGAGGCTGACCGACGAACAGGCAAGCTATGTCGAAGCGATCGGCGATTCGAGCCGTTCGCTCTCGCAGCTCATCGACGACATTCTCGATTTTTCCAAGATTGAAGCGGGCAAGTTCGAACTGCGCCGCGAGAGCTTTGCGCTCGCCCCTTTTGTCGAAAGCGTCGTCGAACTTTTGGCGCCCCGCGCGCTGACGAAGGGACTGGAGCTCGCCAGCGTGATCTCGCCCGATGCGCCTAGCGAGATCGTGAGCGATCCGGCCCGGCTGCGGCAGGTGCTGCTCAACCTCATTGGCAACGCCGTGAAATTCACCGAGCGCGGCGGCGTCGGTCTGCGCGTCATGCGCGACGGCGCGCGGCTGCGTTTCGCGGTGTGCGACACCGGACCCGGCGTGCCGATCGAGGCGCGCGAAGCGATTTTCGAAGAATTCGAACAGGCGGATCCGTCCGAGAATCACCCGCGCGCCGGCACGGGCCTCGGCCTCGCCATTTCCCGCCGACTGGTTGCGCGAATGGGCGGCGCGCTCGCGCTGGTCGAATCATCCGACAAGGGGTCGGTGTTCGCCTTCACGCTCCCAACGCCGCCGATCGCCGAAGACGTCGCCTCGACCCCCCTTGCCGGACTTGAGGCGCTCATCGTCGCGCAGGGCGTTTTTGAAGCGCCCTATCTCGCGGAAAGCCTGCGTTACGCCGGCGCCGAGGCGCAGATCGTCGCGGCGGAAGACGCGGCGGACGCGCTGCAACGCCGTGGCGAACGCCCCTTCGACGCGGTCATCGTCGACTGCGCGCTCGGCCCGCATATGACCGCCGAACTGGCGAAATCCGCGCGCGCGGCGCAGGCGCGACGGCTGTTCCTTCTCTTCTCGCCGCTGGAGCGCCGCGCGTTTGGCGAAGAGGCTTTGTCCGACTTCGACGGCTGGCTGGTGAAGCCGGTGCGGATCGCCTCGCTCATCGCCCGCCTTTCGCAGGAAAGCGCCAAGGCGCCGGCGCATGAGGAAGGCGCGGAGTCGCAGGCGCTCGCCGGCGTCAACGCGCTCGTCGCTGAAGACAATGAGATCAACGCCCTCATCCTGATGCGCCACCTTGCGAAGCTCGGCGCGAAGGTGACGAGGGCGGCAAGCGGCGCGCTCGCGCTCGCCCGCGCCCGCGAAGCGATCGAAGGCGCCGGCGCGCCCTATGACGTGATCGTCATGGATCTGTTCATGCCGGATTTCGACGGGCGCGAGGCGAGTCTGCGCATTCGCGAGGCCGAAGCGCGCGCGGGCGCCCCGCGCACGCCGATCTTGGTGCTGACCGCCAGCGGGCGCGAGGAGGACGAACGCGCCGCACGCGCCGCGGGCGTCGACGCCTTTCTCACCAAGCCGGTGGAGTTCTCTTCGCTCGCGGCGACGATCCAGGAACTGAGATCGGCGTCGCGCCGAACATAGGCGCGCGGCGCATCCGTCACGCGCCCGGCCGCGCGATCGCGCCGAAACGTCCCGACTGGTAGTCGACGAACGCCTGCCGCAGTTCATCCCGCGTGTTCATCACGAAGGGGCCTTGCTGCGCCACCGGCTCGTCGATCGGTTCGCCGCTCATCAGGATGAGCTTCGCATCCTGTTTGGCGTCAAAGGCGATGTCGCCGCCGTCCTCGTCGAAGACGACGACATCCATGGCGTGCGCGATTTTCTCGCCATTGACGTCGACTGTCCCTTCGAGAATCGCGGCGAGCGCCGAGCGGCCCTGCGGCAGCGTGAATCGCGCGCTTTTTCCGGCGTCGACGCGCATGTCCCAAAGATCGATCGGCGTCGCCGTTTGCGCCGGTCCGCAATGCCCGTCGAATGCGCCGGCGATGACGCGAACGAGGCCGGCGTCGTCGGGCAGATCGACGCGCGGAATATCCTTGTCGAGGAGCGTCTGGTAGCGCGGCGCGCTCATCTTGTCGCGCGCCGGCAGATTGACCCAGAGCTGCACGACCTCGAAGCGCCCGCCCGACTTGGCGAAGCTTTCGGAATGAAATTCCTCGTGAACGATTCCCGAGGCGGCGCGCATCCACTGCACGTCGCCGGGGCCGATGAGGCCGCCGGCGCCGGTCGAGTCGCGATGCGCGACTTCGCCATCGAGGACGATCGTCACGGTCTCGAAGCCGCGGTGCGGATGGGCCCCGACGCCGCGGCGCTTGGCGGTTGGCGGAAAGTCGAAGGGTCCAGCGTAGTCGAACAGCAGAAAGGGGCTGACCCGAGCGCCATGTTCGTGATGCGAAAACAGCGAACGGACCGGAAAGCCGTCGCCGACCCAGTGCAGGGAATCGGGGGCAGGGTAAACGCCGATGATTTTTCGCATGACAAAAGCTCCTTGCGGCCTATGTGGGCGGCGATGAGCGAAATGCAATCAGGCGGATGGGCCGCAGGCGCGGTCCTTGACGCAGGCGGCCACAAAACCGACAAGTCCGCTCAACGGCGAATCAGAGCGACGACAACGGCAGACCAAGGACGGCGGTTAGATGGACTGGATCATCCTCTTTATTGGCAGCCTCTGCGAGGTCGGCTGGCTTGTCGGCATGAAATATGCGGAAGGGTTCACGCGACTTTGGCCTTCGGTCATCATGGTGTTTTTCATGGCGGCGAGCGTCGGATGTCTCGGCCTTGCGGTAAAGACGATTCCCGCCGGCACCGCCTATGCCGCATGGACCGGCACGAGCATCGCCGCGGCGACGCTCGTCGGCGTCTATCTGTTCAACGAACCAACCACCGTGCTGCGGCTGGGATCGATCGCGCTGATCGTTCTGGGCATCATCGGCCTGCGGCTCGGCGGCGTCGACATGAAATAGATGTCGCCCCGACGTTCGCTGAGAGCGCGGATCGCGAAAAAGTGGGAACGGAGCGTCGGGACAAACAAGTCGTCAGAAATAGCTCTCGAGCGTTCCGCGCCGGCGCACGTCGAGCGTCGCGCAATGAAACGCGCCGCCGAACGCCGCATAGTGCAGGAAAGGCGTCGGGATCGGCTCGTAGCCCCACTTCTCCATCTGCCGCATCATATTGACGTGATGCGGATCGACGATGACGCGCTTCTCGTCGATCATCAGAATGTTCATGCTGAGCCATTTGCCGCACATCGAGGTGATCGCGAGAATGCGGTCGTTGATCGGATCGGGCTCCGGCGCGACGAGAATGTCCCATTTCTTCAAAATGTCGGGCAGTTCGTCGGGATTGATATATTCGGGATTGATGAGCAGCCGGCCCGGCCCCAGCGGCAGGATGGTCGTGTCGATATGCATCGGGTTCGGGCAGCGGCTCTTGATTTCGTGAATGCGATAGCCCTCGCCGAGATGGCGCCGCAGCCAGTCGATTCCCATGGCGTTCGTCACATTGGACCGCGTGACGAAAATATCCCGGCCGCAACGGAAGAAATCGGCGGCGTCGAAGACCGGCTCGAATTCGGTGAGGATGTAGCGCAGCGGCTCGCCCTTCTCGGGCAGAGTGAAATCCGGGTCGAAGAGTTCGTCGGTCAACTGCGGCTTCGGCGCCGACGTCCAGCGCGCGCCGCGACGAAAATAGTCCTTGAGGATTTCGCGATAGCTGTGCGTCTCGAAATAGCGGCACGGCCAGGCCATCGGCGTTTCGAGAATCTCGTCGCCGAACACCAGCATGGAGTCGCGCGGACAGGAGTTGCAGAAGCCGCGCGACGACCAGTGCGGCGTCGAGAATTTCGCCTTGTGATTGACCGCGTCCGGCCGAGTCACCGTGACGCCGAGCGATTCGAGCAGAGCGATAAAGCCGTCGAGCTCCTGCTGCGCCGGCTCGATCATGAATTTCGGAAAGCGGAACCCGGCGGCGAGCGACTGGGCGCGCGCGGCCATGCCGGGAATGTTGCAGGTTACGACCGGATGATCGGAGGGAATGGTCGAGCCTTCGAGGCGCCCGACGATGATTTCCTCCAACGGATCCCATTCGTTATGAGAATTGACCGGACATTCCGCGGCAATCGCGGACCCCATAGATGCATGGATATTCATAATGCGCCCCGGAATCGTTTCCAGCGTGAGACTTCTAGCGCTTTTGAGCTGATCTTCAAGTCGCGGGAAAAAGCGTCAGATTTCGTGAGTTTATCGATGCGCCGGCAGAAGTCTTACGCGTTTTGTTCTCGTTTGAAGCCCTATTGGCGGCCAGACTATGTCGCCAATCGCGGGCGCGGTCCACTCCGAGGCGTCGCTCGATCCTGCGGCGGCTTAACTCTGCGGCGACTTGCGTTTTCTTGCGCCTTGGGCAATAAACCGCGCTTCCTTGAACCGCCCGGCCAGTAAGGGCTGCCGTGGCGGTTCTTTTCGCTCGCGCGAACAGGCGCTCGCCGATCAGGCTTGCGCCTTAAAAACAACGGGCGCAGGCCCAGGAGAGCAAAATGCCCAAGCTGAAGACGAAATCGGGCGCCAAGAAGCGCTTCAAGATCACCGGCACAGGCAAGGTGGTCTACGCCCAGCAGGGCAAGCGCCACGGCATGATCAAGCGGACGAACAAGCAGATCAGAAACCTGCGCGGGACGAGCGTGCTGTTCAAGACGGACGGCGACAACGTCAAGAAATACTTCTTGCCGAACGGCTGATCCGCCTCTTAAACGCTTTCCCCGAAGGAGATTCGTCATGGCTCGCGTCAAGCGCGGCGTCACCGCCCACGCCAAACACAAGAAGACATTCAAGGCCGCCAAGGGTTTCTATGGCCGCCGCAAGAACACGATCCGCGCCGCCAAGGCCGCCGTCGACCGCTCGATGCAATATGCGACGCGCGATCGCAAGGCCAAGAAGCGCACCTTCCGCGCCCTGTGGATCCAGCGGCTCAACGCCGCCGTGCGCGAACACGGCCTGACCTATTCGCGCTTCATCGACGGGCTCGCCAAGGCGGGCGTGACGGTGGACCGCAAGGTCCTGTCGGAACTCGCCATCCATCAGCCGGAGGCCTTCGCCGCCATCGTGGCGCAGGCGAAATCGGCGCTGCCGCTGGCGGCCTGAAGACCGCGGCGCCGATGTGAACCAAAGCGCCCGCGGTCCGCGGGCGCTTTTCGTTTTCCGTCGCGGTCGCGGAGGACGCCAGCTTCGGCTATCGTCCCGACGGATGCGACGATTCCTGCGATATGCAACGGGCTTGCGCGCGCTCGTCGCGATGGTTGTCATTCTCGCCGCCGCCGCCGCCGTCGATCCCGGCGCCGCGCTCAATCTCCTGGCGCGCGCGCAATCCTATCGCCTGCTTAGCGATCTCGCCTATGGCGACGGGCCAAGGGCGAAACTCGACGTCTATCTCCCCGAGCATGTGAGCGCGCCGCGGCCGCTCGTGGTTTTCTTTTACGGGGGACGGTGGTCATCAGGGGAAAAGGCGCAGTATCGCTTCGTCGGCGCTGCGCTCGCCGCGCGCGGCGCCCTCGCCGTCATCCCCGACTACAGGCTTTATCCGCCCTCCAGCTTTCCGGCTTTTCTGGAGGACGCGTCGCGGGCGCTGCGCTGGACGACCGACAATGCCGAAAGGCTCGGCGCCGATCGCTCGCGGATTTTCCTGATGGGCCATTCGGCCGGCGGGCACATCGCCGCGATGCTCGCCTTCGACAAGCGCTGGCTCGCAGCCGTCGGCCTTTCGCCGTCACGCGATCTCGCCGGCTTCATCGGACTGGCCGGCGCCTATGATTTCGCCATCGACAGCGATGTGCTGCGCGGAGTCTTCGGTCCGCCCGCCAACGCCGCCGCCACCCAGCCCTTGCGCTATGTCACGCGAGAGGCTCCGCCGGCGCTTCTTCTCGCCGGAGAGGCCGATCGCACGGTGCGGCCGCGAAACACCCGTGCGCTCGCCGCGGCGATCGATGCGGCCGGCGGCGAGGCGCGCGCCCTATATTATCCTGGCGTCGCGCATCGCGAGATCGTCGGCGCATTTTCGCCGCTCTTGCATTTTCTCGCGCCGGTCGCCGACGATGTCATGGCGTTTGTCGTCGCGAAGCGGGCGAAGGCGCATGAAACGAAAGAGCGGCGCGCCGGCGACCGCGACGAGGACGTGCAATGAGCGACACATATGATCTCATCGTCATCGGCGGCGGACCCGGCGGCTATGTCGCCGCGATCCGCGCCGCGCAATTGGGGCTGAAGACCGCGGTCGTCGAGCGCGAACATCTCGGCGGCATTTGCCTCAACTGGGGCTGTATCCCGACCAAGGCGCTGCTGCGTTCGGCCGAGGTCTATCGCCTCGCCAAGGAAGGCGAGCGATTCGGCGTTTCGCCAGGCGCCCCGAGCGCCGACGTCGCGCGCATCGTCGCGCATTCGCGCGAGGCGGCGACGCGGCTCAATGGCGGCGTGGCGTTTCTGCTCAAGAAGAACCAGATCGACGTCATTTGGGGCGAGGCGACGCTCGCCGGAAAGGGAGAGGTGCGCGTCGCCGCGCCGACCAAACCGCCCATGCCGCCGCAGGCGCCCGCGCCGAAAACGAGGCTCGACCACGGCGTCTATCAGGCGAAACACATCATCATCGCGACCGGCGCGCGCCCGCGCGTCCTGCCGGGCCTCGAGCCCGACGGGAAACTCATCTGGACCTATTTCGAGGCGATGAAGCCGGAGCGCTTTCCAAAATCGCTGCTCATCGTCGGCGCCGGCGCCATCGGCGTCGAATTCGCCTCCTTCTACCGGACGTTCGGCGTCGAAACCATTCTCGTCGAAGCGCTGCCGCATATTCTCCCGAGCGAAGACGAAGAAATCGCCGCTTTGGCGCATCGTTCGTTCAAGAAGCAGGGAATAGACATTCGCGTCGCGACGACGGTGACGGGCGTCGAGAAAAAGGCCGACAGCCTCGCCGTGACGCTGAAAGGGCCCGACGGCGAAACTCAGACGCTCGACGTCGAGCGCGCGCTGTCGGCGATCGGCGTCGTCGCCAATGTCGAGAACCTCGGTTTGGAGACGCTGGGCGTCGCGCTCGAGCGCGGCGTCGTCAAGATCGATGGCTTAGGCCGCACCAATGTCGAAGGCGTTTACGCGATCGGCGATGTCGCCGGCGGTCCGATGCTCGCCCATAAGGCGGAGCATGAGGGCGTCTCCTGCGCCGAGGCGATCGCCGGATTAAATGCTCATGCGCTCGATAGATCGCGCGTGCCGGGATGCACCTATTGTCACCCGCAAGTCGCTTCGGTCGGCCTGACCGAAGCGAAGGCGAAGGAGCAGGGGTTTGAAGTGAAGATCGGCCGCTTCCCCTATCTCGCCAATGGCAAGGCGATCGCTCTCGGCGAACTCGAAGGCCTTGTGAAGACGGTCTTTGACGCGAGGAGCGGACGGCTGCTCGGCGCACATCTCTTCGGCGTCGAAGCGACGGAGCTGATCCAGGGCTTCGTCATCGCGATGAATCTCGAGACGACCGAAGAAGAACTGATGCGCACGATCTTTCCGCACCCGACGCTGTCGGAAACCATGCATGAAAGCGTGCTCGCCGCCTTCGGCCGCGCGATACACGTTTGAGGCGAATGCGTATGTCATTCCCGCCGGGCCGCAGGCCCGTCCGCGAATCCAGAACTTAAGACAGTGGATTTTGCTCTGGATCCCCGATCGCGCTTCGCGCGTCGGGGATGACAAGCGGAGGCAAATTGCTACGACGTGCGAGCGTCGGGCGTTAGCCCGTCAGCTTTGCAGCACATAGGCGCCCGGCGCGTCGCAGAGCGACTCGCCCGTCGGCGGCGGCGCGGCCGGCGGGCCCGAGCGCGCGGCGAGCCAGGCGCTCCACTCCGGCCACCACGAACCTTCCCTGACCGTCGCGATTTTCGTCCACTCGTCGGGGTCGGCGTAATGCTCGCCGTCCACTCTGCTTGTGAAGCGGTAGCCGCCGCGCTTTTTTTCAGGTTCGGATACGATGCCGGCGTTATGGCCGCCGCTCGTCAGCAGGAAAGTGATTTCGGCGTCGGCCAGGAGGTGAATCTTATAAACCGAGCGCCATGGCGCGACATGGTCGCGCTCCGTGCCGACAGCGAAGATCGGCGCGGAAATCTCGCTGAGCGCGACGGCGCCGCCATTGGCGCGGAGCCGGCCCTCGGCGAGATCATTGTTGAGGAAGAGCCGCCGCAGATATTCTGAATGCATCTTGTAGGGCATGCGCGTCGCGTCGGCGTTCCAGGCCATCATGTCGGTCATCGGCTCGCGCTCGCCCATCAGATAGGATTTGAGCGCATAGGACCAGACGAGATCGTTGGAGCGCAGCAGCTGGAAGGCGCCGGCCATTTCCTTGGAATCGAGAAAGCCGTGCTCCCACATCAAATCCTCAAGGAAAGCGAGCTGGCTCTCATTGACGAAGAGCGTCAACTCTCCCGCCTCGGTGAAATCGGTCTGCGCCGCGAGCAGGGTCACGCTCTTGAGACGCTGATCATTGTCCCGCGCCATGGCGGCGGCGGCGATGGCGAGCAGCGTTCCGCCCAGGCAATAGCCGGCCGCGTGAATCTTTCGGTCCGGCAGGAGTCGCGAGATCGCGTCGAGCGCCGCCATCACGCCGAGCCGGCGATAGGCCTCCATGTCGAGGTCGCGATCCTCGGCGCTCGGATTGCGCCAGGAAATCATGAACACGGTGAAGCCTTGCTCGATGAGATATCGGACGAGCGAATTATGCGGCGACAGATCGAGAATGTAATATTTCATGATCCAGGCGGGCGTGATGAGCACCGGCTCGGGCCGCACCGTCTCGCTCGACGGCGCATATTGGATGAGTTCGATCAAGCGGTTGCGATAGATCACCTTGCCGGGCGTCACTGCGACATTCTTGCCCGGAATGAAGGCGTCGGCGCCGACAGGCCGTTTGCCGCCAGCGCGGCGCTCCATGTCTTCGAGGAGATTGTGCAGGCCGTAGACGAGATTGACGCCGCCGGTCTCGAAGGTTCGTTGCAGCGCCTCGGGATTGGTCGCTAAGAAATTCGAGGGCGAGAACATGTCGAGCAATTGCCGCGAGGCGAATTCGACGACGTTTTCATGCTGTCGGGTGACGCCGCTGATGCCCGTCGTGGCGTTGTGCCACCATTGCTGATTGAGCAGAAAGCTTTGGTAGAGCAGGGCGTAGGGCCAGCGCCGCCATGCTTCGGCGGAAAATCTCCTGTCTTGCGGCAGCGGCTCGATGCAGGCCGCCGTGTTGGGCTGCAAGGCGCAGCGCCAGGCGTAACTGGCAAAGCGCCAGCTCTTGCGCGCCGCCTTTTCGGCAAGCTGCATTTGCTTTCCCGGCGACGAGGCGAGATGCGCCGCCCAGTCCCAATAGGCGCCCGCCATGGCGGCTGGCGAAAGACCGCCGGTCAGATGCGCGACGCTTGCATGAAGCGAGCGGTCGATGACGTCGCCGAGCGCCGCGAAGCCGTAGGAATCTCCCTCGGTGGCGCGCTCGGCCGCGAGAAAGGCGCTGGGCCAGGCCTCGACGAAGGCTTTCGACGCGAGCTGCGGAAAACCATGAACCGGGTTGGATGGCGCCGGGCTCGAGGATGTCCGCTCGGCATGCTCCCGATCCTTCTGCGCAATGTTTGCGTGCGTCGTCATCGCCTTCCCTTGGGCCGAGCCGTTCGGCCGGAGTCTGATTTTAGTTTGGACGATGCTGCGCTGCAACATGGCGTGTGGCCGCAGCGTTTTCGCGAAGGCTGTTGGCCGCAATTTTTGGCGAGCAAGGCCGAACGGCGAGCGTTACCATCTCCTCGTGAAGAATGATCGACCGCCGGGGAGACCATTGTGAGAGCCATCGCCGCCGTCATGTTGACGCTCATGTCCACCGCCGCGCTCGCCGCTCTCAAGCCGGGCGACGTCGCGCCGGACTTCACCCTTCAGGCGGCGCAAGCCGGCAAGGATTTCCCGTTCTCGCTGCGACAGGCGCTCGCGAGGGGGCCGGTGGTTCTCTATTTCTATCCGAAATCCTTCACCAGCGTCTGCACCGTCGAGGCGCATGAATTCGCCGAAGCCATGGATGAATTCGCCGCCATGGGCGCCAGCGTCATCGGCGTGTCGAGCGACAAGATCGCTGTTCAGCGCGAATTCTCGTCGAAGGAGTGCCGGGACAAATTCCCGGTCGGCGCCGATCCTGAATTCAAGGTCGTCAACGCTTATGACGCGGCCTTCAAGGTCCCGGTCGCGGGCGCGATGTTCGCCAATCGCATCTCCTATGTCATCGCGCCCGACGGAAAGATTCTCTCGGTCGTCGAGGATTCGGGCGCGACGGCGCATATTCGGAACGCGCTTGCGGTCCTCAAGCATTGGCGCGATTCGCAGGGCAAGTGAGACCGCGTCCAGCGATCAACGGCGGCGAATCAGCCAGCGCAGTAAAACGATCTGCGCCAGAAGCGCCGCGAAATGCGTGTTCCAATTGACGAAGATCGCGCAAGGCTCGTTCTCGTCGCCGCAGCCGAAGCTTGTTTCGAGCGCGGGATCGAGCAGCCATCCGATTGGCGCGCCGAGCGGAAAGGAGAGCGCCCGCATCGCCTGGCGCGCGAATCGCCCGGTGGCGCGCAAGCGGTCCGAGAGATCGTAATCGTCGTAAGCGGTGGCATAGATCGCCAGGACGGCGATCGAGAGCGCGACAGTCGCGATCGCATAGGCCAGCCAGGCGACGCGCAGAAAACGCCCACGCCCGTCTTGCGGCGGGCTGTCGCTCACCCCTTCTTCGGGCGAATGCGGATGATCACGTCGCAGCCGACGATTTCCATTCCCTCGGGCGGCGCCGGCAGTCGCGCGAATTCGACCGAGCCGTCGGCGGCGTCGAACATGCGGCCCGACCCTTCATCCATGAAATGATGGTGCGGCGAGATGCGGGTATGGAAGTAGGTGCGCGGCCCCTGCACCGCGATCTCGCGCAACAATCCGGCTTCGGCGAATTGGTTGAGCGTATTGTAGACCGTGGAGAGCGACATGGTCAGACCGGCTTCGCGCGCCTCGGCGTGCAAGGCTTCGGCGCTCACATGCCGGTCGCCGTTGCCGAACAGCAGCCGGCTGAGGGAGAGCCGCTGAACGGTTGGACGCAGACCGGCGGCGCGCAGCCGCGTTTTCAGGTCCGAGACCTTGGTCGCGCTATCGGGAGATCGATCGCGTAGTTTGACCGAGCGATCGAAACTCGTAGATGAAGGTTGATGAGTCATTCGTGGCGACAGGCGAGCATCACTCGCTCCCTATTCATGCAATAGCTTTTTTTAGTAGAGGGCAGCGTCCCGCCCCTGTCAAACGAAATGGCGGAAGGTGTAATATTTCCAAAGAAGCAGCAAAGGATTGGCTCATGACTAGGCGCCTTGCGCCAATACTCTCGGCGCCGATTGATCGCCGGCGCGTGCTCGGTGGGTGCGCATGCGCCTTCGTGGCCCTTGGGATGGCGCGGGATCGCGCCAGAGCCGACACGTTCGAGGCGTTTTTGCAGGGCCTGTGGCCGCAGGCGCAGGCGGCGGGCGTCTCGCGCGCGACCTTCGACGCGGCGATCGCCTCACTTTCTCCGGACCCGTCAGTATCGACGAAACCGCGCGCCCAGGCGGAGTTTATCGTCTCGATTCCCGCCTATCTCGCCGGGGCTGTGACGAATGGCCGCGTCTCGCGCGGCCGCGCCGTAGCGGCGGAACTCGCGGGACCGCTCGCTCGGGCGCAGGCCCGCCACGGCGTTCCCAGCGAAATCATCGTCGCCATTCTCGGCGTCGAGAGCAATTTCGGAACGGCGGCCGGCGGCGCCGACGCGTTGCGCGTCCTGGCGACGCTTGCCTGGCAGGGCCATCGCGCCGAGACTTTCATCGACGAATTCGTCGCGGCGCTCGTCATGCTCGAAAAGGGCTACGCAACGCGCGCGCAATTGCGCGGCTCCTGGGCCGGCGCGATGGGCCAGCCGCAATTCATGCCCTCCGCCTATCTCAAATTCGCGGAAAGCGATGAAGGCGGCGGCGCGCCGGACATCTGGCGCTCGCGCGCCGACTCTGTCTCGTCCATCGCCAATTTCCTGGCCAAATCCGGCTGGGTCGCGGGATTGCCCGCCGTCATCGAAGTTCGGCTGCCGGACGGTTTCGACTATCGCGCCTTCGATCTCGATTTCGCCCGCTGGCGGGCGCTCGGCGTCACCCGCGCCGACGGCGGCGCGTTGCCGGCGAACGGCGCGGCGAGCCTCTATCTGCCGACCGGCGCGGGCGGCCCCGCCTTTCTGATTACCGACAATTTCGAAGTCATCCGCCAATACAACACGTCCGACGCCTATGCGATGTCGGTCGCGCTGCTCGCCGACCGCATCGCCGGACGCGAGATTCCACGCGCGCCCTGGCCGAAGGTCGCGCCGCTGCCCACCGCCGACGTCAAGGCGATGCAGCAGCTCCTGAGCGCGCGCGGCTTCTATCAGGGAACCTTCGACGGCAAGCTCGGCCGCGCGAGCCGCAACGCCGTCCACGCCTTTCAGTTGAGCGCGGGGATTCAGCCCGCCGACGGCTTTGCGACCAAGGAGGTTCTGGCGCGGCTGCGCGGGCGCTGAGGCGATGCCATGAGATTACTGAATGGGTGGAGCGTTGGCGGGCCAGGAGGCTCGCGATCCAGGGGCGGCGCATCCTGGACCGCAAGCCTCCAGGCGCGCGCGTCGCGAACAAGCCGGAGTTGACGCACTCAATTCGCCGCGCCGACTAAAGAAGCTCCGGTTCAGATGTCGAGATCGCGGTAGACGGACACTTCCCTTTCGCGCGCGGTCCGCGCCGCGTCGCCGGCGCGAATGCCGCGCCAGACGTCGAAGGCCATCACCAGCGTCGTGAACAGGCCGGACAGTTTTCCGATAATGAAGCTGAAGGGAAAGATCAGCCGATCCGGCGCAAGAATGAATTGCCCGCCGAGAAAGATGACGGCGGCGTTGATGAAATAGGCCGGTCGAAACAGCGATTTCTCCTCCCACGCGCTTTGCGCATAGCTTCGCGAGTTCTTCTTCACCGCGCGGTTATAGGCGGGATTTGAAAACAGGCCCCCCAACCGCCGTTTGGGGGGAAGCGCATTGGGTCCGGCGAGCAGCGCGCGATAGCTTTGACGCACCGAGGCGTGCGCAAGCAAAGCGAGGACGACATTGGCGAGCGTGAAGGCGAATTTGAGCTGGATAAAGGAAAAGGAAAGTTGCGCGGCGAGGTCGACAAAGAAGAGCTGGGTAAATGCGTTGAGCGCGAAAGCCGAGCGATGATAGCTCGCGCGGTTGATGTCCTGCGTTTTCTCGTCGATGAAGGCCGCGCCGGCCTTGGTCTCGGCGCGCTCTTTGAGCACCAGACGGTCATAGTCGTCGGTCTTGAAGCGCTTGGCGATTTCTTCGATCGTCTGGTTTGGCGTTCCGCGCTTGACCTTGAAGGTCGCCTTGGCGAGGAGGCCGGACGCCCGCGTGAAGAGGCCGCGCGCCGTGGCGTAATGCGCTGTGATCGAAGTGAGAAAATCGGGCTCTCCCGCCATTGCGCGCACCTAAGCTGAATTGCTCGTTCCGCTATTGTTATAGCGGCAACGCGCGCCGGCGCCGACCCATTGCCGCCTCTTCGCCGCCGCTTCGCCACAGGTTGATCCGGTTCGGGCGCTTGGCCATATTTAGGCCTTCCGATCCTCGCGCCTCCGTTTCTTGAGGAGTCGCCCACCCCGTAAGGTGTCCCGACATGTTCAGCGCCTCTCCGACGCCTCGCTCGATCGCCGAAGCCGGCGCGCCCGCCCGAACGGCGGAAACGCTGCCGGAATGGAATCTCGCCGATCTTTATCCCGCGATCGATTCGCCGCAGGTCGCGGCCGATCTCGCCCGGGCCGCGGGGGAGGTTGCGCAATTCGGCAAGGAATATCGCGGGCGGCTCCAGTCGCTTGCGGAAGGCGCGAACGCCAGCGCCGAGCTTGGCGCGGCGGTCCAGCGATATGAGGCGCTGCAGGACTTGCTCGGGCGGCTGATGTCTTTCGCCGGCCTTCTCTACAGCGGCGACACGACCGACCCGGCGCGGGCCAAATTCTATGGCGACGTGCAGGAGAAAGTCACCAACGCCTCGGCGCAGCTGCTCTTCTTTCAGCTCGAGCTCAATCGCCTGGACGACGCGACGCTGATGGCGGCGGCGAGCGAAGCGCCGCTGTCGCGCTGGAAACCTTGGCTCGAAGACATCCGCAAGGAGAAGCCTCACGAACTCGAAGACAGGCTCGAAGAGCTGTTCCACGAAAAATATATTTCAGGCGCCGCCGCCTGGAACCGTCTCTTCGATGAAACGATCGCGTCATTGCGTTTCAAGGTCGGGGACAAGGAACTCGCGATCGAACCCGTGCTCAATCTCATGCAGGATCCGCGCGAAGAGACACGGCGAGAAGCGGCCGAAGCGATCGGCAAGACGCTGAAAAACAATCTGCGGACCTTCTCGCTGATCACCAACACCTTGGCGAAGGACAAGGAGATCTCCGATCGCTGGCGCGGCTTCGAGGACGTTGCCGACTCGCGTCATCTCTCCAATCGCGTCGAACGAGAGGTCGTCGAAGCGCTCGCCCAGGCGGTGGAAAACGCGCATCCGCGCCTGTCGCATCGCTATTACAGGCTCAAGGCGAAATGGTTCGGCAAGGATGCGCTGGACTATTGGGACCGCGGCGCGCCGCTGCCGGCGACGCCGGCCAAGCGCTATTCCTGGCCCGAGGCGCGCGAAATCGTGCTTGACGCCTACAACGGTTTTGCGCCGCGCATGGCGGAGATCGCCGGCCGCTTCTTCGATCAAAATTGGATCGACGCGCCGGTGCGCCCCGGCAAGGCGCCGGGCGCCTTCTCGCATCCGACCGTTCCCTCCGCCCATCCCTATGTGCTGCTGAATTTTCAGGGCAAGACCCGCGACGTGATGACGCTCGCGCATGAACTCGGCCATGGCGTGCATCAGGTGCTGGCGGCGCGGCAGGGCGCCTTGATGGCGCCGACGCCGCTCACGCTCGCCGAGACGGCGTCGGTCTTCGGCGAAATGCTCACCTTCCGCGCCCTTATCGCCCAGGCGTCGGACAAGGCGCAAAAGCGCGCGCTGCTCGCCTCGAAAGTCGAGGACATGCTCAACACGGTGGTGCGGCAGATGGCGTTCTACGCCTTCGAGCGGAAGGTGCATAACGAACGGCGCGAAGGCGAACTGACCGCGGACCAGATCTGCGATTTATGGATGAGCGTGCAGGGCGAAAGCCTTGGCCCTTCGATCCGGCTGGGGCCCGGCTATGAAACCTTCTGGGCCTATATTCCGCATTTCATCCATTCGCCGTTCTACGTCTACGCCTACGCCTTCGGCGATTGTATGGTGAATTCGCTCTATGGCGTCTATCAGAAGGCGCATGAAGGATTCGCCGAGCGCTATTTCGCTCTGCTCGAAGCGGGCGGCGCCAAGCCATATGCCGAGCTTCTCAAGCCCTTCGGTCTCGACGCGCGCGATCCGGCGTTCTGGAACATCGGCCTCGAAATGATCGAGGGTCTGATCGCCGAACTCGAGGCGATGGAGGACGCCTAATCGGCGCGATACGACACGCGCGCCAAACAAAAACGCCGGCGTTGAGCCGGCGTTTGTAGTTGGAAGAAGCTGTGTCAGGCGCTTAATTCTGGCCGCCTCTGATCACGATTTTTTCGCCGTCGCAGGCGGCTTCGCCAATATATACGTTGTGGGCGCCCTCGACGGGCTTGCCGGTCCATACGCAATTCTTCTTGGAATCGCTGCGGTCCACGAGTTTGAGCGTGTAAACGCCGCCCGTGAATTCGCCCTCGAGCTTGTAGGTCAGCACGGAGCCATTATCGAGTTGCAATTCGCCCTTGCCGGAAACCTTGTCGCCCTCCGTCGCGACGGTCCAGGTGCCCTGCGCGCGCTTGATGCCTGCCTTATTCGCTTCGGTCACATTCCACTGCGCGGCATAGGCCGATGCGCTAAAGGCGACGGCGGCAAGGGCCGTCGTCAAAGCAAGCTTGATCATTTTTTGTGCTCCCATAGAGTGTTGTGATGAGCAGCATATCGGCCGCAGCGCCAACTGGGGCTTGTGAAATGCGGCTATCAAGCCTTTTTTTGCGTCGGTGCGTTAAGACGCGCGAACGACGGCGGCACCTCACGTGATATGCCACAGGAAGTCAATTAATTTCGCCCGGACCAGCGTCAAGCGCGGGGCGTCAAAGGAAGTCGAATGACCGACGAAAACTGGCGTCGCGTGGACGACTACATCGCCGCGGCGTTGATCTCGAAGGACGAAGCACAGGTAGAAACGCTCGCCGCCAATGCGCGCGAACGTCTTCCAGCGATCGACGTGTCCCCGCCGCAGGGCAAATTGCTGCATTTGCTCGCCCGCGCCATCGGCGCGAGACGGATTCTCGAGATCGGAACGCTCGGGGGCTATTCGACGATCTGGCTGGCGCGGGCGGCGGGCGACGGCGGCAAGGTCGTCACCTTCGAAGTAGATCCGCGCCATGCCAAGGTCGCCCGCGACAATATCACGCGCGAGGGCATGAGCGCGCGCGTCGATCTGCGCGTCGGTCCCGCGCTCGACATGTTGCCGCTGCTTGAAGCGGAGCGCCCGGAGCCCTTCGATCTCGCCTTCATCGACGCCGACAAGCCGAGCAACGCCGCCTATTTCGCCTATGCGCTGAAGCTCTCTCGGTCCGGCGCGCTGATCGTCGTCGACAATGTCGTGCGGGAGGGCGCGGTCGCCGACGCTTCCGCGACGGACGGCGGCGCGCTCGGGGCGCGCGCGCTGTTTGAGGCCGTCGCCGCCGACCGGCGGGTCGAGGCGACGGCGGTGCAGACCGTCGGCGCTAAGGGATGGGACGGCTTTCTGCTCGCGCGCGTCAAATAGCCGGTTTCGCGGGGCGCTTCAGACGCTGTCGAACGCCCCTTTCGCGCCGCGCCGTTTGCGGCGCAGAGGCGCGCCGTCGGCGCCGAACAGCGCGGCCTCGACCTGGTTGCCGAGGTCGTCATAGCGCCAGGAAATCCTGGCCGCGCCAAGGTCCTTTCGGACGGTCGGCTTGCCCTCGGCGTTGAAATAAGCCTCTTCGACCTGATTGCCTTTGTCGTCATAGAAGCGCGCCACCCGGGCGGCGCCCAGGCTCTTGCGCTTCATCGGGCGCCCGTCATGGTCGAAATAGGTCTCGACCACCTCCATCCGTCCGCGCGTCGGCGCAGGGTCGGCGACGGCTTCGGGCGCGACTCTGATGTCGCCGTCGCTTGCGGCGGTGAGCTTCCCGTTCTGGGAGCAGCGCCGCTCTCCCGAACCGGCGCGGCGCGTCGTCTTAACGAGGCGCGTCGACATATGAGTTTTCTGTTCCATGATCCCAAATCGCTGGGCGATCCGATGCTCGTCGCCGCCGCCAGTCTGAAAACTGAGCGGCGCATGCGCGCTAGACGACGCATGCCGACAAACGAGGGAAACGCTTTTCTGACTCCCCGCCGCCGGCTTCCCGGCGCATCGGGCGTGAGGCCGCGGACGCGGCAAGCGTCAGATCAGGATTGGCGGCGCGCGGGAGCCGAGAGGCGGCGTCGACGCCTCGGGAGACAGGGAGGTCTCGTCAAAGGCGAGCTTGATCGTCGAATAGGACGCCGGCGGTCGCGGTTCGCCCACGAAGGCTGACGCCGCCGTCGCGCCGCCAAACGACGCGCAATGCGCCACGCAGCAGACGTCGCCGCCTTGCCGCGCCGGACGCGCCGGCGTCGCCGGATCGCCGGACAGCGGACCGGAAGATTTATTGAAGCAGATGGCGCTGGCGAAAAGGCCCGAATTGCGGCCGCTGAACGACACGCCAATTGCGAAGCCTTGCAAAGCAAGCAGATAGGCGACGAGCAGCGTGACTGCCGTCGATCCGCACTGCCAAGTTTTGACGTCGCTGCGACCGCTCATAACGGATCAAAGCTATTCACTGATTCCGTTAAGGTCAATGGCGGCGCCGGGCGCGCCGCCGTCAGGGGCTCCAGGGCCGGGCGTCTTCCGGCGCGCGCTCCAGGGCCTTTTGCGCCTCGATGGCGTTGAAAAGAGCGCCTAACGCCTCCTTGACGCCGGCGCCGCTCGCCGATGAAAGCATCAAGGGCGCCGCCTGCCGCCCGGCGTCGGTTTGCGGCCCTGACGAGGCGATCGCCCGCTTCAGCCGCTCCCTCTGCTTCTTGAGATGATCCGCGTCGACCGCGTCAATCTTTGAAAGCGCAATAATTTCAGGTTTTTGTGCGAGGCCAGCGCCATAGGCGGCGAGTTCGGCCCGGACGGTTTTGTAATCCTTGCCGGCGTGTTCGCCGGTCGCGTCGATAAGATGCAGCAGCGCCCGGCAGCGCTCGATATGGCCGAGAAACCGGTCGCCGAGTCCGTGACCCTCATGCGCGCCCGCGATCAGTCCGGGAATATCGGCGAGCACGAACTCCCTGTCGCCGCTGCGCACGACTCCGAGGCCCGGATGAAGCGTGGTGAAGGGATAGTCGGCGATTTTGGGCTTCGCCGCCGTCACCGCAGCGAGAAACGTCGATTTGCCGGCGTTCGGCAGGCCGATGAGGCCGGCGTCGGCGATCAGCTTCAGCCGCAGGACGATGGTGCGCTCCTCGCCCGCCTGGCCGGGATTGGCGCGCCGCGGCGCCCGATTGGTCGATGTGGTGAAATGGGCGTTGCCGAAGCCGCCGTTGCCGCCTTTGCAGATGACGACGCGCTGGCCGACTTCGGTGAGATCGGCGATGAGCGTCTCTTCGTCCTCTTCGAAGATTTGGGCGCCGACCGGAAGTTTCAGAACCGCGTCGGCGCCGCGGCCGCCGGCGCGGTTCTTGCCCATCCCATGTCCGCCGGTCTTGGCCTTGAAATGCTGCTGATAGCGGTAATCGATCAGCGTGTTCAGCCCCTCGACGCAGAGGGCGACGACATCGCCGCCGCGCCCGCCGTCGCCGCCGTCCGGCCCGCCGAATTCGATGAATTTCTCGCGCCTGAACGAGACGCATCCGGCGCCGCCGTCGCCGGACCGCACATAAACGCGCGCTTGATCGAGGAATTTCATCTTCCGCTCATGGCGACGGAAAGCGCGGCCGTCGCGCCCCGAACAGGGTATGCGCTTCGCCGCGCTTCAGTTCGAACAGCTCCACGTCGATATCGCCGCCGCGCGCCGGCGCCGCCAAGACGCCCCGCCCGATGCGCCGGAATCCGAGCTTCTCATGGATGTGCAAGGAACGCGCGTTATCCGGCCGCGACGAGGATACGATCCGGTCGAGCGAGGTGATTCCGAAGGCGAGGTCGATCAGCGCCCGCGCCGCTTCGGTCGTGTAGCCCTGTCCCCAATAGGGCTTCCCCAGCCAAAAGCCGAGGGTGGCCGCGCCGCGGCGGTCGGCGCCGTGCAGGCTGACGAGGCCGATCGGCTCGTCCGGCCGGTTCTTCGGCGTGACGACGAGATGCAGGCCGCCGCCGGCGGCGTTCTCCAGGCGCGCTGATTTGATGAAGGCGTCGGCGTCATGCGCTTCGTAAGGGTGCGGAATGCTCGCGGTCATCAGCGCGACGTCGGGATCGCCGACATGCCGGCGAATCTCCTCGGCGTCCGCCGCGCGCGGCCAACGCAGCCACAGCCGCTCGGTTTCGAGCCGGAAAACGTCGTCGTGGGTGATTTCGGGAAACATCCAACGCTCCAAGAGATATTCGGAAATATCGGCCTAAGCCTTTCAAGGAGAACGTTCTCCCTAATGGCCCGCTACGGCTTTTCCGGACATCTCGCCTGGAACGTTTCCCGCCTGGATCGCCAGCAAGCGGGTCGAGACGACCGTAATCCGCCGGAACATCGGCGGCGGGTCGTCCCTACCGCCTTACTCCGCGGCCTGCGCCGGCGTTACCGAGACGCTGGACCGTCCGCCGCTTGACTTGAATTCGACGACGCCGTCGACCAGGGCGAACAGCGTATGGTCCGTGCCCATGCCGACATTGCGGCCAGGATGCCATTTGGTGCCGCGCTGGCGCACAATGATATTGCCGCCGACGACCGATTCGCCGCCGAATTTCTTGACGCCGAGGCGCCGGCCGTCCGAATCGCGGCCGTTGCGCGACGAGCCGCCTGCCTTCTTGTGAGCCATTGTTTCGCTCCGATTGTCCGTTGCGGCTGCGCCGCTTGTGCCTGTGTCGCGAGAGGAGCTTAGCCCTCGATCGCGGTGATTTTCACGAGCGTCAGGTCCTGACGGTGACCGCGCTTGCGCTTTGAATTCTGCCGACGGCGCTTCTTGAAGGCGATCGACTTGGGGCTGCGGGTCTGCTCGGCGATTTCGCCCGAGACTTTCGCGCCCGCGACGGTCGGCGCGCCGATTTTGGGGCTCTCGCCCCCCAGCATCAGCACTTCGTCGAAGGTGACGGCGTCGCCCGGCGCGCCGTCGAGCGCCATGACGGTGATCACATCCCCGGCGGCGACGCTATATTGCTTGCCGCCCGTTTTGATGACTGCGAACATCTTGTTGTCCTGTGTTCGTCCCGGCTCTGGCGTTTCCGCCGGCCGGCTTCTTGGCAGTTGATTTTATTCCGCTTCGCTTTCGCGCGCAGGCGCAAATGAAAAACGCGGCGAAACCGCCGCGCCGAAGCGAAGTTCATCTACTCTCGAATGGCGGCGCCTGTCAAATTGTCGGCGGCCGCGAAAAGGGAAGCAGGGCGCATCGCGGGCCGCGCGATTTCTTCGGCTATTTGAGGCAGCCGCTCGCCTGCATCTGGGCGAACCAGACGGCGCAGGCCGCCCTGGCGCGCTCATGGCCCCGTCGCCGAAAACCGCCATAGCCGGAACCATAGCCGCCAAAGCCGGGGCCATAGGCTGGACCGTCGTCGCCGTCGTAGCCCCCATCATCGCCATAGTCCCCATAGGGGCCGCCCGGGTAGCCGTGGCCGTATCCGCGCCGATGGGCGAATTGGCTTTGGCGCACGCAATTATTGTAATTCTGCGCGATGGCGAGGCAGAGCGGCACATTGGCCGCTTTGGCGGAAGGCGAAGCGAATGTCGCCGCCGCACAGGCGGCGCCTACAAGAGACCAGGCGATGAGGCGCATGTCGGCGCGTCCTTGAATGCGCCCCACAGGGCGCTGAATGCCCCTCCAACTTGACCGGACGCCGCTTAAAGGAAGCTGAACGGTCTCGGTCCGTCCGCCCGAATCACCAGCCGGCGATGCGCTTGCAGGAGGCGTCGCCCGCGCCGAAGGCGTAATGGTCGCCGCAGGCGAAGGCGACCGGGGGTTCGCCCGTCTGTTCGAACAGGTCGTAGCCTTCCTTCAGGTTTTTCCAGAAGGCGGTCCAATGCTCGTAATTGCCGGTCGCGCCAACGAAGGCGAGCCAGCCGCCGCCGGTCTCGCGGGCGAGCGCCTGCTCGGTCATCCGAAATGGGAAGATGTGCAGCTGCACCTCCTTCTGCCCGGCGCGCAGCGCCGCCTCGACGAAGGCGTAGATTTCCTCGATGCCGCGGTCGGTCATGGCGAAACAGCCGACCGATTTGCAGGCGCCATGCACCATGACGAGGCCGCCGGTTCGGCCGTTCTGACGGTCGAAGGCGTTGGGATAGCCGACGTTGAAGGCGCGATGATAGTTGGAATTGGGATGCAGCTGTTTCGCCGAAACGCTGTAGAAGCCTTCCGGCGACTGGTAATCGGCTTCCTTCATCTTGGGTCCGAGCCTGCCCGACCATTTGCAGATCGGATAGGTCTTATAGAGCTGGAAGCGGGCGTTGCTCTTTCTCAGCCATAGCTCGAGCTGGCCTTCCTGCTTGAAAATCCGAACGAAGACCTGGTCGCCCATGCCGTAACGGACCGGGGACTCCTGCTGAAAGGCTTCGTCCGGCGCCGCCCGCAAGGTCGGCTCGACGGCCCGCGCCACCTGGGTCGGATGCGCCGGATCGGCCGGTCCCGCCGACGTCGCCTCAAGCGCGGCGCTCGCCGAAGCCTGCCGCGGCCCGGCCGGGGACGCATTCGCGGCCGCCGGCGCGGCTTCCGTCTGGGGCGGCTCGGCGGGCGTCGCCGCGGCGGCCTCCGCGAAGCGGATCGCGAGTTCGGCGAGATCGGCCGGCCGCAGCGGCGGCAGCGGCGTCGGCTTTTCGGCGGCGGGGGGCGGCGCGGGCGGGAAGGAGATCGAGCCTTCGACGCCGTCGGCGGCCGGCGGCCCGAGCGGCAATCCCTCGACAGGCAGCGGCGGCGCGATCATCGAGGCGGGCGGCGGGACGGGCGGAAAAGCGCCGGGCTGCATGCGCATGGCGACGCGCATGCCGGTGGGCAGGGCGCCGCTCCAAATCTTGCGCGCCGCGTCGCTCCGGGCGGCAGAGCCGCCGCCGACGCCTGGCATGAGGCGGAGAGCTGCGACTCCGCCGATGAGCGCAACGACGGCGGCCGCCGCCAGCGCCAAATGGGTCCGTCGCGGCGTCATGCGCCTGTGCAGCCTCTCCTGCTCGAGCCTGGGCTGAGCAAAAACATGAAAAAAGGCGGTTTAGTGGCCTTCGAAGGCGACCAGCGTGCGCACCGGCACGCCAAGCGCCTGAAGCCGCTTCACCCCGGCAAGATCGGGCAGGTCGATCACGAAACAGGCGGCGACCACGTCGGCGCCGCCCTGGCGCAGGAGCTTCACGGCGCCCTCGGCGGTGCCGCCGGTGGCGATGAGGTCGTCAACGAGGATGACGCGCTCGCCGGGGTTCACCGCGTCTTCATGCATCTCCATTTCGTCGACGCCATATTCGAGTTCATAGGAGACCGAGACGGTCTTGTGCGGCAGCTTGCCCTTCTTGCGGATCGGGATGAAGCCGGCGGAGAGCTGATGCGCCACGGCGCCCCCTAAGATGAAGCCGCGCGCCTCCATGCCGGCGACCTTGTCGATTTTCGTGCCCGCCCAGGGCTGCACCAGTTCGTCGACCGCCTTGCGAAACGCCTTGGCGTCGCCGAGGAGTGTCGTGATGTCGCGAAAGAGAATGCCCTTTTTCGGATAGTCTGGAATGGTGCGGATCGCGGCGGCAAGCGGCATGGAAACTCCATCTGAGAGGGTCGGCGTCGCCGCTCCTTGGCCTTGCAAAAAAAGCTTATCAGGGTATCGTCGTTTCGGAACGTGCCCTGTGGTTTTGTTGTCGGTGTAGATTCCACATTAGGAGTTTGCAAGAATTTTAGCGCGCCAGCAGTATCGCTGCGCATTAACGATGTTTCGAACCCCGCGCTAGCGGACGAGAACGTTCTGAAAATATGTTAAGAAAAGAAGTAATTTAGTTGGAGGCAACAATGGAGAAATTGTATTCTAGGAGCGAAGATTGTTGTATGCCACGAATCAGGGCTGCGGCCTTCGAGCTTACAGGCATAGAATTTCTAAAGGCTGTGCCAATTTTACGAAGTGTGAATAGTTTACTGCTTTCTGGCTGGCGTTATATCAGTCGACAAACAGCATGTGCCGGAAAATGGATTGCCATTTACAATGTTCAGGAGGGTAATCGCATAAAACGTCAAGTAGAGATGGTAAGATGTCGTCAAACCAGTGGAAACGAATTAAATGGCGACATCGTCAATGAGGAAAATAGCGATAAATACAAATTTAATGCCCACTTTGAACTTGAAGAAGTTGTGGGACATTATTGGCCAGTTGAGACGGGCAGGGACACGGGCACATTTAGGCTGCAGCCCGGGGGGAGGGGCATTTTCAAAGGGCATGTGAATCTGTATCACTCAGCAACGGGTAAACTCCTGCCAGATATTGATTATACATGGTACCGCTACCACGGTAAGATAAGGGAGTGGTTTTTTAGCAACTTTAGGCCAGTTCGAGCAAGTCTCAGTCCAATTGCTGGAACAGGAGTGTTTGCGAACACTCGTTTCAAGAAAGACAAAGTAATTGGTAATCTAAAACTCGGCAGCGAGAGCGCTCAGGGCCAGCATACAATTTTACTTGGAGGGCAACATGTAGTGGTTATAGAGCCATGGAGATTTCTTAATCACGCTTGCGTGCCAAATGCCCGTTTGGAATTTTTAGATAGAGATGTAAGGATGGTAGCTATACAAGAAATTTTCCCTCAAACGGAAATAACTTTCGACTATCGGACGCTAGGCGAAAAACTTAGTGAGGAGTTTGAATGTTCATGTCCAACTTGCCGACAATCAGGGTCGGCTACAAAAATCACAGGCTCAGAGAAAGGCTCCTTTTTGCAGCAGAAGCTCAGTTGAATGCAAGTTGATCACGAAGGTTGCTTCGCGAAGCTGTGATACTTTCGGAACTCTTTTTGCCTGTCCTACCCGCGACCAGCCCTCCTTACCACCCGCGTCGAACTTTTTCAGCAATTCCGGATCGCGCGTCCGGCGCGGTGAGGATGGCGTTGTCGAGCGCGCGGGCGGAGCATTCATTTGAGAAAGCCGCTGGCGTCGGAGATAGCGGCGGCGTCTCGCGCCCCATGCAGCACACGGACAATCACGATCTCGGATTCCGTCGGAAAATAATAGACCGCATAGCTGCCGTAGAAAGCAACGCGCAAATCGGGCGCGAGCTGATGGCGCGCCGCGCCCGAAAGCGGAAAATCCTGCAAGCGGGAAAAGATTGCGTGGATTTCGTCGAGCAGGCGCGTCGCCGTCGATTCAGAACTGTCGTCGGCGACATAAGCCCAGATTTCGGCAAGGTCGGCTTCCGCCGCGTCGGTCAGGCGGAGGTCGAGCGGTCGGCTAATAGTTTCCTCCCTCTGGCGATAATCTTCGCGGCGTCGAACTTCCTCACGCGGCCCGCGGCGACGTCGGCAAGGCCTTTGTCGATGTCGGCCTTCAACGACTCAAGCTCATGAAGCTGCAAGGCGCGTTTCAGCTTCCAATCGCGCAAAGCGGCGCGAACGACTTCGCTCGCCGATGCATAATCTCCGCCTTCGACGGCGCTCTTGACGGTCGCCGCCAGGTCGGTCGGCAGGGTGATGGTCAGTCGCTCGATGTCCGCCATGTGGGAGGTCTCCGAAAAAGCGATCATACTTTATCATACTTATGATGCTTTTGCCAGGAACCGTGGGTCATCGCCCGAGGCGCGACCGCGTTGTGAGCGCCGCTTCACTCCGCCTAACCCCCATTCACCCGCCCCATCACCGCGTCGAGCTTCTTCAGCAATTCCGGATCGCGCGCGTCGGGGGCGGTGAGAATCGCGTTGTCGAGCGCGCGGTCGGAGCCGATCGGGCAGGGCTCATGTTCGCGCGGAAACTCCGCCAGAATCCGCGTCAGCAGACGCGCGACCGTTGAAGAATTCTTCTGAACCACCGCGATCACCGCAGTGATGTCGACATTGTCATGGTCGGGATGCCAGCAGTCGAAATCCGTCACCATGGCGACGGTGGCGTAGGAGATTTCCGCTTCGCGCGCGAGCTTCGCCTCCGGCATCGCCGTCATGCCGATCACGTCATAGCCGGCTCCCTTATAGGTGAGCGATTCGGCGTAGGAGGAAAACTGCGGGCCTTCCATGCACACATAGGTGCCGCCGGCGGCGTAAGCGATGTTCTCGGCCTTCGCCGCCGCGGCGATGCGCGCCGACAGCAGCGGGGCGATCGGATGCGCCATCGACACATGGGCGACGCAGCCGTCGCCAAAGAAGGAGGACTGACGCGCGAAGGTGCGGTCGACGAATTGATCGACCAGCACGAAGAGGCCGGGAAAAAGCTCGGATTTGAACGAGCCGCAGGCGGAGACCGAAATCAGGTCGGTGACGCCGGCGCGCTTTAAGGCGTCGATATTGGCGCGGTAATTGATCGTCGAGGGCGACAGCCGGTGGCCGCGCCCGTGGCGCGGCAAAAAGACCGCCTGCGTGCCGGCCAATTCGCCGAAACAAAGCTCGTCGGAGGGCGCCCCCCAGGGCGTCGTGACGCGCTCGCGGCGAATGTTGGCGAGCCCCGGCAGATCGTAAACGCCTGACCCGCCGATTATTCCGACGACCGCTTTGGTCATGAATGAAGTCTCCTTGCGTTGCTGCCTATCGGCTGTTTCTCGGCCGGCGCGCGCGGGCGCCGAAATTCGCGGCAATGCTACAGGGTTGCGCCCCCAAAACGCCTGTGTTAGGGGACGCTCGCCTTGGAGCTGGGGCGCTGCCGCCCCCGTTCCTTTTCCTACAGCATCCGTCGGTTGAAGCTAACCGCTTATCGTCGCGACCGCGCGATTTGCACTGCGGGCGGCGTCTCCAGACGATGTAGATTGACGAGCGAACCAGGTGGCTCACGACGGAGATTCCTTATCGGGCGTTGCAGGTCGCTACGCCTCCGCCCTCTATGATTTGGCGACGGAAAAAAACGCCGCCGATGACGTCGCCGCCGCTCTCGACAGGTTCCAGGCTCTCATCGACGGCAGCGACGACCTGAAACGCCTGGTGAAAAGCCCGGTGTTCTCCGCAAAGGAGCAGATCAAGGCGCTCGACGCGGTTCTCGACAAGGCGCAGATTTCCGGAATCGCCGCCAATTTCATCCGCCTTGTCGCCGCCAAGCGCCGTCTCTTCGTCATCTCCAGCATGATCGTCGCCTACCGCCGTCTCAATGACAAGGCGAAGGGCATCGTGCGCGCCGACGTTACGGTGGCCGGGCCGCTGAAGCCCGATCATGAAGCGGCGCTGCGCGAGGCGCTCGCCGGCGTCACCGGCGGCAAGACCGTCGATCTCAACCTCAAGACCGATCCGTCGATCATCGGCGGCTTAGTCGTCAAACTCGGTTCGCGCATGGTCGACGCTTCCGTTCGCGCCAAGCTCAACGCAATCCGCACACGCATGAAAGAGGTCGGCTGATGGATATCCGCGCCGCAGAAATTTCCGCGATCCTCAAGAATGAGATCGCCAACTTTGGCGCCGAGGCCGAGGTCACCGAGGTCGGCCAGGTGCTCTCGGTCGGCGACGGCATCGCCCGCGTCTACGGACTCGACAATGTGCAGGCCGGCGAAACCGTCGAATTCCAGGACGGCACCAAGGGCATGGCGCTCAATCTCGAAACCGACAATGTCGGCATCGTGATTTTCGGCGACGACCGCGCCATCAAGGAAGGCCAGACGGTCAAGCGCACCGGCGCCATCGTCGAAGTGCCCGTCGGCAAGGAGTTGCTCGGCCGCGTCGTCGACGCGCTCGGCAATCCGATCGACGGCAAGGGGCCAATCAAGGCGACGCAGCGCTCGCGCGTCGACGTGAAGGCGCCGGGCATCATTCCGCGCAAATCGGTGCATGAGCCGATGGCGACGGGCCTCAAGGCGGTCGACGCGCTGATCCCGATCGGCCGCGGCCAGCGCGAACTCATCATCGGCGACCGCCAGACCGGCAAGACCGCGATCGCGCTCGACACGATCCTCAACCAGAAGTCCCTGAACGACGGCGACGACGAGAAGGCCAAGCTCTACTGCGTCTATGTCGCCATCGGCCAGAAGCGCTCGACCGTGGCGCAATTCGTCAAGGTGCTCGAAGAGCGCGGCGCGCTCGATTATTCGATCATCGTCGCCGCGACGGCGTCGGATCCGGCGCCGATGCAGTTCCTCGCGCCCTTCTCGGGCTGCGCGATGGGCGAATATTTCCGCGACAATGGCATGCACGCGGTCATCATCTATGACGATCTGTCCAAGCAGGCCGTCGCCTATCGCCAGATGTCGCTGCTGCTGCGCCGCCCGCCGGGCCGTGAAGCCTATCCCGGCGACGTCTTCTATCTGCATTCGCGCCTCTTGGAGCGCGCCGCGAAGCTTTCCGACGATCGCGGGGCCGGATCGCTCACCGCGCTGCCGGTCATCGAGACGCAGGCGAACGACGTGTCGGCCTATATTCCGACCAACGTCATCTCGATCACCGACGGCCAGATCTTCCTTGAGACCGATCTCTTCTATCAGGGCATCCGTCCGGCGGTGAACGTCGGCCTGTCGGTGTCGCGCGTCGGCTCGTCGGCGCAGACCAAGGCGACCAAGAAGGTCGCCGGCAAGATCAAGGGCGAACTCGCGCAATATCGAGAAATGGCCGCCTTCGCCCAGTTCGGCTCGGACCTCGACGCGGTGACGCAGCGTCTCCTCAATCGCGGCGCGCGGCTGACGGAGCTTTTGAAGCAGCCGCAGTTCTCGCCCTTGAAGATGGAAGAGCAGACCTGCGTGATCTACGCCGGCGTCAACGGCTATCTCGATCCGCTGCCGGTGGGTCGGGTGCGCGCCTTCGAGGACGGCCTGCTCGCGCTTCTGCGTTCGCAGCACGGCGACATTCTGGAGAGCATCCGCACGACGAAGGATCTGACCGACGAGACCGCGGCGAAACTCAAGAGCGTCGTCGAGAGCTTCGCCAAGAGCTTCGCGTAACGCTTCTCCCTCTCCCCGCGAGCGGGAAGAGGGAATTGAAACGAGACAGGCAAAACGATATGCCCTCGCTAAAGGATCTTCGAAACCGCATCTCCTCCGTCAAGGCGACGCAGAAGATCACCAAGGCCATGCAGATGGTCGCCGCCGCCAAGCTGCGGCGCGCGCAGTCGGCGGCGGAGGCGGCGCGTCCCTATGCCGAGCGCATGGAGTCGGTGCTCGCCAATCTCGCCTCCGGCGTGACGGCGGGCGGCCCGCCGCTCTTGGCCGGCAACGGCAAGGACGAGACGCATCTGCTGATCGTGGCGACGGCGGAGCGCGGCCTCTGCGGCGCCTTCAATTCCTCGATCGTGCGTCTCGCCCGCGAGCACATCGCGCGCCTTCAGGATCAGGGCAAGACCGTCAAGATTCTTTGCGTCGGCAAGAAGGGCTTCGAGCAGCTCCGCCGCCAATATGAGCGCCACATCATCGAATTGATCGAACTGCGCGGCGTCAAGCAGATCGGCTTCGACAACGCCGACGAGATCGGCAAGAAAATCATCCGCATGTTCGACGAGGGCGGCTTCGACGTGGCGACGCTGTTCTTCTCGCGCTTCAAATCGGTGATCGCGCAAATCCCTACCGCGCAGCAGATTATCCCGGCGCAGATTCCCTCCAACGAAAACGCGCCGGCCGTCGAAGGTCCGCAGCCATGCTACGAATATGAACCCGGCCAGGACGAAATTCTTTCAACGCTGCTGCCGCGCAACATCTCCGTGCAGGTGTTCCGCGCGCTGCTCGAAAACGCCGCCTCGGAACAGGGCGCGCGCATGAGCGCGATGGACAACGCCACGCGCAACGCCGGCGAAATGATCCGCAAGCAGACGACCCTCTACAACAGGTCGCGGCAGGCGATGATCACCAAGGAGCTCATCGAAATCATCTCGGGCGCCGAAGCGCTCTGACGCATTTAGGACGAGGACGAAACATGGCCGCCAACAAGCCCAGCGGGCGCATCACCCAAGTCATCGGCGCCGTCGTCGACGTGCAGTTCGACGGGCATCTGCCTGAGATTTTGAACGCGCTCGAGACGACCAACCAGGGCAACCGGCTCGTGCTCGAAGTCGCCCAGCATCTGGGCGAAAATTCCGTGCGCACCATCGCCATGGACTCGTCGGAAGGTCTGGTTCGCGGTCAGGAAGTGACCGACACCGGCGCGCCGATCTCGGTTCCCGTCGGCGACGAGACGCTTGGCCGCATCATCAACGTCATCGGCGAGCCGGTCGACGAGGCCGGGCCGCTCAACACCGGCAAGACCCGCGCCATCCATCAGCCGGCGCCCTCCTATTCGGAGCAGGCGACCGAAGCGCAGATTCTCGAGACCGGCATCAAGGTCGTCGATCTGCTCGCGCCTTACGCCAAGGGCGGCAAGATCGGCCTGTTCGGCGGCGCGGGCGTCGGCAAGACCGTGCTGATCATGGAGCTGATCAACAATATCGCCAAGGCGCATGGCGGCTATTCCGTCTTCGCTGGCGTCGGCGAGCGCACCCGCGAGGGCAACGACCTCTATCACGAGATGATCGAGGGCGGCGTCAATAAGAAGGGCGGCGGCGAAGGCTCGAAATGCGCGCTGGTCTACGGCCAGATGAACGAGCCGCCGGGCGCGCGCATGCGCGTCGCGCTCTCCGGCCTCACCGTCGCCGAGGATTTCCGCGACCGCGGCATGGACGTGCTGTTCTTCGTCGACAACATCTTCCGCTTTACGCAGGCGGGTTCGGAAGTCTCGGCGCTCTTGGGCCGCATTCCCTCGGCGGTGGGCTATCAGCCGACGCTCGCCACCGACATGGGCGCGCTGCAGGAGCGCATCACCACGACCACCAAGGGCTCGATCACTTCGGTGCAGGCGATTTACGTGCCCGCCGACGATCTGACCGACCCCGCGCCCGCCACCTCCTTCGCGCATTTGGACGCGACGACCGTGCTGTCGCGCTCGATCGCCGAGAAGGGCATCTATCCGGCGGTCGACCCGCTCGATTCGACCTCGCGCATGCTGTCGCCGGCGATCGTCGGCGAGGAGCATTACGACGTGGCGCGCAAGGTGCAGTCGACGCTGCAGCGCTACAAGTCGCTGCAGGACATCATCGCGATTCTCGGCATGGACGAGCTTTCCGAAGAGGACAAGCTCGTCGTCGCCCGCGCCCGCAAGATCGAGCGCTTCCTGTCGCAGCCCTTCCATGTCGCGGAAGTGTTCACCGGCTCGCCCGGCAAGCTCGTCGCGCTCGCCGATACGATCAAGGGCTTCAAGGGCCTCGTCGAAGGCGAATACGACCATCTCCCCGAGGCCGCCTTCTACATGGTCGGCTCGATCGAAGAGGCGGTCGAAAAGGCCGCCAGGCTCGCCAAGGAAGCGGCGTAATCTTACAGAGCGTCATGGCCGGACGTGTTCCGGCCATCGGTTGATCGTTTGCATGGATGGCCGGGTCAAGCCCGGCCATGACGCGCCGAGAGAGAGCGCGATCGAATAAAGGCTTCGTTGGAGACGGACATGGCCGCATTCCACTTCGAACTCGTCTCTCCCGAGAAGCATCTCTTCTCCGGCGAGGTCGAATCGGTCGTCGCGCCCGGGGCCGACGGCCAGTTCACCGTGCTCAAGGACCATGCGCCGGTCATGACCACGCTGAAGGCCGGCGTGGTGACGGTCGCCGGCGGCGACGGCAAGGTCGAGAAGCTTTTCGTGCGCGGCGGCTTCGCCGACGTCAGCGCGTCCGGCTTCACCATTCTCGCCGAACAGGCGATTCCACTCGCTGAAATCGACCCCGCCAAGGTCGACGCCGACATTCAGAACGCGCGCGAAGACATCGCCGACGCCGCGTCCGATGACGCCCGCCTCGCCGCGTCCGACAAGCTCGCCCAGTTGCAGGAGCTCCGCGCGGCGATCGGCGGCTGACCTACGGCTCGTTGACTTCTTCTGACGGCGCGGGATCTTCGAGTTCCGCCTCGATCATGTCGCCGCGCCGCTCGGCGGGCGCCAACTCGGACCGCGAGCGCATCACTTCGCGGATGGCGTCGCCGACTTCCGGATTTCGCTTGGTCAGCGTCTGCAGGTCATAGGCGTCGAGAACCAGCAGCTTCGTCGCCGCCGTCGCCCGCACGTCGGCGCTGCGCAACGTCTTTTGCAGCACGGCCATTTCGCCGAAGAACTGGCCCTCGCCGAGCCTGACGTTCTGATGCGCCAATTCGACTTCGACCTCGCCCTCGGCGATGAAATACATCGAATGGGCGGGATCGCCCTTGCGCACGATCAACGCGCCTCGCGGAATCGACTGCGCCCGAAGATAACGCATGATTTCGGCGACTCCGGAAGCGTCGAGGCCGCGAAACAGCGGCACGCTCGCGACCATCGTCCAGGTGACGACGAATTCGCGCCGATGAATCTCCTCGGCGAAGGCCGTGGCGAGAATGCCGACCGGCAGGCCGAGCAGCAGGAAGCCCGTCACCATGGCGAAGGAGGCGATGAGCTTGCCCGCCAGCGTGAGCGGGATGACTTCGCCATAGCCGACCGTCGTCACGGTTTCGATCGCCCACCACATCGCGTCGGGAATCGAGCCGAATTTTTC
The DNA here is from genome assembly GCA_051061375.1 of Methylocystis sp. Taxonomy (GTDB): domain Bacteria; phylum Pseudomonadota; class Alphaproteobacteria; order Rhizobiales; family Beijerinckiaceae; genus Methylocystis. The sequence continues at coordinate 28,647 of JBPFDW010000009.1, read as the reverse complement.
GGGCTGCGCCTCATGTTCGGCGAGATGCATCGCGGTCGAATAGAAGAGCACAGCGCCAAACAGCAGAATCAGCCAGGCGAGGAGCGCCTTGCGCTCCGCCTCGATCACCGCAAGCAATGTGCGTATGCCCGGCGAATAGCGCGCGAATTTGAAGAACCGCAGCAAGCGCAGCATCAGGAAGACGCGGAGATCAGACGAAAAATAGAAGGACAGATAGAAAGGCAGGAAAGCGGCGAGATCGATCAGCGCCCAGCCGGATCCGATGAAAGCGAGCCGCGCCGCCGTCGGCGAACGGTCGGCGTAAAATGTAAGTTCGGGCGCGCACCAGACGCGCAAGATATATTCGAGCGTGAAAGCGGTGACCGCGATATATTCGACGGCGTTGAAAACGATGGCGTAACGGTCGGCGTATTCGGGCGCCGATTCGAAGATTACCGAAACGACCGACAGTACGACGAGCCCGATCAGCGCGCGATGAACGATGCGCGCGAGCCGGTCGTGACTGCCGCCGTCAAGCACGATGTGGACGCGCCGCCGCAACAACGCCAGACCGCGCCGCCGGCCCGGCTCGCTCATGGCGCCGTCGCTTTTCCGCGCAGCGCGTCCTCGACCGAGGCGAGCGCCTGATCGATGGCGGTCGCGTCGGGGCCGCCCGCCTGCGCGAGGTCGGGCCGGCCGCCGCCGCCCTTGCCGCCGAGCTTGACGCTGGCGACGCGAACGAAATCGACGGCGCTGTATTTTGAGGTGAGATCGTCGGTGACGCCGACCACGATGCCGGCCTTGCCGTCGGGCGAGGCGCTGGCGATGGCGACGACGCCCGAGCCGATCGCCTTCTTGGCGTCGTCGACCATCGACTTCAAGTCCTTCGCCTCGATGCCTTCGACCGCGCGCGCGAGAAGCTTGACGCCGCCGATGTCGCGCGGCTTGTCCGCGGCGCCGTCGCCTGCGCCGCCGCCCATCGCCAGCTTGCGCTTGGCGTCGGCGAGTTCGCGCTCCAGCCGCTTGCGCTCGTCGAGTAGAGCCGCGAGCCGAGTTGGGGCCTCTTCGACCGGCGCGCGCATGAGCGTCGCCATGTCGCGCAGCGCGCGCGACTGCGCGACGAGCTGGCTGCGCGCGCCCTCGGCGGTGCGCGCCTCGATGCGGCGCACGCCGGACGCGACCGCGCCCTCTCCGACAATGGCGATGAGGCCGATGTCGCCGGTGCGGCCGACATGGGTGCCGCCACAGAGTTCGACCGAGAACGCATGCGCCGCGCCGGCGTCCGGCCGCCCCATCGAGACGACGCGCACCTCGTCGCCGTATTTCTCGCCAAAGAGCGCGCGCGCGCCGGAGCGGATGGCGTCGTCCTGGGCCATCACGCGGGTCTCGACCGGCGCATTGTCCTGGACGATCTCATTGGCCAGCGTTTCGACCCGCGCCAGCTCCTCTTCGGTGAGCGGCTTCGGGTGGGTGAAGTCGAAGCGAAGGCGATCCGGCGCGACGAGCGATCCCTTTTGCGCGACATGATCGCCGAGCACCTGGCGCAGCGCTTCGTGCAAAATATGCGTCGCCGAATGATTGGCGCGCGTCTGTCTGCGCCGCGCGTGGTCGACGTCGAGTTCGAGCGCCATTCCGGGCGTGATCTCCCCTTCTTCGACGACGCCCTCGTGAACGACAAGATCGCCGAGCTTCTTCAGCGTATTCTCGACGCGAAAGCGCACGCCGCGGGCGCGCATTGCGCCGACGTCGCCGATCTGTCCGCCCGACTCGCCATAGAAGGGCGTCTGATTGAGGATCAGCGCGCCGCGCGCGCCTTGCTTGAGCGAGAACGCCTCGGCGCCGTCATGAAGGATGGCGGTGACGACGCCCTCGCTCTTCTCGGTCTCGTAGCCGAGAAATTCGGTCGCGCCGAGACGTTCCTTGAGCGCGAACCACAAGGCCTCGGTCGCGGTTTCGCCCGAGCCGGACCAGGCCTTGCGCGCTTCTTCGCGCTGGCGCTCCATCGCGGCGTTGAAGCTCTCCTTGTCGACCCCGATGCCGCGCGGCCGCAGCGCGTCCTCGGTGAGGTCGAGCGGAAAGCCGTAAGTGTCGTATAGTTTGAACGCGGTTTCGCCGGACAGCTGGGCGCCCCGGCCCAGCGCCGCCGTCTCCTCGTCGAGGATCGCGAGGCCGCGCGCCAGCGTCGCGCGAAAGCGCGTCTCTTCGGAAAGCAGCGTATCGGCGATCAGCGCCTGGGCGCGCACGAGCTCCGGATAGGCCAGGCTCATTTCGGCGACGAGCGTCGGCGCCAGTCTCCACATCAGCGGGTCCTTCGCGCCCAGAAGCTGCGCGTGGCGCATGGCGCGGCGCATGATCCGCCGCAGCACATAGCCGCGGCCTTCGTTCGACGGCGTGACGCCGTCGGCCACGAGGAAGGCGGAAGCGCGCAGATGATCGGCGATGACGCGGTGGCTCGCGCCCTGCGGGCCGTCGGCCGGCGCGCCGGTGAAATCGGCGACGGCGCTGGTGAGCGCGCGAAACAGGTCGACGTCGAAGACCGAATGCACGCCCTGCAGCAGCGCGGCGATGCGCTCCAGCCCCATGCCGGTGTCGATCGACGGGCGCGGCAGCGGCGCGCGCTCGCCCGGCGCCACCTGCTCATATTGCATGAAGACGAGGTTCCAGAATTCGAGGAAGCGGTCGCCGTCCTCGTCGGGACTGCCGGGCGGACCGCCCGCGACGCTCTCGCCCTGGTCGTAGAAGATTTCCGAACACGGGCCGCAGGGGCCGACGTCGCCCATGCTCCAGAAATTGTCCGAGGTCGGAATGCGGATGATGCGATCGTCGGGGAAGCCGGCGATTTTTTTCCACAGATCATAGGCCTCGTCGTCGTCGTGATAGACGGTGACGAGCAGTTTTTCGCGCGGCAGGCCGAATTCGCGGGTGACCAAATTCCAGGCGAGTTCGATCGCGCCCTCCTTGAAATAGTCGCCGAATGAGAAATTGCCGAGCATTTCGAAGAAGGTGAGATGGCGGGCGGTATAGCCGACATTGTCGAGGTCGTTGTGCTTGCCGCCGGCGCGCATGCATTTTTGCGCCGAGGCGGCGCGGGCGTAGGCGCGTTTCTCGACGCCGGTGAAGACATTCTTGAACTGCACCATGCCGGCGTTGGTGAACATCAGCGTCGGATCATTGTGCGGCACGAGCGAGGACGACGCGACCTTCTCGTGCCCGTTGTGCGCGAAATAGTCGAGGAAGGCGGTGCGGATCTGGTTGACGCCACTCATGCGGTCACGGCTCGCGAATGCGCCCCTTTCGCCAAGCGGCTGCGCCGATGCGGGAGAGGCGTGTAAAACAATAACCTGGAGCGGCTTTTCGTTTCAACGAAACAGGCGACGGCCCGAGGTTGCGGCGAAGGCTGCGGCAGGCGGCGCCTTCGCGCGCTTCGTCATGCGCGATATGACAGTTCCGGGGCCAAACGGCAATGGCGCGGGGGCCGCCTCGAGCCCCTCGCGCCGTTCTCGATCGCCCGGGCGCGAGGCGCGTTAGGCCTCGCCGCTTGAAAAATTCAGGGCGACGCCGTTTCGGGATTAGGCCTCGCCGGCCTCGTCGTCATCCGCCGCTTCGAGAATGCGCTCGGCGATCAGTCCGGCGTTTTCTCGGATCGCCTGTTCGATGCGCTGCGCCGCCTCGGGATGCTGCTTGAGAAAAGTCTTGGCGTTCTCGCGGCCCTGGCCGAGGCGCTGGCTGTCGTAGGAGAACCAGGCGCCCGACTTCTCGACGACGCCGGCCTTGACGCCAAGATCGATCAATTCGCCGAATTTGGAGACGCCCTCGCCATACATGATGTCGAATTCGACCTGTTTGAATGGCGGCGCCACCTTGTTCTTGACCACTTTGACGCGGGTCTGATTGCCGATCGTCTCGTCGCGCTCCTTGATCGAGCCGATGCGGCGGATGTCGAGCCGCACCGAGGCGTAGAATTTCAGCGCGTTGCCGCCGGTCGTTGTCTCGGGCGAACCATACATCACGCCGATCTTCATGCGGATCTGATTGATGAAGATGACGAGCGTGTTGGAGCGGGCGATCGAGGCGGTGAGCTTGCGCAGCGCCTGGCTCATCAGCCGCGCCTGCAGGCCGGGCTGCACGTCGCCCATCTCGCCCTCGATTTCGGCGCGGGGCGTCAGCGCCGCGACCGAATCGACGACGAGCACGTCGACGGCGCCCGAGCGCACCAGCGTATCGGTGATCTCCAGCGCCTGTTCGCCGGTGTCGGGCTGCGAAATCAGGAGATCTTCGAGATTGACGCCGAGCTTGCGGGCGTAGATGGGATCCAGCGCATGTTCCGCGTCGACGAAGGCGCAAACGCCGCCCAGTTTCTGCGCCTCGGCGATGACATGGAGCGTCAGGGTGGTCTTGCCGGAGGATTCCGGCCCGTAGATTTCAACCACCCGGCCGCGCGGCAGGCCGCCGACGCCGAGCGCGATGTCGAGCCCGAGCGAGCCGGTGGAGACCGTCTCGATCTCGACGGCCTTCTGGTGCTTGCCGAGCCGCATGATCGAGCCCTTGCCGAAGGCGCGCTCGATCTGCGACAGAGCGGCGTCGAGCGCCTTGGTCTTGTCCACGGACGTCCCTTCCACGAGGCGGAGGTTGGCTTGGCTCACGGCTGAAAAATCCTTCTGGCACGGTTAGCTGGGCGCAGGCAATGCGGCTGCGCGGTCCCGAGGGCGGAAGGCGCGAGGGAAAAGGACGCGCCCGACCCTGAACGCCAATGTGCACGATTTGTTCTTTTTTGCCAAGTTCTTTTTTGTGTGGAGACGCTCGGAGCAAGTCACTCCGCGTTCTGCCGGCTCTTCTTCCTGATCGGCTTTTTTTCCGGCGCCGCCGTCGACGCCAGCTGGTCCAAATTCGCGAGTCGGCTGTCGAACCACTCCATGTCGCGCTTCCATTCCGCCCAATCAGGATGGTCCTTTAGCAGGGTTACAATGATCGCGCGTCCGGCGTTCAGCGCATCGCGGGCCTGCGTCTTGTCTCCGGATTTTTCGTAAACAGTTGCCAGCTTGGCCTGGCTCACCGACAGATCACGCTGCCATTGGGCGTTGCCGGGATCGGCTTTGACGAGGCGCTCTCTGATGGCGCGGCTGTCGGCATAGGATTGCAGCGCGGCTTCGAGATCGCCCCGCGCCTTCTGCACATCGCCGATCTTATTGTAGGACACCGACAGATCGCGGCGCCATTCGGCGTTGCCGGGATCGGCTTTGGCGAGGCGCTCTCTAATGGCGCGGCTGTCGGCATAGGATTGCAGCGCAGCTTCGAGATCGCCCCGCGCCTTCTGCACATCGCCGATCTTATTGTAGGACACCGACAGATCGCGGCGCCATTCGGCGTTGCCGGGATCGGCTTTGGCGAGGCGCTCCATAATAGTCCGGCTGTCGGCATAGGATTGCAGCGCGGCTTTGAGATCGCCCCGCGCCTTCTGCACATCGCCGATCCTGTTGTAGCAAACCGACAGATCGCGTTGCCATTGGGCGTTGCCGGGATCGGCTTTGGCGAGGCGCTCAAAGATGGCGCGGCTGTCGGCATAGGATTGCAGCGCGGCTTTGAGATCGCCCCGCGCGACCTGCACATCGCCGATCTTTTCATAGGACACCGACAGATCGCGTTGCCAACCGGCGTTTGCCGGGATCGGCTTTGGCGAGGCGAGAGATGATGTCGTGCCGGATTTTGTATGAGGTTAAGGAGGCCGCAAGGTCGCCTTGCGCCAATTGGACATCACCAACGCGTTCATTGCTGACGCCCAGGTCGTATTGCCATTCGGCGTTGCCGGGATCGGCTTTGGCGAGGCGCTCTCTAATGGCGCGGCTGTCGGCATAGGATTGCAGCGCGGCTTTGAGATCACCCTGCGCCTTCTGCACGTCGCCGATCCTGTTGTAGGAAACCGACAGATCGCGTTGCCATTCGGCGTTGCCGGGATCGGCTTTGGCGAGGCGCTCCACTATAGTCCGGCTGTCGGCATAGGATTGCAGCGCGGCTTTGAGATCGCCCCGCGCGACCTGAACGTCGCCGATCTTACTGTAGGCCACCGCCAGATAGCGCTCATCATTGACTCGGCGCGCGGCGCCTTCCGCTCCTCGAAACGCCTCCATGGCTTCGTTCGACGACCCCGTCGTCACCCAGATGTCGCCGAGATCAATCCAGTTCCAGACTCGATCGGGGTTGATTCTGAGCAGGCGCTCCAGCGCGGCCTTTGCGGTTGGATAATCATAGCTCAGTTTGGCGACCGTGGCCTTCTCCTCCAACAAGGCGACGAGACGCTTGTTCCGCTCCACGTCCTCTTCGGCGATTTTCTTGTCGAGAATGCTCTGCGCGGCGGCGGTGTCGAGGCGGGCCAGTTTGGCGCGGGAGGCGGCGATCGTCTTGTCGATGTCCGCGCCGTCTCCGGTCTTTTCGATCCTTTGACTGGCCCGGGCCAGAATCGCCTTGATCGCCTCGTCGGCCTTCTCGCGCATCTGATCCGGCGTGAGGTTCAACATGCCGAGATTTTCGAAGATGGGCGCGAGAACCTGCGGCGGCACGCCCTTCTCGCGGGCGATCTCGATGCGCAATTTGTCGATCGCCGTCAGTTCCTCCTTATGATGCGTTTCGGTGGCGGCCCTGCCTTCCTCGATCTTTTTCTCGATCGCCGGTTGATCGATTAGAGGCGGCGGCGCGATCAGCGCCTGCACGCCTTTGTAACCGACGAGCGCCACAAGCCCGATCGCGGCGATTCTGACCAGCCTGGGAACGAGATTGGGCGACTGCTCGGATCGAACCGGAATTAAAGGCAATAATTCGAGAGCGCCGGCTTCGGCCGAGGCCGAGATGGCGGCGATGAAATCCCGAGTCCGCGCGTAAAGCAGCGCCGACCGATCGGCGGGCTTCACGATCGAAACATGATCGGCGTCGATTGGGATGGGCCGGTCGCCCGGCAGTCCCGGATCGGCGGCGGCTTCGTCGACGATCCTGCCGGCGTTCGTGTCCTGCGTTTCGTAGAAAATGCGGTGCAGGAGAACCTCTCGGCGGCTTTGCGCGAGCCCGCGATAGGCGACATTGATGCTGCGCAAGGTCGGGTCATTGGCGACCAGGGCGCGGGCGATGGTCGAGGGCCAGGCCAGGAAGCGCAGATGATCCAGGAGATTCGCGTGGCGAGAGCCAGTATGGGGCGTCGCCGCGAAGACAATCCGGTTCACGCGCTGCAATATATCCGCGCATTCGGGCCTCGCCTCTTTCTGACGCTCCAGATCGAGCATGATCTGTTTGACGATCAGACCGCCGAGGCTGTGGCTGACGAAAACGATCGGACCGGTTTTCAGTCCCGGTTCGCTGAGGAGACATTCCAGAATGTTGACCGCTCGATCCTGCAACGGCATCGAGGCGCCAAGCCAATTCGTCGGCGGAGCTTCGTAGGCGAGCGTAAAGACACGGATACCCGGAACATCTGTCGCCAGCCAGACCGGCCAGAACGAATTGTCATCAGGTTTCCGACGCCAAGTGTCGTAGGCATGGCCGCCCAAGCCGTGCACGAAAATCACATTTGCGCGGGGCGAAACGCCCCAGCAAGCAATCTTTATGATACGGGACAATCGAGCCCCCGGACGCAGTTCCGAGCAATTGACGAAAAAGCTTAATCTATTCCGTGAACTTGTCCATTGTGTTCAGCCTTCGAGCAGGGCTCCGATCCAGGTTAGCGACGCGTCATCTCTCCGCGTCATGGCCGCGCTTGTCGCGGCCATCCACGCGACGACACGCTGCGAATGTGAAAACATGAGCCGGACATGCCGTCTCCGCGCGTCGTCCCGGCGTGGATGCCCGGCACAAGGCCGGGCATGACGGCTGAAAGTGAGCTGAAATTAACCGGAGTTCGAGTCCCTGATCCTTCGGCGCGTTGCTTACATTGCGCTTGCTGGTCCCCAATCTGGTAACAACACGACGATCGAGAAGCGGACTATTCAAGCAAGCTGTCGGAAACGCGCATGAACGACACGCCCGCTGAACCCAATGTCATGGATCAATCCCTCCCCCCCCCTTCCGCGAGCGGGCGCCGTGGCTCGGCGGCGATCTGCAGACCCTGCGCAATATCATCATCGGCGGGCCGTCGGAGCTTGCCGGCGGCGAGCGGCTGCTGCTCGCCATGCCGGACGGCGACAGGCTCGCGGCGCGGCTCGATCGGCCGGCGACCGAAACGCACGCGCCGCTGATCGTTCTGGCGCATGGGCTCGCGGGGTCCGAATCGAGCCGGCACGGAATCGCCACCGCGCGCTATCTGGTTAGCCAGGGCTGGCCGGCGCTGCGTCTCAATCTGCGCGGCTCTCCGCCCTCGCGCCCGACCTCGGGCGGGCGCTATCACGCCGGCAAGACCGACGACCTCGCCGCGGCGCTGCGCGCCCTTCCCGCCGCGCTGTCGCGCCACGGAATCGTGCTCATCGGCAATTCGCTCGGCGGCAATCTCGTGCTGAAATTTATCGGCGAGGGCGGTCACGGCCTGCCGGTGCGCGCCGCCATCGCCGTGTCGACGCCGATCGATCTTGCCGCCACCTGCGCGCGGATGATGGCGCCGCGCAATTTCGCCTATCATCGCTACATGCTCGATCACATGAAACGCGAGGCGCTGGCGCCGGGCGCCGAACTCACCACGGCTGAACGCGCGGCGATCGCCGGCGCGCGCAGCGTCTATGAATTCGACGACCGCTTCGTCGCGCCGCATTTCGGCTATCGGGGCGCGGAAGCTTATTATGACGCCAACGCCGCGAAGAATTTCCTCGCCGGCGCGGCGCTGCCGACATTGATCCTGCAGGCGCTCGACGATCCCTGGATTCCGGCGGCGTGCTATACGGCGATCGACTGGGCGCGCCTGCCGATGATCGAGACAGCGCTGACGCAAGGCGGCGGCCATATGGGCTTCCATGGCGCGGACAGCCTCACGCCCTGGCATGATCGCGTGACGGCGCGTTGGCTCAAGCAAAAAGGTCTCGGCCCCACAGGCCGTTTCGAGACGGAGTAGGGCGGTGGGAATGGACGCACGCCAGACGATGGTGTTCGGCGACAACGCCGACGATTATCGCGCCTTTCGCCCGCATTATCCTGAAGCGCTGTTCGCCTTTCTGGCGGCGGTCGCGAAGGAGAAGCGCCTCGCCTGGGATTGCGGCGCGGGCAGCGGGCAGGCGGCGCTTGGCCTGTCGCGCCATTTCACGCGCGTGCTGGCGACCGATGAGGATTCGCGCCAGCTCGCCCGCGCGCCGAAAGCGCCCAATATCGATTATCGCATCGCGCGCGCGGAAGACGATGTCGGCCTGCGCGAAGAGGTCGATCTCATCGCCTGCGCCTGTTCGATTCACTGGTTCGATCTGCCGAAGTTTTACCAAAACGCGCGCCGCGCGCTCCGCCCCGAGGGAATCGTCGCGGCATGGACCTATGACTGGCCGGCGACGCAGATCGCGCCGATCGATGCGATCCTGCGCAGGCTGAAGGAGGACATTCTCGGCCCCTTCTGGGGCGAGAATTCTTCGCTCTATTTCAATCGCTACGAGACGCTGGAATTTCCGTTCAAGGAAATCGAAAGCCCGCCGTTTCACACGCCGATCGCGCATTCGAAAGGCGATCTCGTGAGCTTTCTCAAGACCTGGTCGGCGGTCGAGAAATACCGGCTGCGTCTTGGCGGCGATCCGCTGGCGCTGATCGATGACGAGCTCGAAGCGGCGTGGCGCGCGCATCCGCCGAAACTGCCGCTATGCGTCCCGCTTTACATGCGCTGTGGCGCCAATGCCGCATAAGCTTAAGAATTGACGCGCGCTATTCTGCGTGTCGCCGCCATCTTTCCCTAAATTTGCCCGTTTCCTGACGACGATGAGGGCATCGTCGCGTTGAGCCGATGCCAAGTGTCTCCGTGAGGAGATCGTTCAGCAAAGGATTGCAACATGCTAGAGGCGGGCAGGGTTTACAAAGTCACGACGCTGGTAAATTACGAAGGCGCCTGGGACGAAGAAAGCGAGCTTTGGACCGTGACGGCGGTCGACGGCACTTGCGCCAAGCTTCGCAATAATTTCTGCGAAAATCGGATCGTCGACACGGCGTCCTGGAATTTCGTCAAGGCCGAAGCGGTCGAACAGGCGTCGTCGGATCGCTGAGTCGCGCGTGATCGCCCGAATGTCCTGGCCCAGCGTCCGCGGCGCATAGGCCGAAGCCGGGACTAGGGCTGCTCCATCAATTCCTCGGCGGAAAGCCGCTCGAGCGCCTGCCGGCGCTTCTTCGACGCATAGCTCGGATAGGCGAGCCAGATGATCCCGGCGAGGCAGACGAAGGTCATCGCGCCGATCAGAAAGGCGTCGTTCAGCGCGAGGACCGCCGCCTGCTGACGAATGAGCTGCGCCGCGCGGGCTTGCGCGACAGTGGACGACATGCCCAGCGCCTCCATGCGGTCCAGAAAAGACGCCAGCGGATCGAGCGAGGCGAAGCGCCGTCCGCCGAATTGATCGGCGAGGTCGAGCTGATGGAAGGGCGTTCGGCGGAAGTAGGCGACGCCGAGCAGCGTAATGCCGAAGGCGCCAAACACCGTGCGCAGCATCGCCAGCTCCTCCGCCGCCCGAATCAGCCGTTGGCCGGCGAGACCGGTCATGGCGAGCGTCGCGAGCGGCGCAAAGAACATTGCGAGCGAGAAGCCGAAAAAGAACATCGGCGTCCTCACATTGTCGAAAGAGGCGGTCTTGTCGTAGTGGCCGAGCCAGACGAAGGTCACCGCGAGACCGACGAAGTTGAGGAAGGCGATCAGCCGCGCGTCGACGTTCCTGGTGAGTTCATGCACCACGGCGGCGGCGGCCATCGCCAGAAAGATCATCGCCAGATAGACCATGCCGGCCAGCGACGAGGTGTAGCCGAGCAGCATCTGCAATTGCACGATGAATACGGAAAGCAGACCCTGAATGATTAGAAAGCCGATCAGCGAACAGAATGTCGCGATCGCGAAATTGCGATTGAGAAACAGTCGCAGGTCGAGGGCCGGCTTGCGTTCGCCGAACTCCCAAATAATGAACATCGGAAGCGCGAGCAGAACGACTAAGAGCAGCCAGGCGAGAAATGGCGACGCGAACCAGTCGAAATCATTGCCCATGTTGAGGATCGTTTGCACGCCGCCGAAAACCGTCGCGAGCAGAATAAAGCCGATCGTGTCGAAGCGCGTCATGCGGCGCTCAAAGCCGCGCCCGTGGAACAGCGCGGCGATGACGGCCGCCACGAGCAACGCGACGACGACGTTGGAATAAAACAGCCAGCGCCAATTGAAATATTCGGCCCAGAAGCCGCCCATGAAGACGCCGATGGTGAAGGGCGCCATGCTCATGACGCCCCAGAAGCCGACGCCGAGCGTGCGTTGGTCGTCCTTATATTGCGCGAGCGTCACCGATTGCGCGAGCGGCAACGCGACGCCCCCGGCAAGACCGAGGAAAAAGCGCATGATCGCAAAAAAAACGATTGTTTCGCTCGCCGCGCACATCACCGACAAGACGGCGTAGATCACGAGCGCGCAGGCCAGCACGCGATAATCGCCGAACCGTCCCGAGAACCATCGCGACAGCGGAAGGCCGAGCGCGATGCCGATCATATGGTCGGTGGTCGCCCAGGTGCCGTAGCTCGGCGTCACGCCTTGGAGACTGCCGGCGGCGTAAGGCGCAAGCACCGTATAGCCGGGCACGTTCGAGAGCATGACGACATTCGCCGCGCCCGCCGCGCCATTGAGCAGCAGGAAGCGCCAGCCTTCCATGCGCGCCGGCGCCGTCACAAGCACGGCGCCCCGGTCGCGCGCGCGCCGCGCCGCAGCGCCGTCGGCGGAATCAGTGAAAAGCGCATATTCATCGGCGGTCTCGTTCGCGCGTTCGACTCATTGCTCAAAACGGCGCATTTGTCACGACGCGATGCGCCTCGAACCGCCGTAAGCTTGCCAATAGCCTGAGCAGTGCGCCATACAGACTGCTGGGAAAGCGGGGAAGGCGCATGACGGGCATCTGGTTTCAGGCGGCGCTCATATTCGGCCTGGCGCTCATCGCCGCGGTGATCGCCGCGAGATTTCGCATCTCGACGGCGCTGACCGAAATCATCGTCGGCATGAGCGCAAGAGCGCTCTTCGCCGCGACGGTCGGCGCGGAAATCTTCAGCGCCCAGGAGCCCTGGGTCAAGACGCTCGCCGGACTTGGCGCGATCGCGCTGACCTTTCTCGCGGGCGCCGAACTCGATCCCGACGTGTTCAAGCTCAAATGGAAGGAGGCCGCCGCGATCGGCGTCGCGAGCTTCCTCGCCCCCGCCGTCGGCTGCTGGGCTGTGGCCCATTATCTGCTGAGCTGGGAGAATTCGCCGGCGCTGCTCGCGGGCATCGCGCTCGCCGCCACCTCGGTCGCCGTCGTCTACACGGTGATGATGGAATATGGATTCAACCGCACCGATGCGGGCAAGACGATTCTCGCCGCCTGTTTCATCACCGATCTCGGCACGGTGGTGACGCTTGGCCTCGTATTCGCGCCCTTCACATGGAAGACCGCCCTGTTCGTCGCCGCGGTCGGCGCGGCGTTCGTCGGATTGCCGCGGGCGACGCCCGTAATCTTTGCAAAGTTCGGCGGACGCCCCTCCGAATTCGAGACGAAATTCCTGTTCTTCGCGCTGATGGCGCTCGGCGCGCTCGCGACCTGGGCCGGAAGCGAAGGCGTTCTGCCCGCCTATCTCATCGGCATGGCGCTCGCGGGCTCCGTCGGCCGCGACCATGCGCTCATCCGGAGATTCCGGACGATCGTCATCGGCCTGCTCACGCCATTCTATTTTATCCGGGCGGGATATTTCGTCTCCATTCCGGCCGTTGTCGCCGCGCCGCTGGGAGTCGCCGCCTTCCTCGCCGTCGAGATGGCGACCAAGGTCGTCAGCGTCTATCCGGTCGCGCGCCGCTTCGGCTCTCCGCATAAGGACGCCATGTACACAACGCTACTGATGGCGTCCGGCCTGACCTTCGGCACGATTTCGGCGCTGTTCGGCCTGTCGAACAACATCATTGACGAAAGCCAATATTCGACGCTGGTCGCGGCGATCATCGCCACGGCGATCGTGCCGACAATGATCGCGAACAGCCGTTATTTACCGCGCCATTGGCTCGCGCAAGATGCGCCGCCGCCTGTCGCGCGCGCCGTCCGTGAGGAAAAGCGGACTCTCGTTGAGGGATAATTGCGACTTGATTCCCGGCGTTCGCGATGCAATCAACGCCAATTGTCGCTCGAGGGAGCGCGCCTGCCCAGCCGCGCGCTTGCGCTCCGCTTAACTTCGAAGCGCCCGAAAATGGAAGGATGATCTGAATGCGCATCTTCGTGAGGCTATCGGCTCTGCTGGCGATTTTTGCAGTCGTGCCGACTTTCGCTCAAGGGACGGCTCAGCAGCGCGAGGCCTGCGAAAGCGATGCGCATCGCGTTTGCGACGCCTATATTCCCGACGCCATCGCCATCGAACGATGCCTGAGAGGCAACGCCGGTTCGATCAGCGCCGCATGCCGGGCCGAACTTGGCATCGCGTCGGCGGCGCCCGCCGGCGGCAAGCGCCGCAAGCGCTAATCCGGCGTTGGGCAAACTCGATTTGCGCCGTTTCTCTTCAGGTCGCGGCGGCGAGGCGACTCCCGGCGAGCCGCGCGGCCTCGGCGCCGGATAGCATCGCGCCGTTGAAGCCATGTTCGCCGCCGAATGCCGAGGCGAGATAGAGTCCAGCGATCGGGGTGAGCGGCGTGCGCGGAAATCCCATCAGGATCGGCGCTTCGGCGGGCAGCGCCGCAAAGCCGTAGACCGCGCCTTCCGGCGTGTTGAGATAGCTCGCCATCGAAAAGGCGTTGAGCAGCATCCGCGTCGTCACCAGGCCGGAAAATCCTGGATAGTCGCGGTCGAGAGAGGTCTGTATGGCGTCGAGCCAGCGTTCGCGGCGCGCGAGCGCTTCGTCGCGCGGCAGATCGCGCCAATTGTCGAAGCGGTCGAGGCCAAGCACGCTGACGAGAATCGGCGGCTCGTCCCACAGACCCGAGTCGACCGCGGTGAAATTGGCGATCGTATGAAGCGGCAAGGCGCCCCTGGGATCCTGCGCCATCGCCCCCGCGCCGTCGCCATATTGATCGAAGCGGCTCATGTCCGGCGGCATCACGACCGTGGTGAAATCCTTTAGCCCGACGGTCGCGGGTTTCGCGCTCAGGCCGAAATTCGCCGCAAACAGCGACGTCGAAAGCCTGCGGGCGCCGAAGGCCTCTACCATTTTCGCGCGCGCGGGGACGTCCATCATCGCCGCCGCCTCGGTCGGCGCGCAATTCGCCATGACGACGCGCGCCGCGATGCGCTCTTCGCCCTCGCCGTCGCGCCGCGCGACATGGCGAATCGCGACGACGGCGCCGTCGGCGTCCGTCTCGATGGCGTTGACGCGCCGGCCGAGGCGCACGACGCCGCCGGTCTTGGTGATCGCCTTCGCCAGTTTCAGGCTCAACTGCCGCGAGCCGCCTTTGATATAGGCGCCGCCGGAGGCGATATAGCCGCCTTGCGCCAGCGCGTAGAAAATCCACCACAGCCGGCGCGGATCGTCGCCGTAATAGGCGAGATTGGCCCCCAGCGCGCATTTTAGCGCCTCGCAGCCGGCGAAATCCCGCTCCATGATCTCATGCAAGGAGTTTTGCCAGCCGGCGGCCGCCGGCGCGACCTCCCAGAGCCCGCGGGCGAATTTGGCGAAGGAGCTTTCCTCGCGCGCCTGTTTCAATGTCCAAAGCGCGTCGTGGATTTGCTCAACCTCGCCGAGAAATCGCTGAATCGCCGCGCGTTTATCCGGGAAGCGGGCGGCGAGCGCCTCATAGGCCGGTCCAAAGCCGAAGGGCAGTTCGAAGGGTTCGCCCACCGGTCCGCCGCGCACCGTGTAGAGAGCGCCGGTCGGCAGAAATTCGATTTCGTCGAGAATGCCCAGCCGGCGCAGGATGTCGTGCTTAACGTCGCGGGGATTGCGCGCGTCGGACGTCTGATGGAGCGACGCTTCGACGGTCAGCGGGCCGACCTTGTAGACCGAGGCCGCGCCGCCCAGGCTGAAATTGCGCTCGAGCAGGCAGACGCTGTAACCGGCATGCGCGAGCAAAGCCCCCGCCGTCAATCCGCCCAGTCCCGAGCCGATCACCACGGCGTCGAATGTCTTGTCGCTCATTCTCGAATCATCGCTTTCGCTGGATGTCGGCCACTCTATCCCGCCTAAAGCCTCTGGCCAAAGGCGGCGGCTGACATAGGATAGGAAACCGAACCGAAGAAACCTTGGAAAAAGGGGCGCTGGCGCATGGCCGATGAAAGCTTTCCCGTAACCCGCACCGACGCCGAATGGCGGGCGCTGCTCACGCCCGAGCAATATCAGGTCATGCGCGGCCATGGCACCGAGCGCCCGGGAAGCTGCGCGCTCAATCATGAAAAGCGTCCTGGCGCATTCCATTGCGCCGGCTGCGGCCAGCCGCTGTTTCGTTCCGGCGAGAAGTTCGAAAGCGGCACCGGCTGGCCGAGCTTCTTCGATCCGCTTCCCGGCGCGCTCGGCTCGACCGTCGATCGCGGCTACGGCATGGTGCGCACCGAAGTGCATTGCAGCCGCTGCGGTTCGCATCTCGGGCATGTCTTCAATGACGGGCCGCCGCCGACCGGATTGCGCTATTGCATCAATGGCGTCGCGCTCGATTTTCAGCCTGAATAGGGTCGACGACTATTGGGCGCCGCGATCGGCCTATAGAGGCAAGGATGCGACGCCGACTGCGACAAATTTTTTTCTGAGCGGGTCAAGGCGATGCTGCGCCCGCTCTCCTGCGGTTTGTTCGGATAGGCAAGGAGGGGGTTCGGTTTCGCTCCTGCGCGCCCAAGCCGCGGCTCCGCGCCCGCCAGATCAGTCTCGCAGGCGTATAGGAAGCGTCATGCTTTCTATGGAGAATAAGCGGGTTGGTCGGCGCCGGAGCAATTCATGGTCAACTACTCGATAGGGTAGGCCAGGGATAGGCGATCGGCCCGGCTTGTCGAATAAGCGACATGTGTTGGGCGGCTTGTCGCGCGAGCGGGAGTCGCTTCAAGATGACGGCGGCGACGGCGCGCCGCCGGAGGCCTGGCCGGCTTGACGAGCAATTTTGATTCCCGTCATACGGGGTGTCCGCCTATGAAATTTTTCAGTAAGCGGAGTCATGCGCGCGTCGGCTCGTAGCGGCGAACCGCGGGCCTTCGTGCGCGGCTTGAACAAAACGACGGTCGCGGGACAGGCGGCAGCCTGACATCGGCTGGATTTCAGCCCGGCGGACCGGGAGACGGTTCGGCGGCGCCGGCTGGCTGCTCGATGACCGATAAAAAAGCGAATTCTGGGCCTGTGCGACGCGGGCCCCGAGAGGGAGTGGACTGCATGTCAGAAAGGCCAGCCGCCGCGCCGGGCGCGAGCGGAAAAGACAATCAGCATCTTGCGCCGAAGTCCGATATCGAGATTTCGCAGGCCGCGAAAATGCTGCCGATCATCGACATCGCCCGCGACAAGCTCGGCATCCCGGCCGAACATGTTCAGCCCTATGGCCATTACAAGGGCAAAATCTCCCTCGACTATATTTCCTCCCTCGCGGGCCAGACGAACGGCAAGCTGATCCTCGTCACGGCGATTACGCCGACGCCAGCCGGCGAAGGCAAGACGACGACCACCGTCGGCCTCACCGACGGCCTCAATTACATCGGCAAGAAAGCGCTGTGCTGTCTGCGCGAGCCGTCGCTCGGCCCCTGTTTCGGCGTGAAGGGCGGCGCGGCCGGCGGCGGCTATGCGCAGGTCGTGCCGATGGAGGATATCAACCTCCACTTCACCGGCGACTTCCATGCGATCGGCGCGGCCAACAATCTGCTCGCGGCGCTGATCGATAATCACATCTATTGGGGCGGCGAGCCCAAGATCGATTCGCGCCGCGTCTCATGGCGGCGCGTCGTCGACATGAACGATCGCGCCTTGCGTTCGGTGGTTTCGTCGCTCGGCGGCGTCTCCAACGGCTTCGCCCGCGAGGACGGATTCGACATCACCGTCGCCTCGGAAGTGATGGCGATTTTCTGCCTCGCCTCGGATTTCGCCGATCTGCAGCGCCGGCTGGGCGACATCATCGTCGGCCAGACGCGCGAGAAGAAGAGCGTGCGCGCTTCGGAACTCAAAGCGGCGGGCTCGATGGCCGCGCTGCTCAAGGACGCCATCGCGCCCAATCTCGTGCAGACTCTGGAGAACAATCCGGCGATCATCCATGGCGGCCCCTTCGCCAATATCGCGCATGGCTGCAACTCGGTCATCGCGACGAAGGCCGGCTTGAAGCTCGCCGATTACGTCGTGACCGAGGCGGGCTTCGGCGCCGATCTCGGCGCTGAGAAGTTTTTCGACATCAAGTGCCGCAAGGCGGGCCTCAAGCCCGACATCACGGTGATCGTCGCGACGATCCGCGCGCTCAAGATGCATGGCGGCGTCGCCAAGGACGATCTGAAGGCCGAGAATGTCGCCGCGGTCGAGAAGGGCTTCGAGAATTTGAAGCGTCATATCGGCAACGTCCGCAAATTCGGCGTGCCGGTGCTCGTCTCGATCAACAAATTCTCGGCGGACACCGCGGCCGAGATGGCGGCGCTCGACAAGCTGTGCAAGGCGGAAGGCGTCGAATGCGTCGTCGCCGACAATTGGGGCTCCGGCGGCGCCGGCGCGGCGGACCTCGCGACGGCGGTCGTCAAGACGATCGAGACGCAGCCCTCGAACTTCAAGCCGCTCTATCCGGACGACATGCCGCTCGCCGACAAGGTGCGCACGATCGCCAAGGAGCTCTACGGCGCCGCCGACATCTCCTATGATTCGAGCATCAAGGCGCGTTTCGCCGAACTGGAGAAGGAAGGCTTCGGAAAGTTCCCGGTCTGCATCGCCAAGACGCAATACAGCTTCTCGACGGATCAGAACGCCAAGGGCGCGCCGTCGGGCTTCACGATTCCGATTCGCGAACTGCGTCTCTCGGCGGGCGCCGAGTTCATCGTGGCGGTGTGCGGCGACATCATGACGATGCCGGGATTGCCGAAGATCCCCGCCGCCAACAACATTTACGTCGATGACTCGGGCCGCATCGCCGGCCTGTTCTAACGCAATCCCGGCGCCCTAAGCGCCGCGCCATCTGAAACCTGCCGCTCGAAAGGAGCATGAGAAATGTTGAATTCCAGAATTCCCGGCAAGAATTTTCTTTTTGTGCCGGGTCCGACCAATCTTCCCGACCGCATCGTGCGGGCGATGGCGGTCGCGTCCGAAGACCATCGCTCGCCGACCTTCCCCGACCTCGTCAAGCCGCTCTTTCCCGGCCTGAAGAAGGTCTTCGGCACCGAGAAGGGTCACGCCTTCATTTTCCCGGCGTCAGGCACCGGCGGCTGGGAAGCCGCGATCACCAACACGCTGTCGCCCGGCGACAAGGTTCTGGCGCAGCGCTTCGGCCAGTTCTCCCATCTGTGGATCGATCTGTGCAAGCGCCAGGGCCTCGACGTCATCGTGCAGGAGCGCGAGTGGGGCACCGGCAACGACCCGGAGCTGATCGAAGAGACGCTGAAGGCCGACAAGAATCACGAAATCAAGGCGGTTCTCGCCACGCATAATGAAACCGCGACCGGCGTGACCTCCGACATCGCCGCGGTGCGCAAGGCGATGGACAACGCCAAGCATCCGGCGATGCTCTTCGTCGACGGCGTGTCCTCCGTCGCCTCGCTTGAATTCAAGATGGACGA
The DNA here is from genome assembly GCA_051061375.1 of Methylocystis sp. Lineage (GTDB taxonomy): Bacteria > Pseudomonadota > Alphaproteobacteria > Rhizobiales > Beijerinckiaceae > Methylocystis. Next base: position 9,892 of record JBPFDW010000009.1, on the reverse strand, counting down.
ATGGGGCGTCGACGTGATCGTCTCCGGCTCGCAGAAGGGCTTCATGTTGCCGGCTGGCCTGTTGCTGATGGCGGCGAGCCCGAAAGCGATCGAAAAGGGCAAGACCAACAAGGGCCGCCGCGCCTACTTCGAATTCCAGGACATGATCGCCCAGAACGCGAACGGCTATTTCCCTTATACGCCCTCCGTGCCGCTGCTCTACGGCCTCAAGGAATCGCTATCGATCCTGTTCGAGGAGGGCCTCGATCAGGTTTACAAGCGCCACCACCACCTCGCCGAAGGCTGTCGCGCCGCGGTCGCGGCCTGGGGCCTCAAGTGCTGCGCCAAGGAGCCGAAGTGGAACTCCGACACCGTCACCGCCATTGTGGTGCCGGAAGGCTATGACGCCGCCAAAGTCATCGAGACCGCTTACAAGCGCTACAATCTCGCGCTCGGCGCCGGCCTCTCGGAGGTCGCGGGCAAGGTGTTCCGCATCGGCCATCTCGGCGATTTGAACGAGCTGATGCTGCTGGGCGCCATCGCCGGCGCGGAAATGGCGATGCTCGACCATGGCATCAAGGTGACGCCGGGCTCCGGCGTCGCGGCGGCTCAGGCGGTCTATCGGGCCAATCCGCTGTTGAAGATGTAAGGCGGCGATAGGCAGTCGGCAGTCGGAGAATGTCGACTGCCGAAGCCCGATTGCCGACTGCCGACAAGAACGAATGACGTGAGGGGAAACTGGGACATGTCGCACAAAATCGTCTTTCTCGATCGCGAAACTCTCGACGCCAATGTGCGTAAGCCGAATTTTCCTCACGACTATATGGAACACGCCCAGACGGCGCCCGACCAGATCGTCGAACGCCTGAAAGGCGCGACGATCTGCATCACCAACAAGGTGCCGCTGCGCGAAACGACGCTAAAGCAGCTTCCCGATCTCAAGCTCATCGCCGTCGCCGCGACCGGCACCGACGTGATCGACAAGGCCTATACGAGCGCCAACGGGATCGTCGTCTCCAACATTCGCAACTACGCCTTCAACACGCTGCCCGAACATGTGTTCGCGTTGATCTTCGCGCTGCGCCGCAATCTGATCAATTACTACAATTCGGTGCGGCAGGGCCGCTGGGGCTACGCCAATCAGTTTTGCTACTTCGACTATCCGATCTATGACATCGCCGGCTCGACCCTCGGCATCGTCGGCTATGGCGCGCTCGGCAAGGAAATCGAAAAGCGCGCCATCGCGCTCGGCATGAAGGTGCTGATCAACGACGTCATGGACGTGCCGAACAAGGTCGACATCCCGACCATTCTGCGCGAGGCGGACGTCGTGACGCTCAACCTGCCGCTTACGCCAGAGACGAAGAACATGATCGGCGCGAAGGAATTCGCGTCGATGAAGAAGACCGCCTGCATCATTAACACGGCGCGCGGCGGCATCATCGACGAGCAGGCGCTCGCCGACGCGTTGCGAAACGGAGTCATCGCCGGCGCCGGCATGGACGTTTTAACCGTCGAACCGCCGAAGAACGGCAATATTCTTCTCGATCCGACCATTCCTAATCTCATCATCACGCCGCATGTCGCCTGGGCGTCGAAAGAGGCGATGCAGGTGCTGGCCGATCAGCTCGTCGACAATATCGACGCCTTTGTCGCCGGCAGCCCGCGCAATGTCGTGACGGCGTGAGGACAACGTGCCTTGCTCCCTGCCGCCGTCATGCCCGCGCTCGTCGCGGGCATCCACGCGGCGCCGCTACGGAGCGTTTGAAAATGTTGCGCAACGTCCCGACGTGGATGGCCGGGACAAGCCCGGCCATGACGCGGCCTGAGGAATTCCCATGACCCAGAAACTGCTTTTCCTTTTCGACACCGATCCGGTTCCGAGCGTTTTCGACACGGTGGTCGGCTATGACGGCGGCGCCGATCACATCATCGGCTATGGCGCCGTGACGCCCGAGAACGTCGGCGCCCTCGTCGACGGCTGCATTTACACGCGCGGCCCGAAGGAAAAACAAAATACCGCGATTTTCGTCGGCGGCGGCTCGATGACGGCCGGCGAAGCGGTGTTCAAGGCGGTGAAGAAGCGCTTCTTCTCCAATTTCCGCGTCTCGGCGATGCTCGATTCGAACGGCTCGAATACGACCGCCGCGGCAGGCGTCGCTCTGCTGGCTAAGGCAAGTTCGCTCAAGGGCAAGAAGGCCGTCGTGCTCGCCGGCACCGGCCCGGTCGGCATGCGCGCCGCGGCGATGCTCAATATCGAAGGCGCCGAAGTCGCCATCACCTCGCGTCAGAAGTCGCGCGCCGAAGCGGCCGCCAAGGCCATAGAGGAGCGATTCGGTTTCGCGCCTGCAGCGATCGAAGCCGCCGACAACGCCGCCCGCGCTGATGCGGTTAAGGGCGCGCAGATCGTCTTCGCGGCCGGCGCGATCGGCGTGCCGCTGCTCGACGAGAAAGACTGGCAGAACGATCCGACGATCGAACTCATCGCCGACTGCAACGCGCAGCCGCCGCTCGGAATCGGCGGCGTTGAAGCGACCGACAAGGCGAAGGAGCGCCACGGCAAAATCGTCATCGGCGCGCTGGGGCTCGGCGGGCTTAAGCTGAAATTGCATCGCGAATGCGTCGGCAAGCTGTTTGACGCCGCCGACCAGGTGTTCGACTGCGAAAATATTTATGCGCAAGCCAAAGTGCTGGCCTGACCGAGGAAAGATATGAGCGCCAAGAACGATACGATCGGAAAATTCCTCGACGAACTCGCCAGCGATGCGCCGACTCCCGGCGGCGGCGGCGCGGCGGCGCTGTCCGGCGCCATGGGCGCCGCGCTGGTTTCGATGGTGTGCAATCTCACCATCGGCAAGAAGAATTACGAAGCGGTCTCGGCCGATCTCCAGCTCACGCTCGCCAAGGCCGAGAGGCTGCGCGCCGAATTGACCGCGGGGGTCGACGAAGACGTCGTCGCCTTCAACACGCTGATGGGGGCCTATGGCCTGCCGCGCGGCACGGATGAAGAGAAGGCGGCGCGCTCGGCGGCGATCCAGGGGGCGCTGAAGGAAGCGACGCTGGCGCCGCTGAAGACGTGCAAAGTCTGCTACGACGTCATCGCGCTGTCGAGGGAAGCGGCGGACAAGGGCAATCTCAACGTCATCAGCGACGCTGGAGTCGCTGTGCTCGCCGCCAACGCCGGCCTTCGCAGCTGCGCGCTCAATGTCTTCATCAACGCCAAGGCGATCAAGGACCGAGACTTCGCCGAGAAGCAGCTCGCCGAGGTCAACGCGCTGCTCGCCAAGGCCGCCGCCGAGACGGAAGCGGTCTATGACACGGTCAAAGCAAAAATAGGCGGCTGAGGAAGCCGCGCCGCAATTGCGAGGAGAGGACTGACATGGACGTCCACGAGTATCAGGCCAAGGAAATTCTGGCGAGCCACGGCGTCGATATTCCGCCGGGCACGGTCGCCTTCAGCCCCGATCAGGCGGTCTATGCCGCGACCGAGCTCGGCGGTTCGCATTGGGTGGTGAAGGCGCAGATTCACGCCGGCGCGCGCGGCAAGGCGGGCGGCGTCAAGCTCTGCCGCACCTATCATGAAGTGCAGCAGGCGGCGCGCGATCTTCTCGGCAAGCGGCTTGTCACCGCCCAGACCGGACCCGAGGGCAAGCCGGTGCAGCGCGTCTATGTCGAAGTCGCCGATCCTTTCGAGCGCGAACTTTATCTGGGCTATGTTCTCGATCGAAAATTGGAGCGCGTGCGCGTCATCGCCTCGAAGCATGGCGGCATGGAGATCGAGGAGATCGCCAAGAACACGCCCGACGAACTGCTCCAGGTGATCGTGGAGCCCGCCGTCGGCCTGCAGCAGTTTCAGGCGCGCGAACTCGCCTTTCAGCTTGGATTGAACATCAAGCAGGTCTCGCGCGCGGTGAAGACGATCATGGGCGCCTATCGCGCCTTCCGCGACAATGACGCGACCATGCTCGAAATCAATCCGCTCGTCGTCACCAAGGACGACAAGGTGCTGGCGCTCGACGCGAAAATGTCCTTTGACGATAATGCGCTGTTCCGCCGCCGCAACATCGTCGACATGAACGATCCCTCGCAGAGCGATCCGCGAGAGGCGCAGGCGTCGGAACATGCGCTCAACTACATCGGCCTTGATGGCGAAATCGGCTGCATCGTCAATGGCGCCGGGCTCGCCATGGCGACGATGGACATGATCAAGCATGCCGGCGGCAATCCCGCGAACTTCCTCGACGTCGGCGGCGGCGCTTCGCCCGAGCGCGTCGCGACGGCGTTCCGCCTCGTTCTGTCCGACCGGCGCGTGAAGGTCGTGCTCGTCAACATTTTCGCCGGCATCAACCGTTGCGACTGGGTCGCGCAGGGCGTCGTCGACGCGGTGCGGGCCGAGAAGATCGAAGGCGTGCCGCTCGTCGTGCGCCTCGCCGGCACCAATGTCGAAGCGGGCAAGAAGATCATCGCCGAGAGCGGCATTCCGATCATTCAGGCCGACACGCTCGCCGAAGCCGCCGAGAAGGCCGTCGCCGCCTACAAGGGCGCGAAATAAGCGCCGGAGAACGACACATGAGCATTCTCATTGACGAAAAGACGCCGATCCTCGTTCAGGGCATCACCGGCGACAAGGGCAGCTTTCACACCAAGGAGATGATCGACTACGGCAGCAATGTCGTCGCCGGCGTCACGCCCGGAAAGGGCGGCAAGACTCACCACGGCGTGCCGGTGTTCAACACAGTCCGCGAAGCGGTGCGCGAGACCGGCGCGCAGGCGTCGATCACTTTCGTCGCGCCGGCCTTTTGCGCCGACGCGATCATGGAGGCCGCCGACGCCGGCGTCCGCCTGATCTGCTCGATCACCGACGGCATTCCGGCGCAGGACATGATGCGCGTGAAGCGCTACTTCCTGCGCTTTCCGAAGGATCGACGGCCGATGATGGTCGGGCCCAATTGCGCCGGCATCATTTCGCCGGGCAAGGCGATGCTCGGCATCATGCCGGGCCATATCTACAAGCAGGGCGCGGTGGGGTTGATCTCGCGCTCCGGCACGCTCGGCTATGAAGCGGCGTCGCAGCTGAAGGCGCTCGGCATCGGCATATCGACGTCGGTGGGCATCGGCGGCGATCCGATCAACGGCTCGTCCTTCCTCGACCATTTGGTGCTCTTCGACAAGGACCCCGAGACCAAGGCGGTGCTGATCATCGGCGAGATCGGCGGTCCGCAGGAGGCCGAGGCCTCCGCCTGGATCAAGGAGAATTTCTCCAAGCCGGTGATCGGCTTCGTCGCCGGCCTCACCGCCCCGAAGGGACGCCGCATGGGACACGCCGGGGCGATCATTTCCGCGACCGGCGACAGCGCCGCGGAAAAAACCGAGATCATGAAGTCCTACGGTCTCACCGTCGCGCCGAGCCCGGCCGAATTCGGATCGACCGTCGCCAAAGTCATGCAGGGCGCTTGAGGCATACAGTCTACGTCGGCGCCGCCGGGCGTCGACGTGCGTCCTATGTCGCGACAGCCGTTCGTCCTGGACGCGCAAGCGCCTAAGGAGTTTTGATGACCGCCGAGACCCAGACATTGAGGAGCCCGTCTTCGAGCGGCCTGCCGTCTGCTTACGCCACTCGTTCGGTCACCGAAGCGGCCGCGTTCCTGCGTGAACAGTTGCTCACCGTCATTCGCCGACACACGCCCGAGATCGAGACCGTCGTGCGCGACTCCAAGGCGGGCGCGGGTCTGGAGCCGCGGCAGATGGCGCGCGCGCTCCAGGCGCAGGGCATCCTGTTTCAACTCGTATCCATTGCGGAGCAGGCTTACGCCATGCGGCGGCGGCGGCGGATCGAGCGCGAAAAAGGCCACGACAAGCTGCTCGGCACCTTCGACTATGTGCTGTCGAGCGCCGCGGCCTCAGGCGTCGCCGCCGACGAGATTCGCGCGCAATTGCAGACGCTGCGTATCCGACCCGTCATCACCGCCCATCCGACCGAAGCCAAGCGCGTCTCGATCCTCGAAAAATATCGCCGCATCTATCTGCTGCTGCGCGAACTCGAATCGACCCGCTGGACCGACCGCGAGCGCGAAGCGCTGGTGAAAGCGATCTACGATCAGATCGAACTGTTGTGGCTCACCGGCGAATTGCATCTCGAAAAGCCGACCGTCGATCAGGAAGTCGCCTGGGGCCAGCACTTCTTTCACGAGAGCCTGTTCGATCTCGCGCCCGAGCTTTTGTCGACCTGCGAACGCGCGCTGAGACGCCACTATCCCAATGAGACCTTCGAAGTGGCGCCTTTTTTCCAGTTCGGCTCCTGGATCGGCGGCGACCGCGACGGCAACCCGTTCGTGACGAATGACGTGACGCGCCGCACGATGCGCGAAAACGCTTCGGCGAGCTTGAACTATTATCGAACGCGCGTCGTCGATCTCGCGCGCATGCTGTCGATCAGTCAGCGCGCCGCCGATATTCCCGCGTCATTCCGCGAGGAACTGGCCGAACGTCTCGCGGCATTGCTGGACGGCGCCGCGATCGAGGCGCGCAACCAGAATGAGCCCTATCGGCAGTTCGTCACGACGATTCTGCGCAAGCTCGACCAGACGCTGCGCGCGGTGACCGGCGAGCCGGCGACAGGTCCGCGCTATGCGAGCGCCGACGCGCTTATCTCTGACCTGCTCGTGCTCGAAAGGGCGCTGATCGAAGCCAGGAGCGACGCGCTGGCGACCGATCTGGTGCGCCCTTTGCGGCGCGCCGTTGAAATCTTCCGCTTCAGCACGGTGCGCCTCGACATCCGCCAGAACACGACGCGCACCACGCAGGCGCTCGAAGAATTTTGGCGGATCAAGACCGGGGGCGAAACGCCGCCCGATCTTGAGTCTCCCGAATGGCGCGACTTTCTGCTCGCTGAACTTGCCAAGCCGCGCGCGGCGCCTCTCCCGCGCGACCGGCTTTCCGCCAATGCGCGCGACGTCATCGAAATGTTCGAAGTGGTCGCCGAGATGCGTCAGCAGCTCGACCGCGAAGCCTTTGGCGGATTCATCCTGTCGATGACGCGCTCGGCGGTCGACGTGCTGGGCGTTTATCTCCTCGCCAAGGAGGCCGGGCTGTTCCTCGACGAGCCCGGCGTCGAGATTTTGACCCTGCCGATCGTGCCGCTCTTCGAGACGATCGGCGATCTGCGCGCCGCGCCGGCGATCATGCGCGATCTGTTGCAGGTTCCGGTGGTGCGCCGCTCGACCCGCTGGCAGGGCAATCTGCAAGAGGTGATGATCGGCTATTCCGATTCCAACAAGGACGGCGGCTTTCTGTCGTCGAACTGGGAGCTGTTCAAGGCTCAGGCGCGCCTTGCTCAGGTCGGACGCGAGCAGGGCGTCGCCATCGCCTTCTTCCATGGACGCGGCGGCTCGGTGTCGCGCGGCGGCGCGCCCACCGGCCATGCGATCGCGGCGCAGCCGGCGGGCTCCATCCGCGGTCGTTTTCGCGTCACCGAACAGGGCGAGGTCGTCTCGTTCAAATACGCCAATCGCGGAACGGCGGCCTATCAGATGGAGCTTCTAGCCTCGTCCGTCTTCCAGCATGCGCTGAAGTCCGAACGCGAGGAGGCGCTGGCGCCGCACGCGGAGTTCGACGAGGCGCTAGAAGAAATCTCCGGCGCCTCTTTCGCCGCTTACGCCAAATTCATCGGCGATCCGGATCTTGTCGCTTACTTTCAGGCGGCGAGTCCGCTCGAAGAGATTTCGCTGCTCAACATCGGCTCGCGTCCGGCGCGGCGCTTCGGCGCCAAAAGCCTCGCGGATTTGCGCGCCATTCCCTGGGTCTTCGCCTGGGCGCAGAACCGCCATTCGATTACCGGCTGGTACGGCGTCGGCTCCGGTCTGAAGAACTTTGTCGACGTGCGCGGCGAGCGCGGCATGGAGCTGCTGCGCCGCATGTTCGAAGATTCGCGGATGTTCCGGCTCATTATCGACGAGGTCGAGAAGACGCTCGCGCTCGTCGATCTTGCAATCGCCAAGCAATATGCCGGACTTGTCGCGGATGAGGCCGTGCGGACTAAAATCTTCAAAGCGATCGAAGAGGAATTCGCCTTGACGCGCGAGATGGTCCTGCGCGTCGCCGGCGGCGTCGAACTGGCGGATCGTTTCAAGGAATATCAGGCGCGGCTGTCGCATCGCCTGCAGACCATCAACGAGGTCAATCGCGAGCAGGTGGCGCTGCTTCGCCGGTTCCGCGAGGCAAAGGACGAAGCGGAGAAAGAGGCCGTCAAAGTGCCTCTGCTGCTCTCGATCAGCTGCATCGCCGCCGGCTTGGGCGCCACGGGCTAATTCAACAGGAAGGGGTAAAGTTATGAGCTTCACTTTAATCGAGCAGGCGACGCCGCGTCTCCATCGTTCGGAACTCGCCGTGCCGGGCTCCGCGCCGGGCATGTTTGAAAAGGCCGCGCAGTCCAAGGCCGATCAGATTTTCCTTGATCTTGAGGACGCCGTCGCGCCCGACGACAAGGAACAGGCGCGCAAGAACATCATCCAGGGCCTCAACGATATCGACTGGGGCAAGAAGGTGATGACGTTGCGCATCAACGGTCTCGATACGCAATACTGCTATCGCGACGTCGTCGACGTGCTTGAGAACTGCCCGCGCCTCGACATCGTGCTGATCCCGAAGGTTGGCGTTCCGGCCGACGTCTACGCGATCGACATGATGATCACGCAGATCGAGCAGTACAAGAAGCGCACCAAGAAGATCGGCATCGAAATCCTGATCGAGACCGCGCTCGGCATGGCCAATGTCGAGGCCATCGCGCAATCGTCGAAGCGTCTCGAAGCCATGTCCTTCGGCGTCGCCGACTATGCGGCCTCGACCCGCGCCCGCACCACCGTCATCGGTGGCGTCAATCCGGATTACGGCGTGCTCACCGACAAGGATGCGAGCGGCAATCGCGAATATTACTGGGCCGATCAGTGGCATGCGGCGCAGACGCGGATGATGGTCGCCTGCCGCGCCTATGGCCTGCGTCCGATTGACGGCCCGTTCGGCGATTTCGGCGATCCGGACGGCTATATCGCCGCCGCCAAGCGCGCCGCGGTGCTCGGCTATGAGGGCAAATGGGCGATCCATCCCTCGCAGATCGAACTCGCCAATCAGGTTTTCACCCCGTCCGAGGCGGAAGTGACCAAGGCGCGTCGCATTCTCGACGCGATGGCCCAGGCCGCCAAGGAAGGCAAGGGCGCGGTGTCTCTCGACGGCCGCCTGATCGACATCGCCTCGATCCGCATGGCCGAAGCGCTGATCGAGAAGGCCAACGCAATGGCGGCGTAAAGGGCGACGGCGCCGGGCGGACCCTTCTCCCGCAAGCGGGAGAAGGAGATGCCCCACCGCTTCTGCCAACTGGAACCCACCATGTCCCAAGACCACCGCCAGCTTCTTCGCGCGATGTTCGACGCCGCCGTCGGCGCCGCGTCGCCCGCCGTTTGCCTGCCGCCGCATCTGACGAAGATCGCGCCGCCGAAGGGCCGCACAATCGTCGTCGGCGCCGGCAAGGCGGCGGCTTCAATGGCGGCGGCGGTCGAGGCGCATTGGAAGGGCCCGCTCGAAGGGCTCGTCGTCACGCGCTACGAACATGGCGCGCCGACGAAACAGATCGAAGTGATCGAAGCCTCGCACCCGGTGCCTGACGCGGCGGGCCGCGAGGCGGCGAAGCGCATTTTGCAGAAAGTGCAGGGGCTTTCGCAAGACGACCTCGTTCTCGCGCTGATTTCCGGCGGCGGCTCGGCGCTGATGGCGCTGCCGGCCGAGGGCGTGACGCTCGAGGAAAAGCAGGCGGTGAACAAGGCGCTGCTAAAGAGCGGCGCGAACATCTCCGAGATGAATTGCGTGCGCAAGCATCTCTCAGCGATCAAGGGCGGGCGTCTCGCCCGCGCCGCGGCGCCGG
>JBPFDW010000008.1:0-14632 GCA_051061375.1 Methylocystis sp. | reverse complement strand
CGTTTCGGGGGCATTGCAGAATTCCAAGCTCGGCTCCCCTGCGCTAGAGCCGAGCCGTCCCGGATCGGGCGTAATCGCGTCGCGACCACCTCGTCGTGAAAATCGACTATGCTTAAGAGTATACTTCGGGTTCAGCCGTCGAGGCAGGTCGCTTCAGGTTTCCGCCGCGATGATGACCGCTCTGAGAGACAACATTAATCCAGGCGCCAACGAACCTCATCGATTCGCTTCTCGCAGCCATGACGCTCGGGAAAAAATTGGCCAACTCAACATGGCTGCGGCCGGATATACGGTGACTGGGCCGATCCTCGGCGACGAAGTGGCCGAAAACATTCGCGCGGGGCACGTCGGCGCCCTTTTGAACCTCTGGGGTCGGGAGGCGACTGCAGCGCTTCAGAAGGTCGCGGTCGAGGAGACGAAGCTCGCCATTCCGGTTCTTTTCGGCCTCGACGTGGTTCATGCACATAAGACCATCTTCCCTATTCCGCTGGCTGAAGTGGGCCTTTTCGACCCTCTCCGATGGGCGCACGGCGCCGGCGGCGGCCATTGAGACTGCAGGCGACGGAATTACCTTGACTTTTGCTCCCATGCTCGACGTTCCGCATGGTCTGCGTTGGGGACGGATCGCTGAGGGTCCGGCGAGGATCCTCTGGTCGCCGCAAAGTTCGCCGAAGCGAAAATCCGCGGTTTTCAAGGGCCGAACTTAGCCGCGAGAACTTCGGTCGCAGGGACCGCCAAACATTTTTGTGCGGGCGGAGCCGCCACGCGGGACGGGACTATGCGGCCCGCCGATCTCATCGAGGCGGCGACACTCTCGTTAAAAGCGGGCGTCGACATAGACATGATGAGCGGCGCCTATGTTCGCTGTCTTTACGACCGCTGACATCATCTACCAAAACTGATGCGCAAAGCCGGAGCGCGCTGAGGAATGGCGCACCGTTCACAGCGCCGACGCTGCTATCGCCGAACCGAGTTCGGCTTCAACATAGCGACAATGGCGATCGGAGTTTCGTGAAGATTCTCTGTCGCGTGTGAGAAGACAGCGACGCCATGACCAGACTGAAGCTTAATGGAATGCGCGCCAGTTTCGACGAGATCGCCGGCAAGGGGTTGAGCATTGCCGCCCTTGGCAACCCGTGAAAGCCATATACAAGGATCGCATTCACAACCGATTTCAAATCGGTTTCAGTGGACGCCGGTGGCGACATTGGCTCAAACAATGCCCACTCAGCAGACTTGCGTAACGCAGTCTGTCACGCCGATATTTCCACCGGAAAGATTTTTGTCCGGATGATCATGATCCCTCAAAATCTGGTAAATGCGAAGGAATAACCACTGACTGAAATCAATCAATATTTTTGGTCAGCTGCAAAGATTGCTATTCGACTTCGTCCCTCTCTCCATTTTTTTGAGGCGCGCATAGCAGCGCTATGCCGAACATGCTTGCGAACCATGTAATAACGGCGGCGAGCAAGGTTGCCCCACCACGGATTCCCAAGTGCGAACCCAGTTGCCAGAACAGTCGCCGCGAGTAGGCTGGTGAACTTCAGAAATTTGCCGGTGAATGCACGTTGGTTGGCAAGCTCATTGGCAAATTCATTGTTTTCGGGGGGTGCTGGGAGTGGCGGCGCTCTGGCTTACCGAGACTCTAATTACACCGCCTATGGATCCCGGCACCAACCAAACAGCTGCAAACTACCAATTGCGATGGATGACGCCAAGGAGAATCTCTGCTGCGCAGCTAACGAAGAAGAATCCAAGAAGGTGATTCAGTCGTCGATGAGCTTCCGAATACGTGGCGATCATCGGTGCACCCAAGGACCTCCGTCTCGAATGCGACCTCGCTCTCTGGCGAAAAAGGTATGTGAGTTCGTGAGAGAGGCTTCCCAAAATCAGATATATTGTTCTCTGTTATTGCGTTTCATCGAGCGCGGGGGGACGCAGCGCCCCCTGATCCTTCTTGAGAGCGAGCCGGCCGAGAAGCCTGACTGCTACGGGGGTCAGGCCGACTGGGAACTTCGGCTTCGGTCGACTCGAAGGCCTTGCGATGCACGAACTCAGTCACCCCGACGTCGGACCGGCTGGGCCGAGAAAAGAGCTGGCCTCGCAAATTCGGACAGTAGCTTGAGTGGATTTTCTGCCTGACAGCGGCGAGGCTTCTCGCTGCGAATCAGGAGCATTGGATGACGAAGCGGAGCCGCCGGACGCATTCTCCGGCTTTCAAGGCGAAAGTGGCTTTGGCCGCGATCAAGGGTGAGAAGACGCTGGCCGAGCTGGCGCAGCAGTTCGACGTCCACCCGAACCAGATCACCACGTGGCGGAGCCAGTTGCTTGACGGCGCGGCCGGCGTATTCGGGCTGGAGAAGACGGAGCCGAAGGAGGCCGCGGTCGACCTGAAGGGGCTCCACGCGAAGATCGGCGAACTGACGCTGGAGAACGATTTTTTGTCCGGCGCGCTCACAAAAGCGGGATTGCTGAGCGCAAAAAGATGATCGACCGCGACCACGACCTTTCGATCGCCCGGCAGTCGAAGGCGCTGGGCGTCGCCCGCAGCTCCGTCTACTACAAGCCGCGGCCGGTTTCCGCCGAGGACCTCGATCTGATGCGCCGCCTCGACAAGCTGCATCTCGAACATCCCTTCGCTGGCGCGCGGATGCTGCGCGATCTGTTGCGGCGCGAGGGCGTCGCCGTGGGCCGCCGGCATGTCGCGACGCTGATGAAGCGGATGGGGATCGAGGCGATCTATCGGCGGCCGAACACGAGCAAGCCTGCGCCCGGACACAAGGTTTACCCGTATCTGCTGCGCGGCGTGAAGATCGAGCGGCCGAACCAGGTCTGGGCGACGGATATCTCCTACATCCCGATGCGACGCGGCTTCGTCTATCTCGCAGCGGTCGTCGACGTCTTCACGCGGCGCGTCCTTTCGCATCGCGTGTCGATCACGATGGAGGCGGAGTTTTGCATTGAAGCTGTGAAAGAGGCGCTCGCGAAGCATGGCAAGCCGGAGATTTTCAACACGGATCAGGGCAGTCAGTTCACCAGCCTCGACTTCACGCGCGTGCTGCTCGATGCGAAGGTCTCGATCAGCATGGATGGGAAAGGCGCCTGGCGCGACAACGTCTTCGTCGAACGGCTGTGGCGCAGCGTGAAATACGAGGAGGTCTATCTCAAGGCCTATGACGCCGTATCCGAGGCGCGCGCCTCGATCGGCCGGTATCTGGCCTTTTACAATGAGCGGCGCCCGCACTCGGCGCTTGACGGGCGCACGCCCAACGAGGCCTACTTTGGAAAACAGGAAACGGCGATGGCCGCATGACCGTCGCCGTCGATTTTGTCGCCGCTCTGGTCAGGCTACGCCCTCCCGCCGCCGCGATAAAATCGAGACACCCCGCGTTCAGCAAACCCCGGCAGAGATCCACTCAAAATCCGCGGGGAGCTGTCCAAACAACCGGAACCAGCTCTAAATTCCGGATCAGGTCAGGCTCCACGCGGCCCCGGATACGCAGTGAATCCGCTGCTCGTCTTTATATTTTTATCCACTCTGAAATACACGGCTCGGCAATGTGTGGATCACGGCGTGACGGACAAAACGAGGATTGCTATCTCGCTCCCCCATGAGGTGCGCTCTGGCCGACCTGTAGCTCAGCTCAGAACAATTCGGGGCACGTTCGACGTCCCCCAGTGAATATCGCCCTAAATAGGCTTGAATGAGTACGGGGGTTGAAATGCGCAACTTCTTTCGAACGCTCGCCCCGGAGCAATTCGATGCGAAAGTCGAAATTCACGCCGATGGAAGTTACACCTATTCTTACGATGGCGTCCTCATATTCGTGCCTGCGCTGATACAGGCAGAACGAGGGTGCCCGGATGCGCACATGGAGGCGCAACTCGATGACGCCACCGTTCAGTTGCGTCATGAGGGTTTTCGAAACGCCGACTATCTGGGCCGGGGGCGCTATGCGGTTATCATGGAGCGCTCTCGCGCCAAGGGGGAATCGTCGTTCTTCCCGTCTCGCGAAATGAAGGTGTTCAGCATGAGGCCGCAACCTGACGGCGCCATTGCAATTGGAGGTTCCCGTCCGAACGCAACTGCCCCGTGTCAACTCACTGGGACGGACGCGCAAATCGACGGTACGCTCATCGTGGCTCTGCATAGAGGCGTCGCGGTTCTTAAGCATAATGCGCAAAGCAAACTTTCGGCTGATGGTCTATTCGCCGGTTACCAATGGCGTATCAAATCGCCCGACACCGATCCTTTCATGATCGTCCGGCCAGTACAGTAGGTCATACAGCCCCATGCCATGTGTTATGCTGCGGCTTCCGCCATGGTCGGCTTAACCCTTGCCGCACCTCCGGCCATTCCTGCGGCAAACGCGGGTGAGCATGCGCGCAGTCGCGGCGCCGCTCATTGATGCATCCTCGTAGATACTGCGACGTCAGTCGCAAGATTTGTACCTTATGCCTTTCAAAAATGACTGTCGGTGGAGGTGCGCCATGAAGTTTCTTACCGGTTTCGTGACAGCGTTCATCGTCAGCGCGCTCGGTGCTTTTCTCGTCATCGTCAGCGGCGTTTACAACGTCGCCGCTACCGCGCCTCATACGGCCTTGGTGCGCGTCATTTTGAATTGGACCATGCATAATTCGGTGCGGGCCCATGCGGGGAACGAGTTGCGGGAAACATGGAGCGAGGATCAGGCGCGAAAGGGATTTAAGGATTATGACGACATGTGCGTCATTTGCCACAGCGCACCGGGGAAAGAACGCAGTTACATTAGCAAAGGCCTGCGACCGGAGCCTCCGAATCTCGCCGAAACTTCAGAGCGATGGAGCAGCGCGGAGCTGTTTTGGATCATCAGGAATGGCGTCAAAATGACTGCAATGCCCGCATTTGGGCCCACGCATCAGGACGAGCAGATATGGAATATCGTGGCCTTCGTTCGGCGCCTACCTCGACTTTCCGCCGAACAATTCAAGGCGATGGAGGCCGAGATCAGAAAATCCTCAGAGAATGAGCAAGGTCACCATCACCAATAAGCGACCGGGAAAGCTAACTCGAAGAAAGACGAAATCGCGAGTCGAAAACGGATTCAGCATAGGGGCTGCTATGGTCCAGTAAGATTGAAAGGGGAAAGTTGGGCGCTAATTCTCGACCGCTCGATCACGACTCGTTATGTCGCCCGTGATGATTTAAATTTGCGCGAGTCTGGCGCGCAAGGAACGGGACTCACTCGAACGGTTCGGAGATCCCCACGGGGTCTGTATGGACAACATGCAGGCGTTCGTTGGCAAACTGTCAGCTTTGAGCAGTTCGGCCTTGGCGGACGCGTTCTTAAAGGATTACGGCAATGACTTCCACCAACAAGGTCGGCGACGAGAGAACGGGTGAGAGCTCGCTCTCTTCCCTCGTGCAAGCGGGCGCCGACGTGAGCGTCATTCCAGCGGTCTCGGCTGAAGCGAAAAGCGATTCGTTCGCCAGTTTCCTTGCCTACCAGCACGATGTTATCGAACGGGGCATTCTCTTTTGGGACACGTTGCGTCAGCGCGCAGACAATTTGCTCGAACACGAACGGCTTGGCCTGCCGGCCCTCCTCGACTTCAAATGGGAGTTGCTCCTCGACGCGCGCGCCTTCGAGAAACCGGCCAATTACGCGCTGCTACGCATCACCGAGGCACAGGGTTGTCGCGCAAGCGACTGCGTCAACGAGGAAAAGGCGCCCGTCATAATTGTCGACCCACGCGCTGGCCACGGGCCAGGCATCGGCGGATTCAAGCGCGAGTCCGAAGTGGGAATGGCGCTGCTCGAAGGGCATCCGGTCTATTTCGTGATCTTCTTTCCCGAGCCTTGCGACGGCCAGACCCTCGCCGACGTGCTGCACGCGCTGCGGCGCTTCGTCGAACAGATCGCGAGGCGCCATCCCGGCAAACGACCGGTGCTCTACGGCAACTGCCAGGCCGGCTGGGCGATCGCCTTGCTTGCGGCCGACTGCCAGGGCCTCGTTGGACCCGCCGTTCTTAATGGATCGCCGCTGTCCTATTGGGCAGGGGAATCGGGCGTCAACCCGGCGCGACTCGCTGGCGGCCTGCTTGGCGGCGTGTGGCTCGCGCATCTATTTGCCGATCTGGGCAGCGGGCGCTTCGATGGCGCCTGGCTCGCACAGAACTTCGAGACGTTGAATCCCGGAAACGCGCTCTGGGACAAATACGCACGCCTCTTCACCAACATTGACACCGAGCGCGAGCGCTTTCTTGATTTCGAACGCTGGTGGAGCGGCTTTCATAGCTTGAGTCGCGAAGAGATTCTTGCCATCGTCGAGAACTTGTTCATCGGCAATCAACTCGAACAGGGCTTGTTTCGGATCTGCGAAGGCTGCTTCGCCGATCTACGTAAGATCCGGAACCCCTTGGTGATCTTCGCCTCCTATGGCGATAATATCACGCCGCCGCATCAGGCGCTCGGCTGGATCCCCGCTGTATATGAGGACACAGACGATCTTAAACGAGCTGGGCAGCGGATCGTCTATCTCATCAATCCGCACGTTGGACATCTCGGCATTTTCGTCTCGGCGTCAGTCGCGCGGTTCGAGCATCGCGCGATCCTGGAAAGCCTCGCAGACATCGAAGCGCTGGCGCCGGGGCTCTATGAAATGAAAATCGACAATCCAACGGGCCAGCGGGATTGCCATAAGCCGAACTATTCGGTCCGGTTCGAACCACGCGAGGTCTCCTCCTTGAATTTCGCCCATCCGGTAGAGGCTTTCGAACACGTTCGCGCCGTCTCGGAGATCGCCGATTCGATCTATGCCACCGTCATTAGCCCGTGGGTGCAGGCACTTTCAAATCCTTGGACTGCAAACATTCTACATTGGATCCATCCTATGCGTACAAGTCGGTATCTGCTGTCGGAGCGGTTCTGCCCCATGATGCGCGGAATTGAACTGCTGGCTGAGGCGATCCGAGATCATCGCCATCCCGTGGCCGATAACAGCGACTTCATAGTTCGAGAACGGGCGGCTGTCGCACAGGTCTCGCAAATATTCGAGACTGCGCGCGTCTGGCGGGATCAAATGGAAGAAATGAGCTTCTCCGCCATTTTTGAAACGCCGTTTGCAATAGCAACAAGACTTCCGCAGCAGCGGATGGTTGGTCAGAAGGAGCACAAATGTTGGCAGGCGCAAAGGGCCTCGTCGTTGGCGACGCGAACGAAAGCGCCGTCGCCTGATGGTTGCGCGAAGACAGAAGCCCATGTCAGCCGTCCGGCCGAATGAATTCAGCGCGCCAATCGCCATGTCGCGCGAGATGCGCGAACAGCCAGGCGGCCGGAGTTATCTCAGGGCGCAATCACGCCTTTTGTCAGGAGAAGCTCATCGAAGAGAAAAACCTGATTGGGATCAGGAAATTCGCCATGACCGCTTTTGCCGGCGTATTCACAGCGCGATAAGAGATCGCGAATGATATTAAGACGCGCGGATTTTTTGTCGTCGGCTTTCACAAGCGTCCAAGGAGCGAACACGCTATGCGTTCTCAGGAGCATCTCGTTACGCGCTTGCGAATAATCCTTCCAGTGACTTAGCGCCTTTTCATCAATGGGACTAATTTTCCACTGGCGCAACGGGTCTTCTCGTCTGCGCTTGAGCCGCCTTTCTTGTTCGTCGCGGCTGATGTCGAGATAATATTTGATGATCGTGACGCCGCAATGGATGAGCAATTGCTCATATATCGGCACGGTGTGCACGAACTGCTCATATTCTTCATTCGTGCAGAAGCCCATGACACGTTCGACGCCAGCGCGATTGTACCAGCTGCGGTTGAAGATCACGATCTCTCCGCTACTCGGCAAATGCGGCACATAGCGTTGGAAATACCAGGATTTTCGATCCTGATCTGAGGGCTTGCCGAGCGCGACGATTCGCGATTCGCGCGGACTGAGATGCTCGGTAATGCGCTTGGCCGTCCCGTCTTTGCCGGCCGCGTCCCGGCCTTCCAAAATGACCAGTATCTTGCGATCGTTTTCGATGACGTGCTTGTGGAATTTAACGAGCTCCACCTGCGCCTTGTGCAAGGCCTTTCGATATGCATCGTTTTCCGAATTCTCATTCTCAGTCATGCGAATTGTCCCTTCTCCCGACATGAAACCAAAAGCCTGAATAGCGGCATGCCTAAAATTTAGGCGATGAGCCGTGAATTTCACTGAGCACGAAATTCGAGTCGAAATGGAGCCGGCGGCAAGAACGACGCCTGGATTGAACCGAGAAGCCCCTCGAACCCCGAGTGCATCGTGTGGCGAGGACCACGCTCAAGCCAGCTCGGGTGGACAACCTCCTCAGAGATCACACCTAGGCGCAACATGGCCCCAGCGGCACCATCATACAGACACTACCGGATCGCATAGCCTCGCCCCACTCCGCAATCAGCTCCTTATAGGCCCGGCCTACCGCTCGTGGTTTGCGATCGAGGTCGCTGAGCCCGAGCGGGTTAATCCGCCCGTTGTCCTCCCGGAGCGCGGTATCCCAATCGATCTGGTCTGTTAGAGAGTACCAGGTGAACCCTAAAATCGGCACCCCGCTGTTGCGAACATGTAGAACATTCGCCCATTCCTTATAAAGCCAACGAACTGCTTCATAGCCTTTTGGGCCTTCCTCGAAGTTGGTCTCAGTGTGCATGACCGGAATCTGGTACCGCCAATAATATTGGCTAGTGATCTCGCTGTAGCCAAAAATCTCTCCTGAAAATGAGGTTTTTCCATCTGCTGCTACGTAATGCTCGTTGGCGCCATAGTAGTCATTTCCCATGATGCAGTGCCGCTTCAGGTCCTGGCGCATAAAAAAATCATATTCAGCCTGGGTCATGCCGTTATCCATCAGGAACCGGTAAACCTCGGAGTCAACGGAATGTGCGTAATTGAGGTCGAGAGAAAGAAATCGTCTCTCATTAAAAATACGGGCTCTTTTTACCGCCTTTGGGCTGCTCGGGTGAAAGTACTCCGAAGACTCGCTTTGTATGAAGATTGCGTCCGGCCGTATCGTCAGAATCGCCTTCATCGCAAGCACGTTGGCTTTAACGATGTGTTTGATTGCCGTCACAAAGGCTTTGTCAGTATGAAGCTGCTCGTTCCACCATCCATATGCCGCCGAGAACGTCGCGCAGACAAACATTTCATTAATCGGCGTGAACAACTGCACCCAAGGATAACGCTGGGCGAACGCCTTGGCATAGCGCGCAAACAGTTCGGGAAAGTCAGGATTTTGGAAATCGCCAATCCAGTCCGGCACCCCAAAATGACATAGATCCGCAATGGGGACCAGCCCGCGCTTATTCAGTTCTGCGAAGGCAAGGTCGGCGAACTCCCAGTCAAACCGGTCGGGGCCCAGAAATGCCTTGTAGAGGGGCGGCCCGTACCTCAGGGCGCCTACGCCCAGTTCCTGGGCCAAGGCGAAATCGTCACGCCAAAGCTCATAATGACGGCAGGAGGCCATTTCATCGACGCGCTTGCGACCGTTGTTAACGGTCGGGCTGCTGTTCTCTATTCCGGTGGCGAATAAGAAGTGTGGCACGGCAGGATCCATGGAGCCTTGGCCAACGCTTATCTATGAAGCTTTCAGAGGAAAGGAAGCGATGTATACTCTACCTTGCCGGTCTACGACGAGGCTTTCGGCCCTCTACGCAACAGGAGTTTGGCTGGGCGCAACCCTCATAGAAATAGGTGAGCATGCGAGGCCCTTGCGCATACTGTAGGCGAAGCGCTCCAAGCTCAAACCTTGCGGCCTGGATGAGTTCGTCCACCTTGCGACCAAGATGACAGCCTCCCGAGAGGTAACGCCACAGGGGCGTATGGCGATCGAGCGTGGGACCGTTGTTCTGCATGATCCGAAAAAAGAAAGGGCCAGCGCAGTTTCAGGGGCCTCGTGTCGAAAATCAGGCTTCCCGGGGCCAGGATTGAACTGGGTCGCGCTTCAGACTATATCTTCTCTTCTCTCTGAGCACCACGAACATGTTCCGTTGGGCGCATCCATTTATTGTCATTTTCGCCCTGTTGGCCGGCTTGGCGAATGGGATGACGGGCGCCTTGGCGTCAAATGCCGTCCACCAGTGTGATGGCATGGTGGTTGGCATGATGAATATGGATGATTGCCTCGAAAGCATGAATGGTGACCGCGCCGGCGCTCTCGACTGCGCGACGCTGACCTGCGGGCTGACACAAACCATCCTGCCGCCGCACGAAACCGTTATTACTTCGACAATTGCGACGTGTGCATCGCCATTGACGCCGCGCGACGACCATAAACGCTGCGGCCTTTCTGGCCCACCGGACCTTCGGCCTCCAATCGCCTAACGCCCGCAATAGTCGGCCTCAGTAGCGCGACTCCCGGAAGTCGGACGCACCCGTTGGCGCGTCCCGGACAGGCAGGTGCGCGAGCCCAGGGACATGTTGCGGATATCCCTGAACCAAATATCACAACCGCCTTATTCATGCTCTCTGCGCAATAATACGCGCCAGGAGAATAAATTTCTGCGCGCGATGTACTTTACATAATACTATGTAATTATTTTATTTGACGGCATTGACTTGTTACATACTCGAAATTACGTCTCTATTATTAGTGGCGTCGCCAATTATCAGCGCGCACTATTGGTCCACGCGTTCCACCGACGCACGCTCTGCCTTTAGGGCTCAGGCAAGCGATGTCGCCTGAAAAGCCCAGTTTAAGAGGAGTGAAACCGATGATGAAGGTCCTGAGACCTTTGGCGCTCGCGGGCGCCGCCATGGCGGCGACGTCACTAACCGGTCTCGCACAGGAACAAGGGTCAAATCATGGTGGATGCTTTGTGACGCTGAGCCCGACGGAGGCTACGCGCGGCATTCGCCATTGGCGACCGCCGTCTTCATGCGTCGATTGGTACAAACGTATCGCCAACCAGCAGTCAACCCAAGCGAACTCCGAGGGAGCGCCGTGGGTACGCGTCGTTGTCCGGAAAGTCGATCTTCCCGCGAGTCGCATCACGGTTTCACATGGGGCCATTCCGCAGATCCGGATGCCCGCGATGACGATACAAAACATCCCTGTAGCAGATGCTGCCTCTCTGGCCTCGCTCCACGAGGGCGATGAACTCGATATCCAGTGCGAGCATCGCCGCGGCGTAGTGAGAGTCGTCAACTTCCGCATGAAATGGTGAGTTTCGGACGTGCTGAGGCGCTCGTGATTGTGGTCGATTACAGGAAGCTTACCAGCGAAAAAAGGGTTTGCGCGACGCTTCCGACGCTTGTCGTGCTACGGATCACGGCCGGTGATCATCGCTCGCCCTGGCGCGCCCAACAGCGGACGTTTTACTCGCGTCCCCCCATCACTATCGGCGCGCTTGCGCGTTCGGGGAGGCAAAGAGCCAAGGAAAGGCTTGTGTTGACTTCATGCCGTTTGTGAACTCGCCTCACGTCCCTGTCGTCGCGCTGACTGCTCTTGCCCTAATGCTTGGCGGCGTCCCAATGGCGCAAGCCGACATCAAGGATTACGAATTCACGCTTATCGCAAAGGGCGTCAAGAAGGGTGACGCGATCGTCTCGGTGCGCCTTATTCACAAGCCAGATGGCAAGCTTGTTCCTGGCGCGGTGATTTTCGCGACGCGACTCGATATGGGGCCCGACGGGATGGAGATGATGACGGCCAGCATCGAGCCTCTGCCGAGCGTGGAACTTGGCGTTTATCGCTTCAAGCTCGATCTGTCGATGGAGGGGAAGTGGAGAGTTTCGCTGGCGGCGAAAGTCCAGGGCGAGACCGGTACGCTCGAAAATCGGCTCGTCTTAAAGGCGGCGCCATGAGAGTGGTTCGACGCCTTAGCCGCCTCGGCGCGATTGGACCGGTCATGGACTTGCCGTGGACAGTTCCGATCGCGGCGAAGGAGTGCGAAGTTCCCGGCGTGAACGTCAACGGCGTTGGCGCGTTGGCGCGACAGCTTAGCAGCGAATTGGCGGGGTCTGCGCTGGCTGCCAACGCGGCCGCACGTAAAAAGAGCGCAGTTGGCGTGCTGGCCGATCCGACGGTACCGCTGCAAGCATGGGACGTGAATGGACGCGGCGTCGGTCAACCTTGGATCGGCGTCGAACAGGAATTTAAGGTCTGGGGCGAGCGCGATCTGGAGCGCGGCGTCGCCGAGGCCGACGCCGCGAGGCATCAGAGTCGCGTCGTCGTCACAGGCTTAATCGCCCGCGTCAAGACTGCCGCGCGGCAACCGGAACGAAAGGAGCTTACAGACCTAAACTGCTACGCAAACGTCACCGTTGGCGCGACCTTTGTGCAGCGTCCCACCGGCGACAACGCCGGGCAATTCACGCTTGGCTTTAAAGTCTCACCGCAATATGAGGCGGAGGATGCCGAACAGCGCGCCGCCAGTTCGCGACTCGGCGCCGCGCAGATGCGCTACGACGCCATTCGAATCCGCCTTGATGGCGATGCCGTCGAAGCGTGGTTCGCGCTGGAGGCGGTACTCAAGGAGATCCGCATCGTCGAACAAGGCCAGCTCAATCCGGCGCGCCCGTCGGTAGAAATGGCGCGAAGCGTTTTTGCGGCTGGAACCGCCGATTCGGCGACGTCTCTGGAAGCCGAGCGGCGACTGCGCGCGATCGAAGTCGAAATCCTCAAGCTCAAAGTCAAAGAGCAAGTCCGATACGCCGAGCTTGAACATTTGGCTGGAGGCTCTCTATGATGCGGCGTTACGTCATTCTTCTGTTCGGCTTTGCGGTCGTCGCGGCCGCCGTCGCTTGGTTGGTCGAAGGACGTTTCCAATGGGTCGCGCCTACAGGAACCCCGGGCGATGCGAGGCCTAACATCTCGGACAAGGCGCCTGCAACGGCAGGCCCGATCATTTACTACCGCGATCCCGACAGTCGCCCAGCTTATTCGCTCACGCCCAAAAAGACATCGGCAGGCAAGGATTACCTGCCAGTGCGCGCGAGCGAAGATGTGAGCTTCGAAGACAAGCCGCCAGTCACATCTGCCGCGAGCGGCGAGCGGCGCGTGCGCTTCTATCGCAATCCGATGGGCCTGCCCGACACCTCGCCCGTTCCAAAGAAGGATTCGATGGGAATGGATTACATTCCCGTCTATGAGGACGAATCCGAAGATAGTTCGACCATCACAATCAGCCCCGGCAAGTTGCAAAAGACCGGCGTTCGCTCCGAACCCGTCGAGCGCCGGACGCTGAGTGTCCCTGTTCGAGCGACGGGCAGGATCGAGTTCGACCCGCGCCGTATCTCGATCGTCTCCCTGCGCTTCGAGGGCTTCATCGAATCGGTCGAGAAGTTCGTGGAAGGCGATTACGTCCGCAAGGGCCAGCCGCTCATGCGCATCTATGGCCCCAATGTTTCAAGCGCGGCGGCGGAATATGTCGCCGTCCTCAAAACGCGACGGGGCGAAGCAATCGAGGCGGCGGGCATTGAGTCTGCGAGGCTCCGACTCCGCAACCTCGGTCTTGATGACGACGCTATTGCAGCGATAGCGCGCGCGCGTAGCGTCCCGCATCATATTCTATGGCGGGCGCCGCAGGACGGACACATCTTCGAGCGGACCGCGCTCAACGGCATGCGCGCCGCGCCCGGCGACGCCCTATTTCGCATCGTCGACCATTCGGTGGTCTGGGTGTTGGCTGACATCGCCGAGCGCGACATCGCTTTGGTTGCCCCCGGACAAAAGGTCGACGTGAGGCCAAGGGCCTACCCGGATCGAACCTTCAAGGGGCAGGTCACGCTGATTTATCCCCATCTCAATATGGAGACGCGCACGGCGCGTGTCAGGATCGAACTGCCGAACCCCGACGGACTGCTGCGGGGAGATATGTATGCCGATGTCGAGATCGCCGCCGGCGGCAACGAGAAGGCGCTGACTGTCCCCGAAAGCGCGGTCATCGACACCGGCAAGCGGCAAGTGGCGATTGTCGACAAGGGCGACGGACGTTTCGAGCCGCGCGAAGTCAAGATCGGCCGGCGCGGCGAAGGCTACGTCGAAATCAAGAGCGGCGTAAACGAAAACGAACGCGTCGTCACGGCCGCGAACTTCCTTATCGACGCCGAAAGCAATTTGAAGGCGGCGTTGCGAGCTCTCGATCAAGGGGAGGCTGGCAAGTGATCGCCCGCCTCATCGCGTGGTCGGCGCGCAATCTTGTTCTCATTTTTGTCGGCACAGCCTTCGTCGTCGCAGCGGGCGTCTATGCCTTGCGCACGCTGCCGCTCGACGCCATTCCCGATCTCTCCGATGTGCAAGCGATCGTCTATACGGAATATCCGGGCCAGGCGCCGCAAGTCGTCGAAGACCAGGTTACTTATCCGCTCACCAGTTCGATGTTGACGGTTCCGCGCTCCAAAGTAGTCCGCGGATTTTCATTTTTTGGCGTATCCTTCGTCTACGTCATCTTCGACGATGGCGTCGATATTTATTGGGCGCGCTCGCGCGTCCTCGAATATTTGAGCGCGGCGAGTAAGAGATTGCCGGCGGGCGTGACGCCTGTTCTTGGTCCCGATGCGACGGGCGTTGGCTGGGTCTATCAATATGCGCTCATCGCCAAGGAAATGACGCTCGCCGAATTGCGCTCGCTTCAGGATTGGACGATTCGCTACGGCCTCGCCAAGGCGGAGGGCGTCGCAGAG
>JBPFDW010000007.1:0-21396 GCA_051061375.1 Methylocystis sp. | reverse complement strand
CCACGCTCATCAACGCCGTGAAGATGGAAGACATATTTCGCCAGATCGAGGCCGATGCGAACGATTTGCATGGATGTCTCCTGTTCTACCGTTGACAGTTTGACATTCCACCCGAGACCAAGGGCGGGGTCCATACCATTGGCCCATGCGGCGGCGACGAGCGCCGGCGAGCATTTCTTCGCGCAAAAATTCGCGCGCGGCGGCGTTGGCCAGGCGGGCGTCGAGGCCGCGCCGTTTCGCGCGTTCATCGACGATTGGGGTCTCGAAACGCGCGATGCGTCCACCGGCGCCGGGATTGAGCGGCTCCGCGTTAATGCGTGCGCCGGAAGCTTCGCCTATGCGCTCGATCTTGCCGCCACGGGGCCGATCGTCCTGCAGGGCGAGGGCGGCTACAGCCGCAAATCCGACGCCGGACAGGCCTCCTATTACTACAGCCAGCCGTTCTTCACGGCGGAGGGAGATTTCTCCATCCATGGCCGCAAAACGCGCGTCTCCGGCCGCGCCTGGATGGATCGCGAATGGTCGAGCCAACCGCTGGGGGCCGATCAAAGCGGCTGGGACTGGTTCGCGCTGCATGTCGACGGCGGCGCCAAGCTAATGCTGTATCGCATGCGCGACGTAAAGCGGGCGCCGTTTCTCTTGGGAAATTGGATCGACGACGATGGCGCAACCTCGCCGCTGATGCGCGAAGACATCGCCATTGAACCACTCGAGACGATACGCATCGCCGATCGCGACGCGCCGATTAGCTGGCGCGTTCGGGTCGTCAGTCGCGGCGTCGACATAAGAACGCAGCCGCTCAATCCGAGAAGCTGGATGGGAACCGAACCCGCCTATTGGGAGGGTCCGATTCGCTTCAGCGGATCGCACAAGGGCGAAGGCTATCTCGAAATGACCGGCTATTAGAGCATATCGAAGATTCGCGAATGCGATCGAGCGCGCGCTGAGTTCAGGCGGAATCGCCTAAACGCCGCGCGATCTACGACTCAGCGGCCGTGCGAAAGAGATTCGCAAATGCGCCCCTGGATTCTCGCAGCTTCTTCAAATGCAGCGCCGCCAGCTCCAATAGCCGTCTTTCGCCCAGGCGCGTGATGACGACGAGCGACCGTCGACGATCTTTCAAATCGGTCTTTCGCCTGACGAGCTTTGCCTGCGCCAAACGCGACACGAGCTCCGCGGCGCTGTGGTCGCGGATCATCAGCTGCTCGGCAAGTTCGCCGACGCTGATGTGCTTTGCGTCTCGATAGGTGCGCACGACCAGCAGCGCCTGATACCATTGCATGGTGACGCCATGGTCGGCGGAGACCTGTTCGCTGAACGCAAGGAATCTGCGCAGCGCATAGCGAAATTGGGCGAGCGCCGCGAGGTCTTCCTCGCTTGGCGGCTTGCGCGCGGCTTCGGGTGACGGATCGAAATGACTCACGTGAAAGTCCCTTGTCCGAATGCTTCCGCGCCGGCGGCTGAATGTGAGTATCGAGACAACGTTTGCGCCATGCCGACCGATCGACTGGGTTGAACGCAGGCGCGCTCTATACGCCTGAGATCGAGCGCCGCTTTATAAGCGCGCGATGAACGCGTCAATCTTTGCAAGGAACGCGTCCGAACCGGCGACGTCTCCTTTCGTGCGCGCAAGCGCGGCGCGTCGACGAGGAGAATTTTGCGTCGAATAGTCGCGCACCGCCTGCAGCCATCCGAGGCCATCGAGCGGATCGACATAGTCGATCGCATCGCCGCCGACTTCCCGAAAGACCTCGATGTCCGAGGCGACGACCGGCGTTCCCGCCGCGAGCGCTTCGGCGACGGGCAGGCCGAAGCCTTCGGCGAAGGAGGGCATCAGCAGCGCGCGCGCCCCCGCAAGCAATCGACGCAATCCCGGCGTCGACAATCCGCCAGCTTCGATGATATGCGGGCGCAAGGCGACGCTGCGCTCCAGCGTTTCGACGACGGCGCCGTTGAGCCAGCCGCGCTTTCCGACGATGACCAGTTTTGGCGGGCTGGAATCGCTCGCCAGCACGCGCCATGCGTTGAGCAGGGTGAGATGATTTTTTCGCGGCTCGATCGTGCCGCAGACGACGAAATAATTGACGCCGTCGAGCGCCGCGGGCGGCTCGGCGGGCGACAGGAAGAGCGGCGAAACCGGCAGGCGGGCGACGCATACCGGCAGTTCCGGCCTTCCCTCCTCTTCCGCCGCATGGCGGCGGAGGCGCCGGGCGAGCGCCTGCGATCCAACGATGGCGCCGGCGCCATAGCGGCAAATATTGCTGATGCGCCTTGGATGCAGCATGGCTTCTCTTGCGCGAAAATACTCGGGCGCCTCGATCGGAAGGAGGTCGTGGACGAAAAAGACAGGCTTTATGTCGGGTCGCGCTGTGAGCCAGCGCATATACCAGCTTCGATCGACGAGAAACTGTGTGACGTTGAAATAGATTGCGCCCTGGGGCGCCTCGCGCAATGGCCGGCCAAGATGCGGCGCCCAGCGGCGCATCGCGCGCCAGTTGCGCTCGAGGAACAAGAGATCAGGCGCCTTTCTCGCCCGCGTCGGCGAAGCGACGGCGCAGTTCTGCGAACGAAGCGCCGCGACGATCCTGCGATAGACGCCATCTTCCTCGGGGTCGCCGTCTTCGCGCCAGAGAGATTCGACGCCCTCGATCGTCTCGAGCGCGAGATCGGGATCGGCGAGTCGGGGGCCGATCGCCGTGCAGATCAGCGCCCCGCGCGCGGGCGCATGGCGGGCGAGAAAGTGGCGGGCAAGCGCGAAGTCGACTCGATCGATTCCGTTCGGCGCCGCATTCAGCGCGCGGGTCACGATCCGGGTCACGTCATAAATGACGGGCGGGCGCGCTGCTTCAGAAGGGAGCGTCAATTTCGGCACTTCGTCTTGTCTCGACGGCATCGCCAGGCCTCGATCGCGTCATTGGCTTCTCGCACGGCGCGTTCCATTTCCCTTCCGAGACACTCACGGTAGCGAAACACCATTCGGGTGAAGAGCTGAACGTCTTCGTCGCAGGCGGCCATCGCCAGCGCCGAGCGGGACGTCTCGATGCAGCCGGGACGCGCTGGCGGCGCACAATAGCTGAAGCCGCGCACTTCCGGCGCAGCGGGGAGCGGCTGGGCAGGGAAAGCAGCCGCGACCGCAAGCGCTATGCCTCGCAAGCTCTTCGCCAAAGGCCGCATGGCGCCCGCTCCATTTCTAGACCAGGCTGCTTCTGGGCGATTCCGTCCCAACGCAGCGCGACCTAGCGGCCCCGTTCGGCGAACCAGCGCACCGCGTCGGCGACGGCGTCGGCGGTCGGCCGCGTCTTATAGCCGAGGGCGCGGCGCGCCTTGGAATCGTCGAAGAACATCCGCTTCGCCGAAAGTCGCAGGCTTTCGCGGTTGAGAAAGGGCTCCGAGCCGGAGAAACGCGCGACAATTTCATTGGCGTATGCGAGAGGCATGAGCGGCCAACGCGGCAGTTTCGTCCACGGCGGCGGCCGTCCGGTGACGCGGGAAATCTCGATGAGCAAATCCCGCAAGGTTAGATTGTCGCCGCCGAGAATATAGCGCTCGCCGATTTTGCCAACTTCCATCGCGGCGATATGGCCCTCCGCGACGTCCTCGACATGAGCGATATTTAGTCCGGTGTCGACGTAAGCGGGCATGCCGCCCCGCATCGCCTCGCAGACGATCCTGCCGGTGGGCGTTGGCCGCACGTCGCCGGCGCCGAGCGGCGCCGACGGACAGACAATGACGGCCGGCAGCCCTTCGTCTGCGACCATTCGTTCGACCAGCCGCTCTGACAGGATTTTGCTGAGCTTGTATGCGCCGACGGCGCGCTCGGGCGTGAGCCGGTCGGATTCGGTGCAGGGCGCCGAGTCGGGATCGAGCGTCGCGACGCTGCTCGTATGCACCACGCGCGCGACGCCCGCGCGCAACGCTTCGCGCATGACGATTTCGGTGCCCGATACGTTGACTCGCATCACCGGCTCAGGATCGGGCGCCCAGAGGCGATAATCGGCGGCAAGATGAAACAGCGCGGAGACGCCGGTCATCGCGCGCCGGACGCTTTCGCGGTCGGTCACGTCGCCTTCGTAAATTTCGCAATCGTCGGGAACATTGTCGCGCGGGCTCGATCGACGCACGAGCGCGCGCACCGCGGCGCCTTCCGCGCGCAATCGCTTGACGACGGCGCCGCCGATGAATCCGCTTGCGCCGGTGACGAGAATCGTTCCGCTGGAAACCATGCCCATTCCTGCCTCGGCGCCGGAACTCTCGACGAGATACCGGAACCAAGTCGCCAACCAATGCAGCGGAAACGACAGAGCGCGCCGCGTTCAAAAGAGCGGCGCCGCTTGAGGTCGAACAGGGACCGTAGGTTCGTCCGCAGCCGCCAGATCATGCGTTTGGGCGGGATCGTCCAAATGCGGATGACGCGATTGATTCCAAAAGCCTTGAGCGCGCTTTGCCGCTTTTTTCCCGCGCCGCGCCCCAGTTCACGTTTTCTGCATTTGGGCGAAATCGCCAAAATGCAGAAAACGTGATCGATTACAAAAAATTATAGCACACTCTAGCCGGCGACTGTCTCCATCAAACCCTGTTCGTCCGCGTCCAATATCGATGGCTCGTCGACCGCTGCCTCCGGCGGGAGCGATGCGACGATTTCGCGCTCTTCGCGCTGCAGCCGCATCAGGTCCTTCTGTATGACGACGACGAAGCCCAGAAAGGTCAAGGTGGACAGGCCGCCAATGACGATGTCGAGCACCGCGAAGCCATAGGCCTGCGCCGTTGCAATGCTGGGACCGAACCAGGCGGCGAAAAGCGCCCAGCATGCGACCAAAATGCGAAATTCCGTGGCGCCCATGCCGCCGTAAGACAGCCGGTGCACGCTCTCGGTCACCACCCTCAGATAGGTGTAGGAACTCATCAGCAGGTAGAGCGACAGCACCAGCAGCGATGAGGCGACCGTGAAAAAAGGCGACACGCCGAGGCCGACGATGATCAAAGTCTGGGCAATGAGATCCGAGGAATGGTCAATAAAGTAGCCATAATGCGGTCGCTCGATCGACCGGTAACGCGCCAGGGTGCCGTCGAGCGAGTCGCCAAACCAATTAAGAAAGAGCCCGAAAACGACGCCGACGAGGAAAATGTCGGACCAGCGGCAGGCGATGAAGCTGAAGAGAGTTAGAACCGCGCCGCCCAATCCTATCGCCGTGAGGTGGTCCGGGGTCGCCCAATCCGGCAAACGCCTTACCAAGGCCAATAGCGCGGCGCGCTCCTTGACCGCCAGAAAACTCTCGTTAATCCGCTGACTGGCCATAACAACTCCCTCAAAAAACGATCAGCCTGCCGGGCTCTGTGCAAATCGATGGCGACCCTCTCACACAGGAAACAGGCGGAACGATGACATATTCACAAGCTACCCGGCATCGATGATCCCAAAGTTGTGATGTGCGGCTGTTTCGGCGTCCAGGATGAAGCAACGTTTATGCCTCACTGAAAATAGCGGGTGACCAGGGCGCCCTGAATCGCCGGCTGGCTGACCATCTGAAAAAGCTGCACAACCTTGCCGATGTCGGCGAGCGGCGCGTTGCTGACATAGAGGATGTCCTTGTCGCGCATGGAGAAGCGTCGCGCCGCGAACAGCGCCGCGGCCTCGCGCAGATTGAGATGATAGGCGATGGGCACCTGGCCGCGCTCGAGCAGGCTCGGCGCGATATTGGGATATTCGCGGGCGACGCTCGCCGGCTCATAGCGCAACACGAAAACGCCGTCGGGGTCGGCCCGGGAGTCCGTCAGGCCGCCCGCCCTGCCGATTGCTTCCTCAAGCGTAAGGCCGCGCGCATCAAAGGGCATGACGGCGTTCGCGCCGGTCGCGCCGATGACGGTAAAGGTCGGCGGCGTGCGCTCGATGGTCAAAATGTCCCCCGCCCGGAGATAGATGTCTTCGCGAGGATTGGCGAGCAACGCCTGAATGGGCGCGCGCGCCGTGCGGTCGCCGCGGGTCAGCGTCACGAAGGTTTCGTGTACCGGCGAGCGGTAGCCCCCGGCCGCCGCGATCACGTCCATGACGCGGTCGCCGTTCAGACTGAGAGGGATGCGCGCGCCATTGGCGACCTCGCCGGTCACCGTAACGGTGTTGGTGATATTGCGGGTGACGTTGACGACGGCCTGCGGCTCGATCGCCTTGCCGCGCAGTCGTTCGACGATCGCCGCCTCGACCTCATGCTGGCTGCGGCCGGCGACGTGGACGCGTCCGGCATAAGGAACGGTGACCGAACCGTCCCGCCCGACGACCTGATCCGGAATCGCCGCCGATCGGGAACCGGGGCTCATCCGATCGCCGGACGCCGAAAACAACCCGCCCGAAGCCGCTTCCCAAACCGTGATTTGAACCGAATCGCCGACGCCGATCGTTTGGCTGCCGGCCGGCCGGTAATCGCCGAAATAGCCGCGCAATGTCGGCGGCGCGCGGCGGGCGAGGGCGGAGAGGGAGTTTTGGTCGATCTCGACGATCGCGTAGCTTGGCGCGTCGCTCGTCAGGCTCGGCGTCACATCCTCCACGATGTCCTTGCGGGTCGGACCGCCCGCGGGAAAGATCGCGCAGCCCGCCATCGGCAATCCGAGAGCGAGCGCAAGGCAGAGTCGTAGCGGGAGGGAACTGGCGATTGTCAAAGTCGCTCCAATATGCGCCCTCTGGCGCGATGTTCGAACGCTGCGCCGCGAGACACACTATTGTAATTGTACAGGCAGAGGCAATATGCCGGCGATATGGAGGAAATACCACCGATTTCTGAATGATGCTAAAAAAATTACTAAAGCGTGCGAAGGGTTAACCCCGCCGGAAGAATCAGTTTTTTTTCAATTAGTTTCGCCATAGGTCCGTAACGATAGCGCGCGAATCCGCGCGTCGGGGAGGCGTTCGAAGTCCGCCTCGCTGTGCCGAACCGCTTCCGCACCGCGAAAGGCGAAAACGCCGTCGGCGGTCACGACCAGATCATTGTAGCGAAGCGTCGGGTCGTCGAGGACGGCCGAGAACGGCTCCAACGAGGCCGCGTCGCCGATGCGCGCCGGCCGTCGAGCGCGAAACTCGGATTCGGCGCGCGCGGCGAAGGCCTCATAGCGCTGTCTCGCCGCTTCGACTTTCAGGGCCCAGACCGAGCGCGCTTCGGCCTCGGCGGCGTTCGCTTCGCCGGAAAAGGCGGAGGCGCCGGCGCGCGCGTCGTCGCTCGCCCCGCCGGCGCCGAGCAGAATGCCGATAAGCGCTGTCGTCACGGTTGCGCGCATGGAGGGAAAATGCGCGCGCCTCGATAAAGTTCCCCGCGCCCCCCGTCCGCAGGCGCACGAAGACTATTTTTCCTGATTGGGAGTCGCGGCCGCCGAAGCGGCGGCGATCCGACGGCCATCCTTCAGCAGCTTGCCAAGAAGGCCGAAAACCGCCACCAGCGCCAGCCCGATGATCGCGACGTCGATCGCCGGCAACTGATCCTGCTGACTCTCCGGAACGCCGAGCGCCATCGCGGCGAAAGGCCAGAAGGCCAGAAGGATGCGAAACTCGGTGACGCCCAGGCCAATGTAAGCCATTTGCTGAACGTGCCGGGTGGCGGCGCGAATATAGGCATAGGCGGAGAAGAGCAGATAGCAGATGAGCACCGCCGCCGCCGCGCGAAGCGTCAGGAACGGCGAGAAGCCGTAGGCGACGATGAGGACGACGTGCGAGAAGAGGTCGGCGACGTGATGCGCCATTCCGGCGCCGGGACGTTCGTCGCCGCGCAGCCGCGCACGCGGAAGGTCCACCGTCAAGCCATACCAATTGACGAACATCGCCGGCGGCACGAGCCAGACCAGATCCGGCCAGGAGCGGCAGCCGACCAGCGCGGCGGCCGCGAGCGCGGCGCCGACCGCGCCAAGAAGCGACAGATGCGCAGGGGCGACCCAATGAGGCGCGGCCTTAGCCATGCGTCCGGCAAGCCGCTGCTCGGCGGCGTAGACGAAACTCTGGCCGCGGGCGGGCGCGCTGTCAAAAAATCGCTTGGCTTGCTCGCGAAGGTTCAAGATCGACATGTCCTTGCAGATCATCATTCGGACGGGAACGGCGCGCCCCGCCCTCGACAGACTTCATAGCGCTGAAATCTAGCCGCTTGTAGGGCGCCCGCAAGTCATCTCATCATTGGGCGTTCTCAAATGCGGAGCAGTCTTGCCGGAATTCTTCCAAAGTTTGATTAGTCGCCGCGCCGGCGCCGGCCGCCCGCGCTTTGTCCTCGCCCTAATCCGACGCGGAGGCTTCCATGTCCGAAAAGATCGTCGTGTCCTTGCATTACGGGGCGATGCGCCTGCTGATGAACCGTCCTGAAAAGAAAAACGCTCTCGACCGGGACATGTATCGCGCAATGATCGCGGCCCTCGACGCGGCGGCTGGCGACGACGCCGTGCGCGCCGTCGTCTTCGCCGGCGCTGGCGGAAATTTCACTTCCGGCAATGATCTCGCCGATTTTCGCGATTTCGCGGCGAGCGCCGAGACCTTTCCGGCGCTGGCGTTCGTTCGCGCCGCGGCCGCCTTCGACAAGCCGCTCGTCGCCGCCGTGACCGGCGACGCCGTCGGCGTCGGAACCACGCTTCTGTTTCATTGCGACCTCGTCTATGCGGGCCCCGACGCCCGCTTCAAAATGCCGTTCATCGATCTCGCCCTGCCGCCGGAGGGCGGCGCGAGCCTGCTCGTTCCGCAGCGCTTCGGCATGGCCAGGGCGTCCCAATATCTGCTGCTCGGCGACGGCTTCGACGGCGAAGAGGCGTTACGGCTCGGCCTCGTGAACCAGGTCGCGCCGCCGGAAGCGGTCCTCGATCTTGCGATGGACGCGGCGCGGCGTCTGGCGGAGAAGCCGGCTCAGGCGCTGCGCGCGGCCCGGCGGCTGATGCGCGGCGACCCGAAGGACATTCTGGCGCGAATCGACGCCGAGGCGGCGCTTTTCTCCCAGGCGCTGGCGTCGCCGGAGGCGCGAGAGCGTTTTTCCGCCTTTTTCGCTTCGCGGTCGCGTTAACCCTGGCCGCGACGCGACCTTCGCCGCTTGCGTTGCGGACGGGCTTCTCCCAAATAACAGGCTGGACATACGCGCTCGCGCCGCGGAGGGCGGGCGCTCACATGGGCTCACTGGATCATTATGCGCGACCCTTACGACGTTCTCGGCGTGCCAAAAACGGCGAGCGCCGCCGAAATCAAGAAGGCCTATCGCCAGCTCGCGAAGAAATTTCATCCCGACCGCAACAAGGACGACGCGAAGGCCAAGGAACGCTTCTCCGAAATCAATTCCGCCTATGAAATCGTCGGCGACGAGACGAAAAAGGCGCAGTTCGACAAGGGCGAGATCGGTCCGGACGGCAAGCCCCGCTTCACCGGCTTCGAAGGTTTCGGCGCCGGGGCAGGTCCCGGCGGCTTCACCCGCGGCTGGCGCAGCGGCGGCGGCGCGCCGGGCGGCGAACAGCATTACGAATTTCACTTCGGCAATGAGGCGCCCGGCGGGCGCGGGAGTTTCGATCCGTCCGACCTCTTCGCCGATCTCTTCGGCGCCGGCGGGCGCCGGCGCGGCGCGGCGCAACCGACCCGCGGCGACGACGTGGTCGCCACCGCCACGGCGCCGCTCGAGACGGTCGCCCATGGCGGCTCGGCGCGGGTCATTCTGCCGAGCGGACGCACGCTGGAAGTCAAGATCCCGGCGGGAATCGACGACGGCCAGCAGATCCGCCTGCGCGGCCAGGGCCAGCCCGGCGCGATGGGCGGCGAACCCGGCGACGCCATTGTCACCGTGAAGGTCGCGCCGCATCCCTATTTCAAGCTGGACGGCCGCGATTTACGGCTCGAACTGCCGGTGACCGTTTACGAGGCCGCGCTTGGCGGACGCATCGAGACGCCGACGCTCGACGGCAAGGTGGAGTTGACGATTCCGCCGCACTCCAACAGCGGTCGCGTGCTGCGGCTGCGCGGCAAGGGACTGCCCGCCTCGGAGGGGAAGATCGCCGGAGACCTGTACGTCTCCTTGAAGATCATGCTGCCCGAAACCGCGTCGAGCGATCTCGACGCGCGGATGCGCGAATGGCGGGACGCCCAGCCTTACGATCCGCGCGCCAAAATGCCGTAACTCATGCGCTATCTTGCCTCGGGCGGCGCCGCGACCACTGCGGCGGCGGCCGCTTCCGCCGCCGCCTGCATGGCGTCCGGCGCCAAAACGCCGACGAGGACGAAGGCGAAGCCCCCGGCGCGCCATTCGATGACCGAGACTCCCTGCCCGCGCTGACCCGACGGCGCGGCGCCGGCGTCGGCGCGTTCGAAATAAAGACCGACGCGCGCGCCGTCGTCGCGCTCATAGACGAGAAACGCCGCCGGGCTGGCGACGCCCGGCGCGACCCGGCCGCCAAGCAGACGCAGCCCGACGCCCGTCAAATCCGGCGCGCGCGAAAAGCCGACGCGCTCCTGCAGCCATGCAAGGAGTTCGCCGCGCCGGCCGGCGTCGATCTCCACGGGCCGCGCGTCGAGGGCGTAGGTGGCGTAGGTCAGGCCGGCCCTCGACGCATAGCTCGTGGCGGCGAGCGTCAGCGTCGGGCGCTGCGCCGGCGGCCGGCTCGCCAAAAAGAGCAGCGCCACGACCGCGACAGTCGCGCCGGCGACGAGCGTGAGCAGCGTCGAGGCGAGCGCCTGCCGCCGGCGGCTGGCGCGGATGTCGTCGAGCTTGCGCGCCGGTCGCGGCGCGGCGCCGGGGCGCCCCCAGTGGATGGCGCCGGTTTCGATCGGTCCCTGGCCGGCCGGCGGCGCCGGCGGACGCGCCGCCGCCTCGCGCAGCGACAGCGGCGGCGTCTCCAGCGCCACCGGTTCGAAGGCGGCGCGCAGCGCGGCGTTCTGGCGCCGCCAGCCCTCGACCAGCGCCGCGTCCTCGGGATGTTGCAGCAAGTGATCTTCGACCTTGCGCCGCCGCTCGGGGTCGAGTTCGCCGTCGACCAGCGCGTGCAGGTCGGATTCTTCGATCAGCGCCGAGGGCGTCATCGCGCTACTTCACGACCCGCAAATGGGAGGCGGCGCGACGGCCGCCCTCGAGCGGCGCGACCGGCCGCAGCCCTTCCGCGCCGAGCGCGGCGCGGGCGCGCATCAGCCGCGCCAGCGCGGTTTCCCGCGTCGCGCCGACGATTCGCGCCGCGGCGTCGTAGCCGAAGCCCTCGAGCGAGACGAGCAGCAAGACGGCGCGCTCGTCGAAGCCGAGACCGGCAAGCCCGTGAACGATCGGCGGGTGGCGCGACGCCGGACCGGGCGCGCCCGCGAGCTTTTTTTCGGCGAATGCGACAAGCGTCGCATAGGTCTCGATTCGCGCCTCGGCGAGATCGGCCGGGCGCAGATCGCGCGAGCGGATCCGCGCGCCGACCGACTGCAGCGCGCTTTGGAGCAGATCGTCGGCGACGGCCTGGCCCGCTCCGGCGCAGAGCGCGCGGGCGTAGCGCCTGAGCGCCGGAGTCGCGCCGCCCAGTCCCGCGATGATATCGGACCTTCTGCCCATGCGGCGCGCTCCGCTCGCTCTTGTCGCTTGTTTGCGCAGCCAGTGACGTTTCCTATCAAATGATAGGGCAAAGCCGCGCGATTGGCTATGCTTGCCGCTATTCGCGCGCGCTTTTTCGCTGGCCCGAGCGCCTTTGGGCCGAGGGTTTCCTTTGCGCCAAAAGCACGTTAAACGGCGAGCGCCGCCGAGCAGATTTCAGGCCCAGGAAACAGACGAGCATGACACAGCAAGCTGCGCCCGCCCCTTTCGCCGGACTGCTCAAGGGAAAAAAGGGGCTCATTCTGGGCGTCGCCAATAATCGCTCGATCGCCTGGGGCATCGCCAAGGCCTGCGCCGACGCCGGCGCCGAACTGGCGCTCACCTATCAGATCGAGGCGCTGGAAAAGCGCGTGCGCCCGCTCGCCGCCGACATCGGCGCGCAGGTCGTCGGCCGCTGCGACGTCGCCGAGCCGGAAACGATGGACGCGGTCTTCGCCGAAGTCGAAAAGCTCTGGGGCCGGCTCGATTTCGTCGTGCACTGCCTCGCCTATTCCGACAAGGACCAGCTCGACGGGCGCTATGTCGAGACGACGCTGGAAAATTTCCAGATGTCGCTCAACATCTCCTGCTACTCCTTCACCGCCCTGGCGCAGCGCGCCGAGAGGCTGATGACCGACGGCGGCTCGCTGTTGACGCTCACCTATTACGGCGCCGAGAAATGGATGCCGCATTACAATGTGATGGGCGTGGCGAAGGCGGCGCTGGAGGCCTCGGTGCGCTATCTCGCCGCCGATCTCGGCGTGAAGAACATCCGCGTCAACGCGATTTCGGCCGGGCCGATCAAGACCATGGCGGCGTCGGGCATCGGCGACTTCCGCTATATCCTGCGCTGGAACGAATATAATTCGCCGCTGCGCCGCGTCGTGACGATCGAGGAAGTCGGCGAGACGGCGGTCTATCTGTTGTCGCCGATGGCGCGCGGCGTTTCCGGCGAAATCCTGCATGTCGACGCCGGCTATCATGTGGTGGGCATGATGAATCCCGCCGCCGCGCCGAAAATGGCCGATCTGCTGGCGCTGCTGCCGCCGGAGAAGTGAGGGGCCGCGTCATGCCGGCGCTTGTTACGGGCATCCACGTCTAGGCGCGGACTCCTTCTGCTTAGAAGATTTGACGGCTTCTTTGCGCGAGAGAAGTCGTAATGCTAGCTTTGCTTACTGCGCCGCTGCGTCAGCAAATGCCGAGCTATCGTCATGACCAAGCAACACAACCCGCATGTCGGCTCGACCTTCGAAAGCTGGCTCCATGAGCAGGGCATCCGCGAGAAAATCACCGCCGCCGGCATCAAGGAAGTGATTGCGGAGCAGCTCGCCGCCGAGATGAAGAAGAACGGCATCACCAAGGCGCGCATGG
This sequence comes from Methylocystis sp., assembly GCA_051061375.1. Lineage (GTDB taxonomy): Bacteria > Pseudomonadota > Alphaproteobacteria > Rhizobiales > Beijerinckiaceae > Methylocystis. The sequence goes on along the minus strand of JBPFDW010000007.1, from coordinate 8,494 downwards.
CCGAGATGATGGAAACCAGCCGCGCGCAAATCGACCGCCTGCTCGACCCAAAGAACAGCAGCGCGACGCTCGAAACGCTTATGCGAGCGGCGAAAGTCGTGGGTCGTCAACTGCGGCTGGAATTGGTGTGATCTCGAAACGCTAGCTAAGGCCGCTTCGCGACCACGCCCGCAAGCACATGCGGGCAAACCATCCTACGTTTCCGCCAAGTCATGAGGATTGGGTCTGTGACGAAACTTCTTGAACGAGCCTTCGAGGCGGCCCGCAGCCTCCCGCCTTCCATGCAGGATGAGATGGCGCGCGTCATCATAGCGATGACGGGCGAAGAGATGCCGGCCGTTCAGCTCACCCCCGAAGAAGAAGCCTCGTTCGAGGAATCGCTGGCGCAGGCCGAGCGCGGCGAATTTGCGACCGACGATCAAATTCGGGCCATCTGGGCGAAGCATGGGCTGTGAAGCTTCGCTACACGCAACGCGCCGCCGCTGAACTCGAAGAAGTTTTTGCTTTCATTGATGAACGCTCGCCACAGGGCGCGCGCAGCATCAAAGCCCGAATTCAGGCGATGACGGCTCTTCTCTTGGAGCATCCGCAAGCTGGCCATGTGACGAGCAAAAGTGGCCTTCGCCGCATGGTCGTCTATCCTTACCCCTATCTGATTTTCTATCGCGCCACGGAAACCGAGGTTATCATTCACGGCATACGCCACGGCGCCCGCCGCAAGCCGTCCCCCAAAGCCTTGGTGTGACGCGGGGACGGCGGCCAAGGTCGCGTCGACGCCAGAAACCCAACCGCGCCGAAAGCGATGCTTCGCCCTTTCAGTCGGAGCCTGCAAAACTGCGAAGCAATTGTGCGCCGGAATCGTCGACCGGCAACCGCTCCGCAAGACATAGCAATGCCGATTTCACCCACAGCGGCAGACGCGCGAGCCTTCGCGCAGAACGCACCGAGGCGGGCGCGGATGCAGAGGCGCGTTTGACGATGATCTCGGCGCAGGGACGCAGGCTGCCCAAGAGCCAGCTGTTGTCGAATAGGACTGTACGATCGACGATCAGCATCGCGTCGACCAGCGACGACATGGTCCGGGCATAGCGAGCGATAATGCGGTCATGGGGAACCGAATGACCGCCCCTTCGCACCCGCGCCTCGACGCGCGCGACATTAATGCGTGAATCTTCGGTGGCGACGAAAAACAGCGTTAAGTGAAATCCTGCTTCGCGCGCATGGCGCATGACCTCAAGTTTACTCTCATGCGACATGACGGTTTCGAAGGCGAAATCTCGTCCTTCTGCAATGAACCGTTCGCGCAATTCGTCGGCGATTTTCTGCGCTCGACGCACGCGCTCGTCATAGTCGCCGTCAAGCCTCGCGGCGATGTCGTCGGGATTGATGTAATTCCCGAAATCGAAACCGTCGGCCAGCAATTGGCGCGTGAGAGTGGTCTTGCCCGAGCCGTTGGGACCGGCGATGATCGCCAGCCGTGGAGCGGACATCGGCCGTCAGCTGGCCAATTTGCTTCTCGGCGACGGCATGTTTGCCGGCTCTGCCGCCGGCGCCGCTTCGACCAATTCGAGCCATTCGGTTTGGCCGTCCGGCTGTTGACGAACGAGCCAGACGTTGCCCGCTTCATCTGAAAGATAGCCGGTGACGGCGACGCCCGTCGCGAGCGCGTCGCTCACGGCGGCATGAGCGGCTTCCGCGCCCGCCTTGGCGAGTTCCTCGATCGTCAATTCTGAAACGTGCCGTCCCATGGCGTTCAACGTACCACCAAACTGTCGCGCCGCCAATTCGCGTCGAGCACACGCAACTCGTCAACGCGGTTAACTGACACGCTCCTCACACCCCCGCCGGCTTCCCCACCACCGTCACCAGCAGCCCGCCGTCGCCCAAGAGCCGCTGCGCGCCGCGCTTGCAATCCTCCATCGTCACCGCGGCGATGCGGCCGTTGCGCTCGTCGAGGAAGCTCGGCGCGAATCCGTCGAGCTGCAGATTGACCAGCTGACTCGCGATCTTGGTCGAAGTGTCGAAGCGCAGCGCATAGGAGCCGATGAGGAATTTCTTCGCCTTGTCCAATTCGTCCTCGGTCGGTCCGCCTTCCGCGAACTGCCTGAATTCCTCCTCGATCACGCCGATCGCTTCGCCGGCGCGCTCGTTCTTGGTCGCGGCGGCGCCGATCAGCATCGGGCAATGGTCATATTCGTTGAGATGCGAATAGACCGAATAGGCCATGCCGCGCTTCTCGCGCACTTCGCGGAACAGCCGCGAGGTGAAGGTGCCGCCGCCCAGAATGTGATTGGCGACGACGACGGCGTAATAATCGGGATGGTGCTTGGTGATCGACGGGCGTCCGAAGCGGAGCGTCGATTGCGGCACGTCGAGTTCGACAATGTTGCGCTGGCCGACATTGGCGACGGAAATGTCCGGAACCGGCGCGAGATCATTCTGCTGCGCAAGTCCGCCGAAGGTCGCGTCGATGAGATCGGAGAGCTTGCCGGCGTCGATCGCGCCGACGACGCCGATCTTGAGGTCGCGCCTTGCGAACAGCCGCTCGCGCAGGGCGATGAGGTCTTCGCGCGACAGCGTGTCGATCGACGAAAGATCGCCGCGCACCGGCCGCCCGTAGGGATGGTTGGGGAAGGCCGCTTCGCGAAAACTTTTCGCTGCGACGGAGTCGGGTTCATTGGCGTCGCGCTTCAATTCGGCGGCGAGCTGGCTGCGCACGCGGGCGACGTCGCCGGCCTCGAGCCGCGCGTCGTTGAGCGCGACCTTCAGGAGGCCGAAGGCCTTGTCGACATTGCGCGAGAGACTCTGCATATGGCCCGAAATCGCGTCGCGATCGGCGCCGAAGCCGAGATGGATCGCCAGTTCGTCGATGGCGCGATGAAAGCCGCGCGCGTCATAGGGGCCGGCGCCTTCGTCGAGCGTCGCCGCGAGCAGCGTGGCGAGGCCCGGTTTTTCCGCGGGGTCCTGCGCGGCGCCGCCCCGAATCGCGAATTCGAGCGCGACGAGCGGCACGGCGTGGCTTTCGACGAGCCAGACCTCCAGGCCGCCGGGCGTCATGATCCGCTGCACATGTTCGGCGCGGGAAGCGATGGAGACGGTGGGCGCGTGAGCGGTCATTTCTTTTCCTGAATCTGGGGTCGGCAGTCGGCGTTCGGCTGTCGGATCGGGCGTCGGCCGACTGCCGACCGCCTCACGCCGATCGCCGCTTAGGCCGGCAGCAAATAGCCGGTGACGGCCCTGCGCCTGTCGAGCCATTCGCGCGCGGCGTTCCGCACGTCGGCGGCTGTCACCTGCTCCATGCGGTCGGGCCAGGCGACGATATCCTCGATGGCGAGACCGGTGGCCAGCGATTCGCCATACCAGCGCGCGAGCGAGGACTGACTGTCCTGGGCGTAGATCGCGTCGGCGATCAGGCGGGTCTTGGCGCGCTGCAGATGCTCCGCGTCGATCGGCTCCTCTCCGAAGCGCCGCAACACGCGGTCGATGGCGGCGTCAAGCTCTTCGAGCGTCACGCCGGGCGCAGGGGTCGCATAGACCCAGAAGCGCGTGTCGTCGACGGCGGAGCCCATGTAATAAGCGCCGGCGCCGACCGCGACCTTTTCCTCGACGACGAGCGTCTCATAAAGGGCGCTCGTCGGCCCGCCGCCGAGCATATAGGCGAGCGTCTCCAGCGCCTCGGCTTCGCCGGGTTCGGCGGTGGTGTAGGAGGGCACGAGAAACACCTGCTCATGCGCCGGCTGCTCGACCTTCTCGTCGCGCAGCGTCACTAAACGGTGGGCGCGATGCGGCGGCTCCTGCGTGCGGGCGCGGCGCGGCGGCGCCGACCGGGCCGGGATTTTGCCGTAGCTCTCCCTGGCGAGACGCGCGACCTCGTCCGCCTCGACATCGCCCGCGACGATGAGAATGGCGTTCTCCGGCGTGTAGAAGCGCTCGTAATAGGCAAGCGCGTGCTGGCGATCGAGCCCCTCGATCTCGTGGTTCCAGCCGATGATCGGCGTGCCGTAAGGATGATGGGCGAAGAGCGCCGCCTGCACGGCTTCGTCGAGCTGCGCCGCCGGGTCGCTGTCGGTGCGCATGCGGCGCTCCTCGAGCACCACGTCGCGTTCGGGATCGACGACCTCGTCGGTGAGCACCAGATTGCGCATGCGGTCGGCCTCGAAAGCCATCAGCGTCGCGAGATGCTCCTTGCCGATGCGCTGGAAATAGGCCGTGTAATCATAGCTTGTGAAGGCGTTCTCCTGTCCGCCGAGTTCGGCGACGAGATTGGAGAATTCGCCCTGCGGATGATTTTTCGTGCCCTTGAACATCAGATGTTCGAGGAAATGGGCGATGCCCGACTGGCCGAGCGGATCGTCGGCGGCGCCGTTCTTATACCAGACCATATGGGTGACGACGGGCGTCCGGGCGTCGGGAATGACGACGACGTCCATGCCGTTGTCGAGCCTAAAGCTCGCAATGCTTGCGCGCGCCGGCGCCGGCGCGGCGGCGCCGGGCGAAAGCGAAGCGACGGCTGACGCCTTCGTCTCAAATGACATGAACGGCCTTTCCCGCGGCCGCGGCCGCGCAATCTGGGAGAGAATGATCTTTCCCAATATAGGCCGAAAATTACTTCGTGTCGTCAGGGGCCTGGACGAAACGTGGCATCTGGAATCCTGAGCTCGAACCTTCGGAAGACTCCGACCCGGAGCCTGACGCCGAATCCGACCCGCTCCAGCCGATCAGCTTCCGCAAGCTGGAGAACGCCCCCTGTTCCTCCGGGCGCAGCTTTTCGTCTGCGGCTGCGGTGGCGGCTTTGTCGGCGCCGCCGCGTCCCCAGGTCATCGGATTCCACCACGAGCTTTTCTTGGCGGCTTCCGCCTCGCCGATTTTATTCAAATCCTGCGTCGGCCGGCGAAAGCCCGGCGGGGGCTCGGTCAGCAGGATGCGGCTCGGCTCTTCGATCGCAGGCGCCGCCGGCTCCTGGGAGCCCGATCCGAAAGACATAACGCGCGCAACGATCCCCGGGCGCGGCGCTTCCGGCGGCGCATTGGGCACGCGGGCGTAGCGATTGACGTTGCGGCGCCGCTCCGCCGAGAGTTCGGCCGGCCAGTCGCCCGTGCGCTCGGCCCGTTCGCGCGGCGGCGGGAGCTCGGCGAGGCTCGGGGGCAGAACAAGCTTCGGCCGCTCGCTGTAATCGATCTTGCCGGCGCCCTCGTCGGAAGACGCGCCGACCATCTCCATCATCGCCGTCCACGTGGATTTGTCGTCGCCGGCGAGAGCTGGCGCGGCCAGGGTCGCGGCGAGGCCGGCGAGCGCGTAAAAGGCGTAGCGCTGCGACTGAGCAAGCTTCATCTGTTCGGACTCCGTCGGGCTCCGGTTGATGCGGCTACATGGCCGGGACTTATTGGCGATTTAGTGGCGAAGGCCGGGCCGAAAGCTGGAGCCGAGCGCGTTCAGCTCCCGGCCCGCCGCTCCTGCGGCAGGAAAAACCCCTCAAAGACCAGCAGCGCCACGCCTGCGGTAATGAACACGTCGGCGAGATTGAAGACGTAATTGGCCAGCGGCCCGACCGGCAGGCTGGTGTGGAGATAGAAGAAATCGGCGACGGCGCCGCGCATGATCCGGTCGGCGGCGTTGCCGAGCGCCCCGCCGATAATGAGCCCGAGCGCCAGCGCCGTCGCCCGGCTCCGCGTGCGGATCATCCAGACCGCCAGGCCGGCGATGATCGCGCCCTGGACAATCAGCAGCGCGAGCCGCGCCGCGGTTTCATGCGCCGGAAACAGGGAATAGGAGACGCCGAAGTTCCAGGACAGGACGATGTCGAGGAACGGCGTGAGGCTCAACGGCGGCCGGTTGGCGACGTTGAAAACATGCAGCATCCAGTATTTATGCGCCTGATCGAACGCCAAAGCGGCGAGCGTCGCCGCAAGCCCCAGGGCCCGAGGCGAAAGGGCGGTGAGTTTAAACTTTGAAGGCAAGCAGGGAGTCTCCGACCGGGGCGCAGCAATAAGGCCGGCCGGCGAAAAAGCAAAGTTCGTCCCAAGACGCGCGTCGGCCCGTGAGGATTGGGTCGCGTGGGAGAGTGAGTAGCGAGATGGCGAGTGGTTGGGCGGCCCTGTTCGCCAATTAGAAAATCAACGGCGCGCGCGCCGCCGCTCCGTTTCGGCGCTTGGACCAGGTTGCAATTCTATCGCTTTTTGACCTGGCTCAGCCTAAACGCCGCACATTCTCGCACCTCTTTCGAGAATTCCTCGGGGAATTTCAACACGGCGCTCTCGATCGTCCATTCCTTTAAGCCAAGCTCGCAGAGGCGCTTGAATCCACTCTGAATATCGCCGCTCACGACAAGACGCGAAATTGCCGCATGCGTTCCATATCTGCCGCGCATGCCAACAAAGGTCGTCGGATGGTAATTGTGCTTGGCGGACAGTCGAATTGTCTCGTCAATATACGCCTCCAGACCGAGACTGGCTTTTTGCGGCGACATTGATTCCTCTGCTTTGCGCGAAGGAGAGCGGCGAGTTGCGCGGGCGCTTATCCAAGCCTCAAACTGCAAAGCGAGATATTAGCCTGTTTGTCGCTGAGATGGCGCTCTTTTGAGCAATGAGCGGAAGCATGACCCTCGACGCTTTTCTCGAAACGCTTTCCGCCGACGAGCCGCCGGCTCTCCCGCCGCCGCTGCGGGCGCTCTGGTTCGACGCGAAGGGCGATTGGAACGCCGCCCATAAATGCGTCGACGATAAATCCGATGCCGACAGCATGTGGGTCCACGCCTATCTCCATCGCAAGGAAGGCGATCTCTCGAACGCCCTATACTGGTATCGGCGGGCGGGGCGAGAACCGGCCAGCGGCGCGCTCGAGGACGAATGGCGCGAAATCGCGCAAGCGCTGCTTCAGCCACGGTAACGGAGAGAATGATGATCCGCGCCGCTCTTGCGCTTCTCGCTTCTCTTGCCGTCGCCTCTGCGCGCGCGGCCGAGCCTTCCAAGGAAGACCGCGCCGAAGTCGAGGTCTGTCTCGCCCTCGCCGGAGAGAAGGCGAAAAAGGCGGCGCCGCACAAAGACGAGCTGGAAGAATCGCCGGGGGCGGACGCCCGCCTCGCCGCCGCCGCCGAGAATGCGGCGCATGCGCCGTCGAGCTGCGTCGGCGCGCTGGCCAAGGCCTGCGTCAAGAAAGAGGGCGACACGTCGAACGCCGTTTTGAGCCAATGCTATTGGCGCGAAGCGGCAGTCTGGGATTTTCGGCTCAACGGCTCCTATCGCGCGGCGTTCGCCAAAATGGACAAGCCCGCCGCCGACAATCTGCGCAAGACCGAGCGCGCCTGGTTGGCCTGGCGCGACGCCGCCTGCCGGCAGCCCGAACTCATCTTCAAGGGATCGATGGCGGTCCCCATGCAGGCCTGGTGCGTGATGGACCTCACCGCCCGTCAGGCGCTTTGGCTCGCGGGCTGGGCGGAATGACCGCGCCCGCCGAAGCGCGGGAATTGCTGCGCAGCAAATTCGGCTTTTCGGAGTTTCTGCCGGGGCAGGCGGAAGTCGTCGAGGCGGTCTTCGCCGGCCGCGACGTCCTCGCCATCATGCCGACGGGCTCGGGCAAGTCGCTCCTCTATCAATTGCCGGCCGCCGCCCCGCGCCCCGGAATCGTGCTCGTCTGCTCACCGCTGATCGCGCTGATGCGCGACCAGCTTCGCGGCCTCGATGACAAGGGAATCGCCGCCGTGGCGCTGCATTCGATGCAGGCGGACGAGGAAGCGGCGGCGGCGATCGACGCCGTCCGTTCGGGCCGGGCAAAGCTTCTCTATGCCGCGCCCGAGCGTCTCGCCCAGGAGGGAACGCAGCATTTGCTGCGCAGCATTCGCGTCAGACTGTTCGCCATCGACGAGGCGCATTGCGTCTCGCATTGGGGGCATGAATTCCGGCCTGAATACCGCCAGCTCGGCGATATTGCGCGAAAACTCGGCGCGCCGCCGACGCTCGCCGTCACCGCGACGGCCGGTCCGCGCACGAGCGACGACATCGCCCGCACGCTCTTTTCGCGCCCGCCGCAAATCTTCCAGCGCTCCTTCGCGCGGCCCAACCTCGCTCTCGACTTCGCGCGAAAGCGCGCCGGCCTGCGCCAGATCGTCGATTTCGCGCGCCGCGGCCAAGGCGGAGAAAGCGGCATCATCTATTGCAACTCGCGCAACCGGACCGACGCCCTCGCCCGCGAGCTCTCGCGGCTCGGCTTCGACGCGCTGCCCTATCATGCGGGGCTCGACTCCCACACGCGTTCGGAAAATCAGGACGCCTTCTTCGCCCGCGAGGGCGCGGCGATGGTCGCGACCATCGCCTTCGGCATGGGCGTCGACAAGCCGGACGTGCGGTTCATCATCCATGCCGATCTGCCGACCTCGGTCGAGGGCTATTATCAGGAGATCGGCCGCGCCGGCCGCGACGGCGCCCCGGCGCGCGCGCTGACCCTGTTCTCGCCCGCCGAACTCGCCCTGCGCTGGCGCATCCCTCAAACGGCGCAGGAG
>JBPFDW010000006.1:0-14547 GCA_051061375.1 Methylocystis sp. | reverse complement strand
GGCCTGGCTGCGGCCGGGCTTCGGTTCCTTTCGCCTCGATTATAACGCCGACCGTCTGGAAGCATTGGCGAGCGAGCGCGCCGCCGAATGGGAACGCGTCGGCAAGGCGGCTTTCCTCACGCTCGACGAACAGCGCGAGGCATTGGGCTATGGCCCGGCGCCGAAAGAAGCGTTCGTCGCCAAACGCGATGCCTCGCTGGAGCGCCGCTACAGCCCGGATCAGCCGCGCGTGCCTGCGGGCAATTCCGGCGGCGGACAATGGACGAGCGGCGGGGGCGGCGGAGATTCGGGAGGCGGGTTTAACGGCGCGCGAGATGATCGCGCGCGGCGGCGAGATGTGGAGGACCGAGTCCGGACCGCGACGAATATTGATCCGAGCGTGGCGAGCGACGTGGATGGGTCCATCACACTGGCCCAGGCGCGCGGCGGCCGCGGCAGAGGCGGGCGATTCAGCGGACCCGGCGAAGCCACTCCCTCGCAACTCGATCGACTGGAAGATACGGCGCGCCTGGCGAGAGAAGCCGAGACCCGCGTGCGCGAAATCGATCCAGGGTGGAAGCCAGAACCCACGCTCATCGATCCAAACAACATTGAGGCGCGCATCGCGCGCAATGTAAGCGCAACGCGGCAGGCGAACGCACGCTATTCAGAGCATTTGCGAGAGCTCTATGGAGACCTCGCATTGCCCGGTCAGGAAAGCGGCCCGAAAGGCGATCTGACAGGACCACGCGCGCTCGTTCGGCGACAAGATGATCCTGAAACGAGGCGCGGCGCCGAACAGGAAAATAAGTCAGCCCACATCCTCTGGCTATATGGCCACAACGTGGAGCAAAAGCCGGATGTGCCCGGCCCAAAACGACCCGACTATCGGATCGACGGCGAGGTGTTTGACAATTACGCCCCGAAAACGAACAACGTTCGCAATGTCTGGCGAACAGTTTTCGAGAAAATCGAAGAAAACCAAACTCGAAATGTCGTAATTAATCTTCAGGATTCCAATCTGACGCTCTCGCAGATAGAAGAACAATTTCGAGCTCATCCAATCTCAAACTTAGGCAAGATCTGGATCCTTGATCAGCGTGGGAAGCTCATCTACCTCAAAGGAAGCTGGTGATGTCGATCTGTTTTTTTTGTTCGTCCGCGCTGCCGCTCCCTGAGACACGGGAAAAGATTGCGGACGCCAAAATACGATTCCATGACGTGCTTCTGCATTTTTGGATATCGGACGGACGAGAGCTGGCGCAAAATGATCGCGAGGAAGCGGCGGCGCATGGCTTCAACGCCCTCAGCGGATTCATGATTCAGTGGAACAAGGAAGAGGGTTCAGAGTTAATTTCCCGGATTCCACGCATCATTTACGATACGTTCGGACGAGACAATGTACTCGTGTACGACAATGATTACGATTTGATCCCATATTAGATCGAGATCAGGCGCCGCGCGCGAGATCGCGCTCGCCTTCGGCGTGCCGCCGCTGCTGCTGGGCCTGCCCGGCGACAACACCTTCAGCAATTACGCCGAGGCCAATCGCGCCTTCTGGCGCCAGACCGTTCTGCCGCTCGTCGCGCGCGTGCAGAAGAGCTTTCAGGCTCGAAAGAAGTCATCGTTCATGTCCGACATTCTCGACGCCATTCTGGAGCGCGGCGATCTCGCGCATCTCGCGCTGTTTCTGTGGGCCTGCGCGGCGACCGCGCAGGCCTATCTCGCTATGCGGGAACTCGGCGAGTCGACGCGCCGCCTTGACGCTTTCGTGCGCGAACTCGCGCGTTTCAACCGACGTTGCAGGAGCGATTCATGAGTGAGAAAAACTGGCTGCCGCATCTCGTCACGCGTCCGCGCGCCCGCCCTGCGCGCCGGCGCGAAGACCCTTCCGCGGTCTTCAAGACCTTCGTTGAATTGCTGGCGCAATTGCGCCATGACGCCCGCGCGGCAAGCCAGGCGCCGATCAACGCCCAGGCGGAGCAGCGCTGATGGCGGCGTCGCGAAGAATTGGCGCTCGTGAAGTAAAGCGCGCCGAACTGCCGCTGTTGCAGGCGGATGAGGCCGGCGCTTTTTCGGGCTACGCCAGCCTCTTTGGCGTGGTTGATTCTGGCGGCGACATGGTGATGGCCGGCGCCTTCGCCCGTTCACTGATCAAGCGCGGCGCCTCGGGCGTCAAAATGCTGTGGCAGCATCAGGCGGCCGAGCCGATCGGGCTTTGGGCCTCGATCGTCGAAGATTCGCGCGGACTCAAAGTCGAAGGCCGGCTCGATCTTTCGGTGGCGCGGGCGCGCGAGGCGCTGTCGCTGATGCGCAAGGGCGCGATCGACGGCCTCTCCATCGGCTTTCGCACGCGGCGCGCCACGACCGAAAAATCGAGCGGCGTGCGCCGCCTGCATGAGATCGACCTTTGGGAGATTTCCGTCGTCACTTTTCCGATGCTGTCGCAGGCGCGCATCGGCGCGGTGAAGCAAAGTCGCAGGGCCGCGCCGAACGTCGAGGCGCTTGGCGCCAAGCTCTCACGCCTGAGAGCGCAGCGCGCCGCGCTTGAATTCGCGCAGGCGCTCCGGCGTCTGTCGGAAAATTCCTGAACTTTCGCATCGATCCGCGCTCTCGCCGTCGGGCGCTTACAGACTTCATGACGGCTTTCCCAAATGTGAACGCACCCGCCGGCCCGAGCCGCGCGGGTTTTTTCGCTTAACGCATCAGCACGAGGCTCAACACATGTCAGCAATCGAAACCAAATCCGCCGGCGACGACATTCTCGCCGATCTCAATCGCGCCTTCTGCGCCTTCAAGGAAACCAATGACGAGCGTCTCACGCAGCTTGAGAATCGTCTCGGCGCCGATGTCGTGACCGAGGAGAAACTCGCGCGCATCGACCAGGCGCTCGACGACACCAAGAGTCGACTCGACCGCCTGGCGCTCGACATGTCGCGGCCGCGAATCGGCGGCAAGATCGTCGACGACCACAGCGGGCGCGAACATAAGAGCGCCTTCAACCACTACATGCGGTCGGGCGAAGCGAGCGGCCTCAAGGCGCTCGAAGCCAAGGCGCTGTCGCGCGGCTCCGGCCCCGACGGCGGCTATCTCGTGCCGCTGCCGACCGAGCGCGAAGTGCTGCGCAGACTCGCCAAGCTTTCGCCGATCCGCGCCATCTCCGGCGTGCGCGAAATCTCCGGCGCGTCGCTGCGCCGGGCCTTTTCGACGACGGGACCGGCGGCCGGCTGGGTCGCCGAGGCCGATCCGCGTCCGCAGACCAACAATCAGCAGCTCGCCGACATGACCTTCCCGGCGATGGAGCTTTACGCCATGCCGGCGGCGACGCAGGCGCTGCTCGACGATTCGGTCGTCGACATCGAACAATGGATCGCCGAGGAAGTGCAGACAGCCTTCGCCGAACAGGAAGGCGCCGCCTTCGTCAGCGGCGACGGCGTCAACGAGCCCAAGGGCTTTCTCTCTTATACGACGGTCGCGGATTCGAGCTGGAGCTGGGGCAATATCGGCTATGTGGCGACGGGCGCCGCCGGCGCCTTCGCGGCGAGCGATCCTTCTGACGCCTTGGTCAATCTCGTCTATGCTTTGCGCGCCGGCTTCCGCCAGAACGGCAAATTCGTGATGGGCCGGCGCGCGCAATCGCTGGTGCGCCAGTTCAAGACGACAACCGGCGATTACATCTGGGCGCCGCCCGCAACGTCCGACGCAGCCGCCTCGTTGATGAATTTCCCGGTCGTCGAAGCCGAGGACATGCCCGACCCGGCGACGGGTTCGCTCTCCATCGCCTTCGGCGATTTCGAACGCGGCTATGTGGTGGTGGATCGCGTCGGCATTCGCGTGCTACGCGATCCCTATTCCGCCAAGCCCTATGTGCTGTTCTACACGACGAAGCGGGTCGGCGGCGGCGTGCAGAATTTCGAGGCGATCAAGCTGTTGAAATTCGCCGCCTCGTAAGCGGCGCAATTCGATACGATACCGCCCTCTTGTCCCCGAAGTCATTGGCTGTATGATCGATGTCTCGAAAGAGGCGCTGCAATGGCCAATGACGCAAAACCGGGGGCTCTTGGAAACATTTCTCCAGAAGAATGGGCGGCGGCCTACGCCCCTCATATTGTTGAATATCCGGCGTCGAGATTTGTCATCCACGGTGAAGGCCTGAATGCCCGCTTGGCATTCGGACACTTGGGACCGCCCCTGAATGACGCAGGCGAACGGGGCGTGCCAGTTTTCCATATTGCGATAACGATGTCTCTTCAGGACATGGTAGCCCTGCGCGACCTACTCGTGGAAAAAATCAAAATAGTAAATGTTGAGGACGCAGCCCCAGATGTGAAATCAAATGGATAGAAACAGTCTTCGCGTCATACCGGGAGGCGCCTCTGCGAGTGGTCAAAGATCTCGCGGAGCTTCGGTATCTGGCGGCGGCGGCGGGATGGACGACATGGAAGCGCGACTTTCTCGGCTCGAATCTGACGTAGAATACATCAAGCGCGACGTTGCGGACGTGAAGGCGGATGTCCGTCAGATTCGGCAAGACTTGAATGAGCAGAACGTCACTCTGGCTCGTGTCGAGGAGCGAATGACGCATCTCCCGTCCACTGATTACATGCTTAAAGCATTCTTGTTGTTCCTTACGATCATCGGAGCGCTAATTACGCTGGCGCCGAAGATACAACACTTCTTCAAAATTGACTGATTAGTCGGTTACCGCAAAACGCCAATCACCCGCAGCTCCGCGCGCTTACATTCGCGCGAGACGAATAGCTGACGCAATCCACTAACATAGGACACGCGATGCGACCGATGCTGATCGGCGCGCCGGCGATCGAGCCCGTCTCGCTCGCCGACGCCAAATCATGGCTGCGCGAAGACGGCGGCGACGAGGACGAACTCATCCAGGCGCTGATCGTCGCCGCGCGGATGACGCTCGAAGCCTATACGCGGCGCTTTCTGATCACGCAGAGCTGGCGTCTCGTTTTCGATTGCTGGCCGTCATCAGTCGCTTCGAACGCCATGCTCTACATTCCCTTCGCGCCTTTTGCTGCGGCGACGGCGATCCGCGTTTTCGATGCGAATGACGCAGCGCAGACGCTCGCTTCCGCGAATTATCGCGCGCCGCCGTCGACGGAAGGCGGCCGCATCAGCTTCGCTTCGGCGCCGCCGGCGCCCAGCCGCGCGACGGATGGAATCGAAATCGATTTCGACGTCGGCTATGGCGCGCTCGCGAGCGATGTGCCGCAGCCGCTGCGCCGCGCCATCCTGATACTCGTCGCCCATTGGCGCGAACATCGCGGCGACGACGGCGACGATGCGCTGCCGAGAGCGGTCGCGCAACTCGCCGCGCCGTTTCGCCGGGAGCGGCTGCTGTGAGCGTCTTTCCACGGATCGGCGCCTTGCGCCATCGCGTGACGCTGGAGGCGCCGATCGATACGCCTGACGGCGCCGCGGGATTTGCGCGCAGCTACGCGCCAGTTGCCGATCTTTGGGCGCGCGTTGCGCCGGGTGGCGCCCGCGAAGATTTCGTCGAACAGCGCGCCGAGCAGGCGACGAGCCATTCGGTAACGATCCGCTGGCGCGAGGATGTCGCAAAGGACATGCGCTTCGTCCATCGAGGCCGAAAGCTGCGCATTCAGTCGGTTGTCGATCCCGACGAGCGCCGACGGTTTTTGGTCTGCCAATGCGAAGAGATTTCCTAAAGGACTCGACATGAGCGCTTCACCCGTCGTCGCGCTGCGCAAGGCGATCCGCGCTTACCTCTTCGCGGATGCAGGCTTCGCCGCCGCGCTTGGCGAAAAGCTGTATGATGAGGCGCCGCGCGGGATCGAGCCGCCCTATGCGCTCTTCGCCGACGCGCAATTGCGTGACTGGTCCGCTGATCTTTCGCCTGGCGCCGAGCAATTCTTCACGATCGGCGTCGCGTCGACGATGCGCGGACTATCCGAGGCGCTCGATCTCGCCCAGCGCATCGCCGGTCTCCTCACCGAAGCGCCGCTTGTTCTACAGGACCATCGGCTGATCGATTTGCGCTTTCAATCCATGGAGACGCGCCGCGATCAGAACGGCCGCATCGCGAGGGTCAATCTGCGCTTTCGCGCCACGACGGAATATCTTTAACGGAGCTCATCGATGGCCGCTCAAAAAGGCAAGGATCTGCTGCTCAAAATTCACGACGGCGCAAGTTTCGTCACGATCGGCGGATTGCGCACGCGCCGCCTCGCGCTCAACGCCGACTCGGTGGATGTGACCGACGCGGAGTCGAACGGCCGCTGGCGCGAATTGCTCGACGGCGCCGGACTCAAGCGCGCGAGCGTCTCGGGAACCGGCGTCTTCAAGGACCAGGCGTCGGACGCGCTTTTGCGCCAGACCTTTTTTGATGGGCTGCTGCGCGAATGGCAGATCGTCATCCCAGATTTCGGCGTTCTCTCCGGCCTCTTTCAGATCGCCAATCTCGACTACCGCGGCGAATACGCCGCCGAAGTCACCTTCGACATTTCGCTTGAATCGGCGGGCGCGCTCGCCTTCGCCGCGCTGTGAGGACCACATGGCGAATGCAAAGCGCGGCGAAATCGACGCAACGCTCGACGGCAAGACATACAGGCTTTGCCTGACGCTCGGCGCTTGCCGAACTGGAGAGCGGTTTTGGCGCGAGCGATCTCGTCGCGCTCGCCGGCCGCTTCGAGGAAAGACGCCTTTCAGCGCGCGACATTCTGCGCATCATCGGCTGCGGCCTGCGCGGCGCCGGACATGACGTCAGCGACGAGGAGGTCGCCAGAATGAAAGTTTCGGAGGGTCTTGCAGGCTATGTGCGGATCGCGGCCGACCTCCTCGCGGCGACCTTCGGCGATGCGCCGGAGCACGACGCGGCTGCAAACCCTCCGACGCCGCAGGACGCCTGACGCAAGCGGAAGAATCGGCGCGCGAGCCCTCTCCTCGCGCGCCCTTTCCCTTCGCGCGCGCCATGGCCTTCGGGCTGGGCGTCCTGCGGCTTTCATCGCGCGACTTCTGGTCGATGACGCCGCGCGAACTTTTTTGCGCGGCTGAAGGCGTTTACGGCAAGACCCCAGGCGCGCCGTCGCGCGCCGCGCTTGACGCATTGATGCGCCGATTTCCCGACTCCGCAGGATCGACATGACGACTTCTTCCGACCCCTTTCCGGATCCGTTCAACGAACCAGGCGCCAATGCGCCCCTGGCGACGCCGGATCTCCGGACGACCAAACTGCTGCTCGATCAGATCAACGTCTCGGCGGCAAATGTCTCGAAGACGCTTCAACTGGGATTCGGCTCCGCGTCGGCGAGCGGCCGCGGCTTCAACGACGTGCTCTCGCAGATCGCGCGATCGCTGGCGCAGATCGCCTTGCGCGAGGGAAGCAAGGCGCTCGCCCAAGGACTGGTCGGCGGGTTGAGCGGCCTATTCTCCGGCGTTTTCGGCAGCGCTGGAAACGCCTCGCACCTCGCGCAAGGCGGCATCATCGCAAGCCCGACCTATTTCGCAGCGGGCGGCGCGATCGGGCTGATGGGCGAGCGCGGCGCCGAGGCGATCATGCCGCTCGCCCGCGGCCCGGACGGCAGGCTCGGGGTGGTCGCGCAAAGCGCCGCCGCGCGTCCGGTTTCGATCACCGTCAATATCGCCGCGCAGGATGTCGAAAGCTTTCGCAGTTCCGAGGCGCAGATTGCCGGCGCGCTGGCGCGGGCCGTCGCGCGCGGCCAGCGCAATCTCTAAAGAGGCGCAGCCGGCATGAGCGATTTTCATGAAGTTCGCTTTCCGCTCGACGTTTCCTTGGGCGGGCGCGGCGGACCGGAGCGGCGCACCGAAATCGTCACGCTCGGCTCCAATCGCGAAGCACGCAACGCCCGCTGGGCGCATTCGCGGCGACGCTATGAAGCGGGATATGGCGTGAAGAGCCTCGCGCAGCTTGCGCAGATCATCGAATTTTTCGAGGAGCGGCGAGGCAGGCTTTACGGCTTTCGCTGGCGCGATCGCGCCGACTGCGCCTCCTGCGCGCCGGGCGCGGCGCCGGGCTCGACGGATCAGACGATCGGAGTTGGAGACGGCGCGCGCGCTGCCTTCCAGCTCAGCAAAACCTACGGCGGCGCCTTTTCGCCCTATGCGCGCGACATTGTGAAGCCGGTCGCCGGAACAGTGCGCGTCGCGATCGACGGCGTCGAGATATCGGCGCCGGATGCGAGCGTCGACGCCGCGACGGGAATCGTGACTTTCACGCCAGGCGCCATTCCCGCGACAGGCGCTATCGTCACCGCCGGCTTTTTCTTCGACGTGCCGGCGCGTTTCGACACTGACTTTCTGGAAATCGACATGCACGCGTTCGAAGCCGGCGCGATTCCCAATATTCCGATCATCGAAATCGTCCCTTAGAGAACCGTTCCGTCATTGCGAGCGAAGCGAAGCAATCCAAAAGCGCTCGTCGATCGCTGGATCGCTTCGTCGCTTCGCTCCTCGCGATGACGCCGGAAAGACCACGGGAAAATTGCATGCTGTCGCTCTCTCCCTCGATGCAGGCGAAGCTCGATCGGCGCGCCACCACCTTCTGCCAGTGCTGGCGCGTTTCGCGCAATGACGGGACGGTGATGGGTTTTACCGACCACGACCGTGATCTGACCTTCAATGGCGTCACCTTCCGCGCCAACACCGGTCTCTCCGCATCGCAGATCGAATCGGGCGTCGGCTTCGCGCCGGGAACCAGCGAGGCCGCTGGCGCCCTAAGCGATGAGAGCCTCACCGAGGCCGATCTTCGCAACGGAATCTATGACGGCGCTTCGGTTGAGACATGGCTCGTCGATTGGACCGACATCGCCGATCGCGCCCTCCTCGACATTGCGACGATCGGCGAAATTCGTCGCGGCGAGAAGGCTTTCAGCGCCGAGCTTCGCTCGAGCGCGCATTTCTTCGATCAGCAGCAGGGCCGCGCCTTTCAACGAAATTGTTCGGCCGACCTCGGCGATGCGCGCTGCGGCTTCGACCTCATGGCCGCCGGGTTTCACGCAACGGGCGTCGTCGCCGCCTTCGCTGGCGGCATGATCGACATCGATCTTTCGCAAAATTTCGATAGCGGCTTTTTTTCAGGCGGCGCGCTGAATTTCACCAGCGGCGCCAATCAAGACGCGCGGTTCACGGTCAAGTCGCATCGCCAGGAAGATTTGCGGGCGACCGTCACGCTGTGGACGGGCCCCGGAGGCGCGATCATCGCGGGCGACGAAGTTCTGATGACCGCCGGCTGCGACAAGTCGCCGACGAGCTGCCGGCTGAAATTCTCCAATATCGTCAACTTTCGCGGCTTTCCGCACATGCCCGGCAATGATCGGGTGATCGCCTATCCGAGCGCGCTCGCGCCGGCGATGGACGGCGGGAGTTTTTTCCGATGACTCGCGCCGATATCGTCGTTGCGGCGCGGCGCTGGATCGGCACGCCCTATGCGCATCAGGCGTCGCTGATTCATGTCGGTTGCGATTGTCTGGGGCTCGTGCGCGGCGTCTGGCGCGACGTCATCGGGCAAGAGCCGGAATCGGCGCCGGCCTATACGCCGGACTGGGCGGAAGCCTCGGGCGCCGAAACTTTGCTTGACGCCGCGAAACGGCATTTCAAGTCGATCCCATTAAGCGATTTTCGCGAAGGCGACATTCTCCTGTTTCGCTTTCGCGACTATCTGCCGGCGAAACATCTCGGCGTCGCGACCTCGGCGACTCATATGGTTCATGCGCATGCCGGAGTCGGCGTGGCGGAAGTCGCGATCGGCGCGCATTGGCGCAAGAAACTTGTCGCCGCCTTCGCCTTTCCGGGCGTTGCTGATTGATCGCAGCGCGCCTGTCATTCCCGGCAGGCCGAAGGCCTGACCGGGAAACCAGAGCCGCTCACGCGAGTCGTTGAAGTTCGATCTGGATTCCCGATCGCGCAAAGCGCGCTTCGGGAATGACATCCCACGATTCCATAAGAGTCCTTCATGGCCACACTCGTTCTGCAAACGATCGGCTCAGTCGCCGGCGGCGCGGTCGGCGGACCTGTCGGCTCCACGATCGGCCGGCTGCTCGGCGGAGTCGGCGGCGCCTTCATCGACTCGGCGCTGCTGCCGCATGCCTCGCCGCGCTATTCGATCGGTCCGCGACTCAAGTCCATGGACGGGATCACTTCCACCGAAGGCGCCGGCGTGCCGCGCATCTACGGGCGGGCGCGGATCGGCGGCCAGATGATCTGGGCGACGCGTTTTCTTGAACGAGTCAATGTCTCCTTCGGCCAAACGCAGCGACAGGGCAAGGGCGGCGGCGGAGGCGGCGGCCTCACTATTCAGTTCACTTATTCCTATTCGGCGAATTTCGCGATCGGCCTGTGCGAGGGGCCCATCGCTTTCCTGCGCCGCATCTGGGCCGACGGGTCCGAACTCGACATGACGACGCTGCCGATCCGCATCTATGTCGGAACCGAAGATCAAGAGGCCGATCCGCTGATCGCGGCGAAAGAAGGCGCCGAAAACGCGCCGGCCTATCGCGGCCTCGCCTATATCGTCTTTGACGATCTGCCGCTCGCGGCTTATGGCAATCGCATTCCGCAATTCACTTTCGAAGTCGTGAAGCCCGTCGCCGGTCTCGGCGCCTTGATCCGCGCCGTCGACCTCATTCCCGGCGCGTCCGAAGCCGGCTATCACCCTGCCCTCAAACTCAACTTTTATTCCCCCGGCGTCACCGCCGCGGAAAATCGCCATCAGTTGGCCGCGGCGACGGACTGGGCGGCGTCGATCGACGCCTTGCAAGCGCTCTGCCCGAATCTCGAAAGCGTCGCGCTGGTCGTCGCCTGGTTCGGCGACGATCTTCGCGCCGAACATTGCACGATCGCGCCGCGCGTCGATGCGACCTTCAAGACCATTGGGCAGTTCAACTATCTTATCGGCGCCTATTGGCCGCCCGACTGGTCGGCAGCCGGACAGATTCGTTCGACCGCGCGCCTCGTTTCGCAAATCGACGGACGTTCGGCCTATGGCGGCACGCCAAGCGACGCATCGGTCATCGCGGCCATCGCCGACCTCAAGGCGCGCGGCCTTGCGGTGACGTTCTATCCCTTCGTGATGATGGACGTGCCGCCGGGCAATACGCTGCCCGATCCTTATACGGGCGCCATCGGACAGCCGGCGTTTCCCTGGCGGGGACGCATCACTTGCGATCCGGCGCCGGGCAGGCCTGGTTCGCCTGACGCAAGCGCCGCGGCGGCGGCGCAGCTCGACGCATTCTTTGCGCGCTATCGCGATTTTATTCTGCATTGCGTTAATCTTTGCGTCGCGGCCGGCGGAGTCGACGCCTTCCTCGTCGGCTCCGAACTGATCGGCCTGACGCGCGTGCGCTCGGCTCCGGGCGAATATCCGGCCGTCGCGGCGCTGACGGCGCTCGCCGCGGAAGCGAAGGCGATCCTCGGCGCGCCAACCAAAATCTCCTATGCCGCGGACTGGACGGAATATGGCGCGCATGTTCCCGCGAGCGGCGAAGTGCGCTTTCCGCTCGATCCGCTATGGGCGTCAGGCGCCGTGGACTTTGTCGGAATCGACGTCTATTGGCCGCTCTCCGACTGGCGCGACGGCGACGCGCATCTCGACGCGCAGGAAGCGGCGAGCATTTACGACCTCGCCTATCTCACTTCGCGCGTCGCCTCGGGCGAAGCCTATGACTGGCATTACGCCGACGCCAATGCGCGCGTGGCGCAAAATCGCACGCCGATCAGCGATGGACTCGGCAAGCCCTGGGTGTTCCGCCAGAAGGACATTCTGTCCTGGTGGTCGCAGCCGCATTATGAACGCGTCGGCGGCGTCGAACTTGGCGCCCCAACCGCATGGACGCCGCAATCAAAGCCGATCTGGATCGTCGAGACCGGATGTCCAGCCGTCGACCGCGGCGCCAATGCGCCGAATGTTTTTCCGGACCCGCGATCGAGCGAAGGCGGGCTCCCCTATTTCTCGCGCAACGGCCGCGACGATCTCATGCAGGCGCGATTCATCGAAGCGATGATCGCGCATTTCGATCCGTCCTCTCCCGGCAGCGCGGCGCGCAATCCGACGTCGAGCGTCTACGCCGGAGCGATGGTCGATCCGTCGCGCCTGCATATCTGGTGCTGGGACGCCCGCCCCTTTCCCGCCTTTCCAACGCAGAACGACGCCTGGAGCGATTCCGCCAATTGGGAGACCGGCCATTGGCTGAACGGGCGCCTCGAAGGCGCGCCGCTCGACCGCCTGCTGCCAGCGCTCGCCGGCGCCGTTTCCGCGCCTGAAACCGTTGCGTCGCGTCCGAACGTCGGCGGGTTTCTCGACGGCTATGTGCTGGAGCGGCCGATGTCGCCGCGCGAGGCGATCGATCCGCTTGCCGCGCTCTTCGGCTTTGAGGCGGTGGCGAACGCCGGCGCGTTGCGCTTCGTCGAGCGGCGCGGCAAGCCGGTGCGCGACATTGGCGAAGACGATCTTGTCGTCGGGAAAACCGTGTCGCTCGTGACGCTGACAAGGGCGCAGGAAAGCGAGCTGCCGCGGGAGATTGCGCTCTCCTTCTCCGATTCCGAAAATGATTTTCAAACGGCGCGGGTCTTGTCGCGCAGGCTCGAAGGGCGTTCGGCGCGCCAGAGCGAAGCGCAGGCGGCGGTGATGACGCATCGCGCCAATGCGCAGGCGCTTGCCGAAAGCTGGCTGCAGGATTTGTGGATCGGCCGCGAGACCGCGGAATTTTCGGTCCGGCGAGGCCTCATCGCCTTGCAGCCCGGCGATCTCGTGAGATTAGGCGCGGCGGGCGGAAACCGGCTGTTTCAAATCCAGCGCATTGCCGACGGCGCCTCGCGGCGGATCAGCGCCCGCGCGGCGGATGCTTCGGTTTACGACGCGGCGGCGCCGCTGCTTCGACGCGCCAATGTCGTTTCGCCGAAGATGATCGGCCCGGCGCGGGTGGAAATTCTCGACCTCGCGCTGGCGCGCGAGGAAGAGGCGCTCTCCTATGCCGCGGCCTTCGCCGATCCGTGGCCGGGGCCCCTCGCGATTTGGAGAGGCGCGTCTACGTTGGGCGCCGGCTATGAACAGGTCGCGACGATCGACAAGCGCGCGACGATCGGGGAGACGCTCGACGTCTTGAACACCGGTCCTGTCGGTCGTTTCGACCAGGGCGCCGCCGTCACCGTGACGATCGGCGCCGGAGAACTCTCGTCCGTCGGCGACCTCGCCGCGCTTGCCGGACGCTCGGCGATGGCGATCCGCGTCGACGGCGACTGGGAGATTTTCGCTTTCGCGCACGCCGAACTTATCGGCGAAAAAACCTACCGCCTGTCGCGGCTCATTCGCGGCCTCGGCGGCCAAGACCATCTCGCGGCGCGCGATGCGCCGGCCGGCTCGACCGTCGTGCTGCTCAACGACGCGCTCGCGCCGCTGGCGCGCAAAGTCTCCGAGATCGGCGCGCCGATTACTTACCGTATTGGTCCGGCGGATCGCGATTATGCCGAGCCGATCTTCGTTCAGCCGACGGTCGCGGCCACGAACAAGTCGTTGCGTCCCTACCCGCCGACCAAGGCGCGCGCGCGGCGCACGCCGGCGGGCGTCGTCATCGACTTCGTTCGGCGCGGACGTCTCGACTCCGACGCCTGGGAGGCGTTCGACATTCCGCTCGGCGAACAAAACGAATCCTATGAAGCCGACGTTGCGCTGCCGGCGAGCGGAACGCGGACGCTGACTGGCGCCGCGCCGTCGCTTCTCTATCCCGCCGCCGATGAACTCGCCGATTTCGGCGCGCCGCAAAACGAACTGACGCTCGCGCTCTATCAGATGAGCGCGGCGGTCGGGCGCGGCTTTCCGCTGACGACGACTCTCTCCGTCCAATAGGCCAGACGATGTCGCAAACGACCCATCTTGCGCTGCCCTTCCTCGATGCGGCGCAAGCTCAGAAACATGTCACGCATAATGAGGCTCTGGCGCTGATCGACGCGCTGACGCAGCTTTCGGTCTCGTCACGAAACGTGACGTCGCCGCCGGGGACTCCCGCGGAAGGCAATCGCCTGCTCATCGGCGCCGGCGCAACCGGCGCCTTCGCTGGAAAGAGCGATCAGATCGCGACGTTCCTCGCGGGCGGCTGGAGCTTTCTTGCGCCGCAGGCCGGCTGGCGGGCGTTCGTCGAATCCGAACTGCTCCTGCTGCTCTATGACGGCGCCGCATGGATCGACTGCGGCCTGTCGTTGCGCCAGCTGCAGAATCTTTCGCTGCTCGGCGTCGGCGCAACCGCCGACGGCGCCAATCCGCTGCTCGCGAAGCTCAACGCGGCGCTCTTTACCGCGAAATATCTTACGGACGGCGGCGATGGCGATCTTCGCTTCGCGCTCAACAAGGAGAGCGCGGCGAAAACGGTCTCGCAGCTTTATCAGTCAAACTATTCGGCGCGCGCCGAGACCGGATTGACCGGCGACGATAATTTTCACGTCAAAGTCTCGGCCGACGGCGCGGCCTGGAAGGAAGCGGTGCTGGTCGACGGGACGACTGGCGAAGTCGCCTTTCCGAGCGGCGGCCCGACCAAGGTCCGCGTCTTCGCGTCGAGCGGAACTTACACGCCGACG
>JBPFDW010000005.1:0-220799 GCA_051061375.1 Methylocystis sp. | reverse complement strand
CGCTGGCGCTGGCCGCCCGAGAGCGTGATGCCGCGCTCGCCGAGCGGCGTGTCGTAGCCCATCGGCAGCGCCATGATGAAGTCATGCGCCTGGGCGCGCTTCGCCGCGGCGACGATTTTTTCGCTCGACGCGTCTTCGCGGCCATAGGCGATATTTTCGGCCGCTGAAAGACCGAAAATCACCGGATCCTGGGGCGCCAGCGCGATCGCTCTGCGCAGCGCCGCCGGATCGAGGTCGCGCAGGTCGACGCCGTCGAGAGTGATCGCGCCGGAATCGACATCATAGAAGCGCAGAAGCAGCGCGAAGGTCGTCGACTTGCCCGCGCCCGACGGACCGACGAGCGCGACGCGCTCGCCGGGCTCGACAACGAGCGAGAAATTCTGCAGGGCGGGCCGGTCCGGCGCGGTCGGATAGGCGAAGCGCACATGGTTGAAGGCGATCGCGCCTCTCCAGCGCGCCGGCGGACGAACCGGCCGCGGCGGCGCGACGATGCGCGGCTCGATGGCGAGAATGTCGGCGATGCGTCCGGCGGCTCCGGCGGCGGCGGAGAGTTCGCTCCAGGTCTGCGAAAGCTCGCCCAATGAACTGGCGCCGAGCACCGCGTAAAGCACGAATTGCGACAGAACGCCGGACGTCATGCGTCCTTCGAGCACGTCCTGCGCGCCGAGCCACAGCACGCCGACCACGCTGGTGAACACGACAAGGATGGCGCCGGCGGTCACGAAGGCGCGCAGCAGCGTCGCCGACTGGGCGGCGTCATAGGCGGCCTCGACCGCGCGGGTGAATCGGCCAGTCGTATAGGCCTGCGCGCCATTGGCCTGCATCGCCCGCACGGCCGAGAGATTTTCGCCGGCATAGGCCGAGGCCTGCGCCAGCGTGTCCTGTGCGTGACGCGAGCGCCGGCGCACCGCGCGGCCGGAGCCGATGAGCGGCAGAACGATGATCGGGATCGCCGCGAGCGCCAGTCCGGCGAGCTTTGGGCTCGTTGCGACCATCATCACGATCGCGCCGAAGAACATGAAGAGATTGCGCAACGCGACCGACGCCGAGGAGCCGAAAGCGGATTTCAGCTGCGTCGTATCCGCCGTGAGCCGCGAGAGAAGCTCGCCGGTCTTCGCCGTGTCGTAGAAGGCCGCGTCGAGAGTCGTGAGATGTTTGAAGAGATCGGCGCGCAGGTCGGCGACCACGCGCTCGCCAAGCGTCATGACGAAATAATAGCGGGTCGCGGAAGCCATCGCGAGAGTCGCGGCGACCGCGATCATCGCGCCGAAATAGGCGTTTACCGCGCCGGCGCTGTCGGCCGAAAAGCCGTGATCGATCATGCCGCGCACGGCGAACGGCAAAGTGAGAGTCGCGCCCGCGGCCACGAGCAGCGCGAAAAAGGCGAGAACGATCGTTCGCTTGTAGCGCAACGCATAGGGCAGCAGGGGCCGAAGCGGCGCGAAGGTGGCCCTGAGACCGCGCTCGGCTTTGCGAACCGAAGGGTCGGCGGAGATAACGTCGGCGTTCTTTTTGGTCATCGGCAGCGGGTATAGCGTCCGTCTTCGACGAAAACGAATTTGGATGGGCGGTCCGTGCCCCAAGGACGATCACAAAACCGCTCGGAAAACGAGGTCTGGTTTTTGCCATTCATGAATTATGCTTATATATCATATAATTGCAGACGCAATATCTTGACCGATCGATGATTGACTCAGCGCCATCTTATGCTAACCTCTGCCTGCGTCGAAATGACGCGCCCCATCGGGGCGAGAACACGCCGGGCGAACAAGGCGCGACTCAGGGAACGAAAATAAGAGGAGATAAGAACAATGGCTAGAGAACTCGAAATCACCACGAACACCTACGTTTTTGCCGGCATCGGCGCGGTCATTCTCGGCGGTCTCGCCTCTGTTGCGCTTGGCGGCCTGGCCAACACGGTCGCGGCTGCCGTCGTCGGCGGCCTCGCGGGCGGCTGCCTCGGCCTGTTCTTCTAATATAGGCGAATCGCGAGGCGCGGAAAGTTTCGGCCTTCCGCCCTCGACTCGAAGCCGGCAGTCTCAAGGACTGCTGGCTTTCTCTGTTTTTAACGCCGCTCTGTGACGTTTTTTCCGGGGCCGTCACAGGGAGGCCGTGGACGCGCTCGCCGGCCAGATTTCGCGCGCGCGTTCGCGCAGAACATATTTGCGTATCTTGCCCGTCGAGGTCTTCGGCAGTTCGCAAAATACGACATGGCGCGGGCATTTGAAATGCGCCAAATGCTGCCGCGTCCAGTCGATCAGCTCCGCCGCCGTCGCCTCTTCGCCGTCCTTCAATTCGACGAAGGCGCAAGGCGTTTCGCCCCATTTGTCGTCGGGGGCGGCGACAACCGCCGCGGCGCGCACCTTGGGATGGCGAAACAGCGCATCCTCGACCTCGATCGAGGAGATGTTCTCGCCGCCGGAGATGATGATGTCCTTCGACCGATCCTTCAGCTGGATATAGCCGTCGGGATGGCGAACGCCCAGATCGCCTGAATGAAACCAGCCGCCGTGGAAGGCCTTTTCCGAAGCGCCCTTGTTTTTCAGATAGCCTTTCATCACCACATTGCCGCGAAACATGACTTCGCCCATCGTCGCGCCGTCGCGGGGCACCGGCTGCATCGTATCGGGGTCGATCACGTCGAGATTTTCGAGGACGAGATAGCGCACGCCCTGACGCGCCTTCAGCTGGGCCTGCGCGCCGTCGTCGAGCGAATCCCAGTCGTCCTGCCATTCGTTGACGGCGGCGGGACCGTAAGTCTCGGTCAATCCGTAAAGATGGGTGACCTCGAAGCCGGCCGCCTTCATGCCGGCGAGCACCGCCTGCGGCGGCGGGGCGGCGGCGGTGAAGAAGCGCGCGATTCGCTTCAGCGGCCGTTTTTCCGATTCGCTGGCGTTGAGCAGCGTCGACATGACGATGGGCGCGCCGCAAAGATGCGTGACCCCATGTTCGGACATCAGCTCGTAGATGTGGCTCGCGCGCACCTGCCGCAGGCAGACATGCGTGCCGGCGTTGACCGAAATCGACCAGGGGAAGCACCAGCCGTTGCAATGGAACATCGGCAGCGTCCACAGATAGACCGGGTGGCGGCCCATGTCCCCGGTGAGCACATTGCCGAGCGCGGTCAGATAGGCGCCGCGATGATGATAGACGACGCCTTTCGGATCGCCCGTCGTGCCCGACGTGTAATTGAGCGAGATCGCGTCCCATTCGTCGCGGGGCGGCGACCATTGATAATCGGCGTCGCCCGATAACAGGAATTCCTCATAGTCGAGGGCGGCCAGCGGCTCGCCGGGACCGTCATATTCCGGATCGACATAGTCGATGATCAGGGGTTTCGCCTTGGCGATCGAAAGCGCCTCGCGAATGACGCCGGAAAATTCCCGATCGACGATCAGCGCCTTGGTCTCGGCATGATCGAGCGTGAAGGCGAGAATCGCGGCGTCGAGCCGCGTGTTCAGCGTGTTCAGCACGCCGCCCATCATCGGAACGCCGTAATGGCATTCGAGCATCGCCGGCGTGTTGGCGAGCATGACGGAAATGGTGTCGCCGCGCCCAAGGCCGGCCTTTTCCAGCGCGCTGGCGAGCCGCAGGCTACGCGCGTAAAATTCGCTATAATTGCGCCGCAGCGGGCCGTGAACGATGGCGATCCGCTCGGGAAAGACGGCCGCCGCCCGCTCCAGGAAAGCGAGGGGAGTGAGCGGCTGGAAATTCGCGGGATTTCGTTCGAGGTCGCAATCATAAGGCGAGTCGGTCATCCGGCGAGTCCATGATCCGAAAGGCGCCACGCGCCGGTTAACGAACGAATTTGATCGCCGCGAAGACAAAACCCGCGAGCGCGATCTGCGTCACGATGAGCCAGCGAAGAATTTCGACGCGAAGATTCGCCGACGAGGTCTCGATCTTGGCTTCGAGTCGCGTCTCGACCTCGCGGATCTGCCGCTGTAGGTCGTCAATATCCGACCTTGTGGCGACGGAATCCCTAAGCGCTGCGTCCAGCGCCTCGGCGTGGACGCGCGCCTGTCCTTCTTCGATCCCCCCATTTCTGAGGCGATCGACATAGGCAAGCCGGAGCACGGAAGACGTCATAGGCGAAAGATACGCGCGAGAATGAGGTTGATCAATCGGTCCGACCTTCCGTCCGGCGCTATTCTCCGAAATCGACGTCTTTCAGCCGGCCGAACACCCGGTCGGCGTCGAAATTGTCTTCTTCATCCGCGGGCGCCGCCGGTTTGGCCTTGCCGAAGACGTCTTCAGTCGTCGTCGGCGCGGCCCGCGGACTGGTGGTGACGCTCGCCGGCACCAGCGTCTGGCCATGATCTTCGACCGGCGGTTTGTCCTTCGCCGCGCGGTTGACCTCAAAGTCGAGTTCGATCTGCGAGCAAAGTCCGAGCGTGACCGGGTCCATCGGCGTCAACGCCGCGGAATTCCAGTGCGTGCGCTCGCGGATCGCCTTCAGCGTCGTCTTCGTGGTGCCGACCAGACGCATGATCTGGGCGTCCTTCAGCTCGGGGTGATTGCGCACGAGCCACAGAATGGCGTTCGGACGATCCTGACGGCGCGAAAGCGGCGTGTAGCGTGGACCGCGCGCCTTCTTGACCTCGGGCACGACCACCTTCGAAACGGAGAGATGAAGACGATGGTCGGCGTTTTTCTCGCCCTTCTCGATTTCCTCGCGGGTCAGCTGCCCCGACGTGATCGGATCGTGCCCACGGATGCCGGCGGCGACTTCGCCGTCGGCGATGCCCTTCACCTCGAGCGGATGCAATTTGCAGAAATCGGCGATCTGATCGAACGACAGCGACGTATTTTCGACGAGCCAAACGGCCGTGGCCTTCGGCATCAGCGGGGCGTTGCTCATCTCGGAAACTCCTCGATCAAGACATAAAGGCGGCGTCCGGCGCCGCGCCTCCCGGCGCCAGCGACCCACAGAACGACCGTCCATGTTGGGATGCCGCCTATATAATCCGCATCCGCCTAAAGCGCAATCAATCCCCGGGCGTCTGGGCTGCAGCCCAGCTTCACTCTCGTTCGCGAGCGTGAGCCGGGCGCAATCCACGCAAATGCGCCGGCAGAAGTTCGCCGATCGTCGCGCCGAAAGCCGCGCCATAGCGATGAAACATGAGCCCGAAGCCTATCAGCAGAACGCCGATCCCCGAAAGCGCGAAGGGGAAGAGGATCGAATCCTGAAAGACGCTGCCGGCGAGATAGCCGAGATAAGTCGTAACCCCCACCGCGCCAAACACCGCATAGGCCCGCCGCATCAGGAACACCGACAGGAAAATCAGCGCGACGTTGATGACGCAGTAGAGCGCCTTGCCGAGTTCGTCGCCGCTGTGCTGCGCCGTCAGCCCGCCCCAGAAGGCCATCAGACCAAAAAGATGCAGCCAGAAGGCGAAATCGCCCCCGCGCCAGCGTTTGAGGTCGACGAGCCAGGCGACGGCGAGCACGGCAAGCCCAAAATACATGCTCACGCTCGCCCGCTGATCCCATGAAAACTCCTGAACGCCCATCAGCAACGGCGTGAGGTCCATCGACATGAACCAGAGCGAGAAGGCGATGATCATCACGAGGAACGGGAAAGGAAAGGCGAGCAGCGCGAGGCCGGCGGCGCCGATCGTTCCCAGCTCCATGGGAAGCCAGCTCGATTTGACCCAGACGTAAAAATCGCCGTAGGGACGCGCTTCCCCGGCCGGGCTGACGCCGAACATCAATTGCAGCGCGAAGATCGCCAGCGGCGCCATGCCGACCGCGCAGGCGATGAGAAGGCCGCCCGGCGTGCGCAGATCGCGCTTCTTCCAGAGATAGGCGCCGGCAGAGGCGAACAGGACTCCATAGACGAGCGCCGTGACGAGCAGCGCCTTGTCGCCCCAGAGGCCGAAAGCCGTCGTCGAGAACATGCCCATGGCGCCGAGCACGATCAGCGCGCCGGCGTACCAGAGCACATTGACGACGTCATAGCGCGGCGTTTGAGACGCCGCCCCCGCCGCCGCCGCGCGTCGCGACGCCAGGAATTGCGCCAGCCGCTCGAATGTCGCGGCGTCGATCGCGCCAGCGTCGCGGGCGGCGGCAATATCATCGATGGTGAAACGGACCTTCATGGCGCTGCTCCTTTGCGGCGTCATTCAGCATGACGCGGCACAAGAAACTTTGTGCAAACGCACAACAGCGTAGCCCTTCCTGGCGGATTTGACAGCACCCGCCGCTTGCGCCCATTTAACCGCCGACGCCTCCTGCGCGAAGGATGAGATGCAACAGCGAATGTCGGGCCTGACCTACGCCGAAGCCGGCGTCGACATCGACGCGGGCAATCGGCTCGTCGACTTGATCCGACCCGCGGTCCGTTCGACTCGGCGCTCCGGCGCCGACGGCGAAATCGGCGGCTTTGGCGGCGTGTTCGACCTCAAGGCGGCTGGCTTTTCCGACCCCGTGCTCGTCGCGGCCAATGACGGCGTCGGCACCAAGGTGAAGATCGCAATCGAATCCGGTCTCCATGACACGATCGGAATCGATCTCGTCGCGATGTGCGTCAACGACCTCGTCGTTCAGGGCGCCGAGCCGCTCTTCTTTCTCGATTATTATGCAACCGGAAAGCTCGACCCCAACGCTGCCGCAGCGGTGGTGAAGGGCATCGCCGCCGGTTGCGTCGAGGCGGGCTGCGCGCTGCTTGGCGGCGAGACCGCGGAAATGCCCGGCCTCTATGCGCGCGGCGACTATGATCTCGCCGGATTCGCGGTCGGCGCCGCCGAACGCGATCGCCTCCTGCCCCGCAACGTCCACGCGGGCGACGTCGTTTTCGGCCTGCCCTCCTCCGGCGTCCACTCCAATGGCTTTTCGCTGGTGCGCGCCATT
The DNA here is from genome assembly GCA_051061375.1 of Methylocystis sp. Classification (GTDB taxonomy): domain Bacteria; phylum Pseudomonadota; class Alphaproteobacteria; order Rhizobiales; family Beijerinckiaceae; genus Methylocystis. Next base: position 213,947 of record JBPFDW010000005.1, on the reverse strand, counting down.
GTGAAGCGCGCCGGATTGGCGTGGAGCGCCACGGCGCCCTTCGCGCGCGATCTCAATCTCGCCAAGGCGCTGCTGACGCCGACGCGCATCTATGTGAAGCCGCTTCTCGCCGCTCTGAAGGCGACGCCGCATATCGCCGCTCTCGCCCATATCACCGGCGGCGGATTTCCCGACAATCTGCCGCGGGTTCTGCCGGGCGGGCTCGGCGTCGCGCTCGATCTGTCGGCTTTCGACGTTCCGCCGGTGTTCCGCTGGCTGGCGGCGACCGGAGAGATCGCGCCAGGCGAGATGTTGCGGGCGTTCAACTGCGGAATCGGCATGGTTGTCGTGGCCTCGGCGTCCGGCGCCGGCGAGGTGGAGAGCGCATTGCGCGCCGCCGGCGAAAAGCCCCTGCGCATCGGCGAAATCATCGAGACCGACGGCGCGGAGCGGGTCGTTACGCGCGGAACCTTGGCGTTGTGACGCGGCTGCGCACCGCCATTCTGATTTCCGGTCGGGGCTCCAACATGGACGCGCTGATCGCGGCCGCAAAGGACGCGAGATTTCCCGCCGACATCGCGCTCGTGCTCTCGAACCGTCCGGATGCGCCCGGCCTCGCCAAGGCGAAGGCCGCGGGCGTGGCGACCGCCGCGGTCGATCACAAAATTTATGCGGGGCGCGAGGAATTCGAGCGTTCGCTGCAACTCGTGCTCGAGACCTATCGCATCGAATTGATCTGCCTCGCCGGCTTCATGCGGATGTTCACGCCCTGGTTCGTCGGCCAATGGCGCGGGCGGATGCTGAACGTCCACCCTGCGCTGCTGCCCGCCTATCGCGGACTCGACACGCATGCGCGGGCGCTCGCCGACGGCGTGAAGATTCACGGATGCACCGTGCATTTCGTCGTGCCCGAGATGGACGAAGGACCGATCGTCGCGCAGGCCGCCGTGCCGGTGCTCGACGACGACACGCCGGAAACGCTCGCCGCGCGCGTGCTCGCGCAGGAGCACGTCATCTATCCGATGGCGCTGCGGCTGATCGCTTCCGGCGCGGTGCGGATCGACGGCAACCGGGTGCTGGGCGCGCCGTCGCCGCATGAAACGGCGCTGATAGTTCCTGACATGTTAGCGGCGCAAAAGAGGATTTCAGGATGATCACGCTCTATTGCTTTCGCCCTGTCGCCGGGCTGCCCGACGCTTCGCCTTTCGTGACGAAGGCGATGGTTCTCCTGAAGATGGCGGGGCTCGACTGTGTCGAGGACCGCGGCGGCTTCTCCAAGGCGCCGAAGGGCAAGCAGCCCTATATCGACGACGACGGCGAGATTATCGCGGACTCGACCTTCATCCGCTTTCATATCGAGAAGAAATACGGCGCGGATTTCGACGCGCATCTCTCTGATGAACAACGGGCCGTCGGCTGGTGCGTCGAGAAAATGTGCGAGGAGCATCTCTATTGGATCATCGTCCGCATGCGCTGGATGGATGACGCCAATTTCGAACGCGGTCCGGCGCGGTTTTTCGAAAGCGCCCCCGCGATCGTGCGGCCGCTGGCGAAATGGTTCATTCGCCGCCGGATCGCCAAATCTCTCTGGGCGCAGGGCATGGGCCGTCACGGCGCTGCGGAAATCGACGCGCTCGGCAAACGCGACGTCGAAGCGCTGTCGACGCTGATCGGCGACAAGCCCTATCTCTTCGGCGATGCGCCTTGCGGCGCTGACGCGACCGTATTCGCCTTTGTGGCGTCTATCCTCGCGCCGATGGCCGAGAGCGCGATTCGCGACGCGGCGCTCTCCAAGCCCAATCTCGTCGCCTATCGCGACCGGGTGATGCAGGCCTATTTTCCGCAGACCGCCTGACCAGGCGATTCACGCCGAGCCGGCGCCCGCGACAGGCGCGGGCATGACTCTCCCGCTCAGCCGACGATCTCGTTGCCGGAAAAGAACTGGGCGATTTCGATCTTCGCCGTTTCCGGCGCATCGGAGCCATGCACGGAATTCTCGCCGACGCTCAGCGCATGTTCCTTGCGGATCGTCCCCGGCGCGGCGTTGGCCGGATTGGTCGCGCCCATGACTTCGCGGTAGCGCGCGATGGCGTTGTCGCCTTCGAGCACCTGAACGACGACCGGTTCGGAAATCATGAAGTCGACGAGCTCGCCGAAAAACGGGCGCTCCTTATGCACGGCGTAAAAAGTCTCCGCCTGCGCGCGCGTCATGCGGATGCGCTTCTGGGCGACGATGCGCAGGCCCGCGCCTTCGATCAGCGCGTTGATCTTGCCGGTGAGATTGCGCTTCGTCGCGTCGGGCTTGATGATGGAGAAAGTGCGTTCGATCGCCATAGAGCGCATCGCCTCGTCGTTGGAGAATAGTCAGGCGTCGCGCTTATATCGGGCGTCCCGCGGGGCGGCAAGCCTACAGCGCTTCGACCTTTTCCACTTCGCTGGTTCGCGGCCCCGGACGGACCTGCGTCGCGGGATCGTTGCGATCCTTGCGCCAATAGGGATGGTGGAAATGCAGGACGCGATCGCCGTTATAGGAGGCGACGGCGTTATCGAAGGCGATCGCGCCGATCCGTCGCCAATTGCGGAACGTCCCCTTCTTGAATCCGGTGCGACCGGTCACTTCGCCATCGTCGGTGACTTCGATGGTCAAGACGATTTTGCGCCTGGGGGTCGGATCGCCCTTGTCGAACATCATCGCCAGCAATTCGTCGCGTGAATCCAATCCCTCTCCTTCAATTCGCGGATGGTTCGGCGCAAGCTTCAAGCGCATGAAGCGCGGCGCGCGCGTCGGAAGATTGGGAGACTTGTCGAGCTCGGCGATTTCGTGGAGCTGGCGCTCGGTGGCGTTCGTATCGATGATGGTGAACACCACACCTGCGGCCATGATGATCGGCGACGTCGGCCAGTCATTCGAAAGAGTGACGTTCGGCGCGTTGAGGAATTCGACATCGTTGATGTGGCGCGTCGTCGCGCCGACGATATCGTCGATCACGAAGAAATTCGCCGTCGGCAAGGGCGCCGTATGGTTGGGGTCGGTCGTCGGGAACAGCTTGCCGGCGATGCCCTGTCCGCGCGGCTTTCCGCGATGCACCGCGCCGCCGTTCGAATAGCGCGCGATAATAAGGGCCTTGCTGCCCTTCTGGAAATAGCCGGTGTAGCCGCTGTCCTCGGTGATTTCCCATAGTCCGGTGAGAACCACCCCCCAGGGGTGCACGATGCGCCTGAAGCCTTTTCGGTCAGTCCCCCATCTCAGATCGCCGCGCGCATCGACCGATCGCTTGGCGGCCTCGGTGAGAAAATGCCGGCCCTTCCATAGTTCGCGCATCACGTCGAGAATGGTTGGCATCACGAAGGGGAGCGGCGGCTCTCCCTCCCTGCCCCAGACCTTTTGATAGGGATTGGCGAATACCGCGTCGCGAACCTCGCTGAATCGTGAGCCGCGATAAACGCGGTCTTCATCGACCATTCCGATAGCGCCGAAATCGTTCGGGTCCATATTTTGTTCCTTCATGAAATCAATTTCGAGAAATCGGGCCTCCTCCAATTGGATGACTTTATCGGCCTCAAGCCGATTGTCCAGCTTCGCTCAGCAATAAGCCCTCGCGACGCCGATAAAATCCTTGGCGGCGAGGCTCGCGCCGCCCACGAGCGCGCCGTCGACGTTCACGACGCTCAACAACTCGCGCGCGTTCGACGGCTTGACGGAGCCGCCGTAGAGAATGCGGACCCGTTCGCTCCTGCCGCGCCCAAGCCGCGCTTCGATCCGCGCGCGCGCGAAGGCGTGCATTTCGGCGACGTCCTCGGCCGTCGGCGTCAGGCCCGTGCCGATCGCCCATACCGGCTCATAGGCGACGACGACATGGCTCGGCGCATCGGCGGGCAGCGAGCCCTCGATCTGCGCGCCGACCACGCTTAAGGCCTCGCCCGCCTCGCGCTCGGCGCGCGTCTCGCCGACGCAAATGATCGGCGTCAGCCCGGCGCGCAGGGCGGCAATCGCCTTGGCCTCGACGTCGGCGTCCGTCTCGCCGTGATCCGAACGGCGCTCGCTGTGGCCGACGATGACGTAGGACGCGCCGGCGTCCTTGAGCATTTCGGCGGAAATGTCGCCCGTGTGGGCGCCGCCCGGCGCAGCGTGGCAATCCTGTCCGCCAAGCCCCAAGCCGCCGCGCGCCGCGATATCGCGCGCCAGCGCGATCAGCGTGGCCGGCGGGCAGACGATTAGCTCGGCCCGTATGCGGAGCGCCTCGTCATAAGCGGCGCCCATCGCCTCGATTTCGGCAAGCGAGGCGCGCAGGCCGTTCATTTTCCAGTTTCCGGCGACGAGCGGGCGGCGGGTCATGCAAAGCGCTCCTGCGTTCGAAATGGGTAACAGAGCCAGGGTCGCGCAACAATGCGCCGCCAGAGCAGCCCGATCGCAGCCGTCGGCGCTGTCATTGCGCCGTCATTTATTTCGATATATCTGGAATTATGGAAATAGAAACCGCTCTCGCCTGTCTCGCCGCGCTGTCCCAGCCGACGCGGCTCGAGGCGTTTCGATTGCTTGTGCGGCATGAGCCCGAAGGTCTGCCGGCCGGGGACGTCGCCCGCGCGCTCTGCGTGCCGCAGAACACGCTGTCGGCGCATCTCAACGTCCTGTCGCAGGCGAGACTTGTGGTCAGCGCGCGCAGCGGACGCAGCATCGTCTACCGCGCCGATCTTTCGCGGCTCAACGCGCTGGCGCGGTTTCTCGCCGAAGACTGCTGCGGCGGCGCGGCATGCGCGCCCGCCGACGCCCTTTCACGCATCAAATGCGAGTGACGACAATGACCGACAAAATCTACAATGTGCTGTTCCTTTGCACCGGCAACAGCGCGCGTTCGATCATGGCCGAGGCGCTGCTGCGCGCGCGCGGCGGCGGCCGGTTCAACGTTTTTTCCGCCGGCAGCCACCCCAAGGGCGTGATCAACCCCTATGCGATCTACACGCTAGAGACGATGGGCCTTCCTACCGAGGGCTATCGATCCAAGAACTGGGATGAGTTCGCACGCCCCGACGCGCCGCGCATGGATTTCGTATTCACCGTCTGCGACAGCGCGGCGGGCGAAATTTGCCCGGTCTGGCCCGGTCAGCCGATGACGGCGCATTGGGGGATCGAAGATCCGGCGGCGGTGGACGGAAGCGAGATCGAAAAGCAGCGCGCCTTCGCCACCGCCTTCCGCTATCTGCGCAACCGGATCGATCAATTCTGCGCCGTACCGCTGCATCGTCTCGACAGACTGGCGCTGAGCCAGCGTCTTCGCGAGATCGGCGATATGGAAGGCGCAACATCGCCGAACGCCGCCGCGGAATAAGCCATGACCATCTTCGAACGTTATCTTTCGCTCTGGGTGGCGCTCTGCATTATCGCCGGCGTCGCCCTCGGTCATTTCGTTCCCGGCGTGTTTCACGCGATCGGGGCGGTTGAGATCGCCAAGGTCAATCTGCCGGTCGCCGCGCTGATCTGGATGATGATCACGCCGATGCTGATGAAGATCGACTTCGCCGCGCTCGCCGAAGTCGGGCGTCACTGGCGCGGCATCGGCGTGACGCTTACCGTCAATTGGGCGGTGAAGCCTTTTTCGATGGCGCTGCTCGGATGGCTCTTCATCGGCTATCTGTTTCGGCCCTATCTGCCGGCGGAGCAGATCGATTCCTATATCGCCGGCCTCATCCTGCTGGCGGCGGCGCCTTGCACCGCGATGGTCTTCGTGTGGTCGAATCTGACCAAGGGCGAGCCGCATTTCACCTTGAGCCAGGTCGCGCTCAATGACGCGATCATGATCGTCGCCTTCGCGCCGATCGTCGGGTTGCTGCTTGGACTGTCCTCGATCGTCGTCCCTTGGGACACGCTGTTCCTCTCTGTGGTCCTCTATATCGTCGTTCCGGTGATCGCCGCTCAGCTCATGCGCAAGCGACTTCTCGCGGCGGGCGGCGAAAAGCGTCTCGCCAAAACGCTCGCGCAAATCGGTCCGGCCTCGCTCGTGGCGCTGCTCGCGACGCTCGTCCTGCTCTTTGGTTTTCAGGGAGAACAGATCATCCGCCAGCCCGCGATCATCGCCATGCTCGCGGTTCCGATACTGATCCAGGTCTATTTCAACGCCGGACTGGCCTATCTGCTCAATCGCGCGACCGGCGAGGCGCATTGCGTCGCCGGCCCATCCGCCCTGATCGGGGCGAGCAATTTCTTCGAACTCGCGGTCGCGGCGGCGATCAGCCTGTTCGGCTTTGATTCCGGCGCCGCGCTCGCCACCGTTGTCGGAGTCCTGATTGAAGTTCCGGTGATGCTGAGCGTCGTCTGGATCGTCAATCGAAGCAAGGGTTGGTATGAACGCGGAGCGCTTCGATCGCCTGATCGAGCCCCCGCGCCCGTCGACCTGCCCTGAAGATCAGCAGAGTCGGTAACCGTAGGCCGCAAGCTGACGGCCCGTGATGCGCAGCATCGGGCCGGGAGCCCGATTGCCGTTGCGGTAGACGTGCGCCATGAACACCCGTCGCAAGGCGGGCTTGTAATGGGCGGCGAAGACCGCGGTCATGCGAGGATCGATGACGCCCCCCTCGGGCCCGCCGAACCAGGGCGCATGGAAGCCGAACACCGCGCCTTCGGAAACGCAGGAATTGTGCGACGCCAGATAAAGCGTGCAGGAGGAATCGCATTCGGTCGGTCCGATCCGAATTTGCTCGCCTCGAGCCTCCGCTCGCGCAAGTCTGGCCTGGTATTTCTCCACGCGCCCGCCATAGTCAGGCGCCGTAACGTCGAAGGCTTGAGCGGGCGCAGTCAAAAGTACAGCCGTCATCATTCCTGCAAGACCAAGAGATCGCAGCATAGGAGTTCCTTTTTGGGGCGCTCGAAGAGGGCGGGCCATGCCGCCAAAGGGCTGTCAGGGCTCAGTCGACCGAGCGCATGTCTCGGGCCCTTCGGGAAGGGGAAGGACTGCGACTCGCGTCTCTTCCAGCTTCAGCGTTTCATTTCTAAACAAGGGTTATTTGCAGTGCAAGCGGGGCCTTAACTTTGTGGTTAAATATTTTTGAAGACGGCGCTTGCCGAGATCGAAATGCGCCCTAGCGCCGTAAGCGAGACAAGAGGGCGCCGGAACGAGCGGCCTCAACAGCAGCGGCTGATCCATTCCCCCAGAGAGCGCTATATTCGTTATCCGGCATTCGCAAAGGCGCCAAAGGTTTGAGACTCCTTCTGTTTCGCATCATGCTCGGCGTTCTTCTAGCGCTCGCCTTCGCGTGGCTGCAATTCGCGGATCGACTCGGTCCGCAGACTGAGCAAATTGAATGGCGAGAAGATGGCCGTCTGCATGTGTTTTTCTCGCCCGACTGCCCGCATTGCCATGAAGCCATCGAGTTCCTGAAAGAGCAGCGCAAAATCGATTACGTGCTGCACGACGTTTCGAAGCCTTCGAGCAAGGCCCTCTTTCAGCGCGTCGTGAAGCATTACGGCATAGAGGACCCGGCCATTCCACTCTTCGCGCACGGTTCGCGTTATGTGATCGGCTTCGACTCAGCCGAAACGACCGGGCGCGACATTCTCGCGCTGCTTTCAAATCGAGAAGCGGTCGCACGACGCGCGGCCGAGTCGAAAATCGTCATTCCTCTCATCGGCGAAATCGATCCGACGCACCACTCTCTGCTCGCGCTTACAGCGCTGATGGGGCTGTCCGACGGGTTCAATCCATGCGCGATGTGGGTGCTGATCTATCTGATATCTCTTATCGTGAATATTCAGGATCGGCAAAAAATCTGGTGGCTGGTCGGCACGTTCGTGATCGCGTCGGGAGTCTTATACTTCCTGTTCATGACCGCATGGCTGAACACTTTTCTATTCATTGGATATATTCGTCCGCTCACGCAGCTCATCGCGCTCACCGCCATTGGATTTGGCCTCGACCATCTCATCGCCCTCGTCGCGGCGCGCGGCGAGGTCGTCTGCGATGTCGGCGACATTGAGCAACGCCAACGCACGATGCGATGGGGGCGCGACATAGTCGCCGCGCCGATCGGGATCGCGAGCCTTCTCATGGTGATCGCTCTGGCCTTCGCGGTGAACGCGATAGAGTTCATCTGCTCCGCGGCGCTGCCGGCGATCTACACGCATTTGCTTGCGCTAACCGATCTCCCCATCGCGCTGCACTACGCCTACATCGGGCTCTATGTCGTGTTTTTCATGCTCGACGATCTGATAATCTTTGGGCTCGCGGCCTTCGCCGTGCGGCAACTCGTCAACACCCGTTACGCCGCCATCAGCCGCACAATTGGGGGAGTCGTTCTCATTTGCCTTGGCGGCTGGATGCTGGCGCGGTAATCGCAACATACCCGCTGCGGCGAGTCTCTCGCAGCGACATGTCCCCTTTAATGCGCGCCGCCAAATCGTCGCTCCGCACAGCGTCGAAACGCCGGAAGGTGACGCTGCTGCGATGCCGCTTGAAGCCGCCTTAAGACGTCGCGCGCCTTGACGTCGCTGACTTGCGCCAAAAGCCGCTCATACATCTCCGCGTTCTCGATCTCCGCCGTTACCCCTGCCCTGCACGCTTCAGCAAGACTTGACGGCGCCGGAACCCGTCCGGCCCATCGATCGGTGGGCGGCTCGACGCCGAAGCGTTCGAAAAGGCGCAGAAGCGCGCTCGCATGACGCTCTTCGGCTTCGATGATGTTCACGAAGGGTCTGACCGGTCCAAATCGGTCGATCACGCTTTGATAGGTCGCGCGAGCCTTGTATTCGTCGTCGAGCGCTTCGCGTAGCGCTTCGATCGTCTTAACGTCGACGGACATGCCGCTTCTCCCTTTATTGTGGCGCTTCGACTAAAAATGGGCTGCAATTCGTTCGAGGCCAAGAAGCCGTGGCGCACGATGGCGCATGTTTTCGCGGATGGCGTCGATTCGCCGCGCCAAAGGCGCCGGCGATTGTCGAGCCGAGCGCTTGAATTTCGCCGGCAAGGTTCATATCCCTCGAAGGCGCGTGTTTTGCACTCGCTCGGCAAACCGCTTTTCCAAGGAGACACGGCGATGACGACCGATATGGAACGGCGCCAGGTGCGCGAGGTCGTGGGCGTGTTCAACGACGCCGACACGCTGCAGGAGGCGATCGACGATTTGATGTCGTCGGGCTTCGATCGCGCTGAGATCAGTCTGCTCGCAAGCGAGGAGGCCGTCGACGAGAAACTCGGGCACAAATACAAGAAGGTCACCGAACTGGAGGACGAAAACGCGGCGCCGCGCACGCACTATGTGTCGGTGGAATCTATCGGCGATGCGGAAGGCGGCGTGATTGGGGGCTTGGTTTATGTCGGCGCAGGCGCGGCGATCAGCGCCATTTTCGCGTCAGGCGGCGCCTTGGCTACTGTGATCGCAGGCGCGCTGCTTGCGGGCGGAAGCGCCGGCGTGCTCGGCGCGGCGTTGGCGAGGCTGATCGGCGAACGTCACGCGAAGCACCTCGAAGAGCAACTGCGCCACGGCGGCCTGCTCCTCTGGGTGCGAACCTGGGACGCCGAGCGCGAACGGAAAGCGAAAGAGATTTTGGCGCGGCACTCCGGGCGGGACGTTCACGCGCATGTGGTGGCGGCCTGAGCTCCGCCTAGGCGCTAGCGCTTGCGCTTCTTCTCGACGTCCATCGCGAGCGACTTGCCCAGAATGTGCTCGTCGCGTCCGATGACATGCGCGCTGGCGCCGACGATGAGCGGATCGGGGCCATGAACGACGCTATGCGCCTTGTTCGGGTAATCGAGGCTCGACAGAAAGTGCTGCATGCAATTGAGGCGGGCGCGCTTCTTGTCGTCCGATTTGATGACGATCCAGGGCGCGTCGGCGGTATCGGTGAAGAAAAACATCGCCTCCTTGGCCTCGGTGTAATCGTCCCATTTGTTCATCGACGCGCGATCGATCGGCGACAGCTTCCACTGTTTGAGCGGATCGTGCATGCGCGAACGAAACCGGCGCTGCTGCTCTTCGCGCGTCACCGAAAACCAATATTTGTAAAGGCGCGCGCCGGAGCCGACGAGCATGCGCTCGAGTTCGGGACATTGGCGCATGAAGTCGAGATATTCGTTTGGCGTGCAGAAATTCATCACGCGCTCGACGCCGGCGCGGTTGTACCAGGAGCGGTCGAAGAAGACGATTTCGCCGGCGGCGGGCAAGTGCTGGACGTAGCGCTGGAAATACCATTGGGAGCGCTCGCGCTCGGAAGGCTTCTCGAGGGCGACGACCCGGGCGCCGCGCGGGTTGAGATGCTCCATGAACCGCTTGATCGTGCCGCCCTTCCCGGCCGCGTCGCGCCCTTCAAACAGCACGACGATGCGTTGACCGGTCGTCTTCACCCAGCTTTGCGCTTTCAAAAGCTCCACCTGCAGCAGCGCCATGTGCCGCAGATAGACCTTTTCGCTCAGGCGCGTCTTGTAGGGAAATTCGCCCGATTCAAACGCCTTGCGGATCGCCTCGGAATCGGCGCGCAGCCCGCGAACGTCGCGGCGGGGCGCATGGACGGTCGTTTCGCTCGCGTCCTTGCGAGCCACCTCGGGCGCATCCTCGATTTTTACTGCCGGCGCCCCAGGGCCGGTTTCGGCGGTGTCTTCCATTATCGACTGCCATAGCTGGGTTTCGCCTCGCCCGCGCCGCTCCGGACGTCCAAGGCTCGGGCGCGGCGTCAGCTCAGGGCGAACCTGCAAGCTTTCGGAATATAAAAGCAACCGGGCATTTCGACGCTTCGGCGATCCGGGCGTCCGGCGCATTGCAACAGGGCCGCCTGCTCCCTATAGTCCGCCGCCAAAAGCCGGGAAGCCGGCTCGAACGCACTCAAGGAAGCATCCCTCATGTTAGAAGGCCTGCGCGTCGCTTCGCAGAACTGGATCGGCCGCACCATCATGGCGCTGGTGATGGGCGTCATCGTGGTCAGTTTCGCGATCTGGGGCGTCGGAGACGTCTTTCGCGGCATGACGTCACAACGCCTCGCCCGCGTCGGCTCCGGCGAAGTCACGGTAGAGGCCTTCCGCAGCGCCTATCAGAACGAGCTTCGTCGCATTCAGCAGCGGCTGCGGCGCGCGATCACCAATGAGGAGGCGCGCCAGTCGGGACTTGACCTGCAGATTTTGGAGCGTCTGGTCACCGAGGTGGCGCTCGATCAAAAAGCGCGTCAGCTGCAACTGGCGGTCAGCGACGAAACCGCCCAGCGCCTGCTCGCGTCCGAAAAAGTGTTTCAGGGCCCGGACGGCAAGTTCGACGCGGCGCGCTTCAAGCAGATCGCCAATGACGCCGGCTTTACCGAGCGCGGCTTTCTCGCCGACCAGAAGAACGCCTATCAGCGCAAGATGATCACCGACGTCGTCGTCGCCGGAATCGAGCCGCCGAAACTGATGATCGAGGCGATCCACCGCTTCCGCAATGAATCGCGGACGATCGACTATGTCGTTCTGCCGCCGTCGCTGGTCGCGTCGGCGTCCGCGCCCTCCGACGAGGAGCTGAAGAAATACTTCGACGACCATGAGCAGAGCTTCCGCGCCAAGGAATATCGCAAGCTGACGACGCTCGTCGTCAGCCCTTCGGCGATCGGCAAGCCGGAAAGCATTTCCGCCGAGGACGCGCGCAAGCTATACGACGAGGTGAAGTCGAAGCGCTACGGGACGCCGGAAAAGCGCGACGTGCGGCAGATCGTGTTCAAGACCGACGAGGAAGCCCAAGCGGCGATCGCCAGGCTGAAAGCCGGCGCCGACTTCGACGCGCTGGCGGCGGAGCTGAAATTCAATCCCAAGGACGTGAATCTCGGGTTCGTCGAACTGCGCGACTTCGGCGATCCCAGAGTCGGAGCGGCGGTCTTCGCGCTCCCCCAGCCGGGAGTGACCGAGCCGATCCATACGGCCTTCGGCGCCGTCGTGTCGCAGGTCAAGAGCATCGCCCCTGCTATCTACAGTAAAACTTTCGAACAGGCCGAGCCGGAGCTTCGCGCGGAGATCGCCGCGCAGCGCGCGACGCCCGAAGTGCGCAAGCTCCATGAGGCCATCGAAGATCAGCGCGCCTCCGGCAGGACGCTGGCGGAAGCCGCAAAGGCGGTGGGGCTGGAGACCAATGTTTACGAGGCCGTCGACGACGCCGGCAATGACCGCGGCGGCAAGCCGATCGGCAATCTTCCGGCGGGTCCGGACCTCGTCAAGGCGGCCTTCGCATCGGACGTCGGCGTCGACAATGACACGGTCGCGACGCGCGACGGCGGCTATGTCTGGTACGAGGTCAATGGCGTCGAACCGGCGCGTCAGAAGACATTCGACGAAGTCAAGAGCGCCGTCGCCGAGGCGATGCGCAGCGAAGCGGCGCAAAAGGCGCTCGCCGCGAAGGCCGGCGACATCGTCGCCAAGCTGAACGCCGGCCAGCCGATCGAGGACCTCGCCAAGGAGCTTGGCGTTCAGACGCAGCGCGCCAATGACGTGAAGCGCGAGGCGCGGCCGGACTTTACCCCCAATGTGATCGTTCAATTCTTCGAGGTCGCGCCGCGCAACGCCGGCTCCGTCGTCGTCGACAATGGGCGGCTCGTGTTTTTCGTGCGCGATGCGACGACCCCGGTCTTCGATCCGAATTCGATCGAATCGAAGACGATCGCCCAGCAGCTGAAGCCGGCGCTCGATAACGACCTGCTCGAGCAATATGTCGGCGGTCTGGAGAAGGCGCTCGGCGTCGACATCAACCAGCGGGCGCTCGAAGCCGCGACCGGAGCGGAACGCGACAGGTGAGCGGCGCGCTGTTCGAGCCAGATTTCGAGGCCTTCGGACCCGAATACGACGCGGGACGGCCGCAGCTCATCGTCACGCGACTGGTCGGCGATCTTGAAACGCCGGTCTCGGCCTATCTCAAGCTCACGCAACATCGGCGCGGCGCCGCGTTTCTGCTGGAGTCCGTCGAGGGCGGCGCCGCGCGCGGCCGTTATTCGATGATCGGCCTCGACCCCGACCTGATCTTTCGCGTCGTCGGCGACAGGGCCGAAATCAATCGCGCCGCGCTCGACGGCGCGAACGGCTTCACGCCATGCGAGGCGGCGCCGCTTGCCGCCTTGCGTGAGCTCATCGCCGAGTCCGCCGTGCCGCAGGCTGTCGGCCTGCCGCCGATGGCCGCGGGCGTGTTCGGCTATCTCGGCTACGATATGGTGCGCCAGATGGAGCGCCTCGCGCCGGCCAAGGCGGACAAGATCGGCGTCCCCGACGCGCTGTTCGTGCGTCCGACCCTGATGATCGTCTTCGACACGGTCCGCGACGAAATCTCCATCGTTACGCCTGTTCGGCCGAAATCGGGCGTTGCGGCGAAGGCGGCCTATGAAGCGGCGCTGGCGCGTCTCGACAAGGTCGTCGCGACGCTGGAGGCGCCTCTGGACCATCGCGACGGCGCGGCCAACGCGGAGCTTCTGGCCCAGGAGCCGGCGTCCAATACCCCGCAGCCGCGCTTCCTCGAAATGGTCGAGCGCGCCAAGGAATACATACGCGCCGGCGACATCTTTCAGGTCGTGCTGTCGCAGCGCTTCACCGCGCCTTTTGCTCTGCCCGCCTTTGCGCTCTACCGCGCGCTGAGGCGCGTCAACCCGGCGCCCTTTCTCTGCTTTCTCGATTTCGGCGACTTCCAGATCGTTTGTTCGAGTCCGGAAATCCTCGTGCGAGTCGCCGAAGGCAAAGTGACGATCCGTCCGATCGCCGGCACGCGCTGGCGCAGCGAGGTCAAGGCCGAGGACGAGCGTCTCGCCGCCGATCTCCTCGCCGACGAAAAGGAACGCGCCGAACATCTGATGCTGCTCGATCTCGGCCGCAACGATGTCGGCCGCGTCGCAAGGACCGGAACGGTGCGCGTCACCGACAGTTTCACCATCGAACGCTACAGTCACGTGATGCACATCGTCTCCAATGTCGAAGGCGAACTCGATGCGCGCCACGATTGCATCGAGGCGCTCGCCGCGGGTTTTCCCGCCGGCACCGTCTCCGGCGCGCCGAAAGTGCGCGCGATGGAGATCATCGACGAGCTCGAGGCCGACAAGCGCGGAATCTACGGCGGCTGCATCGGCTATTTCGGCGCGGGCGGACAGATGGACACCTGCATCGTATTGCGCACGGCGATCGTCAAGGACGGCAAGATGCATGTGCAGGCCGGCGCCGGCGTCGTCTACGACAGCGAACCGGAGTATGAAAACCGCGAATGCGTCAACAAGGCGAAAGCGCTGTTTCGCGCCGCCGAGGAAGCGGTTCGCTTCGCAACGCGCGCGCGGCGAGGCCAATAGCGGTTCCGCGAGAGCGCGCGGCCAGCGGAAAGGGCGACGGCTTATCTCATGGACGGCCCAACGATCTACGATGACGGCGACGATCCTTCCCGCGCGATCCGCGTCGGCGAACCCAATGGCGCCGACGCCGCGAAATGGGGAATCCTGCTCTCGCGCTTCATGCGCATCGTCGCCCTCTTCTGGCTTGTGCAGGGATTGATGCAATGGCGGATCATTCTCGCTACTGATCGCTCAATTTTTGAAACCATGCCGCAGAGCGCGGCCTTCGCCGTCATTTTCTTCGCCGTGCTCGATCTGATCGCCGGCGTCGGCCTGTGGCTGGCGACGCCATGGGGCGGCGTGCTGTGGCTGCTGGTGGCGAGCGCGCAGATTTTTCTCACGCTCAGCATGCCGAGTTTCTTCATGGGCGGCTATTGGCTGATCGGCGTCGACGCGGTGCTGATCGCCATGTATTTCGGCCTGACCTTCGAGGCCGGACGCGACGTCGAGGCGCAGCGCATGCGCGAACGCCGCCGTCGCCGCAGATTCGACAAAAAGCCGCCAAAACCTAATTGAGCGACCGGCTCGGTTAGCGGCGCATTAGCGTAAATCGAACCTTTAAGTTCATCTCTCATTCACCGCAAAGAGGCGGCGACGCGGTAAACGCGCGATTCAGGCTGTTGCTTAAACCGCCTTTCACTCGCCTCGCCCTAATTTGATCCCATCAAACGCCGATCAAGAGATGCCAGACGCATCCGCCGTGATGGAGAAGACGATGAGCGCCGTGACCAAGACCGCCCCCCTTGCCCATGAGGATCGCGTCGGCGAAATCCGGCCAGTGTATCTCGAAGCGCTGACGCTCGTCGAACGCCTCCACCGCCGTTTGCTCGACGTCGTCAAGGACGAATTCGATCGCCGCGATCTCGGCGACGTCAATTCGGTGCAGGCGCTGCTCCTCTATAACATCGGCGATAAGGAGCTGACCGCGAGCGAGCTCCGCACGCGCGGCTATTATCTTGGCTCCAACGTCTCCTACAACGTCAAGAAGCTCGTCGAGACCGGCTATATGCATTACGCGCGCTCGCGCCTCGACCGCCGCTCGGTGCGCATCAGCCTGACCCCGAAGGGCAAGCAGATTCACGACATCGTCGCCCGGCTCTATGAAAAACACGCGCTGACCGTCGAACAGATTGGCGGCGTGTCCTGCGACGAATTCCGCAGCCTCAACGCCTCGCTGTCGCGGCTGGAGCGCTTCTGGACCGATCAGGTCCGTTATCGGCTCTGACCCGGTCTCGCGCGTCTTCTCGTCTTCGCCTTTTCTCTCGTCTCTCGCCGGCAAGCGCCTCAGGGCCGTTTCGCCGGCGCTTTTCTTTCCGGACCCGCGCCCTAGCGCAAGCCGCCTTCCGGCCCTATCTTACTCATTGTTAACCACGACCCAGGACGCCCACATGCGATGGTCGGTCACGATCGGCTCCTTCAAGGGAACCGCCGTGCGCATTCACGTCACATTCCTGCTGCTGCTGGGCTGGATCGGCTTTGCGGCTTTTCAGCGCGGCGGCGCCGTCGCGGCGCGCGACAGCGTCCTGTTCATCGTCGCGATTTTCTTTTGCGTCGTGCTGCATGAGTTCGGCCACATATTGACCGCGCGCCGCTATGGAATCGTCTCAACCGAGATCACGCTGCTGCCGATCGGCGGCGTCGCCGACATGGAGCGGATGCCCGACAAACCGGGACAGGAGCTGCTGATCGCGCTCGCGGGTCCGGCGGTCAATGTCGTGATCGCCGTCGCGCTGATCCTGTTTCTGGGCGCCGTCGACCTCTCCGACGCGATCGAGATCGGCGATCCATCCGTCAATCTTCTGAAGAGGCTGGCCGCGGTCAATATTTTCCTCGCGGCCTTTAACCTGATCCCCGCCTTCCCGATGGATGGCGGCCGCGTGCTCCGCGCCGCTCTGTCGATCTGGATCGGCAAGGAACGCGCGACCCGCATCGCCGCCCAGATCGGTCAGGGCTTCGCGTTTCTCTTGGGTTTCATCGGACTGTTCGGAAATCCGCTGCTGCTGTTCATCGCGATTTTCGTCTATATCGCGGCCGCCGGCGAAGCGCAGATGACCTCATTGTCGGAAGCGGCGCGCGGCCTGAAAGCCGCCGACGCGATGGAGACCCGCATCGCCGTGATCGACCGCGGCTCGACCGTGCGGGAAGCGATCGACATTCTTCTGGCCACGTCCCAGGACGAATTTCCGGTCGTCGACGCCTCGCGGCGCCTCTCCGGCTTTCTGTCGCGCGCGAACATCGTCGAAGCCTTGCGGGATTCCGATCCTGGCGCGCCGATCGCGCCATTCATGCGCCGAGAGCCGGTAACGATCGGCGTTGGCGACAGCATCGACGCCGCTCTGCCCAGGCTCACCGGGGGCGAAGCGGTCGGCGTCATCGACGCGGATGGCCGTCTGCTCGGGCTTTTGACCCGCCAGTCGCTGGCCGAGATCATGATGATCAAGGAAGCGCGGCCGGACTGGCGCTTCGCGCCCCGCGGCGACAGTCCGACGACGGTTGCCTAAGCCCGGCCGGCGGCCTATTGCACTCTTTAGAACCGCGCCAAAAAGCCCCAGCCTGGAGCGCCGGACCGCAGCCAAATGTCCAACGTCACCCTCATCGACAATTACGACAGCTTCACTTTCAACCTGGTCCATTATTTTGGCCAGTTGGGCGCGAACGTCACGGTGCACCGGAATGACGCCGTGTCCGTCGCCGAAGTGCTCGCCGGAGGACCCGACGCGATCGTGCTGTCGCCAGGACCCTGCACGCCGCATGAAGCCGGCATATGCATGGAGCTGATCTCGGCCGCCGCCGAGACCGTGCCGATTTTCGGGGTCTGCCTCGGCCATCAGTCGATCGGCGAGGTCTTTGGCGGCGACGTCATCCGCGCGCCCCTGCCGATCCACGGCAAGATGGCGACGATCCTGCATCACGGCGACGCCGTGTTTCGTGGCATTGAAGAGCCGTTCCAAGCGACGCGCTATCATTCGCTGATCGTCAGCCGCGACACTTTGCCCGACTGCCTGCGGATCACCGCCGAAACGCCGGACGGCCTCATCATGGCGTTGTCGCACAAGACGCTGCCCACGCATGGCGTGCAGTTCCATCCCGAGAGCATCACCTCTCAGCACGGCCACAAGATTTTGCAGAATTTTCTCGACCTTGCGCGGGAATGGAATGAAGGTCCGCGACGCCGCGAAAAGGCCGCGTGACGAGGGACCGACAGTCGGCAATAGGCAGTCGGGATAAATAAATTTATCGCCTACTGCCCACTGCCTACTGCCGAGTGCCGACTGCCACCCCTTGTTGGCGACTGCCGATGACTGACTTCAAACCCTATATCGCCGCCCTCGCCTCCGGCGCGCCGCTCGCGCGCGACGAGGCTAAAGCTGCGTTTACGCTGATTTTCCAAGGCGAAGCCACACCGGCGCAACTCGGCGCCTTTCTCATGGGCTTGAGACTGCGTGGTGAAACCATCGACGAAATCATCGGGGCGGCGCAGGCGATGCGCGCGGCCATGACGCCGGTCGAAGCGCCGCCGGGCGCGATCGACATCGTCGGCACCGGCGGCGACGGCGCCGGCACCTACAATATATCCACGCTCGCCGCGATCATCGCCGCAGCCGCCGGCGCGATCGTCGCGAAACATGGGGGAAAGGCGGCTTCGTCGCTCTCGGGCGCCGCCGACGTGCTCGGCGAACTCGGCGTCAAGGTCGGAATTACTCCAGACGCCGCCGCCGCTTCCCTGCGCGAGGCCGGAATCTGCTTCATGGCCGGAACCGCGCACCATCCGGCCATGCGCCACGCCGCGGCGGTCAGAAGCGAACTTGGCGTGCGCACGATTTTCAATCTGCTTGGTCCACTGTGCAACCCGGCGCGGGTCGAGCGTCAGGCGATCGGCGTCTTCTCCCGCGACTGGCTTGAACCACTGGCGTACGCGCTGCGCGAACTCGGCGCGAAGCGGGTCTGGCTGCTGCATGGCGGCGACGGTCTCGACGAAGCGACGACCACCGGCGTCACCCATGTCGTCGCGCTCGAAGACGGCGAAATCCGCGCCTTCGACCTTTTCCCGGAAGACGCCGGCTTGCCGCGCGCCACGACGCAGCAGCTCGTCGGCGGCGACGCGGCGCATAACGCCAAAGCGCTGCGCGCGGTTCTCGAAGGCGAGAAGAACGCCTATCGGGATATCGCCGTGCTGAACGCGGGGATTGCGCTCGTTGTGGCGGGGCGCGCCGCCGACATCCGAGACGGCGCCCGGCAGACCGCGCGCGCGCTGGACACGGGCGCCGCGGCGGAAAAGCTCGAGGCCCTGGTGAAACATTCGAACGCGGAGGTTTGAAAGGACGCCCATTTGGCGCAACGATGGCGTGAAGACAGGTCAAAGACTTTCGACGGTATAGGCTTGCAGCGCCCAATCCGCTATTGATCTAGCTGAAGCATCGGCGGCGCGCGGCGCGCCGCCTCCAGGCGACGGACATGACCGACATTCTCGACCGCATCGAATCATACAAGCGCACCGAAATCTCCGAGGCCAAGGTGCGCACGCCGTTGGCGACGCTCCAGCGCAATGTGCGCGACCATGATCCGCCGCGCGGCTTCGTCCACGCCATCGAGGAGAAGCTGAACCAGCGCCGAATCGCGCTCATCGCCGAGGTCAAGAAAGCCAGTCCGTCGAAAGGCGTCATTCGCAAGGATTTCAATCCGGCGAAACTCGCGCAGGCCTATGAGAAGGCGGGCGCCGCCTGTCTCTCCGTGCTCACGGACGGCCCGTCCTTCCAGGGCAGACTGGAAGATCTGGAGGCCGCGCGCAAAGCGACGCATCTGCCGGCGATCCGCAAGGATTTCCTCTTCGATCCCTATCAGGTCTATGAGGCGCGCGCTTACGGCGCGGACTGCATTCTCATCATTATGGCCGCGGTGAACGACGACGAGGCGAAGGCGCTCAACACCGCCGCGCATGATCTGCGCATGGATGTGCTGGTCGAGGTGCACAACGAGGAAGAGCTTGACCGAGCCCTCGCGCTCGAGACGCGCCTCATCGGCATCAACAATCGCAATCTGCACGACTTCAAGGTGTCGCTGGAGACAAGCGCGCGTCTCGCCGAAAAAGTGCCGCGCGACAAGATCATCGTCGCGGAGAGCGGCATCACGACCCACGACGATTGCGTGCGGCTGGAGAAGTCGCGCATCTTCACCTTTCTCGTCGGCGAAAGCCTGATGAGGCAGGAGGATGTCGAGACGGCGACGCGGAAGCTGCTGCAGGGTTGAACGTCGAGGAACAGCGACGCGTCCCGATTTTCGATCCGACGCTACCCGGTCGGACCAGGTCGACGCCCCGCACTTGCGTCTGCCCGAGCGATGGCGCAAACCCGCGACGATGACCAGGCTCTCCCACCTCTCCCCGACCGGCGACGCCCATATGGTTGACGTCTCCGCCAAGGCCGATACGAAGCGGATCGCCCGCGCGCGCGGATGCATTGTGATGTCGCCCGAGTCGCTCGCGCTCGCCGTCGCGGGACAGGCCAAGAAGGGCGACGTCTTCGCCGCCGCGCGCATCGCCGGCATCATGGCGGCGAAGAAGACGAGCGAACTCATCCCGCTCTGTCATCCTCTGGCCTTGTCGAGCGTCTCGGTCGACATAACGCCCGACCAGGCGCTGCCGGGACTGCGCGTCCTGGCCGAAGCCTCGGTCGCCGGCAAGACCGGCGTCGAGATGGAGGCGCTGACCGCCGTCTCGGTCGCCTGTCTGACGATCTACGACATGCTGAAGGCCGTCGATCGCTTCATGCGGATCGAGGGAGTCGAACTCGTCGAAAAGCGCGGCGGCAAGTCCGGCGACTGGCGCCGCGACGAATAAGTCGACTTGGTCGGCGCCTTCGCTTATCCCTGCGTCGGCATTGACGCGACGCTGATTTGCCGCCGCGTCGCGGACCGGGGATAAGGTTTCGGGTGGATAGTCTGCTTTCGGTTTCGGACGCCCTGGCGCGCGTGCTCTTGGGAGCGTCGCGCCTCGGCGAAGAAGCGGCGCCGCTGGCGCGGGCGCGGGGGCGCACGCTGGCCGCCGATCTCGTCGCGCGCCGCACCCAGCCGCCGGTCGCCGTGTCGGCGATGGACGGCTTCGCTTTGCGCGCCGCTGACCTCGCCGCCGGCCCGCTCCGCGTCGTCGGCGAAAGCGCTGCTGGTCATGGCTTTGGCGCGGCGCTCGGACCCGGCGAAGCAGTGCGTATCTACACCGGCGCGCCCGTTCCGCATGGCGCGGACGCGATCCTGCTGCAGGAGGACGCGCGCGTCGCCGAGGGCGCGCTGACGGCGAGCGCCCCGCCCGGCCCGCATATCCGCGCCGCCGGTCTCGACTTTCGCGAAGGTGCGATCGCGCTATCCGCCGGGACCCGCCTTGGCCCGGCCGAACTCGCGCTCGCCGCGGCGATGAACCATGCCGCCGTTCCGGTCGCCCGCCGCCCGCGCGTGGCGATCATCGCTTCCGGCGACGAACTCGTTCCGCCCGGCGTCGCGCCCGGGCCCTCGCAAATCATCTCCTGCAACAATCTGGCGGTCGCCGCCATCGCCGAGTACGCCGGCGCCGAGGTCGTCGATCTCGGCATTTTCCGCGACGATCTTGCGGAACTCGAACGTGGCGTCGCTCTCGCCCGCGAGGCGCGCGCCGACGTTCTCGTCACGCTCGGCGGCGCGTCGGTCGGCGACCGCGACCTGCTGCGGCCCGCTCTGGCGCGTCAAGGCATGTCGCTCGACTTCTGGAAAATCGCGATGCGGCCGGGAAAGCCGCTGATCCACGGGACGCTGGGCGACGCGCGCATTCTCGGCCTTCCCGGCAATCCGGTCGCCGCTTTCGTTTGTGCGCTGGTTTTCCTGGCGCCGCTGCTGCGCGCCCTACAGGGCGATCCCGACGCCGGCTCCGACCGGGCCGAACTCGCGTTCGCAGGAAGCGACCTCCCCGCCAACAAGGGGCGGCGCGACTATATGCGCGCGCGGCTCGCCCTGGACGAAAACGGCCGCCTCGTCGCAACGCCGCAGCCGCTGCAGGACTCATCACTCCTCACCGAGTTGACGCAATCCCGGGCGTTGCTGATCCGGGAGCCCGGCGACCCGGCGGCGGCGAAAGGCGACCCCTGCCGCATCCTTCGGTTGCCCTGACCGAGCCCGCACCTTCGTGACTCTGGCGCCGCAACATGGCAAAGGAGACGCGCGCGCGCCGACGCGCTACGAAAGCAGGCCCGCATGTCGATTATCGATTCCGTCCGCAAATCGCTCGTTCCGATCCATCCGGAAGGCTATGTCTTTGTCGCCGGTTTCGCGCTCGCCGCTTTTCTGCTCGATTACCTGTCGCCGACGCTGGGCTGGATCGGCTTTATCGCCACCGCCTGGTGCGCCTATTTTTTCCGCGATCCCCAGCGCATCACGCCGCTGCGCGAGGGTCTCGTGGTGTCGCCCGCCGATGGCGTCGTCAGCGCGGTCGGCTTCTTTCTGCCGCCCGCCGAACTCGGACTCGGCGCGGAGCCGATGCAGCGCATTTCGGTGTTCATGAGCGTTTTCGACGTGCATGTGAACCGGGCCCCGATCACGGGCCGTATCTCGAGGATCGCCTACAAGCCGGGGCTCTTCCTCAGCGCCGACCTCGACAAGGCGAGCGAGGACAATGAGCGCAGCGGCATGGTCATTGACGCGCCCTACGGGCGTTTCGGCGTCGTGCAGATCGCAGGCCTCGTCGCCCGCCGCATCGTCGGATTCGTCAAGGAAGGCGAACAGATCGGCGTCGGCGACCGTTTTGGCCTCATTCGTTTCGGCTCGCGCGTCGACGTCTACATGCCGTCATCGGCGCGACCGATGGTGGCGGTAGGCTCGCGGGCGATCGCCGGGGAGACCATTCTCGCCGACATGACCGCTGGCGCCGCCGCGCTCTCCTTCAAGGCGGGATGAATATCGAGATGGCCGATCCGTTCTTCTCCGGGCATGACGCGCAAGAGGGCTCGCTGACGCCTTCGGAACGGCGTCGGCTGCGTTTCCGCAATATTCCGCTGCGCATCGTTCTGCCCAATCTCGTCACGCTGCTCGCGCTGTCGATGGGGCTGACCGCGATCCGCTACGGAATCGAAGGACGGTTCGAAACGGCCGTCACCGCGATAATGGCGGCGGCGGTGCTCGACGGATTGGACGGCCGCTTGGCGCGCGCCATCAAAGGCACCTCGCGCTTCGGCGCGGAGCTCGACTCGCTGTCGGATTTCGTCGATTTCGGCGTCGCGCCCGGCCTGCTGCTGTATCTGTGGACGCTGCACGAGATCAAAGGTCTCGGCTGGTTCGCCGTGCTCGTCTTCGCCATCGCCTGCGCGCTGCGCCTCGCCCGCTTCAATGTGATGATCGACGATCCGACGAAACCGCCTTGGCATGCCGAATTCTTTGTCGGCATGCCCGCGCCGGCCGGCGCGGTCACGGTGTTATTGCCGCTTTATCTTCACTTTTCGGTTTTGGAGCTGCCGGCGTCCAAGGCGCTGACGCCGTTCTATATCGTCTATGTGCTAGGCATCGCCTTTTTGATGGCGAGCCGCATTCCGCATTTTTCCGGCAAGAAGATTGGGCGCATCCCGCGCGATCTCGTCATTCCCGTGCTGTTCGGCGTCGGCGTCACCGCGCTTCTGCTCGCGATCTATCCGATGGAGCTGCTTTCCGTGCTGAGCGTCGCCTTCCTCGCCGCCATCCCGCTGAGCGTGCGGCGCTACAACCGCCTCGCGAAAGCCGAGGCGGAAAAGGCGGCGCCAACAGAGGCGTCATAGGCGCAACAGCAGTGGCGATCAAAAGCGGTCTTTGCGATCGCGGTAGTTCTCCGGCCTTGCTCCCTTTGCGATCCCCGCCAGCTGATCGCGTTCAGGAACGGGAACCAGCAGCACGCCATGTCCTTTAGGGATGAAGGCGAACTCCTGGCCAGCCTTCCATTTGCGCGCTTCGCGAAGCGACCGAAGCAGGGTGGATAGTCGTTCGCAAGAAAATTGGGAGCATTCAGCTTGAAAGCCAGCTCACCGCGCGGCGAGCGGCGCCAAAGGCTGGGTCTCGATCTTCTGATTGACGGGCGGCGGCGCAGCGGCGGCGGCGGTTCCGCCGTTCGCGTCGATCACGGCCTGGGTGTCGGCCTCGGCCGGCCGCGGGGCCGTGAGTTGCGCGCCGATCGTTCGCACCACGTCGGGCGCTTCGGCGAAGGCGCCATGGCCGACGAAATCAGTCGAGAAGGACGAGATATCATGTACGGCGACGCCGAGACGATCGAGCTCCGCCCTGTCTTCGGGATTGTTCGGGTTCATCGCGCCCAGCCGCGGACGGTCGCCGGCGATGCGCGACGAGAGCGACAGCGCGCGATCATTATTCGCCACGAAGACCGATACATGCCGAGGATCGACGCGCGCGATCTGCTGGCGGAAGACATTGAGGTCGATGTCGGGCGCCGCGAGCATGACTTCGCCAAGCTTCCCTTCGAGATCGGGATGGCCTGACTGCGCAACGCCGCGCAGCGTCTCCATCGTCAGCCACGCGCCCATCGAATGGGCGAGCACATGGATGCGGCCAACGCCCGGCGCATGCGACAGATCGACGAGGAGCCTTTCGAGCGCGTCGCGTGAGACCGTCGCCGCTTCCTTGTCAGACTCATAGTTGAACAGACCGCCGCGGGAATTCCAGGTAAAGAGCGCGGGAACGCCGGAGAAGCGTCCGTCGGCGACGATCTGGGCCAGCCGATAGCGCGCGTCCTCGGCGCTCGTATTGAAGCCATGGACAAAAAGCAGCACGTCGCGCGAATTGCCGACCCGGCCGGAAACATGCGAGGCGACCTCGTCGCGGAACTCCTGCTCATCCATATTGCGCTTCGACAGCACCGTGAAATGCCGTCGCCGATCGGCGCCGCCGAAGCTTGGCCGTTCAACGCTTCCGGCGCGATGGTTGAGGGGCACGCCGATCGACGTCAGCGAAAAATGCGCGCGGCCGTCATCCGTAGCGCCTTCCGAGCGACGCGTCGACGCGACGAAAATGGCGATATGCGCGGGCTCGCCCTGCGGTCCGGAGACGAATGACACGGCATTGTTGACATGGCCGTCGACCATGCGCATGCCGTCCGACACGCAACCGGCAAGCGACGCCGCGGCAAGAAGCGCGCATGAGCGCGTGAACCTGTTCATCCATAAATTGCGCAAGTTGATTGGCTCGATCCGGCGCCTGTTCGAGACGTGGCGCGCTTCGATGTGAGGCCTCGGCCTCCCCCGCGTCCCTTTTGACCTGAGAAAGCGACGAAACCGGGGCGAACCGCCTGCGGCGACAGGGAAAAAGTCTCATAATTTCATGGGGGCGCGCAAAACGGTCGCACTTGCGCGAACGCCGACCGCCTGCGCATAGTGCCAGGAAAATACGGCGCCAAGAAAACAACAGTAAGGGAGATTCGACGTCGCGGCGCGCCCGCCATGTCGGAAAGGCGAATGCGGATCAAGGTCTTGGGGGCGGGCGCCGGCGGCGGTTTCCCGCAATGGAACTGCAACTGCGGCAATTGCCGCGCCGTCCGCGCGGGAACGCCGGGATTTGCGCCACGTACGCAGTCTTCTCTGGCGGTCAGCGCTAACGGCGTCGACTGGCTTCTGCTCAACGCCTCGCCCGACCTGCGGCAGCAAATCTCAGCCGCGCCTGAGCTTGCGCCTGGCGCCGATGATGGTCTGCGGGCGAGTCCGATAAAGGCGGTGGCGCTGACGAATGGCGACGTCGATCATGTCGCCGGCCTGCTCAACATGCGCGAAGCGCAGCCGTTCAGCCTCTACGCCGCGGGACGCGTTCTTGACGCGCTCGGCGCCAATCCGATTTTCACGATCTTGCAGACGCCGCTCGTGCCGCGCATCGAACTGCATATGGACGAGGCGGTCGCGATAAGAGGCGCCGGACTCGATCTTGGGCTCGCCATCCGCGCCTTTCCGGTTCCCGGCAAGATCGCGCTTTATCTCGAAAACGCGAACGCGCCGAACTTCGGCACCAGCGCAGGCGACACGCTCGGGCTGGAGATCATCGAAGCCGAGACCGGGGACTCATTCTTCTACATTCCCGGCTGCGCAAAAGTGGATGAGTCGCTGGCCGATCGTCTGCGCGGCGCCAGGCTCGTCTTCTTCGACGGCACGTTGTTTCACGAAAACGAGATGATCGAGCAAGGCCTGCTCGGCAAGACCGGTTCGCGCATGGGCCATATCAATGTGAGCGGCGCCGACGGCTCCATCGCCGCCCTCGCGCCGCTTGGCGTCGCGCGCAAAATTTATGTGCACATCAACAATTCCAATCCGCTACTCAACGAATTCTCGGAAGAATATGCGATCGCCCAGGCGGCC
Source organism: Methylocystis sp. (assembly GCA_051061375.1). GTDB lineage: Bacteria > Pseudomonadota > Alphaproteobacteria > Rhizobiales > Beijerinckiaceae > Methylocystis. The sequence continues at coordinate 188,336 of JBPFDW010000005.1, read as the reverse complement.
GGCTGGGAGATCGGCGAAGACGGCATGGAGGTCCAGTTGTGAACGAGATCGTAGCCATCGACTGGCGCGAGGCCGCGCCGCTTCCCCGCGAGGAATTCGAAGCCGCGATCCGCGCCGTCGGCGCCGCGCGCTATCACGATAAGCACGAATTTCATAAGCTGCTGCACGGCGGCAAGCTCAACAAGGACCAGGTCGCCGCCTGGGCGCTCAACCGCTACTGCTATCAGGAAGCGGTGCCGCGCAAGGACGCCGCCTTCATGAGCCGCGTCCACGACCGCGACCTGCGCCGTGAATGGATTCATCGCATTCATGATCACGACGGTCTCGACGAGGAAGGCGGCGGCATCGAGCGCTGGCTGGTGCTCACCGACGCGCTGGGGTTTTCGCGCGATTATGTGACGTCGCGCCGCGGCGCCCTGCCGGCGACCAAATTCGCGGTCGAAGCTTATGTGCGCTTCGTCGTCGAACAGCCGCTCACTGTCGCGGTGGCGTCTTCGCTGACCGAACTCTTCGCGCCGTCGATCCATCGCGAACGGATCGCCGGCATGCTCGAAAATTACGATTTCGTCGACGATGGCGTCATGGCTTATTTCAAGCGCCGGCTGAGCCAGGCGCCGCGCGATTCCGAATTTGCGCTGGGATTTGTGCTTGACAACGCCAAGACCCGCGCCGAGCAGGAGGCCTGCGTCGGCGCCGTGCGGTTCAAATGCGACGTCTTGTGGGCGCAGCTTGACGCCTTACATCACGCTTACGTCACGCCAGCGCTGATCCCGCCCGGCGCATGGCGGCCAGGAGAAGCGAATGTCTGAGGCGCACGCCGCGCGGTTCGTGATCGGCCCCGACTCGCGTCCGGCCTTCACGCGCTATGCGCGGCTGCACGACGACCGCGCCCGTTCGCGCACGGTCATTCTCGCGCCTGAGCGCGCCTATGAGCTCGATCCGATCGGACTCATCGTGCTGCGCGCGATCGACGGCGCGACGCGCCTCGCCGATCTTTGCGCGCGGCTTGCCGAGCAATACGCCGCGCCGCTCGACGTCATCACGCGAGACGTGAGCGCTCTGCTGCAAGGGCTCGCCGACAAGCGGCTGCTGCGCGACGGGGCCGACCAATTTGCGGCGCCCGCCCCTTCCGCCTTCGCCGCCACGATCGCGCCATTTGCCGGCGGACCCGCGGGGCTGCTCGCCGAACTCACCCATCGCTGTCCGCTGCAATGTCCCTATTGCTCCAATCCGCTGGAGCTGGAGCGATCGAAGGCGGAGCTCACGGCCGACGAATGGGGCGAGACGTTTCGCCAGGCGGCGTCAATCGGCGCGATGCAGCTGCATCTTTCCGGCGGCGAACCCACCGCGCGACGCGATCTTGAGGAGATCCTCGCGCATGCGGTCGACGCCGGACTCTACACCAATCTCGTCACCTCCGCCGTGCTGCTGACGCGCGAACGCTTGCAGCGTCTCGCCGAAATCGGCCTCGACCATGTGCAGGTCTCGATCCAGGATGTCGTTCCAAAGAGCGCGGATCGCATCTCCGGTTTTGAGGGCGGCGTCGCCAGGAAGCGCGACGTGGCGCGCTGGACGCGCGAATTCGGCATGGGACTGACGATCAATGCGCCGATGCACCGTCAGAACATCGCGCATCTGCCGCAGATCATCGACTTTGCCGTCGAAGTCGACGCGCAGCGCATCGAGATTGCGCATATTCAATATTACGCCTGGGCGCAGATAAATCGCGCCGCGCTCATTCCGACGCGCGAAACCTTTATGGAGACGGTCGGAATTGTCGAAGCGGCGAAAACGCGTCTCGCCGGCGTGCTGAATTTCGATTTCGTCATCCACGATCATTACGCCAAGCGGCCTAAGGCCTGCACCGGCGGCTGGGGCCGATCGATCATCGCGGTGACGCCGTCGGGCAAAGCCCTGCCCTGCCACGCCGCGCAGACCTTGCCAGGACTGGCCTTCGACGACGTGCGCGAGAAGCCGCTCGCCGACATCTGGCGACATGGGTCAGCCTTCAACGCGTTCCGCGGCGCGGACTGGATGAAGGAGCCGTGTCGCTCTTGCGACCGCCGCGAGATCGATTTCGGCGGATGCCGCTGTCAGGCGTTCGCGATCGCCGGCGACGCGGCGGCGACGGATCCCGCCTGCCATCTCTCGCCGGACCATGCGCGCTTCGCCGCTTACGCCGAAGTCGAATCGCAGGCGCCGGCGCCCGACTTCATCTACCGCCGCTATGGCGGCGCCGCGGCGTCAAAGGCGCGCGCCAAGGAGCCGGCGTAGCGATAGAGCTGGAGCGGGCGTAGCGTTAGCGCTGAGCCGCCCGAGGATCGTCTCGCGGATCAAGATAGGTGACATTCCACGGGCCGACGCCCGTCACTTGAATCACCGTATCGTCGTCGAAACTCACCCAGTGGCCGACCTCCGCGGGCGTCGCCGCAAAGCCGCCGGCGCCAAGAGTCTTTTCGGCGTTTGGGTCGAGCTTATTTCCCTGACCGTAACGAACCGCGCCGGACAGGACCGTCATCGTTTCTATCCCGTTGTGCTTATGCGGCCCGATTTTATATCCCTTCGGCGCGCGCATCCGCAGAATGTAGGGCCCGCCGCCCACGGGATCGCCGAACAGCATCGCGACTTCAGCGCCTCTCGGCAGTTCCGGCGGCCCCGCCTTCCATTCGAGCTTGTCTTGCGAAAAGACGAAACCTGGAGCTTCGGCGAAGGCCGTCGACGCTGAGAGGCCCGCCGCCATGGCGACGATTGCAGCAAGAATTCGCATAGTTTGCGTCTCCAAAGCGCGCCCCTCGCTTCAATTAGGGCGCGGACCCCGGGCCGCAAAAAAATTCGCTTCCGGTAAGAAAGGAGCAACTTCCGCGCGGCATATTAAGCCCCGTCTCGCGGAGTTAAGAATTTGTTTCGCATAAGTCGCGTAACGGAGCTTGTCGCATGAAGTCGCGGGATACGCTTGTCCGTCTGAAACGGTTTCAGGCCGAGGAAAAACGCCGGCGCGTCGTCCAGCTCAATGGCATGATCGCCGAATTCGCGCGCATCGCGAATGAGCTTGAGCGTGAAATCGGCCAGGAAGAGCGACGCGCCAACATCAGCGACCTCAACCATTTCGCCTATCCCACCTACGCCCGCGCCGCGCGCGCGCGGCGCGAGAATATTCTCGCCTCGATCAACGAACTGCGCGGACAGCTCGATGAGGCGGAAGCGCAGTTCAAGGAAGCGAGCGAAGACCTCGCCAAAACTCAAAGCCAGGACGCGAGGGATCGCGGCGCCGAACGCATGATCGACGTCGTCGCCGAGCGCCGCCATGGCGAAAGGCCTGAAGCGCTTCGCCGCGCCTAAGGGCTAAGCAACCGCCAGCGCAGCCTGCCGCGCGGCGGTCGCGCCCAGACGCCGATGGCCCCCCGACGAACGACGCTGACGACATCGCCTCTGGCGACGGAATTTGCGATTGAGGCGACGTCGAAGTGGAATCGTCGCAGAAACAGCGCAGGTCCGGAACCTCCCGCCTCGACGAAGGCAAGTTCGAAGCGCGCCAGATCGACAATCCAGACCGGCGCCAGTTCGCGCTGCGAGAGACGCTTTTCGAGAAGCGCGACAAGCGCCGCCGCGTCTGTGCGGCTGCTTTGGTCTCTCGCGCGCCCGCGGATCGCCTCCGCCAGAAGCGAGTCGAACTGGTCGCCTAATGCGCGCGCGGTGAGCGGCAGCGCCTTGCGCGCATAGAGCGCGCGCTTGCCAATCAGGCTCCGCGCAAAGGCGTCCATTTCGCGCCGATCGAGCGCGGCGAGGCGTTGCGCCTCTTCAGCGCTTAGTCCGAAGCGCGCCGCGACGGCGACAGGCAGCTCGAAGAATTCACGGCGCAGCTCATCGTCAGTGAACAGGCGCGCGAGCAGCGCCTGAGTCTCGGCTAGCGACATCGGCCATTTTCCAGGAGCGTCGCCCGCGCCCGCGCCACTTCATCGATGAGTTCGGAGAAGGGCGGAATGTTTTCGTCGCGCTCGAGAATGACGCCCCTGACCGGCGCGCGGGCGACAATGCGGTCATAGAGCCTCCAAACCGCAGCGCTTGTCGCGGCGTCATGGCTGTCGATCAGCACGCCGTTGCGCGCGCGTCCGCCGGCGTAGTGAATTTGCACGAGCCGGTCCCATGGCCAGCGCTCGAATTGCGCATCGAGATCGACGCCGAAATTCATCGCATTCACATGCATATTAGCGACGTCGCACAGCCAGCCGCATCCCGTCGCTTCAAGCGTGCGCGTCAGGAATTCAGCCTCGTCCATTTCGGCGCCGGGAACGCGCACGACGCTGCTAATGTTTTCCAGGATCAGCGGCGTCCTGATGCGCCTTCGCACGCATTCGACATTGCGCGCGACGACATCGATCGCCTCCTGCGTATAGGGCAGCGACGCGAGATGGCCAATGCGCACGCCGCCGGCGCGCGTGAAGCAGAGATGTTCGCTCCACCAGGGCGGATCGATGCGTTCGATCAGCGCGGCGATTTTATCGAGATAGCGCGGATCGACGCCGTCCGCGCTGCCGATCGAGAGATCGAGACCATGCGCGACGAGCGGAAAGTGTGATCGTAAAAGGTCGAGTTCGTCGAGCTTCTCTCGCGTTGCGTCGAGATAATGGTCGGCGACGATCTCGAGAAAATCGATCCGGTCTCGATGAGCGAAGAGATCGGCGCGAAACTGCGGGCGATAGCCGATTCCGGAGCCGAGAGCCGGCGCGTCAATCGCCGCCACCGCTCGCTCCGCCATCGCCGCAACTGCCGCCGCAGCTCGACCCGCAATTGGAGCCCTGGCTTTGCGAGCCGCGGCTGAAGGTTTCGGCGAACATCGCCTCGGTCGTGCCCTTGAGCGGCGCGAACCCATAAAGACCGATAAGAAATAGCGCCGCGCCATGGAACGCGCGCGCCTCGGGCCCTGGCGAGCCGATGTGCGCGACCGCCGCTTGCAAGCGCCCGCCATAGGCGAGTCGCATCGCTTCGAGATAGGCGTGGCCGCGACGGCTCGCATGGGTTCTGGTCATCACATAGGCGAGCGCGAAAAGCGCGGCGACGGAAGCGGCGGCGAGAAAGATGAGATAGGCGAGGTTCGAAGGGCCCTTCGACCATTCGACGGCGATCTTCGCGAACGCCAGGCCGACGATGATCAGCGTGCCGACGATCTGCGCGCGCCGGCGCCAGATTTTGACCGACACAGGTTTGATCAGCGCCTCCGCCGCGAGTTTGGCGCGGATCGGCGCGAGCTGCTCGAGCAGCCGTCGCCGCAGGCTGCGGTCTTCAAACAGCACATGCGCCTTCGGCTTCGCCTGCGCGGCTTCAAACAGGAGCGTCTCCATCGCATTGAGCTCGCCCGGTTGCGGCTGGCATTCGGTGGGGATCACGTGATCCTTGGGCGCGAGCGCGACGAGGCCGCGCTGCGCAAGATCATAGATCAGCGTTCGGATGACCTGATTGACGCCGCCCTGCAGGAAGGCGACTTCCATCGCATCCGGGTTTTGCGGCACAGGCGGCGGCGGGCGGCGATCGGTGCGATCCGCGAAGCGGATGCAGATATAGGCGGCGCCGAGCACGCCGATCACGACGAGCCCGAAGACATTGAGAAAGTCCGGACCGGGAAGATCGAGGATGGGAAGATTTTGCACGCCGCCGCCTCAGTGCGTCGCCACGTCTCGCGCAAGGCGTCGCGCCTGCAGCGTCGCCACCGCCAGCACCGCCATGCCGATCGCCTGATGCGCGAGCGCCAGGGCGATATGCGGCGCGCCGGCGAAAGGCGGCTCGACCAACACCAAAGTCGCAATGCCGAGCGCGATCTGCATCAGCACATGGCCGAACAGAATCGCGGCGCCGCGGCGCGCGCGTCCTTCCGCATTCATCCAGGCGTCGACGAGATGCCCGAGCGCCAGGGCGAAAATCAGATAGGCGATCATGCGGTGGAAGAATTGGACGGTGACCGGATTGTCGACGAGATTCGTCCAGACCGGCTCCAATCGCCACAAGACGTCCGCCGGCGGGATGAAGACGCCGTCCATCAGCGGCCAGCTGTTGTCGATGAGCCCCGCCCGCAGCCCGGCGACCAGACCGCCGACGAAAAGCTGCAGAAAAACCACGGCGAGAATCGTCAGCGCGACCGCCTTCAACCGGCCGGCGCCTTCATGGATAAGCGAGACCGCGCGCGGTCCGAGGCCGGCGGCGACCCATAGACATGCGGAAAAGATCAGGGCCGCGATCAGCAGATGAATCGCCAGCCGTTCCTGCGCCACCTCCACGCGATTGACGAGGCCCGACGCCACCATCCACCAGCCGACGCCGCCCTGCAGCGCGCCGAGCGCGAGAATGCCCAAGAGTTTCGGCTTCACCGAACGCGGCAGCTGGCCTCTCGCCCAAAACCAGATGAGCGGAACGGCGAAAACGACGCCGATCAGCCGACCGAGAAGGCGATGCGCCCATTCCCAGGCGTAGATATATTTGAACCCGGCGAGATCCATGTCCGGGAATAGTTCCTTGTACTGGGGGATCTGCTTATATTCTTCGAAGGCCTCCTGCCACTCCTGCTGCGACAGCGGCGGCAGCGCGCCGGTAACCGGCTTCCATTGCACGATGGAGAGGCCCGATTCGGTCAGTCGAGTCGCGCCGCCGACGACGACCATCAAAAAAACCAGCGCCGCGACGACCCACAGCCAATTGCGCACCGCAACGGCGTTCGCCTCGTTCACATGATGTCTGATCGCCGGGACCGGATGGGGGAAGTGCAGCCAATCTTCCATGAGACGCCGAGGGTTTTGAGCCGGATGACGGGCGCCAGTTAAGGGATGCGGCGCCCGCTTGTCCACACCTTGCGGCCGGCGCCCGCAACCCGGCCCGATTTTGGGCTGAAAAGAGCGCTGTGACGGATGTATGAATAGCCTGCCGTGAGTCGAGGAATCAGGTTGGCCAGGACCGAAGAAGCGATGCGCACGATCGGCGAGGTGGCGGCGAGCCTCGACCTTCCCGCGCATGTTCTGCGCTTCTGGGAAACCCGCTTCAGGCAGATCAGCCCTTTAAAGCGCGCGGGGGGACGGCGCTTCTATCGTCAGCGCGACATCGACCTCGTCATCGCGATCCGGCGTCTGCTCTACGACGAGGGCTATACGATCCGCGGCGTGCAGCGCATCCTGAAGGAAAATGGGGTGGAAGCGGTCATCGCCGGGGCTGGACGCCGGCAAGAGAATCCGCATGGGGAGCCGCCGTCGCCGTCGCCGTTCCCGACCGGCGCCCGCGACGACGCGGATGTCCTGCCCGAGCTTGAGTTCGACCCGGACGTTCCCAGCGACCGGGAAGTTGCGGCTGCGAGCGCGGAAATCGACCCGCCTTTCGCCCAGCCGCGGCAGCTGGCCGAACGCGAAGCGCGCCTGCTGCGCGAGGCGCTCGCCGAGCTGGAGGAATGCAAGCGCCTGCTCCGGCTGACCAAGCGCTAGCCGGCGTTGCCAGCGCTGCGCCGCCTCTCTATAACGGCGCCAGTCGGAGTGTAGCGCAGCCCGGTTAGCGCACTTGTCTGGGGGACAAGGGGTCGTGGGTTCGAATCCCGCCACTCCGACCATTAAAATCAAATACTTATGAAAACAAGCAAGGCGAGTAAAAGCGTTGGGGGTTCACTGGGGGTTCAAATCGGTAGCTCTGCCGGCCCCGCCCGCGTCGATTGACGTCTCTGCGCCCCCGAGATTATCTGTTTCCAGGGTGATACCGCCAGTGGTATCATCGCCTCAGCCAGCGTTCCTCCGTTGAGCCAACGAGAGAAGCTCCTAGATGCCATTCTTCGAAACCCGCAGGACGTGCGGCTCGGCGACGCTTGCAAAGCCGCCAAATGGATCGGCTTCACGAAGGAGAGCGGGTCTGGCAGCCACCGCGCTTTTTCCAGACCGGGAGAAGCGACCCAACTCAACTTCCAAGCGAAAAATGACGGAAAGATCCCTACCTACCAGGGCAGGCAACTGGGAGCGATGATCAACAAGTATCGAGACGCTGATGACGAAAATTGAGCGCTATCCATCGCAGGTGTTTTGGAGCGAGGAGGACGGCGGGTTCATCGCCCTCGCCCCCGACCTGCCCGGCTGCTCGGCTTTTGGCGAGACCAAGGGCGAGGCCCTTGCAGAGTTAGATCACGCCGTTGAAGCGTGGATTGGAGCAGCCGAGGCGGCGGGGAACCCCGTCCCGGAGCCCTCTAAGCTCCCTACGCCGAGTTCCTACAGCGGCAAGATTCTGCTGCGGCTGCCGAAAGAGTTGCACGCCAAGTTAGCGCAGTCGGCGAAGCTCCAAGACGTGAGCCTGAATCAATATCTCTTGTACGTGATCACGACAGGCGAAGCGCACGTTTCGCACGTAAACCTCGGCTCGACGGGCGTCGCAGTGAGCAACCTCCGGGAGCGCGGCCACTTCAGAGTATTCACCGCGCCCATTGGAGTTTCATCCGGCACTGACAAACTATGGGGCGTGTTGAGCGACGCTACTCATGGCCCGGCGGTGCCGAATCTATATTGGCACTCCGTGATCGTCACCCCGTCGTCAGTACAATCGACCGCTCGGATGCAAGTCCTAGTCGATAAATGGGAGCCCGATAGAGCCATACGCATAACAGATTCAGACGTTAAGCTTTTTCCTGCACTTCAATCGCAAACTGGGAACGGATGACACCGTGGCCGAGCCAACGCAATTCACGTTCGATCTACAGGAAGCCACCATCGCCCTGCTGGAGAAGCAGAACGTCACGTCCGGAAGATGGATGCTGGCGTTTGAATTCAGCATATCGGTCGGAGCTTTTGGGTCGTCGCCTCAAAACATAAAGCCGGGGGCTATGGTCCAAATTTCCAAGCTACAATTGACAAAAGCGCCGGACGAGCGTGCAGATAGCCCCTTGGTGGTCGACGCATCAAAGTTGAAGCCCGCGCCAGCGAAGACCAAAACTGCTGAACGGAAGTCGTGACGTCGCGCGGACCGCTTCATACCGCTTGCGGCTGATGGCGCGACAGTGCGCCCGCGCCTGCGCCTGCGCCGCCGTAAGGCCCATCGGTTCGATTAGAACCAATGGGATTTCACGGGCGCAAAAACGTCCCCGCGCGTACATCCGGCGTCGGGGGCGCTCTCGCCGGCTTCGGGGCGTCCCGAAGTCGTTTTAGCGGACGGCGAGCGCCGTCCCCACAATCGTATGCTCTTCGAAGAGCTCGAAGCGCACAGCCCCGGCGACAAGGCCGAGTTCGCCGGCTAGAATGGCGATGTCTTTCGCGATCGTCTCGGCATCATCGCCGGTCACGCGCAGCTCAATGCTCATAACCTAGTCCCCCATCATCGTTGACGCCGGCATGATGGCCTCGAACCGCGTAGCCGTTAACACTCCAAATGGCCGACTAAACCGCCAAATTCGCCCGAACTGATTTCTGACTTCCCGATTTGATTTCCGCCCGAAGTGATTTCTGCCCGTTTGATTGATTTCATCGCCCGTTTGATTGATTTCCTTGCCCGTTTGATTGATTGATTTCATCGCCCGAATTGATTTCCTTGCCGGCATGCCCGAATTGATTTTCCATCGCCTGTGGAGCTAAAAAATCTCTGCGTGACACCCCGTCCGATGCAGCGGCCCTTTCGGCCCGGACTTTCGAGGCGCCCCCCGGCCCTGATTAGGCGACAAAATCAACCCTAATTCATCCCTAGTTGCGTCCATTGAATCAATTGGTTAGCATCGCCATGTCGGCGCATCAGTCCCGCCGGCCAGAGCCCGCGCGACCTCGGATGTAAAGGCGCGTCGGCGCTCTGCATCAGTTCGCCGCACTCGACGGCGGATGCGGGGATGCAGCGTCCATCTCGGCGGCGACGACTGCCGCGACGCGCCATTCGTGCTCTGCGATGCTCGCCTGCAAGGCCGCGATCTCCCGCTCAAGCGTGGCGACTCTGGCGTAGAGCGGCGACAACTCGGCGGCGACAAGTCGCTCGATCTCATCCGAAAAAACTTGGCGCTTCATTTTTTCGACTTTCTGCTTTCGATGCCGGCGAGACGCGCTTCGACGCTGGCGAGACGCGCTTCGGCCGACGCGACGCGAGCATTCGCTTCCGCAAGAGCGGTCGCAACGCGAGCGTTGGTGGCTTCGCGCTCCCGCTCGATGACGCCGCGGAGGACAAGCATCAAAGTTTCCGTCGTGACGGAATCGCCGGCCGGCGCGAGGGGCTCCGGCGCCGGCGTGCGCGTCTTGCGAACGATGGCCGCCGGCGCGCGCTTTTGAACGAAAGGCTCGGCACGCTCGCGCGCCAGCTTTTCAAATTCCGCCGCGCCCTCGGCGAACGGGCGAGGCTCGGACAGCAAGCCATCGACGCGCTCGATCGTTTCCATCGCGCGAGTGCGGATAGGGCACTCAGGAGCCCCCTCTGGCCCGGCGATCAGGTCGTCCTCGATCATGACCATGAGATGTTCTCCATGAAGACAACGAGTCCGTTGCGCTGAACGAAAGCGATATCGACAAGCAGACGCATCGCAATGCTCGCGGTCTGGAAAAGCTCGCGCACAGGGTCCGCAGTCGCCGGGCCAGTGCCGGAAACGATTTCCGTAGCCGCATCGCTCATATGCAGGGTCGCGCTTTCGGCCGTTTCGATATCGACGCCGCCAAAGCTGACGGCGAAGGCGGTCGGGTCCAAACAGACGACGGTGCCTTGCGCGACGGCGCGGCTTGGCCAGATCGGAACGCGCAGCATCGGCAAGCGCACCGCTAAAATCGCCGCCTCGAATGGATTGCAGACAATCGCGGCGTTACCGGAGCCGCCGAGCGCCGCCAAGGACGAAAGCAGCAAGGCCACGTCGTCCTCCGAATTGCCTGTGGAGCTTAGCGCCGTGACGCCCGCGAGAATGCCGGGATGCGTCGTCGCGTCGCCGGCGGCGGCGCTGAAAATCGCGGCGTCCAAAGTGACGGCCGCGCGCTCGCGCAGAATCGCGTCAAAAACGGCGCGCCCGCCGGAGCGCTTCGCCAATTCGCGCGACAGCGTGAGAATGACGCCGAATTTTCGTTCAGGGCCGCAAACGTCATCGCCGAACGCGTGTTCGTCGATAGGGATAGGGTCGCCTTCGCCAATCCAATTGACCGTCGCCGGCGGCGTGGTAGAGCGCGGGAAGCTGATGCTCGTGAGCGGGCCCAGATCGACATGCGAGCCCGCCGCTTTGATAAGCTGTGCGCCTGCGCTCTGCGCGGCAAGCGCAGAGAAGTAGGCGCCGATGGCGTTTTGCGTGAGCTGGGAAGCCCAGCCACTAACGCCGGTCGTGCCGACGGTCTGGTCGGCCTTTTCGATACGCCCGCCGTTCTCAAAGACGCGCGCGACGGCGGGATTCGCCTGCTTGATGCGCTCGGCTTCGTCGGGTCGTTTCGCCCGGTAAAGAAAGCGTGTCCACGCGGCGGCTGCGAGAACATCGCCGCGGGGTGCAGTCGGCGCTTTGAGTTCGGGGATGACGTGTCGAATCACTGTGTCGACGCCTTTTGTTCGAATGAGTCGACTTATCGTCGCACAAATCAGTCTCGCGTGCCGTTACGTGTCACGTCGCAAAGACGGTCAAGCATGGCGGCGAGAGCGCGTTCGGTCGCCGCCGGATCGTCGGCGTTTAGCGGCAGATAGCCATGGGTCCGCAGGACTTGCTCGATCAACACTTCGTCGATCTCGACGCGATAGACGCGCCGGCCGCGCGCTCGCCGGGCGCGATAGGCATGTTGGCGCTCTGCGGCGTTCATGCGCCTGCACCTTTCTTCCCCGTTTCGCACGTTGTGGCCCTCAGATTCCCACTTGTTGGTTAGATACCAAGCCTGCCTGTATGTTTTTTGTTTTCATTTTGACCGCGTAAAAATTTCACTCCCTGGCCGGTGAGCCGTCCCTTCCGGCATGGATTTCTGACCGTCCCCCCGGCTGCGATCGCGACGGCGCCGATGGTGTGCAATGAGCCCGCGCAACCTCATCACGATGGCGTCGGCATGGAAAAACGCTTCAACGTCTGATGCGCCGCGCGCTATGAGCAGCGCCTCGGCTCTTTTGTGAATCTGCGCGATCGCGCGCTCAAGCCGCGGGCCGTCGGCGAGCGCGGAAAGATTTTTCGCCGCGTGATCGATCTCAAGCAGCGTTTCGGGATCGTCTGTGTCGATCATCGGCGCCACCGATCCGCGAGCTTTTCGAGTTGCGCCTTCGTCGCGCGGCGCGGTCTGGCGCTGCGCAGGACGTCGAGTGCGTCTGGCGCAGTCGACGGAGCCTGCGGCGCTGCGGGCTCGGTCGCCGGTGCGGATGGCGCTGGGGGCTCGGTCGCCGCGCGCGGCAGATGCAAGAGCGGCAAGCCGTTGGGGCCGCGCTTCGTGTCGAGATTTAAGGGCATTTAATTTTCCCCAATTCCCGTTCCGAACACGCGCGAAACCTCCCAACAACTTTTTGGCGGTCTTGATGGCGGTCTTCTTTTTAGAGGAATATTATTATTTGTTTTCAGTACTTTAGAACACCGCCAAAGAAGACCGCCAACTTCTCTCTTGGCGGTCTTCCCAAGACCGCCAAAGTCTCCCCTTGGCGGTGTTCTTGGCGGTGTTCTAAAGTCTTGTTTTTCAATGGTTTTCCTTGAAGACCGCCAAGACCGCCAACTTTTCTTGTTAAGGGCCAAAACCCCGGCGATTGCGCTCAAAAAGCGCCCCGCATTTTCAAACGGCGACAAATTCAACCCGTGTCGCGTATGGTCAATTGCGCGCTTCAATAGACTTCCTCCGTCGCAGTTTCGGCAAAACGCTCGGCCGCGGTCATCAATTTCCAGCTCCACGACCGCCCCAACTTCACGGCGACGACGTCGACGCGCCCTTTGGCGCGCTCAATCGTGCGCCAGGCGATTCCCTCGGCGCCGGCGTGCGCTTTGATTTCCGACACGGCGACAGGACCGTCTCTGAGCTTTTCGCGCAGGAACGCCTCGGCGCGCGCGATTTCGCTTCTGCCGCCATCCTCGCCGACGCCCTCGGCCGCATTCAAGATCGATTGCGTCGACCCGGTCAGCGCAGCGCCAAACCGCGTGACGGTGTTGCGGATTCCCGAATTGCCCGGAACATCCCCTTCGACGATTTCATATTCCCAGCCGCCGCCGCTCGGGCCGATGTTGCTCGGGCCGCGCAGGAACATGCAGCGCCGGGATCCGTCTTCCGATTCTTCAACGGCGCAGATGAGCACCACGCGCGCCAGCGCGCCAAAGGCGAGCGAACCGTTGATTCGCTCCATCACGTTGCGGCCCTGCGTTCCTTTCGAAAAATGAACGATTCCGAGGACAGCGACGCCATGGCGCTCCGCAAGGTCGACGATCGGCTGCAACCCGCGGCGGACTTCATTGTTGCGATGAGCGTCGCCCGCAATCGCCGAGGCTAGGGAGTCGACGATCAAGAGGCGCACCTTGCCGCGCAGCTCCGGCCCATCCAGCGCGGCCGATAGCGCCGCCATGTCCTTGGATGGATCGAAGGCGCGCTCGCGTTGCCCGTCTGCAATGCCCCGTATGACGTGCACACGCGAGGCGTCGGCGCCAGCCGCCAGGAGCCGGGGAACGATCGTGTCCGCTATGCCATCCTCGCCGCTCCAAATGAGCACGTCGCCGGCGTCGGGCGCACGCGTTCCGTCAGGCCATGTTCCCCCTGTCGAAAGGATCGCCGCGAGCGCCAAAGCAACGGTCGTCTTTCCGGCCGTGGACGGCCCCGCCATAAGATGCATTTTGGAGCAAGCGAGATAGCCGGGCCATATCCAATCGATGCGCTCCGGAATGATGCTTGATGCCGTTACGAGACGGACTGACACAGCAGCATTTGACTTGCTCGCCGCGGGGGGCGGGTCGTCGTCCTCATCTCCGAATTGCTCGAAATATGCAGGGTCGCGAAGCATCGCGCGATGCGTTTCCGCCCAAAGCGCTTTTTCGTCGATGGGCGACTCCGCGAAAGCCTCGCGCAGTACTTCGTTTCGCGCAGCCGCGAATTCGGCGGGACATTCTTCCGCCACCCAGGCGCGCAGATCGTTCATGTTGCGGCTCTCGCAGTGCCCGTGGTGACACTGGAAGCCGCCCGAGCCCGGTCGGTAGCCCGCCTCGTTGCGTGAATCGGAGTGCTCGGCGGCCCAGGGGCAGATGACAGAGACGAAGCCGTTGTCGTTGGGCGTGGCGTCGAGCAGCATCCCCTTCATGTCGAAGAGCTTGAGGATGGGGTCGGCCTCTAACTCCCCCGCGGTGGCGCGCCGCGCGCCGGCGACGTCCTTGAACCGCGCCAACGACTCTTCGCTCAGATCGACGCCGAGCCAAAAGGCGAGGTCCTCAACGCTGTAGGCGATCTCAGGCGCCCAGACCTTCATCCGGTGCGGCCAGCCTGCGCCGCCGTTCTTTGCCTTGACGCTGTCCTTGTTGTTGCTCCCGACGGGCAGGCGCGCGACGCGCGTGACGCCTTTCATGCCTGGGTCCTTGAGCCACGGGTTGATGTCGGGGTCGTCCACGATGGCGCAGATCAGCGCGTCGAGCGCGCGGGCGTTGGTCCCGTTGGTCAGCCTGTAGCCGTATTGCCAATTGCCGGGCGAGGTCTCCAGCTCATAGGTCGCAGGCGGCATGACGGCGCGCACCTCGGCTTCCGACAGTTTCGTGCCGACGTCGTCGATGACGAAGACGAATTGGCGCTCGAACAGCTCCTTCTTGCGCGCAAACTTGCCATCACCGGCGGGCTTGAAGAGCGAGACGGTGAAGTAGTTGGACGTGTCGACCGTCGGCTTGCTGATGTTTTTGCCGGCTGGACGGACCCACCACGAATTCTCGCCCCAGGAGATCGGAACGCGGCGCCAGTCGTCACCTGCGATGGCCTCCAAAAACTCCTGATTTGTGAGCGTGACGGGCGGCGCATTGCTCGCCTCGGCATTTCGTGGCATTATCAATTCCGTACCCCGTAAAAGATGCTTGAAGGGCGCGCCGCGGTAACGGCGCGCCCTCGTTATTTTCTAAGTGTCTCGCTTATCGGCTCGCCCTTCGCCGCTTCACGCCGGAGGATTTTCGCATCGCGGCGTCGAAGGCTCCTGCGTGGCCTGCCTTCGTCGCCCAACTGCCCGGCCCACGCATTGTGGGGCTTTGGATTTCTCGTTTTGGGGGCCCGCATCTCACGCCGCCTCGACGGCGGCGTTTTGCGCGTCGCGCTCCGCAACGATGCGAGCGTCCCAGGCGTCGATCTCGCCTGCAAGCCACGCAACCGCACGCGGCCCGACCTTTACAGGCCGTGGGAAAGTTCCGTCTTTGACTCGGCGATGCAGCGTCGGGCGGGAAAAAGGAACACGCGCGAGAACTTGCGGCTCGCGCAGATAACGGGGGGCGCTCTTCATTGGCGATCGCTCCTTATTGCGGGCGACCTATTTGAGAGTCGCCCTTGTGATCGGGCGATCTCTCTAATAATCACAAAGGAATGCAGCTCCTAATTATGCAATTGTGCGGAGTGAAAAATTTTTCCGCATAATTATTCCGCATAATTTTTTCGAGGGCCTCTTGGCCCAGTTTTTTCGTTGCCAGTAAGCGATTTTGCTAACTTGCGCGCGCGATCGCGGGGGAAATCTGGCAACTCTTTCTGCACAATTTGCGCCGCATGATTCTGACCGATAAAGCCGCCGCGCCTCCCTATCTCGGCTCTTAGAATCGCCTCCGCCATGGCGTCATCCGATTCTTTGAGGGCGTCACCGTGGGCATTCTTTGGCTCGACGAACAGCCCCTCAAACTGTTCTTTTGCATCTCTCAGCAACAAGTCGGTATGGACGGGCGCTCGATCAAAATAGCCGTCGCCCCATACCGGGTCGCCCTCGCCACCGTCGCGCGTCCATTTCGGCGAGCGTCCATGTCCCCATATTTGCGCAGTCCCGCTTTCGAGGTGAATGGCAAGTTCCGCCCATTCCGCCGCGGGAATGTCTTGGCGCTGCAGGTCGCCGGCCGTGCGCGGCGTATAGCGCCACGCGCCTTGCGATTGCGGATTGTCCTGCACGATTTCACAGGCGAAGGCGCTCGCCACGATGCGGCCGCTTCGCAGATGCGCGTAAAGCTGCGTCAAGAAATCCTCTTCGGAGATTCCGGGCGCCGCGGCCTTTGCGCGATCGAACGCTTCGGCGAGTGTCAGCACAATCATTTGCGCCCCCGCAGCTTCACGACATTGCCGCCGGTCGACGGTTCGAGGATCTTGGCGACGTGAGATTCCCAAAGTTCGAGCGCCGCGCGCTTCTCTTTCAGCCTTTCGTATCGATCATAATGCGTCGCGTGCACGTCGCCTTGCGCGTGCGCAAGCAGCGCCATGCGGTCTTCACGCAGCACGCCGAGCGCCGCAAGGCCCGTGGCGAGTGTTCGCCGGAAGTCGTGCGGCGTCGGCGGGTTCGCCTTCAATGTGAGAATCGCCTCACGGTCGGGACCATCCGGCGCCAGCGTCGGGATAAGGCGCCGTAGGGCCTGCGAAAGCGAGTGCCGCGCGATTGGTCCCCGGCCGGCGAAGTCGGAAGCGAAAAGGTGTTCCTGCCCTTCAATTGCCGCGCCGAGACGCTCGCGGATGATTTCCAGCGCCATCGGCGCCAGCGGCAGCACATGCGCTCGCGCGCCTTTCATCCTATCGGCCGCCAGCTCTATGCGGGCGCGCGCGCCGTTGTCGGTGTCCCTGATCTCCCCCAGCGCGACCCCGGCGACTTCGTTGGGACGCTGGCCTGTCAGCAACAGGACGCGCAGCGCAGCGGCGACTGCAGGGGCGATATTCGCCGTATCAAGCGCTCGCCATAAGGACCGTATCTCGCCGGGTGCGAGCACGCGCTCCTTCGCCTTTTCGCGCGCCCTCTTGCGCATGCGCGCTATGGGGCTGCTTTCCATCAAGCCCGAGTCGATGGCCCAATTGAATGCCTTCGACAGAACCGTATGTGTGCGATTTGCGCTTGAAGGAGCCCGCACGGCGATCTTGTCCAGGAGCGCGGCGGCGTCGGCGCGGGTCAGCTTATCCGCCCGCCGCTCGGCCCACTCCGGCAGGACGTGGACGCGCAGCAGCAGTTCGTCTTGCGCCCATGATTTCTTTTGAGCTTTCGCGTAGCGGTCGAGATATTCCGCCGCGAGCTTCCCGAATGTCAGCACTCGGGCGGATTGCTCGCGTCGAGACCGAATTTCCCCCTGAGGGTCGGCGCCGCCCGAGACGGCGACGCGCTGCGTCTCGGCCCGCTCGCGGGCTAAGGCGACACCAATCTCAGGGTATCTCCCTAGCGTGAGCCGTTTGAACGACGTTGAGCCCTGCGGCCGATAGCGAAGCGTCCATGTCGCCACGCCCGCCGGCGTGATGCGCAGGCAGAGCCCCGAGACCTTTGCATCCCAATATTCCGTGCGGGTCACGCCCGGCTTCAAGTTGCGGACGAAGGCGTCCGTGAGCGCGATAGCAGCCATCCCAGCCCCTCTTGAACCCCCGCCTGGCGCACTTGTCAGTTGAGCCCTTCGCAACGTGCTGGGGGTTCAACGGGGGTTCAAAAAGGTCGAGATGCAGCGAAATTGCTTGAACCCCCGCGAGACGAATTGATAGCGATTCCCCTACGAAAAGCAATAACTTTTGAGACATTATGGACAAGTGCGAAACGCCCTGAAACGGCGTTTTAGTTCTCTGGGGGACAAGGGGTCGTGGGTTCGAATCCCGCCACTCCGACCATTTTGGAAAAAAATCAGTGTTTTTATGTTCACGAAAGACTGGGGCTCGCGCCCTATGGCAATTCGGGGGTTCACGGGGCTTCGAGCCGCTTGAACCACCCCTACTCTCCGGCGCGAAAAAGCCCGGACGTCGCCGGCCGGGCTTCGATTCGCAATTTAAGATGATCCTAAAGATTAGTATTTGGCGACGACCGGAGGCGCGCCCCAGCTGAAGTGATAGTTGACGCCAGCGCGAACGAGATTGCCATTGTAACTGGCGCGCGCTTGCGTGGCGTTCAGCCATTTCAAGCCTGCGGGCGGTCCGCCGAGACTGCCGTCGTAAAATTGAGCGGTCAGGCCCGCGGCCATCTGCACCGAGCCAAGATCGTAATAGAGATACTCAACCTTGGCGCTCCAGTTGGGCATGAACATCCATTCCAGACCGCCGCCCGCCGTCCATCCGACCCGCGTATTCGAATATGCGCCGCCGCCAAAGCCGGTCGACGGCCAGGCCGCACGCACGGGAAGCACGGCCTGCCAGCCGCTGACGTTCAAATTGACGCCTCCATAGGCCAAACCGCCCGTTCCGTATACGAGCAGCGTCGGGGTGATGAGATAACCGAGACGTCCGCGCACGGTGCCCAAATAATCCAGGTTCCTGCGGGTGGATACGACCGTCAGGACCGAATCGTTCAGGAGATTGGCTCCCGTCGTCGGAATATTGGTCAGGGAACTATTGTTGCCGCCGCCGCTCGCAATGCCCTGAATGTCGGCTTCGACGCCGAATAGGAATGAAGTCGCGCCGAAGCCAGCCTGCCAATTGTAGCCGACTTGCCCGCCTCCGATGAAACCGCCGGCGCTGCCCGACGAAACGACGCCCGACGCTCCAAGCGCGGCGGTCAAGGCGTAATCAGCCGGCGCGGCGGGATTGGGACCAGGATTATCTGTTGAAACCCAGAGCGGAGACGAGCCAAGCCGAACGGCGTTGCTGCTCGACCATGCGCCGCCGGCGTTCAGGCCGGCATAAAAACCCGTCCACAACGGCGGCGGCGGCGGCGCTGGCGGCGGCGCCTTGTAGGACGGAAGGTCGGCGGCTATGGCCGATCCGGTAGTCAGCGCCAAGGCCAAAGCGGCGACAGCTGCCTTGTTCATTTGTCTCCCCAATCAGATTGAGCGTCCCCTCGAACCAAAGGCATGAAAGCCAGCCAGCGCTGGCGCAGTCAAACCGAATGAAGCCTATTATCCCGCCACGCGCCACTTCCAGCGTTGCTGTGGCCGGGGCGCCACACAACGGCGCCTCCGCCGTCACGACGGTCGGGCTCGCGGCTGCCTCGCCCTCGCCGATCTTCGCTTCAAGGGCGTCGCAGCAGGGTTCTCAATTCCTGCAAGGCTCCATAGCCGCCCATCATGCGCGCTCTTCAAGGAGCCCAGCGGCGAACATTCAAATAGGAAGCGCGGCATTGTCGCTATGCGCAGCCGCTCTAACTAGTTTGCCGCTTCGCAATCTGTGCGTGAGGCGTCAATGTCGTCGCGGCGTAGTCGAGTAGCTGAGACGTTACTGATCGTCTTTATGTTGGCGACGGTCAACGCCACCTTATTCGGCGTAATTTATCGGATGGTGCGCTAGAGCGAAGGCTGCGCGTCTTCCTGACCGCGCGCCCTCCCCGTCGAACAAGGGGGTAAGGGAACACTGAGCCTGCGCGTTCGTTTAGTCTGCAGCCGCCCGTTCGCACCCATTGCAGAGCGCGAATATCCGATGAATGTCGCTTCCGAAAGAAGTCGGTCCTATTGGACGGACCAACCGGTGATCGAGGGGGCCAGCGCTCTCCTCGATGACCAACGCGCCGACGTCGTCGTCATCGGCTCCGGCATCGCCGGTATGTCCGTCGCATATGAACTCGCGAGCGCGGGCAAAAAGGTTGTTGTTCTCGATCGCGGACCGATCGGTAAGGGAATGACGGCGCGCACCACTGCGCATCTCGCTTCGGCAAGCGACGACGGATTCGACGAACTGATCCGACTGCGCGGCGAAGAAATCGCAAGCGCCTGGCGCGAAAGCCAGCAAGCCGCCATTGATCGCATCGAGAGCCTGCAACGGACGCTCAACTTCGACTGCGACTTTCAGCGGGTCGACGGCTATCTCTTTGCGGCGACGGAAGAAGACGCGGCATCGCTGGAGCGCGAATTCATAGCGACAAAAAAGGCGGGACTGCCGATCATCAAGCAGATGGGCGCGCCTTTTGTCGGCCGTGAATACGCGCCGGCGCTCCGCTATCCCAACCAGGCGCGCGTGCATCCGCTCAAATATTTGCAAGGTCTTGCGCGGGCAATTGCCAAGGCTGGCGGCGATTTTTACGCGAACACGACCGCGGTTGACGTCCTGGAAGAAGACGGCGGGGTTCGTGTGGCGACCTCTGACGGCCGAGCCGTGCGCGCCGATTACGCCGTCGTCGCTACGAACGCGCCGATCAGCGATCGCTTCGCCATTCATACGAAGCAGGCGCCTTACCGCACTTACGCCATGGCGTTCGAATTGCCCCCGGGCGCGCTACCCGACGCGCTCTACTGGGACACGCTCGACCCCTATCATTATGTGCGACTGCAGCCCGGCGTGGACGGCCTCGACATCTTGATCGTCGGAGGCGAGGATCATCGCTCGGGCGAGGCGAACGACGCGGATCGGCGCTTTGCGGCGCTTGAAGATTGGATGCGCCGACTCTTGCCGCCGCTGGGCAAGGAGCTGCGCCGCTGGTCCGGCCAGGTGCTCGAACCTGTCGACGGCGTCGCTTTCATTGGTCGCGATCCAGGAAGCGAACGGCTTTTCGTCGCAACGGGCGATTCAGGCCAAGGGATGACCCATGGCGCGCTCGCCGGGTTGATCATCAAGGACCTGATCCTGACTGGGGCAAACCGCTGGGCCGAGACCTATGACCCGGCTCGGAAACCCATCAGCGCGATCGGCGAATATTTGAGCGAGAATCTCGCCGCGCCCAAAAACTTCGCTGAATATGTCACGCCCGGCGAGATCGATTCATGGGATCGGTTGAAGCCCGGCGAAGGCGCGATCGTTCGCAGCGGCTTGAGCAAGGTCGCCGCATGCCGCGGTGAAGACGGGAAACTCTTCCTGCGTTCAGCTGTCTGCTCGCACCTCGGCTGTCTCGTGCATTGGAACGCCTTCGAGCGATGCTGGGACTGCCCCTGTCATGGATCTCAATTTGCCCCGGACGGCGAAGCGCTCAATGGCCCCGCTTTCACGCCGCTGCAAGAATACAAGCCTTGAGAGCGGATGAGGATGGAACAGGATCCGACATTACTCTTGCTGATGTATTTTGTCGTGCCTGTCTGGCTGATGGCTGGCCTCGCCGATTGGCTGTGTCACCGCGCCACCAACATCGAAACGACCTCCGGTCCAAAGGAATCGGTCATTCATCTGCTGCTCTTTGCTGAAGTCGGGGGGCCTTTCCTCGCGGTCCTCTTGCTCGAGGTCAACGCGCTCGTGATCGCCTTTATGATCGTGATGTTCTTCGTTCACGAGGCGACGACGCTTTGGGATTTGAGCTATGCGGTTACGTTGCGAAAAATCACCCCCATTGAGCAGCACGTTCACAGCTACCTCGAACTGATGCCGCTGACGGCCGTGTTGATGATCTCGGCGAGGCATTGGCCGCAGTTCCAGGCCCTTTTTGGATTCGGAGATGAAGCGCCGCGTTTTGATGTCGCGCTTAAAGCCAATCCTCTGCCCTTGGCCTACATCATAGCCGCTGTTGTCGCGGCGCTGCTGTTCGCGGTATTGCCGTATACGGAAGAACTCGTGCGCGGCTTGCGCGCAAATCACGGCCGCTTCGTTCCGCTCGCCGCAAGATCGTCCGCGCGATAGTCGAGGCCGACCCATGAAGATTCTTCTCCTTGGCGCGACCGGCCTCATCGGTTCGAGCATTCTCGCAAGACTCCTCCCAGCCGGGCACTCGGTGATCGCGGTTTCGCGCGGACGCGCGAATGTGAGACGGCAGTTTCCACAGGCGCAATGGGCATCGCTCGATCTGAGAATGGCGGAGACGCAGAAATGGGCGCCCCTTCTCGAGGGGGTCGACGCCGTCGTCAATTGCGCCGGCGTGCTTGGCGAAAGCGCTGCCGATTCCACCGACGCGGCGCATAGCCGAGGTCCGGCGACGCTGTTTGCCGCTTGCGAACGGGCTGGGGTCAAGCGCGTCGTTCACTTCTCCGCCGTCGGCGTCGACCGGGAGGCGCCGAGCGAATTCTCGAGGAGCAAGGCGGAGGGCGACGCCGCCTTAAAGGCGACGGCGCTCGACTGGGTCATTCTTCGTCCCTCGGTCGTCGTCGGACGCCGCGCCTACGGCGGCAGCGCGTTGTTTCGCGGGTTGGCGGCGTTGCCGGCGCTTCCACGCTTCAAGGACGCTGGGGAACTGCAGATCGTTCAGCTCGACGACGTCGTGGCGACCGCGCTTTTTTTCCTCGCGCCCTCGGCGCCCGCGCGTGTGGAGCTGGAGATCGTCGGTCCGCAGCGCCTGACCTTCAACGAGGTCGTCGCGATCTATCGCAAATGGCTCGGATGGCGTCCGGCCCAGCTCGTCGACCTCCCCGACGGGCTGATCGACGGAATGTACCGCCTCGGAGATTTCCTCGCCTGGCTCGGCTGGCGCACGCCGATCCGCAGCATCGCCAAACAGGAAATGGTCCGCGGCGCCATCGGCGATCCCACGCCATGGACAAACATGACGGCGATCAAGCCGCAAGCTCTTGAAGCGGCGCTCATGGCCGAGCCCGCCGACGTGCGCGAAAAATGGTTCGCGCGCATCTACGCGCTTAAGCCGCTCATTTTCGCCGTTACGGCGCTGTTCTGGATTTCGACCGCCTTGGTTTCTTTCGGGCCGGGATTTCAGATTGGGCTGGGACTTTTGTACGAGGGCGGACTGTCCGGCCCGATCGCGCCGCTGGCCGTGATCGCCGGCGCGTCTTCCGATCTCATCATTGGGATAGCCATCGCCTTTCGCCGCACGTCGAAAATCGCGCTTGTCGCGGCGCTTATCCTGTCGTTCATTTACCTCATCCTCGGCACCATCCTCGTGCCGCGCCTCTGGATGGAGCCGCTGGGGCCGATGCTGAAGATCTGGTCTGTGATGGTGCTGAACATCGTTTCTCTGGCGATCGTCGACGACCGGTGATTTATCTCCTCCTCAAATATCTTCACATCATCGGCGCCGCCGTTTTGCTGGGCGCCGGCGCCGGAATCGCGTTCTTCATGCTGATGGCGCATTTCTCCCGCTCCGTACCGGTCATCGCCGGGGTGGCGCGCATTGTCGTAATCGCGGACTTCGTCTTTACCGCTTCCGCCGTGGTCGTTCAGCCCATCACCGGCGTGGCGCTCGTCTGGCTGGCCGGCTATTCGCTCACTGAAGGCTGGATCGCGCTCTCCATCGCGCTGTATCTTTTGACCGGCGCCTTCTGGCTGCCTGTGGTGTGGATGCAGATGCGCATTCGCGATATCGCGCAGGCCGCGGTAGCGGCGAACCGGCCGCTGCCGCAGATCTACCATCGATTTTTCTGGTGGTGGTTCGCTTTCGGCTTTCCGGCGTTCGGCGCCGTTATGACGATCATCTGGCTGATGATCGCCAAGCCGCAGATTTTTTAGATGCGACGCGCCGTAACGCGCGGGCTACCGGGTGTACCAGACGTAGATGATGGAAAAGGCCAAGGCCAGCGCAAAGCCGATCATCATATTACGCATAAAGCCGCCGCCAAATTCATCCATCTCGCTTCTCCGACCGTCCTCGTCGCAGCGAGCACTCTGGCCGAACCCAGCGGAACGCGCAACCGCGGCCTCCGCGCCTGCGTTTCGTGTCGCCACAATCTTGAGTATATTGTCGTTCAGGCGCAATTCCGTTCCTGCCGCGCCGATGCTCTGGCCGCACCAGCAAGGATGCCGCGATGAAAGTTGATCTCGGCGCGCTCTCCGTCGTTCTCAACCAGAGCGCGGAGACGCCGGGGCCGCTCGCCGGCGCGACTTTCGTCGTCAAGGAGAACATCGACGTCGCCGGGCATGTCTCGACCAACGGACACCCGACATGGGCGAAGACGCACGCCGCCGCCGCGCGCAACGCGCCCGTCGTCGAGCGCTTGATCGACGCGGGCGCGCGCCTCGTCGGCAAGACCAATATGGACGAGATGGCCTATAGTCTCTTGGGCGCCAATCCGCATTACGGCACGCCGATCAACCCGGCCGCGCAGAACCGGCATCCTGGCGGCTCATCGTCAGGCTCGGCGGTCGCCGTCGCCGCCGGCCTCGTCAATTTCGCCATCGGCACCGACACCGCCGGCTCCTGCCGCGCCCCCGCCGCCTTTTGCGGAATCTTGGGCTTCCGCGCTTCGCACGGCGCAGTATCGATGGAGGGAATCATTCCGCTCGCGCCGTCCTTCGACGCCATCGGCTGGTTCGCCCGCGACATCGACGCCATGGCGTCGGTCGGCGACGCCTTGTTGCCGGCGGACGCGAAGAATGCCGAAGTTGGAGAAGCGGTGCTGCTGACCGACGCTTTCGTAGGAGTCGAAATGGATTTCGCTTCGGCGGCGGCGCGGCCGATCGACGCCTTGAAGGCGTTCGGTCCCTGGCGCGAAGCGACGCTCGGCGAGGATTTCTTCAAGACGGCGCTCGGGCAATTCCGCAATATGCAGGCCTTCGAAGCCTGGGCGTCGGATGGCGCATGGATTGCGGCGAACAACCCCGCCTTCGGCAAGGGCGTCGAAGAGCGTTTCGCCTATGCGGCGAAAGTCACCGCCGACCAAAACGCAGCCGCCGCGGCCTTCCGCGACAAAGAGCGTCCAAGAATTGACGCGGCGCTTGGCGCGCGCGGTTTCATCGTCATGCCGACGACGCCGTTTCGGTCGCCGCTGCTCACCGAAAGCGAAGACACGCTCGACGCCAAGCGCTATCAGATGATGCGCCTCTTTCTCATCGCCAGCTTTTTCGGCCTGCCGCAGATCAGCATTCCGCTGCCGACCAGCGATGCGCCGGTTGCGTTGTCCTTCGTCGGCCGACATGGCGCCGATCGCGCATTGATCGCCTTCGCTCAGCGCTTCTGCGCGCAGATGAAGAAGGCGCTCTAATTTCGGTTTGACGCTGGCGCGTGCTATCGGTCGTCATTGCGAGGCGCGCAGCGACGAACCAATCCAGAAGTCGCGGGCGCATTCTGGATTGCTTCGCCTGCGGCTCGCAATGACGAACTCGACAAGGGCGCTTGCTCACCCGCTCGGCCGAGGTCCGTGGCCGAGCAGATCCTTGATGCGTCCGGTCAACCGCTCGCGCACGTCGCGATAGGCGTCGAGGATCGCTTCGCGCGATCCCTGGGCGGCGGTCGCGTCCGGCGTCGGCCAATAGACGACGTCGACGGCCATGGTGCGGGTGAACTCCAGCGCCTTGTGATGCGCCTCGGGCGACAGCGTCACGATCAGGTCGAAGTTCGAATCTTCGAGATCTTCGAAGAGGTGCGGCTTGTGGCCTGAAATATCGACGCCGATCTCCTCCATCGCCGCGATGGCGAAGGGGTCCGGCGCGCCGCGCTTCAGTCCCGCCGAGGCGAAATAGATTTCGCGGCCGAAATAATGTTTGGCGATCGCCTCGGCCATGGGCGATCGAACGGTGTTCAGCGTGCAGGCGAAGAGGATCGACTGGGGCCGCGTCACGTCGCCGACTGCCGGTCCCGCTCGATGAAGGCGGCGAGCTCCTTCGTCTGATCGGTGAACAATTGCAGCGCGCCAATGTCGAGCGGTTCGCTGAGGCGCTGCATCAGCAGCAGATCGCCGCTTTCGGAGAAGGCCGGCGCCAGGCCGCAAAAGAAAAATCCCAAGGCGCGCGCAGCCTCAACCAGTAGCGGCACCCCGGGATCGCCGATATGCGCCGACAGCTGCACCGCGCGGGCGCCCAGGCTGTCGACGTCGCTGATCGCCTGAGCCAGTTCGACAGGCGCGTTCGATCCGATCGTCTCGAAGCGAATCCTGCCGTAGCCGCCCTCGTTGACCGCGATGCGCGTCATTGATCGCGTTTCCTTCGGGCTCTTGCCTTCGCGAGGAGATACGTCGACGCCGAGACTGGCGTATGTCGCCGAGATGACGTCGCGATAGTCGTGCGGCGCGACGATGTCGCAGGCGCGCGAGGGCTGCAGGAAGCGGAAGGTCAGGAGAAAGCTCTGGCGCTGCCCCGCCGTCGGCACCGGCAGGTCTTTCGAATGCAGCGTCTCTGGCGCCGCGCCGAGCAGGATGGCGGTCGTCGGCATGCCGGCGCGCTCGTCGTTGCGCTGCGAGAATGTGTGCGTCGTGACGGGCTCGGCATAGATTCCGACGAGCCCGAGTCTGACGGCCTCATCGGTCAGCCGTTCGGTCATGCGCTCCAGCAGATGACGTCCGCGGTAGGAGGGCAGCACCACCGCTTCGCCGCGTTCGGCGACCATCGCGCCGGTCTCGCGCTCCAGCGCAACATGACCGATCACCTCGCCGCGCGCATCGCGGCTCACCATCGGGATCAGCTCGCCGCTCTCGACTTTGCGCCAGTAGCGATGCGGCGAGAAGACTTCGCGGTGAATGTAATTATGTCCGTAGACGGCGAGGAAGCAGCGCGCGATCCCCGGCGAGTCGCTCTGCCGAGGGGAGTCGATCTCGACCGCTTCCGTTGGCGCGGCGGCTTGGGCGAGCGGCTCCTCTACGCCGGCCGCGTCTTGGCGAGACGCCTCGATGCTGCGATGGAGCGCGATCTCCCAGCCGTCGACGCCCCGCTCCCGATAGGAAACGCCGGCGTCCCGCCGCAGCTGCGCGCCGAGCGAGGCGAGAATCGCCGAAAATCGGGAATGGCCGCTCAGCAGAATTCGCGCGCGCACTTCGCGTTTCTCTGACGACAGAAGCACGGAGGCGCGTTCCGGTCCTGTGCTCGACTGGCAGAGAATTTCCCAAATTTGTTCGGCGTCGGCGGCGATCAGGCTCGCGGTCGCCGCCGGGACCCCTTCGACGAGCGAGGCTTCGCGCACGAAGGCGCGAAGCAGTTCGCCGCCTTGCGATTCCATCGACAGCCGCAGTTCGGCGAATCGATTCGAATGATTTTTTCCCATGCGAAGCGTTCCAGTGCAACGCCATCGAGC
Source organism: Methylocystis sp. (assembly GCA_051061375.1). Taxonomy (GTDB): domain Bacteria; phylum Pseudomonadota; class Alphaproteobacteria; order Rhizobiales; family Beijerinckiaceae; genus Methylocystis. Next base: position 161,537 of record JBPFDW010000005.1, on the reverse strand, counting down.
GCCGCGGCGAGTGACTTTGCAGCATTGGCGCCAAGCGTTGATGTCAGCCTTTCCAGTGCAGCGCCGTGATCAGCGTGAAGATGCGGCGCGCCGTATCCTGATCCGTGTCGATCTTGCCTTTCAGGCGTTCGAGGAGAAGCTGCGCGCCCTCGTTATGGAGTCCGCGACGGCCCATGTCGATCGCCTCGATTCGGCTCGGCGTCGCATGGCGGATCGCCGCATAATAGTTTTCGCAGATCATGAAGTAATCTTTGAGAATGCGTCTGAACGGCGTCAGCGAGAGAATATGGGTGACGAGACAGGCGCCCTCCGCATCGCAGATTTTGAAAACGAGCTTGGCGTCGGCGAGCGAAATCAGCAGCGCGTAAGGCCCCCCGTCATGGCCGATCAGCGAGAAGCTGTTCTCCTCGATGAGATCGTAAATCGCGATGGCGCGCTCATGCTCCTGATCCGCCGAGCCGCGGCCGATCGAATTTTCGTCGAGCGTGACGGAAATCAGCCGCTTCGACTCGCTTAATTCCACGCTTCACGCCCCAAGCTGATTGAGGCGGATCGACACCGAACGCGCATGGGCCTGTAAGCCTTCGGCCTCGCCGAGCGTCACCGCGGCGCCGCCGATGGCGCGCAGCGAGTCCGCATCGCATTTCAGTATCGACGTGCGCTTGACGAAGTCGAGCACGCTGAGGCCCGAGGAAAAGCGCGCCGAGCGCGCCGTCGGCAACACATGATTCGAGCCGCCGACATAATCGCCGATAGCCTCAGGCGTATAGGCGCCGAGAAAGATCGCGCCGGCGTTCGAGACGCGCGCGGCGAGGTCCTCGGCGTCTTCGCTGATGATTTCGAGATGTTCGGCGGCGATGCGGTCGGCGAGCGGAATGGCGTCGGCGAGCTTCTTCACGACGATCGTCGCGCCATAGTCGCGCCAGGACGCGCCGGCGATCTCCTTGCGCGACAGCGTCGAGAGATGCCGCTCCACCGCGGCGACGACCGCGTCGGCCATCGCACAATCGTCGGTGATGAGGATCGACTGCGCGGATTCGTCGTGCTCCGCTTGCGCGAGCAGATCGGCGGCGATCCAATCGGGATTGGCGCCGGCGTCGGCGAGGATCAGCACTTCGGACGGCCCGGCGATCATGTCGATGCCGACCTGGCCGAACACCCGGCGTTTCGCCGCCGCTACATAGGCGTTGCCAGGACCGACAATCTTCGCGACCGGCGCGATCGTCTTGGTTCCATAGGCCAGGGCCGCCACCGCCTGCGCGCCGCCGACGCGGTAAATCTCGTCGATCCCCGAACGCTTCGCGGCCGCGAGCACCAGCGGCTCGACATGGCCGCCGGGCGTCGGAACGACCATGACGATGCGCTTCACGCCGGCGACCTTCGCCGGCACGACATTCATCAGCACTGACGACGGGTAAGCGGCCGTGCCGCCGGGCACATAAAGCCCAACGGAGTCGAGCGGCGTCCAGCGCCACCCGAGTTCGACGCCGGCGGCGTCGCGAAAGCGCAAATCCTGCGGCCTCTGCCGCTCGTGAAAGGCGCTGATGCGCGCGAGCGCCAGATCAAGCGCCGCAAGCTGCTCGGGCGAACATTTGGCTTCCGCCGCGGCGACTTCTTCGCGCGAGACGGCGATGCCGGTTTTCTCGAGGTCGATGCGGTCGAAGCGCTTGGAATAGTCGACGAGCGCCGCGTCGCCGCGGGCGACGACATCCTCGATGATTCCGCGCACGGTGTCGTCGACGTCCTGCGACGCCTCCCGCTTCATGGCGAGGAGCGACGCGAAACGTTCTTCGAAATCGGGCGCCGCGGCGTCCAAACGCAGGGTCATGATCCTCTCCAGCCGGAAGTCCGGCTGTCATGGCCCTCGGGGAGCGCCCTCGTCAAGTTCGCCGCCGAGTTCGCCGCCAAGATCATGAGCCGGACGGGCGGCGACCTTCCAGCGCGGGCCGACGTCGCAGAGTTGCGCCTCGACGCATTCCACATCGAGGGCGATCGACGCCCCGCCGGCGAAATAAAGCCGGACGACGCCGGACGGCGGCTCCGCGCCGGGCTCGAAGGTGACGGCCAGCAGCTCGAGAATGGCGTCGGGATGGTCGCGACAGACGCGCTGGCAGCGCACGCGCTGCACGCCTTCGAAATGCAGGCCGCAGCGGCAGCGCTCGAGGCGCCCGTCAAGCTCGGCGGCCCAGTCGAAGCGGGAGCCGACCAGCGCGAAGCGGCGCTTGTCGGGTAGAAAGGCGATGTCGCCGACGCGGACCAGAGCGTCCTGCAGATGCGCCGAAAGCAGCGAAAGGTCTTCGCCGTCCAGCGCGTGCAGGCGCAGGGCGCGTTTTTCACAAGGCCGGCTGGGCGGTTCCATGTCCTCTCCTCCTTCGCCCGATATGGCGAAGGGCGCGGGGCGACGCAAGCCCGCGCCGCACATGGCCGTTCAGGCAACCCATGCGGCCGCGAAGGGCGTAACTCACCTTCCCCCTCGAGAGGAGGGTGTGCGCTCAATCCTGAAACGGATTGTGCACCAAAATCGTGTCGGCGCGTTCGGGGCTGGTCGAAAGCAGCGCCACCGGCGCCTCGATCAGCTCCTCCACGCGGCGGACATATTTGATCGCCTGCGCCGGCAGATGCGCCCAGGACCGCGCGCCGCTCGTCGATTCCTTCCAGCCTGGAAACGTCTCATAGACCGGCTGCACCCGCGCCTGGGCCGCCTGCGAGGCGGGCAGCCGCTCGATACGCCGGTCGTCGAGCATGTAATGGGTGCAGATTTTGATCTCGTCGAACCCGTCGAGAATGTCGAGCTTGGTCAACGCGACGCCGTTGATGCCGGAGGTCTTCACCGCCTGTCGCGTCAGCACCGCGTCGAACCAGCCGCAGCGGCGACGGCGCCCCGTATTGGTGCCGAATTCGCGGCCGCGGTCGCCGATCAGTTCGCCGATCGAATCGTGAAGCTCGGTCGGGAACGGTCCCCCGCCGACGCGCGTCGTATAGGCCTTGGCGATGCCGAGCACATAGCCGATGGCGCCAGGGCCGAGGCCAGACCCGCTCGCCGCCGAGGCGGCGACGGTGTTGGACGACGTAACGTAAGGATAGGTGCCGTGATCGACGTCGAGCAGCACGCCCTGCGCGCCCTCGAAGAGGATGCGCTTGCCGGCGCGGCGATTGTCGTCGAGCAGCTCCCATACCGCGTCCATGAACGGCAGGATGCGCGGCGCGACGGAGAGCAGCTCCTCGCGCAACGCGCTCGCGTCAACTTCGGGCAGGCCGAGGCCCCGCCGCAGCGGATCGTGGTGCGCCAGCACGCGCACAATTTTGTCGTCGAGCCGGTCGGGCTCGGCGAGATCCATGAGGCGAATCGAGCGGCGCCCGACCTTGTCCTCATAGGCGGGGCCGATGCCGCGCTTGGTGGTGCCGATTTTGGCGCCGCCGCCTGCGTCCTCGCGGTGCGCGTCGAGTTCGCGATGCAGCGACAGGATCAACGGCGCGTTTTCCGCGATCTTGAGGTTCATCGGCGAAATCTCGACGCCCTGCTCCCGCAGCCGGTCGATTTCGCCGACGAGGAAATGCGGGTCGACGACGACGCCATTGCCGATGACGGACAGCTTTCCGGGCCGCACGATTCCCGAGGGCAGCAGCGCGAGCTTATAGGTCACGCCGTCGATGACCAGCGTGTGCCCGGCGTTATGTCCGCCCTGAAAGCGCACGACGATGTCAGCTTCGAGCGACAGCCAGTCGACGATTTTGCCTTTGCCTTCGTCGCCCCATTGGGCGCCGACCACCGCCACATTCGCCATGGCCGAGTCTCGATCTCCAAAAAGAAAAAGCCCCGGCGGTAACGCCGGGGCTCGTTACCGAAGGGGTTTAGCGCATGCGGAAAGCACGGTAAAGGCCCGGCCGGCGCCTCTGCGCTTGGAATCCAAGGCGGGATCAACGCGATTCCGCCTCGCGCGTCTCGATGTCGATCCGCGCCGAAGCCTCCCTTCCAGGCAGCAACGCAAGATCGGGATTTTCCGCCTCAATGACGATATCGGCTGTCGCACCGTCTTGCGGCGACGCAGGCCGGCGCACTTCAACCACTTTGCCGACGAAGGTCCGGCCGGGCGCGGCGGCGCCCGTGAGCAGCGCCTTCGCGCCCGGCGCTATGGCGAGAACGCCCTCGCCCGCCGCCTTGGCGCGAAAGCGAACAGTCTCGGCGTCGGCGATGACGAATAGCGGCGCGCCGGCTTCGACGCGCGCGCCAACAGCGGCCATCCGCTGGACGATAAATCCCGCAACGGGCGCTTTAAGTTCGGCGCCAGCTCGAACCGCCTCCGCCACCCCCTCACGGCGCCGCGCAACTTCGGATTCGGCGCGCTCAACCTGCGCCTGCGCGCGCGCCAGGGCGCGTCGCGCATTGGCAAGCGCCTTGCGGCTCGCGCCTGCCGAACGCGCCTCCAGCCTCTGGAGCTTCGCCTGCGCCCTCGCCTGCGCGCTCTGGCGCAGCGTCAGGCGCCGCTCAGCGGCCGCCAGCGCGGGCTTCTCTCGGGCCAGCGCATCGTCGAAGGCGCGCGGATCGAGCGTCGCGCAGGTCTCGCCCTTCTCCACTCTAGCGCCGACATTGCAAGACAGCGTCGCGATCACGCCCGCCATGGAAGCCGTGATCGGCGTCGGCGAGACCGGGGCTATTACGCCGCTGACGACGATCGTTCGGGCGGGAGCGCGCGCGATTGGCGCTTCCTCACGCGTGAGACTAGCGCGCGTGTGAAGATAGAACGCGCCGCTTGCGACCACGAGGAGCAGTCCCAGCAGGCCGGCGACGACGGGTCGAACCCAGTCGCCGGGCGCGACGACGGCCGCCCCGACGGGAGCGCGCGCGGCGGCGGCGTCACGGGGCGCGGGAACTTTCGCAGGCGAGCGGAACATGGCCTTCTCGACCTCGACGAGCAGAAACAGCACCAGGCTCGCGCCCGCGATGTGCCACCATATTTCCGGGTCGAGCGGCGTGGTGTTGAACAACGCCTGCATAAACGGCAGGTAAGTGAACATCGCCTGCAGCACGACGACGATGGCGATGGAGATCAGCACTGCGCGGCTGCCGAACAATCCCTTCCACGATAGCGACGACTCCGAAAGGAAACGCGCGTTGAAGAGATAGGCGACTTCGCAGGCGACCAGCGTGTTAACCGCGACCGTTCGCGCGCTGTCGAGACCCATGCCGCGCGCCCTCTCCAGCTCGTAGAGGCCGAAGGTCGCGATCAGCATCAGCAAAGAAACGAAGACGATGCGCCAGATGAAATAGCGGGACAGGATCGGCTCGCTCGATGGGCGCGGCGGGCGAAGCATGACGCCCTCGGTCGGCGGCTCAAACGCGAGCGCGAGGCCGAGCGTGACGGCGGTGATCAGATTGACCCAGAGAATCTGCACCGGCGTGACCGGCAAGGCCTCGCCCATGGCGATCGCGGCGATGATCGTGAGGCCCTCGCCGCCATTGGTCGGCAAGATATAGAGGATCGTCTTCTTCAGATTCTCATAGACGACGCGGCCCTCATGCACCGCATGCACGATCGACGCGAAATTGTCGTCGGCGAGCACCATTTCCGCGGCCTCCTTGGCCGCCTCGGTGCCCTTGACGCCCATGGCGATGCCGATGTCGGCGCGCTTTAAGGCAGGCGCGTCATTGACGCCGTCGCCTGTCATCGCGACGATTTCGCCGCGCTTTTGCAACGCCTGGACGAGGCGCAGCTTATGTTCGGGACTGGTGCGCGCGAACACGGTCGTGGCGATCACCGCCTCGGCGAGCTCCTCGTCGCCGATGGCGTCGAGTTCGCGGCCGGTAATCACCGAATCCGGCCGTTGCAGACCGAGTTCTCGGGCGATGGCCATGGCCGTCGCGGCGTGATCGCCCGTAATCATTTTCACCGACATGCCGGCGGTCGCGCACTGGCGGATCGCATCGACGGCCTCGGGCCGCGGCGGATCGATCAGGCCAATGAGTGCAACAAACGCAAGCCCGGACTCGACGTCGGGGAAAGCGAGCTGCTGCTGCCCCTCCTCGGCCGCCTTGGAGGCGACCGCTAAAACCCGCTGGCCGCGTGCGGCCATTTCATCGATGCGCGCAAGCCAGCAGTCGCAGTCGATCGGACGCAGCTCTTCTCGCGCGCCCTGTTCCCAAAAGCACATTTCGAGCAGCCGCTCGGGCGCGCCCTTGACGAAAATATAGCCAGCGCCATCGTGGTCGTGATGCAGCGTCGCCATGAACTTGTGCTGCGACTCGAAGGGAATTTCATCCGTGCGCGGCAACTCCAGCGCCAGCTCGCTCAGATTGACGCCGCCTTTGACGGCGGCGGCGAGCAAGGCGCCTTCGGTGGGATCGCCCTCCACGACCCAGACGCCGTCCTTCTCGCGCAGCGTGGCGTCATTGCAGAGCGCCAGGGGCCGCAATGCGACGGTCAGGTGAACGTCCTCGCGCACGACGATGTCCTTGCCGTTGCGCAAGAAGCCGCCGTGCGGATCGTAACCCGACCCGGTCGTGTCATAGACGCCGTCGGAGGTGACGATCGAGCGCACGATCAGCTCATTGAGCGTCAGCGTGCCGGTCTTGTCCGAGCAGATCGTGCTCACCGCGCCGAGCGTCTCGACCGCCGGCAGCTGGCGAATGATCGCCTTGCGCCGCGCCATGCGCTCCACGCCGATCGCCAGCGTGATGGTGATGATCGCCGGCAAGCCCTCGGGGATCGCCGAAACGGCCAATCCGACCGCCGCCATGAACATTTCGCCGGCGTCGAATCCCCATACCAGCGCGCCAAAGGCGAAGACGGCGGCGCATACGACGAGAATGACGACAGTGAGCCAGCGCGCGAATTCGTCCATGCGCTGCAGAAGAGGGGTGGAAAGCGTTTCCACCTCGGACAGCATGGCGTTGATGCGTCCGATTTCGGTCGCCGCGCCGGTGGCGACGACGACGCCTGACCCCTGTCCGTAAGTCACGACGGTTCCCGAATAGGCCATCGAGGCGCGATCGCCGAGCGACGCATCCGCGGCGACCGGCGCCGGGTCCTTGTCGACCGGCAGCGACTCGCCGGTGAGCGCCGATTCCTGCACTTTCAGAGATTTGACCCGGATGAGACGGATGTCCGCCGGAATCTTGTCGCCCGACTGTACATATACGATGTCGCCGGGCGCGACGTCGGTCGCGTCGATGACGACGCGCTGCCCGTCTCGAATGACCGTCGCATGCAGCGACAGCATGTTGCGGACGGCCTCCATGGCCGCTTCGGCCTTGCCCTCCTGAATGAATCCCATGATGGCGTTGATGACGACGACCGCGACGATGACAGCGGTGTCGATCCAGTGCCGCATCAGCGCCGTGACCACGGCGGACGCGAGCAGCACATAGATCAGCACATTATGGAATTGCAGCGCGAAGCGCGTCAGAGCGCCGCGGCGTCTGCCGACCGGAAGGCGATTGGGGCCATGGACGGCGAGTCGCCTTTCGGCCTCGGCCTGACTCAAACCCAAACGGGAGGCGTTCAGCCGCTCGAGCGCCGCATCGGCGCCAATCGCCCAATATTGATGTGATTCAGCCGAAGGCTGCACGCATGGCCTCCTTTGACGCCGGCCGCGGCGAACAAAACGGCTCCGGAGCCGCGGAGCCGATGCAACTTCATATTATGGTTCGCCAGGAGGTGTTTGGCAGCGCCTTAAGGCGCGATCGCGTCGGATGGATGCGCGCCGTCCAAGCGCAATCGCGCAAACGCCGATGACGAGATCGAAGTCAAAATAGCGGGCGCGCTTCGAACGAGAAACCGACTATCAGCTATTCACGAGCAGCTCTTTATGCGGCGTCGTCCGTGACCGAGAGGAGGCAGCCGTCGCCGACCGTCTCGCCGGTCTCTTTCAGGCCGATCCATCGGTCGACCGCCTTCGGGTCGAAGCCAGCCTCGCAATGGTCGCCAATGCGCATCAGCGGACGACGAATGAGCAGCGGATCGAGGATCATCATCACCAAAGCCTGCTGCGGCGTGACTTTCTCGGGGTCGACCTCGCCGGATTTGATGCGCGGCGAAGCGGCGTTGAACCATTCCGGCACCGGCTTGGCGCCGAAGTAGGGACGCAGGCTCGATGGGCTCCAGGATTCGTTCAGGAGGCTTCGCGCCTCGACTTCATGTCCGGAAGCGCGGAGCAGCGCCTTCTGTCGTGCATTGCCGGCGCAGCCCGGCTTTTCGTAAAAAATCACGTTAGCCATCTGCGATCCTCACTTTGCCCCAAGCGCCGATGAAAGCTTAACGCGAAATTGTGCAGCGCGAAACGGCTTTATTCGAGGAAATTGCAGGCAGTTCAGGGATTCCGCGCCGCTTTAGCGGGCAAGTGCGAACTAACGCGCGAGTCCCCAAATGATGTTGACGCGAGCCGAAAGACGCTGCAGTCCGGGACGCAACGGGATTTCCATGGCGCCGCGAGCGGCGGCGGCCTTGGCCGCGAAAGCGCGCGGGCGCATATCGCTCTCCTCGATCGGGCGAATTTCCAGCACGCGCGACAGCCGCATTCCTGCCGCGTCGGCGTAGATTTTCGCCTGACGTTCGGCGTCCTTGACCGCTTCGCGCCGCAATGCGTCGAGCTTCTGCTCAGGATGCGCGACCACGAAATCGACGCCTTCGAAACTGTTGACCCCCTTATCGATCAGGCTTCCGGCGATTTCGCCGGCTTTCCCGATCGGCGTCACCCGCAGCTGGAGATCATTTCTGGCGCGGAACAGTTTCTGCGCAGTCTTGAGCTTTCCGGTCTTCGGGTCCCGCTCTTCCGTGGTCGCCGGCGTCAGCGTCACGCTCAGCGTTTCGACTTCGACGTCGGGAACCCCGAGCGCCTTCAGCTCAGCGAGCACAGCCTCCACCGCACGCGCGTTTTCCGTTGCGGCGTCGGCCGCGGACGGCCGTTCGGTGACGACGCCGAAGCGCAGAATCGCCACATCGGGCGCTACGTCCTCGTAAGCCTCGCCAATGACGGAAAGATTTGGGACGCCATCCTTCAGCGTGTCGGCATGGGCGGCCGCCGAGAACAGCGCCAGGCCGAACGAAAGTGCGAAGAGCGAACGAATCATGGCATATCCTAACGAAAGCTGAGCGCCGTTGAGCTTATCTAGGCCGCAAAACCGCCCGCTAGCGGCGTTAATCCAAACAGCATACCGATCCCCGGAACGATCGTCGTCACGCGTCCTCTCGAAAGCCTCATGTCCACGCTTTATCATCATCCGCTGTGTCCCCATTCCCGATTTGTCCGGCTCATCCTGTCCGAATACGGAATTGACGCCACGCTCGTCGAAGAGCGCGCGAGCGACCGACGCCCGGAGTTTCTCGCGCTTGATCCTGCCGGCCGCACGCCGGTCTTTGTCGACGACGACGGGACCGTCGTTCCTGGCGCCGGCCTCATCGCCGAATATATCGACGAAATCTATGGCCCGGAACGTGGCGCGCAACGGCTGCTGCCGCAGGAAATGTCGGCGCGCATCGAAACGCGTCGCCTCGTCGACTGGTTCAACGTCAAATTCTATGACGAGGTCACGAACTGGCTGATGACCGAGAAAGTCCATAAGCGCTTCGCGCCTCCGGGCGGCGCGCCGGACATGGACGTGCTGCGCGTGGCGCGCGTAAATATCCGTCACCATATGCGCTACATCGGCTATCTCACCCATGCGCGAAACTGGCTGGCGGGCGATCGGCTGACCTATGCCGATTTCGCCGCCGCCGCGCATATTTCCTGCGCCGATTATCTCGGCGACGCGCCGTGGGAGGAAGATGAGGCGGCCAAGCTCTGGTATCAGCGGATCAAGTCGCGCCCGGCGTTTCGTCCGCTGCTGGCCTATCGGGCGCCCGGGCTTTCGCCCGGACGCTACTATGCGGAGCTGGATTTTTAGCTTTCGCCAGAGCGCTCGGACGGCTCAGGAACCGCTGCGCCGTCGCTGACGATCCGGTTGCGCTTGACATTTGCGTGGCGGAGTGAGGCAAGTGAACGACGGGAGCCAGTCCAGGCGCGGAGTTCATTCTCTCGATCCCACTCCAGGGCGTTCTCCTGACATGCACGCGTCCATTTCAAATGGCCTGACCGCAATTCGCAAGGATCGAGATCGGCGTGCGAAGCAAGGCGGCGCTGCGCCGCCGATCGAGGAAGCGATCCGCGCGCGCGCTGTCGAACTTGGCTTCGACGTCTGCCGCTTCGCGCCCGCGGAGGCGGCTCCGGCGCAGGGCGCGCGGCTGCGCGCCTGGCTGCAGGACGGCGCGCATGGCGACATGAGCTGGATGCTCGATACGGCGGATCGCCGCGTCGCGCCGCGCGCGCTCTGGCCGGAGGCCAGAAGTCTCGTCTTGCTCGGCCTGAACTACGGACCCGAAACGGATCCGCTCGCTTCGCTTTCGCAGCGCGAGCGCGCGACGATTTCCGTCTACGCCAGGAACCGCGACTATCACGACCTCATCAAGGGTCGGCTGAAACGGCTCGCCGGTTACATGCTGAAGCGCGCCGGCGCAGGCGACGCCAAGGTCTTCGTCGACACGGCGCCGGTCATGGAAAAACCTCTCGCCCAGACGGCCGGCGTCGGCTGGCAGGGCAAGCATACCAATCTCGTCTCGCGCGATTTCGGCTCCTGGCTCTTCCTTGGCGCGATTTTCACAACTCTTCAGCTCGGCGCCGACCCGCCGGAGCAGGATCATTGCGGCTCGTGCCGCAAATGCCTCGACATATGTCCGACGGCGGCGTTTCCGGCGCCTTATCGGCTCGATGCGCGACGCTGCATTTCCTATCTCACGATCGAGCACAAGGGCCCCATTCCGCAAGAATTTCGCGAGAACATCGGCAATCGCATCTATGGCTGCGACGATTGTCTCGCGGTCTGCCCCTGGAACAAATATGCGAGCGCCGGACGCGAAACGAAGCTCGCGGCGCGCCCCGAATTCGACTCCCCACCGCTCGCGCAACTGGCGCGGCTCGACGATGCCGCCTTCCGCGCGCTTTTCGCCGGCTCGCCGATCAAACGCATTGGGCGCGACCGTTTCCTGCGCAATGTTCTGATCGCGATCGGCAATTCCCGCCGGCAGGAACTGGCCGCCGAGGCCGAGCGGCTGGTTGAGGACGCCGCTCCCCTTGTCCGGGGCGCCGCCGTCTGGGCGCTCGGCCGACTGGCGCCGGCGCGACTGGCCGAGCTTCGTTTACAGAGACTGCCGGCCGAGCCGGACGAGACCGTCCGCCAGGAGTGGCGCCGGGCCGCTTAAATCACGCCGTCCCAAGGCGATTTAATCCAAAGCACGGCGCGCGCTGGACAATAGCAAAAGCGCCACAGTCGCCGAAAAATTGCGCCCTATCCCGGCATTACTGCGTCGCGGCAGGCTACTCGGCGGCCGTTTCGTTCTAATCTCTCATCAAAGCCCCCCGACCCGGCCACGCCTCGCAATGTCCGTCCTTTCGCGCCGCAACACCGACGAACCCGCAGAAGAGGCCGCCCGCCTGCTGCTGCGGATCGGCGTATTTCTGCTGTTCGTGGTCTCGCTCATCGCGCCGATTCTGGCGCGCCAGACGGTCTATGTGCTTCTGCCGATCGGGGCGGCGCTGCTTCTCGCCGCGGCGACGCTGACGCCGGAAGAGGGTTCGGCGCGCTCCATGCGATCGATTCTGTTCTCGCCGCCGTTTCTCGCGGCGCTGCTGCTCGCCGCCTGGACGGCGCTTTCGCTGCTCTGGACGCCCTTCGAAGGCCCGGCGGAACGTTTCGCCAAAATCGGAGCGACGCTTGCGCTCGTCGCGCTGGCGACAGGATTTCTGCCGCTGCGCACAAAAACCTCGAATCTAAACCTCCTGCCGATCGGCGTCGCCGCGGCGACGATCGCGCTCGCCGCGGTCACTTTGCTGGTGAAGCCGCAATATACGCTCGACGACATTCTCGACGTCGGGCCGCTTGGCCGCGCCGGACTGGGCCTGTCCCTGCTGGTGTGGCCGGCGATGGGCGCGCTCGCGGTGCGCGACCGCTGGTATTGGGCGGGGGCGCTCGCCGTCGCGACGGCGCTGGCCTGCTATCTCTCGCGCGCGCCCAATGCGATGCCGGCGCTCGCCGCGGGCGCGGCGGTCTTCGCCGCCTCCTTCGGCCGCGCGCGGCTGATGGCGGCGATAATCGCGGCGCTGATGGCGGCGATCGTGCTGCTCGCGCCGCTCGCCGCCTATGCGGCGCATGTCGTCTGGCCCGAAAATCCGCCGGCCTTTTTCAGACATCTCGCCTTTTGGGGCCAGATGATCGACACGGACGGCTGGCGCACGGCGATTGGACACGGTTTTGGCGCGGCGACCTGGGGCGTGCTCGGCGGTTATCTGACGCCGGCCACGCCGCGCAGCCTCATCTTCAAGATTTGGTTCGATCTTGGCGTTCTCGGCGCGGCTGCGGCGGCGCTCGTCGCGGCCCGCGCCAGCCTGTTCGTCGGCCAGTCGCGTCCGGCGCTCGCGCCCTTCCTTCTGGGCGGCATCGGCGCGGGTTTCGCCATTTGCCTGTTCGGCCCGGCGGCCGAGCAGCTGTGGTGGCTGACGCTCGCCGGACTCGACGCCATCGCCTTTGCGCTGGTCATGCGCGGCCAGTTCAGAAAACGACTGCCGCGCCTGCCGGCCGGCTTGGGCGCGCCGGCCGGGGACAGCGCATAGCCATGACGCCGTCTGCGACGCTTGCCGACCAGGTCGTAGCGCTGGGGCTTGGAGAGCCCGTCGCTTTCGCGGCGTTCCTCGGCGGCGCGGCGGTTTTTGCGCTCGCCGACGGAACGCTACATTTCAGCGACGGCGCCGACGGGCGCCGAATCCCCGTCCATGAGGACGCCGCCATCCTCGTCGCGGCGCAGGACGGCGACCGGCTCGTCACCGGCGGGGACGACGGCCGCGTCGTCGCGATAGACGCCGATGGCGGCGTCGAAACTATCGGCGACGAAAAGGGCAAGTGGATCGACGCCGTCGCCGCGCGCGCCGGCGCCGTAGCCTGGACGGCGGGCAAAACAGCGCGCGCCCGCTCGGCCAAGGGCGAATTGAAATCGCTCGATCTGCCCTCGACCTCGCGCGGCCTCGCCTTTTTTCCCAAGGGCTACCGGCTGGCGATTGCCCATTACGGCGGCGCGACTCTGTGGTTTCCGAACGCCGGCACGCCGGAGGCGCTTGCCTGGGCGGGATCGCATCTCGACGCGACAATCTCTCCCGACGGGCGCTTTCTCGTCACCTCGATGCAGGAGAACGCCCTGCACGGCTGGCGTCTCGCCGACGGCAAGCATATGCGGATGGCGGGCTATCCGGGAAAGACTCGCAGCCTCTCCTGGTCGCATGACGGCAAATGGCTCGCGACGTCGGGCGCCGACGCCTGCATCGTCTGGCCATTCTCCGGCAAGGACGGGCCGATGGGCCAGGCCCCGCGCGAATGCGGGGTCCGTTCCGCGATCGTGACGCGAGTCGCTTTCCATCCCGCGGCGCTCGTCGTCGCGATCGGCTATGACGACGGGCTCGTCATGCTGACGCGGCTGACCGACGGATCGGAAATTTTGATCCGCCATCCGGCGCAGGACACGGATCGCGCCAGGATCAGCGCGCTCGCCTGGGACGCGAAAGGCGCGCGCCTCGCCTTCGGCGCGGAGAACGGCGAGGCCGGCGTGCTGACCCTGCCGAAGGGGTGACGGCGCGCGCATCCCTCTCCCTTTGGGAGAGGGTGGCCCGGCGAAGCCGGGTCGGGCGAGGGGTTACGATTTGCGTCGTCATGCGCCAACGCCCTGCATCACGACACGTCAGCGCGGATAAAATGGGGAGTAGGATACCCCTCACCCGGCTGCTTCGCAGCCACCCTCTCCCAAGGGAGAGGGATGCGCGCCCTTATTTGATCTGAGGGCGCGGCACGATAGGCGATATCTTGCATATGTCCAACATCCCCCGCCTTCTCTCGATCGCCGGCTCGGACCCGTCCGGCGGCGCGGGCGTGCAGGCGGACCTGAAGACATTTTCGGCCTTCGGCTGCTACGGCATGGCGGCCATCACGGCGCTCACCGCGCAGAACACGCGGGGCGTAACGGCCGCCTACCCCGTCGCGCCTGACATTGTCGCCGCGCAGATCGAAGCGGTCATGTCCGATATTGCGCCCGACGCGATCAAGATCGGCATGGTCGCGACGCCGGACATCGCGCGCGCCGTGGCCGAGACGCTGGCGCTCTTTGATGCGCGCAACGTCGTGCTCGATCCGGTGCTTGTTCCGACGCAAGGCGTCAGCCTCGCGACAACAGGACTGGAGGCCGCGCTGGTCGCGAGCCTCCTGCCTTTAGCGCGGCTTGTCACGCCCAACCTTCATGAGGCGAGCGCGCTGACGCAGACGCCGCTCGCTCGAACGATCGAAGAAATGGCCGCTCAAGGGCGCCTGCTTATCGAGGCCGGCGCGCGCGCCGTGCTGGTCAAAGGCGGCGACCTCGCGGGCGATCCCGTCGACGTGCTCGTGGAAGGCGGCGAGACTCGCGTCTTTTGCGGCCGCCGCATCGCCACACGCCATACGCATGGAACCGGCTGCGCGCTGTCCTCGGCCATCGCCTGCGAACTCGCCAAGGGCGAGCCGCTCATCGACGCGATTGCGACGGCGAAAGCCTGGCTCGAAGGCGCGCTCGAAGCGGCGGATACATTGCGCCTCGGCGAAGGCAGGGGTCCGCCGCACCATTTTTTCGCGCTGTGGCGCGAAAAATGAGAACCCTCATTGCGAGCGCAGCGAAGCAATCCAGGGGCCGCCCCACGGTTGGATTACTTCGTCGCTCACGCTCCTCGCAATGACGGCCTTATCCCAGCGCCGCCTTCACCGCCGCGCTCGCCTTGGCGAAATCCATGCGGCCGGTGTATTTCGCCTTGAGCGACGCCACGACCTTGCCCATGTCCTTGATCGACGCCGCGCCGACTTCGGCGATCGCCGTCTTCACCGCCTCGGCGACTTCGGCTTCCGAGAGTTGCGGCGGGAGATAGGCGGAAATCACCGCGATCTCGCCGCGCTCCTTGCCGGCAAGGTCCTCGCGCCCGGCCTTTTCATAAATTTCCAGCGATTCCTGGCGGCTCTTGATCATCTTCTGCAGGAGCGCCAGCAGATCGTCATCGGTGAGGGTCTTGCCCGAGCCGCGCGCCTCGATGTCCTTGTCCTTGAGCGCGGCATTGATCAGCCGCAGCGCGTCGACCTTCGCCCGCTCGCCCGCCTTCATCGCCGCCTTGAGGTCCGCCGCAATCTTCTCGCGCATAAGGTTTCCATTTCGGGATCGGATGGACTACATCCACCGCTAATGCCGCCGCGTCATGCCCGCGCTTGTCGCGGGCATCCACGCCGGGCGGCGGCGCGTGGATGGCCGGGTCGAGCCCGGCCATGACGCGCGGAGGGCGTGCTGTCAAGCGTGGCGACGCCGGAGCATTTGGGACGCGGATGACCCTCGATCAAGATAACGGCTGGAAGAAACCGATCCATACCGGCGTGCTGGTTCTCGCCAGCGGCGAAGTGATCGAAGGCTATGGGCTCGGCGCCGTCGGCGAAGCGGTCGGCGAAGTCTGCTTCAACACCGCCATGACCGGCTATCAGGAAATCCTCACCGACCCTTCATACGCCGCGCAGATCGTCACCTTCACCTTCCCTCATATCGGCAATGTCGGAACGAATGAGGAAGACGTCGAGACCGTCGACCTCGACAACAGCGCCGGCGCCGTCGGCGCCATCTTCGCCGCGCCCTGCACCGATCCTTCCAATTTCCGGGCCCAGAAGCCGCTCGCCGACTGGCTCGCCTCGCGCGGGATCGTGGGACTTTGCGGTATCGACACCCGCGCGCTGACGACGCTCATTCGCGAGCGCGGCATGCAGAACGCCGTCATCGCCTGTGCGCCGGACGGCCGCTTCGATATCGCAGCGCTGAAAGCCAAGGCCGCGAACTGGCCGGGCATCGACGGGATGGACCTCGTGCCGGGCGTCGGCTCCAAGGAGCGCTACGACTGGCGCGAGACCACCTGGCGGCTCGGCGGCGGCTATGGCGCGCGTAACGGCGCGCCGAAATATCGCGTGGTCGCGATCGACTATGGCGTGAAGCGCAACATCCTGCGGCTTCTCGCCGAACAGGATTGCGAAGTCGTGGTCGCGCCCGCAACCGCGACGAGCGAGGAAATTCTGGCGCTGAGCCCCGATGGCGTCTTTCTCTCGAACGGTCCCGGCGATCCGGCCGAAACCGGCAAATACGCCGCGCCGGTGATCCGCGACCTGCTCGCGGCGAAAGTGCCGACCTTCGGCATTTGCCTCGGCCATCAGATGATGGCGCTCGCCGTCGGCGCGAAGACCAAGAAAATGCCGCAGGGCCATCACGGCGCCAACCATCCGGTGAAGGATTTCACCACCGGCAAGGTCGAGATCGTCTCGATGAATCACGGTTTCGCGGTCGATCGCGACAGCCTGCCGGCAAACGCCGTCGAAACGCATCGCTCGCTGTTCGACGGCTCCAATTGCGGCATTGCGCTCACCGACCGCCCGGCCTTCTCGGTGCAGCATCATCCCGAGGCCTCGCCCGGCCCGCAGGACAGCCATTATCTTTTCCGCCGCTTCATCGAGATGATGGAGAAGGTGCGGGCGGCGTAGGATTTCCAACAGATGCGCGAAAAGGCTGCCCAATATTACGCCGTGGCAATTGCTCACTCTGCGTTATCGCGCCACAATGATAATGCTTTTTTAGAGGACGGTATTTCTAGCATTGTCAATGCAGACTTTCCTGCTGAATTCGGAGATATATTGACACATCGTGATATATTTGACAGCGCATTGGAAATACTTATTGATAAGTATATATTCATTAAGGTGATCGATGATTTTGCCCCAACAATATTCTTAAAACACGATAATGCGCTCCATAATTATTCAGATTGGGCATCTACAGAAGAAGACGGTGTCGCAAGAAAATTTAATGCGCTCGGCAGTCAGAAGAACACTTGGCTAAGATCGGCGCTAATTAGGATCAACGATACGTTCTCTCCAGAGCTGTTGGTAAGCTCCGATGAATGGCAGCCAATTCCCATAGATCGAAGCACGACTGAATACCAGGAGACAGAAAAAAGGCTCGACGAAGCTTTGGCTGCTATCCGAAGCGACAATGGGTTTGCGGACACATTTCCTGACGAAAGAAATCAGGTCGTGTCGGCTCTGGAGACCGGACTCAAAATTTTTCGTGAAAACTCAACTGTCCATGTGACCTACTTCAAAGCGTTCATCATTGACCCCCTCGCGGCAGCTATTCGGCGATTGAAAGACAATGCAGCGGGCGTTGCAGCGACAGTCGCCAAAGCGGCCACGATAAAGTGGCTGGCAGATTCTATCGGCGAAAATCTTCCTGATTGGCTTCGAGAACTCTTTTGATAGAAACGTAAGTTGGAATTCTTTCTATCACACTTGCATCACCGCTCCGTTTTTAAATTACTCGCAAGGCGGCACGAGCGCGTCGAGCGGCTTTTCCTTCGTCGCCGCTTCGCGCATGTCGAGATTCTTGAGCACCGTGAGATAGGGGCCGGAGGGCGCGGTGCGCAAATAGGTTGTCGTCAGCAGCGGACCCTCCGGGAAGTCGCCGCGCCGGCAGGCGTCGGCGCCGACGCCGAAGGAGCCGTGAGTCCGACCGGGATCGCGCGCCTTCTCTTCCAGAAACTCCTTCTGCCGGGCGCGGATCGCCGCATAATCGGCCGGATCGACGCGAAAAGCGTAAATGCGCGTTCCGGCCGTCTTCTCGCTGGCGAGCGGCGCGACGTCTTCGGGGGCGGTCGTTTCCTTGAGCGCCAGCGTCATCTCGCGCTTCGACTTCTCTTCGCCGTCGCGCCGCCAGCCGATTTTCAAGGTCACGCCGCCCTTTTGCGGCTCGAAACTTTCAGGCAGGCGCACCGCCGCGCGCAGCGCGGCCGGATCGACGGAAGCGGCGTCGAAACTGCGCAGCGCCCACATGGTTGAGACCGGCACATGGCTGCAGGCGGCGAGCGTGGCGGCGGCGAGCGCCAGGCTAGACAGGCGATGAACAATGCACGACATAGATGCCTCATGTTTTTAGATTGATTTTTAATGTTTGACATTAAAGTTTTCTTGTGTCAACGTAAGCGACATAAGGAGACCGCCATGACCGACTTCGCTGCCCTTTCTTCTTTTGACGATCGTCGCCTCGACTCGCTGCGCCGCCGCATCGGCTGGCTCTGCCAGACGCTGCGCATTGCGCTCGTCGCCTATTGCCTCTGGATTCTCTTCACGATCGCGATGTTCTGGAGCGACGAGTCAGCGGTCGTTTCGCGCTTTGCGTCGCTGAAGGTCGATGTCGAAGGCCTGTCCGCCTATCAGCGCCTTGCGGGCTTCGGCGTCAGCTTCGCGATCTGGACGCTGCTCGTCGTCGCCTGCTACGCCGGCTGGAGATTGTTCTCGGCCTATCTGGAAGGGCGCATCTTCACCCCCGATGCGGCGGGATGGCTGCGCGCTCTGGCGCTGGCGGGCCTCGTCGCGGCGCTGGTCGATATCGCCACGCGACCGCTAACATCGCTCATCCTCACGTCGCATAAGGCGGCGGGCGCGCATATGGTCTCCGTCTATTTGCGGCCCGAAGATCTTTCGACAATCATGCTGCTCGCGACGCTCCTCGCGCTCGCCCATATTCAGAAGACGGCGGCCGACATCGCCGACGAACATGCGCAGATCGTCTGATGCCGATTATCGTCAACCTCGACGTGATGCTGGCGAAGCGCAAGATGCGCTCGCGCGATCTCGCGCAGCACATCGGCATCGCCGAGCAGAATGTGAGCCTGCTGAAGTCGGGCAAGGTGAAGGGCGTGCGCTTCGACACGCTCGAAAAAATCTGCGAAATTCTGCAATGCCAGCCGGGCGACATTCTCGAATATCGGCCGGACGGCAAATCAGCGTGACGAGGCGCGACAGGCATGCCGCGTATCATGGCGAAGGCTTGGGGATTGGGACTGGCGCTCATCGCGGCGGCTGCGCTGGCGCTGGCCCTGCGGCCGGACCTTCGCCTCGCCGCGCGCGTCGCCTGGAACGATCCGCGACTGCTGCCGGCTTTCGCGGGCGCAGCGCGGGTTCATTACGAGCCCGAGGCGCGGGACTGCGCCGAAGCGGTAGCGGAAATCGCGCCGCGCGCCATCGCGCAAATCGAGTCGGCGCACGGACGCCCCTTTGCGCAACCGCCGGTCATCGGCGTCTACGCCTCCTACGACAATTACGCGAGCGCCAACGCCATGGACGATCCCGGCATCGCCGCCGTGACGCGCGCCGGCGCCGCGCTGTTGTCGCCGACGCTGTGCGGCGCCGAGCGCAAACGCCTCGAAGGCGTCCTCACGCATGAGCTGTCGCATGTGCATCTTTCGGGCTGGCGCCCGCTCGGCGCGCCGCGTCCGCCGCAATGGTTCACCGAAGGGCTTGCGGTGATGGCGTCGCACGGCGGCGGCGCCGAGGGCGTCAGCGACGCGGACGCCGCGCAGGCGATCCGTGACGGCTACCGGGTCGTGCTCGACGGCCGGCGCTGGATCGACTTCGCCGCGCTTGGATTTGAACGTGAACCGCCGCGCGATCCGAAGCTCGATGCGCTCACCCAGCGCCAGCGGCTCGCCTATCGGCAGGCGGGCATGTTCGTCGGCTGGCTGCGCAGGCGCGACGAGACGGCGTTCCTGGAGCTGCTTCGCGCGCTCGAAGCGGGCCAGGCTTTCGATCCGTCAATCGAATCGGCCTTTGGCGAAAGCGCGCCGTCGCTTTGGCGCCGCTTCGTTTCATCTCTCTCTCAACCATCTGGCGCCGGCTAATCCTCAAACGCTTCACGGAGGCCGGCAAGAACGGCGGCGAGCGTAGCGTTTGACGCTTTGCCCAGGCGTTTGACGAGCCGTTGCTTGTCGATTTCGCGAATTTGATCGAGCAGCACGAGCCCGCGCTTGCCCTTGAACGTCAGCGCGACGCGAAAGCCGGCGGGGCGGCTTCCCGTCGTCAGCGGCGCGACGATCGCGGCGCCCAAGTGGTCATGCATTTCCGGCGGCGAAACAATCAGGCATGGCCGCGTCTTCTGAATTTCGCTTCCGATCGTCGGATCGAGCGCGGCGAGCCAGATTTCGCCGCGCTTCACCACGTTAGTTTTTCGTCGCCTTCATTGCCGAACTCCGGCCATAGAAGCGCGTCGTCGCCGTTTTCGGCGATACGGCGCGCGTCATCGCTCCAACCCTCGCGAACGCGCTTCCTGAGCGGCGTGACAACAAGGCGGCCCTGCTCGACGGTCAATTCGACGTCGTCTCCGACGTCCGCCCCGATTTCGGCGAGGAACGGCTTGGGGATGATCAAGCCGGAAGAGTTTCCCATTTTTCGAAGAGCGCTGCGCATCGCACACCCAGCAATGTTATAACTTTGTTATAACGCTGTCGCCTGGATACGCAACCCCTCACTTCAAGAACACATAAATGTCGACGTCGACATTCGCGTCATCGCCCTTAAAATCGGTGAGATATTCCTCGATGATCAGGTCCTTGGTGTCGAGGCCCTTCTCGTCGAGATAGGCGGCGATCGCCTCATAGGTCGCCTCGATCTCGTCATAGGCGCCGCGATGCTGGAATTTGAGCGCCTTGCCGGCGGGCGAAGCGCCGATGGCGACGCCGTCGGGCAGTTTCGGCGCGCCTTCCGGCGCCGCCGACAAGGGCGCCATCGCCTCGAAGGAAAAGCCGGCGTCGTCGGTCTTGGTGAAGACGGCAAAGGAACGCCCATTGACCGCCAGACCGGCCTTGCCGACCGCGTCGTTGAGTTTGGCGAGGGCCTCGGAGAGAGTCTTGGCCGCGTCGTCCCACTTCCCCTGCCCCTTGATGACGGCGGCGGGCCGGGCGTCGACGGTCACGGTCTGGCTCATCACCGCCTGGGCGGCTTCGTCGGCGGCGCCGCCAGGCGGGCCGGCTTCCGCCGGCTTCTCCTCGACTGGCTTCTCCTCGCCGGGCTTTGCCTCGCTTGGTTTCGCCGCGCCGGGAGCGGCGGCGCCTTTGTCGCTGGGCCTTTCGCTTGGCGTTGCGGACGACGGCGGCCCCGGCTGCGGCGCGGCTGGCGGCTGCGGGACGGATTTCTCCGTTTCTTCGACGCCGCGGCCGGGAAACAGCGCGCGCTCGGAATAGATCGCGGCGGCCGCGACAAGCAGCGTAAAAATCGCCAGCGCCCGCCAATGGCGTCGCAGGCTGTCCAGTAAGCCCGGTTCGTCTTCCATGGTCGAGCGCCCTAATTGGCCATCATGGCATTTTGGCGCTCGATGCGGCACGCGTCCGGCGGACGCGGTGGCGCTTCGGCGCGGCCTTCTCTATATACGAGCGCGTCTCCCGAAGAACAGGCGAAATCTGCCGCATGGCGCATCCGCTCGACCATCTTCCGATCCAGCGCATGAATGGCGCGGGAAACGAGATTCTGGTGCTCGATTTGCGCGAGAGCGGCCACGAGCTTGCGCCGCAGGAGGCGCGCGCCATCGCCCATGCGCCGGGCCTGCGATTCGATCAACTGATGGCGGTCCATCAGCCGCGACGGCACGGCGACGACGCCTTCATGCGCATCTATAATGTCGACGGATCGCTCTCTTCCGCCTGCGGCAACGGAACCCGCTGCGTCGCCTATGTTTTGGCGCGCGAGGGCAAGGACGCGCTGCGGCTCGAGACCGACGCCGGCCTCATCGAGACGCAACGCCGGGCCGAAACGGTCTTTACGGTCGACATGGGCCGTCCGCGGCTCGACTGGCGCGAAATCCCGCTTGCGCGCGCCGTCGAGGATACGCGCGACGTCCCGCTCGATCCGGCGGTCGCCGGCGCGCCGTCTCATTTCGCCGCCGTGAGCATGGGCAATCCCCATGCGGTGTTCTTCGTCGACGACGCGAGGAAGATCGATCTCGAGACGCTGGGTCCGCCGATCGAACGTCATCCGCTCTTTCCTCAGCGAGTCAACGTCAGCTTCGCGCAGATGCTGTCACGCGACGACATTCTGCTGCGGGTCTGGGAGCGCGGGACCGGCGCGACCAGGGCTTGCGGCTCGGCGGCCTGCGCGACGCTCGTCGCCGCGGCGCGCGCAGGGCTCGGCGAGCGCGCCGCGCGCCTGCGGCTGCCGGGCGGCGATCTTACGATCGAATGGCGCGCCGACGATCATCTGCTGATGACCGGGCCGGTCGAATTCGAATTCGAAACGACGCTCGATCCCCAAATCTTTCGGGACCTCGCCGCGTGAGCGCGCCGCTGCGCAACGCCGAGGTCGTGAGTTTCGGCTGCCGGCTTAACGCGGTGGAGTCACAGGAACTCGCCAAGGCGCATGCGGGCGCCCGCGACACCGTCATCGTCAACACTTGCGCCGTCACGAGCGAGGCGACGCGCCAGGCGCGCCAAACGATCCGCCGCCTGCATCGCGAACGGCCCCAAGCCGAGATTGTCGTCGCCGGCTGCGCGGCGCGGCTTGATCGGCAAGGCTTCGCCAAGCTCGACGGCGTGACGCAGGTGCTCGCCGAACATGCGCCAAATCGCGCGCTCGCCGGCATTGAGGGCACGCGCGGGCTCCTTGCCGTCCAAAATGGCTGCGATCATCGCTGCACCTTCTGCATCATTCCCTTCGGACGCGGCGCGGCGCGCTCGGCGCCGCCGAGCGAAGCCCTCGCCCAGGCGCGCGCGCTCGTTGCCTTGGGCAAGAAGGAGATCGTCCTCACCGGCGTCGATCTCACCAGCTACGGCGTCGATCTTGGCGACGGCTGGACGCTTGGACGCCTCGCGCGGCTCTTGCTGGCCGAACTTCCGCAGCTTCAACGCCTGCGCCTGTCTTCCGTCGACTGCATCGAAGTCGACGACGATCTTATCGCCGCTTTCGCGGGCGATTCGCGGCTTTGTCCGCATCTTCACCTGTCTCTGCAGTCCGGCGACGATCTGGTTCTCAAGCGCATGAAGCGCCGCCATTCGCGGCAGGACGCCATCGACTTTTGCCGCGCGCTGCGCAAGGCGCGGCCCGATATTGTGTTTGGCGCCGACTTCATCGTCGGCTTTCCTACCGAGACCGAAGGGATGTTTTCCGCGACGCTCGACATGGTCGACGACTGCGGGCTCACCTATCTTCACGTCTTTCCGTTTTCCCCGCGTCCGGGAACGCCGGCGGCGCGCATGCCGCAGGTCGCGCCACAAATCGCCAAGGCGCGCGCCGCGCGTTTGCGCGAAAAGGGCGACGCGGCGCTGCGCGCCCATCTCGACGCGCAAACGGGCCGTACGTTGCGGTTGCTGACCGAACGCGGCGGGACGGCGCGCGCCGCCGATTTCACGCTGGCGCGCACGCCGGGCGTGGAGGCGGGTCTGATGATTGACGCGCTATGCGCGGGCCATGACGGCCGCGCGCTTGAAACGCGCCTCACGGACTTTGGTAGGTGATCCGGTAAATCGCGCCATTCTGGTCGTCGGTGACGAGAAGCGAACCGTCCGCGAGTTCCGCGACGTCGACCGGCCGTCCAAGATAGGATCCGGACCCGTCGTTCCAGCCTTCGGCGAAAGGCGCGCTCGCATTCGTTCCAGGCAGCGTCACCATCACCCGCGCGCCGATCGGAACGCTGCGATCCCAGGAACCGTGCTGGGCGTAAAACAGCGCGCCGCGATATTCTGACGGAAACATCTGGCCGCGATAAAATATTACGCCGAGATCGGCGGCGTGCGGGGCGGTTTCGACAACGGGAAAGACGAGGTCCTTTGGCGGTTCGACGCCGGCATATTCGTTTGTGCGCACATGTCCGCCGCCGAACCAAGGGAAGCCGAAGTTCAGTCCCGGCCTGTCGGCGCGATTGATCTCGCCTGGCGGCCGATCGTCGCCCATCGAGTCGACCTGATTGTCCGTGAACCAGAGCGATCCGTCCGTATCGAAATCCATGCCGACGGAATTGCGAACGCCGGTCGCGAAGACCTCGCGGCCCGATCCGTCGAGATTCATCCGGATGATTCCGCCGATTCCGGCGTTCGCATAGAGCGAGAGCTTGTCTGGCGGCGCCACATTGTGTGGCTGGCCAAGCGAAATATAGAGCTTGGCGTCGGGTCCGATCCGGCACACCCGAGAGGAATGGCCGCGACTTTCCTCGTTCCTTGGAATGAGGTCGCCCGACTTGACGACGACCTTTCCCTTCGCCGCAGCGTCGCGCCATGTGTTTTCGGCGTCGTCGAACCGCGTGACCCGGTTGCGCTCGATGAGAAAGAGCGCGCCGTCCGTCGAGAGGCACACGCCATGCGGCATGATGAAGGGCAGCGACGGCGCGAAGCGTTCGACCGCGGCCGCCTGGTTCCCTCCCGGCGTCGCCACATAGACGTTCTTCTCTTGCGTCCCGACAAAAACGGCTTTGCCTTCGCGTCCGATGGCGAGGGTGCGGGCGCCCGGCGCGATCGCATAAAGCGAAATCGAGAAGCCGGGAGGAAGTTTAATGCGTTTCAGAACGGATCCGATTTCGGCGCCGCGCGCATTCTGCGAAACGGCCTCGCCGCCGACGGCGCTGAAGTTGATGCTGCAAATGAACAACGCGGCCAAGGCGATGCGCATGGACTTAGGTCCTCACGAAATCGTTCGATGCAACGGCGCAAATAGATATAGGGCGGCAAAAAAGGCGAAGCCAAGCTGGCTTCGCCCGTTCATGGCTACGTCAATCGAGATCACGCGCCGCGCATCGACTCGTCGCGCGCCGACGTGGACGTCGTCGTGTCTTCCCAATAGGGAGCCGCTCCGTAGTTTTTGTTCAGCCTGGTTTCCCAGTCGCGATCCGTCCAGCTCTCGTCGCCGGCGTATTCCGGAGCATTCTGCAGCTGCTCTTCCGTCACATCGGCGACGTAACCGCCGAGATTGGTGTCGTAACGGAAGGCTTTCCAAGGCAGAGGATGCTCGCCTTCGCCGATGCCTAAGAAGCCGCCAAAAGTCATGATCGCATAGCGCACCGTGCCGGATACGCGATCGATCATCAGATGGTCGATTTCGCCAATCTTGTTGCCGGCCGCGTCATATACGTCGGTGCCTTCGACCTTGTCGCTGGAAATCAGATTCGCGTTTGGCTGTGCCATGCCCATGGTAACCTCCCAAGGCGCGTAGGCAATCGACTCCATTGCCGGCGGTCGCGCCCTTTGTGCAAGAACACGGGGCAAGGTCGGTTGTTCCTGGCTGAACGCAAAAATGCCCGGAACCGCATAAGCTTAGCGATGTCTTCCTTCCAGCGTAAATTACCGCTAATGCAATTGCGTGGCGCACTCCGACGCCCCGGACCGACGACTTCAAACTCCATCGCAACAGGAACGGGCTTCGCCCCGGCAGGCAAGGCGCAGCATGTCCCCAGAATTCGCCATGGGTTGGGAAGTCTTCGAGATCATCTGGATCAATCTGCTGCTCTCGGGCGACAATGCGATCCTGATCGCGCTCGCCTGCCGGCAGCTGCCGGTCCGTCAGCGGCGTTGGGGCGTTTTTCTCGGCGCCTTGGGCGGAATCGTTCTTCGCATCGCCTTCACGCTCGTCGTCGTCGAGCTTATGGCGATTCCCTATCTCAAACTCGTCGGCGCGATCCTGCTTCTGATCGTCGCGGTCAAGTTGCTGATCGATGAGGGCGAACATTCGGACGTCAAGGCGAAGCCCAATCTCTGGAGCGCGGTCGGCGCGATCATCATGGCGGACGCGGTGATGTCGCTCGATAACGTCATCGCCATTGCGGCGGCGGCGCGCGGCTCGACCAATCTCATCGTGTTCGGTCTGCTGCTGTCGGTGCCGATCGTGATGTTCGGCGCCGGCGCGCTATTGAAAGTGCTGGAGCGGTTTCCGGCGCTCGTCTGGGCCGGCGCGGGCCTTCTCGGCTGGGTCGCCGGCGACATGGCGGCCGCGGATCCGGCGCTGCCGAATGTCGTTCACGTCGCAAACCACCGCGCGCTCGAACTCTGGCTGTCGATCGGCGGCTGCGCCTTCGTGCTGGCCGTCGCCCTGATGATCGGCGTCTATCGGCAGTGGCGCGAGGATCAGCGCGCTTAGAGCATTTTCCGCCGAAGTGGAGGCCGGTTCGGCTTAGAAAATGCGTCAATCCACGAAACTAGATCGCATTCATGATTCGAAGATTCGTGAATCCGATCTAGCCGCGCATGCCCTGTTTGGCGATCGGCTGCTGCGGATCGAGGGTGAGCGCGCGCTGATAGGATTCCTGCGCCTTCGGCCGATTGCCGCTCTTGTCATAGGCGACGCCGAGCCAGGCCCAGGCGAGCGCGCTCTTGCTGTCGACATTGAGCGCGGCGTTGAAATCCTCCACCGCCTTGTCGTATTTGCCGAGCGCCACGAAGCTTTCGCCGCGCGCCAGATAGGGCGCGGCGGCGAAGGGGTCGCGATCGATCGCATTGTCGAAATCGGTCACGGCGCGAGCGTCGTCGCCGCGTTTCTGGTGAATAAGCCCGCGCGCGTGAAACGCCTGGGCGCTTTCCGGGTTCAGCCGGATGGCCTGGTCGAGATCGGCGAGCGCCTGATCGAGATTGCCCTGCGCGCGCAGCAAATTGGCGCGGCCGACATAGGCCGGCGCATGTTTGGGATTGGCCTCGATGGCGCGGTCGAAATCGGCGCGGGCGGCGTCGCTCTGCCCCGTCTGTCGAAGCGCCAACGCGCGATTGGTGTAAGCCGGCGCATTATTGGGCTCGAGCTTGATCGCCTGCGTAAAGTCGCCCACCGCCTCCTGAAATCGCCCGACGCGGGCGTAAGCGACGCCGCGTGTATTATAGGCTTCGGCGCTCGACGGATTGCGGCGAATCACTTCGCTGAGCGAATCGATATTCGCCGAGGCGGACTTGGGGTCGGTGTCAGCGATTTCGGCGATGCCGCGTCCCGGCGGCCGAATGCCGCTCGCCGTTTCGCAGCCCGCAAGGGCGATGAGGGCGAGCGTCGCGACGCTGCGCGTCAGGGCCTGACGGGATAGGGGCGAAGCTTGGCGGCGCACAGCCGCCGCACGGCTAAAGACCATGCCTTCCAAACCTCCCAAGCCGCAAAAGTCGTCTCGATCGCCTTTCCTCGGGCAACTCTTAAGAAAGCGCCCGCAATCCGGCGAGAGTTCGACGACGGGCTGGCTCAGCGGCCGACCGCCTTCGCCTTTACCGGCAGCAGGCCTTCGCGCTGGAGTTTCTTGCGGGCGAGCTTGCGGGCGCGGCGGACCGCCTCGGCCTTCTCGCGCGCGCGCTTCTCGGATGGCTTTTCATAATGGCCGCGCAGTTTCATTTCGCGGAAGATGCCCTCGCGCTGCATCTTCTTTTTCAGAGCTTTGAGCGCCTGATCGACATTGTTGTCGCGAACGAGAACTTGCACGTATCCATCCTGTGTTTGCGCGCCGCGACGAAACCGTCGCCAGGCCGTCGAATAGGGAATAGGCCGCCGGGCGCTGACGGAGCGCCTGACCCGTGCGGCAGCAGATAACAGAGTCGCGCTTTTCTGTCCACGGCCAATTGGCGCAAACCCGGCCCAAGCTATACTTATCCGGCCCTGGAGGCGTCGGTCGGATGCCGGCCAGTGCGAGCCGACTTGTTCAATCCGGGCGTTACAATATAACATCGGCCATGTTCGACATGACGACCCCTGAACGCGCCCTGCCCCGGCATGCGCACGCCGACGCGCCGATCGCGGACAGCGGCGCTGTTGAGACGCGCCTTTCGGCGCTCGGCGCTTCGGCCGTCGCGCGCCTGGGCGTCGCGGCGCTGATGATTGCGGCGCTGTGGGCCGGCGCCTATTGGGCGCTGCATTGAGCGCGGTCGCGCGGGCGCCGGCGATCCGGCTCGTCAACCTCACCCTCGGCTATGATCGCCGCCCCGCGGTTCATCACCTCGACGGCGAGATCGCGCCCGGCGAAGGCCTCGCCGTCTGCGGCCCGAACGGCGCCGGCAAGTCCACTCTGCTCAAGGGGCTCGCCGGGCTGCTCGCGCCGCTTGGCGGCGCTATCGATTTCGTCGGGGCGTCGCGTCGCGCCGCCGCCTATTTGCCGCAGGTGGTCGACATCGACCGCGCATTCCCGATCAATGTGCGGGATTTCGTGGCGATGGGCGCTCTGGCGCGCATCGGCCTCTGGGCGGCGCTGAACGGCGCCGAGCGCGCACGAGTCGCCTCCGCGATCGAAACGGTCGGGCTCGTCGGTTTCGAATCGCGAACCTTGGAGACTCTGTCCGGCGGCCAGATGCAGCGGGCCTTGTTCGCCCGCCTGATCGTGCAGGATCAGCCGATCGTCCTTCTCGACGAGCCCTTCGGCGCGATCGACGAAGCGACGATCGACGATCTTTTGGCGCTGATCGCTCGATGGCGGGCCGAGGGACGCACGGTCGTCGCCGTCCTCCACGAACTGGACATCGTCCGCCGGGCGTTTCCGCAAACGCTCTTGCTCGCGCGCGAATGCATTTTTTGGGGCGACACGCGCGACGCTCTTTGCCAAAAGAATCTCGTCCAGGCCCGCGCCATGTCGGAAGCTTTTGACGAGCGCGCGCGGGAATGTCTGCGCGACGAGTTCGACGCCAAAGATAAACTCCATGTTCATTGACGTCTTCGTCACGCCCTTCGCCGATTATGAATTCATGCGACGGGCGCTCGTCGGCTCGCTGGCGCTCGCTCTGTCCGGCGCGCCGCTCGGCGTGTTCCTGATCCTTCGGCGCATGTCGCTCGCCGGCGACGCGCTCTCGCACGCCATTCTGCCCGGCGCCGCCGTCGGCTATCTCGTCGCCGGCCTCTCCCTCCCGGCGATGACCTTCGGCGGCCTCGTCGCCGGCCTCGTCGTCGCGCTCGCCGCGGGCGCGGCCTCGCGTTTCACCACGCAGCGCGAGGACGCCTCGCTCGCCGCCTTTTATCTCGTCTCGCTCGCGCTCGGCGTCACCCTCGTGTCGCTGCGCGGCTCGAACGTCGATCTGCTTCATGTGCTCTTTGGCTCGGTGGTCGGCCTCGACGACGCCGCGCTGCTGATGCTCGTCGGCGTCTCGACCGTGACGCTGGTTCTGATGGCGTTGTTCTATCGGGCGCTGGTGATGGACACGCTCGATCCGCTGTTTCTGCGCCAGACGAGCGCCTTCGGCGAATTCACGCCGTTTCTCTTTCTTGCTCTTGTGGTGCTCAATCTCGTCGCGGGATTTCAAGCGCTCGGCACGCTGATGGCGGTCGGCGTGATGATGCTTCCCGCCGCCGCGGCGCGCTTGTGGACGCGCGATCTTGCGATCGCCCTGCCGCTCGCCGCGGCGATCGGGGCGCTGTGCTGTTACTTTGGCCTCGTCTTCTCGAACGAGACCAGCGCGCCGACCGGACCGGCGATCATTCTCGCCGCGGGCGTCGTCTATTTCGTCTCGATGATTTTCGGCCCCGCCGGCGGATTGTTGCGATTGAAACGTCCCCGCCGGCATCTCGAAGGATAAAGCGATGCTCACACGCCGCTGCGCGCTCGCGCTTTCCCTCGCCGCGCTGATCGCGCCATCGAGGGCGGAGACGAAGAAGATTCCGGTCGTCGCCAGCTTTTCGATCATCGGCGATCTCGTCCGCGAGGTCGGCGGCGACCGCGTCTTCATCACGACAATCGTCGGGCCTGATGGCGACGCCCATGTCTATGAGCCGAGTCCCGCCGACGGAAGGCGTATCGCCCAGGCGCGACTGATTTTCGTCAACGGGCTTGGTTTCGAGGGCTGGCTCGACCGCCTGATCAAGTCGGCCAAGAGCAAGGGCGAGGTCTTCACTCTTGGCAATGGCGTCGCCGCTCGGAAGAACGATGAAGGGCAGGATCCGCACGCGTGGCAGGACGTCGCCAACGCAAAGGTCTATGTCGAGGCGATCCGGGAAGCGCTGACGGCGGCCGATCCGGAAGGGGCAAAAGCCTATAGGGCGAACGCCGACGCCTATCTCGCCAAGCTCGACGCGCTCGACGCCGAAATCCTGCAGGCGATCGAAGCCCTGCCGAAGGAGCGTCGCCGCGTGGTCTCGACCCATGACGCCTTCGGCTATTTCGCCGCGCGCTACGGCGTAGAATTTATCGCGCCGCAGGGCGTTTCAACAGAGGCGGAAGTCAGCGCCCGCGACGTCACGAAAATCATCGACGCCGTTAAGAGTAAAAAGGTCGCCGCGGTCTTCATCGAAAATATCGCCGATCCGCGCCTCGCCAACAGGATCGCCAGCGAGACCGGCGCCCGGGTAGGCGGCGTGCTCTATTCCGACGCGCTCTCCGACGCGAAAGGCGATGGCGCGACCTATGTCGACATGATGCGCCATAATGTAAGACAATTGGCGAAAGCCTTGGCGCCGTGAGCGGCAGTCGGCAGTGGGCGGTCGGCAATCGGATATCCGACTGCCCAACGCCGACTGCCGACTGCCGAGCGCCATCTCCGCAGGAGAAATAATGACCGACAAAATCCCCGTCACCGTCATCACCGGCTATCTCGGCGCCGGCAAGACAACGCTTCTCAACCGCATTCTCACCGAACCGCATGGCCGGCGCTACGCGGTCATCGTCAATGAGTTCGGCGAGATCGGCATCGACAACGATCTCGTCGTCGGCGCCGACGAGGAAGTCTTCGAGATGAACAACGGCTGCATCTGCTGCACCGTGCGCGGCGATCTCATTCGCATTTTCGAAGGGCTGATGCGTCGTCGCGGCAAATTCGACGCGATCGTCGTCGAGACGACCGGGCTCGCCAACCCGGCGCCGGTCGCTCAGACCTTTTTCATGGACGCGGACGTTAAAGAGTCGGCGCGGCTCGACGCGGTGGTGACGGTCGCCGACGCCAAATGGCTCGGCGACCGGCTGAAGGACGCGCCGGAGGCGAAAAGTCAGATCGCCTTCGCCGACGTGATCGTCCTCAATAAGACCGACCTCGTATCAGACGAGGAACTCGCCGAAGTCGAAGGCCGCATCCGCGCGATCAATCCTTACGCCGCGCTGCATCGGGCGGTGCGGTCGGACGTTCCGCTGCAGGCGGTCCTGGAACGCAACGCCTTCGACCTCGACCGTATTCTGGAAATCGAACCGGCCTTCCTCGACGCCGAGGAAGAAGGCCATGATCACGAGCACGCCCATCACGACCACGATCATGAATGCGGTCCGGACTGCGGCCATGATCATCATCACGACCATCATGATGAACATCAACATGCGCCTCACGCCGGGTTGACGCATTTCCATGACGACGAAATGCATTCGATCTCGATCCGCCATGAGGGCGCGGTCGACCCTGAGCGCTTCGTTCCCTGGCTCAATGACCTCATTCAGCGCGAAGGGCCGGACATTCTGCGCAGCAAGGGAATCATCGCCTTCAAGAACGAGCCGCGGCGGTTCGTCTTTCAGGGCGTCCATCAGATTCTCGACGGCGATTTGCAGCGGGAATGGAAGGAAGGCGAGAAGCGTGAATCGCGCCTCGTCTTCATCGGCAGGAAGCTCAAGGAGCAGGAAATCCGCGAGGGCTTCGCAAAGGAGGTCCTTGGCGTGGCTTAGGCCGCGCGGAGGACGGCTCACTCATAAGAAACAATCTCGCGCTCTTCCGAATGGACCATCCTGGTTCGGCTCGGGTCGCCGGCCTTGCGGCGAGCGAGAAAGCGCGGGCGGCGCTTGCGGACATTGGCGTCGGAACGGCGGCGCGCCATAGCGGCGGCCGCCTCTTCGGCGGGGCGGTCGAGCGCGCGCAATTCGCCGTCTTCTTCCGCGAGCCGCGGCAGCCCGAGCCAAGCGGCCCAATAGCGCCAATCGGCGGCGACGGCGCCGCAATCCTGGGTCTCGCCGAGAAGAATGTCGAGGTCCGGATCGCTGTGCGTCAGCGACAGGACGTAGCGCGGCGATCCGTCTTCGGACGGCTGCACGTCGAGGGCGACGCCGCGATAGGCGCTGACCGGCACCGAGATGACCATCGCGACGCCGCTCAAGCGGCGGGCGATCAGCACGCCCTCCCGGCTCATCCGGATGCGGCGCGCGCCGCCATCGGCGCGCCGGTCGCGCTGAACATAAACGCTGTCTTCGATCCTGCGCGCGGTCTCGGCCTCAACCATGGGTCGCTCCTTAAGGTTTGGATTCCTTCTCGGCGTCGATATTGCCGCAGGTCCGCCGGAAAGGCGCTAAAAAGACTGGTGAACATGTCGTAAATCGTTGCTTTGACGCCTGATTTAGGCATTGAGAGTGAAATCGACGGAAATGGATTCGATCAAATTGCTCCTATTCTGCGCAACGGGCCCGCTTGCGGACGCCGGGCGCCTAACCTACTCCTCCTGGTGATGGGCTTCAGCCAAGCGGAACTCGCCGCTTTTCTTCCGCAACTCGAAAGCGTCACCCGCCGCGCCGGCGACATCGCCATGGCCTATTTCCGTCCAGGCGAACGGACGACCGCGGCGGTCTCCTATAAGGGCGGCGGTTCGCCGGTCACCGAAGCCGATTTCGCCGTCGATCGGTTCCTATTCAAGGAGATGGCGCGGATCGCGCCCGATGCGGCCTGGCTCTCCGAAGAAAGCGTCGACACCGAGGATCGGCTTGCGAACGACTCGTTGGTCGTCGTCGATCCGATCGATGGAACGCACGCCTTTTCGCGGGGCGACGCCCGTTGGTCGGTGTCCATCGCTCTCGTCGTTGGCGGCCGGCCGGTGGCGGGAATTATCCACGCGCCGGCTCTCGGAGAAACCTATACCGGCGCGCGCGGGCTCGGCGCCTTTCTCAACGGAGCACCCCTGCGCGCCCCCCAGCGCGCCGATATCTCGGGCGCGGCGCTCGTCGCGCCGCGCGCGATTAGAGATCGACTGGCGGCCTCGCCGCAGGGATTCGTGCTGGCGCCGCGCACGCCGTCGCTGGCGCTGCGGCTTGCCGATATCGCCTCCGGCCGTCATGATATCGTCGTCGCCGCGCCCAATGCGCGCGACTGGGATATCGCCGCCGCCGACGTTCTCCTCGCAGAGGCGGGCGCCATGCTCAGCGAGCCTGAAGGCGTTGCGCTCACCTATAACCGCGCCTCGCTCGCGCGCGACATGCTGATCGCGGCGCCCAATTCGCTGTTCGACCAAAGCCTCGCGCTGGCGCGGGACGTCCTGGAAGGAAAATTATGAACAAGACGACGCAAGCAACCTCGGCGAAGAAAGAAAAACAGCTGTTGCATCTTGTATTTGGCGGCGAATTGGAGACGCTCGACGGCGTTTCGTTCCGCGATCCGGGCAAGCTCGACATCGTCGGCATTTATCCGGACAACGACAGCGCGCTCGCGGCTTGGAAAGCGAAAGCCCATTCGACCGTCGACAACGCCCATATGCGCTATTTCGTGGTGCATCTTTATCGGCTGCTTGATCCGGACGTGGAAGAGCTATAATCGCTACAAAAATTTGCCGTCTTACCGGGCGATACAGTCATCATTCCGGAGGCGGCCCGACGCGCGCGGAGAAGACGCGGTCGCAGGGCCCACGCGGACCCGGAGTCTTACCAGACAGGAAACATGTCGCTTCTGAAATTGTACCGGCTGGCGACGATCGCGGCGACTCCCTTCGCCGGACCTCTGCTCAACTGGCGCGCAAGACATGGCAAGGAAGATCCCGAGCGACTGGCGGAACGCATGGGCGAGTCAAACCGCCCCCGCCCTAGCGGACGACTCGTGTGGCTGCATGGCGCGAGCCTCGGCGAAACCCTGTCGCTGCTGCCTCTGATCGACCGATTCATTCAGCGCGGACTCGAAGTGCTCGTCACCAGCGGCACCGTCCCTTCCGCGAAAGTTCTCAGCGCGCGCCTGCCGGCGGGCGCGTTCCACCAATATGCGCCGCTCGACGCGCCCAAATTCATTAATCGGTTTCTCGATCATTGGCGTCCGGACATCGCCGTCTTCGCTGAGTCGGAGCTGTGGCCCAATATGGTCGCCGCGGTCGGCGCGCGCGGGGCGCCGCTGGTTCTCGCCAACGCCCGCATCTCGCGCAAATCCGCCGAGCGCTGGCGCGCCATACCCGGCGCGGCGAAATCCGTCTTCGGCGCCGTCGATCTCTGCCTCGCCCAGGATTCGGATAACGCCGCCCGGTTTCTGGCGCTCGGCGCGCGTTGCGTGCGCATCGCCGGCAATCTCAAATTCGACGTGCCGCCGCCGCCCGCGGATTCCGCGAAGCTTGCCGAATTCAACGGCGCGATCGGGGGGCGGCCGGCCTGGGCGGCGGCCTCGACCCATGCCGGCGAAGAGGACATCGTGCTCGACGCGCATGTCGACATGGCCGCCAGGACGCCGTCGCTGCTGACGATCATCGCGCCGCGTCACCGCGAACGCGGCGCCGAAATCGCCGAAGCCGCGCGCGCCAGAGGATTGAACGCGGCGCTGCGTTCGCAAGACTCCGAACCGCGACGCGACGTCGACGTCTATGTCGTCGACAGCGTCGGCGAACTCGGCCTCATCTTCCGAAGCGTCGGCGTCGTCTTCATGGGCAAGTCGCTGCTGCCCGGCGGCGGCGGACAAAATCCGATCGAGCCGGCGAAACTCGGCTGCGCCATTCTCCACGGGCCCTTCGTCGAAAACTTCACCGAAGTCTACGGCGAGTTCGCCGCGGCGAAGGCGGCCGCGCGCGCCTCGGACGCCGCATCGTTGGCGCGGGCCGCGCAATACCTCCTTTCCGAGCCGGCGCGGATGCGCAAAATGGGGCGCGCCGCGGCTGAAACGGTCGAGAGACTGGGCGGCGCCTCTCGCGGAATCATGAACGCCGTCGAGCCCTATCTCGCGCAATTGGCTGTCGCACAGCGATGAGCCTCGCGCGCCATCGCACTTCTTGAGATGCGCGCGCCCGGCTTCTGGCGCGACGACGGCGCGGCGGCGCGCATTCTCTCTCCGCTCGGCGCCCTCTATGGCGTGATCGCCCGCTCACGTCTCACGCGCACGGCGCCGCGCGCCAATCTGCCGGCGATCGCCGTGGGCGGACTGACGGCGGGCGGCGATGGCAAGACGCCGCTCGCGATCGCCCTCGCCCAGCGACTTCACGCTGCGGGCGAGCGGCCAGCGTTTCTGACGCGCGGCTATGGCCGCAGGCGGAGCGAAACGTCTCCCTTCGCGGTCGATGTGAACCGCCATGACGCGGACGACGTCGGCGACGAAGCGCCGCTGCTTGCGCGCGTCGCGCCGACGATCGTCGGCGTCGACCGTATCGCCGGCGCAGCCCTGGCGCAGCGCCTTGGCGCGAATGTGGTCATTCTCGACGACGGCTTTCACAGCGGTCGCGTCGCGCCCGACCTCACGCTCCTCGCCATCGACTCGGACTATGGCGCCGGCAATGGCCGCTGCTTACCCGCCGGGCCTCTGCGCGCTCCGCTCGACGCGCAGCTTGCCGCGGCGGATATTCTGGTCGTCATCGGCGACGGCGCGCGCGGGCGCGACGTCGCCGCACGCGCCAATAAGCCCTTCGTCGCCGCGCATTTGGCGGCTGACCCTGACGCCGTCGAAGCGATAAGAGGCATACGCGTCGTCGCCTTCGCCGGCATCGCCCGTCCCGAGAAGTTTTTCGACTTGCTGGAAAAATGCGGCGCGGAGGTCGTGGCGCGGGTTTCATTCGACGATCACCGCCGGTTCGCCGAGCGGGACTATGCGACGCTGTCGAGGTTGCGGCGGGCGCATGGCGCGCGTCTCGTCACAACCGAAAAGGATGCGGCGCGAATGGGCGATCGGCTTGCGACGCTTGGCGCCGATGCGCTGCCTGTCACCCTCGCATTCGATGACGCCGCCGTTCTGGACGATGCGCTTCACGGACTGCTCGAGCCGGGCGACGAGGCGCGCCGGCGCGACGTCAGTCCGGCTTCTTGACGCCGAGTCGCATCAGCTTGGCGTGCGGGCCGCTGTAGGGCTCCTGCAGATCGACGTTCCAGTAACGCAAATCCTCGAGCGGGATCGGCTCTCCGGTGACCGCGCAGCGGACATAGGCGCCTGGCTTGCGCACGCGATATTCGCCGTCGAGATATTCGACGACGGCCTCTTCGGCCGGCTGGGGCTGGCGGTCATAGCGGTTCATACGCGTTCTCAGTCCGTAACGCCGGGGGAATCGACGCCCGACCAGGCGTCTGAGCGTTGTCACGAGCGACCTCATCGGCGAAGCCGAGCGCTCCCTTGCGGCGGGATCCCAATTGCAGAAACCATAGCATTTGACGGCGCAGTTGGAAAAGCCGGGCGTATTATGGCGCAGGCTGCGCCAATCCGCCGCTTTGAACCGGCTGGACTCGCTGCAAAGGACATGTTTGGGCATGTGCGGCGGCGCGCCAGTGCGACGCCGCTGTTTATCTGTCTCACGAGGGCGACGAACGTGCTGCTCATCGATGACTTTCTGGACGAAGACCAGTGCGCGCGCTTCCGGCAGCGCATTCTCAACGCGCCGTTCGTCACGGGGTCGTCCACGGCCGGCGGCATGGCGGCGAACGTCAAGAAAAATCTTCAGCTCGATGATCGGAAGGCGGGAAAGATCCTCGACGAGATCAAATCGCTCATCCTGGCGCATCCGGGAATCGATCTTTTCGCCATGCCGGAGAAGCTCGTCGGCGTCATGATCAATCGCTACGACGAGGGAATGGAATACGGAAACCATTCGGACTCCCCGATCATGGAAGGCGTGCGCTGCGATCTGTCCTTCACTCTGTTTCTTGAGGATCCCAGCAATTACGGCGGCGGCGAACTCGTGCTCGAGCAGGAGCACGGGCTCATCAAGGTCAAACCCAAGATCGGCAGCATTTTCGTCTATTCCACCGGCCTGACCCACCGCGTCGCCAAGGTGACCTCCGGCAGCCGTCTCGCCTGCGTCGGCTGGATCAAGAGCCGCATCCGCGACGAAGGCCGGCGCAAAGTCTTACGCGACCTAAACGCCGTTCTCGGCGCCTATATGGAAAAGAACGGGCATGACGCGGTCGCCGATCTGCAGCTCAAAATCATCGGCGATCTGATCCGCATGTGGCATGAGTGATCTGGATTCCGGCTGATCCGTTCGCTCGGACCCTTGTCATTCCCGGCAGGCCGAAGGCCTGACCAGGAATCCAGAGCCAATCCAAGAACGCTAGTTTTGCTCTGGATTCCCGATCGCGCGCTTTGCGCGCGTCGGGAATGACATCCGAGCGGATCGAACGGATTTCGTGTGAAGCCCCGCCCCTGCGCGGTTCCCGCAAACTTAGATCGAAACAAAAATCCCGCCGGGAGAACCCAGCGGGATTGCTTGAGAGTCAGACGTGAGAGACTTTTACCACCAGACTTCCGCGCGGGTGAGGAAGGAGTTGGTGTCGTTCGCGCTGAGCCAAGGCTGGTTGAACGGCGCGGAATTGGCAAGGACGCGGCCGTAGTTGAACAGGAAGCGGTAGCCCTTTTCCGGATACCAGTTCAGGCCCAGCGTGATCTTGTTCACGCGACCGCCGGTCAACCCGACCGAATTGGCGGCGAGAGTCGCTGGGAACAGTCCCGCGGGAATGGCGACGCCGGGAATGAAGCCGAGCGCGCCATATACCGGGAGATAGCTCCAGAAGCCTTGCGAGCCGTTGTTGAGGTCGATCGAGCTCCAGCGCCCCGCGACTTCCCAGGCTCCGTAGCCGCCCTTGCTGACCGGATTGAGGATTTTGGGCTGGGTCGAGAAAGTATAGGGCGTGTTGACGTTGTGCTCGATGTCCGTATAGCCGGTGATGCGCGTTTCGCCGGTCAGGAACAGCTGAGCCTGCACATAATAGCCGTCAAACGCTGACGAGCTTTGGAGACCCTGTCCCGCGACGAGCCGCGCCTGCTGAAGCGCGGGCGCGCCCGCCAGGGCGGTGGGGGTAAACAGCAGAGCAGCCGAGTTGTAGGAGTTGCGGTTGTAGAATTGCTGAGAATATTCGGCCTGAATGCTGAAGGGTCCGTGAACGCCCACGAATTCGACGTTGAACTGGGTGGAGTTTTTCAGACAGCCGCCCTGAACGAGCTGGCCGCCCAACGCCGGGTTAGCCGCCCATAGCGAGCCTGCGAGATTGAACGGGCCGCCCGGATTGCACGCCATATCCGGCGTGCCGAGCAGGCGCGTGTTGAGCGCATTGGCTTCATTGCGCACGCCGCGACCGACGAGCAATTCGTCGTTCGTAGCGCCGCTCGCGCCATTGTTTTGGTAATAGCGGCCCGTGGCGCCGATGTGGATGAGATCCTCTTCAGTGCGAATGGGCAGGAAGACGGCGCGGCCATCAACCTCCCAATATTGCCCAAGCCGATTGTTGAACGGACGGATGGCGGCGTCCTGCGGGCTGGTGCTGTAGATGCCGCCTTTGACGCCCCAATTGTGATCGCCGGTGGAGATCGAGACGCCGAGATGTCGCCTTGGCGTGTTGAACGTGTCCGACATCATCGAACGCTCGATGAAGGTGATGCCGGAGTTCGAGGTGCTCATCGCCTCGAGGCCCAGAGGCCTCAACTGATTGGCAAATTGGATGAAGATCTTATTTTCATAAGGGAGGCCGAGCTTGGCCAGGATCGGATAGTTGAAGCCCAGCCAGGCGTCGCGGACATTGGCGGCGCTTGCGGCGTTGCTGCTGCCGCCGAATTCGAACTGAGTCCGGTAATACCAATATTTGAACGCCTTGCCGGCGATATCGATACGGGCGCGGCGCAGCAGCGCATTGCTCGCGTCGCCGTTGGCCGGGTCGCTCTGCCAGCCGCCGTCCGCATGAATGCGGCCGCCGACATAGAAGGAGAAGGCCTTGTCCTCGGTCTCCACGAACAGGCCGTTCTTGAAGCTGACGAAAACCGGCGGCGGCGGCGGATGGCCGTGACCGTCCTTGCTGACATG
Source organism: Methylocystis sp. (assembly GCA_051061375.1). Lineage (GTDB taxonomy): Bacteria > Pseudomonadota > Alphaproteobacteria > Rhizobiales > Beijerinckiaceae > Methylocystis. The sequence continues at coordinate 122,821 of JBPFDW010000005.1, read as the reverse complement.
CGCCTGAGCGGCGTTCGCCACATTGGTCGCATGTTTGACTTCGGCGCGCTGCTTGGAGACCTGCGCCTCAAGCTGCATCAGACGCGCCTTCAATTCACGGATTTCGGACGCGGTGTCAGCCGCGGCCGGAGCGGCCGAAGCCGTCGCATATAAGCCGAACGCCGCGATGGCGAGCGCGCGTTGTCCAACTCCAAGTTTCATAGCTTTAATCCCCCGGTTAACTTTCGGGCGACAGTGAAGCCGACGCTGGATGACAGAGCGGTGACAAACTTGGCTGGAGTCGATGTGTGACGCAGCAAGCGATGAAGGCTGTGGCGCCATTGCCACAGTTATTGCTGCTGATCATTGTTTTTTGTGGCTTTGCCGCCACAGCCAAGCTCTTTTCTGAAAGGCTCGCCACAGAATTGGCGCGATTTCGACGCGACTCTTCCACGCGATAGGAATCAGTCGGCTGCTTCTTTCAGAATTTGCGAACAGCGTCGGAGTCACGCGTCGCGAGGCGCGCGAAGTCGGACCACGCTCACCCCGCCGCCGCGTCGCTCGACGCAGATTTTCGTTGCGATCCGCTGCTGCAGGGAATCGACGTGGCTGATCACGCCCACGCGCCTGCCCTGCCCCTGCAGCGTCTCCAGCGCGTCGATCGCGACGTCGAGCGTCGCCGAGTCCAGCGCGCCGAAGCCTTCGTCGATGAACAGCGTGTCGACAAAGGAATTGCGCCCTTCGAGCCCGGCCAGCGCCAAGGCCAAGGCAAGCGACGCCAGGAAGCGCTCTCCGCCAGAGAGCGAACGCGTCGAGCGCCGCTCGTCGCCAAGATCGCGATCGACGATCTGGAGTCCGAGTGACCCGGCGTCGCCCGAGCGCTCCAGCGCGTAACGCGGCGCCAGCAGCTTCAGGCGCTGATTGGCGAGGGCGACGAGATGCTCCAGCGTCGCGGCCTGGGCGAAACGGCGGAACCTGTCGCCGCTCGCCGACCCGATCGCTTCGCTGATTTCGCTCCAGAGCCTCGCCTTCGCGCAAGCCTGTGCCAGCTCCTCGCCGAGCGCAGCTGAGCGTTCCCGCGCCTCATCGTCCTGCAAGCGACGTTGGCCCAACGCGCCGAGCCGCGCCGACAATTCATCGAGACGGCTGGCGTAGCTCTTTTCCTGGGCGGCGAACGCTTCGCGCGACGTCTCGGCTGGCGCGGCGGCGCGCGCTTCGTCGACATCGACCTGCCGAGCCGCGACCGCGGCCGCGGCCGCGGCCCGCTCAGCTTCGGCGGCCCTGACGACATGCGCCAGCATCGCCTGCTCGTCGCGCGACATTGACAGGAGCGGCGAGACCGAGGCGTCGTCGAAGCCCGCCGCTTCGAGCGCCGCCGCATAGGCCGCCCCCGCCTGCTCGGCCCGCATCGTCGCGTCTTGCGCCGCGCCCAACAAATGCGCGCAACGCGCCTCGCAGGCGCTGCTCGCCTGCTGGGCGGCGGCGAGCGCATCGCGGGCGACGTCGCGCGTTTCGACCGCCGCCCGGAAGCGATCTTCGATGCGAGCGCGATGCGCGGCCGTCGCCTCGCCGTCGAGGAGGCGCGCGCGTTCGCTCTGCGCCTCGGCAAGACTGTCGGCGCGCGCCGCGTGATCAGCCTTGGCGTCGGCCTCGCGGGCGCAAACGGCGTCCGCCTCGGCGGCAAGGCGCTCCGCCTTCAAACTGATCGCGGCGAAGGTCGCGGCGAGTTCGTCTGAACCCATCGACGCCTGCCGGTATCGCACGCCGGCAAATTCGAGCGCCCGGCGCGCCGATCCGGCGTCGCGGTCGATGTCGGCCGCCGAGAGGTCGCAAAGCTGCAGATAAGGCGCGAGCGTTCGATCGATCGACTCCAGACGCTCGACCAGTCCGGCGCGTTCCGCTTCCGCGCCGGCGCGCGTCTCGCGCGCCGATTGCAGCGTCTTGGCGAGCCCGGCGCGCTCCTCCTGGCGCGCGTCGAGCGCCTGACGCATCGTCTCGCGCTGGGCGCGCAGACGATCGCGCTCCTCGCACAGCCGACGCGCGGCCAGAAGCTTTTGCGCAACGGCGGCGCGCGCCGCCGCGATTTCTTCCGCCAATTCGTCCAGCCGCGGCGAAGCCGCCGCGATCGACTCCGGCGGCGCGAATTCGGGGACGATCATTGGCGCCCCTTCGTCGTCGAGCGCCGAGGCATATTCGGCTTTCGCGCGCTCGCGCGCCGATTCCGCTTCCGCTGCGCGACGCGACGCGTCCTGATGAAGCGCCCGCGCCTCGGCGGCGCGCGCGCTCACCGCGACAATTTCCTCGTCCAATCCTTCAAGCGCGCGCCGCGATTCATGGCGCCGCGCGCGCAGCGCTTCGATCAATGCGTTCGCCGCGTCATGCGCCTTGGCGAAGGGATGATCGCGCGCGCCGCAGACCGGGCATGGCGCATCATCGCTCAGCGCGGCCCGCAGTCGCAGCGCATGGGGATCCGCCGCGGCGTCCGCAAGTTCGCCCAGGCGCTCGGCGTCGGCGCTCCGCACGACATGTTGCCCGCGGTTCTCCCGCAATTCGTCCAACTTCCGCCGAAGCGCGGCTTCGTCGTCCGCGCTGCACGCAATCTCCCGATGCGCCGACGCCGAAGCTGCATCTGCCTCGTCATAGGCGCGCGCGGACCTGCGCAAAACCTCAAGACGCTCGGCCGCGCTCGACAGCGCGTCGGCCCGCGCGACGGACGCCGGCTCATCGAGCGCGAGAATCGCGCGATCGCGCGCGTCGATCTGCGTCGTCAGTCTCTCGCTCGCCGCTCGATCCTGCGCATCGCGAGAGTCGAAATCGGCGAGCGTCGCTTCGCCGCGGCGAAGTTCGGCGACGGCCGCCGCCAGCGCGCGGCCGCATGTGCGCTTGGCCTCGAGAAGCTCGCCTCGCTTCGTCAGCCACTCGTCGATTTCCCGCCAGCGCTCGCTGAGCGCGCGCGCCGGCGTAAGGCGCTGAAGATCGGCGTTCGCCTTCTCTTTCTGCTGCTGAATATTGGCGAGCTGCGTGACCGCCTCGGCGCGTTCGGCGCGCTTCTGCGCCGCGCGCGAAGCGGCGTTTTCAGCGATGTTGCGCGCCTTTTCTTCCTCGCTCGCCAGATTGGCGATGCGCGCGTCAAGCGCCGCCGCCTCGTTCCAGATCGGCGCAAATCCGGCGATGTCCGCCTCCGCCGCGGCGAAGGCCGCTGCGGCCGATCGCGCCTGAGCGTCATGAGCGGCGAGCGTCGCTTGCGCCGCGTTCGCCTGCGCCTTGGCTTCCATCGCTGCGCGCGTCGCCTGTTCTTTTGCGTCCTCGGCGCGGCGCATGTCCGCGCACGGCGCGCGCAGCGGTTCGACCTTCGCCAGCAACGCAAGCGTCTCGCGCTCCTGCGACAGGCCTTCAAACGCGCGCAAAGCTTCGGCGCGCGCCGCCATCGCCTGCGCGAGCTTCGCTTGCGCCTGCTCCAAGGCGGCGAGCCTGCCGAGCGCCGCCAGCGTTTGGGCGCGCATGTTGGCGACTTCGGCGCGCTCGCCATCGATCGCGGCGAGCTCCGCGTCGATCGCGGCGCGCTCGTCCTCGGACATCACGCCGATTTCGGCGCGCCTGCGTTCGACAAGAGTCGCCGCCTGCTGCGCGTCGCGCGCGCGCTCATAGGCGCGCTTCGACAAGAGGCCGTAGATTTCGGCGCCGGTGATTTTTTCCAGCAGATCGGCGCGCTCCTTGGCGTCGGCGCGCAGAAAGGCGTCGAATTCCCCCTGCGCCAGGAGCGCCGTTCGGCGAAACTGATCGAAGGTGAGATCGGTCAGTTCGACGATACGGGAATTGACCGGCTCGATCCCGCTCTCGACCGCCGCGAGGATTTCGCCGGCGTCGTCGATGCGCCACAGCGACCGTCCGCGCTTCTGCAAGGCGCCCGCCGCTCTGCCGCGCGCGCGCAGCAGCTCGCAGCGCGCCCGATAGCGGTGTCCGTCCCTGCCAATGAAATCCACTTCGGCGAAGCCGCGGCCGGCGCCCCGTCGTAGAATCGCCCGCGGATCGCCGGCGCCCAGAGTCTCTCCGGAAGGGTCCGGCGCGCCTTCGCTCGCGCCGGCCGACGCGACGCGCGGATATCGGTCGTAGAGCGCAAGACAGATCGCGTCGAGAATCGTCGATTTGCCCGAGCCGGTCTCCCCGGTGATGGCGAAGAGCCCCGCCGAGCGCAGCGGCTCGCTGTCGAAGTCGATGACGAACGCGTCGGCGAGACTGGCGAGATTGGCCCCTCTGATCGCCAGGATGCGCAACGTCACGCCTCCTGCAGCAGGCGCTCGAAACAGTCGAGATGGTCGTTTGTCGGCGCGACGCCATGGGTTTGCTCGAAGGCTTCGCGAAACAGATCGGCCGGGCTGCGCTCGGCAAGCCGCAGCGGCGCCGCCGTTGGCGCTTGCGCGTGCGGCCGCTCGACGGTCATCGACACGACGCGCAGCGGAAATTTTTCGCAAATGGCGTCGACCTCCGCTTTCAGGCCCACGGCCGGACCCTCGACCTTGATCGCGAGATGGACGAAAGGCCAACGCTCCATCGGCGCTGAACCATCGAGATCGAGCGCTTGAAGCGCGGGCTCGAGTTCGACGATCGACAGAGCGCCTGTCGCGGGCGCCCTTAAATGTCGCACGGCGCGGCTGAAGGGCGCATGTTCGATCGCGACGGCTCCGGAATCGTCAATGTCGACGATGCTGACGCCATGCGCATAGTCGATCTCGGTCTTCGACATCGGAATGAGCGAGCCGGAATAGCGGATCGTGTCGCGGCCGACCGACTGCGGGCGATGCAGATGGCCGAGCGCGACATAAGCGATATTGGCCGAAAATACGTCGGGCGGAACCGCATGTTCGCCGCCGACGAGAATGCGTCTTTCCGACCCTTCCGATTCAAGCCCGCCGGCGACATGAAGATGGCCGGTGACGATGAGCGGCGCCAATCCTATCTCGCGCCAGGCGCTGTCGACCGCTTCGCGATAGGCTTCGCGCACGGCCCCGACCGCGCCTTCGCAGCCGACCGGCAAATCCGCCGCGCGCGGATAGGGCAGCGCCAGCACATAGGCGCCGACGCGGCCGTTGGCGTCGCGGATTGGCGAGAGATGCGCGCGCGCGTCGAAAACGCCGTCGCGGCGCGCGAAGGCCCCGATGGAAACGACATCGGCCATCTCGAACAGGGCGCGCGGCGCTTCGAGCCGCGCCGCCGGATCATGATTGCCGGCGACGAGCGCGATTCGCGCATGCGGACAGGCGGCGCGCAGGTCGCGCAGGGTGTTGTAGAGCAGCCGTTGAGCGTCGGCCGATGGGTTGAGACCGTCGAAGATGTCGCCCGCAACGATGATCGCATCGACCGCCCGCTGCTTGGCGATGGCGACGAGCTGCGCCAGCGCGGCTCGATGCTCCGCCTCGCGCGACCAGCCCTGCAGCGTCGCGCCAAGATGCCAATCGGCGGTGTGAAGAAGGCGAATCACCCAGACAGTAGGCGCCAGGCCGGCGCCGGTCGGCAAGAGACGCGCGCGCGACCGCGGTCAGCGCCGGCGCAGGACCGCAACGTCCAGATAGCCAAACCGCGCCGGTTCGATCGCCAGCGTCTCGAAGAATTGCGCAAACTCGATCTTGACGTTTTCCGCCGATCGGAACACGTCTGGCGCGTATTCGGGAACGCCGAGCCTCGCCTTCAGCTCGCGATTGCACAATTCGTCGCTATAGCCTTTGCTTTTCCATCGGCTCCACCACTCGCCGTCCAAATATCGGGACAGATAGGCGGCGGCGCATTCGCCTGAAAAGGCGAATACGGCCAGCCCGCCAGGCTTGAGGAGCCGAGCCAGCTCCTCCATCCAAGTCCGTTGATCGTTCGCGGGAAGCAAAGGCATGGCCGAGAGGCTGTAAACGGCGTCGAAACCTTCGGTTGAAAGCGGCGCCGAAGCCGGAAAGGCGCCATGGACGAATGCGCCGGCGCCGAAGCGACGCTTGCAAAAGGCGATTTTCTCCGCGTTCGAATCGATGCCCCAAATGTCTGCGCCGGCCCAATTATCAAGAAAATGGCGCGTCACGCGGCCGTCCCCGCACTGCCAATCGAGCAGCGTCACGCCCCTGCGCGGCGCGACTCCATATTTGCCCAACAGCTCAGCTACGAGGCGAAAGAAATTGTAGCCGCTAAAAACCGCGAACTGGTTGGGCTCGTGCAATTCTACCGGGCTCGGATCATCCAGTCCGCCAGGGAATCCGATCGAAGACACCAGCTGGTCGGGAACATAGACCGCGCCGCCCCGACTTTCGGCGCCGTCCAGCCTATGGACAAGGGAAATTTTGAACGGATCGGCGGCGGCGGAAGATCGCGCAAGATCGATGCTCAGGACAAACGCCGACCAGCCTGCATTCGGCCAGAACCAAAAATGCTCCTCGAATTCAGGAAAATAGAGCGGATATTCCACTGTGAACGCCACGCCCGGACCGACAACGAAACGCAGTTTCGAAGGGTCGCCCATCGGCGGAAGATGGGCGCCGCGAATCGTGACGACAGCCCCATCGAACACCATGCTCGGCGCAGAGAATAGCGGACTGGCTCTATCGCCATAGACCTCCGCCGCAAGCAGCCCCTGCCCATTGCGTTTCGGTTCGCGCGCGCCAAGGCGAACCTGCTTGATCGACCGTCCATTCCGAGGATCGATCAACTCGATAAATTCGCCGCTCTCCGCCTTGTGGAGAGGCGGGAGCTCACACGACCAAAGCTTACGATCCTTCGGCGCCGTGGGGTCCGGGATCGTCGGCGTCGTCGCCCAAGGCTTGCCGTTCACGGCAAGATTGAGGGCCGGAATCTCGGTCAGTCCATCGCTTAGCGTCGTTCGCAGCAAGGAAGGATTGTCATGATCGATCTCGATATCGACGGCGTTGGCCACGGCAATTTCCTCTATTCCCAATTCTCTCAATACCGTCTGATCGAAATCAGCCCATCGGAATCGTCCCGACTATCGAACGTGCGCGTCCTGCTGGCGCGCGGCGTCCGCCTCGCTCGTTTCGTCCAATTTTGCAGTGAGACGCGAAAGATCGCTCCACGCTTGAGCGAATCCGGGGGCGCGCGCCACGGCGGTTCGAAGCGCCGCGACCGCTCCTGCGAGATCGCCGTCATGCGCGAGCCACGTCGCCAGTTCATAAAGGAATCGCGGATGCTGAGGCCGCATGCGCAAGGCTTGGCGAAGCGTGTCTTCCGCTTCGCCGCGCCCAATCGCGCGTTGCCCGTAGGCCTTAAGAAAATAGCTGAACGCGCTCGCGTTTCCGCGTTGTTCGATCCGGTCGCACGCCTCGATCGCCTGTTCGTATAGTTTCGCGCCGATCAGCGCATCCGCCAAATTATATTCGAGCGCCCAGCCGCCCGCGTCGCAAAGCTGCTGTGCAAGCTGCACGGACTCATCGAACCGCTTCTCGGCGAGCGCGCGGCGAAGCGGCCGAATGAGATGGGCCCACTGCGGATTTTCGTGAGACTCCAGATAGATTTGACGCCAGGAGCGCGCTTCCCAGTCGACGAGACCTTCCGGTTCGTACAACAATGCGCGTTCAGCACACAGGTGAATGACGACGTCCGGCGCCAGATCCGCAATCATATCCTCATATAGGCCTAATGGAGGCGCGACGAAGGACGATTCCGAGAACGACCGAGCCAGATAGGGCGACATGAATGTCGCGAAGGAGTCGCGCAGGATGACGGCCTTGCCTCGTCCGCTCTCGCAGGTATTCGAGGCGTAGGCGCGCTCTCGCTCATCATAGGCCCTGATATGCGTTTCGATCCCGGTGGACACCGTCGCCTGCTGCAAAAAACCGCGACGTTCGGGATGCATGTGAACGCCGAGATCGCCGAAGCCTTCCTTGTCGAGGTAGGAAATCTGATCGGGCCGCACCACCGACACGTCGACGCGCTTCTGAACCGACTCTATGATCGACCGATAGGCGACATAAGCGCCATAATACGTCCAATGGCTGTCGACCTGATGATAAAGGTCGATCGCGCCTTTCGCCGCGCGAAGCGCCGAGGTCAAATCGACCGTCTCAACGCCAGCCTGCCGGCAAGCCGTCGTCAGCAGTTCGGCCAGGGTCGGCGACGCCAGTCGATATCCGTTGGGAAGTTTTTCGGGGTAGATGCTCGATTTTTCAGGCGCGACCGCCAGCACATAGGATACGCCGCGCGCGGCCAACATCTCATGTCGGCATGCGAACTGCGTGATCAGCGTCGGCAAATGCGTCTGCGACCAGCCCGACAGATCGCTTTGCATATCCAAGACATGCAGGTTTTCGTAACGTCGAAGGAACAGCCAATCGTCGCCGCCTTCGATGACCTCTATATGGCTGCCGGCCAGGGCCGCACTCATGACTCATTCTCGCGCAGTTGCCGGAGACCTTCGATGAGCGCTCCGACCGTCTCGCTGTTGGCGGCCAGCGTCTCAGGGATCGTCAAATTCAAATTTCTCTGCAGACGGACCATCAATATTGTATGCGCCAGCGAGTCCCAGCCGTCGACATCGTCGGCGGTTGTTTCGTTCGTGATCTCGCCCTCATCAACATTGAAGGTTTCCGCAATGATTTTCCGCACCTGCTTTGCCAATTCGTCAGTCATAGCGCCTCTGATCGAGTTGTAGCCAAGAAACGTGCCAGATTTTCGGAACGGCTGATCTTGCCGCTTGTCGTCTTGATCAAGGAGCCAGGAGGGACAAGCTGGACCTTTTTCGGCGTCAGCTCAAGAGCGCCATATACTCTCTGTTTGACCTTGCGCTGCAAAGCAGGATGCTCCATTTCGCTGAGCTCCGTTTCGGCCAATATTATCGCCTCCTCGCTTCCAACCAATTCATTCATAACGCCGAGCGCGACCGTCCGCCCGGGGACTATGCCCGGCACGGACGATGCTACGGCTTCAATATCATGGGCATAGTAGTTTCGACCGTGGACGATTAAAACATCCTTTTTGCGACCCGTGACGAAGAGTTGGCCATTGTCGATAAACCCGATATCTCCCGTGCGATACCACTCCCCGTGAAACGCGGCGCGCGTCATTTCGTCGTTGCCGAAATAGCCGCTGAAAACGAATTCGCCCCGCAGGAGAATTTCGCCGACCGGGACGCCGGCGGCCAAAGGCGCCGAAGCATCGGCAAGAATCCGGACGTCTATGCCCTCGATCGCTTCGCCGTTCGAGACATAGGGCCGCGAACCAGGCGTCTCCGGCGGCCGTCGCACCGCGCGAGCCGCGCCTTCAATGCCTTCGGCGTCGTACCAGACAGACTCATAGCCTTCGCCGATCGGCGTCTCGGAAACTGCGAAACATGTTTCCGCCATCGCATAGCAGGCGCGCAATTTGGATCGTGGCGCGCCTTCGGCTTCGAACCGAGCGGCAAACAGATCGAAAGTCGACGACCTGACCGGCTCGGAGCAGCTGACGAGACTCTTGACGCTCGTTAAATCGAAACGCCGATCGGTCGGCGCCGTATTGACGAGGTGGTTGAACGCGAAATTGGGGAGCCAGCAATGGGTGCCGCGAAACCGCTCGATCAGACGAAGCAGAAGATCGGGCTGAGCCACCCATTCGAAGGCGTCGAAGGACACGATCGTGGCGCCGACTGAAAGCGGCGTTACGAACGCCGTGAACAGGCCCATGTCATGGTAATAAGGCAGCCAGCTCACCACGATCGAAGACGGATCCAGTCCGGCCGTCTTCACATAGGACTGAACCTGCCGATCGATTTGACGGTAGGTCAAGGCGACGCCTTTTTTCAGGCCGGTGGTTCCTGACGAATGCTGAAGCAGCGCAATGGAATCTTCCGCCGGAAGGCTGAGAGTTTCCGGCTCGCCATCGAGATGATCGATGTCCAGAACCGGCACGCCCAATTTGTCGGCGATCGCCGCGACTCCGTCGATCAGATCGTCATAGGTTACGATAGCGGCGGGGCGGGTGCGTTCGATGACTTCGGCATGCGACCGCCAATAGAGATCCGGATCCTGCTTTGCGGAGGGAAACGGCAGGAACGACGGAATGAATCCCGCCCGCATGCAACCGACGAAAAGAGGCAGCTGCATCAAGCGATGCTTGACGATGACAAAGACGACGCCGGAGGTTCCGGCCGTGGCGCGGGACTTGATCGCTGCGGCAAACCGATTCGAAAGCTCGGCGAACTGAGCGTAAGTCAGCACATTGTATGACTCCGCTTGCCAATGGATCAGACAGGGACGAGGACCTAGCTCGGCGGCGTGGCGGTCCAGATGTCTCAGCAGCATTTCGACCCCGTATACGGCAATTGATCAGGCGAACGCCGGAGCGCGCTCTCCCCGGCCTGAAAACATCCCTACTCTCGCAACCAGCCAAGCCCTCGCCCAATTGTCCGGCAGCGAACCATGGTCAACATTTTCTTTCAACGGACATATTCCGGGTCCGCCGCGACGATCGAATGCGTTCCGGAGCCGGCCTTCATAGGCCCGTGGCGAAGGCGCGAAGGCCGGCGCCCGAGCTGAAACTTCTTGCGGGCTCACTGGGGCTTTCGCGCGACGACGACGGCGTTGATCGTCAGGGCGTCCTTTCTTGCCCGCTCGAGCGTTACGCCCGTCGGGAGCGCGAATAGCGCGTCCTCGACGGCCAGGCCGGAGTCGCTCACAAGGCTGATCACCTCCTCGGGCGAGCGGTAGAGCGAAATATGATCCGGCGCCGGCGAATTGACCGGCACGCAGATGAAGGCGCGCCCGCCCGGCGCCATCAGATCGACGATCGCCGACATGGCTTCCGGAGGATTCTCCAAATGTTCCAGCACTTCCGAACAGGTCAGGGAGTCGAACGGCTCGACGTCGCGGCGCGCCTGCGAGGGCTTGAAGATATTGACGAGCGACAAATCGACCGGACGCGGGGCGCCCATGGCGCGTAGCGCATGGCGCGTGGCGGCGAGGCTGGACGGGCTCACGTCCCAGCCCTCCACCGTAGCGGCGTTGGGCGCGGCCGCGGCGAAATACAGAAAGAGTCCGTGCCCCGGGCCGATTTCCAGATGCCGGAACCGCTGTTGGTTGCCGGGCAGAAAGACATCGCGGAAATAACGCAGCGTGTCCGTATGATTCGCCCACCAAAGATGCGTCATCAGATGACCGTTCAGATAACGCTGGTGGAAGACGCGGTCCGAGTAGACCGTTCGCTCGGCCTCCTCGAAAGTGCTGAGTCTGTATCGGCCTTCCCGCCGAAAAAACAATTCCTCTTCCATGAACACGCCGCAGAGCCAGCGATAGTCCTCAAGGATTGTCGGCAAGTCCTCGGCGCTGATTTGGAAGATCATTTTGCTGATCTCCTCACAAAAGAGCAGATCTTCGGCAGCGGCGGCATCGAACCTGCGCTTTAGAAACAATTCATGCCTTGGAAAAACCGACAACTGACGTTTGACCATCTCCGTCAATGTCGGAAATTGAGAATTCATAATCCCTCCGGCGATGCGCCAAAACGCGTCTTCACCAAATCCTTCGGAGCGGATTCGTTTTAACCACGGCGTCACTTCGCAGGGAGACAAATCCAAATCCAAATTCAAGCCCAAATTCGATCCCAAGTCCAGTCCACGCTTGCACGACAATCGCTCTAAGTTCATGATCACGTTTAAGTTATTGACATGCGCCCGGCAAGGATATTTATAGGCCGGTCCCTATCGCGCGAAGCCGGCCAGGGCGCCGGTTGTTCGGTGTGACGGAGGCGAGTTCTGCCGATTTCAGACAAAGCCGACTATACGGACGACGCGCTCATTGCGGATCCCATGCGCCTCATTCAATTGGCGCAAGCGTCCGGCGATTGGGCCGGCGCGCTGCAGCAGTGGCGACGCGCTGCGGATCAGTTGCCCGACGCTCAAATTGGCGCGACCGTCGGCGCGACCCTGCTCCGGCAAATGGATCGGCATGAGGAATCCGACGCCGTGCTGCTCCAAGCCGCGGCGCAATTCCCGCAAAGCGAATGGATCGCCGTCGCTTACGCGCTGAACGCCCAAGACGTCGGCGACGCGAAGGAAGCGCTGCGTCGCTGGACGAAGGTGCGCGAGCAATTCCCCCACAATGCCTATGCCTATGCCGCCTCGGCCGCGGCGCTTCTGCGATTGGGCGAGGCCGACGAATGCGACGCCCTGCTCAAGGACGCGTCGCAAAGATTTCCCGAACACGTCGACATCTGCGTGCATTTCGTCAACGCCGCCCTCTTTCGCAACGATGTTTACGCAGCCTTGCAGCGTTGGCTCGACCTGGAGCGCCGCTTCGCGAAAGGTCATGCAGTCAATCTGCAAATAGCCAGTCTCTTCGCCGGACAACGGACCGATGACTCCAGCGCCGCGGACGCCTCCATCAATGAGGCCTTGATCGACGCCGAAGCGCGCGGCGACTGGCCAGCGGCGGTGCGGCTCGGACAGGAGCTGTCGGCGCTGGTTCCTGCTTCGATTTCAGTTCAGCTCAGATGTTTCCGCGCCTATTGCATGTCCGGCCAGCGCGACACGGCGGATCAGCTTTTATCGTCTGTGCTGAGCCGTTCTCCGACGGACATTCGAGCGGCAGTGACATACGCCATGATGGCGCAGACCCAGGGCGACTGGGCGGAGGCCGAACGGCGCTGGCGCACGCTCTTTGCGGCCTTCGCCGACTCGCATGTGGTTGCGGCGCAGGTTGGCGCCGCCCTTCGCGAAGCAGGACGCCTTCAGGAGAGCGATAGCTTGCTTGGGCGTGCGATCGAGATTTGGCCCGAAGCTGCTTCCTTGCGAATCAATTATGCGTTCAACGCCGACGCAGCCGAGGACTGGACTGAGGCCGTGCGCCGCTGGGACGCGGCGTCCCGTCTCTTGCCGGATGACGAGAGCGTCAGCTACTGCCGCGGCACCGCCATTTGGCACGCCAATATAAATAGCGGGTTGGCGGACGGGAAGCCGGCGGCGGCGGCGCCTCGACAAGGCGCGGCGGCGTCCGAGCAGGAGTTACGCGACGTTGCGCTCGCTTTCGAGAGTCTCGGGGACGACTGCGAATTCGGGCTCATCCAGCGCAAGGCGGGCGCCGAGCCGATCGGGCTGTTCCGTTTCGCCGGCGCCGGCAACGTCGAGAATATGGTCCATTTGCTGAACACGGGCTTCGAAGCGCTCGGCGATCCGAAATATACGCGTCTCTTCGTTTTGCCGAACGGCGAATATGGCATTCGCGACGAGCGCGGCTTTTATATCGTGCATACCTTCATCAAGGCGGGATCGGTCAAGGAAGAGGCGTTCCTGCAACAGCAGATCCGGCGCATCGAATTTCTCAGGCGCAAGCTGATCGAGGACCTCGCCAATTGTGAAAAAATATTCGTCTATAAGTCGACGATTTCAGAATTGACCGAACAGGAAGCGTTCAGCCTGCATCGCGGCCTGAGGCGCTACGGAGACAACACATTGCTGGGGGTCAGCATCGAAAACGGCGATCGCCGCGCCGGCGCGATCCTGAAACTCCAGGACAAACTGATGCTGGGCTTTGTCGACAAGATGATGCATTCGGCAAAGGCTCCAGGACTGTCGCCCGAAACGTGGTTCAAATTGCTCCGCGACGCGCGCGCTGCGGCAAGGCCGAAGGCGGACAGCCCAAAATGATCGCGGCGGCGCGCACGCTCGCAATGCCCTGGTTGCCTGCGGCGCCGGATTTCCGGGGTCGCCTGCGCGCATTGCGCGATTCCGCCAACCCCACATCCGCGGCCTGGAACGAGGCGCGGCTGCTGGCCAATTCGCAGGGCGACTTTACCCAACTCAGCGCGCTCGATCAGGTCGTGCGGAGAATCTTCGCCGATCGCCAACCGGAAGGACTGGCGGCCGACCCCGTTCGGCTCGCGCTTCTCGGGTCGTCCACGCTCACGCATCTCCAAGCGGGCATACGCGTCGGCGCGCTTCGCCGCGGAATGTGGGCGACGATCTACGAGAATGACTACGGCCAGTATCTGCAGGAACTCCTCGATCCGAATTCAGGTCTGCGCCAATTCCAGCCGACAGCCGTTCTTTTCGCCTTCGACGCCCGGCACATTACCGCTGGCGTCCACGCCGGCCTCGGCGCGTCGGAGGTTGACGCCGAACTCGAAAGCGTCTGCGCCAGGATCGCCGATTGTTGGGACATGGCGCAGTCCAAATTCCAATGCGCCATCTTGCAGCAGACCATCATGCCGGCGCTGCCCGAACTGGTCGGCGGCAATGAATTTCGTCTCCCCGGCTCTCGCGCCGACTTCATCGGCCGCCTCAACATGCGCTTGCGAGAGCTTGCGCTGGAACGCGGCGTCGATCTTGTCGCGATCGATCGGCGCATCGCGCAGGACGGCCTGCAAGTCTGGCACGATCCGGCGCTGTGGTGCCGGGCGAAGCAGGAAGTGTCTTTCGCCGCCGCGCCATTCTACGGAGATCTGGTCGCGCGTCTGCTTGCCGCCAGGATGGGACGTTCGGCCAAATGTCTGGTGCTCGATCTCGACAATACGATTTGGGGCGGCGTGATCGGCGACGACGGCCTTGACGGCGTCGCGCTCGGCCATGGCAGCGCGCTCGGCGAAGCTTTCACCTATGTGCAGGAATATGCGCTCGAATTGGCGCGTCGCGGCGTCATACTCGCGGTTTGCTCCAAGAACGACGAAGCGAACGCGCTCGAAGCCTTCGACCGTCATCCGGAAATGCTGCTGCGGCGCGAGCATGTCGCCAGTTTCGTCGCCAATTGGAACGACAAGGCCGCGAATCTGCGCGCGATCGCCGAGGAAGTGAATATCGGGCTGGATGCGCTCGTGTTTCTCGACGACAATCCGGTCGAGCGCGGCCTGGTGCGGCAGGAACTGCCGATGGTCGCCGTGCCCGAAACGCCCGACGATCCGGCGCTGGTTCCAGGGATGCTGTCGGACGCCGGATATTTCGAGGCGGTCGCGATCACCGCCGAAGACCGGCAGCGCACGCGGCTCTATCAGCAAAATCGCGAGCATCGAACTCTAAAAGCGTCGGCGACTGATCTGACCTCCTATCTCAAAGGATTGGAGATGCAGCTCTATTGTCGGCCGCTGGATCAGTCTGGCCTGACGCGGGCGGTGCAGCTCATCAGCAAGACCAACCAGTTCAATCTGACCACACGGCGACATGGCGAGGAGGATGTCCTCGCCTTCATGAAGGATCCATCGAGTTTCAGTTTGCAACTGCGCCTGACCGACCGCTTCGGCGATAATGGCGTCATTGCGATCGCTCTCGGGAAGGTGCAGGAAAACAACGATGCGATCATTGACACCTGGCTGATGAGTTGCCGAGTGCTCGGCCGCCAGGTCGAGCATGCGACGCTCAATCTCATCGCCGCCGAGGCGGGACGTCTTGGCGCCAAGCGCCTGATCGGCGAATACCGGCCGACGCCAAAGAATGAAATGGTCAAGGACCATTACGAGAAGCTGGGCTTCGCTTTGATCTCAAGAAGCGTCGACGGCGTCGCTCTTAGCGCGATTGATCTTGCGGACTATCGCCCGCTTCCCACGCATATCGACATCATGGAAGGTTAACAAATGACCGACAAGGATATTTACGTGCAGCTTTCCGAAATATTCCAAGACATTTTCTTGCGTGACGATATCGCGCTGACGCCGGAGACGACGGCGCAGGATGTCGAGGGCTGGGATTCGTTCAAAATGATCGAGATCGTCATGGCCGTCGAAAGCCGCTTCGGCATCAAGGTGAAATCCAAGGAGCTGGATCAATTGGAAAGCGTCGGCGATCTCGTCCGTCTCATCGCCGCCAGCCGTCTGACGCTCAACGACTGAGATTCGTGAAAACGCCAGATCGACTGGCGCGCCGCCGCTCGACCTTCGTCAGCGCGTGCGCCGCCAGTAATAGCATCTCGAATCCACCCTCGTTAGAGGGTCCTCAATCTTTCGACTGGTCCGGAACGCGTCGACCGCCTGACGGCAATTGGTCCAGGCGTCTTCGCCATAGTCGTCGACGATGACGTAACCCCCGATCGACAACTTGTCGTAGAGATTGACCAACCCGTCCATCGTCGAATCATAATAATCGCCGTCCAACCGAATAAGCGCAAGCTTCTCGATCGGCGCCGTCGGCAGCGTGTCCTTGAACCAGCCTTTGAGAAATTTTACGTTCTCGTCCAGCATGTCATAGGCTTTGAAATTGGTCGTGACCTCCTCCAGGCTGACGGCAAAATTGTTATAGTATGATTTCATGATTTTTCCGTTGTGGAAATTTGCTTCGACGGGAAATTTTTCGGCGTCCGGTTCGGGCAGCCCCTCAAAAGAGTCCGCGACCCAGACCCGCTTGTCGTTGACGCCGTAAGCCTTCAGCATGGCGCGCATAAAGATCGTGGCGCCGCCGCGCCACACGCCGGTTTCGATCAAATCGCCCGGCACACCCTCGTTGATCGTGTCGAAAATACATGACTGGAGATTGTCAAACCGGGCGACGGGCAGCATCGAAATCGCGACGCCTCGGATGTAATGGCTGATGAAGCCGCTGACATATGACGTCTGATTTGGATTGTCGGCGTCGGGCTCCTCCTCGAACAGCGTGTTGGTCAGAGATTTCTTGAGCAAATTAAGATACAGGTCGACCGCCTCCATCGATGATTTCCTCCGAATCCAATGGCCGATTTCGCCGCCAGTCTCACATGCTGTGATGCGCGCTCGCAGAAACGCGCCTTGTGAAGCGCCGGGCGGGTCGAATGGGCCATTACTGCATCGCCTCAATTACAGCCAAGCGCTTTCAACCTTAAGCTTAACCATTACAAATCGAGCCCTTTGGGGGCGCCATTATATTTTTTAAGGCGGGTTCAGACAAAATTGATGGAAAAATTTTGGCGCATTCTGTAAATCGCAACTTGTGCTAAAGTGTCGCGGCGATTGAAGACGAGCGCGGCGCGGCGACTTTGCATTCGGGAAATAATTGGATCATGCGAGGCGACACAACGCCCCCTTTTCGACGACCGCCGACCTAGGGACAAAGCCGAACCGATCAAAGGCGGCTCATGAAGCCAATTTAGCGCGAGCGTCATTAGATGCGGAATATACCCTCACCTGTTTTGTTTTTGAGATGACGCAGACGCATGTCGAAGGTTAACGCAAGTTGGCTCAAAAATGGCGGGCGCCAAACATCCGATCAAATGTGGCGAAGGATCAAACTGTTCGATGCGGGCTTGCCTGAAGACTAGATATTGTGACGTCGCGTCAGCTTAATCGCTGGCAGCGGCATTTGGCGTTTCTGAAATAGCAAGGTCACGGAGACAATTTTGGTCCAGCGATTTCTTCGAAAAATGCGTCAGGCGTCGGAAAAGTACGACGTTGACCGATTCTACTACTTCCGGACTTATCCCGATGTTGCCGCGTCTGGCACGAGCGCCGCCGAACATTACGCGACGCATGGCTGGAGAGAGGGGCGCAACCCCTCGGCAAACTTTCATACGCTCTATTTCGCCAGCCAAAACATGCCGAACGGGGCGCTGACCGAGAATCCCCTCTTGTTTTTCGCGAGGCTGAGCGACGAGCAAAAGCGAAAGACGCGCTGCGCGCCGCAGAGGCGGCAGGAATGGCTGGACATTCAAAAAGCGGCGATCGCCGACTATTTCGACGCGACCTACTACGAAAACCGCTACGGCGGCCAATTGAAAGGCCGCGACCCCCTCGATCATTATCTCGAAAGAGGATGGATGGAGGGCTGCAATCCAAGCGAGAGTTTCGACAATGGCGCGATCCTCACGCGGCGCGGCCACTTGGCGCCCTCCGACATCAATCCGCTCTATTTCGCGCTGGTCGTGGACAATTGGCGGCCAAATAAGTCGGTCGGCGAGGCGGCGGAAGTGCGCGACGTGGAAGCGCTCCTGCGCAGCGGCTTCGATGAAGCGTGGTACGTCGAGCAATACCCCGAAGTCGCGCACAGCGGTCAGGAGCCATTTTTTCATTACTTCAATTTCGGCGCCAAGCTGGGGTATTCCCCAAACGCGGAATTTTGCGAAGAGTTCTACCTCGCTTTTTATCAAGACATTCGCCCGGCGGTCACGCGGGGAGATATTCACTCCGGATTTCATCACTACCTTGCGGCGGGGGAGAAAGAGAACCGCATTCCGCGTCATGACCTCGCGCTCACGCTCGAAGCGGTGATGCCCGGGGTGACCAAACCGCGCTTAAGAGCCCAGGCGGCGGCGCTGCGTCACCGAATGTCGCTCATCGACGCCAATGTGCTCCCGCGAAGTAATAGCACGCTTTGGGTTTTCCTGCCGCGCATGAACCCGGACATTCTATTTGGCGGGTACAAGGCTTTTTTCGAATTTCTCTACGCCGTGGCTCCCTTCGCGCGATCTCGGGGATACCGTCTCTCAGTCGTGACCACGGAAGAAGATTTCGCGGCCAAGGACTATTTTCTGTGGCGGCTGCACGACAGCAAGCCGGCAAAGCTCATCAGACCGCTGGAAGTGCGCGGTCGGGGCGAGATCGCAACGCTGGAGATGAGCCCGCACGACCGGTTCCTATGCTATTCGAGCTGGGATGCGTTGCTTGCGTCGCCCTTAGCCGCCCGCACGGACGAACCTCGGGTAATTTCGCTCATCCAGGAATATGAGCCGATTTTCCATGAATTTTCGGCAACGCATGCGACGGTTGCCGCGGGCTTCGAGGCTCCGGCCTTTCCAGTGTTCAACTCGAAGGCTCTCGCTTCTTACTTAAGACAGCAGGGCCTTGGTCTGTTCAAGAAGAAACCCGACGCCAAGGAACGGTCGGATTATCTCGTCTTCGAACATGTGATCAATCTGCTCCCCGCGCAGACGCTGCAGGAAATGCGGACCAAGGAAGAGCGCCTTTGCGCCATCTACGCGCGGCCAGAAGGACATGCGGCGCGCAATCTTTACGAATTCGTCGAATTGGCGCTTGAGCACATGTGCTCTGAGAACAATTTCGGGCCGAACTGGCGGTTTGTCGGGCTGGGCGGCCTGACCGAAATGCCGCCAGTCAATCTCGGCGGCGGACACCAGCTTGAGTTCAAACAAAAATTGTCCGAGCAAGAATATGTCAACTACGCGCGCTCGATTGATTTGGGAATCAGCCTCATGTACGCACCGCATCCGGGCGTCGTGCCATTCGAATTTTGCACGACTGGAGCCATCGTTGTCACCAACACGTTTCACAACCGGCCTGCAGATTTTTTTGAAACGGTGTCTGGAAACTTCGTCACCTGCGAGCCCAACCTCGAGTCGCTGATCGCAGCGCTCCAGACCGCACTTGTAAAAGTCGAGAACTTCGAATCCCGTGCAGCGAATCTGTTTCGGCCGCGACGCGCGACATGGGCGACAACCTTCGACAAATCCTTCCTTGCGGCGCTGCCGCTTTAGCCCCTCCCGCGCTATGCCTTCGATCCTTCATTGATCGCCTTCTTCTCTTCGGTGTATTTGGCGGAGAGCACAACCGAAAGGAACATCGCCAATGACGCAAATGAGTGAAGCCGGAACATCAAATGCCTCTGCGGCGGAGATACGCTATTGCGACGGCGATCGCATCGAAGGCGCCATTTCGGCCGCACAGTTGAGGCCAACCGAGATACGTGTCGAATGCGATGGGCAATATTGGGCGACCGTTCGTGTCGTGTCGGATCCAGACTCTAGCGAGACGCTTCGCTTTTCATGCGATCTTCCGCCGATCGCAGTGACGCAGAGCAGCGACGTGAACGTGTTGGACGCAGCGACAGGGGACGTGCTGGCGAGTCTGAAAATCGCGGAGCGCAAGCCAAAGGCGAATGGCTATGGACTGCTCGCAACCGACGTCCTGGCGTTGCACACGCATCCGTTTTACGCCGTTCCCTGGATCAAGTTCGATGGCGCCGAGTTGCTTGTTTCCGGGGCGCATCTTCCTCCGGCAGGAGACCCTTCCAGCCTCAAGATCAAGATGCCGCCCGGCGTCGCCTTTGAAGCCGAGTGCGGCCTGCCAACGCCAAACTTTTTGAATTTTTACTGGTATTGGCCAAACGCTGAATATTCCGGCTTTACCCTCAAGATCGATTTAGCCGGTTCGGAACGGGGCAGCGATCCGTTCTCGTTCGAGTTCGACTATCCTCTTGCTTCGCCGCGCTTCCCACGCGCGACGGAACGGGATCAAGACGCATCGAATAATCTGCATCGGCGCGCATGGATCGCGAACAATCTTGCCTCCTTTGTCGGATTTCCACGCGATACGTCGCAACTTACGCGCGTTCAAACATGGTCGAACGATTTTACTGTGACTGTCACCGGCTACAACGCCTTTCGAACAATTGAAGCGCTGTTGAACAAATATGGCGTGCAGCGCGGGCCCGGCGTGTGCGTCATGGATTGGGGTTGCGGACATGGACGCGTGACGCGCCATTTCATCGACAACTGGCCGGAAGCGACAATTTTAGGTTCGGACATCGACCCCGAAAATACCCTCTGGTGTCGCGAACACCTTAAAGGCGGAACCTTCGTCACCTTGCCGCTCTGGCCGCCTTGCTCGATCGAAAGCGCCAGCCTCGACGCAATCTTCGGAATTTCCGTGATGACTCATCTGACGGCGAAGGCCCAGGAAGAATGGCTCAACGAGATCGCGCGCATGCTCAAGCCAACCGGACTGGCGTTGATCTCGTTCGGCGGGCCTGGCGGAGTCGCGTTCGCTTCGGTTTTCCGGGACCCCTCATGGTGGCGGGAATGGATCGAAACGGGCTTCAATGACCAACTCCTCGACCCGGCGCTCGACGGAAAGATCAGTGACGCGACCTATTACAGGCAAACGATGCAGTCGCACGACTACACGCGCGAAAATTGGAGTCGGAAGTTCGAAATCCTGGAGATCGTCCCAGATCTGCTCGGCAATCTGGATATCGCCGTGATGCGCCCTCGCTCCTAGGGAACAGGTTTATTTTCCAGGCTTTCTGCGATCGCGCCACGACCCGATGGGTTGAGTTCAGGCTTGGCGCGTCTCTGCTGCTTGTCGAGAGGGAGCGAAACACAGCGCGCATGTTGGACGATGTCGACGCCTTTACGCCATTCGAAGGAAAGAACGGCCAATTGTATATTGGTCGGGCCAGCGCCTTGGATCTCGTCGATCTTTTCGGCAAGCAGGCCTCGAGCGCGCGCTTGTTCCATTGGTGGAAAACCTTCGAACGGCGTGGCCGGGAACTGAAACGGCGAGGCATTCCCTACGTCGTGAACTTCGCGCCAAGCGCGCATATTGTATGTGAGAGCGCTTTGCCGGATGACCTTCGCGGCCGTCTGCGATCTCCCGTCCCCGCCCTCATCAAGCTCGGAGCGCTCGACAATGTGACGTTCATCGATTCGCTTCCAGCCCTGCAGAATGCCGCCGGCGAATGGGATGTGTATCGCAAGACGGATTCGCACTGGTCGCACTATGGGGCCTTTCTCGCCTATCTCGACGCCTGCCGCCAAATCCAGTCGCTGGTTTCGCTGGCCCCGCTCGAACCAAATGACGTAACCTTTACATTGACGCGCGGTTACGGCGATCTTTCCGTATTCATGGTTCCGGAGGGCCCGGCGGAATATTTCCCGCAATCGCATATCGCCGATCGGCGCGCCGCAAATCCGGTCAAGAAAAAGATCGTCGTCGCGCGCAACCGGCTGCTGGAATTTTCCTCCAGCGCCTGTTCGACGTCCGCCCTGTTCTTCCACGACTCATATATGACGGCTCAGGCCGCTTTTTGGAATCGAACCTTCGGCCGTTCCTTGTTCGTCGGGATCACCAGCCGCGTCTTTCTTGACGCCGTCGACTCGTGGCGACCCGACATCGTCATCACGGAAATGGCCGATCACCGCCTTTTCCAACCGCCGCAAGATCACGAGCCCTGGACGTTTTATGACGAATTCGAGGGAGACTACATGTCGCCCGCCGGGCGCCGGATCGCGTCCGCGCTGCTGGACCTGCGGCAGATGAAAATCGTATCCGCAGCCGAGGCGATCGCCGGGATCGAGAATGAGGCGGGTTTCGATTCGCATCACGCGCGTATCGCCGCGCAAATACTGGTCAGCAACCGCGCGTTCGAGCGCGCGGTCGAGATGGCCCGGCTCGCGGTGGCGGACAAGGCGCCGACGGCGTCCCAATTGTGGATCGCCGCCTATTGCGAGGCCTATAACGGCAATCCCGAAGCCGCGGTAAATTACGCGACATGGTCGCTTGGACAAGACTCCGACAACGCCGCCTTCGCCGCCTTCCTGGCCTCGCTGCTGATCGGATTGGAGCGATGGAGCGATGCGGCGACCCTGCTTGAAAACATCACGCCGCGTTTGAGCGACAGCCCTGAGTTATGGCGCAGCCTGGAGATCGTCCGAACCGCGCGCGGCGACGTGACCGGCGCCGCGCAGGCCAATTTGGCGCGGCGCGCATTGCTGGAATGAGGCCGGCTTCGCGTCGGCCGGCGTGTGAGGCGCCGGCGCTTTCGGAGCGATTCGATCGTTTGGTGGACGCGCACGCGAAAGAGCGGCCGGACGGTCAGGCGTCCAGGTTCCGAGCTCGTGAGACATCGCGGGTTTTTCGGCCGACGCAAAGCTTCCGACCTGACGGCGTTGCTGCGTCAGCGAGAAAGCCTACGCATCCGATACCTCGAAGTGCGCAGTCGAGTGAACACGGCGCAATGCATTAAACTGATATATGCATGAATTGTGATAAAACGTTTCTTTATGTTTCAATTTTACACTGATTTTATGTTTGCGAACATCTGGCCGCCCCCTTGGCCCCTTGGTCTTTCGCGGCGCCTTCACAAGCCTGTCGTCGTGCCTGTAAAATATGCGCCGTCGCAAGGGGCTGGACCTTGGCGCGGTCCATCAGGCCCTCCCAATCGAGAGGCAGCCAGGGTGACCGCTTACTTTCGTCAACAGACCGTGTCGCCGCAGGCATGTCCAGCGCTGGTGCTCAACGCCGACTACCGGCCGCTGAGCTATTATCCGCTCTCGCTATGGGGTTGGCAGGACGCGATCAAGGCGGTGTTTCTCGATCGCGTCAACATCGTCTCGGAATACGACCGGACGGTCAAAAGCCCGAGCTTCGAAATGCGTCTGCCCTCCGTCGTGTCGCTCAAGGAATATGTGCGGCCGACCCGGCAGCCGGCGTTTACGCGATTCAATGTTTTCCTGCGCGATCGTTTCACCTGCCAATATTGCGGCGAACATGAGGAACTGACGTTCGACCACGTCATTCCGCGATCGAAAGGAGGCGCGACGACGTGGGAAAACGTCGTCGCGGCGTGTTCGCCGTGCAATTTGCGCAAGGGCGACCGCCTGCCGCATGAGGCGCATATGTCGCCGGCGCAGTCGCCCTACCAGCCTTCGATCGCCGATCTGCATCGCAACGGCCGACGGTTTCCTCCCAATTACCTGCATGAAAGCTGGATGGATTACCTCTATTGGGATTCGGTGCTCGAACCATAGTTTGGCGCACGTCCGAGAGAGGGCTGTGATAATCCGCCGAATCTTCGTCATGGCTGTCGGCTTCCTTCTCGCCGTCGGCGCGAGCGCCATTTTTCTGCTCGTCGCGTCGCTGCTCGATCCGGCGACGCGCGAAGCGGGAGTCGAGGCGGCGCTGTCCGGCCTCTTCGCCTTCATCGACGAAGATATGCGCGCCGGCGGCGGGAAAGATCCTCTGGCGACTTTCGCAGTCATCCTTTGGGCGATCGTCGTCGCCACTTGCGTCGCGCCGCTCGCGGCCGCGGCTCTGATCGGCGAGATCGCCGGCGCGCGCTCGCTCCTCTGGTATTCGGGCGTGAGCGCCACGTTAGCCGGCGCATCGCCCTGGATTATCCGCGCCGCGAAGGGATTGGACCGCGCTCAAGGCGCGAGCCCGCTCGAACTGCGCATCGCGCTGCTGTTTTTTCTCACCGGCGCGGCGTCGGGAGCGATTTACTGGCTGATCGCCGCGCCCTCCGCTCGCGACCCGGCGCGTTTCGATCCGCCTTTGCGACGACGCTGAGCCCGCTTCGACGCGCAAGACGCTTGCAATCCGGACAATGCGAGGCTTTCCCGGCGCGGAAGTTTCGTCGCTTCAGGCCGAAACCGCATGGCGCGGCGCCCCAGAATCCCCCGATTTTCCTGGACTCTGGCGGCGCCAGGATTGACGCACAATGCCGGAAATGCTCATAAGCTGACATGGCAGACTACCATTCTCTGATCGCGAGGGCGGTGGCCGCTCTGCCGCAGTCCACGCCGGACACGCGCCAGGCGGTGTACGAACGCGCCCGCAAGGCCCTGTTCAACCAGTTGCGCGGCATCCAGCCGCCGGTCGCCGAAGACGACATCGCCGCCGAAGGCCGCGCGCTCGAAGAAGCGATCGAGCGAGTCGAAGCCGACAGCGCCGCGAAGCAGGCGCAGGCGCCGCGGCCTGGCGCCGAGGCGTCCGCGCCGCGTTCGATCGCGAGCGCAAAGCTGGCCGGGCGCGCGCTTGCCGAGAACGGAGATTCGAATTGGCGCGAGACGCCCAATCCGTCCATCGCCGCCAGAGGCGGAGTCCCGCCGCGCGAACTCCAGCGACCGCCCGCGCCGCCGCCGCCCGCGCCAAGGCAGAAACGTTCGCTGCGCATGACTTTGTCCATCGCCGGCGTCGTCATTGCGCTCGTGGCGATCGTCGGAACGCTCGCCTGGCAGCTTCGCGAGCAGCCCGAAGATCTCGCCAAGCTCAAACCGGAGCAGTCGGCGGCCAGCGCGACTGACAGCGGAAAGATCAACGATCGCGTCGGAGGCCAAGGTACGGCGGTCAAGTCGACTGCGCAGCGCGGTCCGGCCGTGCCGGTGGCGCAAAAGGCGGAAATGTGGGTCGGCTCGCTCGCCGAACCAACCAAGGTCGACAGAATCTACAATGGCTCGGTGGTCTGGCGCCTCGAGAATGTCGGCGGACCCGGCGAGCCCGTCGGATCGGCGATACGCGGCGACATCGACATTCCCGACGCCAAGCTGAAAATGTCGCTGCTGTTTCGCAAGAATACCGACGCGACGCTCTCCGCGTCACATACGATCAACGTGTCTTTTTCGGTCGCGCCGGGCAGTCCGATCGGCGGCGTCAAGGCGATCGGCCCGATTCAGATGCGACGCTCCGACGCCCAGTCGGGCGAAAAAGTCGTCGGCATTCCCGTTCCGATCACCGAGAACAATTTCCTCATCGGGCTGATGCGCGGCGATCATGAGGCGCGCAATATTCTTCTGCTCAGATCGCTTACCGCGCTGGATCTGCCGATGCAGCTTGCCGACGGCCGCGCGGCGACGATCAATATGGAGAAAGGCCCGTCGGGCGAGCGCGTCTTCGCCGACGCCATCGACGCCTGGGGCAAATGAGTCCCTCCGCCTGGGTCCGGCGCTCTACAGAGTCAGGCGTTCTCTTGGCTTAGACGACGAGCGTCAGCCTTTTCGCCGCCCGCGTCACGCCGGTGTAAAGCCAGCGCGACCGATGTTCGCGGAAGGCGAAGGACTCGTCGAACAGCGTCACGTCGTCCCATTGCGAACCTTGGGCCTTGTGGACGGTGAGCGCGTAGCCGAAATCGAACTCGTCCGAATTCTTGCGTAGCGCATAGGGAATATCGCTCTCGGCGCCGAACATTTGCGGAATGACGCCGACGCGCTGGAATTTGACGCCTTCGCCATCTTCCGGGCTCACCAGCATTCTCACCTTGCCGCGGCGCACGGCGCCGGCGCTCTTCACCGTAAACAGCGCGCCGTTCAAAAGCCCTTTCTTGCGGTTGTTGCGCAAGCAGACAAGCTTGTCGCCCGACTGCGGCAGATCGCCGGTAAAGCCCCGCAATTGGCGCAGGCGCGCGTTATAGGCGCGGCGGGTCTTGTTCAATCCGACGAGCACCTGATCGGCGCCGGTGACGAGCGCAGGATCGAGCGAGTCGCGGCGAACGATCCGCGTCCCGCCATAATCGCCCTGCTCGACGCCCTCGCCGGCCCGGATCGCCATCGAAAGCCGAATGATCGGATTGTCCGCCGCCTGCCGATGCACCTCTCTCAGCATCACGTCAGGTTCGGCTTCGGTGAAGAAGCCTCCGCCCTTGACCGGCGGCAGTTGCGCCGGATCGCCGAGCACGAGTACCTTCTTGCCGAAGGAGAGGAGATCGCGGCCGAGTTCCTCGTCGACCATCGAACATTCGTCGATGACGATGAGTTGCGCATGCGCGGCGTCGCTGTCGTCGTTGAGGACGAAGGAAGGCTCCTCGGTTTCGCTGTCGGTCGCGCGATAGATGAGACTGTGGATCGTGCGCGCGTCCCTGCAGCCCTTCGAGCGCATGACGAGCGCCGCCTTGCCGGTGAAGGCCGCGAAGGCGACGTCGCCGGCGACGTGTTCGGCGAGATGGCGGGCGAGCGTCGATTTGCCGGTGCCGGCGAATCCGAACAGGCGAAACACCTGCGGCGCGCCGGGCGTTTCAAGCCAGCGCGCGACCGCAATCAGCGCTTGGTCCTGTTCGGGCGTCCAGACGGGCATGGCTGCAGATTCGAATCAGGCGGTCACGATGGCGGAGACGACGCCGGCGGACAAGCGCCAATCTCGACGCCTCAGGCGCTGAAGCCGGCGATCAGCAACGCGCCGCCCAGCGCAAATGACATGAGCGCGAAGATCGGATAGCGCCGCTCATACCGCATCTTCGCGAAAGCTTCGCGCACGGTCTGGGGCGGCAGAAACAGGGTCAGCACGCCACTGATCAGCGTGAGCCACCCAACGAGCGAGACCAGCGCCGCGCTCGCGTCGCTCCAGATATCATGGCCGATGACGAGGGCGAGGCCGATCGCCAGCCGGATCATGCCGATGAAGGCGATGGCGACAGGGTCATGCGAAACGCGCTCGATCATTTGCAGCGCCACGTCCTTGCGCAGCAGCATCCAGGCGGACATGATCAGAGCGTAGGCGCCGATCAGCTTTGCAAGAAATAGCGTAAGCGGCGTCATGAGCGTCTCCTTGCCGAAGCGCTTTACACCGCCGACGAATGGCGGGCCTGCGAGGTCTGCAGGTAGGCGTCAAAGGCGGCGGCGACAAGGCGAACGAAGGGCTGTCCGCGTTGCGTCACGACGACGCGCCGGCCCTGCATCGTCACGACGCCATCCTTCGCCAACGCGTCAAGCGACGCTTGCGCGGCGTCGAAAGCGTCGCGCGCAAAGCCGTGGCGCATCGCCGCCGCGCCGTAGTCAACTTCGAAATCGCACATGAGCCGTTCGATGAGATCGGCGCGGGCGATATCGTCGCGCGTGAAGGCGACGCCGCGGTTCGTCGCGAAACGCCCCGCCTCGATCGCGCGCCGCCAGCCCGCAAGATCGGTGGCGGCGCCGACATAGCCTTGCGGAAAGCGCCCGATCGATGAAACGCCGAACGGCAGCAGCGCGTCGGCGGCGTCTATCGTATAGCCTTGGAAATTGCGGCGCATGCGCTTGTCGCGCGCGGCGATCGCCAGCGGATCGTCGGGGCGCGCGAAATGATCGAGCCCGATCGCCTCATATCCTTGCGCTTCGAGAATGGCGCGCACGGCGGCGGCCTGCGCCAGACGTTCGCTGACTCCGGGAAGCAGGGCGGCGTCGATCAGCTTCTGGTTCGACTTGAACCAGGGCACGTGGGCGTAGCCGAAGACCGCAAGCCTCTGCGGCATGAGCGAGGCGGCGAGCGAGGCGGTGCGCTCAACGTCCTGGACGCTCTGTTTCGGCAGGCCGTACATGACATCGAGATTGATCGCCGCGATCCCGGCGCCGCGCAGCAATTCCACGGCGCGCGCCACAGTCTCGAAGGGCTGGACGCGGCCGGCCGCCTCCTGCACATGGGCGTTGAAATCCTGCGCGCCGAGCGAAGAGCGCGTGACGCCGGCCGCGGTCAGCGCTTCGACGAGATCGGCGTCCAGCAGGCGCGGATCGAGCTCGATCGCATGTTCGGTCGCGTCGGCGAGTTCGAAATGATCGCGCAGAACCGAAACGATAGCTGCAAAGCGCGAGGGACCGAGAATGCCAGGCGTGCCGCCGCCCCAATGGATGCTTGTGACGCGCCGCGCGCGCGTCGCCCGCGCGGTCAGCGCGATTTCGCTCTTGAGCGTCCGCGCGTAGGAGTCGAGCGGCGCGTCCTGACGCACCGCCTTTGTGTGACAGCCGCAATAGGCGCAGATCGCCGCGCAATATGGCACGTGCAGATAGAGCGAGAGCGACGCGTCCGGATCGA
This sequence comes from Methylocystis sp., assembly GCA_051061375.1. Taxonomy (GTDB): domain Bacteria; phylum Pseudomonadota; class Alphaproteobacteria; order Rhizobiales; family Beijerinckiaceae; genus Methylocystis. The sequence continues at coordinate 94,702 of JBPFDW010000005.1, read as the reverse complement.
GGCGCCCCAGCCAGGAGCGCATCTCGGCGTCGCCGATCGACTTGGAAAAATGCGGCGCGGTGGGATAGCTCGTGTAACGCGGCGCGGACCGTTCCGCCAAAGCCAGCGACGCTGCGTCCATCCTTGTTCTCCCCCGCCGCATCGCGGCGCGGCTAAAAGTGATATCGCGGCGCGGCTTGGCGCGCAAAACATGCGGCTGCCGCACTTTGACGCGGGCGGGTGCGAAAGCGGCTTGGCCGTCGGCCGTTTAAAAGGCAGACTGAGACGAATTTCACGAGGGCGGGGGCGATGACGCAAGCAGCGATATTTTTATGGCGACGGACCCATGTGCTGGGCTTCTGCTTGATGGCCGCTGGCCTCTCGGCGCCGCTCGCACATGCAGCAGGGCCGTCGGACGCCGCCGGCCGCTATTCGATACTCCGGGAGGGCGACAAGGATACCGGCTGCATGCTGACGCTCGACGCGCGGGTGCGCGGCCGCGCCGGACTGAAGGCGCAGCTCGCACCCGCCTGCCGTGACAATGGCGTGGTGATTTTCGACCCGGTCGGATGGGGACTCGATCACGGGCGTCTCGTGCTGACCGCCCGCAAGGGGCACAGCGCCCATTTCGACAAGGACGCCTCCGGCGTCTGGCGGCGCGACGCCAAGGAAGGCAAGGCGCTCGGCCTCAGGCCGCTATAGCGGCGCTCATAAAGAAGCCTCCCGGATTGCTCCGGGAGGCTCTACGCCCGTCGCCGTTCGAGAGGGGCGGGGTGACGGCGACGGATAGCGTGGCGCGATCGTCGACTAATCGCAGACTCTAACCCAGCGATCGTCGACGACCTCGCCCCGCTGACCGAACGAGGGCTCTCTCTGGACATGGCATTCGCCATATCCGTAATAGGCGTCGGCGTGGTCGGCCCAGGAGCCGGCATTGGGCGCGAACCAGGCTTCGGAGCCGTCGTCGAAAGGATCATAACCATGGCCGAAGCTTTCGCTTCGGCTGGGTGCGAGATTCTCGCGCCCCCGATCGTCCCATGCGACCGCCGGCGACGCGGCGAGCGTCAGGATCAGTGCAAGGACGATTGGACGCTGCGACATTTCGGCTCCGGTCCACTGAGGCGCCGCCTGTCTTGGCGCCTCATTTGCCCAATATGACGCAGCTTGTCTGAACTGGACATGGCAACGCCATTCATCGGTCAGTCAGATTCGCGGCGCGGCGGTCCCCCGTCTAGCGCAGCCCGCTTAAACTGGATTGTTCGAAGCAGACGCCGCCGTCCTCAAAACGATCCACTTTCCGCCAACTCGTTTCAAAACAGTACATATTTCCCGCGCCGTCGCAGCGGCGCGGCGCGCCGTCCGATGAAAATATCGCGGCGCTTCCGGCCCTCGGCGCAGGAACGGCATAAGCGTTCGCGCTAGCACGCAATCTGCAGAATAGCGAGATATTGCGCCAATTTGCATCAAACTGGAACGTGCGGAGACTGTCATCGATGCAAATCAGCGCATCGCGACGGTGGTCACTGGGCAAGGCGACATGCCCACGCTCCTGAACAATCAGGTTCTGATGCAAACTCGACGCGATCCCCCGGCTGGCAAGCGTTAGGCCAAGGCTGCGCTTGGGCCCAAGACTGAGGATTAGAGCGCTGATGTCAATCGCCAATCCAAAAGAGATGCCCATATCCTTTACCCAGGTCAGCGACGAGGATGTCGAACATGAGGCTCCGTCGCATGACGAGGGTTCGCACGGCACGCTCACCCGCCAGGACATCGCGCTCGCAATCCATCGCCGGATCGAGGGCATGTCCTGCAGGGAAGCGAAGCGGCTGACCGACCTGGTGATCGAGGAAATGGCGGCGACGCTCGCCTCCGGAGAGTCGCTCAAGCTGCACGACTTCGGCTCTTTTCTGGTGCGCATCAAGCGCGAGCGCGCGGGTCGCAATCCGCGCACGGGCGCGCCGGTTCCGATCGAAGCGCGCCGCGTCATCACTTTCAAGGCGTCGCCCAATATGAAAGCGGCGATCAACGGCAAGGCGCCCGTAACAAAGCTCAAGAAGCGGGCGCGCGGCCGACTCGCCGGACAGGCGAGACGGGCCGAGCCCCTAAGAGTCTCCGCGCCCTGATTTGACGGACGTCCGCGCTCCTCCCTGTGAGCGGACCAGAGGCCCGATCATTCGCCGCACGCCCCGGCGTCCGATCGGGCCTCTACTTTCTTACGGCAGGGCGGCGCGATTGAGCTTGCCATTGGCGTTGCGCGGCAGCGCGTCGAGAAAAACGACCGCGCGCGGGCACTTGTAGGCCGCCAGATGCGCGCGGCAATAGTCGAGGATCGCGGCGTCGTCCTGCGGCGCGCCGTCGCGCGTCACCACATAAGCCTTGATGATCGTCGCGGTCGCGTCGCGTCCCGGCCGCTCCGCCGCCGCCGCTTCGACCACGCCATCAATCTCGAGCAGCCGTTTCTCGACTTCAGCTGGCGAAACGCGGTAGCCGCCGGCGTTCATGACCTCATCGACCCGGCCGTGGCGCCACATATAGCCCTCCGTATCGAATTCGACGAGATCGCTGGAGATGAACCATTCGCCCCGGAACGCCTCGCGCTCCTCCTCCGGTCGGTTCCAGTAGCCGAGCATCATGCCCGGATCGTCGCGGCGCACCGCCAGCAGTCCGGTTTCGCCCGGCGCGAGCGGCGTCTCGCCGCCGTCCTGCGGCAACGCCGCGACCGCCCTGCCCGGCTGCGGCTTGCCGGGCGAATCCGGGCGCACCGGCGTGGTCGGTCCGCTCGAGACGAAAGTCGAAATTTCACTCATGCCGAAGGCCTCGTAGATCTCCTTGCCGGTGCGGGCGCGCCAGTCTTCGAGCAGGCTCGACGGCAGCGCCGCGCCGGCCGAGAGCGCATGCCGCAGGCTCGACAGATTGGCGGTCTCCGGCGCGCCATATTTGAGGATTTGGCGAAAGACGCCCGGCACGGCGGCGAAAATCGTCGCGCGATGGGCTTCGATGAGCCGGGGCCAGGCGGCAGGGTCCGGGCGTCCGTTATAGAGCACGGCGCTCGCCCCGGCCGACAGCGGATCGACGACGCCGACGCCGAGCGTGTAGGTCCAATTGATCGCGCCAGCGTGCAGCATCACGTCGCCGGGACCGAGCCCCGTCCAGTGGGCGCGCATCGGCCGGCGCCCCCAGGCGGCGCGATGGGCGTGCAACACGCCCTTCGGCCGGCTCGTCGTGCCCGAGGTATAGACCAGATAGGCGGGATCGTCGGCGGCGGTGTCGGCATAATCCGGGAGCGGCGTAGCCTCGGCGAGCCGCGCCAGATCGGCGCCGCGCAGGATGCGGGCGTCGCCCGCATGCGGCTCATTCTCGAAGGCGGCGCCGAGCGCCAGGACTGAGGCGCCGCAGTCGCGCGCCAGAAACTCGGCCTCCTCGAAGGTGAGCTGAGAGGAGGCGAGCAGCGCCACATAGCCGGCGGCGATCGAGGCGAAATAGGCAAGCGCCGCATTCGCCTCATTGCCCATGCGGATCATCACGCGCGCGCCCGGCGGCAGGCCGAGATCGCGCAGGCCGGCCGCGAGCCGTCTCACCTTTAGATCGAGCTCGCCATGGCTCCAGCGCTGGGCGCCGCCGTCGCCGACGATGGTCAGCGCCGTGGCGTCCGGCCGCAGCCGGGCGTTTTCGGCGAGGCAATAGCGGGCGAGATTGAATCGGGCGGGAACGGGGTCTCGCTTCGGCATCGCGTTCTGTGTCATGCGGCGTCTTTTGACGCTCGACTCGACGCCGAGGCAAGACCTTCCTGAACCTCTATGGGCAGACCGGCGAAAGCGTCGCGACACCGGGCCGTCGTCCGGGATTCACATCCTGTCCGGGTCGAGAGGCTCGGTCTTTTTCGCGCGGTCTTCCGCCGCCGCCTCTTGCTCCCGCTCAGGGAGCTTTCGCGCCTTGTCGAACGCCCGATCGAGCAACTTCGTCGCGCTCCGCCGACGACGGCTTGGGGTGTCGGCAAAATAAGCTGCTTGGCGCGAATGCAAAGACCCGAGCGCCTTCCCCTCAATCGAACAGGCTCGACACGCTCTCCTCCCGCGCCGTTCGCGCGATCGCCTCGCCGATCAGATGGCCGATCGGAATGACGCGGATATTCGGCGCGGAGTCGACGGCGGCGGTCGCTCGGATCGTGTCGGTGACGACAAGCTCCTTCAGCTTGGACTTCGCGATGCGCTCGGCCGCCGCGCCCGACAGCACGCCATGGGTGATATAGGCGTAAACCGAGCCGGCGCCCGCAGCGAGCAAGGCCTCGGCGGCGTTGCACAGCGTGCCGCCCGAATCGACGATGTCGTCGATGAGAATGCAATTGTGGCCGTCAACGTCGCCGATGATGTTCATGACCTCCGATTCGCCGGCGCGCTCGCGGCGCTTGTCGACGATCGCCAGCGGCGCGTCGATGCGCTTCGCGAGCGCCCTGGCGCGCACGACGCCGCCGACGTCCGGCGACACGACCATGACGTTCTTGAGGTCGAGGTGCGACTTAATGTCCGCCACGATGACCGGCGCGGCGAAGAGATTGTCGGTCGGAATGTCGAAGAAGCCCTGCACCTGGCCGGCGTGAAGATCGACGGTGAGAACGCGATCCGCCCCCGCCCGGGTGATGAGATTGCTGACAAGCTTCGCTGAGATCGGCGTGCGCGGTCCCTGTTTGCGGTCCTGGCGAGCGTAGCCGAAATAGGGGATGACCGCCGTGATGCGACGCGCCGAAGCGCGGCGCAGCGCATCGACCATGATCAGCAGCTCCATGAGATGGTCGTTGGCCGGCGCGGAGGTTGACTGGATCACGAACGTGTCCTGCCCGCGGACATTCTCCAGAATTTCGACCCAGATTTCCTGGTCGGCGAAGCGGCGAACCTGGGCGCGGCACAGCGGAACCCCCAGATGGGCGGCGATCGCCTCCGCCAGCGGCCGGTTGGAATTGCCAGCCAGGAGTTTCATCGCCGCCATTCGGTCCGCCCCCGCGTCTTAAACGCCGCGGCGTCATAGCAGCGATGGCGGTCCCGAACAATATGACGCGACGATGGCGGAAAGTGCGTCACAAAACTGCGACAGGATTGCCTCTCGGACGGGTAATGCTCTAAATGATGCTGGCGGCCTCACCGATGCGCGGCGGGCCGGGCGTTTGGATTGCGCCTTCACCCATCTCGCCCAACGGCTTAGTAGACAGGCGTCGCCTCCGTTAATGACAAATAGCGTATCGGATCATGCGTCGCAGCCGACCTCGCCGCAGGAGACGCGAGTCGTCGTCGCCATGTCGGGCGGCGTCGATTCGAGCGTCGTCGCGGCCCTGCTGAAGGAGCAGGGCTACGACGTCGTCGGCGTGACGATGCAGCTCTACGATCACGGCGAAGCCACGCATCGACGCGGCGCCTGCTGCGCCGGCCGCGACATCCACGACGCCCGCAGCGTCGCCGCGCGGCTCGGCATTCCGCATTTCGTCCTCGATTACGAGAGCAGATTTCGCGAGAAGGTGATCGACGAATTCGCCGCGAGCTACGCCAAGGGCGAGACTCCGGTGCCCTGCGTCGCCTGCAATCAGTTCATCAAATTCGCCGATCTGATGGAAACGGCCAGGGACCTTGGCGCGCACGCGCTGGCGACCGGCCATTACATTTCCATTCGCGACGACGGATGCGGCGGCCGCGCGCTTTATCGCGCCAAGGACGCCTCGCGCGACCAGAGCTATTTCCTGTTCGCCACGACGCGCGAACAATTGCGCATGCTGCGCTTTCCGCTCGGCGACTATAGCAAGGCCGAAGTGCGCGAGATGGCGCGTCGCATCGGCCTCGACGTCGCCGACAAGCCGGACAGCCAGGACATCTGCTTCGTGCCGACCGGGCGCTACGCCGACGTGGTGGAAAAGCTCGCGCCGGCGTCGGTCGTGCCGGGCGAGATCGTTCATCTCGACGGCCGCGTGCTCGGACGCCATGCCGGCGTCATCCACTACACGATCGGACAGCGCCGCGGCCTCGGCCTAGGCGCGAAGGTCGCCGGTCGAGACGCCGAGCCGCTTTACGTCCTGCGTCTCGACGCGGCGAAAGCCCAGGTGGTCGTCGGCCCGCGCGAAGCGCTGGAGACGCGCGCGGCGAAATTGCGCGACGTGAATTGGATTGGCGAAGGGACGCTGTCGTCCCTGCCGCCCGGCGGCGTGGACATTACGGCGCGCGTGCGCTCGACCCGGCCTCCAGCCCCGGCGCGGCTGATCGCCGGCGACGACGGCGGCGCGACAGTGGTGTTCGCGTCGAGCGAATTCGGCGTGTCGCCGGGACAGGCATGCGTCTTCTATGACGCGGACGAAGATGGGGCGCGCGTGCTCGGCGGCGGATATATCGCCGCAGTCGAGCCTGCCGCGATGACGATGGGATTGAAGGCGCCGACGCTGCGCGCCGCGGAACGGCGAAGGGCGCCTTGATGAGCGAAGCAAGAAACTATTACCGCGACGTCGAAACGCTGGACAATGGCAATGTCGAGGCGGCCTATGCGCGCTGGGCGCCGATTTACGATTTGACCTTCGACGTTCTCTTGAAGCCGGGACGCCGCGCCGCGGCGGCGGCGGCGTCAGGAGCGCGCGGACCGATTCTCGACGTCGGCGTCGGCACGGGGCTCGAACTGCCGCTGTTTTCTCGGCATGCGCAAGTCGTCGGCGTCGATCTCTCGGAGCCGATGCTGCGCCGCGCCGCGCAGCGCGTGCGCCGCGAGCGGCTCTCTCACGTCGCCGGCCTCGTCAAGATGGACGCGACCCAGATGGCCTTCGCCGACGCGAGTTTTGCCTGCGTCGTCGCGCCATATGTGCTGACAGTGGTTCCGGAGCCTGCGGCGATGCTCGACGAACTCGCCCGCGTGCTGCGGCCGGGCGGCGAAATCGTGCTCGTCAACCATGTGAGCGGCAAGGATGACGCGATCGCGCTGTTCGAAGCCTGGCTCGACCGCCATATGGCGCCCAAGCTCGGCTGGCGCCCGCAATTCCCCTGGTCGATCATCGGCGACTGGATCGACCGGAATCCGCAGATGAAGCTCGTCGAGCGCCGACCGCTGGCGCCCTTCGGCCTGTTCACGCTGACTCGGATCGAGCGAGTCTCGGCGGAGCGAACCGAACGGGCAAGGTCGGCGCCGCTGGAACTCGCGCTCACATAGACGAAACGACCACTGGCGCAACGCCACTCGGAACGCTACATTCACCGAGCGGCGCTGCGGGGTGCGTGCAGGACTATTATTCCCCGGGGCCTTATCGATCCTTATGGGAGCTGTCCCTGGCCTCGCTCGTGGGCTTGGCCACATGGCGCCCACCTACGTTGTAGGTTCCCGGGATCGATGTCCCACGGCTCTTGTGGCCCGCACTCTCCTTCCCTGTTATTGCTCGCGCATGAGCGATCTTAAAGCCGAGCTGCGCCGCCGTTCGCTGGCGCGGCGCGATCTCGTTACGCCGCGCGAAGCGCATGACGCCGCCGCCGCGATCGCCGCGCAGGGGCCTGCGCTCATCGAGCGCATCGCGCGCGACGCCGGGCTCGATCCGCCGATCGTCTCGGTCTATTGGCCGATCCGCAGCGAACTCAATACCCGTCCGCTCATCGACGCGCTCGCCGCGCAAGGCCGCCGCGTGACCTTGCCGGTGATGCACAAGGTGCGTCATCCGCTGGTCTTTCGCGTCTTCACGCCCGGCGACGACCTCGTCAAGGGACCCTTCGGCCTGTCGGAGCCTGCCGAAGACAGGCCCGCCTATGATCCCGACATCGTGTTTTCGCCGCTCGCCGCTTTCGACCGGCGCGGTTGTCGGCTCGGCTATGGGGGCGGGATTTATGACGCCACGCTATCGGCGCTTCGCGCCATAAAGCCGGTGATCGCCGTCGGCGTGGCCTATTCCTGCCAGGAAGCGGATCATGTGCCGGTCGAGCCGCACGACCAGCGGCTCGATTTCGTCATGACCGAGCAGGAGACGCTGCAGGTCTCCGCATTTGACGCGGGCGCGACAACCGGTTCGGACGCGGCGCTTTAACGCGCATTCGCCGGATTACGGCTATTTTTGCTGTATAAGCTCAATACTTACGACATAATTTTCAGAGCATTATGCCTCATTGATCGAGGCGGCCATGGCGAACCCGGCGGGTGAATCGAGTGGCGAGGTTCTCAGACTCAGTTTCAACTGGCGACTGATGTTACAGTTGCACAGTTCGGTGACCTCCGACGCCAACGGCCATGGCTTGCCGGATACGCGAGCGTCGGCCAAACCCGACAACGACCCGGGGGGCTATCCGCGGAATATCGGATTTTATCTCAATTCGTTTGGAGAGCAGGCGACCTAATGTCCGGTATAACGCTTGGTGAACTTATGCGGGGGAAGAGTTTTGATACTTGTGTTGGCAGGTCGGCGCTTGAAATTATCGAGCCGATATTCAGCCGCATTACGGACGGGAACCGTGAACTGAAGTTTCAGTTAACTGGTTCCTTTCCATCCGAGCAGGACGTAAGGCTCATCATCGCAGGGCATTCGCACGCCGGCGCGCTACAAAGCGCTCTACTCGCAGGAGGCTCAGATCCGGCGACGAATGCTATCGTAAAAGCTCTTGGAATGGCTGCTTTGCTAGGCGCACCGAATGAATTTTACTGGAAGGCGTTGCTGAAATTGGCGCCAAACCGAACGGTCGCGATCGTCTGGCGAGGGAATGACTATCTTCTTGATTTTCTATTCATGCCCTACGGATTTTTCGATTTCGTCAACAGCCGCCGTCCGAAGCTTCAGCTCCTCTCCCCTTGGGACACATACGCGCAATCTCGCATTGGGCGAATGAAAGGCTTTGTGACGCCGACGATAAAGCGTCTTTTCTCGCTGCCGCGAGCATTCCATCGTCTTTTCTCTTGGCGAACCGCCGCATGCGAGGAGAGAGTGGCGGATTTCGAGCGATCTTGTGAAGGAACATTGGTTCCCGAGCAATTGGTGCGGGAACATTTGGGGTCGAGCTTATCCGGCTTGTCCACGTTGATTGAACAACTGAAAAACGCTGGCGTAAACCGGATTTTTTTGATTGGCACGCCCGCGCCGCGGGGCGATGAAAGGAGCGTCTTCGCCTATATGCAGGAAGAGCCGGCTCTGATGGAACTGCTGACCGAAAAGTCGGCGCGCTATAAATCGATCTCAATCACTCCGCTTTCCGTTCGCATCAAAATTTGGGCGACGCTTCAAGACTTGATGCAAGAGTTTGCGGCTTCGTGCAACGTCACATTCATCCCGTCTCCGGAAGAAACATATTCGTTCGCACACGGGCTAAAATCCGAGTTTTGGTCGAACGATCTGACGCACGCTAATTACCTTTACGGAAGAATCGCCATACATGAATTGGGGTCAATTTTAGAAGAGGCCCATCGAGATGCGTAAATCTCCATTCGTGACTTTTCCGGCGAAGGCGTTCTGGTCCAAATCCGTGTCATCGGGTTGGAGCGCTCGGAAACTCGTTTCCGATTCCGCGCCGCTTCTGCGCGGCGGGGACAAAATAATGAGCGCCGGAAGTTGCTTCGCGGCTAACATCATTCCCCATTTGGAGCGCGCGGGCTTCGAATATGTTCGTTCCGAATGGCTCACGATGTTGCGTGGATTCAGCTTTCGCGCCGCTCCGGAAAATTTCAATTACGACACCTACACTGCGGCCTATGGAAACATTTACACCGCACGTCAGTTGCTTCAGACCTTGAGGAGGTCCAGGGGCCTCTTCAAACCTAAGGAATGCGTTTGGGAGGAGGAAGATAAGTTCACCGACCCATTTCGTCCCGGTCTGAGGTACTTTAGCAGAAGCATGTTGGAATTCGAAATGCTGACGAGGCAGCATTTGAATTGCATCGTCGATGGGTTTCGACGCGCTACAGTTTTCATTTTCACTCTTGGCTTGACCGAGGCATGGGTTTCGCGGGCCGATGGCGCCGTCTATCCCTCATGCCCAGGCACTATTGCGGGGGCGTTCGACGACGCCAAACATAAATGGATTAATCTGTCGGTCGACGAAACTCGGTCGGATTTGAACGCTTTTATCCGAGAGGTCCGGGCAATCAATAAAAATCTACGCATTATCATAACTGTTTCGCCTGTGCCGCTAGTCGCGACGGCCTCCAGGCGTCACGTATTGGAAGCAACGACCTATAGTAAGTCGGTGCTCCGAGTCGCCGCCGCTCAGGTCGCCGAGCAAAACGCGGATGTCATTTATTTCCCGGCTTACGAAATCATAACTGGACCGCAAGCGCCCGCTGACTTTTTCGAATCGGATCGAAGGCAGGTTAGTCAATCGGGAGTCTTGGCCGTAATGGACGCGCTCATGTCAGCGTCGGAATGCAATCGAAGCGATTTCAATAGGGGTCTCAGGGCAGATTCGGTTTCTCTGGAGAACGAAAATTTCGATCGTCTGGCAAGCAAAATCATCGAAAGAGAGTGTGAGGAGGCCATCGTAGATCAATTCCGAAGCGATTGAAGGTAAGCGCGATCTGAAGTCCGCGCGTGGCTACTCTGCATTGGTCGATGCGCCGCATTCTGTCAGTTCCAAGGGAGAAATTCGTCAAGTTTTGAGATCGGATGATCGGCGATGCGGGCGATGACATCGGCCACCCAGGATTCTGGGTCGACGTCGTTGAGGCGCGCGGTCATCTGCTTCAACGCACCTCCATATCAGCGCCACACAAAAGATATGCGCATGCGGCGCGTTGATAGGTGCCACAGCCACAACGCGTCGAACTCGACACAGTCTGTAGGAATTTAAACGCGCTGCGCTATCCTGTAGGGGTCACGGGGTCGGCGCCGACGGCAGTTTGATGAGCTGGCCGGCGCGGAATCGCTTCGCCTTCAGCTCCGGATTGGCGTCGGCGAGCGCCCGCCATTTGTTCGCCGTTCCATAGAGTCGCTTGGCGATGGATTTGAACGTGTCCCCCGCGCGGGCCGCATAAACGCCTGGGTCCTTCGCCCCGGCGGGCGCGAGCGGCGGCGAGGGCTCGCTGGTCGCGACCTGCGGCGCCGCTTCCGGCTGTTCGCTCGCCGCGCCCCCTGAATTTGCGGCGTCGTCGGGCGCCGCGGGCTGCGCGGGAGTCTCTTCGGACGCCGCCGTCTCACCGGTCGCGGCGGCCTCTTCGATCTGCGTCTCGTGCTGTTGCGCCGTCGCCGAATCCGGGCCGACATCGGCCGGACGCGGCCCGACGAACAGCAGATAGGCGATCGCAATGCCCGCGACGGCAAGGGAAACTTCGGCGACGCCGCGACGCCGCGGCGGCGGGAAGAGCGGCGGCCGTTTCTTATCGTCGTCGTCGCCCGGCGCCGGCTCGTCCTCCCGCCCGCGCAGCCAGACCGCCGCCTCGAACAGGAAATACAGGAACAGCGCCGCCGTCACCGGCGGTTTGCGAAACGGCTCCGGCGCGAACATATAGGCGACGACGCCGAGCTGGATCAGCGCCGAGAGCCATGGCAGGCCGATGGCGCCGAGCCTCAGACGCCGCCGCGCCGCAACCGCGGCCGCCAGGATGAAGAGCGCGAGATAGACCCATAGCAGCGCGCCTTCGCCGGGGAACGCCCAGCCGAAGGCGGCGGCGCCCATCAGAAAGATTAACCCTAACGCCGCGGCGGCGTAGGCCGCATGGACCCATCGCTGCCGGCCCAGCATCCGGCTGAGATGAAAGATAAGCGCCGCTGCCAGCGCCGCGATCAGGATCAGCGTCAGATAGGGGGACGAAAGTGAAATCATGAACCCGCGCTCCTTACCGGTTGAGCGTCCGGCATTGGGCTTTTGACTTCAATGCGCATGCGGATGTGACAGTTTCTTGCATGCGGAGCCGTACTATTGCCGATTATTTCGATTTCTCCGAAACGCCGGCGCTTTCGAAAGTCGCCATGTCGCGGTGGCACGCCAGCGCCGCTTTGACGAGACCGATGGCGAGCGCGGCGCCGGAGCCTTCGCCAAGCCTCATGTCGAGATCAAGCAGCGGACGCTTGCCGAGCCGCGCCAAGACCTCGCGATGGGCGCCTTCCGCCGAGACATGGCCGGCTATGCAATGGGCGATCGTGTCGGGCGCGATCGCATGGAGCAACGCAGCTGCGGCGCAGGCGACATAGCCGTCGAGCACGACGGGGATGCGGTTAAGCCGCGCCGCGGCGATGGCGCCCATCATCGCCGCGATTTCTCGCCCGCCGAGCCGGCGCAATATCTCCAAAGGATCAGTCAGATGCGGTCCGTGCAGCGCCAGCGCGGCGCCGATCGCGGCATTCTTGCGCGCCAGGCCGTCGTCGTCGAGGCCCGTGCCGCGTCCCGTCCACCGCGACGCCGGCCCGCCATAGAGCGCGGCATAGATCGCCGCCGCGCTCGTCGTATTGCCGATGCCCATCTCGCCCGGCGCCAGCAGGTCGACGCCGCCGTCAACCGCCTCCATGCCATAGGCGAAGGTCGCCGCCGCCTCGCGCTCGTCCATGGCCGGCGCTTGCGTAAAATCCGCCGTCGGCCGCTCAAGCGCGAGTTCATAGACTTTCAGGCCGACGCCATGGGCCTCGCAGATTTGATTGATCGCTGCGCCGCCAGAGAGAAAATTCGCCACCATCTGCTGCGTGACGCTCGCGGGGAAAGCTGAAACGCCCTGCGCCACGACGCCATGATTGGCGGCGAAAACCGCGACCAGCGGGCGCTCGATCGACGGCGCCGCCCTGCCCTGCCAGGCGGCCAGCCATTCGACGATCTCCTCGAGCCGGCCAAGCGCGCCCGGCGGTTTTGTCAGCAGGCGGTCGCGCGCCCGCGCCGCCGACTTTGCCTCCAGATCGGGGCCAGGCAGCGCCGCCAGCAAGATGCGGATTTCTTCGAAAGGACGGACGCGCTCGACCATGACCCGGCTTTACCGGGTCAGGGCGCGATTGGCGAGCGCTTACGCTTCCCGCAGCGCCGCCTGGCTCCGCATCTGTTCGAACGCCGCGAGGGCGCGTTCGCGCGCCTGCGCATGATCGACGATCGGATGGGGATAGGTGTGGCCGAGCCGCACGCCGGCCGCGCGCAGCATGTCCTCGGGCGCCGCCCAGGGGCGATGGATATAGCGCGCGTCGAGCCGTGACAGCTCCGGCACGTAGCGGCGCACATAGGCGCCGTCCGGATCGAATTTCTCGCCCTGCAGCGCTGGATTGAAAATCCGGAAATAGGGCGCGGCGTCGGCGCCGCAGCCCGCCACCCATTGCCAGTTGGCGCTGTTGTTGGCGAGATCGGCGTCGACCAGCGTGTCCCAAAACCAGCGCTCGCCCTTCCGCCAGTCGATCAGCAATTGTTTGATCAGAAAGCTCGCCGAAACCATCCGCGCGCGATTGTGCATCCATCCCGTGATCCATAATTCGCGCATGGCCGCGTCGACGAGCGGATAGCCGGTCTGGCCGTTTCGCCAGGCGTTCAGCGCCGTCTCGTCGTCGCGATAGGGAAAGCGCTCGAAATTCCTGTCGAGCGGACAGTCGGGCAAGTCCCAATGAGCGATCAGCAGGTGATGGCAGAATTCGCGCCAGCCGAGTTCGCGCAAATAGGCTTCGCCGCCGATGCTGGCCGGCTCGCTGATCGCATGCCAGACGTCGCGCGGCGACAATTCGCCGAAGTGCAAATGCGGAGAGAGCCGTGAGACGCCGACTCGGCCCATGAAGTCGCGTTCAGCCTTGTAGTCGGCGACATGGTGGCGCGCGAAATCCGCCAATTCGGCGCGGGCCGCCGTTTCGCCGACGAGCCAGGCCTGCCGCATGCCGCCCGCCCAGTCGGGGTTCTGCGGCAACAGCCGCCAGGCGTCGAGGTCCTCGCTGTCGGGCGGGAGCGGCGCGGCGTGCAGACTATTCGGGGCCGGCAGAGGGGCGGCGGGCGGCGGCGCGCCGAGACATGCCCGCCAGAAGGGCGTGAAGGCCCGGAAGGCCTCGCCCGCTCTGGTGCGAAGCGTCTCCGGCTCGAACAGCAAGGACTCATGAAAACAATGGCTTTCGACGCCGTCATCGCGCAGCTGCGCAATGATCTCCTCGTCCCGCCTGATCGCCCAGGGTTCATAGAGCCTGTTCCAGAAGACCGCGCCGGCGCCGGTCTCGGCGACGATCTGTTCAAACACATATTGGGCGCGCCCGCGGCGCAGCGTCAGCTGCACGCCCCGTGCGGCGAGCGTCTGAGACAGCGCCGCGAGAGAGTGATGCAGCCACCAATGCGCCGCCGCGCCCGGCGCCCACTGGCCCGGGCTCACGTCGTCCAGAATATAAAGCGCGACCAGCGGGGCGCCGCTGCGCGCCGCCGCGGTGAGGGCCGGATTGTCCGCGATGCGCAAGTCATTGCGAAACCAGACAATCGCCGGCGCATCCATCTTGAACGAACCCTGTTCGACTGTTGTGAAAGGCTACGCCGCCGCTCCGCCCCGACGAACGATCGCTTGACTTAAGTCGTAACCGTTCGGGGAGCCAAGGGTTCCATTATCCGCGGCTTTCGATCTCGCTCGAGGCGCGCCGAGCGGTCAGCTGAGCCGTTTGGCGTGCTTGATCCCATAGAGGAAATAGATTCCGATCCCGATCGCGGTCCAGATCAATAGTCGCAGCCATGTGTCGAGCGGAAGCGCGGCCATCAACGCGAAACAGGACAGGATGCCGGCGATCGGCAGCCAGGGAATGCCGGGCGCGCGGAACGGCCGACTGATCTCGGGATGCATCCGGCGCAAGTAAAGCACCGCCAGGCAGACGAGCGCAAAGGCGGCCAGCGTGCCGATGCTCACCATCTCGCCGAGAATATCGAGCGGCAGCAGGCCCGCCGCGAGCGCGACGACGACGCCGACGAGAATCTGACTTACGGCAGGGGTGCGCCATTCCGCGTGAAGCCGGGCGAAGATCGGCGGCAACAGGCCGTCGTGCGCCATCGAGAAGAAGATGCGGGTCTGACCGTAGAGCAGCACCAGAATCGCCGTCGTCAGCCCGGCAAGCGCGCCGAGTTTCACCGCCCAGGCGAGCCAGGATACGCCGGTGCGGTCCATCACTAGCGCCATCGGATCGGGAACGCCGAGTTCCCTGTAGTTGACGACGCCGGTCGCGACCGCCGCGACGGCGATGTAGAGAATCGTGCAGACGATGAGCGAGCCGATAATGCCGATCGGCACGTCCCGCTGCGGGTTATGCGCCTCCTGCGCCGCGGTCGAGACCGAGTCGAAGCCGATATAGGCGAAGAAGACCACCGACGCGCCGCGCACCACCCCGCTCCAGCCGAAGACGCCGAACTCGCCGGCATTTTCGGGAACGAGCGGCGTCCAATTGGCTTGGTCGATATGCGCGGCGCCGAACACGATCACCATCAGCACGACGGTGACCTTGATCGCGACGATGATGTTGTTGAACAGCGTCGACTCGGTCGTGCCGCGTACGAGCAGCGCAGTGAGCAATAGAATGATCGCCGCGGCCGGAACGTT
Organism: Methylocystis sp.; assembly: GCA_051061375.1. GTDB lineage: Bacteria > Pseudomonadota > Alphaproteobacteria > Rhizobiales > Beijerinckiaceae > Methylocystis. Next base: position 79,285 of record JBPFDW010000005.1, on the reverse strand, counting down.
GAATATCCCGTGGACGGCGCCGGGAGGGGCTCCATGCGCGGTCGGATCGGCGAAAAAGGCGGTGGTCAGTTCGGGCGGGACATGTATGCCGATCCCTTGCATGACGCGGTTGAAATAGCCCGCCCAGCCGACGGCGACCGTCGCGGCGCCGGCCGCGTATTCGAGTATGAGGTTCCAGCCGATGATCCAGGCGAATACCTCGCCGAGCGTCACATAAGTATAGGTGTAGGTGCTCCCGGCGACGGGGAGGAGCGCCGCAAGCTCCGCGTAACAGAGGGCGACGAAGGCGCAGGCGAGCCCCGACAGAAGGAACGAGATCATCACGCCGGGACCGGCGTAATTCGCCGCCGCCGTGCCGGTCAGAACGAAAATGCCGGCGCCGATGATTCCGCCGACGCCAAGCGACATCAGCGACGCCCAGCCGAGCGCGCGCTTGAGCCCGTCGCCCTCGGCGGCGTTGTGTTCGGCGATGATCAGGTGGATGGATTTGCGGGTGAGGTAGATCTTGCTGGCGGGTTGCGACAAGCTTCGCCCTTTCGCGCCGCGCGCCGCAAATGCGCCGCGCATCAGGAGGCGCCGATTATCATTGCGGCGCCAAAACATACAAGCGGAAAGGTTCGCCGCCTAGACTCGGCGGCGGCGCAGCGCCGGATTCACATTCCAAATCAGTATCGTACCGCTCCGATCGCGCTCGCCCCAAGCCGGTCGCGGCTTGCCTTGCGGCGGTCTTTGCGATAGCACGGCTGAAGCGCGGCGCGGCCGCTGTTGAAGAGGCCAGCTCGAGAATGGCGTCATGAGCCAGAAGCCGATCAACTATCTACATCTGTCGACGCTCGTCGCCGTGGCGATCCTCGTCGGCACCGAGCTTGTCGGCGCCTCCTGGGCGGCAGGCTGGGCGCTCGGCGGCCTCTTCCAGCTCGATCCCCTGGTCAGCCGGGCGCTCGAAATCATCTTTTCGCTCGCCGGCCTGATCGGACTTTATTTCTTCATGCGGACCGCCATCCGCAATGAGCCGATCCGCGGCTGAATTAAGGGTCTCGCGCCCCCATGTCTCGCGCCCCACGAAACACTCGCGGCGGGCGCGGCGCCAAGCGCGCATCTCCCAAACTTCGCAACAAGGACGCCGAGATGGTCGAAAAGCAGGATCGTCGCTCGTTTCTGAAGGCGGCGGCGGCGACGAGCGCTCTGGGCGCCGTCAGACCGTCCCGCAGCGAGGCGGCGACCAACGTCTCCAATCTGCGGCTCGGCGCGCCGCAAGCTTTCTCCTTCGAGACGCTCAAGCAAACCGCGCAACGGCTGATCAAGGAGCCTTATCGCAAGCCGAACATCCCTTCCCCGGAAATCACCTCGCAGATCGACTATGAGAAATGGGGACAGATCACCTACAATACCGACCACGCGCTCTTCGCCAACAGTAACGAGCGATTCCCGGTCGAGTTCTTTCATCTCGGCATGTTTTTCAAAAAGGCCGTGCGCATGAGCGTCGTCGAAAACGGCGAGGCGCGAGAGGTCCTGTACGACACCAGCTATTTCAACATGCCCGAAGATTCGATCGCGCGGAAACTGCCGCCAGGAGCAGGCTTCGCGGGATTTCGCATTCAGGAGGCGAAGGACGGCGCGCTCGACTGGAAGCGAAACGACTGGGTCGCCTTCCTCGGCGCCTCCTATTTCCGGGCGATCGGAGAATTGCGCCAATACGGCATGTCGGCGCGGGGCGTCGCGCTGGATACATGGCAGAGCGGAACGAATGAGGAGTTCCCCGATTTCACCGAGATCTACATCGGACCCGAGACGGCCGACGGCGTCGTGCTGCATGCGCTGCTGGAAGGGCCGTCGATCGTCGGCGCCTATCGCTTCCTGATGACGCGCGGCAAGGGCGTCGTCATGGACATCGACTGCTCGCTTTATTTGCGCGGCGCCTTCACCCGCTTCGGCGTCGCCCCGCTGACCTCGATGTTCTGGTTCTCCGAGACCGCGAAGCCGACGGCGATCGACTGGCGGCCCGAGGTGCATGATTCCGACGGGCTGAGCATGTGGACCGGCGCCGGCGAGCGCCTGTGGCGGCCGTTGAACAATCCGAACCGGGTCATGGCGTCGGCGTTCGGCGACGTGAATCCCAAGGGCTTCGGCCTGATGCAGCGCGACCGCAATTACGACCACTATCTCGACAATGTCTTTTACGATCGCCGGCCGAGCGTCTGGATCGAACCAAAGGGCGAATGGGGCAAGGGCGCGATCCAACTCATCGAAATCCCGACCGACGACGAAATCCACGACAATGTCGTCGTCGTCTGGGTGCCCGAGAAGCCCGCCGTCCCCGGCGCCTCGTTCGAATATTCCTATCGGCTGCACTGGCTCGCCGACGAGCCCTTCCCGACCAAGCTCGCGCGCTGCGTCGCGACCAGGCTCGGCAATGGCGGCCAGCCCGGCAAGCCGCGGCCCAAGGGCGTGCGCAAATTCATGGTCGAGTTTCTCGGCGAGCCGCTGGCGAAGCTCCCCTTCGGCGTCAAGCCCGAACCCGTGTTATGGGCCTCGCGCGGAACCTTCTCCTACGTCTTCACCGAAGCGGTGTTCGACAATGTGCCGGGCCATTGGCGGGCGCAATTCGACCTGACGGTGCAAGGCCCCGAGCCCGTCGAAATGCGTCTGTTCCTCAAGAACGGCGACGAAACGCTTTCGGAGAACTGGCTCTATCAGTATCATCCCTTCTGATCCAACGTCCGTATTCCTCGGCCGCGGCGTATGGAATTTATTTGGAGAGCGGCGCCATTCATTTCGCGAGCATCGGCGCCAGCTGCGCGCTCGCCGCCGCGCTGTAGGCGTCCATGCCCTTGAAGTTAAAGTGCATATCATTCTTGAAGTAATATGCTTCCGGTCGGCCGTTGAACGCGGCCTGAAGATCGGGCAGAGAGTCGTAGATTTTGACGTTATTGGCTTCGGCCACCTCTTTAACCGCCTCGAAAATCACGTTGTTAAACGCGGGTCCGCCGGCGGCGCCGCTCAGATGTTCGAGATGCGGGTGCCTTATAAACATAAGATGATCCAGGTCGAAGTTATATTCCTTCAGCGCGCTGATGATTTCTTCGACATTGCCTTTAAAAAAAGCCAATTCGTCTTTGAACTTGGCGCGCGCCGAATCGGCGCCCATCATGGATAATTCAAAAATGGCGGCATTTTCCCGCGCCCGTTGCCCAGAAGCAGAACTGATCAGCTTCAAATATTTTGAGAACTGAATTTTGATCAGTCTCATAATATAAAGGTTTTGCGCTCTGACGCCGTCGACTTCGGCCATGACCTCGCGATAGCCGCTTCCGGATTTCACGGCAATGTTTCTGCCAAGCGCGTCTCTGGCGATAAACTGCTTATAGCGAAAATTATCGTCGTAGAAATCCGTCTCATCAATATCGATGATAATGTAGTCAGGCTTGATGATCGGATAGAGCATCCTGATCTGCGGCACAAATATCGCCGGAGAATAGGACGACAATCCCGCATTAAACGGCTCGACGCAAATACTTTCCTTCGCGAGCGATTTCGCGATGAGATAAGGGATCGTATGCGCCTCGTCGTAGCCCTCCATGAACGAATCCCCGAGAAAGAGCACCTTCTTGAGTTGCGTACAATTTTCGGGGCGTTCGAGAGATGAATACTGCCGGATGCCTAAATTGTCGAATTTTCGCCCGTCGATCGCGACGCTCGTATTGGGCGCATGATTGACGACGTCCGACGGCGTCTGATTGATCAAACTGGTGAATTCCAATTCATAAACCGGCCCGAATATTTGCTGCAACCTAAGTATGATTTCTATGCCGGCAATGCCGACAAGCGCCATTATGGCATAGAAGGCAAGCACGACGCCGACGCTCGCTTTCTTCTTACTCGCATCATCCTTATTCATTTACCGAAGTCCCTGAGCGCTGAGAGGTAGTTTCGCGGCCCTTGCGTAGACGCAACTCGAGTTTGCGACGGCGTGATTCACGACGCTACCATGCTCTGCCGGAAATTTCTCGAGGCGCCTCCCCGCGAAAATGTTTGGTGGCGTTTGCGACAGAACCAGCTCTTCAGTCGCATCTCGAAATCCCCTCAAACGGCACGCGCGATGTGGCGCATGTCGGTAGTGCTCATAGGCTTTGGCATAGCATTGAAGCCGGACTTGTCTCGGGAAGCCGATCATGCGAATTGAACCGAGTTTGCCGACCGAAAATGGATCGCTTTCCAAGCGCCAGTCCAACGAACGTTTTGGCATCCACATTTAGGAATGCGCCCCCGCAACTATATTGTGATTTGACCATCAATGCGCGCGGTTGGCGACGGAGGAGATGAAATGCAGGTCGTCATACTTGCGGGCGGCATGGGAACGCGGATTTCGGAGGAATCTTATCTCCGACCGAAGCCGATGATCGAGATCGGCGGCCGACCTATATTATGGCACATCATGAAAATCTATCACGCCCACGGCGTGAACGACTTCGTCGTCTGCCTGGGCTATAAGGGCTATATGATCAAGGAGTATTTCAGTAATTACTTCATGCATAACGCCGACATAACCGTCGACGGCGAAACCGGACAGGTGGAATTTCATAGTCGCAAAAGCGAATCCTGGAAGATCACGCTGGTCGACACCGGCGAATCGTCGATGACTGGCGGACGGCTCAAAAAAGTCCGCGGCTACCTCAAGGAGGGACAGCCCTTCTGCTTCACATACGGCGACGGCGTGGCCGACGTCGATATCGGCGCGCTGATCGAGTTTCATCGCGCGCATGGGCGCAAAGCCACCCTCACCGCCGTGGCGCCGCCCGGCCGTTATGGCGCTTTGTCTCTCGAAGGCGACGCCGTCACCAAATTTATCGAAAAGCCGCCCGGCGACCAGAGCTACATCAATGGCGGATTTTTCGTTCTGGATCCGTCCGTCATCGACTATATCGACGGCGACGCGACGCCTTGGGAAGAAAAGCCGCTCGAGCGCTTGGCGGCGGAAGGAGAACTACGCGCATTTAAGCATGAGGGATTTTGGCAGCCGATGGATACGCTGCGCGACAAGAATCGGCTCGAAGCTTTGTGGGATAGCGGTCGCGCGCCATGGAAGGTATGGAGTTGAGGCGCCGGATTTGACCGGCGCGCGCGAAATTGCGGGAACATGAAGCAGGACTGGCGGAAATAAAGCGTGGACAAATGGAAGACCCTGGCCGGCCGGCGCGTTCTCTTGACCGGCCATACCGGCTTCAAAGGCGCTTGGCTTGCGCTCTGGCTCGATCGACTCGGCGCCGAGGTTTACGGTTTCGCGCTGCCGCCTGAAGGCGATGCGAGCCTTTACGAAATGGCGCGCGTTGGCGAGCGTCTGAATTCGACGTTCGGCGACCTGAACGATCTCGACTCCGTCGAGGCCGCCGTTGCAAAAGCCCGCCCGCAGATCGTGTTTCATCTTGCCGCGCAGGCGATCGTGCGGCGATCGCATGTCGATCCCCTCGGCACGCTCGCGACCAATGTCATGGGCGCCGCGCATCTGCTGCAGGCGCTGCGCGGCGCGCCCGACGTTTCCACGATTCTGGTCGTCACCTCCGACAAGGTCTATGCGAATGACGAGCAGGGCGCCGCCTTCGCGGAAGACGCGCGTCTCGGCGGCAAGGATCCCTACTCCGCCTCGAAGGCGGCGGCCGAACTCGTCACCCGCGCGTATGCGCAGTCCTTTTTCAAGGATACGAGCGTCAAAATCGTCACCGCGCGGGGCGGCAATGTCATTGGCGGCGGCGACTATGCGGCCGACCGCATCGTTCCCGACATCGTGCGCGCAGCGGCAAAGAACGAGAGGCCAGTGCTGCGCATGCCGCATGCGACGCGCCCCTGGCAGCATGTGCTCGATTGCCTGCATGGCTATCTGACCTATGTCGATGCGCTCGAACGCGGCGAGCGCCTTCCCGAAACGCTGAATTTCGGGCCGGACCCGAGCGCGCCGATCACGGTCGGCGAACTCACCGAGGAAATGCTCAAAGCCCTTGGCCGCGACGCGCGCTACGAACATCAGCCGCTGGATTCGCGCGAAATGAACGTTCTCGCCGTAGATTCCTCGCGCGCCCGCGCGCTTCTCAAATGGCGGGACCGCCTGCCCGGACGGCTGGCGATCAATTGGACCGCCGACTGGTACCGCGACGCCTTCGCGGAAAGCGGCCCTCTGGCGACGACGCTCGCGCAGATCGACGCGTTCGAGAAACTTCCTGGATAAGACAATGCACACGCCAGCCTGCCGCTTTTGCGGCGCACCGCTGAAACATGATTTCGTCGATCTCGGCTCGACGCCGCTCGCCAACTCCTATGTCAGGGCGGACGAGATCGCGCAGGGTCTCGACAGGAGCTTTCCGCTCCATGCTCGGGTTTGCGACGCCTGCTTTTTGGTGCAGGTGGACGCGCCGGTATCGTCCGAGGCGATCTTCTCCGACTACGCTTATTTTTCCTCCTATTCCGACAGCTGGGTGGCGCATGCCCGGCGCTACGCCGACGCGATGATCGAGCGGTTCGGGCTTGGCGCGCAGTCGCTCGTGATCGAAATCGCGTCAAACGACGGCTATCTGCTGCAGCATTTCATCGCACGCGGCGTGCCGGTGCTGGGCGTCGAGCCGGCGGCCAATGTCGCCGAGGCGGCGCGCGCCAGAGGCGTGCCGACGGAAGTCGCCTTCTTCGGCAAAGAGACCGCCCGCAAGCTGGCGGCGCGCGGCGTCGCCGCCGATCTCACGGCGGCCAACAATGTTTTGGCGCATGTTCCCGACATCGGCGATTTCGTCGCCGGATTTGCGGAAATTCTCAAGCCGGACGGCGTCGCGACATTCGAATTTCCGCATGTCCTGAATCTCATCCGCGAACTGCAATTCGACACGATCTATCACGAGCACTTCTCCTATCTCTCGCTCGTGGCGGTGGAGCGCGTTCTGGCCGCGAGCGGCCTAGTCGCTTTCGACGTCGAGGAACTGCCGACGCATGGCGGCTCCCTGCGCCTATACGTCTGCCGCAAAGGCGCGGATCGCGCGCCGACGCCGCGCCTGGAGGCGGCGCGAAGCGCCGAACGCGCCGCCCGTCTCGACGCGATCGAAGGCTATGCGGGCTTCGCCGAAAAGGTCGAAGCGGTGAAAGCGTCGTTCCTCAATTTCCTCGCGCGCGCCAAGGCGGAGGGCAAGACGGTCGCGGCCTATGGCGCGGCCGCGAAGGGCAATACTTTCCTCAATGTCTGCGGGGTGAACGCGGATGACATCGTCTGCGTCTATGACCGCAGCGCCGCCAAGCAGGGAAAATTCCTGCCGGGCAGTCATATTCCCATCCGCGCGCCCGAGGCGATCGGCGAAATGCGTCCCGATTATCTGGTGATTCTTCCCTGGAACCTTCGCGAGGAGATCGTGGCGCAGATGGCGGAAATCCGTGAATGGGGCGGCAAGTTCGTCACCGCCGTCCCGGAAACCCGAGTGTTCGACGCTTGAGATTCACGCCGACCGAAATAGCGGGAGTCGTCGAGATCGCGACCGAGCCGCGCGCCGACCCGCGGGGATTTTTCGCGCGCGTCTATTGTCCGCAAGAATTTGCCGCCGCCGGCATTTCCTTCACATCGACGCAGATCAATCTGTCGCGCAATGATCGAATGCATACGCTGCGCGGCATGCACTGGCAGGACCCGCCTTACGCCGAGGCGAAGCTGGTGCGCGTGACGCGCGGCGCGATCCATGACGTCGTGATCGACCTGCGCCGCGAGAGCCCGACCTTCCGGCGCTGGATCGCCCGGCGCCTCGACGCGAACCGCGCCGATGCGTTGTTCATTCCCGAAGGCTGCGCCCATGGCTTTCTCACCCTCGAACCCGACACCGATGTGCTCTATCAGATGAGCCGGCCGTTCGTGGGCGGTCAGGCGCGCGGGCTGCGCTATGACGATCCGGGATTTGCGGTCGAATGGCCGGCCGTCCCCGCCGTGATCGGCGAGGCGGATCTCGCCTGGCCAAGTCCCTGGGTCGGCTGAAACGACGGGGATTTGCCGCCGGCGTCCCTATTCTGTATGCGTTCGTCGCACGTCTGGGGAGAGGGGTTCGCGTTGCGGGTTCTGGTGACGGGCGCTTCGGGATTTGTCGGTAGGCAGACGATCGGCGCGCTGGCGCGCGCGGGCGTCGAGGTTCACGCACACGCCCGGCGCGCCGAGAAAATCGACGGCGCCGTTGTCGCCCATGGGGGAGATTTGCGTGCGCCTGGCGCGGCTGGCGCGCTGATCGATCAAGTGCGACCAAATACCGTGCTCCATCTGGCGTGGAACGTCGAGCACGGCGCATTTTGGAGCAGCCGAGACAATCTCGACTGGACCGCCGCGACGCTTCTTCTTGCTCGCGCCGCGCTTGACGCCGGCGTTCAGCGCTTCGTCGGCGTCGGGACATGTTTCGAATATCGCTGGCCGAACGACGGAAGGTGCGACGAAGGAAGCACCGAAATCGCGCCAGCGACCCTTTACGCCGTCGCAAAGGACGCAGCGCGGCGGGTGCTGCAGGAGCTCAGCGATATTTCGTTCGCGTGGGCGCGCCTGTTCTATCTTTATGGGCCTTTCGAGCATGAGGCGCGGCTTGTTTCTTCGCTCGCGGCGAAACTTGCCCGCGGCGAACCCGCGCCGCTCTCGCGAGGGCTTGCGGTGCGCGATTTTCTCGATACCCGCGACGCCGGCGCCGCGCTCGCAGCGCTCGCTCTGAGCGAGACTACGGGCGCCGTCAACATTGCAAGCGGCGAGGGAGCGAGCGTCGCCTCCGTCGCCGAGCGTCTTGGCGTGATCGCGGGCCGGCCGGATCTTATTCGCGTCGGCGCGCTCCCCGACCGCGCCGATGAACCGCCGCGCATTGTCGCGGATGTGCGCCGATTGCGCGACGAAGTGGGGTTTCGTCCGTCGCGAACGCTCGACGAGGGTCTCGCCGAAACCTACGCTTGGTGGCGCGCGCGACTGGCGGAGCGGCCATGACGAAGTGTCCCGTCTGTCGCGGAACGAAATCGCTTGGCTTCGAGCATCGCCCACGCGTGCCGCTCCTGCAGAACCGCGTATGGCCAGACGCGACGAGCGCACGCGCGGCGCCCGAAGGCGCGCTCGACATGCGCGCGTGCGAGACTTGTGGCTTCGTGTGGAACGACGCGTTCGACGGCACGCGAAATATTTACGACGAAGCCTATGACAACGACCAAATGCAATCGCCGCATTTTCGAGAACATACAGACGCGATGCTGCGCGCGATCCTCGAGGGCTTGCCGCAACGCCCTGTGCATCTTGTCGAGGTTGGATGCGGACAAGGCGCCTTTATCGCGCGGTTGACGCGCGAAGCGCGGCCGCGTTTCGCGTCTCTGACGGGGTTTGACCCCGCCTGGCGGGGCGAGCGCGCCATCTGCAGCGCGCGACTGCACAATTGCTATTTCGGTCCGCAAGCGCTGCCTCTCATCGGCGCGCCAGCCGAAGCGGTCGTCTCTCGCCATACGATCGAACATGTGCCCGATCCGCTGGCGTTCCTGGAGACAATGCGCGCGTCGATGAGCGAAGATCGGGAGGCGCGGCTCTTTCTCGAAACCCCCGACGTTGAATGGATCCTCCGGAATTTCCAGTTGCAGGATCTGTTTTACGAACATTGTTCTCTGTTTTCGCCGGATTCGATCGCGACGGCTCTGGAAGCGGCCGGCTTCGAACCCATCCGCATCTCGAAAGTATTCGGCGAACAGTATCTTTGGGCCGAGGCGCGGCCGGGCGCGCGGATAGCCGCAGGACAAGGCTCGCGGGAGGCGCCTGGCGCACTCTGCGCCGAGGCCGCACGGTTCGCCGAGCGCCGCAAGGAAATCATTGACGCCTGGCGTTCGCTGGTCGAGGCGCGCGCGGGCGCATCAGATGTGTGGTTGTGGGGCGCGTCATCTAAAGGCGTGACCTTTGCAGCGCTCGTCGACCCGGACGCCAAATGGCTGAAGGGCGCGATCGACATCAATCCGAATAAGGCCGGCCGGTTCATGCCCGTGACCGGCCTGCCGATCGCGGCGCCGGAGGCGCTGCGCGGCGGCGATGTGGTGATCGTAATGAATCCGAATTACAAAGCCGAGATCGCGCGGGACATCGAACGCATGGGCAAGCGCGCCGAAATTTTGTGCCTCGGCGAATTCTGACGGGAACAGACGATGAAGATAGAGATCGACACGAACAAGCAGGAAATCATCGTCGACGACGAGCGGAGGATTCCGCTTTATTCAGATGAAGGGTTTGCGATCGCGCGCGACCTTTGGGTAAAGGTCGGTTGGAATCAGAAATACAACTATACATTCACCTGGTTCGGCGCCCCGATCATCCAGTTGCCCGACGACATGATCCGCTTTCAGGAAGTGGTGTTCGATCTTAAGCCCGATGTGATTATCGAGACGGGAGTAGCGCATGGCGGATCGCTGATTTTTTCCGCGAGTCTGTGCAAGTTGATCGACAGGGGCCGCGTGATCGGCGTCGATATCGAAATCCGGCCGAAGAACCGCGCCCGCATCGAACAGCACCCCTTGAGCGGGATGATCACGCTGCTGGAGGGTTCCTCTACAGCTCCGGAAATCGTCGACAAGGTCAAGGATATGGTTCGACCGGGCGACAAGGTGCTGGTGGTGCTCGATTCCGATCACAGCTACGCGCATGTCGCCGCGGAACTTGCCGCTTACAGTCCGCTCGTTACTCCAGGGTCTTATATCATCGCGACCGATGGCGTGATGCGCGACCTGGTGGAGACGCCACGCGGCCACGCGCATTGGGCGTCCGACAACCCAGCCAACGCGGCGGAGGATTTCGCGCGCAGCAATTCCAATTTCGTGATTGAGGAGCCGGCTTGGAAATTTAGCGAGTCGACGGTGCACGGCAATGTCACGCATTGGCCGAGCGCTTGGTTGAAACGCGTTTCATAGCCAAGGCAGGCGGATGGGCGGAGCAACAGGCGCATGACCGAACCGCATTTCAGCGTCGTAATTCCCACGCGCGAGCGCGCGGCGACATTGCGCTCGACGCTTGTCGCGTGCCTTGCGCAGGATTTTGACGACTACGAAATCGTCGTCTGCGACAACTGCAGTTCGACGCAAACTCGCGAGGTCGTCGAGGCAATCGACTCGCCGAAGATCGTCTACCACCGTTCCCCCGTCGCGCTTTCCATGCGCGACAACTGGAACCTTGCCTACAGCCTGACGCGCGGCAAATACGTCACCTATATCGGCGACGACGATTCCCTCATGCCTTTCGCTTTTTCGACGCTGCGGGGCCTGTTCGCGCGCGAGAGCGTCAAAGCGATCCGCTGGGACGCCGCGATCTATTCCTGGCCGAATATCGCGCGCGCCGATCTAGCAGATCATCTTCAAGCGCCCCTCGCACGCACGAATGAGCGGATCGATGGACGCAAGGCGTTGAAGGACGTTATAGCGGGTAGCGCTCCGGCGACGATTCTACCGAACATCTATCACGGATGCGTTGCGCGAGAGGTTCTGGAGACGACGCGCGCGCGTGCGGGCCACGTATTTGGAAGCTTCTATTGCGACACTTATTCCAGCTTCGCCGTCGCCTATCTGGCGGGAGAATATTTGTCGCTTTCGGCGCCGCTGTCGATCAGCGGCTTTTCCGCATCCAGCAACCATATCGCGTTCAGCTTCCTGCGCAGCAAGCATGAAAACGCGCAAACGTTGCGTGACGATAACGACGCCGCCGGCCTGCGCCTGCACCCAAGCGTGCCCGATCTGCCTACCGGATTCGTTTGCGTCGCGGATTCCTTTCTGCGCGCCAAGGCGGATCTTTTTCCCAACGACCCGGTAACCCTTGATCGGCAGGCGATGATCGAGAAGTTTCTTCTGTCCCCGCCGATCGACGATATTGACGAGTGGCCGGGGATTGAACGGGAATTGCGGCGATCCCTCTCCGACGATCCTGCGCTCGTGTCGTGGTTTGACAAGCGCATCGAGAATTTTACGCCCCAGCCATCGCCCCGCGACAGTTATCGTCCCAATTTGGAAGGCATACACGTCCAGCGTCTGTTTCTGGACGCCAGCAAATATGGCGTGACGGACATTGCCGGCGCGACGCGCCTCTCGTCGCGTCTGCTGGGCTATCAGGGAAAGACGCCCGAATGGATCGCCGGGTTTGCGCCTCCCGATTCCAGCTTAAGCGCCTTCTATCGCCAAAAGCGGCTGGAGCTGCTGTTGAAGCTCCTCAAGGCGCGAGGTCGGGCGGGGTCGTCGCGCCTTCCCGCGCGAAGCGTGCGCTCCACCGGCATAAATCAGTGATAAAATTTGGCGCGCCGAGCGCCGTCCCAGTGCGAATGCATTGCTCACTAAGAGTTGCGAGGCGGCGATTAAACAGTCATGATGGAGCGTCGCCAAGTGCGCCCCATCGACTGCGGTAACGCTTATTGGATTCAATTTAGGTGCGACATAAGAAATTTGGCGCGATTTCGCACATTTGAGGCGATGCGCAAAGGAGACAGGCTATGGGTGCTCCGCCATTTATTGGCTATCGCATTCGTAATCGCTTCCGTACAGGCGCTTCAGTTACGCTCATAGCGATGAGTTTAATAGGCGCATCTGCGAGCGTAAACGCAGCAAGTGTGGAGGAGATTTTAAAACGTGTCGAACGACTCGAAAATGAAAACCGTACGCTTCGGCATAGACTTGATAGGTATGAGGCAAACCGCTCGACCCATATCACGAAGCGCGTCGCACATAGCGTCTCCAACAATGACGCTTCGGTAAAATCGACAACGGAAATCTTTGCGAACCGTCGAGCGACACAGCCCGAAAGTTGGACAGGTCTATACGTTGGCGCATTTTATGGTCGCCAGTGGGGACATGTAAATGGCACTGAACCGCTACCCCCTTACCGGACAAACCTCTACCGATCAGCCCATCTATGGGAACAATTTTGGAGCAAAAATAGGAATGAATCTTCGATTTCAGAGCCTGCTTTTCGGCTCTGAAATTGAAGGCGCGGTCTTAGACACGAAAGGCTTTCAATCAGTTGTTGGAAATGCCGGTTTGACAGGAAGCTGCGCTCAAACTGCAAGCAGCTACACGCCCTTGGCGGGCAGCGCTCCCAAGCAATTGGCCTGCGAGGCGCGAAACAATTGGATGGCAACGGCAAGTTTGCGCTTCGGGCGACTTTTATTTGACGATACTGTGCTCCTTTATCTGAAAGGCGGCGTCGCATTCACCAGCCTAGCAACCGCATATGCGTTCAATGTTTTCTTGCCGTCTGGCGTCGCAATCGACATCCAGTCCGGAAGCAAAATTCTGACTGGAGCGTCAATCGGCGGCGGCATGGAAGCCAAGATTAGCGAACGCATATCGACCGGGGTGGAGTACACGTTTTACAACTTTGGTAGCCAGCCGTTCACGAGCGGCTACGCCTACTATATTCCGCAGCAAGGATTTCAAGACCCATCCGCTGGATGGCAGCCTGCGGCGGGAAGCTCACATGGTTTCAATTCTCAAATCGTGAAGCTTTTTATGAATTATAAAATTGGCGATTGAAACGGGCCTCATCCCAGCAATATTTCCCCCGCGCCACGCAGCGGGCGTAGAAGGCCCAAATCCTTCGGACATGCGCGCGGCGATCTTCACCATCCGGCGGCCGCCGTCCGTCGACTTCGATCAGAAACGCATCCCATGCTCCTAGTCCCCAAATGACGCGTTCAATATCGAGGGGCGCAAGCGAGCGGGGTCCGCGAACCCCGCTTGCATTATCCTCGCCGCGGAGCGCCGCCGCCCTTGATTTCAGCGCCTGCTCTCCATAATTCGCCCTTGCAACCGCTTTTAGGAGGACTTTGCGATGGCTGACGATGAACACCCCACAGTGCAAAAGAACAAATATATCTTCGCCGGCGTCGGCGCCGTTCTGGGCGGCCTGACGGGCGTCGCGATCGGCGGCGCGCTCGTCGCCGTGGTTGGCGCGGGACTTGGCGGACTCCTCGGCTACAACATGCTGAAACGGCTGTAAGTCATCAGGCGTCGGGCTGACCGAGAAAGAGCATGACCAGCGCCGCGCAGCCGATAAAGCGGAACGCGGCCTGCTGCAGGTCGGCTCCGACGCGCCACATCTGGAACCACTCCCCGCCCACCGCCATGAAGCCGAAGAGATAAAGCCCGACGGCGAGCGCCAGCCCGGCGATCGCGACGCCTTTGGCGGCGTTGAAGCGCGCCGCTTCGGCCTTGCGCATCAGCATGAGGCGCCACACGCCCGCGATGATCAGCGCGCCGGCGGCGAACTCGACCGCGATAATGAAGGCGTAAAGCAATCGGTGCGCCGTTGCGCTCGTGACGGCGCGCCACTCCAGTGGGCTGCCCGCCGGCACCTGGTCCATCGACATCACATGGCTGACGAGCTGATAATTGGTGTTGTAATCGGTCACATTATTGATCGCGACAAGCAGAATCAGGACGCCGAGCGCCGCGGTCAGCAGGATTTTCGAAAATCTGATCAACATGTCTCGCCGCTCCCCGGCCCAGCCTAACACGACTTGGCGCGACCCTGGCGATTGATCTTGGGGCGCGACGGCTTACAACACGGTTTGGTCTCCCTTCGGACGCGGGTCCATGATCGATCTTCATTACTGGCCAACGCCCAACGGCCACAAGATTACGATTTTTCTCGAAGAAACCGGGCTCGCTTACCGGATCAAGCCGGTCGACATCGGCAAGGGGGATCAGTTCAAACCTGAGTTTCTCGCGATTTCGCCCAATAACCGCATGCCGGCGGTCGTCGACCGCGCGCCGGCCGATGGCGGCGCGCCCGTCGCGCTGTTCGAATCGGGCGCGATCCTGGTCTATTTCGCCGAGAAGACCGGGCGGCTCCTTCCCGCCGACCTTCATGGCCGCGCGCGAACGCTGCAATGGCTGTTCTGGCAGATCGGGGGGCTTGGCCCGATGGCCGGCCAGAACCACCATTTCGCCAAATATGCGCCGGCGAAAATTCCCTATGCGATCGACCGCTACCGCAACGAGACCGCGCGGCTCTATGGCGTCATGGACCGCCAGCTCGCCAAGACGCCCTTCCTCGCTGGCGAATATTCGATCGCCGACATCGCCTGCTATCCGTGGATCGTCCCGCACGAAGACCAGGGCCAGGATCTCGACGACTTCCCGCATCTCAAGCGCTGGTTCGAGTCGATTCGGTCGCGGCCGGCGGTGATCCGCGCCTATGCCGCGGGCGCGCCCTATGAGCGCAGGCGGCTCGATTTTACGGCGCTGGAGCGCGAAATACTCTTCGGCGAGACGACCGAGCCCGGCGAGGCGAGCTAGCGCATGGCGGCGCGGCGCACACCCACATTTGCTCCCCGCCTTCAGCCGCAGCTGATGGATTCGCGATAAACCCAGCCGAGCCGCCTGCCGCCGGGGCGCGTCACATAGGCCCAGGGCTTGCCGTGATCGTCCTCGCCGTAGCGCTGCACGACGATCGCCTTGCCGTCCTCGATCGCGCCGATGACGGTCTTATGCTGGTCGCGGATCGCGATTGGCGCGCCAAGCACGTCCGTTGCGACGCAACGGTCGCCGGCCAGCGCCGTCGCGCCCCAGGAAATCCCCGCGATGAGCGCGGCGACGGTCAGGCCGGCGAAAGGGGCGTTTCTCTCTTGCATCCGAGGGCTCCCGATTGAGTGCGAAAGACCTATAGTCGGGGCCAGGCGACCACGAATTGCGCCAACGCACATGGAGCCGGCATGCGCAGAATGACGTTTTTGCTGATTGCAGCCTTTGCCGCATCGAGCGCGCGCGCCGGCGACCCGCCGCCGGGCTTCGCGCGCCTCGCCGACGTCGCGCCCGACGTCATTCAGGACATGCGCTACGCCGGCCCGAATAATTTCACCGGCGCCCCCGTGCCCGGCTATGACGCCCCGCAATGCTGGCTGCGCGCCGAGGCCGCCAAGGCGCTGGCGGCGGCGCAGAAGGATGCGCGGGCGCAAGGCCTTTCCCTTGTCGTCTATGATTGCTATCGCCCGCAACGCGCCGTCTCGGCCTTCGTCGACTGGTCGCGCAATCCGGACCAGCGGACAAAACCCGAGCATTATCCGCGTCTCGACAAAAGCGCGCTGTTTCCCGAAGGCTATATCGCCGAACATTCCACCCATTCGACTGGACTTGCCGTCGATATCGGGGTCAAGGGCTGGGACTTCGGCACGCCCTTCGACTTTTTCGATCCCCGCTCCTGGACGAAGGCCCCAACCTCGAAGGCGGCGCGCGAACATCGCGACGCGCTTGTCGCGCTGATGCGCCGCCACGGCTTTGAAAATTATCCGCGCGAATGGTGGCATTTCACCTACAAGGGCGCCGACGGCGCGCCGAGCTATGATGCCGAGATCAAGTGAGTCGGTCCGCGCCGCGCGATTGAACTGAAGCCTCATGCGTCCGTCATTGCTCGACCCGCTCTTCGGCCGCGTCGCCGCGCTGCCCGGCGTCGGACCGAAAACCGCCAAGCTGTTCGACCGGCTGCTCGCCAGGCCGGGAACCGAAGCGCGCCTCGTCGATCTGCTGTTCCATCTTCCGTCCAACGTCATCGACCGGAGCGCGCGGCCGACGATCGCCGCCGCGCCGCTCGACACGATGGTCGTGTTGAAGGCCTGCGTCACCGAACATCGTCGGCCTCAAGGCCGCTATTCGAAATCGCCCTATCGCGTGCTGGTCGAGGACGACACCGGCGACGTCGAACTCGTCTTCTTTCTCGCCAATCCCGACTGGATCGAACGCAGCCTGCCGCTCGGCGCGACGCGCTGGATATCCGGACGCATCGAGCTTTACGACGGCCGCCGCCAGATCGTGCATCCCGACCGGGTTCTCGACGAAGCGGGATTTGCCAAACTCCCCGCGTTCGAGCCCGTCTACGGACTCACCGAAGGCTTGCAGGCGCGCTACGTCCTGCGCGCGAGCGACGAGGCGCTGTCGCGCCTGCCGGGCCTTCCCGAATGGCAGGACGCCAGCGTTCTTTCCGCCAACAAGCTTCCGGCATTTGCCGAGGCGCTGCGCGCGGCGCACCGGCCCTCGGGCGCCGATGCGCTCTCGCCGCAGCACCCGGCCCGTCAGCGTCTCGCGCTCGACGAGCTGCTTGCGAGCCAACTCGCGCTCCGCCTCGTTCGCGCCAGGATGCGGCGTCCCTCGGGTCGCGCGCATAAGGGGGACGGCCGCTTCGCCGGCGCGATCGAGTCGGCCCTGCCCTTTCGGCTGACGCGCGCGCAGCTACGCACGCTCGACGAGATTCGCGCCGACCTCGCCTCGGACAAGCGCATGCTGCGGCTTGTGCAGGGCGACGTCGGGTCGGGCAAGACGATCGTCGCGGCGCTGGCCATGGCCAGCGTGGTCGAGAGCGGCCGTCAATGCGCCCTGATGGCGCCGACCGAAATCCTCGCGCGCCAGCACTACGACCGGCTTGCGCCAATATTCGAGCCGGCGGGATTGCGCGTTGCATTGTTGACCGGCCGGGCCAAGCCGAGCGAGCGAGCCGCGCTTCACGCCGCGATAGGCGCCGGCGAGGTCGACATCGTCATCGGCACGCATGCGCTGGTGCAAGCCGATCTCGCCTTTCGCGACCTCGGCCTCGCCGTCGTCGACGAGCAGCATCGCTTCGGCGTCGAGCAGCGGCTGACGCTCAGCGCCAAGGGCGACGCCGTCGACGTTCTGGTGATGACGGCGACGCCGATTCCGCGCACGCTGGCGCTGACCGCATTCGGCGACATGGACTGCTCGGCGCTCGATGAAAAGCCGCCCGGCCGAACGCCGATCTCGACGCGCGCGCTGCCGGCCGAAAGACTCGACGAGGTGGTGGCGGGGCTGCGGCGCGCTTTGGCGCAGGGCGCGCGCGCCTATTGGGTGTGCCCGCTCGTCGAAGAGAATGAAGAACTCGACCTCGCCGCGGCGGAGCAGCGCCACGCCGATCTCGCCAAGCTTTTCGGACCGGCGGTGGGCCTCGTTC
This sequence comes from Methylocystis sp., assembly GCA_051061375.1. Taxonomy (GTDB): domain Bacteria; phylum Pseudomonadota; class Alphaproteobacteria; order Rhizobiales; family Beijerinckiaceae; genus Methylocystis. The sequence continues at coordinate 61,344 of JBPFDW010000005.1, read as the reverse complement.
ACGGCCGGATGAAATCCGCTGAAAAAGACGCGGTGATGGAAGGCTTCCAGCGCGGCGACGTCAAAATTCTGGTGGCGACCACGGTGATCGAAGTCGGCGTCGACGTAGCGGAAGCAACCATCATGGTCATCGAACACGCCGAGCGCTTCGGCCTTGCGCAGCTCCACCAGCTGCGCGGGCGCGTCGGGCGCGGCGCGGCGGAATCGTCCTGCCTGCTGCTGTACAAAGGCCCCTTAAGCGAAGCCGCCAAGGCGCGGCTGATGATCATACGGCAGACGGAAGATGGATTCCGCATCGCCGAGGAAGATCTCCGGCTGCGCGGCGAGGGAGAAATTCTCGGCGTGCGGCAGGCGGGTTTGCCGAGCTTTCGCCTCGCCGATCTTGCCGCCCATGCGCGCCTCCTCGCCATCGCGCGCGACGACGCGGAATTGATTTTGCGCCGCGATCCCGAGCTGACAAGCGAGAGAGGCCAGGCGCTGCGCGCCCTGCTCTATCTGTTCGAACGCGACGAGGCCATCCGCCTGCTGCGCGCCGGCTGACGCGAGCGTCACAACCGACGCGCGACGACCACGCGATTGCTGTTCACGCCCTTTTCATTATTGACGACGCCCCAGCAATTGCTCGTCTTCGTGAAGCTTTGCGCATTGATCAGCACGCCGAGCCGCTCGAACGGAAGCTCGTCGAGCGCGCGCCAGACCAGTTGCTCCAAAGGAAGCGCGCCGCCCCTCACTTCGCCCACCTCGTAAGCGACATGTCCGCCGGGCTTCGTCACGCGGGCCAGTTCCTCGAATACCGCCCGCGTCATCGCGCTCCAGTCTTCTGGCGCGCGAAGCTGCGAGAAGCTGATGCCTTCGGCGTCAATTCCCGCAAACCAGTTGCGCAGCCAATTGTCGCCGCGATAGTCGACGACGTCGAGAAAGGGCGGCGAAGTGACGACGAGATCGACCGTGGCGTCACCGATATGCGTCAAGCGCGCCGCGTCGGCCACGGCGAGCTCGGCGTCGCCTGCGAGCGGCGCGCCCTCTGCCAGCAGCGCGCGCGACTTCTTGTGGATCAGCGCGGCGATGTCGCGCTGCGGCGGCGTTTGCGCGCGGCGCGCATTGATCTTCAATTGCGCCTTGATCGACACGGCCTGGTTCGGGGGCATTGTATAGACCGAAAAGAATCCGGGCGAGTGGCCGGTCAATCGATTGAGCGCCACCATGCGAATCCAGTCGTCGACCGCGTCGAGGCCGCCGTCATTCTCGCGCGTGAGCAGATAATGGCGCAGCGCGCAAATCTGACTCAGCGTCTCACAGTGATAAAAGGCGAGAAGATCGTCGCGTTCGATCTCGCCGCGCCCCCAAGGCGCCGCCGCCAGCCGCGCCTCGATTTCGCCAAGCTCGGGCAGGCGCAGCCGCGGCCGCGTCAACATCAGCGACAGCGGATTGGCGTCGGAGCCGATCGGCCTTCGTCCCATCAGCGCCGCTTGTAGCACCGTGGTTCCGCGGCCCATGAAGGGATCGCAGACGACGTCGCCCGGTTGCGTCAGCCGATCGATGAAGAACGCCGGCAGCTGCGGCTTGAAACAGGCGCGGTAGCTGATCTCATGCAGCGGATGCGCGCGCCTCTGTCCGGCGGTCCAGAAGGCGTTGACGTAATAGGGAACGTCCTCGGCGATGACGACGCTGGTCGGCGCGCCGAAATCCGACCGCCGCAGTTCCTGAAAAAATCCCGAATCGGCGAATTGTAGGGCGGCGCTCATGCCTCAATCGCGCCGACGATCGGCGAGACTCGGCAGCGATTTGATCCGCGCTCCAGCCGCGCGGCGCGCCAGCGAAAGCTCATATTGAGTCTGCAGCTCGAGCCAATCTTCGGGTTCAACCCCGAACCAGTGGCCGAGCCGCAACGCCGTGTCGGCGGTGACTCCGCGCTGCCCGTTGATGATGGCGGTGACCCGATTGACCGGCACGTCGATATCGCGCGCCAGGTCCGACGCCGTCAGTCCGAGATCTTGCAAATGACGAGCAAGAATTTCGCCGGGGTGCGACATTCCATTCTCCATCGAGGCCAGTTTGGGTCTTTGTGGACGCGCGCCAACGCCGTTGCGCCGCACCCGCGCCGGACGGCGCGCCGTCGCGGGCGCTTCGCCGCGAACGCCGCTCAAAAACCTTCTGGTGAGCTCTTCATGGTAGCGGCCCATGCTCCGCCCCCGCCGAATATCGTTTTCGTAAACCATATTAGCCGGCCCGTAAATCGGCTGGACGATCACGCGCGCTCGCCCTCGGTCCATCCGGCGCGGGTCTCGGCGATGAAGTCGGCAAGGCGCCCTGCGGCGATCGCCGCCCGCAGGCCCGCCATCAATTCCTGATAATAAGCGACATTGGCCTGCGTCAGCAGCATCATCCCGAGGATTTCCCCGGCTTTCACGAGGTGATGGAGATAGGCGCGCGAATAATCGCGGGCGGCGGAACAGGACGATTGCGCATCGAGCGGACGCGGATCGTCAGCATGGCGCGCGTTGCGCAGCGTCACTCTTCCGTGGCTTGTATAGGCAAGGCCGTGTCTGCCGGCGCGAGTCGGCATCACACAATCAAACATGTCGATTCCTCGCACGACGGCCTCGACGATGTCGTCCGGCGCGCCGACGCCCATAAGATAACGAGGCTTCGATTCGGGCAAATGCGGGGCGGTCGTCTCGAGCATGTCGAGCATCACATGCTGAGGCTCGCCGACGGCCAGACCGCCGACGGCGAGTCCATGGAAATCCATGCCGGCGAGCGCCCTGGCGCTTTCAATGCGAAGCCGCTTCGACTCGCCGCCCTGCACGATTCCAAAAACCGCCCTGCCCGGCCGCTCGCCAAACGCCTTGCGCGAACGCTCGGCCCAGCGCAGCGAGAGGCGCATGGCGCGCTCCGCCTCGCTCTCGGAACATGGCAGGCGCACGCATTCGTCAAGCTGCATCTGAATGTCCGAACCCAGAAGATCCTGAATCTCCATGGAACGCTCGGGCGAAAGATGATGGCGCGATCCGTCGATATGCGACTGGAAGGTGACGCCGCTTTCATCGAGCTTGCGCAGTTTCGCCAGCGACATCACCTGAAAGCCGCCCGAATCGGTGAGGATCGGATAGGGCCAGCGCATGAATTCATGCAGGCCGCCGAGCCGCGCGATCCGCTCCGCGCCGGGCCGCAGCATGAGGTGATAGACATTGCCGAGCAGAATGTCGGCGCCGGCGGCGCGCACATCCGCGGCGAACATCGCCTTCACCGTCGCCGCCGTGCCCACCGGCATGAACGCCGGCGTGCGGATGGTCCCGCGCGGCGTCAGGATTTCGCCTTGGCGCGCCGATCCGTCGGTCGCGAGAACGGAGAACGAAAAACCCTGCGTCACTTGTCGTCCTTTGCGCCGAGCGCGGCGATCTTCACGATGCGGTAGAGGCCGCTGTCGCTCTCATTGAACCATACCGCGAATTCCAACCCGACCTTTATCGTGGCGTCGCGCAGGTCGGTTCGCCAGTGCTCGCCGCGCCCGAAGTCGATCCGCCCGTCGCGGCGCAGGACGAAGGGGCGCGCGCCATCGCCGTCTAGGGCGAAGGCGCCGAACAGGTCCCATGTCGAAACGATGCGCATGTCCTCGATCCGCGCGTCGATCGTCATCGGCGCCTCTCTTGGATCGTCGCGCCAAAGCGCCAGAATTCGAACGTCTCGGGCGGCGCTCATGTGTCGCAACGCTGGAGCAGACAGGCGTCGCCATAGGAATAGAAGCGATAGCCGCTTGAGATCGCATGCGCGTAAGCCGCCTTCATGCGCTCAAGGCCGGCGAATGCGGCGACCAGCATGAACAGCGTCGAGCGGGGAAGGTGGAAATTGGTGAGCAGCATGTCGACGGCGCGGAAACGATAGCCGGGCGTAATGAAAATGCCGGTGCGGCGGGCGTAAGGCGCTATCCGTCCCGCCTCGTCCGCGGCGCTTTCCAAAACGCGCAGCGCCGTCGTGCCGACGGCGACGATGCGGCCGCCTTTCGCCAGCGCGTCATTGAGCGCCTCGGCCGTCTGCGCGTCGACCCGCGCGAATTCCTCATGCATCTTATGCAGCTCGGTATCTTCCGCCTTGACGGGGAGAAACGTGCCTGCGCCGACATGCAGCGTCACGCGATGCAGGCTGACGCCGCGCGCTTCGATCGCCGCCAGCAGCGGCGGCGTGAAATGCAGGCCGGCCGTGGGCGCGGCGACGGCGCCCGCTTCCCGCGCGAAGATCGTCTGATAGTCTGTCTCGTCCCGATCGTCCGCCGGGCGCTTGCCGGCGATATAGGGCGGCAGGGGCATGGCTCCCGCCTGCTCTATGGCGATGTCGAGCGCGGGTCCGCAAAGTTCGAAAGCCAGCGCAATCTCGCCGTCGTCGCCCTTCGCTTCGACGCAGGCGTCGAGTTCGCCATCATGGCCGACGAACCGAAGGCGATCGCCAACGCCAAGCTTCTTCGCTGGACGCATCAGCGCGCGCCAGCGCGATCCGTCGAGCCGCTCGATCAGCGTCGCTTCGACCTTGGCGCTCAAGTCGCCGCGCAGGCGACGACCGGAAAGGCGCGCGTGAATGACCCGTGAATCATTGACGACGAGCGCGTCTCCCCGACGAAGGCAATCCGGCAGATCGCGAACGATCCTGTCCTCGAAAGGCCCGCCCGACTGGACGACGAGCATGCGGGCGCTGTCGCGGGGATCGGCGGGCCGAAGAGCGATTCTGTCTTGCGGGAGGTTGAAGTCGAAAAGGTCGACGCGCATGCGGAGCTTGCAAAAACCATAAGCTCCGTCAGGTCAAGTATGCGACGGGCCAGCGGCGCCGATTGTCGGCCAAGCGGCGCCGCGGCGAGAGCTATTAGTACGAGCCGACGCGCTGGCGGCGCTCGTCGAACCGGAACTCCGGAGCGTTGCGCAGATCGTCGCGAGTCGTGTTCACGATCGCTTCGACGTCGCCATCTTCGTTCCGAGAAACGACCATCGATGACGGGTCGATCGCAATATGGCGATCGCCGATGCCAAGGAAGCCGCCAACGCTGACGATGACCGCGCGCACATTCCTATTATTGTCGAAGATCACGTCCTCGATCTCGCCGACGTCATCGTTCTGAAGATTGCGCACGTCGCCGCCGATCAGCTGAGACATGCGCATATCGGTGGGGCCGAGCCTGTAGTAAATGACGCGGGCGGAGCCGAGCTGCTCCAGTTCGCGCAGTTGGGTTGCGGAACGCCCTTTCGTCGTCCGCCGATCAATGCCCGGCTGACTGTCCTGATCGCGCATCCGTTCCCGCGCCGCGCTGCCTCGCCAGGCCGGCGCGGCGTCGTGATCGCGGCCCATTTCCCGCCAGCCGCCGCGAGATGTCGCATCCTCCGCGTCCTTGGCCGATTGGCCTTGTTTCTCCTGCCACTGATTGCCGCCGCGAGACTGAGTTTGGTTCTTGCTCGAGCTCGCGCCCGTGCGATCGCGCCCCGCATTCGCTGCGACGCTGGCGGAAAGCGCGATCGCCGCGACCGTGGCGATCAACAACTTGAGCGATTTCATCGGACACTCTCCACTGTTCCGCTCGCCCGTCTCGGCGAGCGATAACTTGCAACCAGCGTCTGGAGAGATAGTTCCGAATCTCGTGTCCAACTCAGGTTCTACCGCACATGCGCCCAAGGCCGGGCGCATGTGTGACCAAAGGCTCGACCCGTCGCGTCAGTCGATCAACCCAGCGTCGCCTTGACGATCTTGTCGGGATCTTTGACCGGCTCGCCGCGCTTGATCTTGTCGACATTCTCCATGCCGGAAATCACCTCGCCCCAGACAGTGTATTTGTTGTCCAGAAAGCGCGCGTCGGTAAAGCAGATGAAGAACTGCGAATTGGCGCTGTCGGGGCTTTGCGCGCGGGCCATCGAGCAGGTTCCGCGCACATGCGGCGCGCTGTTGAACTCGGCCTTGAGGTTCGGATATTTCGAGCCGCCGGAGCCGGTGCCATGCGGACAACCGGTCTGCGCCATGAAGCCGTCGATCACCCGGTGAAAGACGATTCCATCGTAGAAGCCTTCCGAGACGAGCTTCTTGATATGGGCGACATGATTGGGCGCGAGGTCGGGACGAAACTTGATGACGACCGGCCCTTTCGTCGTCTCAAGCGTCAGGGTGTCGGCGGCTTCGGTCATTAGCGATTCCTTTGATTTTGGCGGACGGGTCTTTCTTCTCAGCTCTCGTCGCCGGCGACGCGCATCTTGATGATCTTGTCGGGAGCGTCGACCATGCCGTTATTCGACTTCTCGCCCTTCTTGATCTTGTCGACGACATCCATGCCCGACACGACTTCGCCGAACACCGTATATTTGCCGTTGAGCTGCGGCGCGTCCGCGTAGCAGATGAAGAACTGCGAATTGCCGGAATTGACGTCGCCGCCCTCGCGCGCCATTCCGACCGTGCCGCGCTTGAACGGCGTATCGGTGAACTCCGCCTTCAGATCCGTATAGCGCGACCCCTGCATGCCAGTGCCGGTGGGATCGCCGGCCTGCGCCATGAAGCCGTCGATGACCCGATGGAACACGATGCCGTCGTAGAAATGCTCCTTGGCGAGCTTCTCGATCCGCTCGACATGTTTGGGCGCGAGATCAGGCCGCAGCTTGATGGTGACGCGACCGTCCTTGGTGTCGAGGTAAAGAATGTGATCGTCGGCCGCCACAGCGGGCGCGGCGTAAAGCGCGGCGACGGCCGCGGCGGCAAGAAGCAGACGGCGGGTGAGTTTCATGAAGCCTCCCTATGTTTTTTTGCGCCTGTTGACGGCGCGTTCGAGCGCCGCGACGGAGGCGGCCGGCGCGAAGGCCGACACGTCGCCGCCCAGCGCCGCGATCTGGCGCACAAAGGTTCCGCTGACGTGGCGTAGCCCTGGCGAAGCCGGCAGGAAAATCGTGCGAATATCGGGCGCGAGCGTCCCGTTCATCCCCGCCATCTGCATTTCATAGTCGAAATCGACGCCGTCGCGCAAACCGCGCAAAATGGCGCAGGCGCCGTGTTCGCGCGCCGCCTCGACGACGAGACCCTCAAATCCGGCGACCTCGAAGGCGCAAGACGCGCCGATCGCAGCGCAGGCGTCGCGAATGACCTCGACGCGCTCCTCGAAGGACAGCCAGGGCTCCTTGCCATGGTGCACGCCGATCGCAACGACGATCCGATCGAAAAGCGCCGCGCCCTGCGCCATCACGTCGAGATGGCCGAAGGTCAGCGGGTCGAAAGTGCCGGCGTAAAGCGCGGTCCGCGCGGTCGTGGCAGAGGCGGCGGTCATCGCAGCGGTATAGGGGATTTCGCCGCCTTCCGCGAGGCGGCGGCGCGCAAGGCGACACGCCGCCGGGACGCGCGGCGCTGAAAAGACTGAATTTCGGCGCCTCCCGCACTCCCTGGCGGGAAATAGAGCGCTACAATAATCCGGCGCATCCGGCGCAGAGAGCCGGACGCCTGCGAAGGAGACTCCAGTATGGGACTTTTGGATTTTCTGACCGGCAAGGGCAAACAGGCGCCCGCGGCCGGCGCGCCTCAAAAATCGGCCGATGCAAGTCCAAAGGCCGAAGAAACGCCCGCGGCCGCCAGCCCGGCTGCGCCAGAGACCTTCTACGTCGTGAAAGAGGGCGACACGCTCTGGAAAATCGCCGAAGCGCATTACGGCGCCGGCAAGGGCGCCAAATATATGGAGATTTTCGAGGCCAATCGGCCGCTGCTGAGCGATCCTGACAAGATCCAACCCGGCCAGCGTCTGCGCATTCCCAACCCCGCGAGCGGACCGGTGGCGAGCGGCGGATGGCAGCCTCCGGCCGAAATCGCCGGCAAGCAAAGTTAGGCGGCTTCGCCTATCGCGAGCCCGGGTTTAGGCCGAGCGGAATAGCGCCAGGCTGAAATTCACGCCTTCGTCGCTTCGAAGGCCGGGACCGCGCGCGCAAATTTCTCAAGCCAGGCGACGAGGCGCGGATGTTGCGCCCGCCATTCGCCGGCGAAGCGCAAATCCAGATAGCCGAGCGCGCAGGCGACGGCGATATGGCCGATGTCGACGGCGCCCGTCGGAAGCGCAGCCTCGAGCGCGTCGAGCGCGCGGTCGATCTTTCCCTGCTGATGCGCGATCGCCTCGCCAGAGCGCAAGGCTTCGGGCCGGCTGAAGTTTTCGTACCGAATTAAGAGAGCGGCGTCGTTGACGCCGTCGCCGAGCGCCTGCAGCCGCAACGCCGTGAAGCGGGCCGACGGATCGGCGGGAGTAAGTCGCCCGCCGCCGGCAAGATGATCCAGATATTCGGCGATGACCCGGCTGTCGTAGAGCGCGGAGCCGTCTTCCAGAATCAATGTCGGGATTTTGCCGAGAGGATTTTGACGCCTCAAACTGTCAGCCGGGTCAGCCGCATCGGCGGACGCGACGTCGATCCTGTCCGACAGGCCGAGCAGGTCGGCGGCGATTCGAATCTTGCGGGCGTAGGGCGAGGCGGGAGAATAACGGAGGATGAGCATCGCCGTTCCTACCATTCGCCTCGACAACCAACAACGACGCCGCGAGGAAGGCGTTCGATCGCGTCACTCATTGGCGATCCATTCAATGTGAGAGCTTGAATTTTTTCCCTGCGCCAGCCGCTGCGCGAGAAAGCCGAGAATCGTCTTCGCCTCGTCTTCGAAGACGAAGGGCGGATTGACGACGACCATGCCGCAGCTTCGCAAACCCTCGTCGCTTCCGCCGACGCTCAGGGAAAGCCGCAAGATACGCCGGATGCCGCTGCCCCTCAGCCGATTATAGAATTTGCGCGCCTCATGGTCGCTTTTTGCGGGATGCCACAGAGCGTAGACGCCGGAATTCCATTTCGCATAGGCGTTCGTGAAGGCGTCGAAGGCGACGTCGAACTCATCTTCGCGCTCGAAAGGCGGATCGATCAGAACCAGCCCGCGCCGCTCCTTGGGCGGCACATAGGCGCCAAGCCCCGTATAGCCGTCGATATGGATCGAACTGATGCGCGGATCGCGCGCGAACCGGCGGCGCAGCGCGGCGAAAGCGTCGGACCGCAGTTCGCAGAAAATCGCGCGGTCCTGCGGACGCATCAATTTTTGCGCGATCGCGGGCGAACCCGGATAAAGCGCTGGCCTGCCCTCCGGATCGAACGGTCCCAGACAATCGAGGTAAGGCGCGAGCAGCGCGCGAACCCCAGCGCTCGCGTCGGATAGCGCCGCGAGACGGCCGACGCCGCCGCGCCACTCGCCGGTGCGCCGCGCCTCATCGGCGGACAGGTCATAGGCGCCCTCTCCCGCATGCGTGTCGATCACGCGAAACGGCGTTTCTTTGCGGCCCAAATAGACCAGAAGGCGCGCAAGCAGCGCGTGCTTGAAGACGTCGGCGAAATTGCCGGCGTGGAACCCGTGACGATAATTCATATGCGCTACAGCGGCGCCGGCGCGCTGATTTCACGGATATGGCAGCCGCGCTGCGCGACCTCAGGACAGGCGCGAAATTCGCGCAGGTCCTTGGACAGGCAAATGCGCACGCCGTCCATGATTCCCTTTCGGCACGACACCGCCATCATGCCCGGCCGCAGCCTCGGATTGGCGTCAAAAAATGCGCGCTCCACGTCGATCGGCGTGAAGGTCTGGTCGCGCCCGGGCTTGACGAAGAGCGGCGGGATCGTCACCGCGGCGTACGCCCGCGCCACGTCGGCGAAATAGTCGCTCGGGCTTTTGCCGGAGCAGGTCCCGTGCTTTCGCCACTCATAACGCGCGAGCCTTACGTCGGGAAACAGCCCCGCCGCCTTGTCGAGCGCGACCCGCGAAGGCGCGCGCGCGCCCGGACATTCCTTGGGAGAATCGCCCCGCTCAAATTGCGGCCAGAGTCCGTGGACGACGAAACCCAGCCCCTTTCCCGGTTCGCACTGGTCGCGCGCGCCCTCGACGCTTTCGCAGAAGCCCGGCGACCAGCTCAGCGCCAGCACGTAGAAGTCGAAGTCGCGCGCGGCGCCGACGGTCGCCTGCGAGGCGCCGCGATTCCCGCAATCCTCCGTGGCGCAATCGCCTTCCTTCGCGACGGGGCCGACAAGCCAGGCCGAGGAAGCCAGAAGCAAGGCGACTGCCGCGCAGCCGATGAAAACTTTTCTCATATCAAGCGACTCTGCAATGAGGGACGCCTAGGGTCCTGCGGCTCGGCAATTGGGGCTGAAGGCGTGATTGGGGTCAAGCCCGACGACGCACCAGGTGACGCCAGGGCCCGCGCCGATAAAGCCCAGTCCCTCGCCAATATTGTAGACGACCTCACGGCCGACGCCGTCGTTGAACAGCGCGCGTCCACGACAATAGCGACGCGGAATATAGCTCAGCCCATTGTTGCGGACGCCCGCCTCCGCGACGCCTTCGAAACTCACGATCGCCAGCGGCGAATTCCAATACCAGGCTTCTCTCGCGGCGAAATCCGAAACAATTCGGGCGAGAATGATCGGATCGGCGCAGTCGGGCGTCAGACCCGAATAGGGCAGAATTCGAAATTCCGCCGGCGGATTTCGTTCGCGCGCGGGCTGCGCGGCCGCTGTCGCGGCGCCGAACGCGAGGAGCGCGCTCGCCGCTGCTCGCGCCCAGACTTTGCCCATTCCGGGATTGCCGCGCCGCATTCGCTTCTCCTCAGTCCCGCCAAATCGTTGACGATTGACGCCAAAACAGCGCTGCGCGTCAAGGCTGTGCGCGAGGGCCGCAAGGCCGTCAGCCACCCAATTAACCGAAGAAGCGCAACAAGGATGTCAAGGCGCGCGAGACGCGCTATAATGGCCCCTATGTCTATCAGCGTGCAGAGCCTGCGCCGCGTCTTCGTGCTCTTTGTTGGCGCATTATTGACGATCGCGACGCCCGGCGCGTCCTTCGCGCAGGACCCCTTCACCGAATTCTTCGGGGGGATTTTCGGCGGGCCGCCGCACGGATATGGGCATCGCGGCGAGCCGCGGGTCCGTCGGATCATGCCGCACCGGGAAAATCGCGGGCCGACCTATTGGCACGGCCAGACCGACAATCCGCGCCGCGCGGCCAAACGCACGGACGGCGCGCCGGCGGACCAGTCTCAAAGCGCGGCCGCCACGAAGCCGGCCTTCTTCGTCGCGACCGTCGGCGATACGCTCGGCATGCTGCTCGCCGACGGCCTGAAAGAAGGATTCTCGGATCGCCCCGACGTGGCGATCCTGCGCAAGAGCAAGGAAAGCAGCGGCCTCGTCCGCGACGACTTCTACGATTGGCCGAAGGCGGCAAAGGAGATCGCCGCCGACCAGCAAAAGATCAATGTCGCCGTGGTCATGCTCGGCAGCAATGATCGTCAGGCGATTCAGCAGGGCCAGGAGTCATATGAGCCTCTATCGCCGCGCTGGCGGGAGATCTACGCGGCGCGCGTCGATGCGGTGATCGCGGCCTTCAAGGAGAAGAACATTCCGGTCATCTGGGTCGGTCTGCCGGTCATGAAAAACGAACGGCTCTCGGCCGACATGGCGCAGCTCAACGAAATTTTCAAAGCCCGCGCGGCGCGCGCCGACGTTCCCTATGTCGATTTGTGGGATGCGCTGACCGATGAACACGGGCAGTACAGCGCGTTCGGGCCGGACATCAATGGCCAGATCGTCAAGCTGCGCTCGGCCGACGGCGTGCATTTCACCGAGGCCGGCGCGCGCAGCGTCGCGCATTTCGTCGAAGGCGAGATCAAGAAATATTACGACGCCTATCGGCAGCAGGCCCCGGTCGCCGACGCGCCGGCGGCGGCGCCCGCCGAGGCGTCGAAGGACGCGACGGCGCCCCAGCAGCCGGTGGCGGCGGCTCCGGCCAATGGCCAGCCGATCATCTTCCGCTCTCCCGTCGGCGGCCCGTCGGCGGCCCCGACCTTGCCGGACCGGCCTGCGGTCGGTCCCGCTCAACAGCTGACCGGCGCCGGCGCGGCGACCGAGCTCGCCAGGAAGACGCCTGCCGGAAAGGCCGCCGACACAGGCGCGCCCGCGCAAGCGCTCGTAAGACATGTTTTCGTCGAGGGCGGCGACCAGAGTCCGCGCGACAATCGCGCCGACGACTACAGCTGGCGTCCCCCGGCGAACGCCGCTTCTCAGCCGCGCTAACGATTTGTGCGTTTGCGCACGGAACGCTTTTCGGTGGTTCTGCATTGTCTCTGCACAACAGGGAAATTGTGGAGGCCCCCGTTATGTCCCACCGTGAGTTCGCTGCCCGAAGCTTTCTGAAGGTCGCCGCCGTCGCCGTGCTTGCGGGACTTGCAACGACCGCCGCCGGCGCCCAGGAACGCTCCTTCATGGCGCTGTTCGGTCAGGCGGAAAGCGCGCCGGAAGCGCCCGCCGCCTATTATGACGCGCGCGAGCAGCAGGCCTATTACGGCGGGGATCAGCAGGACTATTCTTCCGCGCAGGACCCGCGGTCCTATTACGCCTCCCAGGATCCGCAGGGCTATTACGCCTCCCAGGACCCGCAAGCCTATTACGGCGATCAGGACGAGGCGCGGCTTGCGCGCGAATATCCGACCACGACGCGCGAAATCGTGCCGGACCCGACCAATGAGCGTCCCGGCACGATCACCGTGGACACCAAGAACCGCTATCTCTATCTGTCGCTGGCGAATGGAGAGGCCGTGCGCTACGGCGTCGGCGTCGGCCGCCAGGGCTTCACCTGGAAGGGTCGGACTCACATCGGCCGCAAGGAAGCCTGGCCCGGCTGGACGCCCCCGGCGGCGATGTTGAAGCGCCGGCCCGATCTGCCCCGCCACATGGCCGGCGGCGAGGATAATCCGCTCGGCGCGCGCGCGATGTATCTCTACTCGGGCGACCGCGACACGATGTTCCGCATCCACGGCTCCAACGAGCCCTGGACCATCGGCCAGGCGGTATCCTCGGGCTGCATCCGCATGCTGAACAATGACGTGACCGATCTGTTCAGCCGCGTGAAGGTGGGCACGACGGTCGTCGTTTTGTAGGCGCGCCCAGCGTCAGGAAAAAAGCCCCGGTTTTCCGGGGCTTTTTTTGCGCCCTATTCGATCGAGCAATTGAACACGAGGTTGGTCAGCGCCGAGAAGGTCACCTGGACGAAAATCCATACGCCGATCAGCGTCCAGGCGAGCCTGTATTTCTCGCGGCCGTAAAGAAACGCGCCGAAAAGAGGCAGGATGAGGAAGAAGAACTGCCAGGGCGTGCTGACGAAAGTATCGCAGTACCAAAGATTAAGTTTCTCGCTGACCATTACTCTCACCTTGGCAGATTGGTTTCGCCCATGAGGAATTCGTCCACCGAATGGGCGCATTGGCGACCTTCGCGAATGGCCCAGACGACGAGCGATTGACCGCGCCGCATATCGCCGCAAGCGAAGATTTTCTCGCCAGTCGCCTGATACGCGCTCGTGTCAGCCGCGACATTGCCGCGGGAATCGAGCGCGACCCCGAGCCCTTCGAGCAGGCCTTCGCGCACCGGCGACACGAAACCCATCGCGAGAAGCACAAGATCGGCCCTGATCTTGAAATCGCTCCCCGGCTCCTCCTGCATCTTTCCGTCGACGCGCACGCAGCGCAGCGCCTTCACCGCGCCGTCCTTGCCTTCGAATTCGCGCGTCAGAACCGAAAATTCGCGCGACGACCCCTCGTCGTGAGAGGACGACGTGCGCAGCTTCAGCGGCCAGTCGGGCCAGGTCAGCAGCTTGTGCTCCTTTTCCGGCGGGCGGGGCATGATTTCGAGCTGAGTCACCGAGAGCGCGCCCTGGCGCACCGACGTGCCGATGCAGTCGGAACCGGTGTCGCCGCCGCCGATGACGACGACATGTTTGCCGGTGGCGAGGATCGGCTCATTGGTCGAGAGCGGCTCGCCCGAGACCCGGCGGTTTTGCTGAGGCAGAAAGTCCATCGCGAAGTGGACGCCGCGCAATTCGCGGCCGGGGATCGTCAAATCGCGCGGCTGTTCGGCGCCGCCGGCGAGGATCACCGCATCATGTCCGGCGACGAGGTCGTCGGCGGAAAGATCGACGCCGACATGAACGCCGCAGTGAAACGAGACGCCTTCCGCCTCCATCTGCTGAACGCGGCGGTCGATGAGACTCTTCTCCATCTTGAAATCGGGAATGCCGTAACGCAGCAGGCCGCCGGGTTTTGCGTTCTTCTCGTAGACATGCGCGTCATGGCCGGCGCGGGCAAGCTGCTGCGCCGCGGCGAGCCCCGCGGGTCCGGAGCCGACGATCGCGATCTTCATGCCTGTCTTGCGCTTGGGCGGTTCGGGAACGACCCAGCCATGCTCAAAACCGCGGTCGACGATGGCGCATTCGATGGTCTTGATGGTGACCGGCTGGTCCTGGAGGTTCAGCGTGCAGGACGCCTCGCAGGGCGCGGGGCACACGCGGCCGGTAAATTCGGGGAAGTTGTTGGTCGAGTGCAGATTGACCAGCGCCCGCCGCCACTCGCCGTGATAGACGAGGTCGTTCCAGTCGGGAATCTGGTTGTTGACCGGACATCCGTTGTGACAAAAGGGAATGCCGCAGTCCATGCAGCGCGACGCCTGGCTGCGCGTCGTTTCGTCCGACAGCGGAATGACGAATTCGCGATAGTGGCGAATGCGATCGGCCGCCGGCTTGTATTTGCGGTCATGCCGGTCGATCTCGAGAAACCCGGTCACCTTGCCCATTCGCTCTCGCACCTTTCGCGCCTCGACCGCGGAGGCGACGGCGTTTCTCATCGGCGCGGCATCCTTTTGCCGAAGACGACATCGCCTTCTGGCCCAAGCGCCTTGGCCGCCGCAATCTTGGATATTTTCTAAACGCTTTCGAGGCGTCGGCGTCAAGCCGCGAAGCTGCGGCGCCGTTCGCGTCGATCGCCGCCACGCGAAATTATCGGGTCCTGGGCCTCATGCCGCCGACGAGGGGGCGACGCGGCGAAGCTGGTCCTCCTTGACGCGGCTGTGCAGCAATTTCACCTGCCGCCGCGCCTTCGCCTCATATAGCGCTTCATCCGCCACCGCGAGAAGCGCCTCGGCGTCCGCGCCATGTTCGGGCACGAGCGCCGCCCCGACGCTGACGCCGATCGTCGCGCGAACGCCATCGCCCAAATCGTAAGGCGCGGAAATGGAATTCGTCAGCCGCTGGCTCAGCTCTGTCGTCAGATCGCTGGTCAACCCCCTGGCCAGCACCACGAACTCGTCGCCGCCGATCCGCGCGGCCACATCGGTTGCGCGCAAGGATTGGCGAAGGCGGTCCGCCACCAATTTGAGCAGCCTGTCTCCTGCGGCGTGTCCATAGTTGTCATTGACCGACTTGAAGTTGTCGAGATCGAGAAAGAGAACGGCGAGATCGCCGCCTTCCGGGGCCGAAATCTTTCGTCCAACATCCACGGCGGCGGCGAGTCCGGCTCGATTTGACAGGCCGGTGAGCGCGTCATGCTTGGCGCGGTGGTCGTTCTCGCGTTCAGCCTGCATGGTCGTGACGAGCATCTTATTCAGACTGTAAGATGCGGCGATCATCGCGGCGAGATAAAACGGAATCTGAAGAAACACTATATAAAGAATGGGTTCGCCGGAGAGGGCGGCCCCCGGCAGGAACGGGCCGAGGCTCGTCAAGATCATTGCTCCGGCGAGGCGAGGCGCGCCGAAATTTCGAAATCCCACGCCGCCGGCCATGCCCGAGCCGGAGAGACAGGCGAGCGTCGCTGAGACCCAGTCGCCGCTTGCGAGGCTGATAAAAGCGCCGTAGCCCACGCCGCTGCTCCAGAGCAGCTGAAGCAGAAGATACAGATCGGTCGGCGTCGGGCGATGCGCAAGCGCGGCGCGACGGGAGACGCCCAGAACAAAAAGACGCAAGGCTCCGAGCATGATCTCGAAAACAAACCAGGCGACAAAAAGCGGAGTCTGTTCGCGTATGGCGATCGCGCCGGCAACGACGATCGTATTGATGATCCCGCCGAAAAACACGGGAAGAGTGCCGTAGAGACTGGCGATCAGCTTCTGTTGGACGTCAATCGGCGCGCCTAGACTGGGCCGCACGAGCCAGCGCATCGCGGCCCAGCGCGGCATGCTATAAACCCTGGAGTCGTCTCGCATCAGGCTTCCTCACCGCCATAAAGGAAAACCGCCGAGTTTAAAGTAAGTTAGCGTAACTCTCCTTTTTACAGCGCCAGCCGATAAACGCAAGGCGACGCTCACGCGCCGCCTCGCCATTCTTACCACGCCAAATTCACTCGCCGGCGGCCCGCAATTGCTGAGGCTGCTTCCTGCGCGCATTCAGCTCATTGAGCGCGCGGCGATATTCGACCGGCATGACCTTCCGGAACCTGCCCATGTAATTCGGCCAATCTTCAAGAATGTCGCGCGCGCGCGTCGAGCCGGTATAGCGCAGGTGATTGGCGATCAGCTGACGCAGACGTTCGGCGTCGAAACGCGTCATGTCGCTCATCACATCCACCCGGCCGTGACCTTCTAGATCGCCGGACTGGTGGTAGGTCTCCGTCATGACGACCTCCTCGGAGCGCACCGGCTCGAGATCCACCATCGCGAGGTTGCAGCGGGTCGAGAACGCGTCGTCCTCGTCGAGGACATAGGCGATGCCGCCCGACATGCCGGCGGCGAAGTTGCGGCCGGTCTGGCCCAGCACCACCACCACGCCGCCCGTCATATATTCGCAGCCGTGGTCGCCGACGCCTTCGACGACTGCGATCGCTCCCGAATTGCGCACGGCGAAGCGTTCGCCGGCGACTCCGCGGAAATAGCATTCGCCGGCGATGGCGCCATAGAGCACCGTGTTGCCGACGATGATCGAGTTCGCCGGGTCGATCTGCTTCGCCGCGCGAGACGGATGGACGATGAGCTTTCCGCCCGAGAGGCCCTTGCCGACATAGTCGTTGGCTTCGCCTTCGAGACGCAGCGTCACGCCGCGCGCGACAAACGCCCCAAAGCTTTGCCCCGCGGTGCCGGTCGCGCGAATGTCGATCGTGTCCTCGGGCAGTCCCGCATGGCCGTAGATTCGCGCGACTTCGCCGGAAAGCATCGCGCCGGTGGCGCGATCGACGTTGCGGATCGGCGTTTCGATCGAGACCTTCGCGCCGCGATCAAGCGCCGCGCGCGCTTCGGCGATGAGCTTGTTATCGAGGACCTTGTCCAGTCCGTGATCCTGCGCGGCGCTGTGCCGGATGGCGGCGCCCTCCCCCTGCGGCTTGAAAAACAATTTGGAGAAGTCGAGACCGCGCGCCTTCCAGTGGGCGATCGCCTGCTCCTTGTCGAGCATTTGCATCTGGCCGGTCATCTCTTCGAATCGGCGATAGCCCATGGCGGCCATGAGTTCGCGCGCTTCTTCCGCGACGAAGAAGAAGAAGTTGATGACATGTTCCGGCAGGCCGACGAAGCGCTTGCGCAGCACGGGATCCTGAGTCGCCACGCCGACCGGGCAAGTGTTGAGATGACACTTGCGCATCATGATGCAGCCGGCCGCAATCAGCGGCGCGGTCGCGAATCCGAACTCATCCGCGCCGAGCAGCGCGCCGATCACCACGTCGCGGCCCGTGCGCAAGCCGCCGTCGACCTGCACGGCGATGCGCGAACGCAGATTGTTCAGCACCAGCGTCTGATGGGTTTCGGCGAGGCCGATCTCCCAGGGCGAGCCCGCGTGCTTGATCGACGTCAGCGGCGACGCGCCAGTGCCGCCCTCGAACCCCGAGATCGTCACATGATCGGCGCGGCCCTTGGAGACGCCGGCGGCGACGGTGCCGACGCCCACTTCCGAGACGAGCTTCACCGACACGGCGGCGCGCGGATTGACGTTTTTAAGATCGAAGATCAGCTGCGCCAAATCCTCGATCGAATAAATGTCGTGGTGCGGCGGCGGCGAAATCAGGCCGACGCCCGGCGTCGAGTGACGCACCTTGGCGATGACCGCGTCGACCTTGTCGCCCGGCAACTGTCCGCCTTCGCCGGGTTTCGCGCCCTGCGCCATCTTGATCTGAAGCATGTCGGCGTTGACGAGATATTCCGTCGTCACGCCGAAACGGCCGGAGGCCACCTGCTTGATCGCGCTGCGCATCGAATCGCCGTTCGGCAGCGGCTTGAATCTGTCGGACTCTTCGCCGCCCTCGCCGGTATTGGATCTGCCGCCGATGCGATTCATGGCGATGGCGAGCGTCGTATGCGCCTCGCGCGAGATCGAGCCAAACGACATGGCGCCGGTCGAGAAGCGCTTGACGATCTCGCTTGCCGGCTCGACCTCATCGAGCGGAACGGGCTTGCGGCCGTCCTCTTCGGCGCCCTTGATCCGGAAAAGCCCGCGAAGATTGAGAAGCTTCTCGTCCTGTTCGTTCAGGAGCTTGGCGAAGGCGCGATATTTATCCTGCGCATTGCCGCGCACGGCATGCTGCAGCAGCGATACGGTCTGCGGCGTCCAGCTGTGCGCCTCGCCTCTGATGCGGTAGGCGTAATCGCCGCCGACGTCGAGCGCCTCCTTGTAGACCGGCGCGTCGCTGAAGGCGAGACGATGGCGGCGCACGGTCTCGCGCGCGATTTCCTCGAGCCCGACGCCTTCGACGCGCGTCGTCGTGCCGGTGAAGAATTCGTCGACGAAGCTTTGCGCGAGTCCCACCGCGTCGAAAATCTGCGCGCCGCAATAGGACTGATAGGTCGAGATGCCCATCTTGGACATCACCTTGAGAAGCCCCTTGTCGACGGCCTTGATGAAGCGCTTGACGGCCGTCGGACCATCGACGTCGGGAGGAAACTCGGCCGCCGAGGCGATGAGCGTCTCGAATGCGAGATAGGGATTGATCGCTTCCGCGCCATAGCCCGCAAGACAGCAGAAATGATGCACCTCGCGCGCCTCGCCGGTTTCGACGACGAGGCCGACCGAGGTGCGCAGCCCTCTGCGGATCAGATGATGATGCACCGCGGCCGTGGCGAGCAGCGCGGGAATCGGAATGCGGTCCGGTCCCACCATCCGGTCCGAGAGAATGATGATGTTATAGCGGCTGCTGACCGCCTCCTCGGCGCGTTCGCACAGCCGCGTGATCGCCGCGCGCATGCCCTCGGCGCCCTTTGCGGCGGCATAGGTGACGTCGATCGTCTTGGTGTCGAAACTATCCTCGACCGTGCCGATCCATCGGATCTTTTCGAGGTCTTCGCTGGTCAGGATGGGCTGGCGCACCTCGAGGCGCTTCTTTTTCGCCGAACCTTCATGATCGAGGATATTGGGCCGCGGACCGATGAAGGAAACGAGGCTCATCACCAGCTCTTCGCGGATGGGATCGATCGGCGGATTGGTCACCTGCGCGAAGTTCTGCTTGAAATAGGTGTAGAGCAGCTTCTCCTTGTCGGAGAGGGCCGAGACGGGCGTGTCCGTGCCCATCGAGCCGACCGCCTCCTGGCCCGTCACGGCCATCGGGAAGAGCAGAAGGTCGAGATCTTCCTGCGTATAGCCGAACGCCTGCTGACGATCGAGCATCGACACGTCCCAGCGCGCCGGACGCGTATCGACAGGCTTCAAATCCTCAAGCTGAATTTGCGTGCGCGCCAGCCACTCTCTGTAAGGATGGGAGTTCGACAGCTCCTTCTTGATCTCGTCGTCGGAGACGATGCGCCCCTGCTCCAGATCGACGAGCAGCATCTTGCCGGGCTGGAGACGCCATTTCGTCACGATCTTTTCTTCGGGAATAGGCAGCACGCCCATTTCGGACGCCATGACGACGAGGCCGTCGTCGGTGACGAGATAGCGCGCGGGCCGCAGTCCATTGCGATCGAGCGTCGCGCCGATCTGCCGTCCGTCGGTGAAAGCCATGGCGGCGGGACCGTCCCACGGCTCCATCAGGGCGGCGTGATGCTCGTAGAAGGCCTTGCGATCGGCGTCCATCAACGGATTGCCGGCCCAGGCCTCGGGGATCAGCATCATCACCGCGTGAGCGAGCGAATAGCCGCCGCGCACCAGGAATTCGAGCGCATTGTCGAAACAGGCGGTGTCGGACTGGCCTTCATAGGAGATCGGCCAGAGCTTGCTGATCGCGTCGCCAAAGAGCGGCGAGGAGACCGACGCCTGGCGCGCCGCCATCCAGTTGAGATTGCCGCGCAGCGTGTTGATTTCGCCGTTATGCGCGACAAACCGGTAAGGATGCGCCAGTCGCCACGACGGGAAAGTGTTGGTCGCGAAGCGCTGATGCACGAGCGCCAGCGCCGAGATGAAACGCTCGTCCTTGAGGTCGAGGAAATATTCGCCAAGCTGCGAAACGAGCACCATGCCCTTGTAGACGATGGTCCGCGACGAGACGGATACCGCGTAAAATTCGCGTCCGCCGGCGCCGAGCTTGTAAATTTCGTTCGAGGCCGCCTTGCGCGCGAGATAGATGCGCCGCTCGAAAACGTCGGCGTCGGCGACGCCGGCGCCCCGGCCGATGAATATCTGCGCATGATGCGGCTCGACCGCCTTCACCGCCTCGCCAAGATCGCTCGAATTGACGGGCAGATCGCGCCAGCCGAGAACGACGAGCCCTTCCTCTTCAGCCGATTTTTCGATGAAGCCGCGCGCACGTGCGCGCGTCTCAGGATCGCGCGGCAGAAAATACTGGCCGATGGCGTAATCGCCGGCGGCGGGAAGCTCGATGCCGAGCTTCGCGCATTCCGCCTTGAAGAAGTCATGCGGAATCTGCACCAGGATGCCGCAGCCGTCGCCGAGCTTGGGATCGGCGCCGACGGCGCCGCGATGGTCGAGATTGAGCAGGATGCGCAATCCCATGTCGACGATCGCCTTCGACTTTTCGTTGCGCATGTTGGCGACGAAGCCGACGCCGCATGAATCGTGCTCCCTGGCGGGATCGTAAAGTCCCTGCGCCGGCGGAAGAGCGGGATCGCGACCAAGCGGATGCGTTCCGGCTTCAGCGAAATGCTCGGCGGCTTTCGTCATCTCGGCGTCTCCCCGACGGATCGCGCGTCGCTTCATGCGCGCCTGCCGCCCGTTCATCGAACCATAAAACTGTCGCAGGCGTGACCGAAATCGACGCCGCCCCGATTCCTGCTCGCCGCCGCAAAGGCAGGCTCCGCAATGGCGGTTGCGAATCCTCCCGTCCCCGTCTCGCGATTTTGCGCAAGGCAAGGGACGCGCCACTCTTGCGAACCCCCTCATTCCGCGTTGGCTACGGCGTCCTGCGGAGCGCCGACCACTTAGATGAAACAACGGCTTCCAAAAGCGAGCCCCCGTTTTAAGGTCAGCATCGCTGACATATCTGGGGGCTCACTTACTGCCAGATTTACGCCGAAGTGACAAGCAATCGCATGAATTGATGGCGGCTCGGCTTGAATATAGGCGTTGAGGCTGCGGCGCGGCGGATCGCTGGACAACCATTGCGTGAAGCCTGTCGCGGGCGACGATCGCCCCGGCTCATGCCGAAGTTTCGTCTTCCCAGCGGCGCTGCATCTCTTCCGGCGCAACCTCTTCGATGGTCTGCGAAAGAGTCCACCGATGACCATAGGGGTCCAAGACCTGTGCGATGCGCTGGCCGAAACTTTGATCGGCCGGGGCGCGCAGCAGCGTCGCGCCGGCGGCAAGCGCGCGCGCCAACAAGGCGTCCGTCGAGTCGGTCGCAAGGTGCAGGGTCACCGGCGAACCGCCGACCGTATCTGGGCTTACGGCGCCGAAATCGGGGTATTCGTCGGCCAGCATCGCGACCGTCTCGCCAAAGCGCAATTCAGCGTGACCGATCCGGCCGTCGGACGGATCGGTCAAGCGGAAAATTTCCTCGGCGCCGAAAGCTCTTTCGTAAAAGCCGATCGCCTGCCCGGCGTTCTTGACGATGAAATAGGCGCCGAGCTTGAGGGGTCTCGCCTGCATTTTCGCCGCTCCTTGCAATGTTTCTTTTATTACGTTACGTATCGTAATTAAATGAGTCAAGAGTCCGATTCGCCTGTGAAGCGAGGCCGTCCACGCAGCGCTCAAGCGCGGGAGCGCGCGCTGCGCGCCGCGCACGACATCCTGATGACCGAAGGCTTCGGGCGACTGTCGATCGAGGCGGTCGCCGCACGCTCGGGCGTCGGCAAGCCGACCCTCTACCGCAACTGGGCCAATGCGCAGGAATTGGCCATGGCCGCCCTTGTCGCCAATCCCCCGCAAGAGGCGCAGGGCGAAGGCGTCACCGCGCGCGCAAGGCTGACGACTCAGATGCGCGGCCTGGTCAAGGCCTTCGCCACGACGCGCGGCCGTCAGATCGCATTGGCGCTCGCATCGGCAGATCCGGAAAGCGAGTTCACCAAGGCTTTTCGCAATAAGGTGATTCTCGCCAGCCGAGAGACGGGACGCGTCATTCTGGAAGCGGCGATCGCGGACGGCGAATTGGCGCCGCCGCCCGATCTCGAAACTCTATTGGACATGATCTATGGCCCAATCTTTTATCGGTTGCTCGTTGGCCATCGCCCACTCGCCGCGCCATTCGCCGACGCCATTGTCGAGACCGTCTTCCCTGAAGCTGCAGGGCGCCAATTCAGCGATCCTTGAGCGTGTCGAGAGCGTCCAACGCTCGCCGCAATGTTGTCGGAGCGTCTTCGCCGCCGACGAGAGGGCTTGAAGAAGGAAAAATCAATGCGGTCATTTGATTGGAAAGCGGGTTTGCCGTTTGCGCTGGCGCTGGCGGCGACCGTCGCGATTCCGCAGGACGCCTTCGCCCAATTTTTCTTCCGGCCTTTCGCCAACATCTTCCGCGCCCCAATTCCAAGCGAGAGTCCGCCGGCCTTCGCCTCCCGTCCAGCCGTCGCTTCGATCCTCGGGCGCACCGGCTTTCAATTGGTCGGACCGCTCGGTCGCCGGGGCGATCAGATCGTCGCCACCGGCGTCAGCCGGCGCGAAGGCGAGATGCGCTTCATCGTCGATCCCTACGCGGGGCGGATATTGCGCGCGGTCCGGCTCGGACCGCCGCCGCGCCGCGGCGCGCCCGATGCGCCGCCAATGGCCGGCGGTCCGGGTCCGGCCGGCCGCGGATTCGACAACGCGGCGGTCCCCGAAGCCGCCCAAGCGGGCGCGAGGCTGAGCGGCGCGCCCAACGGGCCGGCCCAGCAGGGCGCCGCCGCCACTAAGATTAGAGCGTCGTCAAAGACCTCACGCGCGATCGTGCCGCCCAAATCCGGCGTCGGTCCTGCGGCTCAAGCCGATAAGCCAGCGTCCGCCTCCCCGGCGCCGGCCAATGCGGCGCAGCCCTCGCCGGTCGACGCCAGGACCGTCCCGCTCGCCCCTGTCTCGGAGGAGAAGGCGGCGAACCCGAGCGAGGCCGCGTCCACGACGAACGCCTCGACGGACGCAGCCGACGGCCGCACGTCGGTCTCCCCGCAGGCTAAGCCCGAATCGGCCTCATCGGAGGCGGCGAGCGCCCCCGCTTCCTCTCCCGCGGCGCAAGAGCCGAAGCCTGAGGCGCAAGGCGCCGCGACCTCGCAGGCGCCCGCCGCCGAGAATGTTTCCGATTCGGTCGCGGTCCCGCCGTCGGCGCAGTCCCCGGCGCCTTCCGCGGCTTCGGCGGAGCGAAGCGCTCCCGCGCGCCGCGCGGCCGCCGCGCGCGCCGCCTCGTCTCGCCGCGCGATCGCGCCGCCACAGGCTGCGAGCGGAACGACCGTCGTGACGCCCGCCGCGTCGGCGCCGCCGGCCGCAGGCGCAACCGGCTCGGCGACCGCGCCCGAAGACGGAAAACCGCGGGTAGGCGGGTAAAAAAAAGGCGCCCGATGGGGCGCCTTTCATTTTCGGTGCTGATTTTTGCCCGTTACGCGGCCTTCGACTCGACGATGGTCGCGGACGGCGCGGCGACGCCGATGTCGATCCGGCGGGGCTTCTGCGCCTCCGGAATCTCGCGCACGAGGTCGACGTGCAGCAGGCCGTTGACGAGGCTCGCGCCCGTCACCACGACATGGTCGGCGAGCTGGAACCGGCGCTCAAAGGCCCGCGCGGCGATGCCCTGATGCAGAACCTCGCGGCCCTCAGCAGGCTGCGCCGGCTCTTTCGAACCCTTGACCGACAGGGTGTTTTCCTTGGTCTCGACCGACAATTCGTCGCGCGAGAACCCCGCGACCGCGAGCGTCACCCGATAGGCGTTCTCGCCGGTGCGCTCGATATTATAGGGCGGGTAGCTTTGTGAGGTCTCGAACCCTCCGGCCTGATCGAGCAAATTGAACAGATGGTCGAAGCCGACGGTCTGACGATACAGCGGAGAGAGATCGAACTGACGCATGACATATCCTCCAGTTGAGCGACATGCGGCGCGCTTGCGTGACCGCGCCGCGCCTCTTCGCGCGTCCGTTACGGCCCGCGCTGGCAACGATTTAGGAAGCGGAAAAGCGTCGTTCAAGGGGCGGTCGCGATGGGCGCCGCAAAGTCTCAAGCCGGCACGGAATGACGCTCCGGCGCGCGGAAGGGCGATTCCAGGGCAAGCACGAGCTTGACCAGATCCGCCTGGCGCGTCGCGCCGGTCTTTTGGAAAATGCTCTTGAGATAGCCCTTGACCGTTCCCTCGCTCAGGCCGAGCGCGCGCGCCGTGGCCGGCACCCCGCCGACTTCGGCGATCGCCAGCAGCACCGAACTCTCCCGCGCCGTGAGGCCGAACAGTTCCGCGGCGACCGCGCCGCCGTCGTCGGCGACGGGCTCCAGACGGCGCAGGAACAGCGCCGACAATCCGTTCGCCAGCCGCAGCACATGCATCACGCAGCAGCGCGATTCTCCGTGCCTCACCATAATGGCGAAGGCTTCGGCCTCGGCGCCGCCGATCCCGGCGAGCGCGCGCTCAAGCGCCTCCCTGGCGCGCGGATCGCGCATCGTCAGCGTTTCGCCGACGGCCGCGAAGGCATCGCCTTCGCCGAGCATGTCCTCGGCGCTGCGATTTCTATATCCGATGCGCATTTTGCCATCGACAACGAGCACGGGCGTCGTCAGCTCGTCAAACAATTCCACCAGCACGGATGTGTCTGAAGCCGGCCTGTGACGCGCGATCGCGTCAGCGAGCAGCGGCAATAGCGCATCAAGACGCGCCTTCGATTGTGCGTCCGCCATCCCAGCGCGCTCATCACGAAACGCCACGAACAAGCAGACGCCCGTCTCGGACCGGTGAATGACTCCGCCGATCACATCCACAAGTCCAAACGGCGCCATCCAGCGTTGATAGGCGCCGCTTCGGTGAAGCGCCTCAAGCGAGACGAAGTCTTCCGAGGAAAAGGCCAGACCGACGCCAATTTCGGCGAGGACGCGCGCCTTGACCGGATCGAGTTTGCGATGATTGCGCAGATATTCGACGATCCACGCCTTTTCGGCCCGCGTCGAATATTTGAGCTCCAACAGCGCCGAAACGCGGTCTTCGAACAGCAGCGCGGCAAAGCGCGCGTCCAACGCGCGGGCGATCTCGTCAAGCGCGTCCGGCCAGCTTCGAGCGTCGGCGCCCGCAGCCTTTATGACCGCGACGACGCGCGCATCTCCTGCTTCACAAACCGTCATCTCTGCACCCGGTGCGACCTCTCGCCACACCTTCGCAAAGCCGGTAATTGCGATGGCGCGCGCCGCGCGGCGAGAAGGCAAACTGCCCTGGAGCCCTAGAAAAATCAGCAAAAATCAAGGGCGCCGCTGCAATGTACTTTATCTCTTGTGTGGCGCGGCTGCAACAAGGGACACAAAATTACGAAAGCCGGACGAACCCCCTCCCAATCGAGGGGAAACGAAAAAATGCGCTGCAGATAAATTGCCATGAATCGAATCTGGCGACGTCATGTCAAGCACAACATCAGTGAAGATCACTAAGGCTAACGCGACGAAAAAAGGCCTTCGCGCCTTTCTTGTTGCGACGCTTCTAGTCGTCTCCGCGTTGATGCAAGCGACGATCGCGCCGCATGCGGCTCTATCGACGACGCTCGAACTTTGCGTTGACGGCCATGGGCCGACGGACGACAGGACGCCAAACGGCCCGCCCGCGCTTGGCGGACAGCCGCATTGCGGCGCTTGCTCGCTTGCGACGCCGCCGCTCATTCCCGAAAAGCCGCTTATTGCGCGCGTCGCGCTGTCGCCGACGTCGCTCATTTATTTCGACGCCTGGTCGTTCATCCCCGGAGAACGCCGACGACCGGGCGAAACACGGTCGCGCGCGCCTCCGTTCCTCTCCTGACGAAACAAGAACGCGCATCGTTTCAACCGCCGCTCGCCGGCGGAGCAGGAGAACTGTTCCATGACTTCCACCGTTCTTTCGCGCGGCGCCAGCGCCTGCGCCCTCATGCTCGCGTCGGTCGCCAGCGCTGAGGCCCAAGTCTCTCTCCCCCAGATCGTCGTCGGCGCGGCGCAGCGCGCGGCGCCGGCGCCGGCGCCTGCCGCGCCGCCCTTGGAAAAGGCCGGCGACGAGGCGGTGGTCACGCAAAAGGAAATCGTTGCGGAGAAGCCGCCTGAAACGGATACGGCGAAGCTTTTGGAACGCCAGCCCGGCGTGAGCGTTCAGACCGGCGGCGGCGTGTCCGGCCTGCCTGCAATCCGAGGCCTCGCCGACGATCGCCTGAAGATACTCGTGGGCGGCGTGCAGGCGACTTCATCATGCGCTAATCACATGAATTCGCCCTTAAGCTACACCGATCCGAACACGATCGGCCGAGTCGAGATCGTCACCGCGGTTTCGTCAGTAAGCAAGGGCGGCGATTCGATCGGCGGTTCGATCCTGGTCACCCCGAAATCGCCGGTCTTTGCGACGCCCGTCGTCGCCCCGGCGGTCATTGGTCCAGGCGGCGCGCCGGTCTCGCCGATCCTCGCCGCGAGTCCCTTCCCTCCCGTTCCCTATCTTCCGCTTCCGGTTCCGGGCACGCTTCGTTTTGGCCCGAACAATGAGGTGCTGACGACGGGAACCCTCTCGGCGTTCTTCCGCGGCAACAATAATGGCGTCGGCGCAACAGCAAACATCAATATGGCCAACGACCATTGGAGCCTGCTCTACAACGGGTCCTGGCAGCGCGCGACGAATTATCACGCCGGCGGCAACGGCGACAAAGTTCTCTCAACCGGCTTCATCTCCGAGAACCACGCCGTCACGCTCGGCTACCAGAACGAGGGGCACCTGTTCACCTTCCGGGGCGCCTATCAGAACATTCCCTATCAGGGCTTTCCCAACCAGCGCATGGATATGACGCGCAACCGCTCCTATTCGCTCGACGCGTATTACAAGGGCGCCTACGCCTGGGGCACGGTCGAGGCGCGCGCCTATTGGCATCAGGTCTTTCACAAGATGGGATTCCTGGAAGACCGATTCTGGCTCAATCACCCGATGATCGCGCTCGGCCGCGACTTCGGCTATTCGGTCAAGACGGAAATTCCCTACAGCGAGCAGGATCTCTTCCGCATTGGCAATGAGTTCCACGGCTATCGGCTGCAGGACTACTGGCCTTCCGATCTCACCGGCTTTACGCAGGGTTTCGCCACGCCTCCGGGCAATTTGAGCCGGCCCTTCGCAAATGTGAACATCAATGGCGGCCAGCGCAATCGAGTTGGCACCTACGCCGAATGGGAACGCCGCTGGACGACTCAATGGTCGAGCCTGGTCGGCTTGCGCAACGACGTCGTCTGGATGGACACGGGTCCCGGTCAGAGCTACACGCCGTTTATCTTTCCCACCACGCCCCCGATCGCGCGCGTGAACAATCTGGCGGTCAATATCTTCAACGCGCAAAACCGCGCCCGCACCGACGTCAACTTCGACATGACCGCGCTGGGGCGCTACGAGCCAGAACCCGGAACCCTTTACGAGTTCGGCTATTCGCGCAAGACGCGCTCGCCCAATCTCTATGAACGCTATATTTGGCCGGTGGCGGGCCCGTTCACGGCGATGTTCAACTGGTTCGGCGACGGCAACGGCTATACCGGCAATCTCAATCTGAAGCCGGAAGTCGCGCACAATGTCGCGATCACCGGCGCTTGGCGCGACATGTCGGGAGCCAATAATTGGGAGGCGCGGATTTCGCCCTTCTATACCTATGTCGAGAACTACATCGACGGCGCCAGAACCGGCGGGACCTTCAACACCTTCCCCGTGGCGAACTCCTACATCTTCCAAATCATGCAGTTCCGCAACTTCAAGGCCGAGCTTTACGGCGTCGACGGCTCAGGCAGAGTGAAGCTGCATGAGTCGCCGGAATATGGCAGGCTGCAGGCGGTCGGCGTCGTCAGTTTCGTCTATGGGCGAAATCTCGACATCGGCAATCCGCAATATTGTCTGCCCGGCGCCGGCTTGTGCTCCGTCGCGTCCTTCCTGATCAAGAAAGGCGATGGGCTTTGGAATTTGATGCCGGCGAACGCCCGAATTGCGCTGGAGCATCAGCTCGGCGGATTGAGCATGGCGGCCGAAACGCAGCTTGTCGCGCCGAAGGACCATGTGTCGGCCAACAAGGGCGAGTTCACGACGCCTGCTTATGCGCTGCTCAATCTGCGCGCGGCCTATGAGTGGAGCAATATGCGGATCGACCTTGGCGTCGATAATGTCACCGACGCGCTCTACTCGCTGCCGCTCGGCGGATTCGACCTGACGAACTATTCGCGCAACGCTTTCCTCTTCGGACGCAATGTTGGACTTGCGAGCGTGCGTCAGGTGCCTGGAATGGGCCGCAACTTCTACGCGGGCCTGACGGTGAAGTTCTGACCGTGGCGCGCTAATCTCGAAGGCGGCGCGCCGATGCGCCGCCTTTTCTCGGACTTTTGCGATGCGCCGATTAGCTCTTCTGACCATTCTGCTCTTGGCGTCCCTCGCCTCGGCGCGCGCCGAGATCATCGGCGCGCAGGCGCAGCGCTCGGCCACCGAAGACCAGATGAAGGCTTCCCTGCGGGAAATCGATCTCGTCGGCGCAAACGGCGCGCGGCTCGATCTGCGCGCGCTGATGGCGAACGGCCGGCCGACGCTGGTGAGCCTCTGGGCGCATTGGTGTCCGAACTGCCTCGCCGAAATGAAGGGCTTCAAGGCGATCGCCGCGACCTGCCCGGAACGTTGGAACATGGTCTTCGTCTCGGCGCGCGCCAGCGACTACGCCAAGGACGCGGCGAAGTTCAAGACCTATGGCCTGCCCTGGAATATCTACCGCGTCGGCGATTCGACGAAAACCGATGTGGCGAAGGCGAAAAGCGCGCGGGCGTTCTACGGCGCGACGGCCGACGGCGGCGTGGTCGCGCCGCTGCACTATCTGATCGGCGCGTCCGGACGGGTCGACGCCATCGTCAGCGGCAGGCTGAACTTCGAAGAGCCGCAACGCCTCGCCGCCTTCTGCGCCGACTGAAAACCGCGCCATTCGGCCTCGTCGCCAAAATGCATTATCTTGACGAAGCATCGGCCCTGAGCGCCGAGGAGGCCCTATGCGAGAACTCATTGCGTCGCCCGATAATCCCATCCCCGAGGGCGCGACGGTCTACGCGCTGAAGACACGGGACGGCCGAAGAGTGCGCGCGGCCGCTTTTCCCTGCAGCGAAAAGGCGCGCGGCACGGTGGCGGTGTTTCAGGGCCACAATGAATTCATCGAGAAATATTTCGAGACGATCGAGGATTTGCGCAAACGCCGCCTCGACGTCGTCGCGCTCGATTGGTGCGGCCAGGGCGGCTCGGAGCGCGAACTCGCCGACCGGCGCAAAGGCCATATCGACGATTTCTCGCAATATCAGCGCGACCTCGAAGTCTTGATCGCGCAAGTATTGTGCGATCGGCCGCAGCCCTGGTTCGCGCTCGCCCATTCGATGGGCGCCGCCATCATGCTCGAGGCGGCGCATGCCGAACGAACGCCGTTTCAGCGTTTCGTGCTGACCGCCCCGATGATCGATCTCGCCAATTTGCGCTTTCCGCGCGCCACGCGCTGGCTCGCCGACACGCTCGACATGTGCGGCTTCGGCGGCATGTATATTCCGGGCGGCAAGGGCGCCTCCTTTATCGAGAAACCTTTCGAAGGGAATGTGCTGACGACGGATCGGGCTCGCTTCGAACGAAACGCGGGGATTCTCAGGGTCGCGCCGCAGCTCGCCATCGGGGATCCGACGATCGGCTGGATCAACGCCGCCTTCAGGCTGATGCGGGGCTTCGAATCGCCGGACTATGCGCGAAGCATCCGCGCGGCGATTCTGATGTTCGGCTGCGGGCGGGAGATGATCGTCTCAAACGCCGCCATCGAACGCTTCGCGCAAAATCTCGACAGCGGCGCGCTGGCGATGATCCCAGGCGCCAAGCACGAACTGCTGATGGAGCGCGACGAGTTCCGCAGCCAGTTCTGGCGCGCCTTCGACGCCTTCATTCCGGGGGAAGCCTTCGTCGCATAGGTCACGCAGAGCGCGGCTCTATGCGCCGAGCAGCTTTAGCGCCTCTTCGTGCAGCGCCGGATCGCCGGCTGCGACAATCGCGCCGCCTTGGGCGGCGACGCCGCCGCTCCAGTCGGTGACGACGCCGCCCGCGCCCTCGATGATCGGTATCAGCGCGACGATGTCGTAAGGCTGCAGATTGGTCTCAACGACCAGATCGACATGGCCGGACGCCAGCGCGCAATAGGCGTAGCAGTCGCCGCCATAGCGCGACAGCCGCGCCGCCCGCTCGACGCGGTGGAAATTTTCGCGCAGCGCCGGGTCGATCAGCAGCGGCGAGGTTGTCATGAGCGTCGCCTGGGCCAGCGTCGAACAGGCGCGCGTGGCCAGCCTGCGAGTCTCGACGGCGCCGCGCGCGCCCGCCGCCCCCCGCGCCGGCCCGCGCCAATGCGCGGCCTCGCCGTCGCCGAAGAAACGCTCGCGGGTGAAAGGCTGGCTCATCAGCCCGTAACAGGGTCGCCCGCGATGGGCGAGCCCGATCAGCGTGCCCCACAACGGCAGGCCGCAGATGAAGCTCTTGGTGCCGTCGATCGGATCGAGCACCCAGACATATTCGGCGTCCTCGCGTAAGGCGCCGAACTCCTCGCCAAAAATGCCGTGGCTGGGAAAGGTCGATTCAATCAGGCGCCGCATCGCGAGTTCGGCGCCGCGGTCGGCCTCGGTGACGGGATCGAAGGCCCCGCCATGCGCCTTGTCGTCGGCGGCAAGCGCCGTCCTGAAGAAGGGCATGATCGCCTCGGCCGAAACATCGGCGAGCCGCTCAACGAATTTCTCGAAATCGACGGCGGTCATGCGAACTCCGCGGTCGAGCGCTCGAACGTCCGACTACTCGGCCGCCGCCCGTCGTTCGCCGCCTAGAATCTCGGCCAAATCTTCCAGTCGCGCCACTGCCGCCAGCACATCGCCGAGATCGCGGGCGACGGCGTCGAAGCGCTCGTTCTTCTGGAGCGTCGACTCGTCCATGTAAAGCCCGCGCGACACTTCGATCTGCAGCGCATGCCAGCCGGCGGCCGGCTTGCCGTAATGTTCGGTGATGAAGCCGCCGGCGTATGGCCGGTTGCGCATGACGTGATAGCCACGGCCGCGCAGCCGGTCCTCGACAATGTCGACGAGGCCGGTCGAGGCGCTGGCGCCGTAGCGATCGCCGATGACGAAATCGATGCGCCGCTTGTCGCCACGCGCCGCGAGCACCGGATCGCGCGCGCCGGTCGAGGGCATCGAATGGCAATCGATCAGCACGGCGACGCCAAAACGGTCGGCGGCGCGCTCCATCAAGCCGCGCAGGGCGGTGTGATAGGGCTTGTAGAGGCAGTCGATGCGACGCAAGCCCTCTTCGAGCGACAGCCGGCTTGCATAAATTTCGCGCGCGTCGGCGACCACCCGCGGAATTGTCCCCAGTCCCGCCGCGACGCGCAGCGAGCGGGCATTGGCGAAGGCCGGCAAGGCGCCGTCGAAGAGCCTGGGATCGAGTTCATAGGGCTCGCGATTGAGGTCGAGATAGGCGCGCGGAAAACGCGCCCGCAGCAAAGGCGCCCCGATCGACGGCGCCGAAGCGAACAGATCGTCGACGAAGGCGTCTTCCGAACGGCGCAGCGTCGCCGTATCGAGCGGCGTCGCGGCCAGGAAGCGCGCGGGATAAATCCGGCCGGAGTGCGGCGAGGAAAAGACCAGGGGCGAGTCAAGCGCGTCCGGCTCGATAATGTCGAAGGCGCGCTCGAATTCCGGTTCGCAGCAGAGCGCCGCCACATTCGTTTCGCGCCGCTCGCGCATGCCCTCGTTCATTCGCTCATCTCGTTTTCCGCGCCGCGACGGCTTTCACAGTAGCGCCGGCGCTGCGGACAGGCGCTCGAAATCGGCGGCGCCTCCCGCTAAATAAGAACGTTACGTTAACGCGGCGGCGCCCCGGTTTCACCTGAAATTTACAAAGCTCGGTCCATATGGGGAAAAACCTGTGAGGATGGCGATGAACGATAGTCCGGCCGCACGCATTCTGCTCGCCGAAGACGATAACGACATGCGGCGTTTCCTGGTCAAGGCGCTGCAGCAGGCCGGATTTTCGGTCACGTCCTTCGACAACGGGGCTTCCGCCTATGATCAGCTTCGGGTCGAACCCTTCGAACTGCTCCTGACCGACATCGTCATGCCCGAGATGGACGGGATCGAACTCGCGCGCCGCGCGACCGAGCTCGATCCTGACATCAGGGTCATGTTCATCACCGGCTTCGCCGCCGTCGCGCTCAACCCCGACAATCACGCGCCGCGGCAGGCGAAAATCCTCTCCAAGCCGTTTCATCTGCGGGATCTCGTCACCGAGGTGCAGAGGATGCTAGCGGCCTGAGAGGGGCTACGCGCAGGCTTCGCAGATCGCGGCGACGTGGCGCTCATCCGTCCCGCAGCAGCCCCCCAGGATGCGCAGGCCCGGATGGGTTTCGCGCAACTTCCGGTATCTGCGACCTAGATCGATCGGATCGCCCGAGTCGAGCGTTTCCGATTCGTCGAGTTCGGCGTGGCTCTTGGTCGAGGCGTTGGCCTTGGCGCCGAGCAGCCTTCCCATCCACGGCTCGTCCCCCGACAGCGCCTGCTCGAAATGGGTCGGATGGGCGCAATTGATCATGTAATAGGCAGGCGCCGAGCCGGTTTCGCGATCCACGGTCTCGATCGCGTCGCGCAAGCTGCGCCCGCCGACCAGCCTGCCGTCGGTCTCCACTGTAAAGGAGATCGAACAGGGCATGTTGAGCGCTTTCGCGGCGCGGGCGATCCCGATCGCCTCTTCAACATCATTCAAAGTATAGGCCGCGACCATGTCGGCGGCCGTCGCGGCGAACGCCCCGATTTGCGGCGCGTGATAGTCTTCCGCTTCCGCCGCGCTCAAACGGCCCGCGGCGTAGCCGTCGCCGCGAGGGCCGAGGACGCCGGCGACGACGAGGGGCGCTTCGGGCGTTTCCCAGGCCTGGCGCAGTTCCTCGAGGAGCGAAATCGAGACTTTGTTGATGCGCTCCAAGCCCGCCGCGTCATAGCCGAGTTTCGCGCCCCAGTCGCGGTTCGCCCGCCAGGTGGGACTGTCCAGAATGAGGCCGCGCCGGTGGCGGCGCGCGATGGCGAGATAGCGCTCGTAATAGTCGCGCAGTCGCGCCCGCCCCGCCTCGCTGTCCAGCAAGACGAAGGACGCGAAGTGCGGCAGGTCGACGCCCTCGTGAAAAATGAGCGTCGTCTCCAGGCCCCCGTCGCTGACGAAGAGCCCCGGCTTCAACTGTGGCAGATCGGCTCGGTATTTGGCCAAATTCTCTCCTCCGCGCTTGCCGCGCTTCGACGCGCCGCCCCGAAGCCCAACTTGCCCATTCGCCCGCATTGCGCTATCAGCGCCGTCAAATTCGCTTGTTTCGACCGGCCGACCTCGCGCCGCCGCGGCGCGGGGGTTGAGCCGTTCCATCGCATAAGGGACGCGTCGCCATGAAGAAGGACATCCACCCGGACTATCACACGATCAAGGTCGTGATGACCGACGGCGCGGAATATACGACCCGTTCGACCTGGGGGAAGGACGGGGACACGCTGCATCTCGACATCGACCCGAAGACGCATCCGGCCTGGACGGGCGGGTCGACTCAGCTCCTCGACCGCGGCGGCCGTCTGTCGCGCTTCAACTCCCGCTTCGGCAATCTCTCTTTCGGCAAGAAATAAAGTCAAGAATCAAAAGAACGGCGGCGGTCGAACCGCCGCCTGCAGTCGGCGCGCCCCGAAAATGTCACTGGCTGAAGGCGGCGCGCAGTTTCGCGATCTGCGCTTCGACCGGACTTAGCGCCGGCGCGGGCTCGGCGGACGCCGGCGCGGGCGCATAGATCAGCCGGTCGAGATGGATGATCCGGGCCTGCAGACGCAGCGAGTGCAGCGCAAGCTCGCGCAGCCGCTCCGGCAGACGTTGGAATATCTCGGCGGCCGACGCCAGCTCCTGTTCGCGAAGCTTCACCCGATGGCGGTTGCTCGCCGCTTGATGACGCGTCAGTTCGCCCTGATTGACCGCCCGTTGCAGCAGCAGCCAGGACGCGATCTGCATCAGCCGGGTGGTCAGCCGCATGCTCTCCGCCGCATAAGCAAGGGCTTCGGCTTTCGCCAGCGCCCTGGACTCCATACGCCCGTCGCCATCGAGATAGGAGGCCGCTTCCTCGACAAGGCTCATGCCCTCGCGGAACAGCGCGCAAAATCCTTCGGAGCCCGCGAGCCTTTCGATGAAAGAGACCGGCTGCTGTTTTTCTCCGGCGCTGCCTGTAACTCGAGCCATGCGACGCTCACGCTTGCTTGGCGCGACCGCGCCCCTGATGCGCGGACAGTAGCGCAGGCGACCGAGTGGCGCGCGCTTAGCCTTTCTTTAACCTTAATGGGATCGCGCCTCTTATGGCCCATAAAAAGAGAGCCGCGAGGCGGCTCTCAAGGCTTCTTGACAGGGAGGCATCAAGGACGAGTGGAGAAGAAGCCACTCGGACGTCCCACTGAAGGGACGGATTCAGCGTAAACCGATAATCATTAATATGAGGTTAACGTATTGGCCCGATTGTCCGCTTTTCTGGACGTTTTGGGGGGACGGGCGCATCAAAATACAACCGGGCCAATGTGTTGTCCCAAGGACCGCGACGCAGCGGACCGCCCGGCGCCCCTGCAAATGCAAGGCTCTGTCGGCGAAGCAAAAAAGGGACTGGCGCCGGAGCGAAAACTGGCGCATTTGAACATTCCCGCCGCTCACGCCGGACCGACCCGCCGCGCTCAAAGGCGTTGAACCTCCTGCGCCCGTCCCCCTAGGCTCTCCCTGAATGATTCGTTCCGCCTTGATGAATGTGATGACCGCCGCCGCCCTGAAGGCGGGTCGCGGCCTTAAACGCGACTTCGGCGAGGTGGAGAATCTCCAAGTCTCGGTCAAAGGTCCGGGCGATTTCGTTACCGCGGCCGACAGGCGCGCCGAGAAAACCTTGTTCGAAGAACTGTCGAAGGCGCGTCCCGGCTACGGCTTCGTTCTGGAGGAAGGCGGCGTCGTCGAAGGATCTGACAAGAGCCACCGCTGGCTGATCGATCCGCTCGACGGCACCTCGAATTTTCTCCATGGCGTTCCGGTCTTCGCCATCTCGATCGGCCTGGAGCGCGAAGACCGTATTGTCGCCGGCCTCGTTTACAATCCCGCCACCGACGACATGTTCGTCGCCGAGCTCGGCCAGGGCGCCTATTTCAACAATCGCCGCATGCGGGTCGCGGCGCGGCGCTCGCTTTCGGACTCCATGGTGGCCTGCGGGATTCCGCCGCTGGCGCGTTCGCGCGATCATGAGTCGTTCAAGCGCGAACTCGCGGCCGGCATGGCAAAGATCGCCAATATTCGGCGCATGGGCGCCGCCGCGCTCGATCTCGCGATGGTCGCCTGCGGGCGCTTCGACGGCTATTGGGAGCGCGGCATCAACTCCTGGGACGTCGCGGCCGGAATCGTGCTCGTACGCGAAGCCGGCGGCTTCGTGAGCGACCTTTCGGGAGGCGCAGAGATGCTTGTGAAGGGCGAGATATGCGCGGGCAACGAAACGATTCATCGCCAACTCCTCGACCTGATGAGGAAAGCGTGAACGCCTCTCCGCCACATGTCTCGATGAAACTGCGCCTGCGCGTCGACGACGACTGGCCGTCGATTCTCGATGTCTGGGTCGCCTCCTGGCGGGCCACCTATCCCGAGATCGACTTCGACGCGCGCCGCGACTGGCTCCTGCGCCACGTTCGCGAGCTTGAGGCCGTCGGCGGGGTGACGCTCTGCCTGTTCGACGCAGGATCGACGCTTGCCGGCTTCGTCGTGATCAATCCGGCTGACGGCTGGCTCGATCAGATTTGCGTCGCGCCGGAACGCTTCGGCGCCGGCTTCGGCGCGTCGCTGCTCTCCGCTGCGCGCAATGTTTCGCCGAACGTGATCCGGCTCGACGTCAATGCCGACAATCTTCGCGCCATTCGCTTTTACGAGCGCGACGGATTTTCACGCGTGGGACGCGGCGCGAATACGCTGTCCGGGCGCGAAACCATCATGATGGAATGGCGACCGCAGGGCTGAACCTGTCGTGACTGAATACGTCTGAAGGATCAGGCTTTCGGCAGGCAGCCCTGCTCGCCGAGATGCGCGATGCGGATCATGTTGGTCGCGCCCGGCGTGCCGAAGGGCATGCCGGCGACGATAATCACCCGGTCGCCGGCGACGCCGAACCCCTCGCTCTCCGAATATTCGCAGGCGCGCCCCACCATGTCCTCGATATCGACCGCGTCGCGGGTTTGAAGCGCGTGCACGCCCCAGACCAGGGCCAGACGTCGGGCGGTGTCGCGCTTTGGCGTCAGCGCCAGAATTGGCGACTGCGGCCGTTCGCGCGCAATGCGCAGCGCGGTCGACCCGGACGACGTCCAGGCGATGACCGCCTTTGAATGAAGCGTTTGCGCCACGTCGCGCGCGGCGACGGCGATGGCGTCGGCCGAGGTCGGGTTGGGCAATTCGCCGCGCTGGGCGTTGATGATCGAACGATAGATCGCGTCCGTCTCGACCTCTTCCGCGATCCGGCTCATCGTCGCGACGGCCTCGTGCGGATATTGCCCCGCCGCGCTTTCGGCGGACAGCATCACCGCGTCCGCGCCCTCGAACACGGCCGTGGCGACGTCGGACACTTCGGCGCGCGTCGGCAAGGGCGAAAGAATCATCGACTCGAGCATCTGCGTGGCGATGACCACCGGCTTGCCGAGGCGCCGCGCCGAACGGTTGATGCGTTTCTGGAGCCCCGGAACGCGCTCGAGCGGCACTTCGACGCCGAGGTCGCCGCGCGCCACCATCAGCGCGTCCGAAACTTCGATCACGTCCTCGAGCCTCGAAATCGCCTGAGGCTTCTCGATCTTCGCCATGATCAGCGCCCGGCCCTGGGCGATCTGCTTCACCTCGATCACGTCCTCGGGCCGCTGGACGAAAGAAATCGCGACCCAGTCGACGCCCTCCTTCAGCGCGGCGTCGAGATCGGCGCGATCCTTATTCGTCATCGACGTGATCGGAATTTCCGTATCCGGCAGACTCACGCCCTTACGGTTCGACAGACGTCCGGCGACATCGACGACGGCGTGCGCCCGCTCGGGAGTGGTTTCGACGACATGGAGCCGCACCCGGCCGTCGTCGATGAGAATCGAATCATTGACCTTGAGCGCCGCGAGGATTTCGGGATGCGGCAGGCGCACGCGCGTGGCGTCGCCGGGCGCCGGATCGCTGTCGAAGACGAAGACGTCGCCCTTGCGCACATGCACCGAGCCTTCCTCGAAGGCGCCGATGCGCAGCTTCGGGCCCTGGAGGTCGACCAGCACGGCGATCGCGCGCGACATGTCGTTCTCGATCTCGCGGATCATCCGGACATAGCTCGCAAGACCCGCGTGATCAGTGTGGCTCATATTGATGCGGAAGACATCGGCGCCGGCGCGCACGAGGCCCGCGATGACCGCCTTGTCGACCGTCGCCGGCCCAAGCGTTGCGATGATCTTGACGCGCCGCGACCTTCTCATGGCGAAAACGTTCCCGAGTTCAAGTTATTGCGTCGGCGCGGCTGTGGGATCGGTGAGCTGCACCGTCCAGCTCTTCGCGTCCCGTCCCGTGTCGATCTCGAAGAATCCGGTGCGGTCGAAACCGCGCGCGAAACAATCTTCTCGTCCGTCGATACGAAATTCCCGGTCGCGCGTGCACATGAACGCCTTGCCCTTCCACTCGCCGCCGCGTTCGTCCATGGCATAGACATAATAAAATTGTGCGGCGAGCGGCCCGCGCAGGAGCGTTTCGCAAACGCTCGGCCGAAGGTTCCACCAGCCCTCCGACAACCAGTTGCGCCCATCGGTATAGGCGATGGCGACGCTGACGCGGGCGCTCGTATTGTTGCACAGACGAAAGTCGGCGCGGGCCGGCGCGGCGGCGCAAAATGATAGAGCGGCAACAAGAAGGGCGCGTCCAATCATAGTTTTAGCGATGCCTGGAGAGGGCCGAAGACGAGTCGCTGGCGCCGGCGCGAGGTCGGCGCGGCAGGCGGTTCTGCAAACCATGCTTGGGGGGCTTTGTCCACCCCGCGACGCGGGCGTCTCGCCGCCGACCGGCGCGCGCTTCGCAACATCCCGTTGGAACAAAGCCATCCGCCTCTTGTTTAGGACGCGTACACGCCCGCGTCCCCGGGGAGGCAGGAAAATGGAAAAGTCTGAGGTCATCTCAACCTTGAACGAGCTGGCTGAAATCAGCCGCGACGGCGAGCAAGGGTTTCTGGCCGCGGCGGAAGACGTCCAAGACCCGACGCTGAAGTCCGTGTTTCGCACCGCGGCTGCGCGTTGCGCGGAAGGCGCCAGGGAGCTTGAAACGAAGATCGTCAGCCTCGGCGGCGAGCCCGCAAGGAGCGGTTCGATGACCGGCGCAATGCATCGCGCCTGGACGAATGTAAAGGCCGCGATGAGCAGCCGGTCGGAGCGCGCCGTGCTCGAAGAGGTCGAGCGCGGCGAGGATGCGGCCAAGGGCGCCTATCAGCAGGCCATCGCCCAACCGCTGCCGCCGGAGATCAGGTCCCTGGTGCAGCGCCAGTATCAAGGCGTGAAGGAAAATCACGATCGCGTGCGCAGCCTGCGCGACGCCGCTTGACGATCTTTCGCTGAAAGAAAACGGCGCGTCGCGCGTCACTCACCTTCCCGCAGCGCCTCGGCGGCCCGAAGCGCGAAATAGGTCAGGACGCCCGAGGCGCCGGCGCGCTTGAAGCCGAGCAGACTTTCGATCATCGCCCGCTCGCCGTCGATCCAGCCGTTTTGCGCGGCCGCCGTGATCATCGCGTATTCGCCCGACACCTGATAGGCGAATGTCGGCGCGCGAAAGGCCTCGACGACGCGGCGCACCACATCGAGATAGGGCATGCCGGGCTTCACCATCACCATGTCGGCGCCCTGTTCGAGATCGAGCGCCACTTCGCGCAGCGCCTCGTCGGAATTGGCGGGGTCCATCTGATAGGTTCGCTTATCGCCCCGAAGAGTCTTGCTCGTGCCGATCGCGTCGCGGAAAGGTCCGTAGAAGGCGGACGCATATTTCGCCGCATAGCTCATGATCTGGACGTTCTCGAAACCTTCGGCGTCGAGCGCCTTGCGGATCGCCTCGACCCGTCCGTCCATCATGTCCGAGGGCGCGATCACGTCCGCGCCGGCGCGCGCCTGGATCACCGCCTGTCGCGCCAGCACGGCGACGGTCGCGTCGTTGACGATCTCATCGCCAAGAAGAAGCCCGTCATGGCCGTGACTTGTATAAGGATCGAGCGCCACATCGGTGATGACGCCGATCTTTGGAACGGCGCGCTTGATCGCCTGACAGGCGCGGCAGACGAGATTTTCAGGATCGAGCGCCGCGCTGGCGCGCTCGTCGCGCAAATCCGGATCGGTGTAAGGAAAGAGCGCGACGGCGGGAATGCCGAGCGCGGCCGCCTGCCCGACCGCTTCGACCGCCGCGTCGACGGAGTAACGGTAGACGCCCGGCATCGAGGACACCGGCTCGCGCCGCTCCGCGCCGTCGATCAGGAACAGCGGCCAGATCAGATCCGAAACATCGAGCGCGCTTTCTCTGACCAGGCGGCGGGCCCACTCGCTCTTGCGATTTCGGCGCGGACGCCGGAGCAGGCTCAGCCGCGCCGCCACGTCGGCTTGTTTTTCCAGTTCGTTCATGGGGCCTCCGCTTTCGCGCTCTTTCCCAGGCATCCGCTTTCGAGACGAACGGACTTCAGGCTATAGAGGATCGACGGCCATTGCGCTTGCGCGAGGAAAAACCATTGAAAATCGGCTCGCGCAACTTTTCATTTCGCCGATCGGCGCGCGCTGTGGCGATCGTCGCCGGCGCGCTTGTCGCCGCCAGCGCGACCCTGGCGCAGGTCAAGCCCGCAACGCCGACGCCGCCCGTGCGTTCCGCTCCGGCGCAAAAGCGAAACGCGCCCGCGCCGGAACAGACTGTCCGGCAACCGTCGCGTCCGCCGCCCCAAGACGCCATTCCCGCGACGCCAGGCGCAAAGCCCGCTCCGCAACCGACTCAGCCGCCGGACGTCGGCGCGCTTCCGCCGCCGCAGGCGCCGCCTCCCGTCGATACGAGTCAACCGCCGCCCTCGCTCCCCCGCGCGTCGCGCCAAAAGATGCGCGCCTGCGCCGAGGAATGGGACAGGATGAAGCGTGAGTCGAATAAAGGATTGCCGACGTGGCGCGACTTCGCGACGGAGTGCCTGACGCGATAGGCCTCTTGAGCCGGCCGGGCGCGACGGCGGCGCGCACATGAAATAATCACCTGTGACGACTATCGCCCGGGACGCGCCTCGCTGGACGCGCGCCCTCGGGCGATGAGTGCTGGAAGCGCTGACGCAACGACGCGAAACGATCGATCGCGCATGCGAAGGCGCTTCGCCTTACATAGCCTCCGGAGGAGCAGACGGCGCCGGCGCCTTCACCTTTCGCGGCGCGCGCTTCTTCGCGGTCGCTTTGCGAGCGCCCTTCTTGGCGCCTGCCTTCTTCACGCCGCGCTTCTTGGTCGCCGCCTTGCGGACTCCCTTGCGGGCCGTCTTCTTCACGGCGGTCTTTCGCGTAGCCTTGCGGGCGCCCTTCTTTGCCGCCGACTTCTTCGTCGCAGCCTTCTTCGCGGTTTTACGCGCACCCTTCTTCGCCGCAGCCTTCTTGGCCGGCTTACGCTTGATTGTAGCTCTCGCCATAATAAGTCCCCTTGATCCGAATTGCCGGAACTATGCTCGACCGACAATACGCGCAAATAGCGTATCGCGGTTAATCAGTCGTTCAAGAGCTAAGCGCGCAGAAGTGATCGACGCTGCGCATGACGAGGCATGTTGAGCGCGATCGCGCGACAAGCAAAATGATCGCGAAGCTGCTTTGCGAACGCTTCGTCGAGACTGTCGCGACAGGTTTGCGTCTTGCGTTTTATTGCGACGATCCAAGCGTCGAATCCGCGAGCGACTTCTGCTCAAAAAAGCCTTCAAGACATGCGCGCGCATTCTGCGCCGCGCGCCGCGCTTGTCGTTCAATTATTTGATTTGCTTTTGTATCCGCCAACATCCGCAGGTCGGCGACGCTGACGGCAAGCGGCCCTCGGGCAATATGTCGAGACACGATGATTCTGCGTCGCGCGCTTCTTCGACGGATGGAAAAATCAACGTCCGTCGAGAAGCGAAGCGCGTCGGACGCCGCCATAGGCGCGCGCGCTTGCGCAACGCGCGACGATGCCGCATCGGGACAAAAAAAAAATTGTGGCTAGCGCGGCGGAAACAAAAAAAATCGCTGCGCAACGCCTCCATAGGGAGAGGAATCGCGCAGCGCGTGTCGCAAACTGATTCGTTTTCGGCGGCGAAGGGCGCGCGTCAAACGCCCAATTTGCGCTTCAAGAACTCGTTCACCGCCTGCGGATTCGCCTTTCCGCCGGTCTGCTTCATCACCTGTCCGACGAACCAGCCGAGCATCGTCGGCTTCG
The DNA here is from genome assembly GCA_051061375.1 of Methylocystis sp. GTDB lineage: Bacteria > Pseudomonadota > Alphaproteobacteria > Rhizobiales > Beijerinckiaceae > Methylocystis. The sequence continues at coordinate 19,557 of JBPFDW010000005.1, read as the reverse complement.
CCTTCGCCTGCTCGACCTTGTCGGGATTGGCGGCGATGACGGCGTCGACAGCGGCCTCGATCGCGCCCGTGTCGGTCACCTGCTTCATGCCGCGCGTCTCGACGATCTCCTTCGGGTCGCCGCCTTCGGTCCAGACGATCTCGAAGAGATCCTTGGCGATCTTGCCCGAAATGACGTTCTGCGAGATGAGATCGATGATCGCGCCCAAGGCCTGCGACGACACCGGCGCGCGGGCGACGTCGAGCCCTTCCTTGTTCAGGCGGCCGAACAGCTCGTTGATCACCCAATTGGCCGCGAGCTTAGCGTCGCGGCCTTTCGCCGTCTCTTCGAAGTAGTCGGCCGCGGCCCGCTCCATCACCAGCACGCCGGCGTCGTAAGGCGGCAGGCCGTATTGCGCGATGAAGCGCGCGCGCTTGGCGTCGGGCAGTTCCGGCAGTTCGCCCTTCAGCGCGTCGACATAGGCCTGATCGAATTCGAGCGGCAGCAAATCGGGATCGGGGAAGTAGCGGTAGTCATGCGCCTCCTCCTTCGAGCGCATCGAGCGCGTCTCGCCCTTGCCGGGATCGAACAGCCGCGTCTCCTGATCGATCTTGCCGCCGTCCTCGAGAATGCCGATCTGACGGCGCGCCTCGACCTCGATCGCCTGGCCGATGAAGCGGATCGAGTTGACGTTCTTGATTTCGCAGCGCGTCCCGAGCGCGGCGCCGGGTCGGCGCACCGATACGTTGACGTCGGCGCGTAGCGAGCCCTGCTCCATATTGCCGTCGCAGGAGCCGATGTAGCGCAGAATCGTTCGCAACTTCGACACATAGGCGCGCGCCTCCTCGGCCGAACGCATGTCCGGCTTGGAGACGATCTCCATCAGCGCCACGCCGCTGCGGTTGAGATCGACGTGGCTTTCCGTCGCCGATAAATCATGCAGCGACTTGCCGGCGTCCTGCTCGAGATGCAGCCGCTCGATGCCGACGGTAATGCGTTCGCTGGGCGATACGTCGACGATCACGGCGCCCTCGCCGACGATCGGGTGCTTGTACTGTGAAATCTGATAGCCCTGCGGCAGATCGGGATAGAAATAGTTCTTACGGTCGAAGACCGAGCGCAGGTTGATCTTGGCTTCGAGGCCGAGGCCGGTCCGGATCGCCTGCTTGACGCATTCCTCGTTGATCACCGGCAGCATGCCCGGCATCGCCGCGTCGACGAGCGAGACGTGATCGTTCGGGGCGCCGCCATATTCGGCGGAAGCGCCGGAGAAGAGCTTGGCGTTGCTCGTCACCTGGGCATGGATTTCCATGCCGATCACGACTTCCCAGTCGCCGGTCGCGCCCTTGATGAGCTTGGAAGGTGCCGCTTCTGTCGCCATATCTGCCTCGCTAAACTTGCGTCTTCCATATAAACCACGCTTGGCGGGAGCGGAACGGCCGGCGCCACGCGAAGGACAAGCGACGAAATGGCCACGAACAGGAATTCTGACGACGATCGCAGGAAAGGACTGCTTGCGCGGATGCGCGACGCTCCCCGCCATGTGAGCATTCCCGTCGGCGTCGGCCTGATCCTCGGCGGCACCATTCTCGCGCCGCTTCCGGTCTTCGGCGTCTGGATGTTCCCTCTCGGCCTCGCGATCCTCGCTCCGCATTCGCCCGGCGCCCACAGATTGTCGCGGCGCTTTCACCGGTGGTCGATCAAGTGCCTGCGCTGGTCGATCCGCAACGGCTTCGTTCGCATCAAGAGAACGACGCGCGTCGGCGATCAGGATGACGGGCCGCCGCCGGAAGAGAGATTAGATTCGCGCTAGGCGCCTGGATCGCGCTTTCGCGCGCGGTCGCCCATCAGTCGCTCTTCATATTGGATCGACCAGTCGATCAGCGCGCGCCAAAGGTTCATCGCGAGTTCGACCGACAGGCCCTCGCGGCGCGCGACGCCCAGCACATGTCCCAGCACTTCGTCGACGCGCTCGGGCACATTGGCGGGAATCCCAAGGGCGGGTTTGACCTTCGCCGCCCGCTCGATCTGTCTTTGCCGCTTGGCGAGAAGCGCGACCAGTTCCTCGTCCAATTCGTCGATCAAACGGCGGACGTCGGACATTTCGTCCTGCAGCTCCTGCTCGGAGCTTTGCGCAATATCCTTCTGAGCCCGCGGCGTGGTCATTTTCAGTTCTCGCGCCACCATGGCTGAGGACAGTCGATCTTCGGCGCCGCCTGCTCGATCGCCGCGGCGAGAGAGAACAGCGTCTCTTCGTCGAAGGGCCGGCCGATCAGCTGCAGACCCAGCGGCAAGCCATTCTCCGCGAGACCGCCGGGAACCGCGACGCCGGGAAGACCGGCCATGTTCACCGTCACGGTGAACACGTCGTTGAGATACATTTCGACTGGGTCGGCCGCGCCCTTCTCGCCTTGCGCGAAGGCGGTCGACGGCGTCGCCGGCGTCAGGACGGCGTCGACGCCCGCGGCGAAGGCGTCGTCGAAGTCGCGCTTGATCAGGCTGCGGACCTTCTGCGCGCGTACGTAATAAGCGTCGTAGTAGCCGGCCGACAGAACATAAGTGCCGATCATGATGCGCCGCCGCACTTCCGGGCCAAAGCCGGTCGCGCGCGTCTTCTCGTACATATCGATAATGTCGCGGCCCTGCTCGCGTCGGCCATAGCGCACGCCGTCGTAGCGCGCGAGATTGGAGGAAGCTTCGGCCGGCGCAATAATATAGTACGTGGGCAAGGCGTAGCGGGTATGCGGCAAGGAAATTTCGACGATCTCCGCGCCGGCGTCCTTCAGCCAGGCGACGCCCTTGTCCCACAGCGCGGCGATCTCCGCCGACATGCCGTCGATACGATATTCCTTCGGCACGCCGATGCGGCGCCCTCTCACCGATGCGCCCACGGCGGCTTCATAGTCCGGCACGGGCGCGTCGACGCTGGTCGTGTCTTTCGGATCATGGCCCGCCATCGATCTGAGCATGATCGCGGCGTCGCGCACGTTGCGCGCGATCGGACCCGCCTGATCGAGCGAAGAGGCGAAGGCGACGATTCCCCACCGCGAACAGCGGCCATAGGTCGGCTTAACGCCCACGGTCCCCGTGAAGGCGGCCGGCTGACGGATCGAACCGCCGGTGTCCGTCGCGGTGGCGCCAAGACAAAGATGCGCCGCCACCGCCGCCGAGGAGCCGCCCGACGAACCGCCCGGAACAATCTTGGCGTCGGGATCGCCGGCGCGCCGCCACGGCGAAACCACGGGTCCGAAGGCGCTCGTCTCATTGGACGAGCCCATCGCGAACTCATCGAGATTGAGCTTGCCGAGCGTCGCCGCGCCGTCGCGCAGCAGATTGGCCGAAACGGTCGATTCATAGGTGGGCGTGAACTCGTCGAGAATGCGACTCCCCGCCGTCGTGCGCACGCCCTTCGAGCAATAAAGATCCTTGATGCCGAGCGGCAGACCTTCGAGCGGACGCGCTTCGCCGCGCGCGATGCGCGCGTCGCTGTCGCGCGCCTGTGAAAGCGCCAGCTCCGGCGTTTCGGTAATGAAGCAGTTGAGCGCGCGCGATGTCTCGATCGCATCGATATGCGCCTGCGTCAGTTCGACGGCGGAGAGCCGTTTCGATTTGAGCGCGTCGCGCGCCTCGGCAAGAGAGAGATGCGTGGGATCGGACATTTGTCCCTTTGTTTCTGAGGCCGCGGCATGCGCGACGGCTGCGCCGCAAGCGCTATTCGACGACCTTGGGCACGACGAAATAATGGTCTTCGCGCAGCGGCGCATTGGCGAGAATGTCGTCGCAGATGCCGCCGTCCGTCACCACGTCGGCGCGCTTCTTCATTTGCATCGGCAAAGCGGAGGTTAGAGGCTCGACCCCGTCGATGTCGACCTCGCTCAAGGTCTCGACGAAAGCGAGAATGGCGTTGAGTTCGCCGCGCAGCCGTTCGACCTCGCTGTCGTCGATGGCGATGCGCGAGAGATGGGCGATCCGGCGGACGGTCGCGGAATCAACGGACATTAGAGCTCCGCAAGAAAGGTCTCAACGGGGCGCTATAGCGCCTGGTCTATCGCGGCGCAATGATGGCGGCCGATCGCGGGCTCAAAAAGGCGAAGCGTTCAACCCCTCCGGTTTGCGGAATGATCGCGACATGATAGCGGAGCGCGGTGACCATGCGCGCGACCTCCCTGGAAGATTTAGCGGCGCTTCTGCCGCCGAAAGGCCGGCTGATGGGCCTGGATCTTGGGACCAAAACCATCGGCCTGGCGCTTTCCGACGTCGAGCGGCGGCTCGCCTCGCCGCTCGATACGATCGCGCGCGTGAAATTCTCCCAGGACGCCGCCAACCTGCTTAAGCGCACGAAGGATTTCGAGGTCTGCGCGCTCGTCGTCGGTCTCCCGCTCAATATGGACGGCGCGGAGGGGCCGCGCGCGCAGGCGACGCGCGCCTTCATGCGCAATCTGTCGAAGCTGGCGCCCCTGCCCTTCGCCTTCTGGGACGAGCGCCTGTCGACCGCCGCCGTGACCCGCGAACTGATTGCGCAGGACGCGTCGCGCGCCAAGCGCGCGGAAGTCGTCGACCGCATGGCCGCCGCTTATATTCTACAGGGCGCGCTTGATCGACTGAAACGGCTCTAGCCTGGGGCTGCCGACAGGATTACAACTTTTGATAGAATTTTGTCCTTGACATAGGATAGGCGCAGTGGAAGAAAATGCAAGAAAGTCCGATGCTTAACTAATTCATAACCGCCCCGTGGTCCGTGGAGACCGATCACCATGTCCCGGCCGGATTCTTCCAACAGCGAATCCAAGGCGCCCCGCGGAACGACTGCGGAGGACAAGCAAGCCAATGAGGAAGCAGCCTCGATTGCATCTTATATTGCTGATATGGCAGATGAAATGGCAAAGCTCGCCAATCGCTGCGACATGCCGATGCTCTGCTATTTCCTGAATCTGGCGCGGGCCGAGGCCGATATGCGGGCGCGCGAGCTTGGCGGCTATTCGATCGACCGCTCTGCCTAGATCACAACTTTCGATTGTAAACGAGGGAAACCCGGTTGGCGCCGTGACGCAGCAGCCGACCCTCGACATCGAGTTCGACCAGCACCCCCTGGACCTCGCGCGCCGTCAAACCGGCGACGCGGATGAGATCGTCGACCAAGACCGGCGCGGGCCCCAGCAGGGCAACGACGATTTGATGGGCGTCGGGTCGCAGCGACGGCTCGCTCGCCGCGGGATCGGCGCCGCGTTCCCCCGCCGGGCCGGGCGCCGAAAAGCGAGCCGGCGCGGCCCTCTCCTCGAACGCCGACTCGTCGAGGGCGGAAAAAAAATCCAATTCGTCGATCAGGATTTCCTCCCCTTCGAGCGCGTCGTCGTCGAAGAGAGTCTTGCGCGCCGGCGCCCCGGCGTTTTCGGCTAGGACCGAAATCACGTCCTCCGGCCGGGCGCATAAGGTCGCGCCCTGGCGAATGAGATCATTGACGCCTTCCGCGCGCGGATCGAGCGGCGAGCCTGGAACGGCGAAGACTTCTCGCCCCTGCTCATTGGCGAAGCGCGCCGTGATCAACGACCCCGAGCGGCGCGCCGCCTCGACGACGATCGTTCCGCGGCTCAACCCCGAAATGATCCGATTTCGGCGCGGAAAATCGCGGCCGCGCGGCTCCCATTCGAGCGGCATTTCAGAGACGATCAATCCCCTCTCGGCGATTTCTTCGACAAGACGCGCATGTTCGGCTGGATAGGGACGCGCGTGGCCGCCGGCCAGCACGGCGATCGTTCCGGTTTCGAGCGCAGCGCGATGGGCGACGGCGTCGATGCCGCGCGCAAGGCCGGAGACGATGACGTAATTCTCGAGCGCGAGACTGCGCGCAAGCCGTTCCGCGAAGGCGAGACCCGCCGCCGAAGCGTTGCGCGAACCGACGATGGCGACGCCGTCGCGCTGCGCGGCCCATGACGCGCCGCGGAGGGCGATCAGCGGCGGCGCATCGGCGATTTCCTTGAGCAGCGGCGGATAGTCGGGATCGACGGTGGTGACGAAGCGCACGCCGAGCGCATGCGCCGCCTCGATCTCGCGCAGCGCTTCCTCGCGCGTCGCGATGCGGATCGTCCGGCCGCGCAAGGAGCGCGCCGCGAGCGACGGCAGCGCGTCCAGCGCCGCGCCCGCGCCGCCAAAACGGTTGACGAGCTGCCTGAAGGTGCGCGGCCCGACATTCTCGCTGCGAATGAGCCTGAGCCAGTCAACGAGCTGCGCCTCGCTCAACCGTCCCGCTGGCGCAGCCTCGCTCACGCCTTTTGTCCGATCCGCGTTTCGGAGCCGGCGCGCAGACGGGCGATATTGTCCCTGTGCCTGTAGTAGATGAGCGCGGCCATGATCGCGACGACAAAGGCCTCGCCGTTATGGCCGAACGCGAACAGCGCCAGCGGGGCCGCCGCGCTGGCGGTCAGCGCGCCAAGCGAGGAATAACGGGTCAGCGCCGCCGTCGACAGCCAGACGCCGCAGAATATCAGCGCCGTCGGCCAGTTGAGCCCGAACAGCACGCCAAGAAAGGTCGCGACGCCCTTGCCGCCCTTAAATTGCAGCCAGACCGGCGCGACATGGCCGACGAAGGCGGCGAGGCCGGCGATCATGCCGCCCTCCGGCGAAAGCGACGCGCCAATCAGCGCCGCCGCCGTTCCCTTGAGTCCGTCGAGCAGCAGCGTCGCCGCCGCCAAATCCTTTCGACCAGTGCGCAAGACGTTGGTCGCGCCGATATTGCCGGAGCCGATCGAGCGAAGATCGATCGTGCCCGCCAGACGCGTCAGCAGCAGACCGAAAGGAATCGAGCCCAGCAGATAGCCGACCGCAAGGGCGAGGAGGTCGTAAATGATGGCGTTCATGCGCGAAAACGCGATACTTCTGGACACCGAAAGGCGTTGGAATGCTAAAGGAGGCGCAATCGCGCCGCAACAAGCGTTTTTCGCAGCGACGTCGCCTATATTTACGGCCGTCGCGCCCCTGCGGCGCCCTTTTTACAGGGCAGATCGCTACCTCGAAGCTCCAGCGAAAGATGCGCTTCGCCTTTTCGCGCGCGAGACGCTAAGGAAGGCCAAATCAGGATCGCCATGACCCAGCAACGAAGGCCGCGCCCACGAGCTTTCCGCCTCGAAGGCGACCAGACGGTCACCGCCAAATCGGCGCCGCCTTCGGCCGAGGTGGTCGAGGCCGAATTCGACGCCTTCGCCCGCGAAGCCGCGGAGCTCGCCGACGGGTTGACCGGCGAGGAAGCCGCCGTCGAAGCGGCCCAGGCAAACGGCATGCTGCGCCGTTACGTCTTCTCCTGGGGCGGCGTCTTTCTCTCCGCCGTAACCGGACTTTTATCCCTGGCGCTGACGATGTGGGTATGGGGGGTCGTCGAAGACCTGTTCCGGCACTCGGCCATTCTCGGGGCGCTGGGGCTCGGCCTCGCTGGCCTTGCCGCCATCGCGGCCGCCATTTCCCTCGCGCGCGAGTTTCGCGCGATGGGCCGGCAGAACCGCATCGCCAAGCTGCATGCCGCGCTGGCCGAAGCGCATGCGAGCGACGACGGCAAAGCCGCGCGCGAACGCGTCAGCGACCTTTGTAAGCTTTATGACGATCGCCCCGACACCGGCCAAGCGCGCGCTCTGCTGAAGGACTATCTGAAGCAGATCATCGACGGACGCGATCTGATTACGCTTGCCGAGCGCAATCTCGTCGCGCCGCTCGACGAAAAGGCGCGACGAGAGATCGCCGGCGCCGCCAAGCGCGTCTCCGTCGTCACGGCGATCAGCCCGCGCGCGCTAATCGACGTTCTCTTCGTCGTCGGACAGGCGATCGTGCTGATGCGGCGCATCGCGGAGATTTACGGCGGCCGGCCGGGATTGTTCGGCTTCTTCAAGCTCGCCCGCTCGGTCGGCGCACATCTTGCGATCACCGGCGGCATGGCGGTCGGCGATTCCCTGCTCCAGCAGGCGCTCGGCCACGGGATCGCCGCCCGCGTTTCCGCAAAGCTTGGCGAAGGCGTATTGAACGGGCTACTCACCGCGCGAGTCGGCCTTTCCGCCATGGCCGTCTGCCGCCCGACGCCATTCATCGCCGAGAAACAGCCGGGCGTCAGCGACGTCGCGCCTTTCCTTTTCCGCGGCGACAAGACCAAGAGCTGATCCTCATTGAAATCAAGAAGCCTCAAGATCACCACCTGGAACATCAATTCCGTGCGGCTGCGGCTTCCGCTCGTCGCGGAGTTTCTCAAGAGCCGGGCGCCCGACGTGCTCTGCCTGCAGGAGACGAAATGCCGGGACGCCGAGTTCCCGATGAAGGATTTGCACGCGCTAGGCTATGAGCACGTCGCGATCAATGGTCAGAAAGGCTACCACGGCGTCGCCGTCATATCGAAGCGGCCCTTGCGCTTCGTCGAGAAGCGCGACTTCTGCGAAAAGGGCGATGCGCGCCATATCTGCGTCGAAGTCGAAGCCGAAGGCGGCCCGGTGGCGCTGCATAATTTCTATGTGCCGGCGGGCGGCGACGAACCCGATGTCGACATCAATCCAAAATTTCGGCACAAGCTCGATTTTCTCGACGAAATGCGCGACTGGATCGTTACCGAGGGCGTTTCGCGCGGACGCGTGGTTCTGGTCGGCGATCTCAATGTCGCGCCGCTCGAACATGATGTCTGGAGCCACAAGGCGCTGCTGAAGGTCGTGAGCCACACGCCCGTCGAGGTGGAAAAGCTCGGGGAAGTGTTCCGCGCCGGCGCATGGGTCGACGCGATGCGGCATTTCGTGCCGGCGGAGGAAAAGCTTTATACTTGGTGGAGCTACCGCGCCGCCGATTGGCAGGCGTCGAACCGGGGGCGCCGGCTCGATCATGTTCTGGTGAGCGAGGCGCTTGCAGGCGGACTCGAACGTCTCGACGTGCTGCGCGACGCGCGCAGCTGGAGCCGGCCGTCCGATCATGTGCCGGTGACGATCGAACTGTCAGGCTGAGCGCAAAAAAAAGATCGGGAGGCGAAACGGCGGCATGATCGCGCGCGATCTGATGAATAGCGACTTTCCCTTTGTCACGGCGGACGCGGACCTCGATTACGTCGCGAAACTTCTCGCCGACTGCGGCCTCGGCGCCGTGCCGGTCGTCGATGACGACCTGACGCCGATCGGCATCGTCACGCGCAGCAATCTCGAAGAGCCGCGCGTTCAACCCCTGCCCGACCTCGGCGCCATTCCGGCGTTTCTGCTGCGCGACAGGCCAAAGCCGGCGTTTCACGCCAATGGGCGCGCGCTGCGCGAAGTGATGACGACGCCGGCGATTTCGATTCCCGACGTCGCCAAGATTCCCGACATTGCGCGGATCATGGAGAGTCACAGCCTCAAACGCATCCCTGTCGTCGAAGGCCATAAGATCATCGGCCTCCTGCTCCGCAAGGAAGTCATGGAGGCGATGAAGGGCGGCTTTCCGGCCATGGCGCTGGAGGCGCATCGGCGTCGCCCGCTCATTTCGATTCCGCAGCAAAGCGGCGACCGCTGCGCCGTGGCGACCGCTTCGGAGTTTCGCGAACTCGTGGCGGCGCGTGAGCGCCAACTCGAACTGGAGCGCGCCGAACGTCGGCGCATGGCGAGCGAACTGCGCGATCAACGAATCCGCGAACTCGCTGGTCAGCGGCTGACGGAAGCTCGATGGCGGGAGATGCTGGAGCAGGCGCGGCGTAGCGCGGCGGCCGGACTCACCGAACATCTGCTGATCCGCTTTCCGTCGCAGCTTTGCGTGGACGGCGGTCGCGCGATCAATGCGCCCGATCCCGACTGGCCGGCGACTTTGCGCGGCGAGCCGGCCGATGTCTTTCAGCGTTGGCGCAACGAGCTGCACCCTCGCGGCTTTCGCATCGCGGCGCAAATCGTCGATTTTCCCGAAGGCCTGCCCGGCGACGCGGCGCTGTTCCTGATGTGGAGCGCGGCGCGCAACTGAGCGCGCTATCCGCCGCGGACGCCTGTTTCGGCGCGTAACGCCGCGAGCGAAGCATATCGCTGCGAGCGGCCCTCAGTCTGCACTTCGACCGAACCGTCGGAAAACATCACATAGACCGAGCCGCCGGCGCTGTATCGGTCGACTTCGACGGGCGGCTTTGCCGGCGCGCGCGCGGCGGCCGGCGCGCGATCCGCCGTTTGCGCGCGCTCGATCGGCTTTGCCGCTGGCGATTTTTTTTCGGCGCTCGCTTGCGTCGCCGGCGCATGATCCGCGATACGACCCAGAAGGCCGATCACGCGCCCAAGCGCGATCGTCACCACGCCGCCCGACACCGCCGTCGCGCCGCCGATGAACAGGCTCCAACCCCGTTCGAGCTGAATGTAGTCCCAGCCGGCCCACATGCCATAGAGGCCGCAAACCGCAAGCGCGAACCCAAGCAATATCACGCCAAAACCGTGACGTTTCATCGTTATCCTTTGAATGTCGGTTGGCGCGAAACCTACCACAACCCGCGCCCGTCGGCACAATCGACGGCGACGGCCGGAAGTTCAAAGTATTAGTCTCAGCACAATACTATTATGTTAGCAAACATTTTGCGGTCAGTTTCGCGAACATAACCATACATATATGGATTCAATCGCATTTTACGTCAATATATAGTGTTTATGATTTTAAACAGTCGGCGCTGTGAAAATTTTTTTCTATTTAATTTCAATATATTATAAGCATCATCAAGATGCGTCAAGATGTCACGTCGCAATCCATTCATTCAATACAAACGTCATCGCTACGGCGGCGACGCGCATGCGGCGGGAGCCTTTGGCGGCCGCGGCGTCGGCGATCATGGGGGAGACTGTAAATGGCGAGTGTAACTGGAATGCGCGGCCTGTTCGCCGGCGCAGTGATTGCGGCCGCGGCCTTTGTCGCCGCGCCGACGGCCGTCCTCGCGCATGGCGGCGTGGCGCTTGAGCAGGACGATTGCGTGCTGCGGATCGGTCCGCACGTCATGCACTTCATCGGCTATCAGCGCATCGGCGAAGATCTGGAGTTTTGCGAGGATATCGCCAATACCGGACCGACCGTGATCGCGCTCACCGCCGTTTCGCCGAAACTGCGCGACATGGCGATCGGCATCCGCGTCGTTAAAGACGTCGGCGAAGAAAAGGAAAAAGCCAACCTCGACGCGATCACCGTCGCCTATATCGAGCCGAAGGTCTATCGCAACGGCACGATGACCTTCGAACACGACTTCAAGGATGCCGGCCATTATGTCGGAGTCGTCACGGCGCGCGACGGTCTCGGCAATGAATGGGTTTCGCGTTTTCCATTCTCAGTAGGACTCTATACCTTCCACGGATTGATCGAATACATGCTCTATGCAGTCGGCTTCGTCTCGCTCGTTGGCATGCTGTGGTGGGCGCTGCGCGCCAGCGCAAGGAAAAAGCCCTCGACGGGCGACGCCATCGCCTAAAGAAGCGGCCCGAAGATTGCAGCACGGCTCGGTCGTCACCGAGCCGTGCTTTTTTGTCGCCAAAAAGCGAACATAGCGGCGCCGTTCGCGATCGCGCGATATTGCCGCATGTCGCGCGGGGGGCTAGTTAACGCGTGCAGCTGACGCTCGGCTAACGTATTCGGGAGAAAATTATGTCCTTCACACTCGAAGATCTGCCCTATCCCTACGACGCTCTGCAGCCCTATCTTTCACGCGAGTCCTTTGAGTATCACCACGACAAGCATCACGCGACCTATGTCACGAACGCCAATAACCTGGTCAAAGGCACCGAATATGAAGGCAAGCCGATCGAGGAAGTGATCGTCACCGCCTATAATCGCAATACGCCGATCTTCAATAACGTCGCCCAGCATTACAACCATGCCCACTATTGGAAGTGGATGAAGCCGAACGGCGGCGGCGCCATTCCCGGCAAGGTCGAGAAGGCGATCATCGACTCCTTCGGCTCGGTGGACAAATTCCGCGAAGAGTTTCAGAAGGAAGGCCTGGGCCAATTCGGCTCCGGCTGGGTGTGGCTGGAGGCGAAGGCTGGAAAGCTTGCCATTCGCAAGACGCCGAACGCCGAGAATCCGTTGATTCATGGCGCAGCGCCGATCCTCGTCGCCGACGTCTGGGAGCATTCCTATTACATCGACTATCGCAATCGCCGCGCCGACTATCTCAAGGCTTTCCTCGATCATCTCGTCAATTGGGAGCATGTCGAGGAAATGTTCGACGCGGCAACGTAGCGCGACTTCATTTCCGTTCTTTGCGCGGCGCGTCTTGACTGGCGCGCCGCTTTTTTCGGCGCAATCGCAGCGGATCAGCCTGCGGCGATTTTGGGCTGCGACTCGACGACCCTCTTAAGGTCGGCGAGCCCCTTCTCGAACCGCAGGCCGAGCGACTTGTCGACGCCGAAAAACTTAAACATCGCCTTGCCGATGAATTCGTGGCGGCCGGACATCGCCCAGGTGACTTCCGTTCGGTCGTCGCCCAGCGGCTTGAGATCGAACTGCACGTCATGCTTGGCCTCGAACGGCTTCGTGAATTCGATCTTGATGCGAACCCGTTCGCCCTGACGGCTCTCGACGATCTCCATGCGGCCGACGCCGACATCCTTGTTCCCCGACCAGGAATAGGTCGCGCCATAGCCCTGCGGCGTCCCTCCATATTCTTCCTTCATTTCGGGATCGAGCTTGGCCCAGGGCGACCAGTCGCGCCAATTGTGAAAGTCGTAGATATGCCGGAAGACGGTCTCCGGCGGCGCGTCGATCGTCGTCGCGCGCGCGATGCGGAAACTGTCCGGCAGGAAGGAGATATAGGCGATCAGCGCGCTGAGCAGCGCGAGGAAAAGGAGAGCGAAAATCGTCATATGCAGGTCTCCCGAAGAGGGCGCCGCCCGACGGCCGAGAGCCGACGAGCCGGCGACCCGGTTCCGCGCTCCCCGGCGCGAGACTTCGCGCCATTGGCGAAGCGCTCGCGCACGGCCGCCGCCTGCGCCTGGCGTCAGTTTAGGCTGGCGCGCGCAATGCGCAAAGCGCCGTCAGGGTTAGACGAGGCTTCCGCAGAAGGTCTGGATTTTTCGGCAGGCGTCTTCGAGCAATGCGTTCGACGCGGCGTATGACACGCGGAAATTGGGGCCGACGCCAAAGGCCGAGCCCTGCACCACCGCGACTCCCTGCGTATCCAAAAGTTCGGTCACGAAATCCTCGTCGGTTTCGATGACCTTCCCGCTCGGCGTCCGGCGGCCGATGGCTTCGGCGCAGGAGGGAAACACATAGAAGGCGCCTTCGGGCGTCGGGCATTTCAGATATTTCGCCTGGTTGAGCATCGAGACCACGAGGTCTCGGCGCTCCTGGAAGGCCTCACGGAAGACGGCCAGATGGTCCTGCGGTCCTTCAAGCGCCTCGACCGCAGCCCATTGCGCGATCGAACAGGCGCCCGAAGTCTGCTGCCCCTGGAGCAGGTCCATGGCCTTGATCAGGGCGCTCGGTCCGGCGGCGTAGCCGATGCGCCAGCCGGTCATGGCGTAAGCCTTGGAGACGCCGTTCATGGTCAGCGTGCGCTCGATCAGCGCCGGCTCGACCTGGGCCGGCGTCACGAATTTGAAGTCGCCATAGACCAGATGCTCGTAGATGTCGTCGGTGAGGACATGCACCTGCGGATGGCGCAGGAGAACGTCGGTCACTTTTTTCAATTCATCGAACGAATAGGCCGCGCCCGAAGGGTTCGACGGAGAGTTGAGCACCAGCCATTTGGTCTGAGGCGTGATGGCGCGCTCGAGCGCCTCGGGCTGGAGCTTGAAGCCATCCTCCATCCGCGTTTCGACGAAGACGGAGGTTCCGCCGCAGATCGCCACCATCTCCGGATAGCTCACCCAATAGGGCGCCGGAACGATCACTTCGTCGCCGGGATTCAGCGTCGCGAGAAAGGCGTTGAACAGAATATGCTTGCCGCCCGTGGCGACGATCGTATCCGAAGCCTTGTAGTCCAAGCCGTTTTCGCGCTTGAATTTTTTGGCGACCGCTTCGCGCAGCGGCGGAATGCCGAGCACCGGCGGGTAGCGTGTCTCGCCGCGATCGATCGCGGCTTTCGCCGCGGCGCATATGTGCGCGGGCGTATCGAAGTCAGGCTCGCCGACGGAGAGGCTGATCACCTCCCGCCCCTGAGCGCGCAAGTCGCGCGCTTTCTGTGTGACGGCGATCGTCGCCGAGGGCTTCACGCGCGACAGGGCGTGGGCGAGAAGGGTCATGGGGTCTGGCTTCCTGCGGAGGGAGAGTGCGGCGCACCATAATTTGCGCGCCCAGACGCCGCAATGAGATTTACGAGACTCGCCACCTTACGCCGGTCGCCGACCGACGAAGATTTGCGAAACCTGTTTGCGGCTTTTGCGATTTCGCGCGAGCGACGGCTTGTTTCGCCATCCGGCCCGCCGCGCTTGACCGGCAAGCCGTTTGCAGGTTTTTTTATCAGGAAAAACAATGAATTCAGCTAAGAATGGCCGAACCGGCGACCAAGACTTGGATAAACTTGATCGAACCAATATTGCCAAGTGTTAACCTGGTTTCACGGATTGCTTAAAAATTTATAAAATTTCTGAAAAGTCATGCAACTTTTTCAGCCCATCCTCGTTTCTGTCTTGAGAACGCAGCGACGCGAGCTAATCGCGCGCGCGCCCCTGGGGAGAGGCGCAAGCGTTACAAAGGGCGAATGCGAGAGGATCAGGGACAATGTCGCTCGTTGATAAATTTGAAGATCAGATGGAGCCGGCCTTCACGCGCAGCTTCGACAGGGAGTCGGCGCGCCGCCAGTTCCGGGTTTCACTCCTTCTTGTTGCCGCGATGGCGACCGCCGCGTTCGTTCTCGGCTTCGCCCTGCCGATCAGCTCGCCTGCGCAGAAGGCCACGCCGGTGGCGACCGACAGCGGCGCCTTCGCCGGGCGGCTGGTGACGATCGACCGCTAACCGGTTTCGAGATTTCGCAGCCAACTTAAGAAAGCGCGCGTCCAGCGACGCGCGCAATCTTTTTTCGCGACCCAGACCCAAAAAACCGGCCGCCTTTCGAGCGGCCGGTTTTTGCGTTCGCCGGGCGTCGCCCGCTGGCGTCAGGCGCCAGCGATCACTTCTTATCCATGTGATGTTCGTGATGCTCGTGATCCTGGTGGGCGGCGCCCTCCTTGGGACCGGCCGAGTCCTGGCCATGCGCCTTCTGCCAGCGCTCCATGGCTTCGGCGTCATGGGCATGCGCCGCATCCGGCGCGTCGATCGCGGCGTCGATTTCCACTTCGCCGGCCTTTTCGAAGACCAGCGTCATCTCCAGTCCCCAGCCCACTTCGAGATGTTTCTTGATGTCGAGGAGCGCGACATAGGCGCCGCCGGGCACGAGCGTGAGCGTCGACTTGGGCGGCAGAACGATCGGCGTGACGAGGTCGAGCTTCTTGGCGTCGCCGTGAATTTCCGCCCTGCCGAATTTTTCGGATTTGACCGCGATGAGCTTATCCGGCGTCGCGCCGCTGTTGTGGAGGATCGCGTAGAACTGGGCCTTGTTGTCGCCGTCGACAGGCGCGCGCAGCCAGGGATGCTCCACCTTCAGATTGCCGACGTCATATTCATGGGCCGAGGCCGGACCGCGCGAGGCGAAGAGTCCAAGCGCCGTCCCCGTCAAGAGAGTTCCTCCGGTAAGCAAAAAATCACGCCGCTTTAGCATCTGGCTTCTCCCTTTCTGCGCCGGACTGTTCTCCGCCGGCCTCACTGCATCATGACGAACGACGCATCCCTTAGATACCGTGGCGCGAACGTCGCGCTTGCGACAATGTGGCGCGCCGGGGCGCGCCGCGAAGCCTGCCCAAAGGCGGGATGATTTAATGCGAGTGCAAACTGATCTCGACGAAGGGTTCACGGGCGAATTCGGCGACGAGGCCAGCCAGTTTCTGAGCGTTTCCGTCGTCAGGCGCGAAAGCGCGGAAACGCGTCCGAATATAGCCGGAACGGTCGACGAGAAAATGCGCCTCTTCAATCTCCTCCGAGGGCAACTCGTTAGGGTAGCGGTTGATCACCGAATAGGCCGTCTCGACCGCTTTGGGATGAACGGGCTCCCGCCCCTTCGCCTCCTGCGGACAGGCGGCGTCATAGATCGTCACATGGTTCGCGCCGGCGGCTTTCGCGGAGTCATGCGCGATTTTCACGCTTTCGTCGCGCGCCTTCGGATCGCCATTCGGCGACCCGCAGCGCGCGAAGGAGATCAGCGTCGGCACGCCGCGCAGCCGGTAGAGCGAGGTCACCTCCTCCTGCGGATCGATGAGCGCGAAGTCGGGCGCGATCAGCCATTGAATCATCGGCTGTGCGCTCATGAAGCGCGCCCGGTTCGAATAGGACATCATCAGCAGGAAATTGATCACGTCCCAGCGATCGTCGACGTCGAGCTGATCGCGAAAGCCAGGCATGACGCCGCTTTGTCCGCCGTGCGTCAGCCAGTGGAAAATGTCGCCGATCGTATGCGTGCCGACATGGGGAGCCGTCAGGTCGGCGGGCTGCACGGGGAGCCCTTGCGCGTTCCTCAGATCCTTGGCGAGCGGCCCATTGCCTTCGCCCTGATCGCCATGGCAGGCGATGCAGTTTTCCTTGAAATGCCCGAGGCCGCGGGTGACCGACTCCGCCGTATAGTCTTGCGTCGGATCGTCGTAAGTGTCGGTATAGGCCTCCGTCGCAAAGGACACGGCGAGCGAGATCAACGCCGCGGCGGAGATCGCCGGCGTTGCATAAAGACGATATTCGCGCGTTCTCGGCGTCCACCAGATCAGCGCGGCGACGATCGCGAGAACCACGGCCGCGATCCCCCACCACCAGATCGGGCTGAACATCGCCGGGTTTTGTCCCCAGGTCGCGATATAGGACAGCCGAAACGGCAGCGGCCAATAAAGACTGGTCTCATGCGCCGCCGGCGTAATGACCGCGATATAGCCCGCGATCGCTAGCAGCGCGAGTGCGAAGACCGACTCGCCCGCCCCGACCTTGCCGTACCAGGCGACGTTGAATTCGCCGACGGGCCGTCGCGTGATGTAGCGCGCGAGCGCCAGCGCCGCGAGCAGCACGCCGCACAGACACAAGAGCTTCAGCGTCAACATCCGGCCGTAGGGCGTCGCCAGAATGTTGGGAATGCTGCCGACATTCTCCCAGGCGATCGCAAATCCGGAGACGGCGACGACCGCCATGGCGACTTTGGCGATCAGCGACCAGCGTTCCGCGAGCCGCGCCGCGACCTCCGGCGGTTTGCCGCGCGCCGTAAACATCCACCAGACGAGCCCCAGCAGTCCGCCGAGCCAGATGAGTCCGGCGGCGGTATGAATCAGGAAGCTCGCCTGCGTCCAGCGCGGCAGGCCGTCGTCGACGGCATGGCCGGTCACCGAAACGACCGCGACAAGGACGACGCCGACCCACAGCGTCGCCCGATCGAGCAATTCGGAATTAATGAACAGCCGCGCCGCCGCGAGGCCGACGAAAAGGAACGCGATCAGCTGCGTCGCGATCCAGGCGTTGCCGACCGTGGTGGTGACGGCGAATTCCCACAGCGTGCCGAATTCAATCGGATGATCGGCCGGAAAGATCGAGAGCGCGGTGACATAGAGCAGCGCGAAGCCCAAGAGGGCGCGCACCAGCGCCAGCGCCGCCACGGCCGGCTTGAAGCGCGCCCCGTCCTCGCCGATGAGCCGCGGCACGAGCAGAAGTCCGACCGCGAGGGCCGACGGGAGGCTTAGAAGGAAGCGAATGGCCGCTAGAGACAGATACATATTTTCTTCGCCCGATATCCAGTGGCGTAGATCTCCTCAGGTCGCGCCAGGATGCGAGAACGCGCAGCGCGTCGAACCGCGCCCCGCGCCGGCCCCTCGCGCGGACCCGCCTATTTCGCGTCGACGGTGAACTCGTAGTTCCCTTCGACGATGTGACCGTCGCTGGAGAGCACGCGGTAGCGGACGATATATTTGCCGGGCGCGAGATCCGGCGCATTGGCGGTCAATTCCCGCGGCTTGCCGGGCACGCCGACATTGCCTTCGCCGAGCACCTTTCCGTCGGGAGTCTCGATCGAGATTTTCGAGTAAGGCGGCTCGATGCCGCCGCCGAACTTCAGCTTGATCGCTTTTGGCGGCGACGCCACATGCTCCTTGGACGAAGGCGTCGCGTCGACAAGGAAGGAATGTGCGTAGGCCGAGGTTGTTCCCGCAACCGAGAGGACAATCGCGAAAGCCCCGCAGACGGCGAGGCTGAGCCCGGCCGGAAGGCGTGCGCGCATCGGCGAAGCCTGGTCAGCATTGGTCATGGCGTCTCCCCGGAGGCGCAAGCCTCCATTTTTCGATTTTTTTGAGATGTTTATGCATTTCGCCGCGTTCAAGACGCGGCGACGCCGGCGGCATCCTTCTTCTTGGAGGTCGGATGCGTATGCTTCCAATACACGAAAACCATGCCGGCGATGAGCACCGTTCCGGCGATCTGCGGCACCCACGCCCACAAGGTCTCGCCGACCGTGAATTTGAAATCCGACGTCTCCTGCGAGCCGTCCGGTCGCGTCAGGGTGACCAGGCCGATGTAATGGCCGTTGTTCTTGAAGTCGTGCTCCAGATTGAAGGTGCCCTTGGTATATTTCGTCGCCGGGCGGTAGACCTCGGTCAGCGCCTCGAGATCGGTGTCCTTGGTGATCGGCGTTAACGGATCGCGAATGATCCGCAGTTCGAGCGGCATGTCGCGGAACGACGGATTTTCGATGTCGAACACGAGAATCGTCGGGCCGGCCGCCGGGATTTCGGCGCAATATTCGCTACGCGACTTGCCGGGCTGATAGGCCGTGATGTGGATCATGTCATAGCCGAACATGACCATGCACATATTTCCCATCGTCATGGCTTCGGGGCCAGCGCCGCCTTCCGACGCCGAAAGCGGGGCCGCCCACGCCAGCGAGAAAAACGCGCCGACGATTGCGGCTGCGAGGCTACGCCATTTCGTCATTTCCATCCCTCGATCGATCCGGATTTCAGGGCCGTCGCACATTTAGGCGATCTTTGTGAACCCTGCCTCCTCTATAGCGGATTTTTTGCTCGCGGCTCCATCTTTGTCGTCGCCGTCCTATTGCGGCGGCGCTAAACGCTGATCGTCCACTTTTGACAAACGCCACGAATTGACGCGAGGGAAATCGGTCGCAAAATTTGCGTCGAAAGGACGCACCGAGACTGTCGCGCGCGATTCATCGCGCCACGAGACATTTTCATCCTGACCGGCGCGTTCGACGCGCCGCTCGAGCCGCCTGACGGCGCGCCAGGGACTGCCGGAGCCGCCTCATGGCACGTCCGGATCCGCACATCGCTCGCCGCGCCGCGATCTGCAGCCTTTCCCAATGAAAAACCCCCGGCTTTATGGGCCGGGGGCTTTTTGCTTATCCGTCAGGATCGCTTAGGGCATGTCGCCCGCGACGAACTTCGGAATCACCGGACCGCCGATTTCGGCCGCGAAGCGGCGTCCCGTCGGCGAGAAGAACAGCAGCAGGCCGCCGATCTGGCTGTCGGTGTCGTAGGCCAGGTCAGACAGACGCTCGATGTCCCAACGCGCGTCCTGCACCTTCACCGCCACTTCCTTGGTCTCGCCCGGCGCGATCGGCGTCGGGTC
>JBPFDW010000004.1:0-8458 GCA_051061375.1 Methylocystis sp. | reverse complement strand
ATCCAGACATGCAGGATCGCATTCGCGAACTGCGCGCCGAGATCGAAATAAACCGCGCGCGGATTGCCGAAGGCCAGGCGCAGCCCGATGAAAGGCACGAGGCCGCGCCGATGGAGCGGCAAGACAAACGAGACGAGCCTGCCCGCGCCGAAGGTCCCACCTCGACGGCGGCCGAGCGCGATATTCGCCTACAGGAGATTCGGGGGCGGGTAGATCGCGAAGCGGCGCGCGAAACGGAACAGGCTTACCGCGCCAGGGAAGCGAAAGAAGCCCATGACGCGCAAACGAACGAGCAGACGCCCTATCGCGCGCAGGCCGAGGCCGCAAGCGCGCGCGAAGCGGATCGATCCATGGAGGACAACACGCGCCGCGAAATGCCGGCCGATCCTCGACAGAGCGAGCAGATGCAGAACCTTCGCGAGCAGCAGTCGCGCGTTCTGAAACAGGAGGAAGAGCAGCGGCGCGTCGACCAGGAGAACGCGGCGCGCATCAATCGCGAGCTGGCGCAGCCCCGGAGGTCGGAATCCGAGGGTGAAGCTCGATAGTGGAGCTCGGACCTGCAGCTTCAGGTCGCTCACCTCATGCGCTCAGCTGGTCATGTCTTCGACAAGGTCGACAGCAGCGACGTCGATCGGCGCGCCTGGGGCAGAACCCAATGGTCTGCGAGGAAACAGGACGGACCTGGTCAAAGCGCGAGCGCCCGCTTGAGATCATCGTGCTCAAAAGCGCTGGCCATGCGGGTGATCTCGGCCGAGCGCGCTCCGACAGCCTTGGCGGCGTCACGCCATGTCGCCGTCACCGCCGCGACCTCCTTGATGATTGCGCGTGCCTGCGGCAGCGTCAGCGCGAAATACTCTGAAGCCTTCTCCAGAAGATCGAGCGAGCACGTGCCCTCGTCGAGGTCGATGTTTGTCGTCAGTACGCGCGCCCTGAGGTCCGTTGGCGTCGGATTGAGGTCATAGGCGGGCGAGAGCGACCATCCTGCCTTGCCGAGCCAGAGGAAGCCGTGGTTGCGCAGATGATCATCGACATTGGAGATCAGCACATTGAAGACGACGCGCCGGTAGAGTGCGTGGGCGTCGGCCTTTCCCTGCGCGCCATGTTGGGCAAGGGCATCTACAATCTCGGGGTAGCTGCCACGCTCGCCGTCCTTGGCGCCCATCATCGCCATAGCGGACAGGAACGGGAGGCGGATCGCGCCGTGGCGATCGAACCGTCGCGACAGCATGGCCGCTTTGCCGGCAACGTCGACGAGTTCATGTTGCGGCGTGACGATGCCGGCTTGGCCGGCCAGCCGCAGCGCGATCCCCTCCCAGGTCTCTATGCTGTAATCATCGGTCTCCTTGGGAAACTTGGCGATGGAGAGATGGCCGTGTTGGTCGATGATTGACGCCTTCGGCCGCGCGCCGCCGAGGGAGGAGCCGGGCGCGAAGATGAGTTGAAGGTCGTCGTCTGTTTCCTCGTCCCGGAGAATCCGCTCGGTGATCTGGAGCAGACGACCAAGCTCGATCAGGGCTGGCACGCCTGCCCCGATCGGCGCCTGGAAGACCTCGTCACCGACCCGACGAAACCGGAGCGCGCCGAGCCGGGTCTCATCGGCGACTCCCAGCAGGTAGTCGCTTTCCGTGAGCGTACGGACAGCGCGGCCTTCGCGTTCGGCGAGCCGACGTTCCGCACGCTGCATCAACCGCCGACCCCAGGTGTCTGGCGCAGAGTCTCCGATCGAGCCGAAAGTCGCGAGACCGGCAGGAGGCGCGAAGGCGCCGCGGGTCAATGCGAGAGCAGGCTGAAGCGAGAAGCGGTCCGCGTCATCGAGCCAGGCGTCGTCATATTCGAAGAGGATCGTCTCCACGCCCCGGACGCGATTGCTCCTCGCCCTTCCGACCGGGCGCGTGCGTCCCTTGAGATCGATGTCGACTTCGAAGTCAGCCATCGCGAGGCGATCCCTTTGGCCGCTTGAGGTGGACGCGCTTGGGCAGGTCGGCGCTCGCAAGCGCTTGGCCGACGCTGTCATTGCCGATATCGGCGACTTCGCTCAGCCCGTCGAGCAACCCAAGCGCCTGGAGGACTCCGGCATAAATGCCGATGCTGACGTTGGTGTCCCCGGCCTCGACCCTTTGCAGGGTCGATCGGGAGGTGAAGGCGCGTTCGGCCACCACCGCCATCGGCAGCCGCCGGCGTCGGCGGGCGTCGTGAATGTCCGCCCCGAGCTTGCGTAGCGCACGGCGCACTGCGGCGGGAGGATTGTGAGGAGTGGGCATTTGGAGCCTTGACGCTACAGAAAACATAATTGTGTAGCACGAAGATTACAATTTGCCTAGATGGAAGCGCCGGTCCGTCGGCGATCGGAGGCGTTACCTCCCATTCGAGACGCAGGCGCGGCGACCGGACGGTCCCTTGACGATCCGGAAATGCATGGAGTCATTATGGCGAAAGTTTCAAGGAGGCCCGAATGTCCAGTTTCGATCAGATCCCATTCAACGCGGATGATTTCACCGACAATCCGGAGCCGCGTTGTCCATGTCTTTTGCTGCTGGACACTTCCGTTTCCATGCGGGGCCGACCAATCGACGAGCTGAATGCCGGCCTGATTGCTTTCAAGGACGAATTGATGAGCGACAGTCTCGCTGCCAAGCGAGTCGAAATCGGCATCGTGGGCTTTGGCCCCGTCCAAACGATATCGGAATTTGCGACCGCCGATATATTCGTCCCGCCGACGCTGTCGGTAATCGGGGATACCCCGATGGGCGCCGCAATAACTCAGGGACTCGAACTCGTCCGGCAACGAAAGGAAGTCTACAAGAGTAACGGCGTCGCCTATTACCGCCCGTGGATTTTCCTGATCACGGATGGCGGACCGACCGACTCTTGGCGACACGCCGCAGATATGGTTCGCGAGGGCGAACAATCCAAGGCTTTCCAATTCTATGCGGTCGGCGTCGAAGGAGCCAATTTCGAAACGCTTGCTCAGATCTCCGTCCGTCAGCCGTTGAAGCTGAAAGGTTTGCAGTTTCGCGAACTCTTCCAGTGGCTCTCCAACTCGCTCGGGTCGGTATCTCACTCGCAACCCGGCGACGCCGTGCCGCTCGCGAACCCGACGGCGCCTGACGGATGGGCTTTTGCCGGATGAACCATAGCGGATGGCGGATTGCAGCCGCCTCGGCGATTGGTTCGTCGCATGTAAAGCAAGGGACGGTTTGTCAAGACAGCCATGCCTGCCAAGTCCTGACGGACCGCGACGGCGGAACGGTGATAGCGCTCGTCGTTTCAGATGGAGCCGGCAGCGCCGCCTTGGCGGACGAAGGGTCCGATTTGGCATGCCGAACCATCGTAGAGGCCGTCGAGGTCTTCCTCGCTCGCGGGGGACGAGTCTCGGACCTCTGCCTCGACGAGGCCCGCTCTTGGGTCGAAATGGTCCAGGAGGCCATCTCCCTTCGCGCCACGGACGCGGGGACAACCCTGCGGGATTACGCGTGCACTCTTCTCGTCGCCGTCATCGGGGAGGACGGCGCCGCTTTCTTGCAGGTCGGCGATGGCGCGATGGTCGTCGCCGACGAGGGAGGCGAATGGGCATGGGTGCATTGGCCGCAACGAGGCGTCTACGCCAATTCGACCTTTTTCGTCACGGAGAGCGGCGCCGCGGACCGTATGGCTTTCGACCTCGTTCCAAGGAAGGTTGACGAAGTCGCGCTATTCACAGATGGCATCGAGTCTCTGGTCCTGCATTATGCGACCAAGAGCGTCCACGCCCCGTTCTTCGAGAAGATTTTCGGTCCCGTGAGATTGTCGACGGCAGAAGGCCTCGACGTCGCATTGTCCGGCGGGCTGGAGCGGTACCTATCCTCGCCCGCGGTATGTGACCGAACCGACGACGACAAGACCCTCATCCTCGCGACAAGAGTCGAGGCGGCTGAACGCCCTGCCGAAGCGTCATAATGACAAAGCCGCTGCCCAAGGTCCGAGATTCCAAGGGATCTGTTACTCTCGGACGACTGCTTGGACGAGGCGGAGAAGGCACCGTCTACGAAATCGCAGACCGAAGCGGCCAAGTAGCGAAGCTCTATCATCAAGACGTCTCCTCGGAAAAGGCATCCAAGATCGAGACGATGGCGTCGTTGCAAAACGACCGCCTGCTTTCGTTGGCCGCATGGCCGCTAGATCTGTTGCGCTCCACCGACGGCAAGCCTGTGGGCCTGCTAATGCCGCGCGTCGACGGCCACAAGGACATCCACAACCTCTACAGTCCACGCAGCCGCAAGGCCGAGTTTCCTGCCGCGGACTGGCGGTTTCTAATCCGATCTGCCGCGAATACGGCCCGCGCTTTCGCCGCCATTCACGAAACCGGATGCGTGATCGGCGACGTCAACCATGGCGGCGTCTGCGTCTCGGACAAGGCGACAGTCCGTCTGATCGATTGCGACTCGTTCCAAGTCAGTGTCGGCGCGCGTCGATACCTTTGCGAGGTCGGCGTGCCGACGTTCACGCCGCCTGAGCTTCAGGGGAAACGTTTCCGCGGCGTCGTCCGAACGCCGAACCACGATAACTTTGGGCTGGCGATCCTCATTTTCCATCTGTTGTTCATGGGACGCCACCCGTTCGCGGGCCGGTTCCTCGGGCGCGGAGACATGAGCATCGAGAAAGCGATTGCGGAATTCCGCTTCGCATACGGCGCCAACAGTTCCACGTTCCAAATGGAGCCGCCTCCGAACGTGCCACCCATTGGCATTGCCTCCCCGGCTATCGCCTCGCTGATCGAACGCGCCTTCGCACAGAGCGGCGTACAAGATGGCCGTCGGCCAACCGCGAAGGAATGGGTCGCGGATCTGGATAACCTGGAGAAGCAGACCAAGGCCTGTCGCATCAACGCTTCTCATTATTACGTTGGCGGGCTTGATCA
Organism: Methylocystis sp.; assembly: GCA_051061375.1. Lineage (GTDB taxonomy): Bacteria > Pseudomonadota > Alphaproteobacteria > Rhizobiales > Beijerinckiaceae > Methylocystis. The sequence goes on along the minus strand of JBPFDW010000004.1, from coordinate 3,561 downwards.
TTGTCCGTGGTGCAGATTGGAGGCGGCGACCGGCGCCGTTCTGTTCAGTTTCGTGATCAAGACCGCGCCACTAGGCGGCATTACTGGCAGGATCGATGTCGGCTCGGTATGGGCCAGAATAGCGGCGATCCCGTCGCCCGGCCCGGCGCCGAATCTGCCCGATTGGAATAAAACGGCGCCGTCAAAGGAGGCTCTCGCTCTGGGACGACAACGCAGGTTTAGGAATGCCGCGAAATATGCCGGATTGATCGCCATTATCGTAGTCTTGATGGGCGCCATGCCCGCCGCAGCGTTCATCTGGATCGTTGGCGGTCTGTTCGTTCTGTCAGGCGTTTCGAAGCAATCGGGAGACGGCTCGGAGAGCGCCAAGTTCCGCGACGCGGTGGTGCGCGCCGAGGGTCACTTCAAGACGTTGAAGGCACGCTGGGATCAGGATGCCAGCGACCAACGGTTCACGACCCACTTACGCCAACTGCAACATGAAAAGGAGCAGCTTTTGGATCTCCCGAACCTGCGTCGGCGCCGCTATCAGGAACTCGAGAGAGCACGCGAGCGCGATCAGCGAAAACGTTATCTCGAAGCCATCCAGATCGAACCGGCCAAGATCCCCGGAATCGGCCCGGGCCGGAAAGCAATGCTTGCCAGCTACAACATAGAAACGGCTTGGGACGTCAGCGAAGCCCACATCACGAAGGTGCCGGGCTTCGGACCGGCGCTCACGCGCGAACTGATGAAGTGGCGCCAAGTCGTCGAAAGCGGGTTCAGATTCGACGCCTCCAAAGGTGTCGATCCCCGCGACATCGCCGCGCTCGATCGCGACGTCGCCGATATGAAACAAAAATTGGAACAGAGCCTGATCAACGGGCCGCAGGCGCTCACAAAAATTCGTGATCACATTCTGGCACAGAGAATCGCCTTGAAGCCAAGCATCGAACAAGCTGGGAAAGTCCTCGCGCAAGCCAAGGCTGACCTGAGCGCAATTTAGAATATTTTTTCAACCAGGAAGTCGAGGGGCAAAGATGCGCGTTGGAGGAGTTGAACTATGGCGATGATGCTACGCCCGAACTGTAGCGCGCGCGCTCAATTCCTAGTCGCCATTGCCCTGCCGACGTTCAAGTCATTGTCACTTTTGCAAAAATTCCGGCAAGTCCCAACGCTGTCATTCAAATCATTGCGCCGCTGGACACGTTTCTGCTGGAAGGCGCGAGGATGAAAGTCGATCAGGACGAGATCGGTAAGCTTCCCTTCTTCAAGTGTGCGCCGATCGGCTGCGCCGCGGAAGGACCGATCAGCGACGATGTGATCAGCAAGCTTCTGACCGGCAAGAATATCATCATCACGATCTACATTCGTCCCGGCGAAGGGCTTCGGCATGTTCTCTCGCTCGACGGCTTCGCGGATGGATATAAAGCTTTGAAGTGAATTGCGAGCATCATCATGTGCGGTCGTTTCACACAGCGCCTTTCATGGGAAGAGTTGCACAGGCTTGCCGACCTGATCGGGCAGCCCCGCAACCTCGCGCCGCGCTACAATATCGCGCCGACGACCCAGATCGAGGTCCTTCGGCCTGCGGAGACGGGCGGCAACGAGCTCGTCCAGATGCGCTGGGGGCTCGTGCCCGGATGGTGGAAGAAGCCGCTCAAGGATCTTCCTGCAACGTTTAATGCCCGTGCGGAGACAGTCGCCGAGAAGCCTATGTTCCGAACAGCCTTCAAGACGAGACGCTGCATCATTCCCGCCTCGGGCTTTTACGAGTGGACGGGCAAAGCGGGGGCGAAAACGCCGCACTATTTTTCGGCGCGGTCCGGTGAACCGCTCGCCTTCGCCGCATTGTGGGAGCAAGCCAAGCATCCTGGCACAGGCGAGCCTCTCACATCGGCAACAATTATTGTCGGCGCGGCGAACAACTGGATGAACCGTTTCCATGATCGGCAGCCCGTCATTCTCGACTGGCGCGACGCCAACGCATGGATGCGCCGCGATGATCCAGGCGCGCTCCTACGCGCGCCCCCGGAAGATTCCTTGAATGAATGGATTGTGTCGACTCGTGTCAACAAGGCAGGCGCCGGGGACGACGATGCATCGCTTGTTGATCCCGTTGAGACTGTGCTCCTGTGACGCGGGCAATTTTTATAGCTCTTGGACTTTTATTGAGTGCGAGCTTTGCGCTCGCGAAGTCGCCGCTCAAGCCCGAACTCGCGCCTGGAACGCCAATTGAGTCGCAGCTACTACAGGAACATGGCCACTATTCCAATTCGAGCGGCGAGGATGTTCACGCGCCAGCACATAGCATCACCGGCGGCGCGCCTGATGGCGCAAGCGCGCGTTGTCGCGATTCAACCTGTAGCTTTTCCCATTCTCGCAGTGGAACTTGCTCGCGGCATGGCGGCGTCGGAGAGTGGTTGCGTTGAAAGCGCGACGCTCGCGTTTCAGAAGCGGACCTACTCGCTTCGATCAGCGGCAGGCCTTTGGCGTGAACGTCAGCCGTTCCGTTCACCCGATGTGCGGAACCGCTTGTCGCTTCCGCCTCAACCCAATCGAAGGCGCGCTGAATAGGCACCATGCCATGGTCGTCCGAGTAGGTTTGCGCAGCGCTTACCGCTTCTTCGCACTCCGCCGCGCCGCACGACCTGAATCATCGGTCTAGGCCTGGCAGGCGGGTCCCAGCGCCGCAACGGCGTTGCCGTCTTCCTCTCACGTTTCAGCCCTGCGGGTGCGGCCCTGTGCTGCCCCCTGCCTCTTCGGCGACCGATCAGGTCGCGGCGGTCGCGGCCGACCAACCGAAGAGGAAAGGCTTATGTCCCGCGAACCCAAGCTCGACATCCATCAAGAAATCACCAGCCGCATCGTCGCCGCCATCGAGGACGGCGCAGGCGAATTCCGCCTCCCCTGGAACCGGGGCGGCGCATCCGGCCGGCCGCGCAACATCGCTTCCGGCAAGCACTACAACGGCGTCAATGTCCTCGCCCTCTGGGTGGCCGCCCTGCATCAAGGCTACGCCCAGCCCATCTGGGGCACCTATCGCCAGTGGCAGGAGAAGGGCTGTCAGGTCCGGAAAGGCGAGAAATCCTCGCTTGTCGTCTTCTACAAGACCTTCACCGTCGAGACCGACCGCGAGGACGCTGCCGAGTCCGAGACATCCGAGCGCTTGTTCGCGCGCGCGAGCTACGTCTTCAACGCCGACCAGGTGGAGGGCTACGCCGCTCCCGTGGAATCGCTTCCCGCCACTCCCCTCTTCTCTCCGATCGAGGAGGCCGAGCGCTTCCTTGGCGCTACCGGAGCCCGCGTCACGGAGGCCGGCACGAAGGCCTGCTATCGCCCTTCGCCCGATGACATCTTGATGCCCGAACGCACCCGCTTCGTCGGCAGCGAGACCATGTCCGCAGGCGAGGCCTTCTACGCGACGCTGATGCACGAGCTGACGCATAATGCCGTAATCGGGATTATGCCGCATTGCGCTGAGACGCAGCGGCAACCTGTATGATGCCGACAATCGCGTTCGGCATAATCATGGCTGCTCCACCACCATGGAGCATCATGATCATGACCGACAATCCGAAG
>JBPFDW010000003.1:0-55473 GCA_051061375.1 Methylocystis sp. | reverse complement strand
TTGTGGAGAGGGAAACAACCCAGACCAACAGCTAAGGCCCCTAATTCGTGGCTAAGTGGGAAAGGATGTAAGAATCCCAAAACAACCAGGAGGTTGGCTTAGAAGCAGCCATCCTTTAAAGAAAGCGTAACAGCTCACTGGTCTAAGTAAGGGTTCTCGCGCCGAAGATGTAACGGGGCTCAAGCCACGAGCCGAAGCTTTGGGTTTGCCCGCAAGGGCAAGCGGTAGCGGAGCGTTCCGTAATCCGTCGAAGGGATAGCCGTGAGGCGTCCTGGAGGTATCGGAAGTGCGAATGCTGACATGAGTAACGAGAAACACTGTGAAAGACAGTGTCGCCGAAAGTCCAAGGGTTCCTGCGTAAAGTTAATCTTCGCAGGGTTAGCCGGCCCCTAAGGCGAGGCCGAAAGGCGTAGTCGATGGGAACCACGTTAATATTCGTGGGCCAGCAGGTGGTGACGCGTTGCGGAAGCTGTTCGGGATTACTGGATTTCTCGGGCAGCCTAGCGGCGCCAGGAAATAGCCCCTGCATGAGACCGTACCCGAAACCGACACAGGTGGACAGGTAGAGTATACCAAGGCGCTTGAGAGAATGACGTTGAAGGAACTCGGCAATTTACCTCCGTAACTTCGGGATAAGGAGGCCTTCCGTTCGCGCAAGCGGGCGGGAGGGGCACAGACCAGGGGGTGGCAACTGTTTAACAAAAACACAGGGCTCTGCGAAATCGCAAGATGACGTATAGGGTCTGACGCCTGCCCGGTGCCGGAAGGTTAAGAGGAGGAGTGCAAGCTCTGAATTGAAGCCCCGGTAAACGGCGGCCGTAAATATAACGGTCCTAAGGTAGCGAAATTCCTTGTCGGGTAAGTTCCGACCTGCACGAATGGCGTAATGACTTCCCCGCTGTCTCCAACGTCAGCTCAGTGAAATTGAATTCCCCGTGAAGATGCGGGGTTCCTGCGGTCAGACGGAAAGACCCCGTGCACCTTTACTGTAACTTTGCACTGGCATTCGTGTCGGCATGTGTAGGATAGGTGGTAGGCTTTGAAGCATGGGCGCTAGCTCGTGTGGAGCCACCCTTGAAATACCACCCTTATCGTCATGGATGTCTAACCGCGCTCCGTCATCCGGAGCCGGGACAGTGCATGGTAGGCAGTTTGACTGGGGCGGTCGCCTCCCAAAGAGTAACGGAGGCGCGCGATGGTGGGCTCAGACCGGTCGGAAATCGGTCGTCGAGTGCAATGGCATAAGCCTGCCTGACTGCGAGACAGACAAGTCGAGCAGAGACGAAAGTCGGTCATAGTGATCCGGTGGTCCCTCGTGGAAGGGCCATCGCTCAACGGATAAAAGGTACGCCGGGGATAACAGGCTGATAACCCCCAAGAGTCCATATCGACGGGGTTGTTTGGCACCTCGATGTCGGCTCATCACATCCTGGGGCTGGAGAAGGTCCCAAGGGTTCGGCTGTTCGCCGATTAAAGTGGTACGTGAGCTGGGTTCAGAACGTCGTGAGACAGTTCGGTCCCTATCTGCCGTGGGTGTAGGAGAATTGAGAGGATTTGTCCCTAGTACGAGAGGACCGGGATGAACATACCTCTGGTGGACCTGTTGTGGCGCCAGCCGCAGTGCAGGGTAGCTATGTATGGACGGGATAACCGCTGAATGCATCTAAGCGGGAAACCCACCTCAAAACGAGTTCTCCCTTGAGAGCCGTGGAAGACGACCACGTTGATAGGCCGGGTGTGGAAGTGCGGCAACGCATGGAGCTTACCGGTACTAATAGCTCGATTGGCTTGATCGCTCTCATTTATCGACGCCCATCCAAAAGGATGGACGATGGAAAGACCAACAGCGTGTTTCGGCAATCGGCAGTAGGCAGTCGGAATTCCGATCCGCCGAAGTCCGACTGCCGACGGGCGCTCATTTGCTTCGACGATGTGTTTCGCCGGCCTGGTGGCCTTCGGCGGAGCGATCAGACCCGATCCCATCCCGAACTCGGCCGTCAAACGCTTCTGCGCCAATGGTACTATGTCTCAAGACCTGGGAGAGTAGGTCGTCGCCAGGCCTGCGAAGCGCATCGATCCTCTTCAACGATAGCTTTAGGCAGCGCTGCGCCCGCGGCGCTGCTTTTTTGTTTTGGCGCGTTGTATGATGCGTCGTCCGCTTTGGCGCGGGGTGGAGCAGCCCGGTAGCTCGTCAGGCTCATAACCTGAAGGTCGTCAGTTCAAATCTGGCCCCCGCAACCAAACTTAAGGCCATGGATAAAAGCGCTAGGCGGAAACGTCTGGCGCTTATTTTGTTTCTGCGCCTCGACCTTTGCCCAGACGGTCGTTCGACCGCAAGAAATGCAGAAGCGCATTCACCTGGGTTCTGGCGAGTTCTGGATGCTGGCTGAGATACCATTTCCTGCAAAATAGCGGGTGCGGATCCCGACCTTCCCCCGCTCCCATAAGATAATAGTGAAGCAGCGGATTGAGCCCTGCTTTTTTCACATCGGGATAGCGTTCGTAATACCACTTCGTGTCGAACAGGGGATTGGGATCGCGCCCTTCATCCGCGCCGAAGCGAAGATAATGCGCATAGGGATCCTGTCCTCTCGCTGCGACGTCGGGATATCGCTCGAGATAGTAGGCCGTATCGAACAAGGGATTGGGACGTCTGTGCGCGATAAGCATGCGCTGCGCGGATTTAAGCTTTCTCGTCATCGCTCGAAACGCGGCGGTCAAACGCCATAAGCGCCGCTGCTTGATTGCGGCGAGTTCCATGTTCCGCCGCTCGGCGTTCTGTCGTTGACCGGCGAGCGCGACGGCGTTCTTCATCAAACGTCGCTTCGAATCAAGGAGATGGCTGCGCAAGTCTTTCAGTTCGCTCTTTTGCGTAAGCGCGCTTTGATCGAGTTCGACAATCTTGCGGGACCTATCCTGGTGAAGCTCGATGAAGTGATCGAGGCGGGTCTGCATCGCTTCGATCGCTTTATTGTGTTTATTTTGATGTTCTTCCGCGCGCCGTTCAGCGTCTTCGGCGCGCTGGCGCATCCGTTCGGCGGACAGACGCAGGTTTGCAAGCTCGTCGCTTTGCGCCGCATTGATCTGCATCTCATGTTCATGCGTCGCTGCGTCAACGTCTCCCGCATAATAGGGTTCTTTGCTTGGTTCCGATTCGATCTGGAATGTTTCTTCCCGTTCAAAGCGCTTGTGGCTCAACAGAGCTTGCAGCATCAATTCCGCGTAAGGGCCTTCGAGCGCGCCGACCTTCTTGTCCGTGGCGGCGAGACTCCCTTGCGCATGGGCGAGCTCCTGACGAAGCGAAAATAACTCAACCTCCGCCTTCGCGAGCTTGTTTTGGAATTCGAACGCCTTGGTCTCGAAAAATGCCGCTTCAAGTCTGAGCGTGGCGATCTCCGCGGAAAACGGAAGCCTGCCATGGCGCTCCAGAGTCATGTCGGCCGGCGCCCCCTGACGCTCGAGAGACTCATTTGCATCTCTGTCGGCGCCGGTTGGATGGGCCGCGACCGTCGCTCGTTGCAACGCCGGGGTCGCCCTGGAGTTTGACTGCTTCGGCCCCTCCTGCGTCAGCGCAATCATCTCATCGCGTGGCGTTTCGGACGCTCGATCGAGCCTTCCTAAAGGCGGATGCGAACGCATCCCGCGCGCTTGATCTTGCGACGGCGTATCTTCGACGAGCGCCTGAAGCGGGGCGTCCGCGAAAGAGACTTCAGAAGCTTCAGGGAGCCCGGCATCGCCGTCCGAAGTCTGCGGCGCGTCTTCATGGCGCGGCGGCGCGCTCGACCCTTGCGGTTCGATAAGAGGTCTGGCGTGGCGATTTTGCGCCATGGCCGTCGACTCGACCTCTCGAAGGCCGGCTTTCTTGGTCTGGGAGCGCTTCCGTTTGTTTCGCATCTGGAATTGATCGATTGGCGGAGGGGAATGCTTTCCCATGGTCTTTCGCTCGACGGAAGGATTTGCGGGCGGATCGTCGCCGATTTTCGTTTCCTGCGCGCCGGGCAAGCCGTCTTCTTACGCCGTCGCCGTTGGATCGCACCCGCCCAGCAACGCCGTTTGCGATAAACCGAGAATAGCGCCGACGAACATAACGCGCCTGCACTGCGATGACCATGCCCATTCGCGCCGACAGAAGGAGCGGAGGCGGAAAGCCGTCCGGCGGCGCCCGCTGCGGAAGCAGCATAAGGGGCGAAGTATGACGCCCGATGACGGCGCGCGGGCGCCGGCATAGCCGCGCGCGCTTCTCGATCGACGGCGTCGGCCTCGACGCCAAGCGAAATCAGAGCCGTGTTGACAGCCTGCAAAAGCCAACCTATCGATTGGCGTCTCGCGGGCGCCTTGAACGCAGGAGTCTTTCGCATGAAGATTGACGTCGACGAAACGAACAAGATCGACGCTTACTTCGCTGACCAAGGCAGTCCGAAGCCTCGGTACGAAGGCCAATTGGCTCCCTCATTCCAGCGCGCTCTAGAAGACTATCACGGCGAGGTGACGGAACAGGACGCGGTTTTCTATCACACGATCGACCTTGGCGCCGGCGAGCTCCGCAAAGGCGCCTGGGACTTACGGGATCACGAGCAGGCCTATCTCGGCGGCTGCGACGTCGGCGGAAAGCGCGTGCTCGAAGTAGGGCCGGCAAGCGGTTTTCTGTCCGCCTATCTCGCTTCGAAAGGCGCCGATTTGGTCGTCTTCGATTTGCCGCTCGGCTCCACTTCGGAATTGGTGCCGTTCTCGGAGATCGATGACATGGACGAATTCGCCACCGGCGCGCGGCGCTCGGTGGAGCAATTGCGAAACAGCTGGTGGCTTACCAAACGAAAGCTCGGATTTAAAGCTTCCGCCGTTTACGCCGACATCTATGCTCCCCCCAGCGATCTGGGACGCTTCGACGTCACGGTGTTCGGCTCGATCCTCCTTCATCTGGCGAACCCGTTCCGCGCGCTCCAAGCTTTTGCGGCGACGACCGATTCCACGATCGTCGTCACCGACGTCCTGGGCGTGCAATCGCTGAGTCCCGAGACTGGCCAAAGCCTGTATGGCTCCGCGAACATGATTTTCGCGCCGAGCCCCTTGCCCAGCGGGATCGTTCATTGGTGGGCGCTATCCCCCAACGCCATCCGCCACATGCTTCACAAGCTCGGATTCACGGAATCCGTGGTGACCACGCATTCTCCAAAGAGAATGCCGTCGTCTCCCCCGCTGTTCACGGTTGTCGCGCGCCGCGCCCCCAAGCCAGGACTGAAGAGAGAGTTCTGACGGCCTGTCGTGCCGGAACCAGATCCGACTGTAACCTTTGGCTCTCGTCGGGAGCGGCTTATGCGGAATGATGACCGGAGCGAAGTGGCCAGGCGAAAGAACGCCTGGATCACTTCCGTGACAGGCTCGTTGTTTCGCAAGACGGCGCCTTCGGACGAGGCCGTCCCCGCGAAGCAGGTCAGTCCGCATCCTCTTTTTGACGGCGGCTGGTATCTGCAAAGAAACCCCGATCTTCCCGCCTATCTGGCGACATTCGCTCATTATTTTGATGAGGGGTGGCGCGACCTGAGATCGCCGCACCCGCTTTTTTCGATCGAGTATTACTACGACAAGCGGCCGGACGTTAAGGAGTCGGGCCTTGAGCCCTTGGGGCATTTCATCGCCTATGGGTTCAAGGAGGGAAGCAATCCGCACCCCCTGTTCGACGTGTTGTTCTATCTTCGGCAGAGTCCCCGCCTCGAAGGGCTCGATCCGTTGACGCATTACGTCACGACGGGATGGAAGGAAGGGCTCAAGCCGAACGCTCGATTCTCGCCCAGCTGGTACATCGAACAATATCCGGACGTGAGGCGCGCCGGGATGGAGCCGCTCGCACATTTTCTCATGCACGGCCTGTATGAAAAGCGGCGTTATTCCGCGACCCATGAATTCGGAACGCATCCCCTCGAAGTCGAGGTTTTGCGAATATACGGACTGGATTTTGAGCTGATGCCCGGCTTGGCGCCGGGAGTTCCCGAGGCTCGCGGCCTGTCCGACAGGCCGCTTTCGGTTGACGCGCGTTCACATTCCCTCGATGAGGACGCGTCCCTCGCATCGGCCGCTAGACGCGATGGCATAAAGCAGCTTCATTCAAATGTGGCTGCGCAGAATGGAGACGCCAAAGCATTATCCGGCATTTCACAGGGCGCGGAGTTAAACCTTCCTGTAAGAGTGGACGATTATTATACATCAACCCAGAATTTTGACGCCTTTGAATATGCGCTGATCTATCCCGATGTACGTCGAGCCTTTAATTTCGATCCCGAATCATGTCGGCGGCATTGGCTCTCCAGCGGGCGCAAAGAAGGCCGGTTCGGCCCGGGCGTCTCACTCTTTTTTGGGCGCAAGGCGTCGGTCGCCGATGTTATGAAGAAGCCGTTCGGCCTCAATATTTATGGTCCCTTTGGCGCAATAAGCGGACTGGGCATCGCCGCGCGTAATTTGGCCGAAGCCGTTCGAAGCAGCGACGTGCCTTTCGAACTCCATGCCTTCGACGTGTCTCAGGGCTTGCCGCGCGTCACCCCTGAAGCAAGAAGCCGATCGGGAACTTATCGCGCCAATCTCATTCTCGCCAATGCCGATCAAATCGAGAACGTCATCCGTCTCTATCCGGATGGGCATTTCGACGGATATTACAATATCGCGGAATGGGCCTGGGAGCTGGCGTCGTTTCGTCCGGATTGGTTTGGCGTCTTTGGCGCCGTGGACGAAGTGTGGGCGTATAGTTCCTTCGCCGTCGACGCCATTTCCGCCAATGCGCCGATTCCGGTCCGTAAAATGCCGCTTCCGATCATAGCCGAAGCCGCGTCTTGCAACGAGGCGCGCGAACGCTTCGGAATTCCGCAAGACAAGTTTGTGTTCTTGACTGTTTTTGATGTCGGAAGCACCACGGCGCGCAAGAATCCAATGGCCGTCGTCAAAGCTTTTGCCGAAGCCTTCGGCGACGACCCTGACGCCTTCCTGATCGTAAAATTTCATGCCACGCAGAGTTACGGTTCCGATCTACTACGTGAGTTGACCGAGGCGGTTTCGGGGTTAAGCAACGCCGTAACGATTTCCGATCGGCTCTCCGAAGTGGATATGGATTTGCTGCGCGCCGCCGCGAATTGTCTTGTTTCGGCGCATCGAAGCGAAGGCTTTGGACTGAACCTCGGCGAATTCATGGCGCTCGGCAAGGCGGTCGTCGCGACCGACTATTCCGGCAATGTCGACTTTTTCTCAAAGGACGTCGGCTATCCGGTTGATTATCGGCTGGTGGAGATCGAAGAGCAGGCGGGCCCCTATCTCCCCGGCTACGTATGGGCGGAGCCAGACTTTGCTTCATTGGTGAAGCAAATGAAATTGGCGTTCGACGAGCGGGAGCGCTCGCCGCGCCGTCAAGCGGCGAAGGATAGGATCAAGAGCTTTTCTCCGGCGGCGATCGGCAAGGCGATCGGAAGCCGACTGGAAGCGCTTGACCTCGACAAGAACCTTGGCGAAAGCGAGCTGGAATTTAGTAAACATCTATGCCGTTCCCGGACCATCGCCAACCCGTCGCTCTGTGCGACGCTCAACCAGGAAACGCGCGACAAAGTTGATAAAATGGCGTTTAGGCCGCGGCTCTCCATCATTGTGCCGGTCTACAATGTCCCGCCACGATATCTTCGTGAATGCATCGAGTCGGTCAGGTCGCAGTCTTATCCATTCTGGGAGCTTTGTCTTTGTGACGATGCCTCGCCCGACCAAGATACCGTGGGGACGCTTGAATCCTATCGAGGGCTCGACGCCCGCATCAAGATTCGCCGGTTGACCGCGAATGCAGGAATTGCCGGCGCCTCTAACGCGGCGGTCGAAATCGCGACGGGCGAATTCCTGGTTTTTCTTGATAACGACGACGTGCTTGCGCCCGACGCGTTGATGGAGATCGCGCTCGCGCTCAATGAAGATCGATCATCGGACTGTGTTTACACGGATGAAGAAAAGATCGATGAGCGCGGAAATTTGATCGACCATTTTTATAAGCCGGACTGGTCGCCAGAGCATCTCGAATCCGTCATGTACGTGCTGCATGCGCTCGTGGTGCGCAAGCGCCTGTTTTTCGAACTCGGCGGCCTGCGGCCGGAGTATGATGGCGCGCAGGATTTCGATCTGATGCTGCGCGTTTCTCGCGCGACGAAAAAAATACGCCATATTCAGCGCGCGCTCTACAAGTGGCGTGCGATACCGGGATCCGCAGCCGCTGTCGTTGACGCGAAGCCTTTTGCGCTGGAAGCAGGGTTTCGTGCGCTTGCGGATCACGCTCACGAAAAATACGGCCCGCGCGCGAGAGTCGAAAAAGGGCTTCTGCCAGGCACTTTTCGCGTGCGCCGACCTTATCCCTCGGATGCGAGAGTGGCGCTGCTCATCCTGACGAACAATGGCGAGATCGAGCTTCCCGGTCGCGGACGGATATTGCTCGTCGATAATTTCGTCGACTCGATCCTGTCGAAAACGACTTATCCCAATTACGAAATCGTCGTCGTCGACAATTCTCGGCTCTCCGCGAAACAGATCAAGAGATTCACGCAAATGGGCGTGCGGGTCGAGAATTATCTCGGTCAAGTCAAACCGTTCAACTACGCCGCAAAGGCGAACTTTTCCGTTCGATGCGCGCGAAGCGAACATCTCGTGATTCTGAATGACGATATGGAAATTCTAAACGAGGACTGGCTCGCGGCGCTCATGGAGCTTGCGCAGGATCCGGAGATCGGCGGCGTCGGCCCCAAGCTCACGCATGCCGACGGCACGATCCAGCATGTCGGCATGGTGTTAGGCGTCAATGGCGGCGCGGCGCATCCTTACCACGGATTTCCCGGCGATTATGTCGGCTACAACGCATTCACGCATATTATACGCAACTACTCGGCCGTCACCGGCGCCTGCTTCGCGACGCGCGCGAGCGTTATCTCGGAAGTCGGCGGCTTCGATGAGCGGTTTGCGGTAGACTATAATGATACGGATTTATGTTTGCGGATATTGGAAAGAGGCTACCGTATCGCGTACACCCCTTTTGCGCACCTCAGTCATTTTGAGGGATTTTCAATCAGAAGACATGAGCAGAACCCGACCGAAGTCGGCCTGTTCGTAAAGAAATGGACGACATATGTTGAGAACGACCCCTACTACAATATCAATCTGTCACGACAGAGGCACGATTTCGCTTGCCGCGAAGATCTCGAGTCGTCGTCGATCACGCGGCAACTGAGTTCGTGATCCAAGCCGCCGGGACGCGCTCGCGACAAGAGCGGACGCCGGCATTTCGCGCCAAGCGCGCCTTTGGGGGATTGTGCGCGCATGCAACGCAATCCAGCGCGCTTGCGACGAGGCGGCCGCCTTGGTCGAGCGGCCGAACGCATTCAGGGCGTCGATTTTTGCAATATGAGCGTATCCTGCAGGTTCAAGGCAAACCTGGGGAACCACGCCAGCAGGCGAAAATATTGCGACCAGTTTTCATGGACGTATTTTATTTTGTGGAAGGCCGCTCCATAATATTCCGGCAACGCCGCCTCGGCGGCTGATCGGCCTTTTATATAGAGAAACCCGTCCGCATTCATCGCATTCATCAGGGTTTGCGCCGTCTCGGCCTGTCCAGTGCGAACCACGCCGTTATAAAACGACGCAAACGCATGATCGCCATGAACGGTCGTGATCAGCACGCCGCCGGGCTTCAACACGCGCCGCAGTTCGCCCAGCCACGCATATTGCACATCCTCGGGAAGATGGGTGAATACGCTGTGCGAGACGATGAGGTCCGCGCTATTGTCAGGCAAGGGCGCTGGAGGCAGTTCTCCTAGAACGTAACCGCTGACGGCGCTCAAGTTCCGGACGACCCAATCGATCGCCTCGGCGTCGGGATCGAGGCCGATCAACGTCTGCGCAGCGGGATCTATTTTCGTTTCGAGATGGCGTATCGCCCTTCCGCAACCGCACCCGAAATCGACGATCGTTTGGAAATCATCCAGACTTTTGCCAATGGCGGCCAAAGCTCTGGTCCATTCATCGACGGTCGCCGCGCCCGACAACTCGAAGCTGTTGGCGTCTCTCGTGCCGGCGACGCGCTCGCGAAGCTCTTCTGGCGGCAGCGGCGCGACTCCCATCACACTCTCCATCCTAGCGGGCTCCGCCATCGCCAGCGCAGCCGCCGGCCGGTGGAGCCCGGAATTCGAATCGTCCTCATCGAAAGTCGGTCAAATATCGCAATTGACCGACCGTCATGATTTGAGGTTTTATGTCACTCAGCGTTAGGTTCAGCGTCGCCGACTGTCAATCGTTTGAAGCGGCCGGCAGGGCGCTGGAGGAAGAAGCGGGCGCTCTCATTCAATATAGGAGCCGCGGCGGCCCTTTCCCGAGACGAATGTATAGTGGAACGAGGATCGCATGATCGTGATTGAAGTGGCGACTCCGTCCAATTTCTTCGCAGAAGGATATATTCTCGCCAATCCTGATCTCGCAGAATTTCTGGAACGGGGCGGCGACGCCGCCGATCATTTCAATGACTGGGGATATAGGGAAGGCAGATGTCAGGTCGGGCGCGAGTTTCTCCAAAACCGCAGTCGCTTGAACAAGGAGAAATATCAGCGATTCATTCCTTCGATCGATTCAAACAAGCACTTTCATTTCCTGGGCGACGTAGGCGCTTTTCCGATCGGTTTCGGCAATAATCACTTCGACGTCAGCGGCTATGACTCTGAGTCGGCGCACCCGATCTATGGGCCTTTTGCGGTAGAGATAACCCAAAATCCGAACAAGCTCTATGCGGACATTGGCGCGGGCCTGAGGAGCGAAGTGTTCGATAATTGTCTTTACATCGAGGTCTATCCCTCGATGACGACCGACATGCTTGTCGAAGCGGATTGTTACTATCCGCTGAAATCGAACTCATTGGACGGCATTGGCTGTTTCGCGGTGCTCGAACATGTGTCCAAACCCTGGCAGGTGGTCGACGAAATGCGCAGGGTGCTGAAGCCGGGCGGAAAAGCCTTTATCGATTGGCCCTTTCTCCAACCGGTTCACGGCTATCCGTCGCATTATTTCAATGCGACGCGACAGGGGCTCGAACTCATGTTTTCCGAAGGCTTCGACATCGAGTTTTGTCGGACCGAGGGCAATCAGACGCCGGCTTTCACGATCCAGTGGGTCGTCGGAAAATTTCTGCACGATCTGCCGCCCGAAAAGCGCGCGGTGCTTGGAGCCATGTCGGTGAGCGAATTTGCCGCGCAAGCTCCAACCGGACCGTTCTGGCAACATATTCTGACGGGTTTGCCCGATGCGATGATTTCCGAATTTGCGTGCGGCAATACGCTCATCGCCACCAAACGATAGGCGTCTCGTCCCGACTGGCCGCTGTCAATTTTGAATCTTTACCTGCGCGTTCGTCCGGCGCGCGCTCCGAACGGGCGCCGCGACGGCAGACGCATGAATTTTGCGCATGACTTCGTTCACTGGGGCGATTATACGCTATAAAGTCTTAATACTTAACGCGGCCGTCGCCGCCGATATGGTCTCGCCTGAAGGCGCCTTCTTATGATCGATGTGCGTAGCTGCGTCTTGGCCTTCTCGATTGTGATGTTCGCGACCAGGGTCGGCGCGGAAACGCCAAAGACATCGACGCCTCCGGCCGGGCCGACCGCTTCGTCTTCGCTCACGATCTTCGCCGCGGCCAGCCTAAAGAACGCGTTGGATGCCGCGGCCGCGGCCTATAAGGTCAAGACCGGCGTCGACGCGACGATCAGCTATGCGGGGTCGATGGCGCTTGCCAAGCAGATCGAATCGGGCGCGCCGGCCGAGATATTTCTCTCGGCTGACGTCCCTTCGATGGACTATCTCGCCGAAAGGCGCCTCATCCAGCCGAAGACGCGCTTCGACCTCCTCGGCAACGCGCTCGTGCTGGTCGCGCCGCGCGCGTCGAAATTGGAAACGGTCGCTTTGACCAAAGAAGCGTTCGCGGCGGCGATCGGATCGGGCAAAATCGCGACGGGAAACGTCGCCTCGGTCCCGGTCGGCAAATACGCAAAGGCCGCGCTCGACAAGCTTGGTCTCTGGAGCGTCGTCGAGCCGCGTTTCGCCTTCACCGACAATGTCCGTTCCGCGCTGATGTTCGTCGCGCGCGAGGAAGCGCCGGTTGGAATCGTTTATCTCACCGACGCCAAATCGGAATCGAAAGTGAAAATTGTCGCGACCTTCCCCGCCAATTCGCATCCACCGATCGTCTATCCCGTGGCGCTGACCGCAAGCGCCAAAGGGGAAACGCCGGAAAAATTTCTTGCCTTTCTGAAAAGCCAGGAGGCCAGCGCGATTTTTGTGGAGCAAGGATTCACGATGCCCCGCTGAGGCGACGCCGTCATGGGCGAGCGAAGCGCTTTCGACGCGGCAACGCAAAGCTAGCCCGCGCCGTCATCGTCAAGCGCGCGGCGGACGTGGAAGCGCCGCATTAAGGCAGGCGTCGAGAATGGTTTGCTGCGACGATTCCGTAGCTGTCGAAATCAAAACAAACAGGTCAAGTCTTCTGACCTCATCGTCGAAGCGAGCTATCCCGTCGAGGTCGCCGGGCGCGCCCTGGCTGCTATCTTTCTGCGAGCGCCTAATCGTGCGCGCGCTCCGCGTTCCAATCCGAATACTGACGTTTCCTTTCGCCGTTTGTACAAAATGACTACAGGTTTGCTCGAAAAGTGGACTGGTCAAAGTTAATATGTTCTGTCAATATATAACGAACTTGTTCACGCTCCGCCATTCCGGGCGCGGGCGGCGCCAATCTTGCGCGTCGAACGATTGTCTGGAGCGGAGCGGGTCTCCCGCTCGATTTCCGGTCCGACCGCGAAACGGGGACAGCGATCGCCGGGGGAGCGACGCGCGAGCGGGTTGCATAGGGAACAGCGCTATCCGAGGCCGCCAAAGGACGCCGCAGTGCAAGACTATCCACCCGCCGCTTTTTTCGAATTGTCGCCAGCCGAATGTACGGCGATACTTCTGTCGCTGCGCATCGCGACCGTGGCGACGCTCGCAAGCCTGCCCTTCGGGATCGTCACGGCCTATGCGCTGGCGCGCTGCCAGTTTCCCGGCAAGACCCTCGTCAACGGCGTCGTTCATCTGCCGCTGGTGCTGCCGCCGGTCGTCACCGGCTTCGTCCTGCTCATGCTGCTCGGGCGCAAAGGCGTTTTCGGTCCCGCTCTCGCGCAGATCGGCATTGTTTTCTCCTTTCGCTGGACCGGCGCGGCGGTCGCCTGCGCCGTCATGGGGTTTCCGTTGATGGTCCGCGCCATGCGACTGTCGTTCGAGGCGATCGATCGGCGTCTGGACATGGCGTCGCAGACGCTTGGGGCGAACCGAATTTGGACCTTCCTTCTGGTCAATCTTCCGCTCGCCGCGCCAGGAATTATCGTTGGAGCGATTCTCGCTTTCGCCAAGGCGCTGGGCGAGTTTGGCGCGACCATCACCTTCGTCTCGAACATTCCCGGCGAAACGCAGACGATCTCGGCCGCGATCTACAGCTACACCCAGGTTCCCGGCGGGGACGAAGGCGCCATGCGTCTGACGATTGTCGCGGTGATCATCGCGTTTTCCGCCCTTGTGGCGTCCGAGATCATTCAGTGGCGCGCGCAGAAGCGGCTCGGGCGCGCTGAATGATCGAAGTCGACGTCAGACTGAAGCTGGGCTCGTTTTCACTCGACGTCGCCTTCGCCAATGGCGCAGGGGTAACCGCGCTGTTCGGGCATTCCGGATCCGGAAAATCGCTGACGCTCGGCATCGTCGCCGGGCTGACGAAACCTGACGCAGGACATGTCAGGCTCGACGGCGAAGCTTTGGTCGACGTCGCAAGAAATGTTTTCGTTCCGGTGCCGCGCCGACGCGTCGGTCTCGTCTTCCAGGATTCCAATCTCTTTCCGCATCTCAGCGTGAAGCAGAATCTTCTCTACGGCCGCTGGTTCGCGCCTCGCGGCGAACGTCGGATCGAGTTCGACGCCGTCGTTGAAACCCTCGGCATCGGCAAGCTTATTTCGCGTTCGCCGACCCTTCTGTCGGGCGGCGAGCGGCAACGCGTGGCGATCGGCCGCGCTTTGCTGTCCTGCCCTCGGCTGCTGCTGCTGGACGAACCGCTGGCGGCGCTCGACATGCAGCGCAAGCTCGAAATCCTGCCGCTGATCGAACGCGTCAGGGACGAGTTCGACGTCCCCATCGTCTATGTCTCCCATGCCGTCGAGGAAGTGGCGCGCCTGGCCTCTCGCGTCGTCGTCATCGAAGGCGGACAGGTGAAATTCGTCGGCGATCCCGCCGACGCCTTCAATCGACTGGCCAATTCGCCGGCAATGAATCGCTTCGATCGTTCCTCCGTTCTGACGGGTTCAATCGTCGAAGTTTCCGCCGCCTATGGCTTGACCAAGCTCACGCATCCGTCCGGAACGATCTGGATTGAAGGTTCGGCGGGTCAGCCGGGGGATGCGGCGCGCGTCATCGTCAACGCGACCGACGTCGTGCTGTCGCTGCTTCCGCCTCATGAGATCAGCGCCAGAAGCGTTCTTTGGGGCAGGGTGGCGAACATCCAATTCGAAGGCCCGACCGCGACGATCGAGATAGAGCTGAAGGAAGACGGACCACTTCTGGCCACGATCACGAGAGGCGCGCTCGAAGATCTGTCCTTGAAGGAGGGTTCTCACGTCTATGCGCTGTTCAAGACGGCGGCGCTCGACGAGCGCTCCATTGGCGTCGCCAACGCTCGAGGCAAGTGACGCCGGACCGTCGGCGCTGGCAGGCCGAAGGCCCGACAGGAATGGCATTGCTTTGCCGGCGAACTGTCGGAATATGGCGAGCTCGACGCATCGCGCATTGATCGACGCGTCGGTCCGATCACATTCAACCGATGGAAGGGGGATCAAATTGACCAGCGCAGATGGCGGTCCCTCCGCCTTTTTCAAGGCGACCTCGCATGCGTTCGGAGAAGCGATTGACGCCAGCCGTTCGCGCCCGGAGCTTGTCGCGCTGCTCTGCGCGCAGGCTTTTGACAGCTTCGCGAGAAATGTCGCGATTCAGGCGGAGGGCGATCCGGCTTTGGCCTGTCATGGCGAATGCGCGGGCTGCTGCCGGTTGCGCGTCGTCGCGACGGCCCCCGAAGTGTTTCTGCTCGCGCGCTTCGTCTCCGTTAACGCCGCCGCCTTCGCCGAGCGCGGAATCATGCTCCTCAAGCGGATCGCCGACGCCGATCGGGCGCTTGGCGCCCTGTCCGAGGAGCAGCGCATGGCGGCGCAGGGCGCATGCCCGCTGATCGAGCGCGAATTATGTCTCGCCTATAGGATGCGTCCGCTGGCCTGCCGCGGCCATGCGGCGTTCGACAAGGCGTCATGTCTCGCCGCCGCGCGGGGCGAAGCGGTTGAAGCGCCGATCTCAACGCCCCATCTCGTCATCCGCAGCCTCGTCCAGAACGCTTTGATGTCCGCGTTGCGGCGCGCCGGACTGGCGTGGGGACTTTATGAGCTCGGCAGCGCGCTCAATTGCGCGCTCGCAACGCCAAACGCGCTGGAACAGTGGATCGCGGGGCAAGATCCTTTGAGCGCCGCTCGGATTACCGATTTCGACCTTATCGAAGCCGGGGCCATTTTCGATGCGGTCGGTCCATGAGGGATTCTTTCCGCGGGCCTAAGTGATCGCTTTCACGGCGGGAACCCTGCGTTGTCCCAGCGGTTAGGCGCAGGGGCCTGCGCGTGAGATTCTCAATGTTCTTTCATAGCCTCTACGACCTTGAACGTATCGCCGTCGTCGGCGTCCTCGCTTATATCGCGCTGATCGTAATGCTCAGATTCACGGGCAAGCGCACGCTTTCAAAAATGAACGCATTCGATCTGATCGTCACCGTTGCGCTTGGTTCGACTTTGTCCGCGGCCATTCTCAACAATCAGGTGTCGCTCGTCGAATGCGCGCTCGCGCTGGCTCTGCTGTGCGCGCTTCAATACGTCGTGACTTTCACGTCCGTCCGCTCGCAAGCGTTTGCCACTCTGGTGAAATCGGAGCCGGCGCTGCTGTATTTCGAGGGACGATTCCTTACGGACGCATTGCGGCGTGAGCGGATCACTGAAACAGAGACGCTTGCTGCGATGCGCAGCCAGGGCGTCGCCGACTTCGATCGCGTGAAGGCGATCGTGCTCGAAACCGACGGCAGCCTCAGCGTCGTGCAAGACAAAGGCGGGGGATCGGATACCTTGCGAAATGTGAGGGGTTTTCCCGATCGTCATTGACGCCGAACCGAATGCCGGCGATCGCCGCGCTTAGGCGCGCTGTCGCGCCGCTGCAACGTCCGACCGCGCGAGACGGCCGATAGGAACGCAAGCGCACGAGAACCGCGGTGCGAGACAGCCGAAGCGATCGGCGCTAAGCTCTACTCGCATTTCAGCGGGGGCATTTCTTGAACGACATTTCGCGCACGGCTGAGACGGAGGAGGGCCGCCGCGATCTATCATCGCGCCTCTTTCCGGCGCGCGTTCGAGGATTGGCCGAAGCGCTGCGCGCGTCGCTGGAGCAGGAACGCGCGCTGCGCCGTCCATTCCTCTGGCTGGTCGTCGCGGCCGGCGGCGGCGTCGTGCTCTATTTCTCGGCGGAGCGCGAGCCGTCGCTGGCGCTCTGCCTCAGCGGACTGGCCGCCTTCGGCGTCTTGGCCTTGCTTACCCGCCGCCATGCGCGCGCGCAGGCGCTTTTTCTCGCGCTCGCATTCCTCGCCGGCGGCTTCGCTTCGGGCGGCTGGCGCACGGCGCGGGTCGCCGCGCCGATCGTTCCGCGGGTCGGGATCGGCGAACTGACCGGCTTCGTCGAGGAGGTCGACCCGCGGCGCGCCGGCGCGCGTTTCATTCTGCGCGTCGCGAGCGCCGAAGGCTTTCCCGATGACGTCGTTCCCGCCCGCGTGCGTCTGACGACCCGCGGCGACCCGAATTTTTCCGCCGGCGACTTCATCGCGTTGAAGGCGCGGCTGATGCCGCCGGCGCGGGCCGCGCTTCCGGGGGGCTATGATTTCGCCCGCGACGCGTTTTTCGCGCGCATCGGCGGCGTCGGCAACGCGCTGGGGCGCATCGAAACAATGCCGCCGCCCGAACCGGCGCCGCTGTCGCTGCGTTTTTTCGCGCATGTCGATCGCATGCGCAACGCGCTGGCGATGCGGGTCTATCGAATCATCGACGGCGACGCCGGCGCGATCGCCGCCGCGATGGTGACGGGCAAGCGCGATCTTTTGTCGGAGGACGCCAAGAATCTCATCCGCCGCGCCGGCATTTTTCACATCATCACCATTTCTGGCGTTCAGATGACGCTTGTCGCGGGGATTTTCTTCGTCGGCTTTCGCCGTCTACTGGCGATGTCGCAGACCCTCGCGCTCAACTATCCGATCAAGAAATGGGCGGCGGCGCTCGCCATATTCGGCGCCGTTCTTTACGACGTCGGCACGGGCTCGCGCGTCGGCACCGAGCGCGCCCTCGTGATGACGCTGATCATGCTTGTCGCGGTTCTCTTCGATCGGCCGTCGCTGTCGATGCGCAATCTGGCGCTGGCCGCGCTCATCATCATCGCCTTCGAGCCGGAGGCGCTGCTCGGCGCGAGC
Organism: Methylocystis sp.; assembly: GCA_051061375.1. Taxonomy (GTDB): domain Bacteria; phylum Pseudomonadota; class Alphaproteobacteria; order Rhizobiales; family Beijerinckiaceae; genus Methylocystis. Next base: position 37,871 of record JBPFDW010000003.1, on the reverse strand, counting down.
TTTCAACTCTCCTTCGCCGCGGTGGCGGCGTTGATCGCCGTCTATGAGTGGCGCGGCGAATATCTCGCCAAGCGCCGCATCGACGATCGCGCGCCGCAAACATGGTGGGGCGCGTTTCGCGAAACCGTCGCCGAACGTCTGCTGCATGGACCGGGCGCGGCGATTTTCGCGACTCTCTGCGCGACTTCGGCGACCGCTTCCTTCATGGCGAATGATTTTCACGAGCTGAGCCCCTATGTGCTGATCGGCAATCCGCTGACGCTCGCGATCATCGAATTCTTCGCGGTTCCCTGCGCGCTCCTCGGCGCCGCGCTCTATCCGCTGGGTCTCGACGGATTCGTCTGGCGCTATCTTAAAATGGGCATTGACCTCGTGAGCTATCTCGCCGGACTCATCGCCAGCGCGCCGGGCGCAAGCCTGCCGGTCAAAGCCTTCGCGCCCTGGGCGATCGTTTTTCTCGCGCTCGCGGTGTTGTCGCTGGTTCTGTGGCGAACATGGGCGTGGCGCGCGCTCGCGATTCCTCTCGTTCTCATTGGATTGATGGGCGCGACGGGCGGCGCGCCCTTCGACCTCGCCGTGCCGGCGACCGGGGAATCGGCGGCGCTGCGTTTGCCTTCAGGCGAGCTCGCGCTCATGGGGCAAAAGCCGAACGCATTCGCCGCCGAACAATGGCTGCGCGCGGACGGCGACGCGCGCCCGTCCGCGGACGCCAAGAACGGCGTCGGCTGCGATGATTGGGGCTGCGTGGCCAAGGCGATCGACGGCCGCTTTGTCGCGCTCGTCGCCGAGCGCGGCGCCTTCTTTGAAGATTGCGCGCGCGCCGCTGTCGTGGTGACGCCGCTCTATGCGCCGGCGGGTTGCGCGGCGCCGATCGTGATCGATCGCCGCAAGCTGAGCGAAACGGGCGCCGTGGCGTTGAGGTTCAAGGCCGATGGCGTCGAATGGACGACCGCCCGCGCGATCGACGAGGACCGGCCATGGTCGCCCGCGCCGCGCGAGCGCCGCAAGCCGGCGTTCGCGGCGCCGCTGAGCGATGAAGAGCGCAGCGAGGAAGACGCGCGGGCGATGGAGCCGCTGGAATAGAGACGCGCCGCCATCGGTCATTGCGAGGAGGCGAAGCCGACGAAGCGACCCAGGGGCAGACTGCGCCGAATCTAATACTTCCGCAGCAGGCTGACGAGCTTGCCTTGAATCCGCACGCGGTCGGGGCCGAAGATTCGCGTCTCATAGGCCGGATTCGCCGCCTCCAGCGCAATCGAGGCGCCGCGCTTGCGCAGGCGTTTCAGCGTCGCTTCCTCCTCGTCGATCAGCGCCACGACGATATCGCCGGTGTCGGCGTTGTCCTGCTTCTTGATGACGACCGTGTCGCCGTCGAGGATGCCCGCCTCGATCATCGAATCGCCGCGCACTTCGAGCGCGAAATGCTCGCCGCTCATCAGCAGGTCGGGCGGCAAATTGATCGTGTGGCTGCGGTTCTGGATGGCGGAGATCGGCGTGCCGGCGGCGATGCGTCCCATCACCGGAATGGCGACCTGCTGATCGCTCTCGTCCTCGAAACGCTCGTTGAGGGGGCGCACGCGGCCGAGATTGCCTTCGATGACCGAGGGCGCGAATTTGCCGCCGCGCCCGCCGGCGCTCCGCGGCGTGGCCGATTCGGGCAGGCGCAGCACTTCGAGCGCGCGGGCGCGATTGGGCAGACGACGGATGAAGCCGCGCTCCTCGAGCGCCAGAATGAGCCGGTGAATGCCGGACTTCGAGCGCAGATCGAGCGCGTCCTTCATCTCGTCGAAGGAGGGCGGCACGCCCGATTCCTTCAGGCGCTCATGGATGAAACGCAAAAGGTCGTTTTGCTTTTTGGTCAGCATCGCCGCTCCGCCTTGCTTGCCCAATCGTCGATATTCGCTGATCCGCAGCTTTTGGCTCGATAACATAAACAAATCATGAACGAACGATATACGTTCTCACTGCGTTCCGCAAGCCAAATGTTCACGCTTTGGTTAAGCGATCATCGCGGCGCTCTATGTTCGCTTGGCGTCGCGCGTGCTAGACGGTCCGACCCTTAAGAAATCGAGGAATTCGCGGCGCTCATGTCACAGGTTGTCACCCGCTTCGCTCCGTCGCCGACCGGTTTTCTGCATATCGGCGGCGCGCGCACGGCGCTGTTCAACTGGCTCTACGCCAGAAAGCATGACGGGCGGATGATGCTGCGCATCGAGGACACCGACCGCGAGCGTTCCACCCAGGCGGCGATCGAGGCCATCGTCGACGGGCTCAAATGGCTCGGCCTCGATTGGGACGGCGACATCGTCTATCAGTCCTCGCGCGCCGCGCGCCATGCGGAAATCGTCGAAGAGATGCTCGCGCAGGGCAGGGCCTATCGCTGCTACGCCACGGCGCAGGAGCTGGAGGAGATGCGCGAGAAGGCCAAGGCGGAAAAGCGTCCCTGGCGCTACGACGGCCGCTGGCGCGACCGCGATCCCTCCGAGGCGCCCGCCGGCGCGCCCTATGTCGTGCGCATCAAGGCGCCCCAGGAGGGCGAGACGATCGTCGTCGACGTCGTGCAGGGACCCGTCGTCTTCCAGAACAAGGATCTCGACGATTTCATTCTGCTGCGCTCCGACGGCGCGCCGACCTATATGCTCGCCGTCGTCGTCGACGATCACGACATGGGCGTCACCCAGATCATTCGCGGCGACGATCATCTGACCAATGCGGCGCGGCAGACGCATATCTATGACGCGATGGGCTGGACGGCGCCGGCCTTCGCCCATATTCCGCTGATCCACGGGCCGGACGGCGCCAAGCTTTCAAAACGCCACGGCGCGCTCGGCGTCGACGCCTATCGCGCCATGGGCTATCTGCCGGCGGCGCTGCGCAATTATCTCGTGCGCCTCGGCTGGTCGCAGGGCGACAAGGAGTTTTTTTCGACGCAGGAGATGATCGATTCTTTTGATCTCGCGCAGGTGCATCGTTCGCCGGCGCGTTTCGATTACGCCAAGCTCGAAAATATGAACGGCCATTATCTGCGCGACAGCGATGACGACGAATTGTTCGATTTGCTCGTTGCAACGCTGCCTTATCTCGACGGCGGCGACGCGATCGCGCGGCGGCTCGACGACAGGAAACGCGCCCAGTTGCGCGCCGCGCTTCCCGGCCTCAAGGCGCGCGCCAAAACCTTGAATGAGCTTCTCGACGGCGCCGGCTTTCTCTTCGCGCGCCGGCCGCTGCCGCTCGACGCCAAGGCCGCGCAGCTGCTCTCGACGCAGGCGCGCGCGCGACTCGCGACGCTTGCCGACAAGCTGGCGCCCCTGCCGGACTGGACGGCCGCGGCCACCGAAGGCGTCGTGCGCGATCTCGCGACGGCGCTCGGCGTCAAGCTCGGCGACCTCGCGCAGCCTTTGCGCGCCGCGCTTACCGGACGCGCGACGTCGCCCGGCATTTTCGACGTGCTCGAAATCCTCGGACGCGAGGAAAGTCTGGCGAGAATTTCCGACCAGGCCGCCGTCGAGTAGCGTTTAAACCGACATCGCTGACGAGAATTGTGGCGCCGCGCCGATTTGCGCGCCACAGGCAATGACGACGCGATGCTTGACGCGCGCGAGCGTCAGCGCGTGCTTGACAGGACTTGCGGTTGATATAGCTTTTTGCGCTGCACAAATGATCCGATTGCGCATCGGCGTGCGAGGGAAGCGACGACATCGCGAATGCGACGCATTTAATGCTTAGCCTTCGCCCCGCGTCGCGCCGCGAAACGGCCCGTCGCGGGGCGGGGCGTTTGAGAGGGGAGCGGGCATGCCGGAGAAGAACGGTATCTTCACGATTGGCGACACATCGGTCGACTTGCCGGTAATGGACGGAACGCTCGGCCCGTCGGTCGCCGATATCCGCAATCTCTACGCCGAAACCGGCATGTTCACCTTCGATCCGGGGTTCACCTCGACCGCGTCATGCGAGTCGAAAATCACCTTCATCGATGGCGAAGACGGCATTCTGCTGTATCGCGGCTATCCGATCGAACAGCTCGCCGAACATGGCGACTTTCTCGAAACCTGTTATCTGCTGCTCTATGGAGAGCTGCCGTCGGCCGCCGAAAAAGCCAATTTCGACTACCGCATCACGCGCCACACCATGGTGCATGAGCAGATGGCGCGCTTCTTCCAGGGCTTCCGCCGCGACGCGCATCCGATGGCGGTGATGGTCGCGTCGGTCGGCGCGCTTTCGGCCTTCTATCACGACTCGACCAATATCGCCGATCCCACTCAGCGCATGGTCGCCTCGACCCGCATGATCGCGAAAATCCCGACGCTCGCGGCGATGGCATATAAATATTCGATCGGCCAGCCTTTCGTCTATCCCAAGAACGATCTCGACTACACGTCGAATTTTCTGCGCATGTGCTTCGCCGTTCCCTGCGAGGAATATAAGGTCAATCCCGTGCTGTCGCGCGCGCTCGACCGGATTTTCATCCTGCACGCCGACCATGAGCAGAACGCCTCGACCTCCACGGTTCGACTGTCCGGTTCGTCCGGCGCCAATCCCTTCGCCTGCATCGCGGCGGGCATCGCGTCGCTGTGGGGGCCGGCGCATGGCGGCGCCAATGAAGCGGTGTTGAAAATGCTCGGCGAAATCGGCACGCCGGAGCGCATCCCGCAGTTCATCGCGCGCGCCAAGGACAAGAACGATCCGTTCCGGCTGATGGGCTTCGGCCATCGCGTTTACAAGAACTACGACCCGCGCGCGAAAATCATGCAGCGCACGACGCGGGAAGTTTTGAACGAGCTTGGCGTCAAGGACGATCTGCTCGACGTCGCGCTGGAGCTCGAACGCATCGCGCTGCATGACGACTATTTCATCGAGAAGAAGCTCTATCCCAATATCGACTTCTATTCCGGCATCACGCTCAAGGCGATGAATTTCCCAACCGCGATGTTCACCGTGCTGTTCGCGGTCGCCCGCACGGTCGGCTGGATCGCGCAGTGGAAGGAGATGATCGAGGACCAGGGCTCGCGCATCGGCCGGCCGCGTCAGCTCTATACGGGCGAGAAGCAGCGCGACTATGTGCCGATGTCGAAGCGCTGATCGAGGGAAGCGGAGCGATCGCGCCGGCGCGCCTTGAGAAATTCCCTCAGTCCTTTCTCGCCCTTCGGGGTCGTCCAATAGTGATTGAGGGCGAACAGCGGCCGCAGGAGCGGCGCGAGCAGACGCATGCCCGGTCGGTCGATTTTCACCTCGAACAGCAGCGCGACATGCACGCCGTCGCCGCGTTGGGTCAGCGTCGCGCGCCAGGCGCCGTCGAGATCGCCATAGGTGCGGACCGCGACCTTGCGCGGCGGGTCGAGCTCGGTCGCCTCGATAATGAAACCGAGAGTGAAGGGCAGGAAGCCGCGCACCTTGGCTCGCAGCCTTGCGCCGACCTGCGGCGTTTCGCCCGGCGTCAGCCGCTCGGCTTCGAGATAGACGCCCCTCCACCACTGCGGCAGGAGTTCGCCGCGCGCCAGCACGTCATAGACGTCTTCAACCGTCGCGCCTGGAATGTCCCAGCTTTCGTCAAATGTGAAAACATGCGCCGACATCGCCGCCCCCTATGCAAGAGACTAACGCATAATGCGTCAAACGGCGGTTTGGATGCGCCCTGTTCAATTCCGGCGTCTTTGGATTACATGTGGCGTCCCCCATATGCTTGAGGACGATTGACGGGAGCGCCCTTGTCGCAATTTTCCGAACTGCTGTTCGAAACCCGCGTCGCCGCCGAAAGCGTCGCCGACTTTCTCGCGGGGGGCCATTTGCGCCTCGGCGTCACCGGCCTGTCGCGCTCGGGCAAGACCGTCTTCATCACCGCGCTCGTGCACCATCTGACGCGCGCGCTCGCGGCGCGCGGCGCCAAGGGCGTCGACGGCAAGACTCAGCTTCCCGTGTTTCGACCCTTCGCCGAAGGCCGCATCGTTTCGGCGCATCTCGACCCGCAGCCCGATTACAGCGTGCCGCGCTTCGCTTACGAAGAACATCTCGCGGCGCTCGCCGGAGCGGATCGGCATTGGCCGCAGTCGACGCGCCGCATTTCCGAATTGCGGGTGAGCCTCGAATATCGCTCGAAAGGATGGTCGCTGCGCAAGGGCTTCAGCCAGGGACCGGCGCGACTCGATATCGACATTGTCGACTACCCCGGCGAATGGCTGCTCGATCTGCCGCTCCTTGGCAAATCCTACGCGCAGTGGTCCAAGGAGGCGCTGGAGGCGGCGAGCGTTTCGGCGCGCGCCGAGATCGCAAGCGAATGGCGCGGCGTCACGGCGCAGACCGACTTCAAGGCGCGGTACGACGAGGAAGCCGCGCAGAAGCTGGCGCAGACCTTCACCCAATATTTGCGTCTCGCCCGCTCCGACCGCTTCGCGCTGTCGAGCCTGCCGCCGGGACGTTTTCTGATGCCCGGCGATCTCGAAGGTTCGCCAGCGCTCACCTTTGCGCCGCTGCCCGTAGCGGAGAGCGAGGAGCTTCCCTATCGCAGCCTCGGGCGCGAAATGGAGCGGCGATACGAAGCCTACAAGTCGCGGATCGTGCGGCCGTTCTTTCGGGATCATTTCGCGCGGCTCGATCGTCAGATCGTTCTCGTCGACGCGCTTGCGGCGCTGAATTCCGGCCCGGAGGCGGTGCGCGATCTCGAAACCGCGCTGACCGGCGTCCTCATGGCGTTTCGCGCCGGCCGCGCCAATCTGTTCTCGACGATCTTTCGGCCGAAGATCGATCGCATTCTCTTCGCCGCGACAAAGGCCGACCATCTGCATCACACGAGCCACGACCGGCTCGAGGCGATCCTGCGTCACCTCACCGCGCGCGCGATCGAGCGCGCCGAGGGAGTCGGCGCAAAAATCGACGTGATCGCGCTCGCCGCGGTGCGGGCCACGCGCGAAGCGATGGTGCGCCATGAGGGCGAAAAGCTTTCCGCCATCGTCGGCGTCCCGGTCGCGGGCGAGCATATTGGCGACGAAATCTTCGACGGCGTGGCGGAAGGCGCGATTTTTCCGGGCGAACTGCCCGCCGATGCGCGCGACGTGTTTCGCGGCGAAGCGCTGGCCGTTTCCGACGAAGAGGCCGAATTCCGCTTTCTCAAATTCAGGCCGCCGGTCGCGGCGCTCGGCGCCGACCGCAAGCCGCTGCCCTTGCCGCATATCAGGCTCGACCGGGCGATGGAGTTCCTGTTCGGCGACCGATTGAGCTGATGCTACGTTCCCGCCGTGAATGGCCTACCTATTGCTGGCAAGCCGTTCACAATCGGAGTTGCGGGAGCTTCATATGGAAGGCCATGTCTATAAAATCGTCGAACTCGTCGGCGCGTCGCCCGACAGCGTCGAGGACGCGGTCGCCGCCGCGCTGAAGCGCGCCGGCGAAACCCTGCGTCATTTGCGATGGTTCGAAGTCGTGCAGATTCGCGGCAACATCAATAAGGGCGTCGTCGCCGAATATCAGGTGGTGGTGAAAGTCGGCTTTACGCTCGATCGCGACGACTAGGGCATGAAGTGAAATGCGGCTCGTACTCCACCCTCCCCTTGAAGGGGAGGGTCGGCGCGAAGCGCCGGGGTGGGGTGGAGCGACGGCGCAAACTTTTGTCGTTTGGCGGCGTGGCCTGTCGCGCCGCTTCTGACGGATTTCGGCGCTTGTCCGCGGCATTGCCGCCGCGCTCGCCGATCCTGCCCACGAAGCGGAAATTCGCGCCGTTCTCCGAGCGGTCGCGCCTTCCCTAGCTCGGACTCGCTCAAGGCGCTTCTTGGCGCCACCCGGCTCGAAGGCATTGACGTCGAAGGCCCGCGCGATCACGGTCGCATGATCGAATTGTGAGAGCTCGGGCGTCCCCAACTCCCCGGTTCACAAATCCTTCGTTCTCGATTAGGGTCCGCGCCCAAGTCCGCTTCCCGGCCGGGGAGCGGGTTTTTCGCATTTTTCGCGCTATCTAAGCCGCGCGGCCCCAAAGTCGCGGCGGAAAGCGCCCTGCAAGGAACCACATGGCCAAGGAAGAACTGCTCGAATTCCCCGGCGTCGTCACCGAACTGCTGCCGAGCGCGATGTTTCGCGTCAAACTTGAAAACGACCATGAAATCATCGCCCATACCGCCGGCAAGATGCGTAAGAACCGCATCCGCGTATTGACCGGCGACAAGGTGCTGGTCGAAATGACCCCTTATGATTTGACCAAAGGCCGTATAACATATCGCTTCAGGTAATTTCCGTTCGGCGGAGCGACCGTCTTGACAGCCCATCCTTCAATCGCGCGTCCCAAGCTCATTCTCGCCACCGCTTCGCCGCGGCGCCTGGCGCTGTTGCAGCAGGCGGGACTCGAAGCCGACGCGCTGCTGCCCGCCGACATCGACGAGACGCCGCACCGCGGAGAATCGCCGCGCGCCTATGCGATCCGAATCGCCAGCGAGAAGGCGGCCGCCGCCGCCAAGCTCAGGGCGACGCGGCCCGAGCTGAAAGATTCATTCCTCATCGCCGCCGACACGGTCGTCGCCGTCGGCCGGCGCATCCTGCCCAAGGCCGAGACGCGCGAGGAGGCGGAGGAGTGCCTGCAGCTTCTGTCCGGACGCCAGCACCGGGTCTATTCGGCGGTGAGCCTGATCACCCCGCGCGGCTTCGAGCGCAAGCGGCTCGCCGAGGCGCGGCTGCGGTTCAAGCGCCTCGGCTCGACCGAGATCGAGGCCTATCTTTCGACCGGCGAATGGCGCGGCAAGGCCGGCGCCTATGCGATCCAGGGACGCGCCGGCGTATTTTTGGTGAAAATCGTCGGGTCGTATACGGCGGTCGTCGGCCTGCCGCTCCACGAGACCCTGTCGCTGCTGGCGGGGGAGGGATATCCCGTGCTCGCGCCGTGGTTTGCGATGGCGTAACGCTTAAGCCCCGACGTAGCGCCGCGAGAATCGCGCCCCCAGCCGGGTGAGAATTTCATAGCCGATCGTTCCCGCGCGCGACGCCGCTTCCTCGATGCAGATGTCGTCGCCGAGCAGTTCGGCCCATTCGCCGCGCCGCGCGGCGTCCGGCGGCGCCTTCGAGACATCGAGCACGACATAATCCATCGAAACGCGGCCGATGAAGGGGCAGCGGACGCCGCCAACCAGCGCTTCGCCCGCCGCTTTTCCATCGCAGCCGGTGGCCCCGACCGGCACGCCGTCCGCGTAGCCGACGCCGATCGTGGCGATGCGCGTGCGCTTTTGCGCCGACCAGACCGCGTCATAGCCGACGCTGATTCCCGGCTCGATGTCGCGCACCGAGAGGATGCGCGCCGTCAGCCGCGCGACGGGGCGCACCGGACATTCGGCATAGGGCGTCGGATTGCCGCCATAGAGCGCGTAGCCGGGCCGAATGAGATCGAAATGTGGGCGCTGCGGCAGGAAGACGGCGGATGAATTCGACATCGACGCCGGAATCTCGGCGAATCGGGCGCGGGCGTCGAGGAAGTCCTCGATCTGCCGCGCGTTGCGCGCCGCGTCGCGCATCTGCGAACTGACGAAATGGCTCATCACCAGGGTCGGCGTGATCTTCCGCGCGCGCTCGGCCGCCTCGGCCGCCTCGTGGATTGGAACGCCGAAACGATTCATGCCCGTGTCGAAATGAATGGCGGCTCTGGGCCTGCCGCCGGTCGCCGCCCATTCCTCGATTTCGCCGAGCGAGCCCAGGGCGGGAATGAGATCCGCGGCGGCGAGGCGCCGCGCCGCGCCGGGAACAAGCCCGTCCAGCACATAGATTGTCGCGTCGGGCGCAACCGCCCGCGCCGCCTCGCCCTCCACCACATTGGCGACGAAAAAGGTTCGGCAGCCGGCCAGGAGCAGCGCGCGCGCCGCCGGCGCGAGCCCCAGCCCATAGGCGTCGGCCTTCACCACCGCGCCGCATTCGGCGCCGCCAGCGAGCCGCGCCATCGTCCGCCAATTGTCGGCGAGGGCGGCGAGGTCGACGGTCAGAACGCCGGTTTCCGCCGGATCCAAGGGCTCGGTCCGGGGCAGCAGTCTCGCGGCGGGTTCGATGATTCCCATCTCGTCGCCATTTTAGGCGGCAAAAGGCGGCGTCCAGATGGCGACGGTATTGCGCGCCTAATTTTGGAGCAAGCGCTCGAATTTGGCCCGCACCTCTGGCGGGAGCCGGCGCGCGCGGCCGGCTTCGACGCAGACGACCGTAACTTTGGCTCGGACCAGCAGCTCCTCCTGCCGCAAAACCCGCTGTTCGAGCGACAGCGAAGCGCCGCCGAGTTCGAGGGCTTCGGTTTCCACGGTCAGCTCATCGTCCATCGTCGCCGGCCGTCGAAAGTCGACGTCCATCGACCGGACGACGAAGAAAATCGGCGCGCCGGCGGCGCCTTCGAGCAGCGCCCGCTGATCCAGCCCCAGCGCGCGCAGCATTTCGGTGCGCGCCCGCTCCATGAAGCGGAGATAGGAAGCGTGGTAGACGAGGCCTGAAAAATCAGTGTCCTCATAATAGACGCGGATCGGGAGGAGGTGTGGGACAAAAACATTCGTCATCAAGGCTCGATAAGGCTCCCTGCGCGACCGGGGCGGGCGATCGCCCGCTTTTCTATGGGATTTCACGTGGGAAGACTACGGACCGGCGTCAGTCCTTGATCCGAGGCACGAAAGTCGCATCATGGGGCTACGATGCGCCTCGGACGATAGAGGGGGAGGCGCCGGCTGGTCGACGAAACCAATAATATCGGAGGAGCTCCCACATGTCTTTCCAGATTGGCGACACAGCGCCGGATTTCGAGGCCGTCACCACGCAGGGACCGATCAAATTCCACGATTGGATCGGCGATTCCTGGTGCATCCTGTTCTCGCATCCCAAGGACTTCACGCCGGTGTGCACGACCGAGCTCGGCTATATGGCCAAACTCGAACCGGAATTTAAGCGGCGCAACGTCAAGGTGATCGGCCTGAGCGTCGATCCGGTCGACAATCATGCGAAATGGTCGGTCGACATCGAGGAAACTCAGGGCGCGAAGCCAAACTATCCGATGATCGGGGACGCGGATCTCAGCATTTCCAAGCTTTACGGCATGCTGCCGGCGGCCGCCTCGGGCGACGCCAGCGTCAGGACGCCGGCGGATAATCAGACGGTCCGTAACGTCTTCGTCATCGGGCCCGACAAGAAAATCAAGCTGATCATCGTCTATCCGATGACGACGGGCCGCAACTTCGACGAAGTGCTCCGCGTCATCGACTCGCTGCAACTGACCGCCAAACACAAGGTGGCGACGCCGGTCAATTGGCGGCCGGGCGACGACGTGATCATCGCCGGTTCGGTCTCCGACGAAGACGCGAAGAAAATCTACCCAGACGGCTGGAACGCCCCGCGGCCCTATCTGCGGATCGTGCCGCAGCCGAAGTGACCCTGGCGAAGGCGCGAGGCGCGCGCCATGATCTTCAGACAGCTGTTCGATAGCGTCTCCAATACCTACAGCTACCTCCTCGCCGCCGGTCGCGGCGGGGAGGCGCTGATCATCGATCCGGTGTTCGACAAGGTCGATCATTATCTGCGGCTGATCCGCGAGCTCGATGTCCGACTGGTCAAGGCCGTGGATACGCACACTCACGCCGACCACATCACCGCATTGGGCGCGCTCCGCGACCGCACCCATTGCGTGACCGTCATGGGCGAGCGCAGCAACGCCGACGTGGTGTCGATGCGCGTGCGCGAAGGCGAGCGCATCCGAATTCCGGGCGTCGAGCTCGATGTTCTCTACACGCCTGGTCACACGGACGATTCATACAGCTTTATGATGGCCGACCGAGTGTTCACCGGCGACACGCTGCTGATCCGCGGCACGGGCCGCACCGATTTTCAGAACGGCGACGCACAGGCCCAATATGAGTCGATTTTCGGCAAACTGTTGAAGCTTCCCGACTCGACGTTTGTCTATCCCGCACATGACTATAAGGGCGATACGGTCAGCACGATCGGCGAAGAGCGGGCGTTCAACCCGCGTTTGCAGGTCAAGTCCATCGATGAATATGTCGCGCTGATGGACAGTCTGCATTTGCCCAATCCGAAAATGATGGATGTGGCGGTTCCGGCGAACAGGCATATCGGCCTGCGTCAGGAAGATATTGCGCGGCGGGGCTGGTCGCTTACGCCGCAAGAGGCGCTTGACGTTCTCGGTCAGCAATCATTCGCTCTCGTCGATTTGCGCGAAGCGCGCGAACGCGAAATCCACGGCGTCATTCCCGGCTCGCTGCACATGCCCTATGACGAACTCGAGGAAAATATTCGCGAAGGCGGATTGCTGCACGAACTCGCCGCCGCCACGGGCAAGCAGATCCTATTCTATTGCGCCTATGGCGAGCGCTCCGCCATGGCGGTCGAGGCGGCGCAGGCGTCCGGCCTCGCCGCCGCCCGGCATATACAGGGCGGACTCGACGCTTGGCTGAAGGCTGGCGGTCCGATCGCGCGTTAACGCCGACAGTCGCGCGACCGGCGATCGAGTACGGCGTGACAGTTGGAATGAGAAGCTTACGACGCCATATACGCCTCATGGAGGCGCCTCATGCAGACGCAATTTTTAAGCCGCGCGCTGAAAGTCTTCGAACATGCCGGCGAGATCGCCGCGGTTCTTTTATTCGGCGCGATGATCTACTTCGTGCTCACAGCCTGATCGCGGATTACTCCTCGCCTTCCTCGAACAGCCCGAACTGTCCCGCCGGCCGCGCCGGCTCGGCGAGGCCGAGGTGGCGGAAGGCGTGCGGCGTCAGCAGACGCCCGCGCGGCGTGCGTTGCAGAAAGCCCTGCTGCAACAGAAACGGCTCGATAATGTCCTCGATCGCATCGCGCGGTTCGGAAAGCGCCGCGGCGATCGTCTCGATGCCGACGGGCCCGCCGCCGAAATTGACCGCGACGAGAGTGAGGTAACGCCGGTCCATGATGTCGAGACCGATCGTATCGACCTCCAGCAGCGACAGGGCCCGGTCAGCGAGTTTGCGCGTGATCGCGCTGGCGCCGTCGACGATGGCGAAGTCGCGCACGCGCCGCAACAGGCGGCCGGCGATGCGCGGCGTGCCGCGCGAGCGCCGCGCGATCTCCTTCGCGCCGGCGTCGTCGACCCCGACGCCGAGCACGCGCGCGCCGCGCTTGACGATCAGCTCCAGTTCTTCCGGCGTGTAGAAATTGAGCCGTATCGGAATGCCGAAGCGGTCGCGCAGCGGCGTCGTCAGAAGACCCGCGCGCGTCGTCGCGCCGACCAGGGTGAATTTGGCAAGATCGATCTTCACCGAACGCGCCGCCGGCCCTTCGCCGATGATGAGGTCGAGCTGGAAATCCTCCATCGCGGGATAGAGGATTTCCTCCACCGCCGGGTTCAGGCGATGAATTTCGTCGATGAACAATACGTCGCGCGGCTCGAGATTGGTGAGCTGCGCCGCAAGGTCGCCGGCCTTGGCGATCACTGGGCCGGAGGTCGAGCGGAAGTTGACGCCAAGCTCGCGGGCGACGATCTGCGCCAGCGTGGTCTTGCCGAGGCCCGGCGGGCCGACGAGCAGCACATGGTCGAGCGCCTCGCCGCGCGTCTTGGCCGCTCCGATGAACACCTTGAGATTGGCGCGCGCCGCCTCCTGGCCGGTGAAATCGGCGAGCGACAGCGGACGCAGCGAGGCGTCGGCGTCATCGTCGCGTTGCTCGGGGCTTAAAAGGCGCGCGGGCGTGGTCAAACGGGCGGCTCCCATGCGCTGGCGCGGGCGCTGTGGTAAGATGCGGCAAACGGAGCCGCGCCGTGAATCGCCCGTCCTCGCAATATGAGTATATGTCCCTCGACGATTTCGAGGAACTTCTCCCCGACAAGCCCGCCGACGAAAAATGGGAGCTGATCGGCGGCCGGGTCGTGCGCATGATGGTTGGGGCAAGATGGGAGCATCATATCATTGCGCAGAATCTGGCATTCGGATTGCGCCGGCGGCTCTATGAGAAAGGCGCGGGGTGCCTGGTCTTTCTCGAAACCTTCTACATGAAGAAAAAATCGATCGAGTCCGCGACCTTGCCCGACGTAATGGTCCGTTGCGGCCCCATGGAGCCGGGCGCGACTTCGGCTGACGACCCCACAGTGCTCGTCGAAGTCATGTCGGATGGCAGCAAGGCGCGCGACCGCTTCGAAAAATGGGCCGTTTATCAAAAGCTCCCAAGTCTCAAGCATTACGTCCTGGTTGAGCGCGACAGGGCGCATGTCGAGGCGTTCGATCGGCTCGGGGATGAATGGGGGGTGCGCATCCTCGACGGCCTCGATGCTGCGCTCGATCTGCCAGCGATCGGCGTCAGCGTCCCGCTCGCCGAAATCTACCAAGACGTGATCGCGGCCTGACCGCCGCGCGCTCAGCGCGCGAGCTCTCGCAGCCCTTGCCGAATCAGCGCGCCGGCCTCTGCGCCTTCGCCGAGCTGCTTTAAACTCTCGGCGACCGCCGCCGCCGCCTGCGGGCGGCCATAGCCGAGATTGACCAGCGCCGAAATCGCGTCGCGCGCCGCCGACGGCGCGCCTTCATTCTCGTCGCCGGAGAGCCACGCCAGGGCAGGGTCGACGGCGCCGAAAGCCGGCGCTTTGTCCTTCAACTCGGCGACGATGCGCGCGGCGAGCTTCGGGCCGACGCCGGGCGCGCGGGAGACGCTCGCTCTGTCCTGCAGGGCGATCGCCGAGGCGAGGTCATTGGCGGAAAGGATCGACAGGATCGCCAGCGCGACTTTGGCGCCGACGCCCTGCACGCTCTGTAGCAGCCGGAACCAGTCGCGCTCCGCTTCGCTCGCAAAGCCGAAGAGGCGAATGGAATCCTCGCGCACCTGCGTTTCGATGGCGAGCGCGGCGGCTTCTCCCGCGCGCGGCAGTTTTTGCAGCGTGCGCGTTGAACAATGCACGACATAGCCGACGCCATTCACGTCGAGGATGACGAAATCCTCGCCATAGGAGTCGATAAGGCCCTTGAGCTTGCCGATCATGGCGCGCAGCGCGCGAAGACCGCGCTCTTGGTTCCGTCGGCCCAGAGAATCTGCAGTCCGGCGGCGTCGACGATAAGGGTGAAGGCTTCCTTGCGAGGCTTGGCCGATTCCTCGCCGACGCAGGATTTGGCGCTCGCCTTGTAGACGGCGCGGCCGCCCTTGTTTTCGGTCTGGTCGTAGTCGACGCCCGTGCAGCTGAACGTCGGCAGAACCGCCTCGCTTTCAGACAGCGTGACGAAATAATCCTTCGCCTTGCATGCTGCGGCGTCGAGCGCATAGCGCCCGGCGGGCGAATCCTTGCCGACCGAAGCGGCGAGGGCCGGCGTCAACGCCAATGCGAAAAAACAGACGAGAAGGCCTCTCATCCAATCTTCTCCTTGAGCGTCCGCATGCCGCGATGCTGCGCGTGGCAGATGGCGACAGCCAGCGCGTCGGCGGCGTCGGCGCTCTCCGCGGCGCTCGTCGGCAGCAACACGCGCACCATCATCTGCACCTGCGCCTTGTCGGCGTGGCCGGCGCCGACCACGGTTTTCTTGACGAGATTGGCGGCATATTCGGCGATGACGAGGCCAGCGAGGGCAGGGGCGGTGAGCGCCACGCCGCGCGCCTGTCCGAGTTTTAGGGCCGATTGCGGATCGCGATTGACGAAAGTCTCTTCGATCGCCGCCTCCTGCGGCGCATGGTCGGCGATGACGCCCATCAGCCCGTCGTGCAATTGCCGCAGCCGCTCGCCCATGTTGAGGCTGGCGTCCGAGCGCACCCGCCCGCAGGCGATGAAGGAGAGCCGCGAACCCTGCGCCGCGATGACTCCCCAGCCCGTATTGCGCAGGCCGGGGTCGATGCCGAGAATGCGAATCGGGCCATGGGTCATGGCGCCAGCGTAGGCGGAAAGGGGCGTTTGAGCGAGCCTCAGGGCGGTCGCGTCTCCGGCCGCTCGCGCGTCTTACCGTCCAGCAGACAGCTCACCGTCACGTCGCCCATGACGTTGATGGCCGTCCGGCAGCGATCCAGGAACCAGTCGACGGTGAAAAGCATGGCGATATAGTCGGTGGGCAGCGCCACGGCCTTGAAGACCATCGTCATCGTCACCAGGCCCGCTTCCGGAATGCCGGCCGCGCCGACGGATGCGATGACCGACGTCACCACCACGACGAATTGCTGGCCGAGCGTCAAATGCATGCCGAGCAATTGCGCGACGAACAAAGCCGACATGGCTTCATAGAGCGCCGTGCCGTCATTGTTGAAATTCGCGCCGACGAGCGCGCCCATGCTGGCGGACTCTTCGCGCAATCCGACATTTTCGCGCAGCCGCGCATAGGTCACCGGCATGGTGGCGGTGGAGCTGCCGGTCGAAAACGCCATCACCAGCGCGTCGCGCACGCCGCGCAGCACATGGAGCGGCGGCGCCCAAGACCCGAGCCGTATGCGAGTGAGATAGTAGCCGGCTTGCAGCGTCAGCGCCGCGAGCACCGCGACGACGAAGCCGCCGAGCGCGAGAAAATCGCCGAAGCCTTTCACGCCGATGATGCTGGCGACGATGCCGAACACCGCCAACGGCACGAGGTCGATGATCCAGTGCAGAATCGTAATCAGGCTGGTCAACGCCACGTGAACGAGGTCTTCGACGGTGCGCACCTCGTGATGGCGCAGGCTTCTCAGCGCGACACCCAGCGCCACCGCGATGAAGATGACCCCCATCACCGCGCCATTGTCCGAAAATGGCCCGCCGATGCTCTTCGGCACATTGTCCAGGAACTGCGCCAGAGGATCAGCGCCGGCGGCGGCCTTGGCGGGCGCATGCGCCGGCGCGGGGCTCGACCATGAGCCGGGCTGAAGGACATTGGCGACAAGGAGGCCGATGCCGATCGCGACCAGCGTGTTCGTCAACAGCAGCGTAACCAGCCGCAGCGCCTTCCGCCCGCCAAGATGGGCGCGCATCAGCGCCTGCACGATCGCCAGCAGGATCAGCGGAGGGGCAAGCGCGCCGAGGAGCCGCAGGACGAGCTTTGCCGGAATTTCGAGCGGCGCGGCGTTCGGGCCAAAGGCGACGCCCACCGCGACGCCGACAGCCACCGCGCCGAGGATGCGCAGGTATAGCGGCGCGCCGCGCCACCAGCCGAGGGCTTTTGGATATTCCGAATCGGAGGTCAACGGCGCCGCTCCTGTTGCGCCTCAGCATAAGCCCGACGCCGTCTCGAAAGAAGGAGTGTCATGCGGCTGAAACGTTCTCCGACGATGTTCCGGGTCGAGCTACAGCTTCTCGGATATCGGAAAGACTTGCACATGCGGCTGCACTTTAAACTTCGCGCCGGCGCGGCCTTGCGCGGCCTGACCATCGCTCTCGCGTCGCTCTACATCGGCGGCGTGTCGGCCGAGCCGTCGCTATCGGTCGAAACGCGCCGCGTGTGGAGCTATCCTCATGCGCAGAGCAATGTTCCGGGACAAAAAGCGGAAATCGTCGCCTATGACGAGCGCGGCGACACTCTGTGGGTGGCGGGCGTGGCCGGCGTCGACGTGCTTGCGCGCGACACCGGCAAATGGATTCGCAATATCAGCGTTGCGCCCTATGGCGCCGTCAACAGCGTCGCGATCCACGAGGGGCTTGCCGCGCTTGCCGTAGAGGCGAGCGATCGGACGCAGCCCGGCGTGGTCCTCTTCATCAACACGCGCACGGGTCAGCGCGTGGGCGACCCGGTCACCGTCGGCGCCCTGCCGGACATGGTGACCTTCGCTCCGAACGGCCGCATGGCGCTCGTGGCCAATGAAGGCACGCCCAATCCGCGCACGTCCGGTCAGCCTTGTCCCGCGGATCCGCCCGGCAGCGTCAGCCTGATCGATCTGTGGACGCGCAATGTCACGACGCTGCCCATCAGCCCGACGCTTCCGGGCTATGGCGAGCTTCGCCAGTTTCCGGCGACCGGCAACG
This sequence comes from Methylocystis sp., assembly GCA_051061375.1. Lineage (GTDB taxonomy): Bacteria > Pseudomonadota > Alphaproteobacteria > Rhizobiales > Beijerinckiaceae > Methylocystis. The sequence goes on along the minus strand of JBPFDW010000003.1, from coordinate 20,002 downwards.
GCACGACGCGCCCCGATATGTGTCCTTATGATCCCGAGCCGGAATATATCGCCGTCGATCCGCGGGGCGATAAGGCCTATGTCGGCCTTCAGGAAGCCAATGGCGTCGCCGTGCTGGACTTAAGAACGCGCCGTTTTGAACGGGTCATCGGCCTTGGCCTGAAAGATTTCAATCTTCCCGGCAACGGCATTGATCCCAACGATCAGGACGGCGTCGTCAAGCTGGAGCAGGTCCCCGTCAAGGGACTTTATCAGCCCGATTCGATCGCCGCCTACGAACATCGCGGTCGCACCTATCTGGTTATGGCCAATGAAGGCGATGCGAGAGACAATGGAAGCAACGACGGCGAGGACGAGCGTCGCGGCTCCGCCGGCAATTCCAGCGTGGAATATGTGCCGGACGGTTCATTGCTCGGCCGCCTGACGATGTCGAACGTCGAATCGAGCCGGGGAAATCTGGTTTCATTCGGCGGCCGGTCGTTCTCGATCCGCGACGCCGCTGGCCGCGCTGGCTTCGACAGGGGCAATCCGCTCGACGCCGCTGGCCGCATCGTCTTCGACAGCGGCAATCAGCTCGACGCCGAAGCGATCAGCCGCGGCGTCTATGACCATGGACGCAGCGACAATAAGGGCGTCGAGCCGGAAGGCGTGGCGTGGATGCATATCGATGGTCGCGTGCTGGCCTTCATCGGGCTCGAGCGCACGACGAAGTCGGCCATCGCGATTTACGACGTGACAAATCCCTTCGCGGCGCAATTCCTGGACATGATCGTCAGCGACGGCGATCTTTCGCCGGAAGGCCTGACCGCTCTGCGCGCGCGTGGGCGCAATTACCTCGCCGTCGCCAACGAGGTTTCCGACACGACCTCGCTCTTCGAGATTCGCCTGCGTCAAAGGTTCGCGTTCCACTGAGTCGGCTGCGGGAAGGCGGAAGCGCGCCCGCGCCTTCGCGCCGCGCGGGCTGGACACGTTACGAACGTCTCGCGCTTTATAAGAAGCTTCCGCATCTGTATCCCTGCCCCTTCCTGCCTGCGGCATGCTTCCCTCGCCTCGCCAAGCAGGGGCGCGGGGTTCGGCGGCGTGTCGGTGTCGGTGAAGCGCGGGAGAAATCCTTCCAGCGCGGGTTCGGTCGCCGGACGGGCTGGCTTTCGCGCGGGAGGCGGTTGACGAAGGTTTCGTCGATCGCGCGGGCTCCTGCGGCGCGTAGTCGGCGATGACGACCATCAAACCTTCATGCGCAATCGCGAGCGCTTCGGCTCGAAGACGCCCCAGCCGGTGTTGCGCAGGCTAGGGTCGATGCCGAGAATGCAAATCGGGGGAAGGAGCATATGCGAAGTTATGTGCGGAACGGCGCGGGTGGCTAGCCGGGCGAATGGACCTCCCTCTTAGATGGGTGTGTTGGCCGGCGACTTCCTTTGATCACTCAACACGCTAGGACTCTGCAAATGACCATAATAGCGCTACACTAAAACCTAGGCCAACTGGCACACTTACCGCAGTCAGTTCTTTCTCGGCACCGATATACATTAGTACGGGAGCAGTCAGAAGCGAAGCAACTGCTTCTACTCTTACGTCACGCCAAAAGTCACCATCGCCCTTTTTTGATTTTAGGGCGGCCATCGCGATTCGTGCGATAACTAGAACAAACAACGCTCCAATTACCGTTCCCTTTGCATCTGTAATATACTTAATAGCCTGTTGTAATCGCCTACGTTCCTCGGCGTCGATTATAGCGGCGCGCTGATTAATCAGTTTGGTACGATCCTCTGACGAGAGGTTGAGATAACTCAAGGCGTTATCGCAAGACGCTACATCTCCGGTAAAGCATGCTTGCCAGTTCGAAAGAAAGGTTTGTTTCGCTCGGGCGGTTTCTTTGGCGTCGATTATAGCGGCACGCTGATTAATCAGTCTGGTACGATCCTCCGAGGACAGGTTGGGATAAGCTAAGGCGTTATCGCAGGACGCTACAGCGCCGGCAAAACATGCCCGCCAAATCGAAAGAAAGGTTTGATATTCCTGCGCTTGAATGGCCGCTTCGCTGACGCTGTCGCATCTTGCAGCCTTAATCTCGCAAGCAAGCCCCATTCTCACGCAGGTGGCAAGTGCGCTTTGCCGAGCAGAATATTCGTCTGGTCGCGAAGCAACGGCATAACCATTGCTCCCCACCTGTACTGCAAGCGCTCCACATGCATTAGAAAAGTTCAATCGAATTCCGCAATTGAATCCTTTTGAATTGCAAGCATTCATTGCGCCGTTTTGGGCATCGGCCTGCGTTCTATTGTCGGAGCTTATGCCAGACGCCCAACCGCCATCCCACTGACCAAAGGCAATTGCGGCTTCGGCGAACAAGGGCGTCGGCTCCGCTACGAGTAGCGTTATCAGCGGTAGGACCGATCTCAGTTTGGCGCAGAGTGAGAAAAATTCGAGCATTCGACAATGCCACGCAATTTTAATTCAAATAAGTTGATAACGGTTCGTTAGAATTCTAGCACCAGCTTGAAGCTCGTCAATGTTCCGTTTTTTATCTATACGCGCCCCATTTCCGGCCCGAAGATTGGCTAGCCGTTAGCTTGGGCCTTTGCTCGCCTTCCCCACCGCCTCCGCGACCGCGTCAAACGCCAGCATTGTCGAGCCGTGGCGGGCCTTGTAGTCGCGCACCGGCTCCAGCACCGCGAGGTCGGCCCATTTGCCGGTCGGCGGCGGGCCGTTTTCTTTCAGCATTTTGCGCAGCGCGTCGCGCGCCTCGCGCAGCTCCTGCGGGGTCGAGCCGACGACATTGCGGGCCATGATCGAGGCCGACGCCTGGCCCAGCGCGCAGGCCTTCAGCTCATGGGCGTAGTCCGCCACCTTGCCGTCGCGCAGCATCAGATCGACGGTGATCGTCGAGCCGCAGAGTTTCGAATAGGCGGAGGCGGTGGCGTCCGGCCGCGCCAGCCGGCCAAGGCGCGGAATGTTGCCGGCAAGCTCCAGAATGCGTTGATTATATATGTTGTTCAGCATCGCCGCCGGCGCGTTTCAAGCGAAGGCCTTACCATCGCCCCGATAAAACTCTATATAGGATTTTGCGCGCCTTCGCGAAAGCGGCTGGCGCGCCGGGGCCGTCAAAGGCCGCGTTAGTCTCGAATTCTCGCGTGATCTCGAACCATCTGGAGAGGGCGACGATTTGAGGGACCGGGACTTGCACGTTTCGTGCAAGGCTCTAGACAGCCGACGCCCTTTGAAGGCGGACGGCGATTGTTAGTCGGAGGCGCCACATGGATGACGTGGTTAAGACCTTTCCCCTTTCTTCGTTCGAACCGCCCCTAAAGCTCGAACGTCCCAGCCGTGCGGAGGCCGAGGCCGCCGTGCGCATGCTGCTGCGCTGGGCCGGCGACGATCCCGACCGCGAGGGGCTGCGCGACACGCCGCGCCGGGTGGTCAAAGCCTATGAGGAATTCTTCAGCGGCTACCGGGAGAGCGCCGACGAGGTCCTCTCGAAGGTCTTCGAGGAGGTCGAAGGCTATGACGATCTCGTGCTCGTGCGCGACATTCCCTTCACCTCTCACTGCGAACACCATGTCGTGCCCTTTGTCGGCAAGGCGCACATCGCCTATTACCCGAACGGCGGCGTGGTCGGCCTCTCCAAGCTCGCCCGGCTCGTCGAGATTTTCGCCCGCCGGCTCCAGACCCAGGAGGCGATGACGGCGCAGATCGCGGCGGCAATCGACGAGGCGCTGTCGCCGCGCGGCGTCGCGGTGATGGTCGAAGCCGAACATATGTGCATGTCGATGCGCGGCGTGATGAAACAGGGATCGTCGACGGTCACCATGCAGTTTTCCGGCGTGTTCCGCGACGATCCGGCTCAGCAGGCGCATTTCTACACGCTGCTGCGCGGCGCGCGCTGATGTCGCGGTCCGACAAAGCGGACGTGGAGGAGGGGGTCGTCTTCGCGCCGAAATTCGACGCGCACGGCCTCATCGTCTGCGTCACCTTTGAAGCCGCGACGCGCGACGTGCTGATGGTCGCCTATATGAACCAGCTCGCGCTCGACAAGACGATCGAAACGGGTTTCGCCCATTACTGGTCGCGCTCGCGTGGCGAATTGTGGCGCAAGGGCGGCACCTCCGGCCAGACTCAGAAGGTTCTGTCATTGCGCGTCGACTGCGATCAGGACGCCCTGCTGCTCGAGGTCGAGGTAGGGGGCGACGGCAAAGCCTGTCACACCGGCAGGAAATCCTGCTTCTACCGGGCGCTCGATGGCGACGGCGCGCTGGCGTTCTCTGCGGACGGCGAATAGGGGCCGCTATCTGGCGGAAAGTTAACCTGAAAGCCATTTTCACGGCGCAGCCTGTTCTCCAGATATATCTTGCGCCGCTTCAACGCCGAGGAGATCGTCGAGCAGGAATGCCGCATGTTATCGCTACGCTCACGCAACCTTCAAAATCACGGCGCCGACGTGGGTAGCGCGATGACCGACGCGCCCCATGCGCCGCCGACCACCGTCGTTCGCACGGCGGATACGGAGGCGAAACGGGAAAGACGCGGACAGCCGACGATCGGATTGGCGCTCGGCGCCGGCGCGGCGCGCGGCTGGTCGCACATCGGCGTGCTGCGCGAGCTTTCGGCGCATGGCATCCATCCGGACGTGATCGCGGGCACGTCGATCGGCGCGGTGATCGGCGGCTGCTACGCCGCCGGCAAGCTCGATGCGATCGAAGCCTTCGCCCGGTCGCTCACCAAGCGGCGCGTCTTCACGCTGATGGATTTGTCGTTCTCCGGCGCCAGCCTGATCACCGGCGAGCGGCTGCGCTCGGCGCTGGAGAAGGAGCTGGAAGACCTGAAAATCGAGGAACTGCCGGTTCCCTTCGCCGCCGTCGCGACCGAAGTCGGCACCGGACATGAGGTGTGGCTGCAGCACGGATCGCTGGCGCTGGCGATCCGCGCGTCCTATGCGCTGCCGGGCATTTTCGAGCCGGTGCGAATCAGCGACCGTTGGCTGTTCGACGGCGCGCTGGTCAATCCGGTGCCGGTCACCGTCTGCCGCGCGCTCGGCGCCGAATATGTGATCGCGGTGAACGTCACCGCCGACACGATGTATCGCGCGCGCGTCATTCGCGACGATCCGGCGGCGCAAAAGCGCGCCGCGGAGGCGGGGCCATTCGCGGGAAAGGCCGACCTCTCCTTCGCGGACCGCTTCCTGCCGCGCTATTTCGACCGCCAGTCGAGCGACGCGCCGAATGTCGCCACGGCGATGATCGACGCCTTCAACATCATCCAGGACAGAATCCTGCGTTCGCGGCTCGCCGGCGACCCGCCGGACGCGACCATCACCGCGCGCATGGAGGAAGTCGGGATGTTCGACTTCCACCGGGCGGAGCAGCTCATCCATGTGGGCAGCGAGGCGACCAAGCGGGCGCTGCCGAATATTTTCGCCCACATCCCGCTGCCGAGCGCCGTTTGATTCGAAGTCGGCGCGAATTAGCGCGCCAACTCCGGCCTGTCGCAAACGCGCGAGCCCGGAGGCTCGCGCGCCGCCCCTGGACCGCGGCCTCCAGATAACGCTCCCGATTCAGTTACTTTATGGCGTCGCCTAAGCCTGGGCGATGTATTCGCGCATCGAGCGATGTTCCTCCTCGATGACGCGTATCCGGTATTTCACCACGTCGCCGATCGAAATGAGGCCGACGAGCCGAGTCTCCCGGACCACCGGAATGTGCCGGCGCCGTTCGACCGTCATCACGCGCATCATATTCTCGACCGCGTCCTCTTCCCGGGCGGGTTGCGGCGTTTGCTGCATAAAGGACGAAATGGGTTGCGTCAGCGCCTCCGGCCCGTTCAGCGCGACCGCCGAAACGATGTCCCGCTCGGCGATGAGACCCGTCAACCGGCCGCTGTGGTCGAGAATGACGAGCGCGCCGATCCTGTCACGCATCATGAGCCGGGCCGCCTCTTGCAGCGTCGTGTCGGCGCTCGCGGTCACCACCTCTCTGCCTTTCTCCGCGAGTATATTGGCGATCGTCATCTGGCCCTCCTCTTCGCTTTCGACCGGGCTCCTCGCCGGCCGAAAGGCGTCACTGCGAACTCAAGGATGTCGGCCCACGCGATCAAAGAAGCGGAAAAAGAGCAGGCCGAACAAAAATCCCCCGACATGCGATTCCCAGGCGATGGCGCTCGACACGCCAACCGCCTGGGGAAATGCGCCAAGAAGCAAGTTCGCCGCTAACCATGCGCTGAGGAAAAACATCGCTTGCCGGTTCAACGCCAGTTGCGACAGCGAAGTGGAACGGCTTCCCTCGTCGTATGGCGCTTGCGGGCTGCCCCTTGCATCCGCCAGTCGCGCTCCTGGCGTAAAAGCGAAACGCACGATCGCCCCCATTGTTCCTGAGATTGCGCCGGAAGCGCCGACCACCGGCGCGATTTCGTACGGGTGCAGCGCAAGAAAGAACAGCGCGCCCGCGACTGCGCTGGCGGCGAGAAAAAGCAGATAGCGGGTCGAGCCGAACCGGCGTTCGACCGGCGTTCCGAAGGCGGCGAGCGCGAACACATTGACCACGAGATGCGTCCAGTCGCCGTGCAGGAAGGAATAGGTCAGCATGGTCGCGTATTCGGCGCCGCCTTCAATCGTCACCCGCGCGGGGATGAAGGCGAAGGTCGTCAACAGCCATTGCGCGACTTCCGCAGGAGCGTAGGCGACGACGAATTGCGTAGCCGCCAGCGCGACGACGAGCGCTTTCGTCGCTTTCGGGAGATTGAAAATGCGTTCGCGATTTGCGGCCACGTGCGTTCCATTCGATTTGCCGGGCGAAGGCCCGTTTAGCCTCAATGGTATCCAGTATGCGCAGAGTCGGCGATCGTCCCGATTTGAAGCGCCCGGCGCCGGCGGCAGAACCGCATCCGGAGACGGCCGACGGATCGGACCAACGCCACCGGACGCCGCAGCCCTCTGCTTTAGCTGCTCTTTTTTGCCTTGGCGACTTGTCCCTCCGCCGCCTTCACATTCGCCGCTGTGGCGATGGCACGACCCCTGCTGCGTCGGCGACAGGATGCAAGGCTTCGAGGGCGGCGTGCCAATCCTGGGCGGGGGCGCACAATCGTCGGGCGAACTAGATGAGATTGCCGGTTACGAAGGAACTTCACGACTATTGGGATCGATTGAAGGGCGAACGGACGGCGCCTGATCGAGCCGACATCGATCCCGTAGCCATTCGCCATATGCTGGCGGACATTTTCATCATCGAAGTGGACGCTGACCGTCGCTTTCCACTTCGGCTCTGCGGCGCACGCATCAATGCGCTTTGGCTCGCCGAACAGAAGGGCCGGCAGTTCCTGAGCTGGTGGCGAGCCCAGCATCGTCTCGACATTGCCGAGGCGGTGGGCCGGGTCGTCGACCAGGAAACGCCGCTCCTGGCGCATGCCGCGGGCGTGGGGGCCGGCGAACCGGTTGAATTCGAACTTTTGATTTTGCCTCTGCGCCATTTCGGCGCCAGGCGTTCGCGCCTTCTAGGGTCGTTCGCGCCGGTTCGGGCGCCTGGGTGGTTGGGACTTTGCCCGGTCGAACAACTCAACCTCGTCGCTTGGCGGACGCCAAGCTCGCAGTTGAGAAGGGTCCACGACGCCAAGCAAATCAGCCTGTGTGATCTTGCGAGGATGAATTCACGCTAAATGAAAAAGCCATCGCCGCCGCCGACGCCAGTTCTCAAACCTCTGCTTCCCCCCGCCGAGCGGCTTTTGCCGTATTTGCGCCTGATCGACTCGACCCGAATCTACTCCAATTTCGGACCGCTCGCGAGGGAGCTCGGCCGCCGGATTTCCGAGCTTTTATCGCTTCCTCCGGAATCTGTCGTCACGGCGGCCTCAGGCACGGCCGCGCTCATAGGCGCAATTCTCGCCTGCGCCGGTCGCGCCCGAGAGGAGCGGCCTCTCGCGATCGTTCCCAGCTTCACCTTCGTTGCGACGGTCGCCGCGGTCGAAGCCTGCGGTTACGAAGTCAGGTTGCTGGATGTCGACTCCGAAAGCTTTCTCCTCGACCCCGCGCGCACAGTTTCGTATGAGGCGATCGATCGCGTCGGAGTGGTTGTCCCTGTTGCGCCTTTTGGACGCCCGGTCGACCAAAAGGTTTGGCGCGAGTTTCGGCGGAAGACGGGCGTTGAAGTCGTGATCGACGGCGCGGCCTGCTTTGAAGCGGCGACCGCCGCCCCAGAGCTTTTGCTTGGCGAAATCCCCGTGGTCATGAGTTTTCACGCCACCAAAAGCTACGCGACCGGCGAGGGCGGCGGCGTCATAACGACTAACGTCGATCTCGCTTACCGAATCGCGCAAGCGCTCAATTTCGGCTTCCTCGACAACCGAGACTGCCGAATGGCGAGCATCAATGGGAAGATGAGCGAATATCACGCCGCCGTAGGTCTCGCTGAACTCGACGGCTGGAGAGAGAAAGCCAGGGCGCTTGCTGAAGTTTCTTCCGCCTACCGCCGGCGCTTCGACGCCTTGGGCCTGCAAAACCGCTTCATTGGCTCCCCGAGCATCGCTTCCTGCTATGCGCTTTTTCGTTGCGAGACGCTTGAGGAGGCGGAGGCGGTCGCCGCCAGTCTGAGCGGAAACAGCATTGAGCACCGTCTGTGGTATGGACGCGGAGTCCACAATCACGCCTACTTTCGCGGCTTTTCGCACGATGGCCTGCCGGTGACGGAAGACCTTGCGCCGCGCCTCATCGGCCTGCCTGTGGCTCCCGATCTCGAGGAAAATAAGATCAGCGAAATCGTACAGTGCCTGTCGCCAATTTTTTCCAATGCTGAGCCTCAGAAGCTGCTCAGAATTGCCGTTAGGTGATTTCAGTAGGTTGTGATTCCTTCGGATTTGCGAGAGTCGAGTGGATCACGATGGCCTGGACTGAATCACCCGGCGCAAATATCGGCAAGACGGGCTGCGTTACCCGAGTGGTCGGGGCGACGTCATACAGGCGCCTCTCGCCCCTTTCCTCTGGAGGAACAGGTTACTCATGAAATTCGCCGCTTTCCTTGGCGTGAAGGACGAGTTCGAGCTTATCGACAAGGCGATCGACCATCTTCGCGTCATTGGCGTCGATCTTGTTTTCGTCTGGGACCTGAATTCCAGGGATGGCACTCTCGAGCTACTCCTCGCCCGCGGCCGCGAAGACGCCAAGCTCAAGGTGATCCAGGGGGACGATGCCGACTTTGACAGCTGCAGCACCTTCGCTGCGGTTCGCGGCGCCGCAGCCGAAGCCGCGGAAGCGAGCTACGACTGGCTTCTCTTCCTTGACGCGGATGAATTCTGGCTCCCCGCATCAGGGAGGCTCGCCGATTGCGCCGACCTTCTCGAAGCTGACGTGCTCTCGGTGCGTCGCTTCAATGTTCCCCTCTTGGCGTCACGGCAGCCGAGCGACGAGAGCGAGTTGGCGTTCGACCCCCTCCATTACGAGGATGTGCTGCTCGTCGTCGAGCCGATCCCCAATTTTCGCGATCATCTGAACGCACATCCTGAAACGCCCTGGAGCAGGGGCGTGCCGATTCCAAAAATCATGGCGCGACCCAAACTTATCGAAAGCGTCGAAATGGGAATGCACGATTTGATCGCGAGAGCCGGGCCGCCTCTGCGCCGGGCGACGCCCAAGGATTTGGTCATCGCCCATCGCCCCTTCACCACCAAAAGCCGCTTCGCGCGAAAAATCGCCAATATTCGCAAATTTATGACCCATTACGATGAGGTCTTGGGCCCCGACCTAGCCTGGCATTGGCGCCGCTGGCTTGAGATCGTCGATCGCGACGGACTAGATGAAGAGTTCAACCGCAATGTGTTCGACCCGACAATCTGCGCCGAGTTGAGACAGCGTGGAACAATCGTGAGCGCGGCCGAATTCTTTCGCGGGCCAAGGGCGCAAGAGACCGGAGCTTGAGTCGCTCGTCCCTATCGACTCAGAACCCTTTCCAGTAATCCACAAACCCTGATTTGCCGTACAACCATGTGGTCTGGAGATCCCTGTTGATTTGTTCCATTTTGGCCCGAATATCATCGAATTCGAGGTGAAATAGGGTCCAACTTTTGCTCTGAGGACAATAAATAGAAGATCTGAAACCCCATTGTTCCATCAGAATGTTCATGCTCTTATTGGTATGAAACGCGACATGTACAGGCGGACGAAGGTAAAACCAGTCAGGGTCTCGCGGAATATTTTCGCATATGAGGGTGTGCAGGATTAAACAGCCGTCTTTGGCCACCATTGAATTGACTAAATCTAAGTCGCTTCTCGAAATAACATGTTCAAAAAAAGCGGAATTTATAACTGTTTTATAGTGTTCCTCGCGAGGGTTCCTCACATAGCGAGTTAAGTCGCCTGCTTGCATATATGGATCGTAAATTGGGAGGTTAATGCCAAATAACTTCTTGAGTAAATTACTTAATGTCCCTACTCCGCCAGCGTAATCAAGCATTCCGTCGCACGCTATCAGGCCATAGCTGCGAAACAACCCAATCATCAGCGCTTGTTCAGCATAAGGCGGTTGGTTGACATAGTTCCTCATATCGGGGTCGTTTTCGTTCAACTCATGAACTGTGACATTCAGTTCTTGCAGTTGCGCCGCAGAAAGCATCCGATGTGTCTTGCTTGACGTAAAACCGCAGCGCTGGCAGCGATAATAATCAACATCGCGAATTGAATTCATAACATCGCCGAATGGATGAAGCGCGTAAGATTTCGAAAAGTAGTAATCGCATGGGCTGTCACAGATCATGCACTTCATACCTGCTCCTGTCCTTGCCGAATAGGCGCTCATTTTGGGTGGAGCGCTCTTGATCGATTACTGCGTCCGAAGAACCATTCCGGCGCAGGGGGCTAGAGTCGGCTGGCCAAAAAGATCGAAGTCGCAACGCGCCGGCTATAGCAATTTTTTGAACGCCTTCTGCAAAAGAGCGTTGCCACTGACGAGGCCTTCCCTCTCGCAGAATCGAGTGATTCTTTCCCAGCTACCCATGTCCCGAGACTTGTTGAAGGCCTCAGTCGCCGCGCAGTAGTGCACGACGCGCACATCTTCGTAAAGAGCGATCGCTCGGGCGAAAGCTGCGTCCGCTTCAGGACCCGCAAGTATCTGTCCAGGGAAATCGCCGTTACCGAAATTGTAACGCATATCAAGAATCCGAAAGGCGTAATTGTTGCGCAGGATCATCAGACAAAGTGCGATCTGAGTTGCGAACCAGTCTGGGTAGTTTGCAACGACAAAATCCAATTCCGGCGGATAATCGCGCGCCGCGCGACGCGCCACCCCATTGGACATTGCGATGAATCCAAAATTGAAATAGGGGGGGCATGACTTAGGAGAAAGGAACGCCAAGCCGTAGCCAGAGTAAGTCACCCCCCAATCCCTCAAGGCGCATCCGCGAGCCACAATCACTTCGTTCAAATCGACGCCCGGCGGTTGCCATGCTGGCCAACCAAAAATCATGTCCGAAGTCGCAACCTCGCGCGCTAACTCGGTCAGCGGACCATATACGACGGTGTCTGCATCCATGAACAAGACCACGTCGGACTTAAACTCATAAGTCTGGCGTTGAAGAATCGTTGAGATATATTGATGAACGCCGGTTGGGAGCGCGTCCCAATGCGCTTGATCGACCCACCTGAATTCAACTGGGTACGCTTTTGCCCAAGCGAGGTTAGGGTGATCGAGGTCCCAATCAGTGTCGCGACTGACAGTAAAAACGACGCGCCAGTCGCCCGGCAAAGCCGCATTCGCGGCGATCGATTTGACCAAAAAATAACTCATGTTCGCAAAGTTTGCATTGAGACTGATCGGCACGTGAATTTCTGTGTTTACCTCCATTGGTTGGATCTCTCATTGTTGTCATGATGAGGCTGGTCGCTTTTGGGATGAAGCCGCACCGTACTATACTATAGCCCGCCGCTATCCTTTAAATTCTCTCGGGTTCCGATGAGAGCGCCATTCGGAGCCGACGCGCCGAGATAGACCGCCAGCGATTTGCGCGAGCTGACCGGTTTTCACTCGTTGACCTATATGTTAAGGCTGCCGCTCGCAACCTCAGGGTCAGATTGCCCCACCCTGAAAGGAGCAAGCGCTTTGGAAAGTCTGACTCGCTCGCCCGAGCGGGACGTTTCAACGACGGAGCTAAGCAGCTCTTCCGCTCTCCCTCGCATCGTGATTTACGGCGCTTCGGGTCATGCTCTTGGATGCGGGCTCGACTTGAAGCATCGGATTCGCTCTCGGCCCCTGTGTGAGATCGTGGCTTATATTGACGACTTTCGCGGCGGGCGCGGCGAGCTTCTGGATGGGGCTCCAATCATCTCCTTCGAGGAATGGCGCTCAAGGTTCGGGAACGTATCCTGCTTCATATCCGTGGGAGACCCGTCCGCGAGACGGCGGCTCGCAGAAAAGATCCAGGCTTGCGGCGGAAGCTTTTCGCGCCTTTTCGAAAGCGAAGAAACCGCCTTACCTCATGTGAAGATGGGCGTCGGCTCAGCCGTCGCGGCGACGAGCCATGTCGGACCGCAAACGACGCTCGGCGACCACGTCCACATTTATCCCATGTCCTGGGTCGCGCATGACGTGAGAATAGCCGACTATGTGACCGTGGCCGCTTCCTGCAGCGTTTCCGGTCATGTCGTCATCGAGGAAGGAGCGTTTGTCGGCGCGGGGACCGTCATCGTTCACGGACGGCCAGACAAGCCGCTCGTTATCGGCGCAGGAGCGAAAATCGCGGCTGGCGCCGCCGTGACAAAGTCGATCCCGCCGGGTGCGAGCGTCGCGGGCAATCCCGCCCGCCCTTTGCGCGAGCTGGCGCGAAAGCGGTCCGCGTCGCACGACGCGGAATAGCTCAAGTCGCGCGGTCCGCGCAGGCAGGCCTTTCCGCGTTGAGGCAGTTAACGGGTCCCGCCTGTAGCTTGCAAGGCGAATTGGCGTAATGCCGGTAAAGTTCGCGGGAGGATCGAGCAGAGGCGGGCGTGAGCGTCACGGCCGGCCGAATGTAACGGCGCCAATGATCTGCAACGCCTCGCGGCGAATGGCTTGCAAGCGGCTGACATTCGCGTCCTGCACGATCTAAGCGGCGATGACGTCAATCGTTCAACCATCTTCTGCTCGAGCAGATCGACGGGTTCTCGCGTCGTTCGTTGACGAATCCGGCTAATGCCGAACTGCAGAATCTCGCGCGCGGCGATCGCCAGACCCTTGACGTAATCGCGCGCTCCTCCCGAAAGGCCATTCAGTCGTTATCCTGGGCGAATCGCGCGGCGCGCCACTGTCTCGCCTTCCCGAATCAATTGTCGCCAGACCTTTCGGGCGCCATGGACGCCGAAGCTCTCGCTGAAGACGCGCCGGATTTTTTCGCTAGATCACGCAGCGTTTAGGCGGAATCGCCTAAACGCAGACAGCGTGATCGATTTCAAAAGTATAGAGCGCGCTTTATGCGAAAAACCGGTTCCCACTCTTTCGCGAGCCGCGCTCTAGACGCGGCGTCGCGCCCGGCGCAGGCCGGCGTCGTTCCGATTGCGGCATGGCGGCCATATTCGATCATTCCCTTCGCCGTCTTCGGCTTCGATCAGTCGATATGTTCATGACCGCCGGCTTGGGCTGTTGCGCCACCGCCACACCTGCCGAAATTCAAACTGACCGCCAGCAAACGCGTCGGGTTTTAAATTGACTGTGCGTCGCCGCGACTGATTGATTGCGTGCATAGCGAGCGATCGCTTTATGGCTCCACCGGGGTAGTTCGGGCGAATGTTTTTCGCCTCAATCTAGGCAATGAGGATTCAATGAAAAAGGCTCTTTCCGTCGCCGCTCTGGCGCTTGCGATGACCGGATCGGCGCTGGCCGCCGATCTTCCGCACTACAAGGCGCCCCCGCCGCCGCCCCCGCCGCCGCCGCCCATGTGGACCGGCTTCTACGTCGGTCTGAACGCCGGCGGAACGTGGAGCAACAGCAACACGTTTGGTATCTCCACTTTTGCGCCTTCGCCTTTCGTGCCGCTAACCCCGTTCGGCGTGTCAGCGTTCAACAACTTGGTCGTCCTAGGCAACGGAATCCTGCCTATCAATAACAGCGGCTTCATCGGAGGCGGCCAGATTGGTTACAACTGGCAATTTTACAATAGCTTTGTCGCGGGCGTGGAAGCCGACATCCAGGGCATTGCGAGCTCCAACAGCACTGCGAGCGCTTGGCTGGCCGCACCCACAACTTTGGCTGGCGGACCCTCGGTTGTCGGGTTGTCGGCTACGAAAAGCCTGGATTATCTTGGCACGGTGCGGGGTCGTCTCGGCTGGCTGTTTACGCCTACCCTGCTGGTGTATGGCACGGGCGGTCTTGCCTACGGCGGCGTCAGGAGCAGCGCCTCCATCGCGAGTTTTGCGTCACTTGCTGGGGTAGGGGCTCCTTACCCCGCATTCTCGAATGGCGCATACTCGGACACTCGTGTCGGCTGGACAGCCGGCGGCGGTCTCGAATGGATGTTCTGGCCGAACTGGAGCGCTAAGGTCGAGTATCTCTATTACGATCTCGGCTCGGTGAATTATAGCGCCGGAGTGCGGGTGACGACGGAGCTTGGGACGGCGGTTTGGGGGAATATTTCTCAAGCCTCCACCCGCTACAACGGCAACATCGTCCGCGCCGGCGTGAACTATCACTTCAACTGGGGCGCGCCCCCGGTCGTCGCGAAATACTGATCGAGCCAACTGCTCGCATCACGGAAGCCCGGTCCAGAAGACCGGGCTTTCTCTTTTTGGATGGCTCTTCCGATTGTATTTGCTCCGGGCCTCGCAAGTGTGTCTTCGGCGCCACATCGTCCAGGAATATGCTCCAGCGTACGCCGATTCCTCTTATTGCGATTGACCGTGCACGTCCGCTTCATGTTTGACTGAGCGCATAAGCAGTTGCGAGAGTTTCCGCAGCAGAGGTCTCGTGACGCTTCAGTTCGGCGGAGAGAACGCAGATGAAAAATTTCCTTCCTCGAAAATTGCTTGCCGTATCGGCTTTGGCGCTCATGTCCGGCGCCGCCTTCGCGGCTGATCTTCCCCACTACAAGGCGCCCCCGCCGCCGCCCCCGCCGCCGCCGCCGCTGTGGACCGGCTTCTACGTCGGTCTGAACGCCGGCGGAACTTGGGCTAACAGCAACAGCATTCGGACTCTCGGCGCGCCGATATTTGCCTTCCCTGCTGGCTTTGGCGGCCCGTTCGCCGTCGCCTCGGCGCTCGGAGTCGTATCGAACAGCTATTTGTCCGGCGGCAACAACGGCGGCTTCATCGGCGGCGGCCAAATTGGCTACAACTGGCAATTTTACAATAGCTTCGTCGCCGGCATCGAGGCTGATATCCAGGGCATCGCTTACTCGAACGGAACTCAGAACTCCGTCACGGGCATGTCTCTCGGCCCCTGGGGTTTCCCTGCTGAAAATTACATAGCGATCTCTTCGGCGCGGAAGAACGTCGACTACATCGGCACGGTCCGCGGCCGCCTCGGCTGGCTGTTCACCCCGACGCTGCTGGCCTACGGCACCGGCGGCCTCGCCTATGGCGGCGTGAGCATGAGCACCAACTTTTTCGCGCAGGAATCGCTTGGCGCTGGCGTCTATCCGCCGGTCTTCGGCGCCACGTCCTTCTCCGACACGCGCGTCGGCTGGACGGTCGGCGGTGGGCTTGAGTGGATGTTCTGGCCGAATTGGTCCGCGAAGGTGGAATACCTTTATTACGACCTTGGTACTGTCTCGACGAGCGGCTTCCTGGCTCAGATTTGTACTGCTTGCGGGGGCGGCGGGTTCGTCAACCCAGGCGTTTGGGGAGCGGCTGTGACACAGACCACGACCCGCTTCAACGGCAACATCGTCCGCGCCGGCGTGAACTATCACTTCAACTGGGGCGCGCCCCCGGTCGTCGCGAAATACTGATCGAGCCAACTGCTCGCATCACGGAAGCCCGGTCCAAAAGACCGGGCTTTCTCTTTTTGGATGGCTCTTCCGATTGCATTTGCTTCGGGCCTCGCAAGTGTGTCTTCGGCGCCACATCGTCCAGGAATATGCTCCAGCCGTACGCCGATTCCTCTTATTGCGATTGACCGTGCACGTCCGCTTCATGTTTGACTGAGCGCATAAGCAGTTGCGAGAGTTTCTACAGCAGAGGTCTCGTGACGCTTCAGTTCGGCGGAGAACGCAGATGAAAAATTTCCTTCCTCGAAAATTGCTTGCCGTATCGGCTTTGGCGCTCATGTCCGGCGCCGCCTTCGCGGCCGATCTTCCCCACTACAAGGCGCCCCCGCCGCCGCCCCCGCCGCCGCCGCCCATGTGGACCGGCTTCTACGTCGGTCTGAACGCCGGCTATACATGGAGCAATAACAACTCCACCAACATCGTCACCTTTCCGGGTTTCATCAATGTTGGAGGGGTGAGCCCCCTTGGCCTCAATCATGCCCTGTCCGCCGCAGCCGGCGCGAATGCGGCGATCTCCACGAGAGCGGACGGATTCATTGGCGGCGGTCAGATCGGATATAATTGGCAGTTCTATAACAATTTCCTTGCCGGCATTGAAGCGGATATCCAAGGAGTTGCGAGTTCCAATGGCGCTGGAACGGTCTCGACTCTCGTGACGGGGGCGGGCTTCCCGGCGAATCCAACGCTGACGGCCATGACTGCGACCAAAAGAGTTGATTATTTGGGCACCGTGCGGGGTCGGCTCGGTTGGCTGTTTACGCCCACTCTATTGGTTTATGGCACCGGCGGCTTGGCGTATGGCGGCGTCACCTCCAATGCTGGCTTGTTTGGCGCCGAAACGCCTCCGGCAGGTCCAAACAACGGCGCCTGGGCTACTGCAGGCGCTTTTTCCGACACGCGTGTCGGCTGGACTGCGGGCGGCGGTCTCGAATGGATGTTCTGGCCGAACTGGAGCGCCAAGGTCGAGTATCTTTATTACGACCTCGGGCGTGTGACCTATGCCCTCGCGCCAATTGTGCAGACATTCCCCGCCGCGCCCTATTGGACGCATTTTCCGACGGCTACGACTCGCTTCAACGGCAACATCGTCCGCGTCGGCGTGAACTATCACTTCAACTGGGGCGCGGCCCCGGTCGTCGCGAAATACTGATCGATCCAGGACGATCGGTTTTCGAGAGCCCGGCCAACCGCCGGGCTCTTTTTGTTGGCTTTGCCCTGGTTCGAGCGGGCGCGGCGCATTGCCTGATTCGGACCAAAGCTGTATCAGAGCGTTTACCGGTTCCGGCCCGATGCGCGCGAATGTATTGCGAAGACGTATACGATCTGATCGATCGGCTCGCGCGCGCCGACAGGCGATCGGTTCTCAACGGTTTCCTCGACGAATTCCAGCGCGCGTCGAGCTTCGCCGATCTCGCTTATGTCGCCTTCAACCTCCCGACCAATATCGCCGGCCGGCCTCTGCTTGCCGCCGCTTGCGGCCCGTCTTGGCGAAAGCTGCATGTCCAGTCGGGCCGCGTCGACCTCGGACCGTTGCTGCGCGCCGGTCTGGGCGGAATAGCGCCCGTGCATTGGGGCGTTCTGGAACGCGACGATCCGGTGGTCCGCAAGCTGCTCGGCGAAGCGCTCGAACTCGATCTCGACGCGAATGGCGTCTCGATTCCGCTGCGCGGCCGGGACGGCGAATATGCGTTGTTCAGCGTCTGCGTCCAGGTCGCCGGGCCGTTCGCGATATCGCCCCACGCATTGATGCGCCAGCTCATGATCGCGAGCGCGATCTTTCACGCGATGGTCCGGGGCGGCCCCGCGGCCCGAGAATCGCGCGTTGATCGATTGACCGACCGCGAACTTGCCTGTCTGCGCCTCAAGGCGATGAGAAAATCCGACGACGAGATCGGCCTGGCCCTCGACGCCAGTTCGAGCGTCGCGCGGTTTTGGCTGGAGACGGCGCGCGCCCGGCTTAACGCCGCGAGCGTCGCCGCCGCCGTTGAAATCGTGGGGCGGAGAGGATCGATTCGGCTCGGCGCCGAGACGCCTTCGCCGTCGGTCGAATCAACTCCCCTCGCGCCGTCGATCGTCTGGCCGGCGCGATGATCGCGCTGCTGCCCGGCGAATCGCGCGCGCTTTTCCCTCGGCTGACCGATCAGATGTACGACCTGCGCCTGAGCGCCGCTCGGGCGCGCCTCGATCGCCCGCCGGGCGCGGTCAACCGCCAAGCGGTCGTCGATTATTTCGATTCGCTCGATCCGCTCTATGTTCTCGCGCTCGACGACGCGGCGCGCATCGTTGGCGCGTTGCGGCTGCTTCCGACCACCGGCGCGACGATGCTGAACGGCGCTTTCGCGGGGCTTTCGCCGCAGCGTCCGCGAATCGAAAGTCCGCTGATCTGGGAAGCCAGTCGCCTGACGCTAGATGCGGCCGAAAATTTTCAGGCGCAGGAAAAGATCATCGACCGCGCAATCGGCGAGATCGGCCTCGCGCTGAACGAGATCGCGACCCGCGCGGCGCTCACGCATGTGATCGGGCTGTTCGACGGCGCCGCGCACGGACTGCTGTCCTCTCGCGGCTGCGCCGGCGACGCCATCGCGCCGCCGGCGAGTCTCGACGGCGAGGAGATTCATTTCGCTCTCTATGAAGTCGGCGGCTGGACGAATGCGCGATTCTCTAATCTCGCCGGCGAGGGCGCTTGCCGTCCGGTCGATCTCGCCAGTCTCGAAAGCGCACGCTTTCGCGCGCGCTAGATTTTGCACTCGCCGCTGGGCGGCGAGCGACGCTTCATCCTGCGCAGAGGGTCAGGCGTTGACGATCGCGGTGATCGCCAGCGTAATCGCGGCGGCGGCGGCGAAGATCGAAAGAATCGCTGAGATGGCGTTCATGGCGATTGGTCCTGTGGCTTGCTGCCCGGTTGAAACGAAATGACCGCATCTGGAGCAGACGCGACAAATTAGCGCACCGACTCAAAAATTAGCCAAGTGGGAAAAGCTGTTGCGGTGCACCGCAACAGCCGCGCGCGCCCGCGCGTCGCGCAAGCGTCGCGGAGCCTTTAACCCGGCTTCAATCAACGGCTAAACTGTCGGCCGTTCGAGCCTGTGCGCCGCAATGACGATTATCCGCCAATGGCATAAGCTATGCTTTAAGCCGCTGTTGGACCGACGGAGAAGCTTGACGGCGCTGACGCCGGCGTTCGGTTTTGAGGCCCTGGCGCCATTCTGGCGCGGCGACTGCTTGGCTGGGTCAGCGCCGAAAACGCCTGATCCAGACGTTCGCTGGCGCATCGGCCACTATATTTTGCGAATGTGGGGCTTGTTTGGCGATTGGGCCATCCTGACCTAGATTACTTCTAATCTCATCCTGCTCCGGTCGGGGCCTCTTCGCTTCCGCCGGTAGGATGCACGAAATTTGGCGAAGACGCCGGGTCCGCCTTGGCTCTCGTCATGGAGGTGAAAATGAAGGCGAATTGGAAGAAATATTTGCCTTGGGTCGTCTTCGTCGCGCTCGGCGCCTTGCTCTTCGGGCTGTTTCAACATCAGCAGACCCGCACGCCGGCGCGCGAGATCACCTTCAGCGAACTGCTGGTGCAGATCGACGAAGGCCGCGTCCATGACGTGACGATGTCGGGCAACGAAATCTCCGGCCACTTCAACGACAACCGCTCCTTCACGACCTACGCGCCCAATGATCCGGGCCTCGTGCAGAAGCTTGAGTCGAAGAAGGTGCAGATCAGCGCCAAGCCGGCGAGCGACAGTCCCGGCTGGCTTTCGACGCTACTCGTCAACGGCTTGCCGCTGCTGCTGTTCATCGCCGTGTGGATTTACATGGCGCGCCAGATGCAGGGCGGGGCAGGCGGCCGGGCGATGGGCTTTGGCAAGTCGAAGGCGAAGCTTTTGACCGAGACGCAGGGCCGCGTCACTTTTGAAGACGTGGCCGGCGTCGACGAAGCCAAGGAGGATTTGCAGGAAATCGTCGAATTCCTGCGCGATCCGCAGAAGTTTCAGCGGCTCGGCGGGCGCATTCCGCGCGGCGTGCTGCTGGTCGGGCCGCCCGGCACCGGCAAGACGCTGCTCGCCCGCGCCATCGCGGGCGAA
>JBPFDW010000002.1:0-49113 GCA_051061375.1 Methylocystis sp. | reverse complement strand
GACCGAAATGAAAATGTCGTCGGCCTCGTCAATCGGGATCACGCCCTCAGCCACCGAATCCGCAACCGCCTTGGCGACGCCATGCTGCGCCGGGCCAAACATCTGCACCGCCTGCTTGGCGCCCTTGATCGTCACCTTGTTGAAAAGGATCGTGTTGGGCTTGCACAGAAGGTTCGGCGCGACCACCGCGAGCAGCGTCGTGAAGCCGTCCTTGTTGTTGACCAGCGCATTGGCGAAAGCGAGTTCAGCCGCCGAGCCGCGCGGACCCATGATCAGGTCGATATGCGCAACTTCATTGCCGTCGCCGACCAGCGACTCGCCGACCAGCATCTTATTGATCACTGCCATGTGTTTTTCTCCCAAAATCCTAGCGCTAAAGCGCCTCATACGCGCCGCGCACGAGCGGCGCGCGGCGATGAGAAAGCCCCGCAAGCTGCCGCTCGCGGCGCGGACTCAACCATTTTTGCGCCTGCTTGCCAAGGCGGGCCCCGGCGAGCCCGCGCGCGTCACACGAGTTCGCGCGCCAGCGCGAAAGCGTGACGGAAGTCGAGACAGAGCGGCTCGTCCGACGACGCCATTTTTTTGAAGAGGCCCGATTCCGCGCCATATTTGACGTTGCCGATCGCCAGCGCGCCGATGCCGAGCGCGCCATGCGGCGAGATAACGGCGCCATTGTCGTGCAGGCCGCATCCTTCGATGCCGAGCGGCGGCACGGCGTTGACGTCGGCGGCGATCAACAGCTCCTTGGCGGCGGCGAGATCTTCCTTCGATAGCACCTGGATTCCGGCGCGCGCCGCGCAGAGCGCGATTTCATGCTGGCAAAGCAGCGCACGCACCTGGTCGGGGCTGGAGCCGTCGGCGGGCGTCACCTTGATGTCGAAACGCGCGCACATTTCCTTGGCGAGTTTCGCGACGCGCTCGAGCCCGCTATAGCCGACGACGGTGACCTCCGCGCCCTCGAGCGCCGAGATGACCGCGGCGGAATAGCCGACGACGCCGGTCGCGCCATAGATCACGACTTTCGAGCCTTTGAGTTCGCGCTGCTTCTTTTCGCGCAGAATTTTCTCGACGCAGGCGACCATCGCGCCGGCGGTGGTGAAGGAGCCATAAGGGTCGGCGAAGAGCGACACTTCGAAGGGCTTGAGCAGCGCCTTTTTCGCGGCGTCCATCATGTCGAGCGCGAGCACCGCGTCTCGGCCGGCGAAGAAAATTCCGGTGCGCAGCGCCGCCGACGGGGCGCGCGAAAACATCGCGTCCTGCACGAGGGCGGTGACTTCGTCGAGCGTGACATTGGTATAGGGAATCGTCGCGTCATAGCCGGCGTCGAGGGCCATATTTACGTCGAAGGGGCTCATATGCTTCAACGTGCTGAGCATGTGCAAAATCGCTTTGGCCATTGATTTTCCCCAACCTTTCCCTCGATTTGCGCCTCTTACGCGGCCATCAGGCGACGCCGCCCGGCGGGAGACGGCCTCCTGCCCTCGGTTTCTCAATGATTCCCGGCAAAAGGAACGGCGCGCGGCTGCGCGACCTGGCCCGCCCGGAGCGACGGGAGGCTTAGAACCCAGAACGAAGCCGATGTCCAGAGGCGTGTGCGCCGCAGCGCGCGGCCGCGGAGCGGCGGCGGTTGGTTGACGCCGGCCGCGCTTTGCCTCTATAAGCCCCGCAAACGAGGCTCGGCGCATCGACGTCGCGCCTCGCTGTCTTTTTCACCCTCCGCTGTCGATCACGGGCGACTGACGCCGCGGTCCGCGCATGGAAGAATAGAGCGAAAGGAACCGTCATGTCCCGCCGTTGCGAGCTCACCGGAAAGGGCGTGCAGACCGGCCATCTCGTCAGCCATTCCAACCGGAAGACGAAGACCCGCTTTCTGCCCAATCTCGTCAATGTGACGCTCGCCTCCGAGGCGCTGGCGCGATCGGTGCGGCTGCGCATTTCTGCGGCGGCGCTGCGATCGGTCGAGCATCGCGGCGGACTTGACGCCTTCCTGCTCAAGGCGAAGCGCGAGGACCTCTCGCAGAACGCTCGCGACCTGAAGCGCGAAATCGAGAAGAAGCAGGCGCCCGCGAGCGCTTAAGGCGCGCTATGCCTCGACGAGATCGAGGCGCTTTTCGATTCGATCCAATCGGGATTCGATCCGGTCGATGCGGCTGGAGAGCGACGCGCCCTGTTGCTCAAGAATGCCAAGCCGCGTCTTGATCTCGCGATTATCCTCGCGCAAAGCGTCCATCTGCTCGCCGAGGCGCCGCAAATGGATCAGGACAATGTTTTCGGGCTCGGTCGGCATTCCGATGCGCTTCCAGACGTGCGTCCTTATGCGCCGGCAAGCTTACCACGAACAAAGTTCGCGACAACGCCGATGATTCCGATGCGCTCGACGGCGGAACGTTGCGGACCGACCGCAGTGTCGAACGGCAGCTTGACGCCTTCCTGCTCGAGGCGGCAAGCCCCGCGCATCATGGCGAAGGGGCTTTTGCCTTTTTGGGCGCCCCGAGTTCGTCGCTGAATGAGGCGGGCATTCCTTCTCCCATGGGAAGAAGGTGGCGCGCGAAGCGCGACGGATGAGGGGAAAGCGCCGAACGAGAGGGAGCAACCCCTCATCCGACCCGGCTCCGCCGGGCCACGCTCTCCCAAAGGGAGAGGGAAGGCGCGCCTGAGATTGCACGTTCAAAGGATTACCCGCGCATATCCGGCGGCGTCGCCTCCTCCGCCAGCCGCTGCAAAGCCTCGTCGAGCGAAAGCTGCGTCTGCGCCTGCGAGCCGAGCCGGCGCATCGAGATCGTTCGCTCGGCCGCTTCCTTTTTGCCGGCGACGAGCAGCACGGGGACCTTCGCGAGCGAATGTTCGCGCACCTTGTAGGTGATCTTCTCGTTGCGCGCGTCGACCTCGACCGCGAGCCCGAGCTTGCGCGCCGCGGCGGCGACTTCATAGGCGTAGTCGTCGGCCTCCTGCGTGATCGTGCAGATGACGATCTGCAGCGGCGACAGCCATAGCGGCAGATGTCCGGCGTAATGCTCGATGAGAATGCCGGTGAAGCGTTCGAGCGAGCCGAAGATCGCGCGGTGGATCATCACCGGCGTCCTTTTGTCGCTGTCCGGCCCGATGTAATAGGCGCCAAAGCGCGACGGCAGGTTGAAATCGACCTGCGTCGTGCCACACTGCCATTCGCGGCCGATGGCGTCGCGCAGCGTATATTCGAACTTGGGGCCGTAAAACGCGCCCTCGCCCGGATTGATTCCCGTCTTGATGCGTCCGCCCGAGCGCGCTTCGATGTCGCTCAACACCCGCGTCATGATCGCCTCGGCCTGGTCCCAGGCCTCGTCGGAGCCGACCCGCTTCTCGGGACGCGTCGAGAGCTTCACGACGACTTCCTCGAATCCGAAATCGGCGTAGGTCGACAGAATGAGATCGTTGATCTTGAGACACTCCTCGGCCATCTGCTCTTCGGTGCAGAAGACATGCGCGTCGTCCTGCGTGAAGGCGCGCACGCGCAACAGGCCATGCAGCGCGCCGGACGGCTCGTAGCGATGCACGACGCCGAACTCCGCCATGCGCAGCGGCAGATCACGATAGGATTTGAGGCCATGTTTGAAAATCTGGATATGGCCCGGACAGTTCATCGGCTTGATCGCGTAAAGCCGGTCCTCGTCGGTCTGCTCGCGCGCTGGCTGCGAGACGAACATATTCTCGCGGAACCATTCCCAATGGCCCGACGTCTCCCATAGCGTCTTGTCGAGAAGCAGCGGCGCGTTGACTTCCTGGTAGTCGGCCTTCAGGCGCCGGCGCATATAGGAAATCACTTTCTGGAACAGCGCCCAGCCCTTCGGATGCCAGAAGATCGCGCCGGGGCCTTCCTCCTGGAAATGGAAGAGGTCCATCTCGCGGCCCAGCCGCCGGTGGTCGCGCCGCTCGGCTTCCTCCAGCCGGTGGAGATAGGCGTCGAGTTCCTCCTGCGTCGCCCAGGCGGTGCCGTAGATGCGCGACAGCATGGGATTGTTGTGATCCCCGCGCCAATAGGCGCCGGCGACCTTCATCAGCTTGAAGGCCGTGCCGACCTTGCCGACCGACGGCATATGCGGGCCGCGACAGAGATCGAGCCACTGGCCCTGCTTATAGATCGAGAGCGGCTCGTCGGATTTGATCGCGTCGATGAGTTCGCCCTTGAAAATCTCGCCCTTGGTTAGAAACCATTGCTTGGCGTCGTCGCGATCCCAGACTTCGCGGATGATCTTGGCGTCGCGCGCGACGATCTCGCGCATCTTCTTTTCGATCGCCGGCAGATCTTCGAGCGTGAACGGCTCGGCGCGGAAGAAATCGTAATAGAAGCCGTTCTCGATGACCGGCCCGATCGTCACCTGCGTGCCGGGATAGAGTTCCTGCACGGCTTCCGCCAGCACATGCGCGGCGTCATGGCGAATAAGCTCGAGCGCGCGCGGATCGTCGCGCGTGACGAATTCGATTTTCGCGTCGCGCTCGACCGGCAGCGCCAAATCGACGAGCGCGCCGTCGAGCGTCATCGCGACGCTGCTCTTGGCGAGAGAGGGAGAGATGCTTTTGGCGATGTCGACGCCCGAAACGCCGGGCTCGAACTGACGGGACGCCCCGTCGGGGAATGTAACCGCGATCATATTGCTCTCCTGCCGCGCTCAGTCGCCGATACGAGTCGACGTAAGTCGCTAGGGATGGACGGCGCTTACATAGCGCGGGCTGCGCATGAGCGCAATCGTGGAGGCGCGTTGTGCGAGGGGGAAGTGGCGCGCCCGAAAGGATTCGAACCTCTGACCCCCAGATTCGTAGTCTGGTGCTCTATCCAGCTGAGCTACGGGCGCCTATTGCGCCATAGCCCTTTGATGTAAACGGGCTGGCGGCGCGCCCGCTCGTTTACCGGCAAGCGGCGCGGATGGCAATAGCGCATTTACTTTCGGCGCGGAGCGGCCTTGTGTCGCCCGCGCCGATATTTAGATAAAGGACGCTAAGTGGGATTTCTAATGCAAACGTTCCAGTCGAATGGCGTCGAGATAGCCTATGTGGATTTCGAGCCCCTGACCGAAGATCGAGGAGAGCCGATCGTTCTCGTGCATGGCTTCGCCTCGACCCATGCGGTGAACTGGCTGTTCACGCAGTGGGTCAAGACGCTGACCGAAGATGGCCGCCGCGTCATCGCGCTCGACATTCGCGGCCATGGCCAGTCGGCCAAGCTTTACGATCCGGCGCTCTACAGTCTCGACCTGATGGCCGCGGATATCGCGCATCTGCTCGATCATCTGTCGATCCCGCGCGCCGACGTCATGGGCTATTCGCTCGGCGGGCGCATCGCCGCGCTGCTGGCGCTGAAAGCGCCCGAGCGCGTGCGCTCCCTGATCCTTGGCGGCGTCGGCGAAAATCTCATCGAGGACTCGGGGCTCCCCCGCGGCCTTGCCGAGGCCATGGAGGCGGAGCGCATCGAGGACATCGACGATTCGACGCTCAAAATCTTTCGCGGCTTCGCCGAATCCACCCGCAGCGATCTCGCCGCGCTCGCCGCCTGCGCGCGGGGCCCGCGCCGGGCGCTTGCGCCCGAGCTGCTCGCTCAAATCGCCGTCCCGACGCTGATCTGCGTCGGCGCCCGCGACGACGTCGCCGGCGATCCGCATCCGCTGGCGGAATTCTTCCCCAATGTGCGAATCGTCGATATTCCGGGGCGCGACCACAACCGGGCGGTCGGCGACCGCATCTATAAGCAGGCGGCGCTGGAGTTTCTCGACACGCGGCCTTGACGGGCCGAGCGGCGCCCAAAGCGGCGCCGGCGTGTTTTTGGCGAAGCGATCCGCTATATAACCGCCAGAACGAAGGAGGGGCGGATGGGCCTCGAAACGCGCGAACAGGGCGCGAAGATCATCGATTTCGCCCAGAGCGATCCGCTGTTCGCGCGGCTGCGCGCTGAAGCGGAAGAGGTCTTGCGCCGCGAGCCGGAGCTCGGCGGATTCCTGCATCCGGCGATCCTCTCGCAGAACGGCGTCGCCGGCGTCGTCGCGCATCGCGTGGCGCAGCGTCTCGACCGGCCGGAAGCGCCCTATATCGCGATCAGACAGGCTTTCGAGGAATGCATCGCGCGCGAGCCCGGCATGGTCGAGGCGTTCCGCGCCGACATTCTCGCCGTGCTGGAGCGCGACCCGGCCTGCACGCGGCTGATCGAACCGGCGCTCTATTTTAAGGGTTTCCACGCGCTCCAGACCTATCGTCTGGCGCATTGGCTGTGGAAGAACGGCCGCAGCGACTTCGCCCTCATCCTGCAGAGCCTGTCGTCGCAGACCTTCCAGGTCGACATCCATCCCGCCGCGGTGATCGGCAAGAGCGTGTTCATCGATCACGCCACCGGCGTCGTCATCGGCGCGACCAGCGTCGTCGAGGACGAGGTCTCGATGCTGCATGGCGTCACCTTAGGGGGCACCGGCAAGGCGCGCGGCGACCGCCACCCGAAGGTGCGGCGCGGCGTCTTGATCGGCGCCGGCGCGAAAATACTGGGCAATATCGAGATCGGGCGCTGCGCCATGATCGCCGCCGGCTCGGTCGTGCTCGACCCGGTGCCCGCAAATAAAACCGTCGCCGGCGTGCCGGCCCGCATCGTCGGCGACGCCCGCTGCGCCGAACCGGCGCTTGCCATGGATCAGATGCTGGCTTATCTCGACGCCGGCATGTGAAGCGGGGTTGACCTTGATCAAGTTTCTCTTTGGCGCCGCGTCGCTGATCCTCGCGGCAGTGAGCCCCTGCGCGGCGATCGCCGCCGGCTGGCACTATTACGACCCGGAATGTCCGATCGATCTTGGCGGCAAGTCGATGAAATTCGTCGCCATGCAGCCCAAGAAAAACATCGAGCGGGAATGCGTCGCCCTGCCCGACGTGGGGCCGAGCGTCATCGTGCTCGACGCCGAAGACAATGAATTGCGCGACATGAATTGGGATGTGCGCATCCTGCGCGGCAAGGGGCCGAATGGCGACGCCGACCCCGAAGCCGATGTCGTCGGCCGCCTGCCGGTGCAGAAATTTCGCAACGGCATGGTGAATTTCGACCAGAATTTTAAAGAGCCCGGCGCCTATGTGCTCTATGCGAAGCTCACCAGCGACGATGGCGCGAAGCGTTTCGAGGGCCGCCACCCCTTCTCGGTCGGCCTCGTCACCGAGGAGGAAATCTATCTCTACATCGCCTTCGGCGTTTTCGTCGTCATCGCCGGCGGCGTCGCCTTCACGCTGTGGCGCCAGGGCAAGCTTGGGTTTAAGATTCCGGATTTTTCGAAGACGGATTGAGGTTCCTGCGAAACTCTTGCAGGAAAAGCCCCCTCCCCAACCCTCCCCCGCGCTTCGCGCAGGAGAGGGGGCAGGTCGCGCGCGTCATCAAGATTCGTGACTCTTCAACGTAAGCCGCGACGGCGCCCTTCTCCCTTCTCCCGCGAAGCGGGGGAAGGTGGCGCGAAGCGCCGGATGGGGGCCGCGAGCGAAGCGAGCGATGGCGCAGATGTGATACGAAGCCTCGTCACCGACAAACAATAGCGCCCCGTGGTCGGGGCTTAGCGTTGGACCAGCCTAGGACTCAATTTCCGGAGATTCCGAAGTAATGCGCTCGGGGAAGGTTATTTGCGGGATCACGCGCTCTATACGGTATTTCTCAAATCCTGTTGCGGCCTCGGCACGCTTCTTTAATTCCGCGACGACGGCCTTGATCCACTCGGCTTCAGAACTAAGCCATCCGGACCTGATCCCCGGGTCTGCGACCAACGCCAGACCTTCATAGCGCCGCTCAAGCGCGTACTTGATTGAGAACCAAGACCTATCCTCCTTGGACGATTCCATCCATTTTTCAACAAAGACCTCTGGAGCAACTGCCTTTAGCACGGGCAGGCACGCAAACCTGTGATCTCCTTCTCCCGAATAAGAGATCGCAGCGATGAATTCGCGGGCGTCACGCGAAAGCATCTCCAGCAGATGTCTTGCAGACGCAGGGAAGGTTCGCTCTAGAGCAACAAGCGATTGGGTTCGAAGATGCTCTTTAACGCGATTGAAAGCGTCTTGATAGTCCTCTTCCACCCAATAGCCGAAGCCATAAGCGCTTCGTCCAAGCGTACTCTCATCAAAGTCAGCGAAATGATGCGGCAAGCGTGCCGATCCCAGCAGATCATCGATATATAATTTGCATTCAGCTTCTATCTCAGCGATTGAGGCGGATAAAACGCCACGCTTCGCCATCATCATTCGCAAAGCGAAAATATGCAGCAAAGCGCCGAAGTCCGTGATGGAGCGATCAGCAAATTCAAGCTCAAGCGCTTCAGACGCAGTTTTGACTGTAGCATCATCCAAGGAATCGAATTCCAAAACTTTGCGCCAATTCGGCATCTCGTCGAGTCGCTTGAAATAGACGCTGTCATCCAGGGAGGCCTGAATGACGGATGGTTCGTACCGACCCTGAATGAGCATTTGAACAAGCACTTCATCTTTCAACAAGAGATTAGAAAGATTTATTTCACCGTATCGACCCGCTGCTTGCACAAAAGCATCATTTTTTGAGGAAGACCAACGGTTTTCAAGCTCTGATTGCGAGAAACGTCCACCGCGTACCTCGAAGTCGTGCGCCACGAACAGTGGTACCATGACCTGCATGGCTTTCCTATTGTGTCGGTGTCGGTCTTCGAGCGCCTCGAACAAACGAGTCACGTCGAACATCGCCTGTCGGAGAATACGAAGAGATTTAACTTCGCTTTCCTTGAATACTGTTTTAATTGTCTCACCATAATCAGCGATATAATTCGCAGCATCCGACTTCTTAATCTCGGCAATAAAAGCTTGGTAGGCCGCTTCCAAATCAGGCTCAATACGTATTGTCTGCCCAAATATCTTTTCCTTTGCTTTGTTGATCCCTTTCACGAGCTTCTCATCGTGGGCGATGACCACCACGCGGCATCCATAGTGCTCAACATAATGATTGATGACCCCAAGCAATATCTTTGGCTTTAGGGCGGAGCGCTCAAGATCATCGAAGACTATGACCTTCGACGAATCGACTTCCTTCTTCAGAACTGCTCCGATCAAATTCGTAGCAAACGACCCAGCTCCACCTAGTCCGAAGCCAAAGGCACTCATGCCTTTGGTCGCCTCACCCAATTTCTCCAAGTGTTTTTGGACTTTTTCGCCGGTGGGATGCATTTCGGCGTACACGGCCGCCATCACCTCCTCTGAGGATTTCCTGCCAAATAAGCTTACATAAAATGCTTTGCGACCCTCGCCCTCTGGTGGCAACAGCTTCTTTACTAGGTACGTTTTGCCGGTTCCCCATTCGCCGGTTATGAGGACTGCAAAGCGGGGCGCTTCAAGCGTTTGATAATAGTCCAGATAATTCTCAAGATGAGCATTCACACTAGCCGCTTCGTCCTTCTCGATTGGAGAAGACGCTCCGGCCAACGAGCCGTTCCTTATCGCCATCCAGGCACCTCGAAATATATTGGACAAATTCAATAGCGATTTCATCCTCAAGCCAAAAGGGAATCCGTCACCCAAACCTGTTATTCCTCGGAAAACCCCTCGGCGGCAGTCGTCCCGCTTCGGCGCGGTGGCCGAGCCAGTCCTTGAGTTCCACTCTGTCGATCGTGAAAACGCGGCCGGAACTGTCGGTCCACGTCAGCCCCTCCTTCAGCGCAAAAACCTTCGCGTCGGAGACGCCGCCGTCCTTGTAACGCTGCAGGCGCACGCCCTTGCCGCGCGCCATGCGCGGCGCTTCGCTCAACGGAAACACCAGCAGCTTCCGGTTCTCGCCGATGATCGCGACATGGTCGCCCTGCGCCTCGCTTACGATCTTCAAGCGCGACGACGGCTCGACGTTGAGCGCGGCGCGGCCCTTGCGCGTCGACGACAAAAGATCGTCTTGCGCCACGACGAAGCCGCGCCCGTCATTGGTGACAAGCAGCAGCGACGCCTCCGCGACATGCGGCAGAACGGCGACGACATCGGCGCCTTCCTCGATATCGGCGAACATGCGGATCGGCTCGCCATGGCCGCGCCCGCCGGGAAGCTTCGCGGCCTCCAACGTATAGGCCTTGCCATTCGAGGCGAGCGCCAGAATTTTCGAGGTCGTCTGCGCGAAGAAGGAGGCGGCGAGCGAATCGTCGCCCTTGAACTGCAGGGTCGAGAGGTCCTGCACATGGCCCTTGAGCGCGCGAATCCATCCCTTCTGCGAGACGACGATGGTCACCGGCTCGCGTTCGATCATCGCCTCGGCGAGGTCGAGATCGATCGCCTCGGGCGCGTCTTCGAAAGTCGTGCGGCGCTTTCCGATCGGCGTCTGCAGGCCATAGGATTTTTTCAGCTCGCGCACCTGCCAGGCGATGGTCTTCCACTGCTTGGCTTCGTCGGCGAGCAGCGCCTCGATGTCCTTGCGTTCGGTTGAAAGCTCACCGAGCTCCTTCTTGAGCTCCATCTCTTCGAGCTTGCGCAGAGCGCGCAGCCGCGTGTCGAGGATATATTCGACCTGCAGATCGGTGAGCTTGAACGCCTTTCTTAATTCGCCCTTGGCGTCGTCCTCTTCGCGGATGATGCGGATCACCTCGTCGAGATTGAGGAAGACGACGACCATGCCTTCCAATTGCTCGATGCGCCGGACGATGGCGGCGAGGCGATGGCGCGAGCGGCGTTGCAGCACGGTGCGGCGATGGTCGAGCCATTGCCGCAGCGCCTCGTCGAGCGAGACGACACGCGGCGTCACGCCGTCGACGAGCACATTCATATTCATCGCGAAACGCGTTTCGAGCTCGGAGAGCTTGAACAAAGTCTCCATCATCAGCGCCGGATCGACCGTGCGCGCGCGCGGTTCGAAGACGATGCGCACATCCTCCGCCGATTCGTCGCGCACATCGGCGACGAGCGGCAGTTTGCGCTCGGCGATGAGTTCGGCGAGCCTCTCGATGAGCCGCGACTTCTGCACGCCGTAAGGAATTTCGGTGACGACCGCAACCCAGCCGCCGCGCGGCAGCTCTTCTTTCACCCAGCGCGCGCGGACGCGAAACGAGCCGCGTCCGGTGCGATAGGTCTCGATAATTTCCTCGCGCCTGTCGACGACGATGCCGCCGGTTGGAAAATCCGGCCCCTGCACGAAAGTGAGAAGCTGTTCGGCGGTCGCCTTGCGATGGGAGATGAGATAGAGCGCGGCGTCGCACAGCTCGGCGAGATTATGCGGCGGAATCGAGGTCGCCATGCCGACCGCGATGCCCTGCGCGCCATTGGCGAGCAGATTGGGCAGCGCCGAGGGCAGCACCACCGGCTCCTTCTCCTCGCCGGAATAATTGGGGATGAAGTCGATCGCGTCTTCGTCGATGCCTTCGAGCAGGAGGCGCGCGACCGCCGTCATCCGCGCTTCGGTGTAGCGATAGGCGGCGGCCGAATCGCCGTCGACATTGCCGAAATTTCCCTGCCCGTCGACCAGCGGATAGCGCGAGGAGAAATCCTGGGCGAGGCGCACCAGCGCGTCATAGATCGCCTGATCGCCATGCGGATGGAAGGAGCCCATCACGTCGCCGACGATTTTTGCGCATTTCTTGAACGGCGCGCCGGGATCGAGCCGCAGAATATGCATGCCGTAAAGGATGCGCCGGTGCACGGGTTTGAGCCCGTCGCGGGCGTCAGGCAGCGCGCGGCCGGTGATCGTCGACAGCGCGTAGCGCAGATAGCGCTCCTCGAGCGCCTCGCGCAGATCGACCGGCGCAATTACGCTAACATCGCTTGCGCCCTTGCCTTTTCCGCTTCCGCCGCCGCCCTTTTGCGCCATCTCGTCAACCCGAATCTTGCTGTGCGATCGGTACTATGGCCGTCGCGGCGTCGGCGCAAGCGGACTGTCCGCCTTTGCCGATCGGCGCGGCGAAAGATGGCGCGCATATATTTTGTCTGCAATGTTGCAAATAAGTTCTTGCGGTCGCCGCGCCTCGTCCTTTAGAAGCTTGGCGGCGATGGCGCGGATCGGCGCGGTCGGGTTTTTCGCCGGTTTTCAGCGGCTTTCAAGACAGGCGTCCATGAAGAAACTGCTTTTCCCGCTCGTCGCCGCGCTTCTCGTCGCCACCGCCTCCTTCGCATTGGACAGATCGCAGCACTCGGTCCCCGGTCCGACGGTCGCCGCAAGGGACCGCGCGCAGCAGGCGCCGGAGGCGAATGACGAGATGCAGGCGATGTGCCGCGAAGTGCTTGTCGACATCGACCAGGGCTATGGCGTCAGCAGCCATGAGTCGCGCTATATCTGCGGCGACAAGGATCATTAGCGCTTTCGGCGCGCGCGATTTGCGCAGCGCCCGCTTTGCTCACGCCGCGCGCGAAAGCGCGCCGATGTAAAGATCGCGCGCCGCCGGCAAGGCGGCGCCGCGCGGGGTCAGCACGTCGCGCGCAAGGAAATAGCCGGTCAATCGAAACGCGGCGACGACATCGCCGGGGGCCGCCGCGTCGCTTTCATGACGAAGAAAATCGGGATAGGGCAGCAGCCTGTCGCGCCAGGGCGCGCCGGCGGCGCGACTCACCGCGCGGCCCGATTTCGGCGACACATAAGCAAGATCGTCCCGCGCGCCGGTCAGCGCGCAGGATTGAAGATCAAGACCGAAGCCGAGCGCGCCGAGCAGCGCGAGTTCGAACCGCGCCATCATGACGGCGCCGACATCAAGGCCGTGAATATCGCCCAGCCGCGCCGCAATGGCGTCGGCCATGTCGAACAATTCCGCATGAGGATCGCGCTCCGGCAGGAGGCGCAGGAGCGCGCAGAGCGAAGCGACGCCGTTGAGCGCCGCGGCGCGATCGAGGAGATGGGCGGCGCGGGCGGCGAGCGGCTCGATCGTCAGGGCGCCGAGATGGTCCTCGAGCCGCGCGCGCCAGTGCGCGGCGACGAGATTGCCGGGCTGCAGAATCGGACGAAGCCGCCGCGAGCGGCCGCCGCGCACGAGACCCAGATGGCGCCCATGCGCGCGGGTCATCAGCTCCAGAATGACGGAAGTTTCGCCATGCCGGCGCGCGCCGATGACGAGAGCGTCGTCGCGCCATTCCATATCGTCGCCTCGTCCCGCCTTGCTACAAATCCCCGAGCGTCAGACCGGCCCCATATTCCGCGTCCTCGACCTCCTTGGTCAACGCCTGACCGCAGATGACGCGTTTCTTCTCGGCATCAAAGGTCAGGGCGGGCGAACCATAGAGCGTCCAGCCGCGGCTTAAGGCCTCGGTGACGCGATGGCAGAAGGCCGCGTCGTCCGGCCCGGTGAGATAGCGATAGGCGGTGAAGCGTTTCTTGTTCTTTGACATGCGAAGCGCCTTCTTCCGACAGGCCCAGCGAGAGAAATCCAGGAGAATCAGCCGATAGCCCAAGCTTATCGGCGTGATACTACCCGCCTTTGGGAAACTCCAGGCGCATCTCGCGATAGCGCTCCGGGTCGTCCGCCCAATTCTCGCGCACCTTCACAAACAGAAACAGATGCACCTTCTGCTCGGCCGCCTCGGCGATCTCCTTGCGCGCCGCCTGGCCGATCGCCTTGATGGTGCGCCCGCCCTCGCCGATGACGATCTTCTTCTGACTGTCGCGGGCGACATAGATCGTCTGTTCAATGCGCGCCGAGCCGTCCTTCTGGTTGGTCCAGGACTCGGTCTCGACCGTCGATTGATAGGGCAGTTCGTCGTGCAGCCGCTCGTAGATTTTCTCGCGGGTGATTTCGGCGGCGAGCAGCCGCAGCGGCGCGTCGGAAAGCTGATCCTCGGGATAGAGCCAGGGCGAAGGCTTCATGCGCCGCGCCAGCGCCTGTCGCAGAGCGTCGACGCCGTCGCCGTTCAGCGCCGAAATCATGAAGGTCTCGTCGAACGTCTGGCGTTCGTTGAGCGTCTGCGCCAG
The DNA here is from genome assembly GCA_051061375.1 of Methylocystis sp. GTDB lineage: Bacteria > Pseudomonadota > Alphaproteobacteria > Rhizobiales > Beijerinckiaceae > Methylocystis. Next base: position 35,243 of record JBPFDW010000002.1, on the reverse strand, counting down.
CGCCAGCAGCCTCTCGCGGGGGATGAGGTCGATCTTGTTGAGGACGAGCAGCTTCGGCGCCTTTGACTGCTGAAGCTGCGTCAGTATCGCTTCGACTTCCTCGTCGAGGCCCTTGCGGGAATCGACGAGGAGCGCGATCGCGTCGGCGTCGGCGGCGCCGGCGAGCGCGCTCGCCACCATGGCGCGATCGAGCCGCCGCTTGGGCTTGAAAATGCCGGGCGTGTCGACAAGGATGATCTGCGCCGCGCCTTCGATGGCGATGCCGCGCACCAGCGCCCGGGTCGTCTGCGCCTTGCGCGAAACGATCGAGACCTTGGCGCCGACCAGCTGATTGAGCAGCGTCGATTTGCCCGCGTTCGGCGCGCCGACGAGCGCCGCAAATCCGCAGCGCGTTTCTTCCCCAGCCGGCGGCGCCGCTTCGCTCATCGGCGATCGTCCGCTTCCCGCGCCAGAAAAGCCGCAGCGGCGGCCTGTTCGGCGGCGCGCTTGGAGGCGCCCGAGCCCGGAGTCAGTTCGAATCCCCTGATGTCGACGGCGACTTCGAAAAAGGGCGCATGGTCCGGCCCGCTGCGGCCAATGAGCTGGTAGCGGGGCGTCGCCAGCCCCCTCGCCTGGGCCCATTCCTGCAAGGCGGTCTTGGCGTCGCGCAAATCCTGGCCGCTCGCCCCCATGCGTTCGCCGAAAGCCTTGCGGACGATGCGCTCGGCCGCCGCCATGCCGCCGTCGAGAAAGGCCGCGCCGATGATCGCTTCGCAAATGTCGCCGAGCAAAGCGCGTTTGCCGCGCCCGCCGGTCTGGGCCTCGCCTTCGCCGAGCCGCATCGCCGGGCCGACGCCCCAGGCTTCCGCCACCTCGGCGCAGGTCTCCTTGCGCACCAGGGCGGCGAGGCGGCGCGAGAGTTCGCCCTCGGTCTCGCCGGGAAAGGCGTCATAGAGCATATGGGAGACGGCGAGGCCGAGCACCCGGTCGCCGAGAAATTCCAGGCGCTCGTACGACTCGCGCCGGGCGGCCGAGGCGCTGACATGGGTCAGCGCCCGGGCGAGCAGCGCCGGATCGGCGAATTCATGTCCGATGCGCGCCTGGAGCGCGGCGAGCGCCTCGTCGCGGCCGCGCGTCATGTCGCGTCCATGCGCCTCGTCAATCAACGGGTCGGAACAGCCGGTCCCAACGCACCGACCATGGCCAGCGCCAGAAGGCGAGCGCCGATTCGTCCTTCCTGACCGAGAAGAAGATGATTTCGGCGCGGCCGACGAGATTGACGAAGGGCACATAGCCGACGCCGCCTTCCTCCGGCGCGAAGCGCGAATCGGTCGAATTGTCGCGATTGTCGCCCATCATGAAATAGTGATCGGAGGGCACGACGAAGAGATCGGTATTGTCCTTGTAGCCGTGATCGCCCTCGATCTCGACGATCGTGTGTTCGACCGCCGGATGGTCGCCGTTGCCGGGCAGCGTTTCCTTATAGGTCGTCACCGCGACTTCGCGGCCGTCGCGCCCTTCGGTCACCGCCTTTTCGATCGGCTCGCGCTGAACGATCACGCCATTGATATAGAGGCGGCCGTCGATGACCTGGACCCGGTCGCCGGGAAGGCCGATGACGCGCTTGATATAGTCGGTCTCATTGTCGCGCGGCAGCTTGAAGACGACGACGTCGCCCCGGTTCGGCGGCGTCGCCAGAATGCGGCCGGAGAAAATATCGGGGCCGAACGGCATCGAATAATTCGAATAGCCGTAGGCATATTTGGACACGAACACATAGTCGCCGATGAGCAGCGTCGGGATCATCGAACCCGACGGAATGTTGAACGGCTGAAACAGCAGCGTGCGGATGACGAGCGCGATCGCCAGCGCCTCGACGACGACCTTTACGGTCTCCAGAAAACCGCCCTCTTCGCGTTTTCGCGCCACCGGAACGTTCCTGCTCAAGCCGACTTACTCCTCATGCGTTCGGGCGGCGTCGGCCCGCCTCGGCCGCCCGGCTTACCACGCTCCAGCTTCGATGAGAACCGGGCGCCGGCGCAGAGTGGCGGCGGCTCGGCGTCAAAGGGATGACCGCGCGCCCCAGCTTAGCCGCCTTTCGCCGACGCCCCGCCGATTGTCGCGGGTTAACGCTAACGCCCGGGGGAGCAGGGACGCCTTCCGGTCAGCCTTAGCGCGCTTGCGCCCGTCCCTCCTCCATCGCCCGGCGCATGCGGGAGATCGCCTCGGCGAACCCGACGAAGATCGCCTCGCCGACGAGGAAATGGCCGATGTTGAGCTCCACCACCTGCGGCAGCGCCGAAACGCGGCGCGCCGTGTCGTAATCGAGCCCGTGGCCCGCGTGGATTTCGAGGCCGCGCCCCGCGCCATAGGCGGCGGCCGCCGCGATCCGCGTGAATTCGGCCTCGGCCCGGCTCGTATCGCCGACCTCGAGCGCGTGACACCAGGCGCCGGTATGGAGCTCCACGACCGGCGCCTTGATCGACACCGCCGCGTCGAGCGCCTCCCGCGATGGCTCGATGAAGAGCGACACGCGCACGCCCTCGCGCGTCAGCTGATCGACGTAAGGCAGCAGATAGTCGTGCTGGCCGACGACATCGAGGCCGCCCTCGGTGGTGCGCTCGGTGCGCTTTTCCGGCACGAGGCAGACGGCGTGCGGCGCCGTCGCGACGGCGATGTCGAGCATCTGCTCGGTCGCCGCCATTTCGAAATTCAGCGGCTTCGAAATCGCCGCCTTGAGGCGCGCCATGTCGTCGTCATGGATGTGGCGGCGATCCTCGCGCAAATGCGCGGTGATCCCGTCGGCGCCGGCGTCGATGGCGGCGAGCGCGGCGCGCACGGGATCGGGCCGCGGACCGCCGCGCGCGTTGCGGACGGTCGCGACATGATCGACGTTGACGCCGAGACGAAGAGGTTTCGTGGTCATGCCGTTCTCATAGCGCGGGGGCGCAGGGTTTGTCATTGGCCGCGCGGCCGGCGCGGCGGCTCAAAGAGCAATTTCGGTCAAGATGACCGTCTTCGCGCTTGCTACGATGCAAATATGGAGAACGGCGCAAAGCGAAAAAGTGCGGACTATGCGCGACGCATCAATCGCGTGCTCGATTACATCGACAGGCATCTCGACGAAGAGCTGACCGTCGACGCGCTGAGCGAGGTGGCGAATTTTTCCAAATTCCACTTCCATCGGCAGTTCTCCCAGCACTGCGGGATCAGCCTCTCGCGCTACGTTCAATTCATGAGGCTGAAGCGCGCCGCCTATCGGCTCGCCTTCAATCCGACCGCGCCGGTCATCGACATCGCCTTGGATTCGGGATTCGAAAATCCGGAATCCTTCTCCCGCGCCTTCAAGGCCGCGTTAGGCCAGACGCCCAGCGCGTTCCGCAAGACGCCCGACTGGGCGTCTTGGAGCGCGCGAACGCGGATCAGTCTCCCACCCAGCGAAAGGACGAAAGACATGGACGTGAAGATCGTCGACGTCGAACCGATAGCGGTCGCGGCGCTCGAACATCGCGGCGCGCCGGCGCTGCTCAACGAGTCGGCGCAGCGCTTCATCGCCTGGCGAAAGGCGTCCGGGCTTTCTCCGGTCAGCCAATGCGAGACCTATGGCGTGCCCTATAACGACCCCAATACGACGCCGCCGGACGAGTTTCGCTTCGATATTTGCGGCTCGGCGCCGGCGCCGGTTCCCGCAAATGCGCAGGGGGTCGTCGCCAAGACGATCCCCGGCGGGCGCTGCGCCATGACGGTCCATGCCGGCTCGCGCGACCGGATCGACGAGACGGTTTATGCGCTCTATCGCGACTGGCTGCCGGAATCGGGAGAGGAACCGCGGGATTTCCCGGTCTATTTCCACTATCTGAACCTCGATCACGACACGCCCGAGCATCGCCATCTGACTGAGGTGTATCTGCCGCTGAAATAGCGGCCGGCCGCGGCATCAGCGCGGCTCATTATCGTCCATGCGATCTCGCCCGCCGCCGAAGCCTTCTATCTGCATCACGGATTCACGGGCCTGCCGGGAGAAGCCCCGACGCTCGCTCTCGAGCTCCTGAAGCTGCAAAAGCTGTCGAAAATGTAACGCTGCCCGCCAGCGAAAAACCGCGCACGTTCTAATCCACGCGCCTTACTGGGCGCATTCAATGAGCGGCGCGAGTCGCGATGAGTCCAACTTTGAGTCGCCGCCCATTGCGAGCTGCCCTGGTATGAATTACTTTGACAGGAAAGCGAAGGAGTTTGGTGCCATGGCTTTCGTGGCGGGCGCGCGGTGCGGGCGCCAAGTGGGCGCAGGAAGGGCAATTGACGACGCAGTCGCTTCTGCGCAGTCTTCCGCACGACAAAATGTTTAATAACGATGCAGCAAGGTTAGTACAAGAATCTTGATTTTTTGCGCACGCAAGAAGCCTTTCTTGAAAAGCCTGCATCAATTTTTTTCCGCGCTTGATCTGACATACAAGGCGTTGAACGCCGCACGCGATTCCATTTAATCGGCTTTGGCAAGGAGTCCGTTATGGGAAATCCCGCCTTCACCAACCAAACTTGTTTCGTCCTTGTTCCTGGGGCAAAGCCTTATCGCCATCTACCTTTCGGCGCTGACGCAGTCGGAAAATCTTTCGACACCAACAAGTGGTATTCGGATGGTTTCGCGTTAGTCAGCGCCCTCAAGAAAGCAGCTCCGGGTGGAAACGTTCAAACATTTGAATGGAGCGGCCTTAATACTCAAAGACATCGCTATGAGTCGGCCTTGGAACTGTCAGCGCTATTGAAGGGACTCAATGATCATTACAAAGAAATTTTCGTAGTTGGTCATAGCCATGGGGGGAACGTAGCCCTCATGGCCGCTAAAATATCTGGCCTGCCCAGAATTCATATTGTTACTTTAGGAACGCCGTTTGTTGTGTATGACTGCAGTAAAATATCCCAAAGAATCGGGATGCTTTATGTAATTTTTACGCTAATTCTCATGCTAACGGTTGGCTACATTATAGCATCTCTCGCCATGCCGATCGTCGCGTTAGTTTATGTGTTGATACACGGGCTGCTATTTGGCGCAACACTTTTTTGGTGGAATATACATGAGCGAGCAACCGAACTCTTGTCAACCGAAATACTTAGCGTGACAACCTATTTCCAACACTCAGTCGCTTCATATCCAGCAGATATTTTAACAATTTTTTATGCGGACGATGGATACCTACCTCGGTCGAAAGATATGTTAAAAACAAAATCTTTTCGAAAACGGGGAAAGGACTGGATTCTGCTATTATCAGATATACTCGCCAGATCGCATGATCGGAGCCGCCAGCGGCAAAATGACAGCAATGACGCCTTATCTGTTTACGAAAGATTTCTCAATCTCACAACAATAGGCTTATGCCTTCTAGCTGCTGTTGTTGTGATATATGTATCAACAGCATTCGGTGCCGGTATCTACGCTCTTTATGCGCTGTTATGTGTTCTATTTGTGTTTGTCATTTATTTATCTTTGATAACCATCTTTTTTGGGTTCCATATAACCCGCATTCTAAAGCATGAGCTTGAGAAATTTTATCACAAATCTTTTCTTTCGACTTTTTCTGTGAGGGAAAACCTCTTCGTTTCAACGAGCATACAAGAAGAGCCCGTCGTAGCGGATAATCGCGTTTTGCTAAAAGTTGTTCGATTACCTCTTGATGAGGATGTTAAGGATAGTCATAGCGACATCTGTTTTGATCCGCGCGCAATAAAGGAAATTGAACAATGGATTGAGGAGCGAGCTTGACTGTCGCTCCCCCGAGCCGTTTCGACGATCTAACCGCCTGGCATTTGATTCGTATAACCCGCTATTACGGAAGTGGCTTCCATGCGCGTTCGCTGGCCCCTCACCCGATCACCCGCTCCACCTTGCTCACCAGCGGGCTCGATCGCAGGCGCGTGACGATGCTGTTCAGATGTTTCAAATCCGCGACTTCGAGATCGAAGGTCATTTCGCGGAAATCCGGCGACTGGGCCTTGAAGCTGATATTGTCGATATTGGCGCCGGTTTCGCCGATCAGCGTCGCCAGCGCGCCGAGCGAACCGGGCTCGTTGATCGCGGTGACGACGAGCCGCGCGGGAAACAGCGCCGAGGAGCCCGCCTCGATATCCCAGCGCACGTCGAGCCAGCGTTCGGGCTGATCGTCGAAGGCGGTGAGCGAGGGCGACTGGATCGGATAGATGGTGATCCCCTCGCCCGGCGTGAAAATCCCGACGATGCGGTCGCCCGGCACGGCGCCGCCGTCCGGCGCGAAACTGACCGGCGCGTCGCCGCGCAACCCGCGGATGGGGATGGCGCCGCCGCCATCGTCCTTCGCGCCGGGGGCCTTGAACACCACATTGGCGTTGGCCTTGACGCCGAACCACCCCGGCTCGCCCGGACGAATGGGCGTCGGCGCCGCCTTGCGCTCTTCGCTGAAATCCGGATAGACCGCCTTGACCACGTCGCCCGAATAGATTTCGCCGCGGCCGACGGCGGCGAGCGCGTCTTCGACCGAGGGGCGCGCCAGCCGCATCAGCGCCCCCTTGAGCTTGTCATCGCTCCAGACCCGGCCCGCGCGCTCGAAAGCGCGCTCGACGATCTGCCGGCCGAGCCCCGCATATTGGTGACGAACCGCCTCCCGCGTCGCCCGCCGGATCGCGGCGCGCGCCTTGCCGGTCGCGACCGCCGCCTCCCAGGCGGCCGGCGGCACATGGCCCTCGGCGCGGATGATCTCGACCTCGTCGCCATTCTTCAATTGCGACAGCACCGGCGCGACGCGCCCGTTGATTTTCGCGCCGACCGCTGAATCGCCGAGCTTGGTATGCACCGCATAGGCGAAATCGATCGGCGTCGCGCCGCGCGGCAGTGCGATCAAGCCGCCCTTGGGCGTAAAGCAGAACACCTGATCCTGAAACAGTTCGAGGCGTGTGTGTTCGAGGAATTCCTCGGGATTGTCGCCATGGGCGAGGAGATCGAGGGTTTCCTGCAGCCAGCGGAAGGCGCGGCTTTCCTTGGCCAGCTCCTCGCGGCCCTGCGCGCCGATCGCATCCTTATAAAGCGCATGGGCGGCGATGCCGAAGCGGGCGATTTCATGCATTTCGGCGGTGCGGATCTGAAGTTCGACGCGCTGATGGCCGGGACCGATCACAGTAGTATGGATCGAGCGATAGTCATTTTGTTTCGGCGTAGAAATATAATCTTTGAAGCGGCCGGGAACATTTGGCCATTTCGTGTGCACGACGCCAAGCGCGCGATAGCAGTCCTCGACGCTTCCGACGATGATGCGAAAGCCGAAAATGTCGGAAAGCTGCTCGAAGGAAATCGATTTGCGCTCCATCTTGCGCCACACCGAATAAGGCGACTTCTGGCGCCCGGTGACCGCCGCGGTGATGCCGCGCGCCGCGAATTCCCTGGTCAACTCGTCCTCGATGCGCCTGATGATGCGGCCGTTCTTGGCGCGCAGATCGTGCAGGCGCTGGTCGATGGTCTGATGCGCCTCCGGCATCAGATGGCGGAAGGCGAGGGCTTCGAGTTCCTCGCGCAGGCGCTGCATGCCCATGCGGCCGGCGAGCGGCGCATAGATGTCGAGCGTTTCCTGGGCGATGCGGGCGCGCTTCTCCTGCGGCACGAAATGCAGCGTGCGCATATTGTGCAGCCGGTCGGCGAGCTTGACGAGCAGCACCCGCACGTCTTCGGCGACGGCGAGCAGCAATTTGCGGAAATTTTCGCCCTGGCGCGCCTGTTTGGTGACGAGATCGAGCTTCTCGATCTTGGTCAGCCCTTCGACGAGCTTGCCGATCTGTTCGCCGAACAGCCGGTCGATCTCTTCGCGCGTCGCGTCGGTGTCTTCGAGCGTATCGTGCAGCACCGCCGCGACGATCGTCGCGTCGTCGAGTTTGAGATCGGTCAGGATCGCGGCGACTTCGAGCGGATGCGAGAAATAAGGATCGCCGGAGGCGCGGGTCTGCGCCCCATGCGCCTTCATGGCGTAGACATAGGCCCGGTTCAACAGATCCTCGTCGACGCGCGGGTTATACTTCCGCACGCGTTCGACAAGTTCGTACTGACGCATCATGCGCGTGGCGCCAAAAACAGGTTGCGCGCCGGCCCGCCCGCCCTTCCTTACGCAAATTTAATGCATGGAGCGAGCGAGCGGCGCCGGAGCTGCGGATGTAGCGCGCCGAGGATAGCGCAGCCGGGCCGCCGTGACCAACGGCCACGATGCGCGAATAAAAGGCTTCGCCCGACTTCCAAAAAAGACTGGGCTGGACTCGCCGGGCGCAACGGCGCCCGGCCGTCGTCAAGCGGTCGGAATCTACTCCGCTTCGTCTTCGACCTCGGCCGGCGGCACAAGACCTTCGAGACCGCGCAGAAGGTCTTCCTCGGTCATCCGGTCGAACTGCTGCTCGCCTTCGAGGTCGACGCCGACCGCCGGCGTCAAGGCAGGCGCCGTCTCGGCTTCCGGTTCGTCGACTTCGACGTGACGCTGCAGCGAGTGGATGAAATCCTCGGAAAGATCTTCCGGCGCGAGCGCCTCTTCGGCGATTTCGCGAAGGGCGACGACCGGGTTTTTGTCGCGATCGCGATCGACCAGGATTGGCTGACCCGACGAAATGTTCCGCGCCCGATGCGCCGCGAGAAGAACGAGGTCGAAGCGGTTTTCGATCTTGTCGATGCAATCTTCGACAGTAACGCGCGCCATCTGCTGTCAAGCTCCATTCATTTCCGGAGTTGCGCTGATACGCCAATTATGAAAATTAGGCAATAATCTCTTCAGCCTAGACGCGTCATCCCTCTGCTTAAACGCTGCTTTTCGGATTCATTCCATGAAATCTCCGATGATCCGCCCGTAAATTGACGCAGTTCCTCTTGACGCTGTGACATTGAAAGGCGATGTATTCGACAGAGACGCGCGCGGCGCTTTTTCAAGATGGTTGCTGAACGGCCCGGCGGATGCAGCAGAATCTGCGCAATCGCCGGGGAAGGTTTTGGAGCCGGCCATTGAGACGATCGAGCTAAACGCTGAAGTTGCGGGTCGACGGCATAATTCGAAGCCCGCCGCATGAACACTAACCCGACCGCGAGACGAATATGGCAGATATCGAACGAATTGCGTTATTCATTGACGGCGCAAACCTGTATGCGACCGCGAAATCGCTCGGATTCGATATTGATTACAAACGGCTGCTCCGCGAGTTTCAGGGCAAGGGCCGTCTGATCCGCGCCTTCTATTACACGGCGTTGATCGAGGATCAGGAATATTCCTCGATCCGCCCGCTGATCGACTGGCTGGACTATAATGGCTACGCGGTCGTCACCAAGCCGACGAAGGAATTCGTCGATTCGCTCGGCCGTCGCAAAGTCAAAGGCAATATGGATATCGAACTTGCGGTCGACGCCATGGAGATGGCCGAGCATATCGACCACATGGTTCTGTTCTCGGGCGACGGCGACTTCCGCTCGCTGGTCGAAGCGGTGCAGCGCAAGGGGGTGCGCGTGTCGGTGATCTCGACGATCACCACTCAGCCGCCGATGATCGCCGACGAATTGCGCCGTCAGGCCGACGAATTCGTCGACCTCATCCATCTTGTCGGCAAGATCGGCCGCGATCCGGGCGAGCGCGCCGAGCGCATGCAGCGCTATCAAGAGCGCCCGCGTCCGGCGCCGCAGGCGGCGCACGCCGAGGACGAAGGCGAGTAACGCTGCGCGCTTTAATCGAAATGCAACGGTTCGGCCTCTCGAATTCGGGAGGCCGAAATTTTTCGAGCGCCTTCATCCGCGCGCGCGCAAAAGGCGGCCCTTTTCGCGGCTCCAGTCGCGCTTCTTTTCGACTTCGCGCTTATCGTGCAGCTTCTTGCCTTTCCCTAAGGCAAGTTGGAGCTTCGCCCGACCCTTGGCGTTGAAATAGAGTTTGAGCGGCACGATCGTCATGCCTTCGCGCTCGACGGCCTGTGACAGCTTGGCGAGTTCGCGCGACTTGAGCAGCAGCTTGCGCGGCCGTTTCGGCGGATGGTTGAACCGGTTGCCGGAGAGATATTCGGGGATGTTGGCGTTGACCAGCCACGCCTCGCCCTGCCGATCGACATGGGCGTAGCTCTCCGCGATCGTCGCCTTGCCGGTGCGCAGCGACTTCACCTCGGTGCCTGTCAGCGCCAGCCCGGCTTCGAATGTCTCGCCGATTTCGTAGTTGTAGCGCGCCTTGCGGTTGTCGGCGACGGTCTTGAAATTCGGCTCCGGCTTTGCGGCCACTGACTCTCCCCGAAGCGTCTCAGCGAATAACGCAGGAAACGCCGATCTGTAACTTTACGCGGCAAGCGCGCCGGCGTGAACCATCGCCGCGCGAATGCGGTCCTTGGTGGCTTGCGCGCACGGCACAAGCGGAAGGCGCACCTCTTCCTCGACCTTGCCGAGAAGCGACAGGCCGTATTTGGCGCCCGTAACGCCCGCTTCAAGAAAGGTCGCGACATGCAGCGGCGTCAGCCTGTCCTGAATCTCCAGCGCCTTGGCGAAGTCGCCGGAAAGACAGGCGTTCTGCAGATCGGCGCACAGCCGCGGCGCGATATTGGCGACGACCGAGATGCAGCCATGCGCGCCCGCCGCCATACAGGCCAGCGCGGTGAGATCGTCGCCGGAAAGCTGAATGAACTCCGGCCCCATCGCCGCGCGCTGAAGCGAAATCCGGCCGATATTTCCGGTGGCGTCCTTCACGCCGACGACGTTCTTCAGCTCCGCGCAGCGCTTCATGGTCTCGACGCTCATGTCGATGACCGAGCGCGGCGGAATATTATAGATGATGATTGGGATCGAAACGGCGTCGTTGATCGCCTTGAAATGCAGATAGAGCCCTTCCTGATTAGGCTTGTTGTAGTAAGGCGTCACGATCAGCAGCCCGTCGGCGCCGGCGCGCTCGGCATGGCCGGCGATGGCGATCGCCTCGCGCGTATTGTTCGAGCCCGCGCCGGCGATCACCGGCGCGCGGCCGCGCGCGGCGCGAATCGTTTCGGTGATGACGCGTCCATGTTCCTCATGGCTGAGAGTCGGGCTTTCGCCCGTCGTGCCGACCGGCACAAGGCCGTGCGTGCCGTTTTCGATCTGCCAATCGATCAGCGCGCGAAGGGCGTCATAGTCGACTTCTCCATGGGAAAACGGCGTCACCAGGGCCGTCATCGACCCATGAAAAATCGGCTTTCCGCTCATTGAATCAAAGCCTTCCCTACGCCCCAGAGCCGCCGTAATCGCGTCGCTAAGATTGAGTCGCCCTTCATAGCCGCTGGGCTGCGCTGAGGAAAGCCCTGCGCCACAGTCGAAGGGGCGCGCTCGAAATTGCAGCCGACGCGTGAGGTTGATGCTTCGTAAACCAAATGAGTGCAGCTTTCTCACGCCAGTAGGGAAACCGGTGATGATGTTGCCTCGACACGTCGCGACGCGGTTCAAACTCACGGTCGGCGTCGCAGCCCTTGCTATCGCCGCGCCCGCCTTTACCGGTTTTGACCGTCTCGGCGACGGCGAGGCGCGGCGCGCGGCTTGGCGGCAAACGCCCTCGATCCCCTTGAGTCTCGGCGCATGGCGCTCGCGGGTCGGCTCCCTGCAGGAGGCCGTCCGCGAATTCGTCGCGCGCGGCCACGCTGACGACGAGGCGGCGCATCCTGTCGAGAACTCGCTGTTCAGCGCCGAAGAGGACGGCGCGCTGCCGGCGGTCGTGGCGAACGCCCCGGCGATGCGCTGGCTCGATGGCGCCAAGACGCCCGCCGAGTCCGCCGCGTCTCTGCTGGGGACGGATGCGGACGCGTTCATCCAGGCGGTCGCCGCGTATAAGTCCGGCGATTTCGCGCATGGCGACGAAGCTGCGTCGCGCGCGCAGGCGCCGCTCGCCGCCGCCGCCGCCCAATGGGTCGGCCTGCGGCTCCACCCGCACAACGCCGGTTTCAGGCGAATCGCCGCCTTCCTGGCGGCCCATCCGAATTGGCCCGCCGCGGATTGGCTGCGCCGTCGCGGCGAGCAGGCGCTCATCACTGAGCATCAGCCCGATCACATCGTGCTGGCTTGGTTCGCCGGGACAAAGCCGCTCACCGCCTATGGGAAATATGCGCTGGCGCGGGCCAGCGCGCGCGAAGGCGATTTCGAAACCGCGGCGGCTCTGGCGCGCGACGCCTGGCGCAACGAGGATATCGGACAGGGATTCGACACGATTTTCAACAAGGAGCTCGGCGAGCTTCTGACGCCGGCCGACCACAAATTCCGCGCCGATCGTCTGCTCTATGCCGGGAAGAATTCGCTCGCCCTGCGCAGCGCCGAACTCGCCGGCAAGGACGTCGTGCTGCTCGCCCGCGCGCGCATTTCCGGCGCCGACAAATTGGCGGCGTCTTTGCCGCCGTCCGTGCAAGGCGATCCGGGGCTGCTTTACGGGCGCGTGCACAAGCTGCGGACCGCCAGCAAATTCGCCGAAGCGGGCGCTCTGCTGCGCAAGGCGCCGCGCGCGCTCGAACAGGTCGTCGACGGCGACCTGTGGTGGGAAGAGCGGCGGATCGTCGCGCGCAAGCTGCTCGATCAGGGCGACCCGGAAACCGCTTATGCCCTCTGCGCGCAACATGCGGCGGTAAAGACCAGCAACAAGGTCGACGCGGAATTCAACGCCGGCTGGATCGCCCTGCGATTCCTTGGCGATCCGATCAAAGCCGAGCGGCATTTCAAGACGCTTGCCCAGATCGCCGAAACGCCGCTGCAGAAATCTCGCGCCTTATATTGGCTGGGTCGAACGGCTGAGGCCGAGAACGACTCGAGAGCGCAAAATTTCTACCGGCAGGCGGCGACGCATTCGACCACCTTCTACGGGCAGTTGGCGAGCGCCAGGCTCGGCGCCGACGACCGCCCGCTGCGGCCGCCGCCGCAGGCCGCATCCGGCGACAAACGGGACGAAGCGGTCCGAGTCGCGGAGCTGCTGTTCGCCGTAGGTGAGAAGGAGATCGCCGCGCCGCTTTCGCTCGACAGCGCCAGATATTTGCGGGAGGAGGCGCAGGTCGCGGCGCTCGGCGAGGTCATCGCGCGCCAGGGCGACGCCAAACTCTCGCTCATCTACGGCAAGGCCGCGTCCTATCGGGGAATCGCGCTCGACGACGTCGCCTTCCCGGGCTATGGCGTTCCCGATTTCAACGCCCTTCCCGGCTCGGCGTCGCGCTCGGTCGTCTTCGCCGTCGCGCGTCAGGAAAGCGCCTTCGATCCGAAGGCGGTGTCGTCCGCCGGCGCCATGGGCCTGATGCAGATGATCGCCTCCACGGCGCGGCACACCGCCTCCATGCGCGGGGTGAGCTTCGACATTTCGCGGATGCTCAAGGATCCGCCTTTCAACGCGCAGCTCGGCGCGGCGCATCTCGGCATTCTGCTCGGAGAATATCGCGGCGCCTATCTCCTCACCTTCGCCGCCTACAACGCCGGCGGCGGACGGGTGAAACAATGGATCGACGCCTATGGCGATCCGCGCAAGCCCCATGTCGATCCGATCGACTGGGTCGAGCGGATTCCGATCACCGAAACGCGCAATTACGTGCAGCGGGTGATGGAGAATTTCGTCGTCTACCGCGCCAAGTTCGACGACAAGGGGACCCGACCGCCGCAGGTCGAACTCGCGCGCGCCGGTCCCTCATCCGGCGGCGCGACGGCGCGCGGCGACGACGCGATCCGGTAATCGCCTCATGCGCGGGAAGCGTCGCCGACGCTATTCCGCGCTCCCGTCGCATGAGAGTTCTTCCCGCGCGATGCGCGAAGTCTTCTTCGTGTCCGGCATCGTCGCGTAAACAACCAGCGAGATGAAAATCGCGGCGCTCGCATAATAGAAGAACCAGCGCTCATGGCCATGCGCCTTGAACCAGAGCGCCACATATTCCGCTGAGCCGCCGAAGACCGACACGGTCGCCGCATAAGGCAGCGCGACGCCGGTGACGCGGACGGCGGCGGGAAAAAGCTCCGCCTTCACCACGGCGTTGATCGAGGTGTAAAGCGCGACAATCAGCCAGGCGCAGCAGATGAGCGCGAAGGCGATCCACGCGTCGCGCGCGTTTTGAATGGCGGTCAGCAGTGGGACCGTGAAAATCGTGCCCAGCAGGCCGAAGGCGATTAGCATCGGGCGGCGGCCGACGCGGTCCGACAAAGCGCCATAAAGCGGCTGAAGGCAGAGCGCGAACAGCAGCGAGCCGGCCGCGATCCAAGTCGTCTGCCGATCGCTCAACCCCGCCGACAGTTTGAGAAACTTCTGCATGTAGGTCGTATAGACATAGAAGGCGATCGTGCCGCCGAGCGTCAGTCCGACGACCGTCGCCGTTTCGCGCTTATGCGCGAGAAGCGCGGCGAGCGAACCGCGCCGCGCTTCGGCGCGCGACGCCTCGAAGGCTGGCGTCTCGGCAAGATCGCGGCGCATGACAAGCGCGACGACGGCGAGCAGCGCGCCAAAGGCGAATGGAACGCGCCAGCCCCAGGCGCGCAGCGCCTGCGCATCGAGCGCGAGATCTTGCAGAACCAGCAGCACGCAAAGCGCGAGCAGTTGTCCGGCGATCATCGTCACATATTGGAAGCTCGAATAGAAGCCGCGCCGCTCGGGATGCGCCATCTCGGCGAGATAAGTCGCGCTCGACCCATATTCGCCGCCGAGACTGACGCCTTGAACGAGGCGCGCAAAGAGCAGCGTCGCCGGCGCGCCGACGCCGATCATCGCATAGGTCGGCGCGAGCGCGATCAAGAGCGAGCCAAGGCACATCAGCAGGACCGAGAGCATCAGCGCGAGGCGCCGCCCGCGACCGTCGCCGATGCGGCCGAAAATATAGGCGCCGATCGGCCGCATGAGGAAGCCGAGCGCGAAGACGCCGGAGGCCGACATCATCTGCGCGAGGGCGTCGTCGCCGGGAAAGAACGAGTCGGCGAAATAGAGCGAAAAGGCCGAATAGACGTAAAAGTCGTACCATTCGACGAGATTGCCGATCGAGCCGATCAATATCGCGCGCAGCCGGGCCGTTTCACTTTTGAGGTCGATTCCTGCGGCTTCGGCGCGCATCTGTGCCTCACACCAACTGGCTGGCGACATTCACCATGAGCGCGAGGATGGTGGTGTTGTAGAAAAAGGCGACGATGCCATGCGTCGCCACCAGCAGTCTCATCGGCGACGAGCAGGTCTCAACGTCCGCGGTCTGAAAAGCGACGCCGATCACATATGAAAAATAGAGGAAGTCGATGTATCGCGGCATGCTGGTGTTGGGAAAATGCAGTCCGCCTCGCGCCGCCGGCGGCTCCTGCGAGTCGCTCTCTTCCTCGAAATAATATTCATGCGCATAGTGGAAGGCGAAGGTCAGGTGCAGGAACAGCCAGGAATTCAGCACCGTGACGATCGTAAGGGCGACGGCCGCGTTCTTTTCGAAGCCTTCCATCGACTTCACCGAACCAAGCTCGATCACCACCGCGCCGAAGGACGCCGTTGCGATCGCCGTCGTCAGCAGCAGCATGACGAAGCGGCCCTCGTCGAGACGCTGCGCGCGTTCGCGGATCGTGTCATGCGTGGCGGCGGCGATGAGCATGTAGACAAGCACGAAATAGCAAAGAGCGAGGGCGTTCCATGCGACGAGCCAGCGCGCGATCGGCTGCATCGCCTGCGGCAGCAAAAATCCGACGGTGACGCCGAAAGCGATACTGAAAAAAAGCTGCGGTCGCGCGCCGACAATTCGATAGGGCGCCAGGAGCGCCGAGGCGCGCCGCGGAATATTGGACAGTCCTGGTCGGCGCAAGAGCGCGATCCCTCAATTGCGCCGCGACGCGACGAAACGGGCGGCCTCGGCGAGGATGTCGGTCCGCTCGCCAAGTCCGGTTTCGCGCAGCGCCGCCGTCGCGTCCGCGACAAGCGAGTCGCGTCTGGCGCGCGCGGCGTCGAGGCCGAGAAGTCCGACGAGAGTCGCCTTGCCGCGTTCGGCGTCCTTGCCGGCGCGCTTGCCGAGCGCAGCGCTGTCGCCTTCCGCGTCGAGAATGTCGTCGGCGATTTGGAACGCGGCGCCGAGCGCTTCGCCATAGCGGGTCAGCGCCCGCGCCTGCGGCTCTGACGCGGCGCCAAGGATCGCGCCGGCGTCGACCGCGAAACGCAACAGAGCGCCGGTCTTCATCGCCTGCATCCGCAAGGTTTCCTCGAGAGAGAGCGGCGTCGCCGCGGTTTCGGCGGCAAGATCGAGCGCCTGTCCGCCGACCATGCCGCCAAGTCCCGCCGCGCGCGCCAGCGCCAGAACGAGCGCGGCGCGCACGCCGGCGTCTGGATGCGTCCGCGCATCGGCGACGACGTCGAAAGCATAGGTCAAAAGTCCGTCGCCCGCGAGGATCGCGGTCGCTTCATCGAAAGCCTTGTGAGTCGTCGGACGGCCGCGGCGCAGATCGTCATCGTCCATCGCCGGCAGATCGTCATGGACGAGAGAATAGCAATGAATCATTTCGAGCGCGCAGGCGGTCCGCAACGCCGCTTCGCCGACGACGCCGAAGAGCCGCGCCGATTCGATGACGAGAAAGGGCCGCAGGCGCTTGCCGCCGCCCAGCGACGAATAGCGCATCGCGTCGAGAAGCCGCGCCGGACGGACGATCTCGCCCGGCAGCGGCGCCGGCGCGAGCAACGCATCGAGCGCGGCTTCGGTGGCCTCGGCGGCGGCGTCGAGACGGCGGCGAAACTCCTCGGCGCGAGCGGCTGCATCCATGAGGCGATGTTCCTTAAAATTAAGCGATAACGGCTGCTAGCAAATTTGCGGTCCGATCCCAAGAGGACGCCGAGCGCGCCGAGCGCGCCATCGATGGCGAAAACCGGTCGAATTTTGGACTTTTTCTGAGCCGCGGCCGCACGAAGGCCGCGGGCTGTTGTATTTTTGCGACAGCCTTCGCAAACGGCTTTCAGTAAGCTTCGCGCGACGCCAATGCGGCTGGCGGCTTACCCAAGCGGCCGTCGGCCGCGGCGTCGTACAGCATTCGCGCGCGCCTATGAGCCTCCTGGTCAAGCGCCGCCTCGCCTGGATCTGAATGATCCAGCGCCGCCCGTGCAAGGAGAAACGCATGAAGAAAGTTCTGCTGCTGACGACCGCCCTTATCGCGGCCGCGCCGCTTGCGGCGTGCAACACTCCCGGCGAACGCGCGGCAGGCGGCGCCGTGATCGGCGGACTCGGCGGCGCGGGCATCGGCGCGCTGGCGTCCGGCGGACGCGCGGGCGGCACGCTCGCCGGCGCGGCGATCGGCGCGGCGAGCGGCGCCATCGTCGGCGCGGCGACCGCTCCGCCGCGGCGCTGCGCGAAATGGGGCTGGGACTATAACGGCAACCGCGTCTGCGTCGCCTTCTATAACTACTGAGCGAGGGGCGTCAGCTTTACAAACCGCAGGCGTATCGGCCTGCGGTTTGCTTTTTTGCGCTTGCGCTGGCTGCCGTCGCCGCTTCTTGACCTTGGGGGCCGGATCACTAGTTTGAAGCGAGCGGCGCCGATCGGAGAGAGAACATGCCGGCAGGGTTGACGAAACTGGTGATTTTGGGGGCGATCGGCTTTTTCATCGGCGCGGCGATCGTCGGCTATTACTCCGGCTGAAGACGGAAGTCCGCGTAAGCTCAAAATTCAGCGAAATGTTGCGTCCCGCCTTCGGGCGGCGAGGCTCGTCGACCCATTCTCTGGCTATGGCCAAGGCGGCGATTTGCGGCGGCTGGCGGCTCATCGAACGCCACGCACCGGCGGACGATAACTTTTCATTAACCATGTTGATGTAAGCGAATGCAGTTTGACGCGCGACCAGGAGAATCAACGATGGCGATCAGCATCAGGACCAAGCTTGGAATCATTTTGGCGGTCGGGGTTCTCGCCGGCCTCTCGTCGGCGTTGCTTTCGCTGCTGCTTTTGGCCGTCGCGGGCTTGCTGATCGTCTGGGGTCAGAATCCGCAGGCGACGGAAGCCTTTTTCGAAAGCCTCCCCTTCGGCAACTACAGCTCGAAGGCCTTCTCCCGCTTGAGCGCGATCCTTTCCCAGTAAGCGTCGGGGCCGCGCGCGGCCGCGGCCCATCCGGCCCGCCCTACGATAATGCGCATTGTGTCCGCGCCAGAGCCTATCGCTACGTCGAAGTTCCGCTTGGCGCGATCAGGGAGAGCTTAGGAAAATAGCTCCGGTAACGCGCGGCATCCCTCGTCATCAGCGAGTATCCCGCGACAGCCGCATGAGCGCCTATGAAAAAGTCCGGAAGCGGCGAACTTTTTGTCCCGCCGCGTCGCCGATAGGCGAAGAACGCCTTGCCGGCAAGAAAAGCGGCTTCGTAGGGGATGGCCTCGCGATCAAACATGGCCTTCGGGAGCGCGGCGTCGAGATCCTCGATGCGAGAATATCGAATCGATATCTCGGCATAAATCACCGGATTGACGACAAGGCGATATCGATCCGCGGCGCGCTCGAGAGCTTCCGCTGACCACCCAAGCCAGCGCGCGTCTTCAGTCATGACGTCGAGAAGGACGTTGGCGTCAACCAATACGGCGGTCATTCAGTCGTCGCGGGTCAGAGCCATTATAGCGTCCGTGCTCATCGCGACATCGCCACGACCGCGCAGATGTGCGACGAGACGCGCGCCGCGCCCCTCCTTGGCGCCAGTTTTAGCGCGAAGGATGCGCACGACCTTTCCATCGAATTGGAATTCGACCTCGGTATGGGGCAACAAGCCCGCCCGTTCGCGGATGTCGGCCGGGATGGTCACCTGCCCCTTCGATGTGATGCGCACGCGTCGTCTCCTTACTCTTACATGTAAGAGTAAGGATCATGACGCCAATTTGCAAGCTGCGGCAAGGCTGATCGCTCCGCCGGAAGCGTGAAACGGAATGGGGCGCTCTGGCGCAGATCTGGCGGAGGGGCATCTGCCGCCATAGATTGCAGGCTCGTCCAGGTTTGTCTCACAACCATCTGCTATGATTGTAATTGCGGATTTCTTGTCGTCCGGGCGCAACATGCCGGTTTCAAGCTCTCTATGACGCGGGGGCGCTACTGTCCAAGCGGAATCGCCGCATAAGTTGATTGCAGGCCGCTCGCGGATCCTGCCTTGATAGGCTGGCAATGAGCGCGCCGTCTGACGCGGCGCGCACAAAATGATCTGTCGCGGTCTACACCAACGAAAAGCCCATGAAGAGACAGAGCACATCATCCGGCGTCGGTCGCCGCAGGTTTCTTGAAAGCATCGCGCTCGCGGGCGCCGCCGCGACGGCCCCTTCCGCGGGCGCCGCCAGAGCGGCCCAGCCGCAGGCTCGAGTGGAATACCCCTCCAACCGGCTTGCGAATATTCGCGATCTAAAGGTCAATGAGCCGTTGAGCGTAGCTTATCCGGACGACGACGCGCCGGGCGTTCTGGTCAAACTCGGCAGGCCCGCAGCAAATGGCGTCGGTCCCGACGCCGATATCGTGGGCTTCTCTACGATCTGCCCGCACAGGGGGTTTCCGCTCAGCTACAGCGGCGACGATCGCACCTTCAACTGCCCGGCCCATTTTTCGCGTTTCGACTGCGAGGCCGGCGGTCTGCAAATCTGGGGGCACGGCGCTCAAAATCTGCCGCAATACGTCCTGCGCATTGACGCCAAGGGCGACATCTATGCGGAAGGCGTCGATGAGCTTCTCTATGGCCGGCTGTCCAACGTGCTTTGAGAGGCGAAGCGATGGCTTACAAGCGTCAGATCGATCGACTTCCCATCGTTCCAAGGGATGCAAAGGCGTTTAACGTCGTCTGCCACTATTGCATCGTCGGATGCGGGTACAAGGCCTACACATGGCCGATCAACAAGCAAGGCGGCGCCGCGCCCGACAAGAACAAGTTCGGCGTGGATCTCTCGAAGCAGCAGCCGGCCGAGGCCACGGCGTGGTACGCGCCATCGATGTACAATATCGTGCGCCAGAATGGCGAAGACGTTCACCTCGTCATCAAGCCCGACGAGGATTGCGTCGTCAATTCCGGTTTGGCCTCGATACGCGGCGCGCGTATCGCCGAGATGAGCTATTCTCGCACGCGCAACACGCAATTGCAGCGTCTGACCGACCCGATGGTTTGGCGCTACGGTCAGATGCAGCCGACGAGCTGGGACGATGCGCTCGATCTCGTCGCCCGCGTTACCGTGGCCGTCATCAACGAAATGGGCGAGGACGGCCTGTTCGTCTCGGCTTACGATCACGGCGGCGCCGGCGGCGGCTATGAGAACACCTGGGGCACCGGCAAGCTGTATTTTGGCGCGCTGAAGGTCAAGAATATTCGCATTCACAATCGCCCTGCCTACAATTCCGAAGTCCATGCGAGCCGCGACATGGGCGTGGATGAGCTCAA
This sequence comes from Methylocystis sp., assembly GCA_051061375.1. Taxonomy (GTDB): domain Bacteria; phylum Pseudomonadota; class Alphaproteobacteria; order Rhizobiales; family Beijerinckiaceae; genus Methylocystis. Next base: position 14,941 of record JBPFDW010000002.1, on the reverse strand, counting down.
TAATTGTTATGAGGACGCGGAGCTCGCGGACACGATCGTCGCCATCGGCACGAACGCGCTCGAAACGCAGACCAATTATTTTCTCAATCATTGGCTTCCCAACCTGCGCGGCGCGACCGTGGGAAAAAAGAAAGCCGAATTCGGATCGGCGCCAGACGATCCTGCGCGCATCATCATTGTCGATCCGCGGCGAACCGTGACGGTGAACGCCTGCGAGGTTGAGGCGGGCAAGGACCGCGTGATGCATCTCGCGATCAACTCGGGAACCGACCTCGCGCTGCTCAACGCCTGGATTACCTACATTGCCGAGAATGGTTGGATCGATCAGGCGTTCATCGCCGCCTCGACCAAGAATTTCGACGCGGCGCTCGCCGCCAACAAGATGAGCCTCGAGGAAGCCGCGCACATCACAGGGCTGACGGTGGACCAGATTCGCCGGTCGGCGGCATGGATCGCCGAACCTAAGGCGGGCGGCGCGCGACGCCGTGCGATGTTCGCCTATGAGAAAGGCTTGATCTTCGGCAACGACAACTACCGCGCCAACGGCGCGCTCGTGAATCTTGCGCTCGCGACGGGAAACATTGGCCGGCCGGGCGGCGGCTGCGTGCGCATGGGCGGCCATCAGGAAGGCTATGTGCGGCCCGATTACCCCGGGCCGCGGCCGGCCCGCTACGTCGACAAGCTTCTCATCGCAGGCAAGGGCGGCGTGCATCACATCTGGGGCTGCGATCACTATAAGACGACGCTGAACGCGTTCAAGTTCAAACAGGCTTACAAGAAACGCACGGACATCGTGAAGGATGCGATGATGTCCGCGCCTTACGGTGATCGCGCGCGCATGGTGAAGGCGATCATGGCGGCGATCAGGAAGGGCGGGCTCTTCGCCGTCGACGTCGACATCGTGCCAGGCCAAATCGGTCAAGCCTGTCACGTCTGGCTGCCTGCGGCGACGTCTGGCGAGATGAATCTCACTTCGATGAACGGCGAGCGGCGTATGCGGCTCACCGAGCGCTACATGGACCCGCCCGGCCAGGCCCTGCCGGACTGCCTGATCGCCGCGCGCATCGCCAGGCAAATGGAGCGCGTACTGCGCGAACAGGGCAAGAATAGCGACGCTGACCGATTCAAGGGCTTCGACTGGAAGAGCGAGGAAGACGCCTTCCTGGACGGTTACCATCAGCATAAGAGGGGCGGACGGTTCGTCACCTATGAGCGGCTGCGCGCGATGGGCACGAATGGCTTCCAAGAGCCCGCCGTCGCTTTCGAGAACGGCGCGATCATCGGGTCGAAGCGCCTTTACGAAGACGGCAAATTCGACACCGAGGATGGCAAGGCCGCCTTTATGCCAACCAAATGGCGCGGCTTGCAGCTCGCGGACAAGCGGGCCGAGCGTAAGAAATGGCCTTTCCTCGTCAATAGCGGCCGCACGAATCACATCTGGCAGAGCGCCTATCTCGATCAGCAGAATGACTTTGTCATGGATCGTTGGCCTTACCCTTTCATCGAAATGAATCCGCAGGACATGGCGGAGTTGAAGCTCGAAGCCGGCGATCTCGTCGAAGTCTATAATGATAACGGCTCGACCCAGGCGATCGCCTATCCGACTCCCACCGCCAAGCGCAAGCAAACATTCATGCTGTTCGGCTATCCCAGCGGCGTGCAGGGTAACGTGGTGTCGCCCGGCGTGAATGAGCTCCTCATGCCGAACTTCAAGCAGACGTGGGGCGCGATTCGAAAAATTGCCGAGGCGCCCGAAGGGGTGCGGCATCTCACATTCAAATCGATGGAATATGCTTCGACCTGACGCAGCGCAAGTTGAGGGCTTTGCTCTCTGCAGCAGCGACACCGCCATGCAAGAAGGGCGCTCATCGATCGTTTGCGTGAAATCGGCGAAGTTGAAGGCGCGCAAGACGCGGCCACAACGCGGAGACCTGAGCGATGACCATCACCATCTATCACAATCCCGACTGTGGCACGTCGCGCAATACGCTGGCGATGATCCGCCAAAGCGGCGAAGAGCCGGTCGTCATCGAATATCTGAAAGACCCGCCAACGCGCGAGCGACTGGTCGAGTTGCTCAAACTGATGGGCATTTCAGCCCGCGAACTGCTGCGCCAGAAGGGCGCGCCCTATGACGCGCTCGGCCTTGGCGATCCAAAGTGGACGGAAGAGGAATTGATCGGCTTCATGCTCGAACACCCGATCCTCATCAATCGTCCAATCGTCGTAACGCCGAAGGGCGCGCGGCTGTGCCGCCCCTCGGAAACCGTGCTCGATATCCTTCCCAATCCCGACATTGGCGCGTTCGCCAAGGAAGATGGCGAAGTCGTCATCGGCCGGCCTGCGCAACCGCAATCCTGATCGAGCTCGCTAAAGCCGGACGCCGCGTGCTGCTTGTCGGCGCCGATCCAGCCTCGAATGTCGAGCAGGTGTTCGGGGTGAGCATCGGCGATAAAATTACAGCGATCGACGCCGTGCCGAACCCATTTGCGAAGACGATCGGTGGGACGGATCCGACCGGTCGGTTCAATCCCGAAGTGAACATAAAAGCTGTTTAAACCAATGAGTTATAAAGGTAGGTGGCGGGCCACGGACGATAGTGATGATCACTACGATTACGCCATAGCTCTCTGATGACCCCCTGGCCGAACCGCTATCTTGCGTAATCTGTCACCGATGCGCGGGACAATTCCGTCGCTGCTGTCCGTCGTCAGATCATTGCAGCGACATCCAGCCCCCCGCAGCGGTCCAGATGCGAGGCACTTCGTGCGCCGCGGTGATGAACTGGCCAGCAGCGACCTTGTCGGCGATCACCGATCGCGCCACCATCATGGGTCAGGTCGCGCGGTCGGCGCCTGCGGGCGCCTCAACCGCCCGGTGCATCCATGCACTGCGCTTCTATAAAACACCTTGTCTCGGTAGCCACGAAACCGAGCACAACGCATCCCACCTCTGGCATTTGACAGTCAAGCAGTCACTCAGCCTCGACAATCCTGCACTGCGCGCCGCTCTGGCGCGATCCGGCGCTCGCTCATATGCAGGCGGGGTTGCAGTCAGCTGACTCCTGTCAGGTGCGGGCTTTGCGTCGATAGGCTGTCGGGGTGAGCCCGTAGTGTCGGCGAAAGAGCCGCGCAAAATGGGCTGGAGATTGATAACCTGTTTCGAAGGCAACATCCGTGATGGCCAAATTGGTCGTTTCCAGCAGCACACAGGCTCGCTCCAACCTAATCTTCGTCAGATATTGGTGCGGCGGAACACCAACGGAGCGCTTGAAACTGCGGATGAAATGAAAGGGCGAAAGTCGCGCTTCCGCCGCAAGATCGGCGATCGACAAATCATCTGCGTAGCGACTTTGGAGCACTTCAATTGTACGTTTTTGCTGCCAGGGAGCAAGACCTGAGGTGAGAAGATCGGAGCATTCTGTTAATCTCGACCATGTCCGAAGCATTCTTACGGTCAGGGCCAGCGAAACGCTGTCCAGCATCATCTGGCTGCCGCCGCTCGGAGCCTGGATTTCCTGAGCAACCAGTCGGCCCATCCGGGCGATCATTGGATCGTCCTGGAGACCGCGCTGCTGCAATTCGACCGACCCGGGACAATTGAATTCCTCCGTCGCGCTCTGCTGCAACAATTTGTCGGGAAGATAGAGATGCATGCACTGACCACAGGCAGAGTAGGTGACGGAACGCGGCGCTTCTCCTGCTCGCACCAGGGCCGTGCTGCCCGGAGCAATGCGCCGATGGAAGACGTGGCGGCCATCGATAAAGAGGCTGCTCTCGCCCCCGCCGAAAAGGCAAGTCTCGATCATGTGCGTGTGCGGGCAGGCAGGGCGTGACGCTTCGCTATTGGCGAAAACATCAGATTGCCAAAGTGCAGCCGACATGCCCAATGAGCCAAAACCCTTGGCTATGGGCGTTTGGCTGTAGGAAAGCTCTATCCGATCTGCGTTGAGCGGACCGGTTTCAGTCCCGGGCAGACTGCCGGTCGGATCAGACACTGTTGACACAAGCTATCCCACTTCTCGCTTGGCCCATAGCACACTGGCGGTGTTCGGCGCCCAACTCGAACAGGAACGGCGCGGGGTTGAACCCTCCCTTCGGCCTACCCGCTTTCTTGCACGGCAATACCTGTCGTACCCTGGCGGTCGCTTGCCGAATGATGGGGATCACGTTGCGCGACCCAATCACCTGTTCCGTTCGCGCCGATAGGCTGTCGGCGTCATCCCGTAATGTCGGCGAAAGAGCCGCGCAAAATGGGCTGGAGATTGGTAACCAGTTTCGAAGGCAACATCCGTGATGGCCAAATCGGTAGTCTCCAGCAGTACACGGGCGCGTTCCATCCTTATCTGCGTCAGATATTGATGCGGCGGAACACCAACGGACGCCTTGAAACTGCGGATGAAATGAAACGGGGAAAGCCGCGCCTCCGCTGCAAGATCGTCGATCGACAAATTCTCGTGATAGCGACTTTGAAGCTGCTCAATGGCGCGCTGTTGCTGCCAGGGCGCAAGGCCTGACCGATGCAGTTCGGTGGGTGCTGACAGGCTCGACCAGGACCGCAGCACGTGGACGACCAGGGCCAAAGAAACGCTGTCCAGCATCATCCGGCTGCCGCAGCTCGGAATCCGAATTTCTTGCGCAACAATCTTTCCCAACTGGGTGATGGCCGGATCGACTCTGAGATCGCTTGGCAGCAGCTCGACCTGAGCATTTTGCCCAAAGCCATCTTCCGCACTTTGTTGCAACAGACTGTCTGGCAGATAGAGATGCAGACAGTGACCCCAGCCGGCGTGGGTGACGGCACGTGCCGTGTCTCCCGCCCGAAGAATGCCCGTACTGCCAGGAACGATCTGCCGACGATAACGAAAACGACCATTGATGAAAGAGCTACTCTCGCCCCCGCCGTTAAGGCAGGTCGAAATCGCATGGGTATGCTGGCAGGCGGGGATATTGTGATCGAAACCCGCGAAGATTTCCGTTTGCCAAAGTGCCGCTGACACACCCAGGGAGCCGAGGCCCTTGGCTATGGTTTGCTTCGCATAAATCGCCTCTGTCCGGTCCGGGCTATGCCGACCGGATGCTGTCTCGTGCTGGTCGCCCGTTCGGTCGGGTACTGTTGCCACAAGCTACCCCCAAGGTCACAAGCAATCGGGGAGTTGCTAAAGACAGTCAACATCGCCAGCGATTCGCTATTGACCTGTTGATAGCACATTTTTGATGTTTTCAGAACGTAACATCGCCGCGCACGGAACACCTGACCGAGTTCGCAACCGAGGACATCGGCATCTCTGTGCTCGTCGCTGGTCGCTCCGCTGCATTCGCCGTTATGGATCAGACGGCGACCGTTGGAGAAAGTCGCCAGCCTGGGCCGCCATTGTCGAGGGCGATCAAAAGCCGGCTAAACCCTGCGGGCTGTTATAGGCAATTGGATGGCGCGACACTTCGGCCAAGCTGCCATTCTTGACCACACGATAGGCAATCAGCGTCGAGGCGTTGCCAAATATCTGGTACAGAAAAGCGTCGTCGGGGCTCAACCAGCTGTCGCTTGGGCCACTGCTGACCAGGCCATTGACGGCGCGGAAGGTGCCATCGCCGGGGATTGGATCGTTCGCAGGATCTTTGAGAATCCGCAGCGTAGCCCCGTCGAGCGCGAAGCTGGTCAAGCTGCCATATCCGAAATTGGTCGCATAAACGCGCTTGCCGTCGGCGGATATCGCCAGCCAGCAAAGCTCCGAGGGCTTGCCAGCAGCGGTATTGATCTGGACCGCTGCTCCACTGGTAACGTGCCCCTTCGCGTCGATATGGCTGATCGCGATCCCGTCGGACACCGCATAGCCGTTGATGAAGGTGCCCGGTCGACCTTTTACGAAACCGATGTAGAAGGGGCCGGCTCCCCCCGCATCATTGAAGATCGGTTCACGCAAGGCGCCCCGCGAATCGATCGGGAAGACGACCAGCCCGTCTTTGTCGGGCGCGTTGGCAACAACCAGCTTTGCCGATCCATCGGCATTTTCCGCCGGGCGAAAATCAAACAATATGTCGACGAGAAGAAACTTCTGATCGGGCGACAGAACCAACTGGGTGGGGATTCGGTCGGTCTTGGTGGCGTTGTTGACGCTGTAGCGCGCGTCGCGCAACGTCAGTTTGCCGGCCTTTTCCGAAAACGCGCGAATATGGTTGGGTCCGAAGGCATGGAGCACGAACAGCGTATGGCTCGCCGGGCTATAGGCGAGCGACTTGGCCGTGCCGCTTTTGCCGGTTACCGGTTCGCCAGTGCTCTGGCGATCGAGCAGCGTAAGGCGACCACCGGCCGCAACACGAAAGCTCTACACCGTATTGTCGCCGCCATTGGTGGCAAACAGCAGCTTATTGCCCGGGGCCAGGATGACGCTGCCGGCACCTTCGAAGGCATTGGGTGCGCTGGCTTGCCCGCTGACTGGCTTGAATACGCCCGACCCGGCACCGCCCGTGGCGACGCGCTCAACCTCGGCCAGCGTGCCGTCGGCACGACGCGCGAAATGCACGATCTCGTTGGCGATGGTGTTGGACTGCATGTAAAGGTGGCCGACCACCTTTGCCGACGTGGGCGTCGGCTGCTGCAGCGCAGCAACGGTGAGCGTGAGAGCCGCTACTTTCGCGGTCTGCGCTACACCGATACCGAACAATATCAAGGCGACCAGGGCGAGCTTGAAACGCATAACCAATGTCTCCAATAGTTTTCCGCGCGTCATGGCGCCCGTTTCAATGCCGATGCCAGGTTAAAGCCTATCACGGGTTCAGCCTTATTTTTTCAGAACCGGATAGCCTTCTACATAGGTCCAGTCGGTGGCTTTGGCCGGCACATGGCACGTCAGACAGTCGGTCTTGTAATCGGTCGATGTTGTCTTGGTCGGTGCGCCCTGGTCAAACCACGCCCAGCCCCAGCCTTCGCCCCACAATTTGTTGTCGGGATGGCTGTTCTTGCTGTCCTTGACCATCACGAACCAGCCTTTCAGCGTTTTCGTATGGCTGACCGTGCCCGTTGTCATAGGCCCTGTCGTCGCCTCGAAAACCTCTTTTACCAGCGTCGCGCCGTCCGGGAACTTGCCAGTGGCGCGATGCCCGGCTGCGGCACCGGGTGACGCATAGACGATGTGCATCTCCTTCGATCCTGCTGCCTTGTCGTCCGCCACGGCCCAAGTGCCGAGATACTGATAGGTATCACGATAATTGGCCGGTACCCGCAGGGTGCCCGAGGCGTCAGCGCCACTGTCGACAGCAACGCTGTCAACAACGGCACTTGATTTCGGTTGCGGCGCACAGGCCGTCACGATCAGGGCACCGGCCAACGATAACGCTCGCAACCCGACAACTGTGGCACCACGGGGCAGCATCTCTATTGATCCAGCCGCGGATAGAACTGCGTCCACACCATATCTTTCTTGGCACCATCGATATGACATTGCGCGCACTCACCGATCGGCCTCAATTTGGCAGTCTCAAATTTCGGCTCGCCATGATTGAAGTTATAATATCCCCAGTTTTGAGTGTCCGCATAACGCTTGCTGTCCTTGACCGAAACATCCGCGCCATTGAGCTTGCCGGGGAAATATCCGCGCCCTGATGCCTCGTCGCGCGACCCGTCCGGATATGTTCCTTTCACGGTCAACTGAAGCTCCTTGAACATGATTGTTCCTTCCGGGAACACGCCGGTCTTCTTGTATTCGTCATAGGCCCATGGCTGGATATAGACGTTGTGGAACTCGGGGAAATTGGCCTTGCCATTGTTCAACCCATGCGGTGTCAACGGGGAGCCCATATAGACCCACCGTTCGAAGTTCTTGGGCAACACAAGTTCGCCCGCAGCGGTGTATTCCGGCATGTATCGCTCGACGGCAGGGCTGGCCACGGCAGTTTCATCGACCGGACCAGCCTTTGTTGCTTCTGACTTGCTGCAGCCTGCAAGAACAAGCAGAGAACATCCCAAAGAAAATGCGGCGAAGCTAGTTTTGGTCATCATGATTTCCTCTTTACCAACTGTTATGATCTCGGATTCAGCGTTTTGTGACGGGCGCCAAAACGCACTGAAGCTACGCGACAAGCTTTGCTCGCTGCCCGGCATCGGAGGCTGCAAGATACATCCTCGTGCCGGGCGCGAATTTGGCTCGGTATTGCATCCACCGGTCGAGACGCGCCGACGTCCAGACGCCGGTCGAAAGCCGACATGGTCCTGAGTGAGAGATCACGTAGTCCTGACTGCCTGCAGCGTCGCCCCTTGCGGTGCGAGGCGTTGCGCTGAAAGGAAAAATGCGGGCGTCGGCGGTGGTGGGGAAGGCGACCGACGCCCGGTTCCTGGTGGCTGCGAAGCTTGGCCAAAGCTCCAAAACAGCAGGAACGAGAGCTTGAACAGACAGCGCGTATCCGGACTTGAGGCCCTGCAATCAGATGAGGGTGCGGGTTACGCAACCTTGCGCACACGCCGACCGTCGCGAAGGCTGCATGGCATTCGCGGAAGGCGCAACGGTCATCATGCACCCGAGGCCCATCAGCCGGGAGCGAGATTTGAGTCTTGATGGCCGCCTCCCTCCGGTTAGCTGGTTGGTGCGCAGTCAAGTTGTCCAAAGGCGTTTGGATTGCAGGCAAGCTAACCGCTTGTGACAGAGTCCGCGCGCGCAATGCTGCTATTGACCGAACGATATTGCGCCATATTGGCCGTGGCGAGCATTTGGGGCCAACGCCTCGGCTGATCGTCAAGATCTGCATGGCTGCCGATTGATCGCATATCCACCGGCGCCCTGACCCGCCAACGGTCCTCGCACAAAGGACAGACAGGCTGCCTGAAATGCGCTGCGGCGAGGCGCGCCTTTGGAACGCAGGGCAAGATTTTCGGGTCCAGCGGTGCGCCATTCGCGGCCAAAGGGCGCGCCTGTCCCAAGCGAGCGCCCCATGTCATGATTGCGATTTTCACCTTCGTTCTATCCGCCCTTGCAGCCTATTTCCGCAGCACAAGCACAGGCGTTGAAGGGGGGCAGCCGTCGTCCAGGTCTGGCTGGCGTGCGACGTTGGCGTTGGGTGCGGCAGCGTGCATCATTGCGCAGCATGCGGCCATGCCGCCACGCCAGCCTTGCCCAGCCGGTCTCGCATTGGTGACGGTTCAGATATTGTCCGGCTGATCGCGCTTCTTCGATGCGTGCGCCACTTGACGCGGTGCCTCGCCGGTGACCCTGGCAAACACCCGCGAAAAGGCGGCCGCGCTGTCATATCCGACGCGTCCGGCCACGATCTTGACCGGCTTGCCTTTGGCGAGAAGTTCGCGCGCCAGCGTCATTCGCCAGCGGGTCAGATAGTCCATCGGGGTCCTCCCGACACACGCGCGAAAATGCGTGGCAAAGCGGGTGCGTGACATACCGGCCACCTCGGCAAGATCATCGAGCGACCATGACCGCCGGGGCTGTTCGTGCATTGCCGTCAACGCCTTGGCCAGCCGGGGATCGGCAAGGCCGCCCAGCACACCACCGCTTACCGTGCCACTGGCCACAACATGCCGCACGATCAGGATCAAAAGATAATCGAACAGATGGTCGATGGCGGCCTGCCGCCCGTCGTCCTCACCAAACCCTTCGGCAAGCAACAGTTCGCAGACCGGCCCCATCGCCGGGTGCTCGGCCAACGGAAACAAGACAAGCTCGGGCAGTCCTTCGCCAATCGGGTTGCCGACATCGCCGCCCAGATCGACCTTGGCACACACAAGATCAGCCCCTCCTTCTGGGGGCGCCGTCAAGCTGTGCGCCCGCCCGCGGGGGAAGAAAACCAGCATGGGTTCGCTGATCTTTATGTCTGCCGCGCCAGTGCGGCTTAACGTCAGTTCCCCCTTTCTGAGGAGGTGAAGATAGCCACATTCGGTAAACTGCGCCGCGTTGCACAAATTGCCCGAGAAGAACGCCCGCGCGCTCGGGGCGGTGTGCGCAAACAGGGCGGCAAGGTTATCCATTTGAACGATCTGCAATGAAGTTGGCACCTATCTGCATCGATAGCAGCCCATATAGCTGTTGTGCAACCCCGCACCGATCATGAAAGGAAATTCAAATGCCCCGTATCAACCCCGTAGAACTCGCCACCGCTGACACTGGCGTCCAGGCAACCCTCGGCGCTGTCAAGGCGAAGATTGGCATGGTCCCCAATCTGTTTGCAACCTTCGCTCAGGCCCCCGCCGTGCTGAACGGCAACCTCGCTTTCGCCGATGCGCTGACCAAGGGCGTTCTGACCGCCGCACAGCGCGAAATCGTTTCGCTCGCTGTCGCCCAGTATAACAGCTGCCACTATTGCCTGTCGGCACACACGCTGCTCGGCAAGGGTGCCGGCCTGTCGCCCGCTGCCATCCGCGCTGCCCGTCAGGGCAAGGGCGAAAGCGCGATCGACAACGCCATTGCGACGCTTGCGCTGCGTATCGTCGAAACGCGCGGTCAGGTCAGCGACGCCGATCTGTCTGAAGCCCGTCTCGCCGGTCTTGACGATGCCCGCATTGTCGAAATCGTCGGCAATGTTGCGCACAATGTGCTGACCAACTTCATGAACAACGTCGCCCAGACCAAGATCGACTTCCCGGTCGTCGATGTGGCGATTGCGGCCTGATCGTATTGCTTGCGGGCCGGTGCAACGCATCGGCCCGCGCCCCAACCTGATTTGAAAGGAACACGACCCATGAACCTGCAATTCCTCACCCCGAAGCTGCATGGCGCTTTGGACTATATCGCCGCTGGTGCGCTGATCGTGTTGCCCTTCCTGCTCGGTCTTCAGGGCATTGAGCTCTGGCTGTCCGTCGCGGGCGGTTCCGGCCTGATCCTCTACAGCCTGCTCACCGATTATGCGTTCGGTATAATCAAGCTGGTGTCTTTTGACCTCCACCTGTTGCTCGATCTCGCGGCTGGGGTGGCGTTCATTGTTGCGCCGTTCGTCCTCGGCTTCGGCTTCCTCGCATCAATCTATTATCCGGTGATGGCGGCTGGCGTGCTCGCGGTGGTTGCCTTTACCGCGCGTGCCGACCCATCAATCCGGCAGAGCGCCGCTGCCTGAGCACGTCTAACAAGGACACGACTGTTGTTATCAACAATGCCACCCTGCATGTCCCGGTCGCGGCATGCAGGGTACGGCACGTCTGGCGTGTGGCTCCACGATCTGGGTTATGGACCAACGCCCTCAGCGCCGTGATTCAGTCGGCAGGTGAAATTTCCTTACAGAGCTCAATGCCTCTCCGTTCTGGCTTTTGCAGCATCAGCCAACAGCGACCAGCCGATGAAAACGAGCCCGCTCGGCGCAAGGCGAGGCGGTGTGCGGCACTCCAACAGGGGTGCCGCTCCCCTTTATTTCTCCAGCACCGGATAGCCATCGACATAAGTCCAGTCGGTGGCTTTGGCCGGCTCGTGGCAGGTCAGACAATCTACCTTGTAATCGGTCGATGTTGTCTTGGTCGGCGCGCCCTGGTCAAACCATGCCCAGCCCCAGCCTTCGCCCCACAATTTGTTGTCGGGATGGCTGTTCTTGCTGTCCTTGACCATGACGAACCAGCCTTTCAGCGTTTTGGTATGGCTGACCGTGCCCGTCGTCATTGGTCCTGTCGTCGCCTCGAATACTTCTTTCACCAGCGTCGTGCCGTCCGCGAATTTGCCGTTGGCGCGATGCCCGGCTGCGGCACCGGGCGAGGCATAGACGATGTGCATCTCCTTCGATCCAGCTGCCTTGTCGTCTGCCACAGCCCAGGTTCCGAGATACTGATAGGTATCGCGATAATTGGTCGGCACCCGCAAGGTGCCCGAAGCGTCAGCGCCGCTGTCGACAGCCACTTTCTCGACCGGGCCGGTGGCGGTGGTTGCGGCTGGCTTGTCGCATCCGGCAACCGCAAGCAGCAGTGCGGTAAAGGCGAGCGGTTTGATCTTACGCATGCAAGCTTTCCTCGTATCAATTGTCTCGAATATGGTCGGAATCGGCTGGCTGGAACACGATGGACAGGCACGTGATTTGTAGGACTCGCTGAACACCATGGCGGAGCCGAAAGCTGAACAACAGTTCAGCATAAAGGTGTTTCGGGGTCAATTGGATTCTCCAGCCAAATCTCGACGGTCCATCGACAAGGGTTCCGAGGACGTCATGGCAGCAGTGTGACCTCGCGCTTCTGCGCCAGCGAGGTGTGGATCGCGGCAATCGACCCCGAGATCGCGCCTCGATGGGATCCAAAACTCAAGGTGCATTCCGCGATAAACGACCGAAACCTGCAACAGCGTACGCCTCGATTGGCGAGTCGCAAAGCTCTTGATCAAGACCCTGAACCGCGGAAAACGACCTCTGCTGTCGCAGGGTCAGGCGGCGAACGGTGCAGCGCGAGGAAGGCGTCGGCGATCTTCTCCGGCGCAAAAGCGGTGCCAGCTGCAACCTCACCAGCGATCGTGACCGTGCCAACGCGGATGCCACTGGGTGCCAGCTCTGCGGCCAGCATCAGCGCCAATGCGCGGATGCCGGCTTTGCCCACCGACAGCGAGGGTGCCTGAGGGGAGGGGTAAAGCGCAAGGCCGCCGCCGGTGAACAGCAAAGTCCCGCGCCCTGCTGCAATCATCGCCGGGGCGAGCGCCCGCGCGGCGACCAGCGCGCCGGTCACACACAGCTGGAAATCCGCATCAAAGCTTTCGGGTGTCGTCGCCAGCACCGGGCCCGGGCGCCACAGTGCCGCGTTATAGACCAAAACCTCGGCATCTCCGAACGCATCGCGCGCGGCATCGAGTGCCGTGGTCAGCGCGGTCGCATGACCGGCATCGGCAGCAAAACCGCGCGCCGCGATGCCGCTCGCGTGAAACGCCGTCACCGCCGCATCCAGCTTGGCGGTGTCACGCGCAATCAGCGCCAGCGGATAACCTTCTTTTGCGAAGGCCTCGGCGACGGCACCGCTTACGCCCGGCCCATAGCCGATGATGATCGCTGGCCCTTTTGATTGTGTCATATTGCGACCCGCCTATCCAAGGATCATCGGCGACAGCACGGGGGCCATCAGCATCTCGAACTCAAGATTGGTGGCCGAAACGATATTCTCGATGATCTTGCCGTCCTTAAGCCGCGCGACATGGGTTTCGTCGAACAGGATGATCCGGTTGGTCGCGGCGACTCCGTAATAGTCCTTGGCGTGGCATTGGCGCGAATGAAAGCGCGTTACCACGCGCGTGCCATCAGCGGATTCGAACTGGTCGATGATCTCGACCGGTGATTCCGCCGGAAAGGCGTCGGCAAAGCCGGTCAGCGTCGCCTTATATTCCTCGATACCTTCAATCGGCCCTGATGGTTTCAGCCCGGTAAACCCTCGAATATCGTGGTGCATGGTCGCATCTGCAGCCGCCAGATCGGCACGGCCAAGAAATTCGGTGGTAAATCGGCGTACGATTGCCAGATTGTCCATATTTCGCTCCTCAGCCCAGATTCGCTTCAATTATTTAACACTGCATACATTCTTTGGCGCCGTAACTGCAACAATAGCTATCGATGCGCGACGCTTTGATCTGCACGATCTTGCGCAAATCTCCGCCGGCAAGCCCAAAGCGTTGCAAGCGTCAGCCGCATGTTTGAAGTGCCGTCACCGACTGGAAGGCCAGCCGTAACCCTCTGGCGTTCTGCGCGGCGCAGAGCGTGCATGTGCGCTGCGGTGATCATGCTGTCATAACCGTCGTCCGCCGCTTGAGATCGCTTGGCCTTTGGGGCTGCCGCCAAAGTAATCGTCACCTGCATCGGCGGCGGGGGAATTGGCAGAAATCGGCAAGTGTTCGGAGATGAGGTACGAATTTATGCCTCATTTTAAATGAGAAAGATACTAAGCCTTCCCCTTGGGCACGGCGATGCCGCGGCCAAAACGGGCCTCCATCCGCTGCGTGTGCGCAACTAGCCTGGGAAAGCGCCGCAATATCGCCGCGAGTGACGTCTCCAGATTGGCAAAATGGATGGAGGCCAGCATACCATAGGCCGCCGCGTCGATGCTGCGCGGGACATCGCCCAGCATGAAGGGCTTGTCGCCCAATATCTGATCGAGCGCGAGCAGATTGGCCTCTGCCTTTTGCTGACGTTCAGCAACCGTATAGCGCCCATAGCCCTGCAGGCGAATGCGCCTGCGCACCCCCCGACGAAAGATCATCCCCACCAGCAGGCGCAGCGGCCAGGGCCACGGCCCCAGAAAATTGTCGCGAACATGGGGCCACACCGCATCGTCGTTCCATCGGCTGTCGATCAGCATGAAGAACATATGTTCGTCGATCATCTGCTGCACCGCGCGGCTCAGGCCGCGCTCGGCATCGCTCAGCCCGACATCAACATCGATCCCGTGACGCGCGCTCAGCGTAGCGATGATCACCTCACTATCGTCGATCCAGCTGCCGTCGTCTAATCTGACAAAGGGAACCCGTCGGCGGGGCGCACGCGACGCAAGGTTGCTCGCGACGCGCTCAAACTCCAGCCCGGCCAATTGCAGCCAAACATCGACCTTGAGGCAAAGATTGCTGGGCTGCATTCCGCCCCACGCAGCCTTGAAGATATGCAATGTCATCGTCATCAGCGCATCCTTGCCTTCGTCAGAGAGCTGGGGCCAGCATAGGCCATATTGTCTACCGTCGCGACCCACACCACAGACTTCTTCGAACCGCCAAGGGATTGTCGGAGGCTCCAATGCCTGAGAAAGCGGAGCCGATATGAGCAAAACAACGAACAAGTTTTCACCCGAGGTTCGTAGTCGCGCATCCACAGAAGCGGCGAGCAAGGTGCGAACTTCGGACCGTTACCAGAGTGAAGAAGGTGACTGCCGCTGTATTTGGCGAGGACTTGGCGGCGCGCACGAAGGGTGCGCCGCCTGCGTCCGTTGCTGATCTTGCTTGCACCTCTGCGGCGCTCGGCGCTTCCTCCGCTCCGGTTAAACGGAAGCGAAGGAGTCGGGTGATGGA
>JBPFDW010000001.1:0-51238 GCA_051061375.1 Methylocystis sp. | reverse complement strand
GCGGATTTCGTCGGTTTCACCGAGCTTTCTTCCAGGCTGGCGGCTCCCGACCTTGTCGGCGTGCTGGGACGCGTTTTTTCGGCCTTCGACAGGCTCGCGCTCCAGTTTGGCGTCGAGAAGATCAAGACGATTGGCGACGCGTACATGGTCGCCTGCGGGCTCTTCGGCAGGCGGGACGATCACGCGCACGCCGTCGCCGACATGGCGCTGGCAATGGCTGAAACCCTGGAGATTCTCAACGAGACAATGCCTGCGCCGCTCGAAATCCGGATGGGCATCAACTCCGGCGATGTCGTCGCGGGCGTGATCGGCGCGCATAAGTTCGTATACGATATCTGGGGCGATGCGGTGAACGTCGCGAGCCGGCTCGAGTCGAACAGCCTGCCAGGCCGCATTCAAGTTTCACGGTCGACCTATGAGCATCTGGACAAGGACTTCATTTTGGCGCCGCGCGACGGCCTCGAAATCAAGGGAAAGGGCGCGATAGAGGCCTTTTTTCTGACCGGGAGAAAACCGGGCGCGGCTTGCCGGTCGCACATATAGGTTCCGCCGGGGCTGGGTCTGCGTCAATTTATGTGGTTTTTCCCGACTCTGCGGGACCCGATAAGTTGGGCGTGGGTCTTATGCCCGTCTTGGCGAAGGCGGCGCCGGCGCGAACGCCAAGTCAATTTTGAGCCAAGGCTCCGTCAGGGATCGGAACACCCGAACGTCGCATGGCGCTCATTGAAGACGAACGAACCGGTTCCAGCGATCAGCCTGACGTATGAACATGTTGGCGGCGTCACCCGAAGCGTCCGCTTCATCTGTCGGGCTCTCCCGGCAATGCGAGCGAAAGCGATAATGCCCATGGATTCAGTCGGGGCATCGGCGGTAGCGCTCCTTCGCCGCCATCGCTGCCCTGGTTATGGCGCGGCGGTCGGGATCGAGAGGCGAACGCGTATCCTATTGAAGCCTGGATCGCGCGCGCCCTCATTGTCGACAGCCTTCGCCGACTCGATTTCGCCCGGAGTTTGCTCTCTTGCTTCGGATTTCGGAAACCGCCTCAACCTGGGGCGGCGCGCGGCGCAAGCCCGAGCCATCGTGAAACGCCTGGCAGGCAACGGCGCGCGACGGCTTCAAAGCCGAGGACCAATATCAGAGAGACGCCGAGCGTGGGGAGAAAAACGCCCAAAACTAAGATCAGCAAGACGAGCGCGGGCGCCAGTCGCGGCGGCTGCGCAAGCGGCGGCGGGGCGCCCAACGCGCCTGCCGGTCGACGCCTCAGCCACATCAGGACCGACGTCACAACGAGCGTCAGGAAAGACAAAGCCGTGAAAAGGCCGAGCAACTGGTTGGCGACGCCGAACAGATGACCCTCATGCGCCGCGATTCCGACGCCGACGACTTTGTCGATGAGCGGCTTGCCCGAGAAGTCTTCGCGCTTGATCACCTCGAAGCGCGCCGGCTCGACATGCAATGTTTCCTGAAGGGGCCGATTTTGCGACTGTGAGCGCACGATCCAATTCGGGTTCTTGGGAGACGGCGGCGCCAGCGTCACCGGCTCGGCGAGCCGGGCGTCTCGCGCAACTGCGGCGACCTGGTCGAACCCGATGACGCGTGCTGGCGATGTCCCATGTTCCATGCCGGCATGGCGTTGATGCCCCTCATGCGCGTCATGTTCGCTTGAGTCCTTGGCGAGCGCCGGAGGCGCGGCCTGATAGGCCGCGATGCGCTGCGCCTTCGCCGAACTCGGCCCCGTGGTCCAGTCCATTTTGACCTGTTGCTGGGGCGTGATCCCTTTGGACCAGCGGAAGGCCTCGCCCCAGACCTTTGTCCAGGGCAGTCCCGAGACGAGCAGAAACAATGCGAAGAACGAGACGTAGAGTCCCGTGACCGCATGGAGATCGCGCAGGAACGGACGGCCCTTGCGCGGGAATAATACCCCGCCGATCCCAATCGAATTGCGCGGCCACCACAGATAGAGCCCCGTCACTATCATCACGATGGCCCAGGCGCCGGCAAGTTCTAGCGTGATCGCGCCGGCGTCGCCGAGGAGCATGGATCCGTGAATGTCGCGCATCAGCGTCGAAAGGCGCCATTTCTCGGCGTCGACCTTGAGGACTTCCAACGTATCCGGACGGACCAGCACGCGTTGCTCCTGGCCCTGGGCGTCGACCACGCGCACGCGTGCGGCGTCCGTCGGATCGTTTCGCAGTTCAAGGCTCTTGATGCGAGACTGCGGGACAGCGGCGAGCGCCGCTTCGACCTGATCGTCGAGGCTATGCGCCGGCGCGGAAAGAGACATATGGACGTATGGCCTGTCGAAAAATTCGTCGATCTGCGGCTTGAAGAGGTAGACCGACCCCGACAAAGCAAGAATGGTTACGAAGGGGAGGCAGAAGAGCCCCGCGTAGAAATGCCACCGCCAGATCATCCGGTAGCACGTAGCGGCGTTAAGCCTGCTCTTCTCTATCTCTCCATCTGAGAGGATTGTTGTCGACATGTTGGCCTCCTATGCGCCTTCGACGCATCCGCCGCGCGCAGAGAGAAACTATGCCCCGACTTTCGCTCGAAGCAAACCCTGTCCAATCGCTTGAAGGCGGCGCCGTCGCGAGGCAAAAACTTAATGCCCAGCGTCACGGAAGCAATCAAACGCACGTCCCGTCGGCGAATCCGCGGCGGCAGGAATCGATCGCCTTCGGAGCCTCCGGTGCGGCGGGGAGCCTTCGTCGACGTGCGCGCTGCGCCGGCGGAGCGACCAATACGCGCGTGCGCGCGTCGCCTTCGATCGTGCTGACACAAGATATTTTCACCGTGGTCGTCGGGGAAGACGTTGGCGATACGCAATGTCGGCGGGGGTGGTCCGATCATTCGCCTCGATTGCAGGCAGCCAAAAAGCGGCCGGCTCGCATGCGCAGACGCCAGCAGGTTTCTTCTCAGCCGTTCGAGAAATGGATATGTTGCGCCTGCAAATGCGCATCCGATGTCTCCGAAGGCGCGAGCTTGCAACGACAGCGCCGTCGGCGCGTCGGCGCCGTTTGAAACAGCGTCCGACGTCTCGCCTTCGGGGCGCAAGATGCCCGCATCGACCATTTTAGAACGCGACTCTTATTGTGCCCATCGCATTGAACGGCGCGCCTGGATAGATGCTGAGTCTCGGCGTCGAGAAGTTGTTGTCCACGGATTCGAAATACCGGGTGTTGGCGAGGTTTCGCAGATTGAGTTGCGCGGTCACGTCGTTGCCCATGACCTTGAGCTTGTATGCGGCCATCGCGTCGAGCCGCACATAGCCGGGCAACTGGAAGGTGCTCTGATCGTCGCCCTGGCGGTTGCCCACCACGAACACGCCGAACCCGAGACTGAACCCATCGAGTTCGGCAATCTCCTTGATGTCCCATTTCGCCCAGAAGCTGCCCTGATAGCGCGGCACGCCAATCAGGCGGCGCCCGAGCGTGGTGGTCGCCAGATCGGTGTTGCTGTCCTTGGTGACGCGCGCGTCCATATAGGTGAAACTGCTGATCAGGCTGAGATTGTCGAGAATTTTCCCGGTCGCGTCGAGTTCCACGCCCCGGCTGCGCGCCGCGCCGACCAGGACGAGCGCGGTCGGGTCAAGCGATGTGACGTCCCTCACCGGAATATTCGTCTTAGTGAGGTTGTATAACGCCAGTGTCGTCAACAGACGCCCCTCGAACCATTCCGCCTTGGCGCCGATTTCGATCTGTTCGCTCTTTCCCGGCGCGAAGGGCCGATTGAACTGGTCGACGCCGACCGACGCGTTGACGTTCGGCCCGAACGCCTGAGTCCAGCTTCCATAGAAGCTCGCCCAGGGAACGGGCTGGACAAGGAGTCCGACGCGCGGACTGAAGGCCGAGTCGAAACGCGTGGGCGCAAAGAATGTGTATTGCCGATTGGCGGTGGAAAAGGGATTGCCGACAGCGAAGGGATTGATCGTATAGGGCTGAGTGAAGATGTAAGATTCCGCCAGGGCGCCGGTGCTGCCTCTCGCCTGCCCTTGCCAAAACCAGTCGAAGCGACCGCCGCCCAGAATATGCACTTTGCCGTCCAGAAGCGTGATGTGATCCTGGAAGTAGAAACCTTCCTGGTTCGTGAGGTTCGCTTGGCGATCGTTCAGGAAGCGCGGCCGGTCAAACACGCGTTGCCAGTCATAAAAGCCTGTAGGGATCCAGCCATAGACATTGCTGGTCCACGGAGAGAACATATTGACGGTGAGCAAGGGATTCGGCGGAAAAAAACGTCCCTGATTGCCGTATATCGAGTGGACGCGCTGATAGTCGAATCCGAGCAGCGTGTCGTGATGGGCGCCGAGAAAATCGAAATGCCCGAGAAGATCCAAATTGGTTCCGTAGACGTCCGAGTCATTCTGCTGACTGAAGGCGTTCTTCAACACATTGCCGATCGCATCGACGTCTGCATGGCTGGAGTAGGCGTCGTCATGATGCAGGAACGCCGCGAGAAACCGCTGCTTGAACGTGAACATGTCGTTGAAACGGTGCGTGAAGTCCGATCCGACGAAGACATTGTTGTTATTGGACAGCGGCACGTATGGCCCTTCAAGGTTGCGCGAAACCGGAACGTCCGCCGGCCGCGTGGTCTTGAAGGGATTGACGGTCAGGCCAAGAATGGGCCGATAATCCTGATTGTAATACTCGACGTCCGCCACGAAGGTCGTATCCTCATCCGGGCGCCAGGCGACGCTCGGATTGACATGCACGCGTTCGGCGCGGCTGAAATCGACAAATCCGCCAGTGTTCAAATAGCCGCCGGAGAAACGGTAAAAGAGAGATTTGTCGTCGGTCAACGAGTCGGCCGAATCCCATTCGGTGAAATAGTCATTGTACTTGCCAATTCGCTGCTGGACCCAGTTGATCCGATTGACGACGGGGCGCTTCGTGATCAGGTTGATCAGTCCGCCAGGATCGCTGCGTCCATAGAGCATCGCATCCGGACCTTTCATCACCTCGATTCGCTCGATGTTCGACGTGCCGAAATCGGTAAAGTTGGTCGGCGACACCGCCAATAATCCGTTTCGGAAGATTCGCGGCGTCTGGAAGCCGCGAATGCGCGTGAAGGAGGCGTTGCCGCCTTGCGTCTGCGCCGATTGCACGCCGCTGACGTTTTCGAGCGCGCCTTTGATGTCGGTGACGCTCTGATCCTGGATCACTTCCCCTGGAACGACCTTCACCGAGGCGGGAAGCTGGATCATTGGAATGGCCATCTTCGTCGCCGTGGACGTGGTCTTGACGACATAGCTGTCCTGCCGGCGCGGAATCCCCAGCAGCGGCTGAGGCGCCGACTGCGACGACGGTTGTGAGACGGCGCCTTGCGGGGCGCCCGTCGAGGCGCCCCTCGAAAGCGGCGCCCCCCGGGGCTTGCCGGTCGTCCGGGACCCGATATCGATCGTGGGCAAACTTTGTTGCGCTTCGGCCATCGACGACCAGCACAAGAGGGCGACTGCGCTGGCGGAAACGCCGCGCGATAAAGTGTTGATGGACATTAGAATCCCCTCACGCGGCGTGAGCCGCATTCCTGATTTGATCTGAGAGTGGCGCAGCCTGCCTTAGGAAGGCGATCAGGTCAGAGGGACACTGGAGGGGCGCGGGACGACCAACTGCTGGCCCATCCCAGCACGCGAGGAAAGAATTCGCGATCGGTGAAATACGCGACCAATCCGTAGGCCGCACGAGCGAAACAATATCCGGCGATGTAAATGCTGGCGACGAGAAAAGTTAAAAAGTCTCGCCCCGCCGCAGTACAAGTAACGCAACATTGGGCGTGCACAGGGCGCGGATGCGACGGAGCTTCGTTGCCTAGCTGCGCCTTACAGTTTGCTGCATCTGTGAATAATATCTGGCTGCTTCCAGCCGCTGGAATTTCTTGAGAGTCGATCGCAGCGCGCGGACCGACCGTCAGCATGAGGGCGATGGCGGCAATCTGTAGACAAGCAGTTAGATGACGGTAATGGAATGCTCTCGCGAACGGTCGAAGATCGACGCTGCAGAAAAAGACAATCGATGCGCGCAGGGCCATATCGGCGCCGAATGGGACAGAAAGCCCGACAGCGGCCCGGCGCTGATCGGATTTTCTGAATACGGCCGACGGATGATTCCGACGCATTGACCTTCCCAAATCGAAGTCTTCTGGAGGCGACGATGTTTCGGGAAATTTGATACGTCAGGTTACCTTGCAACAGTCTGTCAAAGGACTTGAGGCTGGCAATTACTGCAGGTTGTGACATTTTGGTCACGACCAAGCTCCCGGAGCAGGCTCCCTTTCCCTGCGTGGAGTCGGAGTCGCTGACGTCTTCCATGCGCTTTCTCTATAAAGGAACGGTTCCCACACAGGCCGTAGACTCAAGGCGCTCGGCGCCACACGGAGCATAACGGATGAAAATCCTGCTGATCGAGGATGAGAAGGAGATGGCGCGTCTGGTCGCGTCTCTCATCGCCCATTCTGGGTTCAAAATCGACGTCGTCACGACAATCGCCGATGCGTTCCATGCAATTCGGGAAGGAGCATATGATTTGCTTCTCTTGGACAGGAGATTGCCCGATGGCGACGGGGCGTCAATCCTGAAATCGGCAAGAAAGCTGCATCCCGGCATTCGAGTCATCATGTTGACGGCGTTGGATGCGCTAAGCGACAAGATATCGGGGCTGAACGCCGGCGCCGATGATTATCTAACCAAACCTTTCCAGGGCGAAGAGCTGATTGCGCGTATCCGCGCCTGCTTGCGGCGGCCCGGCGGGGAGACCCGCCCGCCGATTGTTGTCGGCGCGCTCTCCTATGATCTGCAGACCGACGACGTAACCATCGATGGCTCGATCATTCATTTGTCTCGTCGAGAAATGATGCTGCTGAGAACGCTCGTTCAGCGAGTTAGCAGGGTAACGTCACGAGAATCATTGCTGATGGAGATCTATGGAAGCGAAGACGACGTGCGCGATACGGCGCTCGAAACGATCGTTTCGCGACTTCGTCGGAGTTTGTCGGAGCTCGGCGCTCGCGTGGAAATCCACACCGTGCGCGGGAGAGGCTACCTGCTGGCGGAGAAAGGTTTATGAAATCGCTGCCTCTCGCGCCTCGCGTCGTCGGATATTTAATCATCGCTCAGTTGTTTGCTTTTTTTTGCGGGTGGATCCTTTCGACCGCGCTATCGATGACGGGTATCGGCGTTTTTCCTTCATCATGGGATTCGCTGGCGATTTCACGTGCGCAGCGGCAGGCGATCGCATCGCTCGCCGCGGACGAAGACGGAACTGTCCGCATTACGCCGACGCAAGAACTTCTGTCCGAGATTCGTCGTGCGCCGCAGATGCGCATCGCCGTATTTGATAAATTCAAGCAGGCGCTGCCCGGGTCAGACCCGGTTCTGGTTTCAATTCTGACTCCCGTTGTCGGCATCAGTCCGACACATGTTCATTTTGCGCTTCCTGAGGACGACAGTTTTGCGCCGGAAGGCTTCATGGCGCCGATGAGGACGCAATTTGGACAACTCCATGTCGCCGTGCATGGGCAAAAATTTCTATGGTACGATCTGATCGACGCCTGGGCGTTCGATATCAAACTGCTCGCCGCCTATTTTGCGATGGCCGTCGTGCTGTCGACCGCGACCGCGTGGTTTGCCGTGCGAAACGGGCTCTTGCCGCTTCGTCAGATTGCTCATGAAGCGTCACTCATCGATATGGACACATTAGGAAATCGTTTGACTTTGGATGTCGTCCCAACTGAGGCGATGCCGCTCGTTGGCGCGATCAATCAAGCGCTCGAAAGGCTTGATGTCGGAACGAGAAGGCAACGACTATTTACGGCCAATGCGGCCCATGAATTGCGCACGCCGGTCGCGGTGCTTGCGGCGCGCCTCGATGCGCCCCGCGAGCGGAATTTTGAGTTCCAACTGAGACGAGATGTTTGGCGCATTTCCCACATCGTCCACCAGCTGCTCGCCGAAGCGCGTGCGGAGGAGCAAACATTGCCTCTTGACGAGCTGGTCGACGTCGCCGCCTTGGTTCGGGCAATGGTCGACGACGCTGCATTGCTCGCAATCCGGGACAGTCGTGAAATCGAATACCTGGGTTCGTCAGGCGCCGTCTTGGTTCGCGGCAACAAGGGCGCGATCGAAGCGGTTATCGCGAACCTGATCGACAACGCTCTTCGTGCCGAGCCCGAAGGCGGTTCAGTGGGGGTTAGAATCGACGAGAATGCGACGATCGAGGTCATAGATCACGGTCCCGGCGTGGCTGAAGACGATCGCCAGACAATTTTCGAGCCGTTCTGGCGTAAGAGCGAAGGCGCATCTGGCGCGGGACTTGGCTTAGCGATCGCCAAGGAGCTCGTGCTCAAGCTAAAGGGAAAAATCTGGGTCGACGCCACGCCTGGCGGCGGCGCGACGTTCAAAGTTTCGCTTCCCAAGGATGTTTGATGAGGGCGCCCATCGGAGATTCGTTGAGACGGCTGGCGGCTCGCCGGCTTTGAAGGAGTGACTTCAACGCGCCTTTTCCGAGCATTAGCATCGGGTCGTTCGGTGAATGGCGAAGCCGCCGTCGACCGATCTTTGGATTGGCTTGCTTGCCGGGCCGATAATCGACAGGGCTTCTCCTGCGGCGCCGAGAGCCTCGACCCTCCATTTTTAAGCGCAAGCTGGGCGCGACGCTGGCCGGCCAGTTCGTTCGAGCTAGATTGAGAAACGCCGATCGACGCATTTTAAGGCCTTCCTGACTCGGGGTAGACCAGAAATCGCGTCAGGCCGATGGGCGGAGACTCCTCTGCTATCATAAATCAATACCTTGCGATGCCGTCCGCTCCAGCGGCATTTTAGCGCTGGCGGTTCATTCGTTCGGTTGCGCGGCATCCGTCGACCGTCAAATAGTTTTATGCGCTTGCGATTTGGCTTGGCCAGGTTCATAAAATTGAACTTGAGCGCGCGAATGATGACGGCTTGCGTTCGTCATGTCGTCAAGGGCGCGGATCTGGTTTCGAGGCGCAGCGTGGCAAATAAGAACTCTGATGACATGGCCGACATCGAGCGTCTGCATCGCTGGATGGACGCTGTCGGCGGCAATGTTTCGCTGGGCGAAAGCCTGGTGAAGTCGGTCGAGGAATCGAAGGACGGCGATAAGCTCACGATCGTGCTCAAGAAAAGGAAGCAGCGAAAGGCGTCCGACCAGCCGAAGGCGTAGTCGGCGGCGCCGGCCCGATACGGGCATGTTCGGCGGGCTTCAGCCGAGCTTGCGGAATTGCCGCGAAGCGGCGAGGCAAATCCAAGGCATGCGACAGCAGCCGGCGCGATATTTTCGCGAGGCGGCGGCGCAGCCGCTGCCGGCCGAGGCGGCGCCGGCGCTGGGCGCGCGATTATACGGGCGCTGCACGCCGCGATAATAAGTGATATAAATTCGTCACATGAGCGAGATCGAGCTGAAATTCTTGCTGGACAGGCAGAGGTCGGGCGAGATCTGGGCGCGCGTGAAGGCGTCGAAGATGACCCATGGCGCGCCCGTAACGAGAACGCTCAGAAGCATTTATCTCGATACGCCCGAGCACGCTTTGAACAAGGCGGGAATTGCGCTGAGACTGAGACGCGAGGGACGGCGATGGATCCAAACCGTCAAAACCAGGGCGACGCTTCATGGCGGCCTGTCGCAGGTCGGCGAGGTGGAAAGCCCGGCGCCTGGCGGACGCCTGTGTCTCGATTCAATTTCCGACTCATCGGTTCGGGAGGAGATCATTGACCGCGTAAACGGCGCGCCGCTTCAGCCCGTCTGCGAGACAGTGATCAAGCGCGTCACCAGCGAACTGGAGCTTTCCGACGGCACGCGCGCGGAACTCGCCCTCGACGTTGGCGAGGTTCGGGCCGGCGAACGCTCCGCTCAACTCTCCGAGCTGGAAATCGAACTTCTCGCGGGCAATGCAAGCGGACTGTTTGACATCGCCCAAATTGTTCTTCCCGAAGGCGGGCTGCGGTTCTCGCGACTTTCGAAAGCCGCGCGCGGCTATCTGTTGGCGGAAGAGGGTCGGATCGACTTACCGCTTGCGCCGCGAAACGCTCAAAGCATTGCGCTTGATCCGGATCAGACCGCCGAATCCGCCGCGCGCGACGTCTTGCGCGAATGTCTCGATCAGATCGCGACGAATGTCTTGGTCGTTCGCCAGCTGGACGCCGCCGAAGGGCCGCATCAGCTTCGGATCGGACTGCGGCGGCTGCGCAGCGCATTTTCCGCCTACGCCCCCGTGCTGCGAAGCCCCGAGATGAAGCGGCTCGATGTTGAAGCGCGCTGGCTCGGCCGAGAAGTCGGCGGCCAGAGGGATATCGATGTGGTCGCGAACGACATGACGCGGCGGGAGGCCGAAACACATCCCGACGCGCCTGAACTTTCCGCCCTCGCCGATCTGGTCCTGCGGCAGGCGGGAAGCCGCCGCGAGCTGTTACGCAAGCTTCTCGCGGGAGCCCGCGTGCAGGCCTTCCTCATCGATCTTGCGCGGTTCGTCGAGGTGCGCGGCTGGCTGGTGCCTCAGGATTTCGGCCAGACGGAGCGGCTGGCGGCGCCGATCGCGGCGTTGGCGGACCACTCGCTTGCCAAACGCTGGAAGCGGGTCGCAAAGCGCGCTCATGGACTAGAGACGCTTACGGTGGAACAGCGTCACGAATTGCGCAAGGAGCTCAAAAAGCTGCGCTATGCCGTCGAGTTCTTTTGCTGCCTGTTTCCGGCCAAACGCGTCGATCCATTCTTGAAGCGCCTCAAGAAGCTCCAGACCCTGTTTGGCGACCTCAACGATGCCGCGACGATGAGAGCCATGTTCGCCGGAACCGATATTCCCGGCGCCGAAGCTCCATCGATGCAACGCGCCATCGGCTGGATGATCGGCGCAAGTCAGACGCGCGCCGAATCGGGCTGGACCGGCGCCAAGGCGCTCTGGAGAGATCTCGAGCGAACCCGCCCGTTCTGGACATGAAAGAGGGTCAGCCAAGCTGACGCGCCAGCGCTTCGGCATTGGTTGCGCCGGTTGCGACGAATTCGAATGCGCGCCGCTCAATCCCCGAGATCGAGCTTCGTCGCCATCAGGGCGATCGTCTTGGCGTAGACGCGCGCCTTATTCCACTCGAGGAAGACCTCGAAATTGGGCTCGCCTTCCGCCCAGCCGGCGCCCGTGCGCCAGCCCTTGCCCTTCAGATAATTCGCGGTCGAGGCGAGCGCGTCGGCCGTCGATCGTATGAGATCGCGCCGGCCGTCGCCGTCGAAATCGACGCCATATTTGAGATAGGACGACGGCATGAACTGGGTCTGGCCGATTTCGCCGGCCCAGTCGCCGCGCATCTGCGCCGGAGACATGTCGCCGCGCTCGACGATCGTCAGCGCGCCGTTCAGCTCCTCCTTGAACTGCGCCGAGCGCCGGCAGTCATAGGCGAGCGTCGCCAGCGCCTGCATCGTCTTAAAGCGGCCATTGTCGGCGCCAAAGCCGGTCTCCAACCCCCAGATCGCCACCAGCACCGGGCCCGGCACGCCGTAGCGCGCCTCGATCCGCCGCAACAGCGCGGCGTGGCGCTGAAGCAGCGCTCTTGCCTTGCTCAAACGGCCGGGCGTCACCAGACGGCTGGAGAATTTCTCGAAGCTTTGATGAAAAATCCGCTGTCCCCGATCTCGGCCGATCACAGCATGGTCGTATGAGATATCCGCTAAAGCCGAGTTGAGCGTGCGCTGGGAGACGCCCCCCGCCAGAGCCTCGCGTTTGAACTCTTCGAGCCAAGCGCCGAACCCGACCGCCGACGAACCGCAAGTCTCGGCGCGCACAGACGCAACGCAGCCGAACAAAGCCAGCGCGCCGGCGGCGAGCGATACGCAGCGCGCGCTGGCGCGCTTTTTGAGCTTGTTCATCGTCCGGCACTGTAATCAGGCCGAGACTGCGCCGCAATAAAGTCGCGCGCCGGCGGATCGCCGCGCGCGCGAAACTGGAATCTATGCGCGCTTTAAGCGAAGCGCGGGCTCAGCGGCCCTTATCCATGAACTGGCGTTTGCACGCCTTCGAAAGTTGACCCACATGCGCCTGCAGGCATTTTTGGACCGCGATCGCATTGGGCTCTTCCGCCGCGCAGAATTTGTGGGAATCGCGCTCGCAGGCGGCGCGCTGCCTATCCGCGGCGGTTCGCGCAGCCGCAGCGTCGAGCGCGGCGAGGCCAAGGAAGGCCGCAAGAATGACAATCAGCTGTCTCATCGATCGGCTCTTTGCTGTTCACGCTTGACCGCTCCGGTTCAAGAGCGCGCGGCCAGAGCGATACCTGTCGCGACCGCCGCCGATATCAAGTGCGGACGCTTTGCAGCGGCTAGCCGCAACCGAGACGCATTTCCGGCGTCTCCTCCGCCACGATGAGCCGCGCGCCGGTATGGGCCAATATCTGCGAGACGCTGACGCCCGGCGCGCGTTCGCGCAGCGCGAGGCCTTCATCCGTCGGTTCGATCGCCGCAAGCTCGGTCACGATCAGGCTGACCCGCCGCGCCGAGGTTGGCGGCAGCGTGAGCGTCTCGACGATTTTCGATGCGTCTTTCGCGGCGTGCTGCATGGCCACGATGACCCGTTTCGCGCCGGCGACGAGATCCATGGCGCCGCCCATCCCCGGCGTGAATTTTCCGGGAATCATCCAGCTCGCGAGACGCCCCGAGGCGTCGACCTGCAGCGCGCCGAGCACCGCCAAATCGACGTGGCCGCCTCTGATCAAGGCGAAGCTCGTCACGCTGTCGAAACTGGCCGCCCCTGGCAGCGCCGCGATGAATCCGCCGCCGGCGTCGACGAGATCGCGATTCGCCATTCCCTCGGGCGGCGGCGCGGCGAAGCCGATCAATCCGTTCTCGCTCTGAAAGGCGACCGACATTCCCTTCGGCACGAAACGCGCCACGAGCGTCGGCAGGCCGATCCCGAGATTGACCAGCATGCCGTCGCGCAGCTCCTGGGCGACGCGTCGCGCGATGATTTCCTTGGCGTCCATCAGCGCGCCCCGCCGACGAGATGGGTGACGAGCGCGCCGGGCGTGCGCACGGCGTCAGGCGGAATGACCCCGATCGGCACGATCTCATCAGGTTCGGCGATGACGCAATCGGCGGCGAAGGCCATGACCGGATTGAAATTCGCCGCCGTCAGCCGATAGGTCAGATTGCCGCAATAATCCGCTTCATGGGCGCGCAGCAGCGCGAAATCCGCGCGCAGCGGCTTCTCGATGAGATAAGTCGCTCCGTCGATCTCGATGGACTGTTTGCCCTGCGCGACGGTTGTGCCGACGCCGGTCGGCGTCAAAACGCCGCCAAGCCCGGCGCCGCCGGCGCGGATGCGTTCGGCGAGCGTGCCCTGCGGAATGAGTTCAACCTCGATCGCGCCGCCGCTCATCAGCCGCTGCGTCGTCGGATTCGTCCCGATATGCGAGGCGCAAACGCGCGCGACGCAGCCCGCTTCGATTAGCCTGCCGACGCCGATCGTCGGATAGGCGGTGTCGTTGCCGATGAGGGTCAGTCCGCGCGCGCCTCGCGCAACGAGCGCGTCGATCAGCCGATCGGGCGCGCCGACGCCCAGGAAGCCGCCGATCATGACGCTCGCCCCATCGAAAACGAGGGCCGCCGCGGCTTCGGCCGCGATCGCGCTTTTTCTCACTTCGCCGATCCTCCCGCGAATAGCGCTGCTCATGGACCTTACGCGCTATATGAGCAGCGGCGCGGCGACGATCAATCGCGATGCTTCCTACCGGACAGAACAATCGAGATAATGGATATCCGAAACCTCACGAAGTCGCGCCGCCGCCGCTTCGGGCGTAATGTCGCGCTGCGGCTCGCCGAGCAGTTCGAATCCCACCATGAATTTGCGCACGCTCGCCGAGCGCAACAGCGGCGGATAGAAATGCGCATGAAAATGCCAGCCGGAGTGGCGCGCGCCGTCGGCAGGACGCTGGTGAAACCCCATCGAATAGGGAAAGTCGGTCTCGAACAGATTATCGTAGCGAATGGTCAGGCGCTTGAGAATGTCGGCGAGCGACCGCGCCTCTCCGTCGGTCAGATCATCGAAGGCGCCGAAATGCCGCGACGGCAGCACCATGGTTTCGAACGGCCAGACCGCCCAGAACGGAACCAGCGCAACGAAATGATCATTGCGGCAAACGATCCGCTCGGCGCGCCTTTGTTCGAGCGCCAGATAATCGCAGAGAAGACAGGAGCCGTTCCGTTCCAGATAGGCGCTCTGCCGCGTTGATTCCTTGAGAGCTTCATTGGGCATGCTGTGCGTCGCCCAAATCTGGCAATGCGGATGCGGATTGCTCGCCCCCATCGCCGCGCCGCGATTTTCGAAAATCTGGACATTGTTGATCATATCGTCGGCGCCGAGGCGCATGGTTTCGTCGCGCCATGCGTTGACGACCGGAACGATCTCTTCAATGCTCATGCGCGGCAGGGTCAGATCATGACGCTCCGAAAAACACAGCACGCGGCATCGGCCAGGTTCGCTTTGCGCGACAAGCAGTCCGTCGTGAACGGCATCCTGCGCCGCCGTCTGCGGCGTGAGCGCCGCGAAATCGTTGTCGAAGGCGAAAACGCCCTTGTAAGGCGGATTTCGTTCGCCATTCGCCCGTTCATTGCCGGGACAAAGATAGCAGGTCGGATCATATCGGGGTCGATCCGCATCGCGCACTCTCTCGACCTGTCCTTGCCAGGGACGGCTCGTGCGATGCGGCGACACCAGAACCCACTCGCCGGTGAGCGGATTGAGCCGGCGATGCGACGCGCTATCGAGCAGCGACATGCGCCGCTCCTATCAAACCGACCGGGCCAGCGCCGGGACCGGGAACACAAGTGAGAATGGGCGGCGTAACGCCCATCGCGGTTCGATATCTCTCCGCCATTGTCTGCGCGAAGGCTTCGGTGCGCGTTCCGTCGACGAGATTGATCGTGCAGCCGCCAAAACCGCCGCCCATCATTCGCGCGCCATAGACTCCTGGAACGCCGCGCGCGATTTCGACCATGAGGTCGAGTTCGGCGCAGCTCACCTGATAGTCGTCACGCAGGCTGTCATGCGAGAGACTCATCAGACGGCCGCATGCCTCGAGGTCTCCCGCATCGAGCGCCGCGGCGGCGCGCAGCGTTCGATCGATCTCGCCGACCACATGGCGCGCGCGGCGAAACACGAGTTCAGGCATCGAATCGGCGTAGCGTATCAATTGATTGAATGTCACGTCGCGCAAGGCCGACACGCCGGCGATCCGCGTCGACAGCGCCGCGACCGCGCGCTCGCAGTCCGCGCGGCGCGCGTTATATTCGTCGGCTGCGAGCCGGTGGCGCACCATGGTGTCGCAAAGGACAAGACGCGCTTTTGGGTCGATCGCGACTTTCCGCGCCGTGAGGCTGCGGCAATCCAGCAGCAGCGCGCTGCCGGCGACGGCGCAGCAGGATATATATTGATCCATGATGCCGCAGCGCACGCCGACGAATTGATTTTCGGCGCGCTGGCAAATCCTGGCGAGGTCGACCCTGTTGATTTCGGCGCCGGAAATCGTCAGGAGCGCCAGGCCCGCCGAGACTTCGAAGGCCGCGGAGGCCGAGAGTCCCGCGCCGATCGGCAGATTGCCGTCGAAGAGAAGATCGGCGCCGCTCAGCCTGTAGCCGGCCTGTTCGAGAAAAATCGCGACGCCGCGAATATAGTCGCTCCAGTCGCCGCGCGGCCGCGCCGCCGGATCGCCGAGATCGAATTCGACGATCTCGTCCATGATCAGCGAGCGCAGGCGCAGGCGACGGTCGGGCCGTGGGGCGATCGCGGCCCAGATGGAAAGGTCCAGCGCCGCGGGCATGACGAAGCCGTCATTGTAATCGACATGTTCGCCGATGAGATTGATGCGGCCGGGCGCTCGAAACAGGCGCGGCTCGCGCTGGAAACTTTGGCGGAAGGCGGCGATCAAATCTTGCTCGATCGATTCCATTCCACCACAGTCCCGTTGTCATCAAACCGTCAAAGCGACGCCGCATCGAACGCGCGACAAGGAATTCAAATGATTATCCGCGCATGACACGTCAACGCCTGGGCGTTTGCTACTATCCCGAACATTGGCCAAAGTCACGCTGGAGCGAAGACGCGGCCATGATGAAGGAGATCGGCCTTTCCTTCGTCCGCGTCGGCGAATTCGCCTGGTCACGGCTGGAGCCTTGCGACGGCCAGTATGATTTCGCCTGGCTCGCCGACGCCATCGATACGCTTGATCGCGCCGGGCTCAAAATCGTGCTTGGCACGCCGACCGCGACGCCGCCCAAATGGCTTTTCGACAAAATGCCGGATATGGCGGCGGTGGACGCCAATGGACGGCCGCGCAAATTCGGTTCACGCCGGCATTATTGTTTCAGCCATGAAGGCTATGCGCGGGAATGCGACCGCATCGTCGAGCGACTGGCGCAAGCCTTCGGCGCGCATCCGGCGATCGCCGCGTGGCAGACCGATAATGAATATGGCTGCCATGACACCGTGCTGAGCTATTCGCCGGCGGCGCTGCAGGCGTTTCGTCGATGGTGCGAAATCAAATATCGCTCGATCGACCGGCTGAACGCAGCCTGGGGCAATGTCTTCTGGTCGATGGACTATCGAGGCTTCGAAGAAATCGAGCTTCCCAATCTGACCGTCACCGAGGCCAATCCGTCTCATCTGATGGATTTCCAGCGCTTCTCGTCGGATCAGGTCGCCGCCTTCAATCGGCGCCAGGTCGAAATCATCAGGCGACATACGCCGGGCGCGACGATCCTTCACAATTTCATGGGCTCATTCGTCGACTTCGATCATTATGCGCTCGGCGACGATCTCGATGTCGCCGCATGGGACAGCTATCCGCTCGGCTTTCTCGAACGCTCGTCGAACAGCGACGCCTTCAAGCTGCGCTACATGCGGGTCGGCGACCCCGAGTTTCAGGCCTTTCATCACGACCTCTATCGCGCCTGCGGGCGCGGCAGATGGCAGGTGATGGAACAGCAGCCAGGCCCAGTGAATTGGGCGCCGTGGAATCCCGCCCCCGCCGAAGGCGCAGTGCGGCTGTGGACCTTCGAGGCTTTCGCCGCCGGGGCCGAGGCGGTGAGCTATTTTCGCTGGCGCCAGGCGCCCTTCGCACAGGAGCAGATGCATGAGGCGCTGCTGCTGCCGAACGCCATGCCAAACGAGGGCTACGACGCCGTCGCGCGCATTTCGCAGGAGCTCGCCAGGCTCGACGCGCGGGTCGAAACGGCGCGCGCGCCGGTCGCGCTGATCTTCGACTATGAGAGCGCCTGGGCGTGGCGCATCGAACCGCAGGGCCAGGACTTCGACTATTTCGACCTCGTCCTGTCGATCTACCGAGGCCTGCGGCGCGCCGGTCTTTCCGTCGACGTCATTCCCCCGGCTGCGGCGGCCATCGCCGATCGCCGGCTGATCGTCGCGCCTGCGCTGTTTGCGCCATCCGAGGACTTCGCGCGGGCGCTGGCGGAGAGCGGCGCGACGATCCTGCTTGGGCCTCGCGCCGGATCGAAGACCGCCGACTTTCAGATACCGGCCGAGCTTCCTCCGGGAGTCCTGCGAAGCCTCATCGACATTCGCGTCAGAAGGGTGGAGAGCCTTCGTCCCGGCGCGTTTGTGAAGATGGCCGGCGAAGGCGCCTTCCTGCGCTGGCGCGAGTTTCTGTTGCTTGGCGAGCGCGTTCAGCCTGAACTCCTATCGGATGACGGCGAGACGGCGCTCGCGCGAAGCGGCCGCGTTTTCTATCTCTCGGGCTGGCCCGACGACGACTTTCTGGCAAGCGTCCTGCGCCGGGTTCTTCGCGCCGCCGAAATCGCGACGCTCGATCTCGCCGAAAATATCCGCATCCGCGACAATGGCGCGATGCGCTACATTTTCAACTATGGCGCCGAGGCGACGGATGTCTCGGCGCTCATCGGCGAAGAAACTCTGTTGCTCGGCGCGCCGATGCTCGAACCTTGCGGCGTCGTCGCCTTCCGACGCGCCTTGTCTTGACGCGAGGCGTTCAGAAGACGAGCCAGGAAGCGACGACGAAATAGGTCAGAAGCGAAAAAGTGTCCTGCACCACGGTGGCGACTGGTCCCGAACCAAGCGCCGCGTCGAAGCCGAGCCTTGCGAACAGCCAGGGCATCAGAAAGCCGAAAGCCGTGGCGATGGCGCTCGCGACCGCCAGCGAAATCCCGACGGTCACGGCAAGCCCGACGCTCGAAAAGAAGAACCAGACGATCGGAAAGGCGAGACAGCCCAGCATCGCGCCGAGCAGCGCCCCGGTGCCGAGTTCGCCCGCAAACAGCGGCAGCAGGGCGGAATCGGTCAGGGACAGCCCGCGAACGACCACGACTTCCGATTGCGTGCCGACCGAATCGGCAAGATAGATGATCGCCGGGATAAAGAAGGCGACCGCGATATGCGCGCTGAGCGCGGTCTCGAAGCGCGACATCATCGCGGTCGACGCCGCGCTGCCCGCCATGCCGACAAGCAACCAGGGCAATCGATAGAACGCGCGACGATGCGGCGCGGCCGTCAGGGCGTCTTTCGCGGCCTCGGACTTGCCGAGGATGCCCACCATATGATGCAGATCCTCGAGATGCTCGTCGCGCAGGATCGTCATCAGCGCGCGCGCCGGCACGGCGCCGAGAAACCTCCCTTCCGCATCGCAGACGGCCAATATGGACAGACCTGCATGAATGGCGATGCTGGCCGCAGCTTCGCGATCCGTATCAATGGAAACGCTATAGGCCTCGGCCGTTCGTGCGATGTCATGCAGCGGGGTCGTCTCCGGCGCGCCAAAAAGATCGCGTATGGCGACGACGCCGACGAGGCGACGATCCTCGGCAAGCGCGAAAACATGCGAGGCGTCGTCGAAGCGCCGCCCGATCAATCGCGCCCGCGTCTCGCCGGCGCTCTCATGCGAGCCGGCGATGGGGACCGACGTCACAAGATAGCGTCCGACCGTCTGGCCGTTCATCTCTGCTGGAGGCAGGCGGTCTGGCGTCAGGATACGGGACATTGCGGTCATGGCGTCTCATGATGCTCTTGAGAGTCGAGCGGCGTCCCGGCAGATTTAGGCGTCGTGCGGCCGCCGCTCATAGGAACGCGCCAAGTTACAGTTATGTGACGGCGTCCTCACGTTCTTTTCGCGATTGCGGCGATTGTTGCATGATAGGATGTTTTGATAGAATTCCTGACCGTCGTCGCCTTGCCCCGGCGGCGCAGCCAATCGGACCGGAGTCGAAGCGATGAAACCCTTTGGATTTGCATTGGGCGTTCTGACCGGGGCCGCCGCGGTTTTGCTGCTCAACCGTCAGGAAACGCGGCGCGTGCGTCCGGTCGCCAAAGCGGCGCTGAAGGCGGCGATGATGGCCTATCATGAAGCGCGCGTGCAAGGCGCCGAACTCGCCGAAGCCGCCGAGGATCTCTTCGCCGAAGCGAAGACCGAGGCCGCCGCCGATATTTTCGCCGCGGCGATGGCCGCCGCACAAGCGAAAGCGAAGCACGAAGCAAAGTCCGACGCGGCCCCCAAATCCGAGACCGGCGCGGCGACGGCCGAAGCCTCGGCGTCGCGCGCCGCGGGCGAGAGCGCTTAAATGACCCAAATATCTCCGCCCTTGGCGCAGGTCGCCCACGCCATGCCGGGCCGCGCGCGACTGCGGATCGCCGACCGTCGCGGCGACGAGGCTTACTTCGCTTCGGTCGCCAAGGCGCTTTCGGCGATCGCCGGCGTTCGCGCCGTCGAGGTGGCGCCGATGACGGGCAGCGTTCTCATTCAGCACAGCGGTCCTTTGGCGCGCATCGGCGTCGCCGCGCAGGAGGCGCGGCTTTTTGTCGTCGGCGAAGCGCCTGTGACGCCGCGCGAGGCGCCGCAAGTCGAAATCGACCCGAAAATCGTCGCGGCGCTGGCGCTGTTCGCCGCGGCGCTTTGGCAAATGTCGAGAGAGCGCTTCCTGCCGCCGGCAGTCACTTTGCTATGGTACGCCAGCCGGCTCGGCGGCGTCTGGTCGCTCGACGGCGACGGCGAGAATGGGGAATAGGCCTAACCCCTCAGCGCCTCGGCGACGTCGATCGCTTCCCACGGGAGGTTGAGTTCGGCGCGGCCGAAATGGCCATAGGTCGCGAGCGGCAGATAGAAGCCCTTCGCGCCAGCTGTTTGCGGGGCCGTGCGCAAGCCGAAGCGTCGAACGATCGCGGCCGGACGGAAATCGAGAAGCTCTGCGAGCCTTCTGGCGAGCTTGTCGTCGGCGAGACGGCCGGAGCCGAAGGTCTCGACCGAGAGGCTGAGCGGCTCCGCCTGCCCCGCCGCGTAAGCCAAATGAACCTCGCAGCGCTCGGCGAGGCCCGCCGCGACAATGTTCTTGGCCGCATGCCGAGCGGCGTAAGCGCCGCCGCGTTCGACGCGCGATGGGTCCTTGCCTGAAAGCGCCGAGCCGCTCTGGCGCGCGATCTCGCCATAGGTGTCGATGCCGTTCTTGCGCCCGGTCAGGCCCGCGTGGCGCGCCGGTCCGCCGATATCGAACGGCTCCCCGGCGTTGACATGAACGCTGGTCCGAGCGTCGGGCGCCATCTCGCCGACCGAGAGCGCCTCGAGCGCGATCGCGCGCAATCGCTCGAACCTGTCGTCATCGAGCGCCGCGCCGTCGAAGGCGACCGTGAGCGACACGCCGTGAATGCGCGTCG
The DNA here is from genome assembly GCA_051061375.1 of Methylocystis sp. Lineage (GTDB taxonomy): Bacteria > Pseudomonadota > Alphaproteobacteria > Rhizobiales > Beijerinckiaceae > Methylocystis. The sequence goes on along the minus strand of JBPFDW010000001.1, from coordinate 30,577 downwards.
GGCGGCCGCCACAAAACTCAACGGACACTTGCGTCTTGGCGTCGGGCGACAGTGACGCAAACCCGTCGCGGCGCGCGGCGTCAAGCGCGCGCGCGATCCTATGCGCGAGAACGATCGGCGCCGGCATGAATTCGGGCGTATCAAGGCAGGCATAGCCGAAGACATTGGCTTGCTCATGCGCGACGCGCCTGCCGATCGCCGCGTCGTCGGCGAGGGCCGAGAGCGGCGGCTCGCGCGCGTCGAGCGGCAATTCGACGAAGCTCGTGAGAATCGAGCAATTGCGCGCGTCAAAGCTCCCCGCGGCATAGCCGGCGTCCTGCATCACCGTGCGCGCGAGCGCCGGCAAATCGACGAGCGCATCGGCGGCGTAGCGCGCGGCGAGAAAGACGACGCCGGTCGCCAGCGCGCACTCCACCGTCGCGCGCGCGCGCGCGTCTTCGCGCAGCAGCGCGTCAATGGCCGCGTCGCTGATCTGATCGCAGAGCTTGTCGGGATGCCCCGGCGTCACCGACTCCGACGTGAAGATCATGTCAGGAGACATGCCATTCTCCATTGGCGCGCGGCGGCGCTTCCTCGCGATCCACAATTCTGCCGACGATATCGTTGGCGAGCGAACTGCCCAAGGCGATTGCGCCGATCCGCAAGAGATCGCCAGCGCCAAGCGGCGAGAGGCCGAGAAGGCGCCGGGACAATGGAAAGAGCTGCACGCCAAGCTGCAACAGCAGGGTGGCGCCGACGCCGCCGTAAAGCATCGTATTCGACGGCCTGCCGAGCTCAAAGCTCAATCCCCGTCGCTCGGATCGGCAGGCGAGGCTGTGAAGCAACTGGCCGCAGGTAATGCCGTGAAAGGCGACGGTGCTGGCGCGCGCCCCGCCAGCGGCGCCGCCGAGACTGAAATAGCCCAAGAGCGCGGCGACGCCCATCACCGAACCTTCTCGAAGAATCCGCCGGAAGTCGGAAGCGGCGAGAATCGGCGCTTTCGGATCATGCGGCGGCCTGTCGAGCACATCGGGCTCCGGCGGCTCGATTCCAAGCGCGATCGCCGGCAGCGCGTCGGTCGCGAGATTGAGCCAAAGCAATTGCATCGGCGTCAGCGGCTCGCCGCCGACCAGCGCCGCGCCGAACATGGCGATGGTCTCGGACGCATTGGTCGAGACGAGATAGCGCAGCACCTTGCGGATATTCGCGTAAGTGGCGCGGCCGAGCCTGATCGCCTCGACAATGCCGTCCATGTCGTCCGTCGCGAGCACGATGTCGGCGACCTGACGGGCGACGTCGGCGCCTTCGCCGCCCATGGCGATGCCGACATTCGCGGCCCGCAAGGCGGGCCCGTCGTTGACGCCGTCGCCGGTCATCGCGACAATATGGCCATGCCCCTGCAGCGCCTTGACGATGTTGAGCTTGTCGACGGGACTGACGCGCGCGAACACATGCGGCTGTCGCGCCAGCGCCTCCAGCGTCTCCGGCTGCATTTTCGCCATCTGGCCGGCTTCGAGCACGCGCAGCTCGCCGCCGTCATTCAGATCAAGCCGCCGCGCGATCGCGAAGGCCGTCGCGCTCTGATCGCCGGTGATCATCACCGTGCGCACGCCGGCGCGATGTAGCTGTTTGAGCGCCGGCGCGACGCTGGCCCGAATAGGATTCGCCATGCCGGCGAGGCCGAGCCAGGTTAGCGCCCGTTCGTCGCGGGGATCGCCGCCAGCTTCGCCGACCGCGACGCCGAGGACGCGCAGCGCGTCGCCGGCCATGCGCTCATTGGCCTTGAAAATGGCCGCGCGCGCCGCATCGTCGAGCGGCGCGGCGCCACTGGCGGTCCGGCGCGCCGCGCAGCGTGCGAGCACCTCGGCCGGATCGCCTTTGACGCAAAGAATGCGTGCGCCGTCGGCCGCTTCGTGAAGCGTGCTCATGCGCTTGCGGCCGTCGCCGCGCGCCATGCATGTCAGCATAGAAAAAGACTGGCGCAGCGCGATCGGATCGACTCCCATCGCAACGCCCGCTTCGATCAGCGCGGTTTCCGTCGGCGTGCCGTCGATTTCCCAACTGCTCCCCGCAGGCCTGACGCCGGCGCCGCTGCAGAGCGTCGCCACTTCAAACAGGCGGCGCGCAATGGCGATCGTTCCGGCGGGCGCCTCGGCGCCGTCGCGCAGCAGATGTCCATCCTGCAGATCGAACGCGCCGTCGTCGACGTGAACGCGGACGGTCGCCATGCGGTTTTCAGTCAGCGTGCCGGTCTTATCGAGTCCGATCGTTTCGATCGCCCCGAGCGTCTCCACGGCGTCGATCTTGCGCACCAGCACCTTGCGCTTGCGCATGTCCTGCACGCCAAGAGCGAGCGTGGTGGTTGCGACTGCGGGCAGTCCTTCAGGAATTGCGGCCACGGCAAGCGAAATTGCGCTGCGCAAAGTGGGAATGAGCCCATGGCCGCGCAAAAGGCCAAGAGCGAAGACGCTCACGCAAATCAGACCGTTGACGACGACGAGCTCGCGCTCGACCTCGCCGAGTTCGCGCTGGATCGGAGTCGGCGGCGGCCGCAGCGCGCCGAGCAATCGTTGCACGCGGCCGATCTCCGTCTCCGCCCCGATCGCGGTGACGATCGCCATGCCCGATCCGCCAGTCGCCGCCGTTCCGCGAAACACCATGTTGCGACGATCCGAAATTCCCGTTTCGGGCGATAAAACCACATCCTCGTCTTTAGGCGCCGGTTGAGCCTCGCCGGTGAGCGGCGATTCGTTCACCGTGAGATCGTCGCTGGCGATCAGGCGCGCGTCGGCCGGAACGAAGGCGCCGCGCTCGATCAGCAAGAGGTCGCCCGGCGCGAGATCGCGCGAGTCGATCTTCAGGCGCGCGCCGTCCCGGATGACGGCGGCGTCCGACGGCTCCTCGCCGGCAAGGCCCAAAATCGCGCGATCCGCCTGGCGCTCGGTGGCCGTGGCGATGCCGGCGTTGACGAGCACCACGGCGGCGATCATCGCCGCGTCGGCGATTCCGCCGGTCGCCAGCGACACCGCCGCCGATGCGGCGAGCAAAGCGACCGGCAGGCTGGACATCTGCCCGGCGAAAATGCTCGCCGCCGAGCGCGGCTCCTCGCGGCGCAGCTCGTTGCGCCCCCATTTCTCCAATCTTGCGGCCGCTTCCTCCGTCGATAAGCCCTGAGCGACGTCCGTTTTCAATCGCGCCGCGAGCGTCGCGATCGTCTCGGCATGAGCGGCGCCTTCCGGGGTTTGCGAACCGTCCGCGTTGCGCGCGGGCGCGCCGGCGATCGCCGCTTCAAGCGCCTGCATCAGCCGCGCGGTGGTCATCGGCGGCTGAAATTCGACGAGGGTCGAACCGGTCAATTCGCTGACGCGAACCCGGCGCACGCCGGGAAGATGGCGAAATCGTTCTTCGACGGCCCGCGCCAACGGCGCGCGGCCGCGCAAGCTCATGTGGCGCATGCGCACGCGGCCGGCGCAGGCGTCGTGAACAAGCTCGGCGCCGGTTTGTGCGCGCGCCTCGACGCCGAAGCGCCGCGAATTTAGGGGAGCGATATCTGCATCCGTCTCGGCGAGGATCATCGAGCACATTGTCTAGCGCGCATCGAAGCCCGCATTTCACGACCGTTCGATGACACATATGCGTTGCGGCATCGCTTGACGCGAGAACCGCGCGGCGCGCCTTACGATCTTTCAGCGTCACCATAATAGCGCAAAGGACAGGCGCAACTCGCGAGACCTCCTATCACGTCCAAAAGGGGCGCGTCTAAAGCGCGCGCCACCGCGTCGGTCACGGCGCATGGCGCTGAATTTTGCGTTGCACATTGACGCCGTTCAGCGGATCCATGACGATCCGCCGGGCGTTTCCCGGTCAGCAGCGCGCCTGTCACGCCTATGTCGCGACTCGCCCGACAACATCCCATCATTGCTTGCGCCGCCGCTATCGCCCGACAGCTCAAAGAAAGCGGCGAACGTCAAGAAAATCAGGCAGACCCGTCTCGGCAATCCGCTCGAAAGCGCGTATTTTCCGCAGCCCCTTCCTCTATGGCCCCGACAAGGTCGCGAAATTGTGGAACATGCCGAGAAGCGCTGAAACGACGCCCATGCCGAAACGTCCGAACGAATTTCCAATATGGCCGCGTCGGCGTCTGTGATGCGCGCCGTCTCGCGCATTTCAGTCGGCGCGTGCATGGCGTTGGCGATGCGCGCCTGTTTGGACGCGCCGGCTGTGGCGCAGACGACGCCCTCCGACGGCGAGTGGCGCGCGGAACAGGCAAAGCGTCTGAACGCGCTCGACGCCTATATCAGCCGGAAGCCGATCGCCTACCGGTGGTTCGCGGATTTTCCGTTCAGCCGAACGGACGGCGTCCCTTTCATCATCCTGAAGCTCTTGCCGAAGCTCGCGCCGGAAGAATGGGGAAGCGCGAATAATTTTCTCGATGTCGCCGGCCTCTTCATCGACGAGCGCGACCCGACCTATCCGATCGCGCGCGGCTTCGGCTGGACGGGCTTGGCGCGCGAGGATCCAAACGGCGGCGTCGATTACGCCGCGATGAGCTGCGGCGCGTGCCACATCGGCCGCGTGCGGCTCGACGACGGCAGTCTTCGCTATCTCGACGGCGGCGTGAACGCGCAGTTCAACCTCATTCAATATCGCGTCAGAGTGATCAACACGATCAAGAAAATCACCGAAGGGGCCGCAACGCTCGAGGAAAAGGTCGAACGCGCGACGCAGGCGATCGTCTCGACGCTCGACAAAATCCATGCTCAAGACAAGAACTTCTTTTACCGGAACTACACATTCGCCGGCCGCCGGTTCGACGCCGCCTATGAAGCGCGGCAAATCGAACTCTTCAAGCAGGACGCCGCCGCGATCGTCGGCAAATATCTCGCCCGCGCCGGACTCGAATTCTTCTCGCTGCTCGATCTCATCTCCAAGACCTACCGAGGCTTCGAGGAGCAAATGACGCAAGGCCTCGGCGGCATGGTCGATGCGGCCGGCGTCAGCGCGTCGATGGCCTATGTCGCCGCCGAAGCGCGCGGCGAAATTCCCGACCCGAAGACATATCTGCCGCCGACGCCGGGAATCGCCGATATCATGGCCGTTTGGGAGCAGCGCAAGCGCCGGCCGCGCTGGTCCGCGGATCATACGCAGCTTGTCGACGGCGGCGGCCAATGGACCGGCGACATTCCGATTCCGATCTTCAACGGCCTCGCCGCGCAATTGACGCTGGAGTCCGGACCCGACGTCGACATTCGCATCGCCGCCTTCAGCGAAGATTTGCTGCGCGATCTGCCGGCGCCGGCCTATCCCTTCCCCGTCGATCTTGCGCTCGCAAAGAAGGGCGCGGCGCTTTTTGAAGAGAATTGCGCCCCATGTCATCGGCCGAATAACGGCAAGATCTATGATCTGGGCGCCGATCTTGGCCGGGCGCGCGCCGTCAGCGAAACGATCGCGAAAAACGTCCGCGACAGCTTCGCAAAGATTTGTCCGCCGACCAAGATCATCGACATGCCGCCCTCGGGCGATCGTATCGCGCCCTGCGCGAAATTCGACGGCGTGTCGCTCGAGAGCCGCGCCGACCTCTCAATGGCCGATCCCCAGACGCATGAAGGCTATAATGCGCTTCCGCTCGGCGGCGTCTGGGCGCAGGCGCCCTATCTGCACAATGGCTCGGTGCCGACGCTGTACCATCTTCTCGTGCCGCGCGAGCGCCCGGCGGTTTTCGTGAAAGGCCGGCTCGACTACGACAAGAAGCTCGTCGGCTTCTCCTGGGAGCCGGCGCAGACGCTCTCGCGCGAGGGCTATCGTTTCGACACGGCCTCCTTTCCGGCGCTCTCCAACAAAGGCCATGACAAGGATGTCGTCGAGGGCGGCAGGACGTTGAAACTCGACTGGTCGAACGACGTCGCCGGCGCCATGGCGATCGTCGAATATTTGAAGACGAAGTGACACTCGAACGCCAATGGAGCGCCGAGCGGCGAAACCAAGCCGGCACCGTGCGGCGCCCCGCCTGTTCCGCCGTGGCGATTGCATGAAGGTTTCCTCATCCTGAGGAGCGTGCGCAGCACGCGTCTCGAAGGACGAGGAAACCTTCATGCGCCGCCATCGGGACCTCGCCCTCGCGCTTCGAGACGCGCCTTTCGGCGCTCCTCAGCATGAGGGCGAGTGGAGCGCCCTTCCGTCTCTCGCCCCGGCTTGACTCTCCCGTATGGCGAGTCATTATAAGAACATAACAGGAACTCATGAGATGACCCATCCGCTGGCGTCGCTGCGGAAAAGCCTGGCTTGCGCCCATCCGGCCGCAACTTCCGAGACGATCGCGCTCGGCGCGCCCGCCCTCGATCGGCGGCTCGGCGGGGGGATTCTCCGCGCCGCGCTGCATGAGGCCTATGCCGGGACCGCCGCCGACGCCCCCGCGGCGACGGGCTTCGCTTTGGCGCTCGCCAGGCGCGCAATGGCGGGCGCGCGCGACAAGCCGCTGCTCTGGGTCCGGCAGGAGGCGCTGACCGCCGAATCCGGCGCGCCCTATCCGCCGGGCCTCGCCGACATCGGCATCGACCCCGCCGCCGTCGCCTTCATTCGCGTGCGCGACGCGAGGGAAGCGTTGCAGGCGGGCGCCGAAGCCGGACGCTGCGCGACTGTGGGCGCGACGCTGATCGAACTCTTCGGCGCAGCGCGCGCCTATGACCTCACCGCGAGCCGGCGCCTCGCTCTGGCCGCCGCCGCCGCCGGCGCGCCGATCTTCATTACGCGCGTCGGCGCCGCCCCCGCGCCGAGCGCCGCCGCGAGCCGCTGGCTTGTGCGGGCGCTCCCCTCCCGCCCGCTTGCGGCGAATGCGCCGGGGTCCGCGGCCTTTGCGATTTTTCTGCTGCGCCGGCGCGGCGGCGTGGCGGGGCAAGAGCGGCAAGAGTGGCGTGTGGAGTGGAGCCGTGACCGTGGCGCCTTCAAGGACAGAATATTCGACGCACCGTCGTTATCTCGCCCTGTGGCTTCCCTTCCTGTCGGCGGAGCGCCTGACGAAGGCGCGCCGCAGACGGCCGGACGCAAATTCGGATGATTCGCCGCTCGTCCTCGTCAAGAAAGAACGCAGCGCGCTGCGCATCGACGCGCTCGATCGAAAGGCGATCGCGCTCGGCCTGACCCCGGGCATGACGCTCGCCGACGCCCGTGTGCGCGCGCCCCATCTCGCCGTCGCCCAGGCCGACCCAGAGGCCGACGAGCGGCTGATGCTGCGGCTCGCCGCCTTTTGCGAACAGTTCACGCCGCTCGTGGCGCTCGATCCGCCCTGCGGCCTCATGCTCGATGCGACGGGCTGCGCGCATCTTTTCGGCGGCGACGCGATGATGCGGACCAGCGTCCTGCAGGCGATGGCGCGCCTCTCCTTTACCGGACGCGCCGCCGTCGCCGGAACGCCGGACGCCGCGCGCGCTCTGGCGCGTTTTGGCGCGCAAGCCGTCGCGCCTCCGGGCGAAGACGAAATTTTCACCCGGCCGCTCTCCATCGCCGCGCTCGAAGCGCCAAGGGAAACGAGCGTCGCGCTGACGCGCGCGGGACTTGCGACCTTGGGCGATCTCGCCGATCGCTCCAGCGCCGCGCTGACGGCGCGTTTTGGCGATGAAACGATGCGACGGCTGACGCGCATTCTGGGACGCGAAGACGCGCGCATCACGCCCTTGCGATCCCTGCCGGACTGCATGGTCGAGCGGCGCTTCGCCGAACCCTTCCTCGATCTTGCCGCGATAGAAAATGTTCTGCGCCCGCTGATCGCGGAAGCGATGGGCATTCTCGAAAAGCGCGGGCAAGGCGGCCGCGCGTTCGAAGCGCGCTTCTTTCGCACCGACGGCGCCGTCCGCGCGCTATGTTTCGAAACCGGCGCGCCCTCGCGCAATGTCGAAGCGCTGCTGCGGCTCTTTCGCCTGAAGGCCGACTCGCTCGCCGATCCGCTCGATCCGGGATATGGCTTCGACGTCATCCGCTTTTGCGTCCTCAACGCCGAAACTCTGGCGCAAAGCCAGATCGGCTTCGAACGGCAGGACGCGCCGGAGAGCGACGTCGCCGATCTCATCGATCGCCTCGCGGCGCGTTTCGGCCGCGAACGCGTGCTGCGCTTCGCGTCGCGTGACACGCATGATCCCCTGCGCGCCGCCGCCTATGTCGACGCCGCCGCGTCTCCTTCTTCCCCTCCCGGCGCCTGGCCGAAGCCTGAGCCGGGCGAACCGCCCTTGCGGCCGCTGTTTCTGTTCGATCCGCCGCAGCCCATCGAAACCATGGCCGAGACGCCGGACGGTCCGCCGATGCATTTCAAATGGCGCCGCATGCGCCATTTGATCGCCCGCGCCGAAGGGCCGGAGCGCATCGCGCCGGAATGGTGGCGCAACGCCGCCGGCGCGCGCCCGCGAACGCGCGACTATTACCGGCTGGAGGATCGCGACGGCCGTCGCTTCTGGGTGTTTCGAGAGGGCCTCTACGAAAGCGAGACCGCGGACCCGCGCTGGTTTCTGCATGGGCTCTTCGCATGAGCCCGCCTTACGCCGAACTCGTCGCGGCGACGAATTTCTCCTTCCTGCGCGGCGCGTCGCATCCGTCAGACATGGCGCTGACGGCGCTGCTGCGCGGCCAGAACGGAATTGGCGTCGCCGATCGCAACAGCGTCGCGGGCGTCGTGCGCGCCTATGCCGCGCTCAAAGAGCTGCGCGAAAAATTGCGCGATCCGCCGGCCGGCGACGAGGCGGCGCTCGCGCGGCTCGACGCAGGGCGTATCGAATCCTTCAAGCTCGCCGTCGGGGCGCGGCTGGTCTTCGCCGACGAGACGCCCGACATCGTCATATATCCGCAAAACCGCAACGGCTGGGCAAGGCTCACGCGGCTGCTGACGACCGGGAATCTGCGCGCCAGGAAAGGCGAATGCCATCTTTATGTCGACGATCTCGCGCAGGCCGCGCGCGATCTGCTGCTGATCGTCATGCCGTCGCGCCATCTGGCGCGCCTGCCGTCGACGCTGGCGCGACTCAATGATCTTGCGCAAGGCGACGTCTGGCTTGGCGCGACCATGCCGCGGCGCGGCGACGACAGGCGGCGTCTTTCAAAGCTGAAAGAAATCGCCGCGCGAACGCAGACGCCTCTGCTCGCGACCAATGACGCGCTTTACGCCGACCCCGGCCAGCGTGATCTGCAGGACGTCATGACCTGCATTCGCGAAGGCGTGACGCTCGCCCAAGCCGGGCGCCGGCTGGAGGTCAACGCCGAGCGCCATTTGAAGACGCCTGACGAAATGGCGCGTCTCTTTGCCGAGGCGCCGGAGGCGATCGAGGAGACGCAATGTTTTCTCGCGCGCGTCGATTTCTCGCTCGATCAATTGAAATATGAATATCCCGACGAGCCCGTCCCGCCGGGGCGCCATCCCCAGGAATGGCTGGAGGAGCTGACCTATCGCCACGCGGCGATGCGCTATCCAGACGGCGTGCCGGAGAAGGTCGAAAAGCTCCTGCATGAGGAACTGGCGCTCATCAAAACGCTCGACTATGCGCGCTATTTCCTCACCATTCACGACATCGTGCGGATCGCCGAAGACAAGGGGATTCTCTGTCAGGGTCGCGGCTCCGCCGCCAATTCCGCCGTCTGCTACGTGCTCGGCGTCACCTGCGTCGATCCGGCGGAGAATGATCTGCTCTTCGCCAGATTCATTTCGCAGGAGCGAAAAGAACCGCCCGACATCGACGTCGATTTCGAGCACGAACGACGCGAAGAAATCATCCAGCATATCTACGCCAAATACGGCCGCGAGCGCGCCGGCCTCGTCGCGACCGTCATCAGCTACCGGCCGCGCAGCGCCATTCGCGAAGTCGGCAAAGTCTTCGGACTGACCGAGGACGTAACCGCCGCGCTCGCTCATACGCAATGGGGGAGCGGCGGATCGAAGATTCCCGACGCCCATATCCGCCAGACCGGGCTTGATCCCGAAAATCCAATCATCCGCCGGGCCATTCATTTCGCTCAGCGGCTGCTCGGCTTTCCGCGTCATCTCTCGCAGCATGTCGGCGGTTTCGTTCTCGCGCGCGGGCGGCTCGACGAGCTGACGCCGATCGCCAACGCGGCGATGCCGGAGCGCACCTTCATCGAATGGGACAAGGACGACATCGACGCGCTCGGCCTGATGAAGGTCGACGTGCTGGCGCTCGGCATGCTCACCTGCATCCGCAAATGTTTCGATTATTTGCGCGCCCATGAAGGAACGGACATCGGCCTCGCCGACGTGCCGTCCGACGATAAGGCGACCTATGACATGCTGTGCAGAGGCGACTCGATCGGCGTCTTTCAGGTCGAGAGCCGCGCCCAGATGAACATGCTGCCGCGCCTGAAGCCGCGTGAATTCTACGATCTCGTCATTCAGGTGGCGATCGTGCGGCCGGGACCCATACAGGGCAATATGGTGCATCCCTATCTGCGCCGCCGTTCGGGAAGCGAGCCGGTCATCTATCCCTCGCCCGCGCCGGAGCATGGGCCGGCGGACGAATTGCGCAAGGTGCTCGAAAAGACCAAGGGCGTGCCGCTCTTTCAGGAGCAGGCGATGAAGCTCGCCATGGTCGCGGCGAAATTCTCAGACGTCGAAGCCAATCGTCTGCGCCGCGCGATGGCGACCTTCCGCAATGTCGGCACGATCCATCAATTCGAATCAATGATGGTCGAACGCATGGCGGCGCGCGGCTATGACCGCGGCTTCGCGCAAAGCTGTTTCGAACAGATTAAGGGCTTCGGCTCTTATGGATTTCCAGAGAGCCACGCCGCGTCCTTCGCCAAGCTCGTCTATATTTCCTCCTGGATCAAATGCCATCATCCGGCGATCTTCGCCTGCGCGCTTCTCAATTCGCAGCCGATGGGCTTTTACGCGCCGGCGCAGATCGTGCGCGACGCGCGCGAGCATGGCGTCGACGTGCGCGCCGTCGACGTGAATTTCAGCGAATGGGACAATAGGCTGGAGCGCGCGAAAAACGGAGATTTGGCGCTGCGTCTCGGCTTTCGACAGGCGGACGGCGTGCATGAGAACGAAGGACATCGCATCGTCGAAGCGCGCACGAAGCCCTATGACAGCGTCGAAGCTCTCGCGCGGCGGGCGGGGCTCAACGGTGCGACGATGCGCGCGCTCGCCGACGCCGACGCTTTCCGCTCCTTGCAGAGCGACCGCCGCGAGGCGCTCTGGGCCGTGCGGCGTCTCCCCGATGGGAAGCCCCTGCCGCTCTTTGCGGCCGCTGATGCGCGCGAACTCGCCAGGGAAGAAGATCCGCTGCTGCCGCAGATGTCGCTTGGCGAACATGTCGCCGCCGATTACCAGACGCTGCGGCTGTCGCTGAAGGCCCATCCGATGGCGGTGCTGCGGCCGATTTTCGCGCGCGAGCGGATCAGGACCTGCGCGGAAGCAAACGCGCTTGCCGATGGCGCATGGGCGCGCGCGGCCGGCGTCGTGCTGGTGCGACAGCGGCCCGGACAGGGCAACGCCATTTTCGTCACGCTCGAAGACGAAACCGGCGTCCTCAATATCGTCATCTGGGCGCGGCTCTTCGAGCGCTACCGCCGCGAGACGATGGCGTCGCGACTCATGCTGGTGGAAGGAAGGGTGCAGAAAAGCCCCGAGAATGTCATGCATCTGATGGCGCAGCGGATCATCGACCGCAGCGGCGACCTCAACAGGCTGTCAGAGGCGCATCGTCCGGAAATCGCCCTGTCGCGCGCCGACGAATTGATCCGTCCTCAACATCCGCGCAGCCGTCATCCGCGCGACGTGCGAATCCTGCCGAAATCGCGGGACTTTCATTAAACTGCTGCGGACGCCGCTCAGCCGCTCTTCAGCCGCTTGTCGGCCGGCAGGCTGGCGAGCGCCTGTTCGCGCAGCTTTTCGATTTCGACGCGGGTCTTGCGCGCCTCGGCGCGCGCCGCCTTGGCGGCGCGGCGCACCGGCAGATGCCCGAGCCAGGACGAGATTCCGCCCGCGAGCACGCCGATCGCCATGGACGCCAGAACGACGAGGAAGATCGGCGCCTCGAAAGAAGGACCGGATCCGTCATTCGGCGCGAAAGGATCGAGGCCGATACGCACCGATCCGCGATTGGCCATGGCGAAAAACAGAATGACGAGCGCCAGCGGCACGAAAATGATGACGCGCAGAATCGACTTCATGACATTTCCCTCTTGCCGGGCGCCGCGCGACACGCGGGGCAGCCGCAACCCACAGCCGCCGCACGCCATTGCCGCGCGTCCCGAGATCGAGAGGACGCAGCCGCCTTAGATCGCCTCAGCCCTGATAGTCTTCGTTGAGGCGCTCGCGCATCTCTTTGCCCGTCTTGAAGAAAGGCACGCTCTTTTCCTGAACCGAGACCTGCGCGCCGGTGCGCGGATTGCGGCCGGTGCGCGCGTCGCGCTTCTTGACCGAAAAAGCCCCAAAACCCCGCAATTCGACGCGATCGCCGCGCGCCAGCGCGCTGGTGATCTCGTCGAGAATCGTGCTGACGATCGTCTCGACGTCGCGCTGGTAGAGATGGCCGTTCCGCCGCGCGATGCGTTGAATGAGTTCCGACTTTATCATTGAGCCGATCCAATAGCTTGGCGTCGAAAAACCTGGTCCGCGACGCCCCCAGTGTCAGTTCGCGTCCGAATGCTGCCAAATCGCCAAAAGGCCGTCAAGCTCGCCGGTACGTTCAAGCACGATTGTTTTTTCTAAAAAATCGGCGATCGACGCCAATCCGGCGACCCGCGCGATTCCGGCCGCGCCCTCAATCAGCCCAAGCCGCTCCAGACTGGATTTTTTCTTCCACTCGCGCACCGGCAGGTCCTTCGCGACGCCCTTATTGGCGACGAGCCAGTCGATCGCCTCGCGCTGACCGCCGATAAGATCGACGAGTTTGAGCGGCACGCCCTGGCGTGCGGTGAACACCCGGCCGTCCGATACTTTCGCGAGCTGCGCGTCGTCGAGATTGCGCCGCTCCTTAACGAGCCCTTTGAACCAGGCGTAAGAGTCGGCGACAAGGCTCGCCACCGCCTCCCGCGCCGCCGGACTCGTCGGCTCGAAACCGCTCGGCGCGGCCTTGAGCGGCGAAGATTTGATCGTCTCGACCTCGACGCCCCAATTGTTCAAGAGCTTCGAGACATTGGGGTATTGGAAGAGCACGCCGATCGAGCCGACGAGCGAATTGCCCCGCGCGACGATCGTATCCGCCGCAAGCGCAGCGATATAGGCGCCGGAGGCGGCGACCGTGCCGACCACGGCGACGACGGGCTTTTTCTCGGCGACCCGCCGCAGCTCGTCATAGAGTCGCTCGGAGCCGGTCGTCGTGCCGCCGGGGCTTTCGATCTCCAGCAGCACGGCCTTGGCCTGGTTCGACGCGCCGATCTTCTTGATCAGGTCGATCGTATCGTCGTCGCCGAGGATCATGCCCTGCAGTTCGAGGCGCGCGATATGCGGCGTGAGCTTATTGGCCGAATCGGCGCCGCCGAACCGAACCACCGCGACGAGGCCGGCGACGCCCAGGGCGCCTAGGGCGGCAAGTCGCCACCAGCCGAGCTTGCGGCGAAGCCGTCGGCGGTCGATGAGATAGTCCGTAGGAGTCGACATCGAAACATCCAGGGTTGGCGGCGCGACGCGCGGCGCGTCACTGCGCAGGAAGGTAATTGCGCGCCGAGCGATTGGGAAGACGCTGGCCTATCGGCGGGTGGCGTCGATCGCCCAGGCGAGATAGTCCGGATCCGCTTCGGCCACATCGACGCGCAGGATTTCCGGCGTTTCATAGCTATGCTGACGGCGGACCAGTTCGGCAAGCGCGCGATAGTCCTCGCCGCGCGCTTTCATGTGCAGCAAGAATTCCGTCTCTTCGCGAATCTCGCCTTTCCAGACGTAGCAGCTTCGAATGGGCATGATCTGAACGCAGGCGGCAAGTCTGGCGGAGAGCGCCGCGCGGGCGAGCGCGCGCGCCTTTTCCTCGTCGTCGACGGTCGTCACGAGGATCGCGAGCCCGCTCACGCGCCTCAGCCGCCGACCACGGTGGTCAGCACCTGGCCGCCCCGCGCCAGCGTGATTTTCCAGTAGTAGGAGCGGCCCGCCGTGATTTTTTCCAATTCGCGCGTCGTCTCGATCTTCTGATCATTGATCGCGAGAATGACGTCTCCGCGCTGCAGATTGAGCTGCTGCGCGAAGGTGCCGTCGTCGATCTCCGATACGACGACGCCGTTGGTCGCGCCTTGGACCGACATTTCCTCGATGACCGCGGGAGAAATATTGACGACCGTCGCGCCGGCGAAAGGCGACGCGCCCTTGATCTTCACCGCGTCGCGCGGCGGCGTTTCGGGCGCCGGCGCGAGGCGGATTTGCGCCGTGATCTTCTTGCCGCCGCGCAGCACGCCGAGCGTCGCCTGTCCGCCGAGCGGCTTGGTCGCCAGCCGATAGCCGACCGACTCGGGGTCGTCGGCGGTCAGGCCGTCGACCGAGACGATCACGTCGCCGCGCTTCAGGCCCGCTTCGGCCGAGGGCCCTTTCGGGTCGACGTCGGCCAAGAGCGCGCCGGTCGGACGATCGAGCCCCAGGCCGTCGGCGATTTCCTGCGACAGCGTTTGCAGGCTCGCGCCCATCCAGGCCCGCCGTACCTGCTTGCCGCCGCCCTTCGCGGCGGCGATCACGCTTTTCACCATATTTGCGGGAATGGCGAAGCCGATGCCGACCGACCCGCCGGACTTGGAAAAGATCGCGGAATTGATGCCGACGACGCGCCCGTTCATGTCGACCAGAGGTCCGCCGGAATTTCCCGGATTGATCGCGGCGTCGGTCTGGATGAAGAAACCATAGTCGGAAATGCCGACATGGGTGCGCGCCAGCGCCGAAATGATTCCCTGCGTCACCGTCTGGCCGACCCCGAAAGGATTGCCGATCGCGAGCGTCAGATCGCCGACTTCGAGCGCGTCGGAATCGCCAAGCTCCATCGTCGGGAAATTAGCGCCTTCGGTCAGTTTGAGCACGGCGAGATCGGTGCGCGGATCGCGCAGCAGAATCTTCGCGGGGATTTCGCGCCTGTCGGCGAGCGCCACTTTCACGTCAGTCATCCCCTCGATGACGTGATTATTGGTCACGACGAGCCCGCTTTGATCGACGATCACGCCCGAGCCCAGCGACTGCGCCATGTTGCGACCGGGCATGCCGCCGCCCCCGCCAAAGAAGCGCTGGAACACCGGATCCTCAAACAGCGGATTGGCCGGCATGCGCTCGACGCGCGAAGCGAAGACATTGACGACCGCCGGCTGCGCCTTTTTGACGATCGGCGCGAAGGACAGAGCGATGTCGGCGCGGCTTGTCGGAACAACGCGCTCTTGCGCCGGCTGCGCCTGCGCGCGGCCCGATTGCGCGCCCTCGACAAAGGGCGCGAGTCCTGCGGCGCAGACGAGCGCCGCGAAAAAAATCCGACGTAAAGATAGGCGCATCGGCCGCTCCCCTGAATCGCTCACGCACATATATCCCGAATCGAATTGGCGATCAGGACGCATCGGCTCAGCGCGGCGCGTAGGAAGCGCCGCCGCCGATGCGGCAAAGATGAGTGTCGCCGAAGGCGGTTCCATATTTCAGGCCGTAGCCCAGCGCGCGGTCGAAGCCGATATGCGCGAGGTGGATGAGCGCTAGTCGCAACACTGGCCCACAGCTCGCGCCCAGGCGCCAATAAGCAAAAGAGGCGGCCGCCAGAAGCGCCGCCCCTTCGAATCGCAACAGAATCTTCGGCCAGCCCGAAACACTGAATCGCGCATCGGACCGGGTCATCATCGTTACGCCGCTTCTTCCTCGCTCGTAACCGGCGGCCCCGAATCCTGACCCTTGGCGTCGACGTCGCGGTCGACGAATTCGATCACGGCGAGCGGGGCGTTGTCGCCATAGCGGAAGCCGGCCTTCAGCACGCGCGTATAGCCGCCGTTGCGATCCTTGTAGCGCGGTCCGAGCACGTCGAAGAGCTTGCCTACAAGCTTCACGTCCTTGATCTGCGCGATCGCCTGGCGGCGCGCATGGAGATCGCCGCGCTTGCCGAGCGTCACCAGCTTTTCGACGACGGGACGCAAATCCTTCGCCTTCGGCAGGGTGGTGACGATCTGCTCATGCTTGATGAGCGCTTGCGCCATATTGGCGAACATCGCCTTGCGGTGCTCATGCGTGCGCCCAAAACGGCGCTTCTTGTGACCGTGATACATGCGGCTCTCCGTTGCTTATGCGGCCGCCGTGCCAAGGAACGGCCGTCGATTATGGGCAGTCGGCGTTAGGCAATCGGCAGTCGAAATCCGACTGCCGAAGCCCGACTGACGACTGCCGTCAGTAATGCTCCTCGAATCTCTTCGCGAGATCGTCGATGTTCTCTGGCGGCCAGCCCGGAACCTCCATGCCCAGATGCAGACCCATCTGCGCCAGCACCTCCTTGATCTCGTTCAAGGACTTGCGGCCGAAGTTCGGCGTGCGCAGCATTTCCGCTTCCGACTTCTGGATGAGGTCGCCGATATAGACGATGTTGTCGTTCTTCAGGCAGTTCGCCGAGCGCACCGAAAGCTCCAGTTCGTCGACCTTCTTCAGCAGCGCCGGATTGAAGGCGAGCTGCGGAATCGACGGGGCGGCCTCCTCGCGGCGCGGCTCCTCGAAATTGACGAAGACGTTGAGCTGGTCCTGCAGAATGCGCGCCGAAAAGGCGAGCGCGTCCTCGGGACTCATCGCGCCATTGGTTTCGAGCGTCAGCGTCAGCTTGTCATAGTCGAGCACCTGGCCTTCGCGGGTATTTTCGACGCGATAGCTCACCTTCTTCACCGGCGAATAGAGACTGTCGATCGGAATGAGGCCGATCGGCGCGTCCTCGGCGCGGTTGCGGTCGGCCGGCGCATAGCCCTTGCCGGTCGCGATGGTGAATTCGATGCGGATTTCGGCGTCCTCGTCGAGCGTGCAGATGACGAGGTCGGGATTGAGAATTTGCACGTCGCCGGTCGCCTGGATGTCGCCCGCGGTGACGAGGCCCGGCCCGGTCTTCTTGAGCGTCAGGCGCTTCGCGCCCTCGCCCTGGTATTTGATGGCGATGTCCTTGATGTTGAGGACGATGTCGGTCACGTCTTCGCGCACGCCGGGGATCGACGAGAACTCGTGCAGCACGCCGTCGATATGGATCGACGTGATCGCCGCGCCCTGCAGGGACGAGAGCAGGATGCGGCGAAGGGCGTTGCCGAGCGTCACGCCGAAGCCGCGCTCCAGCGGCTCGGCGACGGCCGTGGCCACGCGCCTGGGATCGTCTCCGGCCGTGACGTCGAGCTTGTTCGGCTTGATGAGTTCCTGCCAGTTCTTCTGGATGCTCACGTGGAGGCCTTTCCTTGAAGCTCCCGAATGCGGCGTCGGGGCATGCGCCGCGCGCCGCGCGAAATCGAATCAGACAATGGAATAACCTCAGACTCGGCGTCGCTTGCGCGGCCGGCAGCCATTATGGGGAATGGGCGTCACATCGCGGATCGAGGTGACGGTGAAGCCGGCCGCCTGCAGCGCGCGCAGCGCCGATTCGCGGCCGGAGCCGGGGCCCGAGACTTCCACTTCGAGCGTGCGCACGCCATGCTCGCCGGCCTTGCGGGCGGCGTCTTCGGCGGCCATCTGCGCCGCGTAGGGCGTCGACTTGCGCGAACCCTTGAAGCCCATCGACCCCGCCGACGACCAGGAAACGGTGTTGCCCTGCGCGTCGGTGATGGTGATCATGGTGTTGTTGAAGGTCGAATTCACATGCGCGACGCCGGAAACGATATTCTTGCGCTCGCGGCGACGAACGCGCGTTGTGTCCTTAGCCATGGTTCAGTTTGCCTTTCGATATCGACGCCGCCGTAATTCCAGCGGCTCCACCTGATGGGGCATTCGGCAGATCGGCAGTCGGCAATCGGGTTCCGACTGCCCAAGCCCGACTGCCGAAGCCCCGGAATTACTTCTTCTTGCCGGCGATCGGCTTCGCCTTGCCCTTGCGGGTGCGGGCGTTGGTGTGGGTGCGCTGGCCGCGCACGGGAAGCTGGCGGCGGTGGCGCAGGCCGCGATAGCAGCCGAGGTCCATCAACCGCTTGATGTTGATCGCGACTTCGCGGCGCAGATCGCCCTCGACCATATAGTCGCGGTCGATGGTCTCGCGAATTTGCAGGACTTCCGCGTCGGTGAGCTGCGCCACGCGCCGCTCGGACGGGATGCTCACCTTCTCGCAAATCTCCGCCGCCTTCTTGGGGCCGATCCCGTGGATATATTGGAGCGCGATGACGACGCGCTTGTTGGTGGGAATATTGACGCCTGCAATACGGGCCACTGGTCTCTCCATGTGAGAGGAGCCTTTCGGCTCCGGGACTGCGTCCGCGTCCGGTGGAGCCCGGCCCTTGCGGACGGTTGCGAACCGTTTTCATACGAAAACAGGCCCCGCCCCCCGATCCGGGAGCCGGAGCCGTCTGTTCAACAACGTGAAGGACGTTTATTTAGGAGGGATTGGCCTAAGGGTCAAGCGGCTTAACGAAAATATGAGCCGCGCAACCCTCAACTCACCCGCCCAGCGCCCGATCGATCGCCGCCGTCACTTCGTCGATCGGCGCCATGCCGTCGACCTTGGTCAATTGACTGCGCCCAGCGTAATGGGCGGACACGGGCGCGGTCTGGGCGCGATAGGCTTCGACCCGCGTCCTGAAGCTTTCCGGATTGTCGTCGGCGCGCACGGCCCCGCCCGCGGCTATTGTCTCGTCCACCCGCTTGCGCATCCGGTCGACGAGCGCGCCCTCGTCGACGGAAAGTTCGAGCACCGCGTCGAGCGCGAGGCCCCTTCGGTCGAGCAGCTCCTGCAGCGCCTCGGCCTGGGCCACGGTGCGCGGAAAGCCGTCGAGGATGAAGCCCCCCGCGCAATCCGGCGAATCGAGCCGCTCGTCGATCAGTCCGATCACGACCTCGTCCGGCACCAGGGCGCCGGCGTCCATGATCTCCTTGGCCTTGAGCCCGATCGGCGTTTTCGCCGCGACCGCGGCGCGCAACATGTCGCCCGTCGACAGCTGCGGCACGCCGTGCCGCTCGACCAGACGCGCCGCCTGCGTTCCCTTGCCAGCCCCGGGCGGACCGAGCAGCACCAGCCTCATCGCGCGCGCTTTCCGCCGCGAAGCTTGGCCTTGCGGATCAGCCCCTCATACTGCTGCGCCTGCATGTGGCCGTGAATCTGCGACACCGTATCCATCGTCACGCTGACGACGATCAGCAGCGACGTGCCGCCGAAATAGAACGGCAGGTTGGCGTAGGCGATCAGCGCCTCCGGAATGAGACAGATAATGGCAAGATAGGCGGCCCCGAGCACGGTGACGCGCATCAACACGTCGTCGATGAATTTCGCCGTGCGCTCGCCGGGCCGGATGCCGGGCAGAAAGCCGCCATGCTTCTTGAGATTGTCCGCCGTCTCGACCGGATTGAAGACGATCGCGGTGTAGAAGAAGGCGAAGAACACGATCAATCCGACATAGGCGAGCATATACAGCGGCCGGCCGTGGCCGAAATAGGCGGAAATCGTCGCGAAAATGCTTTCGCTGCCGGTCGACTGGTAGAAATTCGCCACCGTCGTCGGCAGAAGCAGCAGCGAGGAGGCGAAAATCGGCGGAATGACGCCGGACGTATTGAGCTTCAGCGGCAGGAAGGACGTCTGCCCCTCATAGACCCGATTGCCGTGCTGGCGCTTGGGATAGGTGATCAGCAGGCGCCGCTGGGCGCGCTCCATGAACACGATGAAGGCGACGACGGCGAAGGACATGACGATGACGCCGATGATCAGCCCGGTCGAGATCGCGCCCTGACGCCCCAGTTCCAAGGTCGACACGATCGCCGACGGGAAGGCGGCGACGATGCCGGCGAAGATGATCAGCGACGAGCCGTTGCCGATGCCGCGCGAGGTGATCTGCTCGCCGAGCCACATCAGGAACATCGTGCCGCCGACGAGCGTCACGACCGTGGTGATGCGGAAGAAGAGTCCAGGATCGGTGACGACGCCCGGCTGGCCCTCGAGCCCGATCGCCATGGCGTAGGCCTGGAACGTCGCCAGCGCGACGGTCAGGTAGCGCGTATATTGATTGAGGACCTTGCGGCCCTGCTCGCCCTCTTTCTTCAGCGTTTCAAGCGTCGGAATGACCGACGTCAGCAGCTGGATGATGATCGAGGCCGAAATATACGGCATGATGTTGAGCGCGAAAATCGCGCGGCGCTGCACCGCGCCGCCCGCGAACATGTTGAAAAGCTCCAGCATGCCCTTCGACTGGCCGAAGAAGCTTTTCGCGAAGGCTTCGGGGTCGATGCCGGGCAGCGGCACGTAAGTGCCGAGGCGATAGACGATCAGCGCGCCCAGCGTGAACCAGATGCGCTTCTTCAACTCCTCCGATTTGCTGAAGGCGGAGAGATTGACGTTGGCCGCAAGCTGCTCGGCTGCCGATGCCATGAAGGAACCCCACTGTCGCGCCGCCGATGCGGCGCATTGTGCTGGGCGGAGGGCCCCCGGGCGAACGCCTCGCCGAGGCGCGCCCGCTCCGCATGGAGCGCTTGATATAAAACAGCGCGGCCGTTCACGCGAGAGCGGCCGCGCACTTTGCCTTATTGCGCCGCCGGCTCGCCGGCAAGAAGCTTCACGGAGCCGCCCGCGCTTTCGATCGCCGCGACCGCGGATTTCGACGCCGCGGCGACCTCGAAGGCGAGCTTCGCCTTCAACTCGCCCTGGCCGAGAATCTTAACGCCGTCGCGCGGCTTGGCGACGACGCCTGCCGCCAGCAGCGCATCGAGCGTCACCGGCGCCTTGGCGTCGAGCTTGCCGGCGTCGACCGCCTGCTGGATGCGCCCGAGATTGACTTCATTGTAGTCGATCGAGAACGGATTATAGAATCCGCGCTTGGGCAGACGACGATGCAGCGGCATCTGGCCGCCCTCGAAGCCCTTGATCGCGACGCCGGTGCGGGCCTTCTGGCCCTTCACGCCGCGGCCGCCGGTCTTGCCCTTGCCGGAGCCGATGCCGCGGCCGACGCGCATGCGGTTCTTGCTTGCGCCGGAATTGTCGGAAAGCTCGTTGAGTTTCATGGCCGCGTCCTCACTTTCCGTCGCTCGTTTCGCCGTCGACGATTTTGACGAGATGGGCGACCTTGGCGATCATGCCGCGCACCGCCGGCGTGTCTTCCAGTTCGCGGCGGCGGCCGATGCGCGTGAGGCCGAGGCCGAGAAGCGTGCGGCGCTGACGCTCGGGACGGCCGATCGGGCTGCCGGTCTGTTCGACGACGATCTGCTGCTTGCTCTTGGTCATGGGTCGCCTCCTTACGCGTCGACGGCGTCGGCGTCGACGCCCTGGCGGCGCGACTGCAGCACCGAGACTTTGAGCGAGCGGCGCGCCGCGACCGAACGCGGCGAATCTTCGTGGCCGAGCGCGTTGAAGGTCGCGCGGATCATATTGTAGGGGTTCGACGACCCCTGGCTCTTCGCCACCACGTCATGCATGCCGAGCGTCTCGAAGACGGCGCGCATCGGCCCGCCCGCGATGATGCCCGTGCCCGCCGGCGCCGCGCGCAGAATGACCCGGCCGGCGCCATGGCGGCCATGAACGTCATGATGCAGCGTGCGCCCTTCGCGCAGCGGCACGCGGATCAGCGCCCGCTTCGCCGCTTCGGTCGCCTTGCGGATCGCTTCAGGCACTTCGCGCGCCTTGCCGTGTCCGTAGCCGACGCGGCCCTTCTGGTCGCCGACGACGACGAGCGCGGCGAAGCCGAAGCGCCGGCCGCCCTTCACCACCTTGGCGACGCGATTGATGTGGACCAGACGGTCCACAAACTCGCTGTCGCGCTCGTCTCGATCCCGATCGCGACCGCGACCGCCTTCTCCATCACGCGCCATTTTCTCTTCCGTCACTTACGCGGCGCGTCTTGACGCCGCTCGCTTCGTGTTTCCCTCTCCCGGTTGCGGGAGAAGGGATTTTAAAACTCCAGGCCGCCCTCGCGGGCGCCGTCGGCCAGCGCCTTGACGCGGCCGTGATACATGTAGGCGCCGCGGTCGAACACGACCTGTTTGACGCCCTTCGCGACGGCGCGTTCGGCAAGCAGCTTGCCGACGACCTTCGCCGCCTCGACATTCGCGCCGGTCTTCAGACCCTCGCGATTGTCCTTCTCGAGCGAAGAGGCGGCGACAAGCGTCGCGCCCTTTTCATCGTCGATGATCTGGGCGTAGATCTGCTTCGACGAGCGAAACACCGACAGACGCAGCCGCCCATTGGCGCGCTCACGGATCGCCCGGCGCACGCGCGCCTTGCGACGCTGTTCGACTTTGACATCCCTGGCCATGGCGGGTCCTTACTTCTTCTTGCCTTCCTTGCGGAAGATGAATTCATTGGCGTATTTGACGCCCTTGCCCTTGTAGGGCTCGGGGCCGCGCAACGCGCGAATTTCGGCGGCGACCTGGCCGACCTGCTGCTTGTCCATGCCGCTGACGGTGATTTCCGTCGGCTTCGGCGTCACGATGGCGATGCCGGCCGGAATCGGAAAATTTACGTCATGCGAATAGCCGAGCGCCAGTTGCAAGGTCTTGCCCTGCACCGCGGCGCGATAGCCGACGCCGGTGATTTCGAGCTTCTTTTCAAAGCCCGCGGTCACGCCGACGACGATGTTGTTGATCCGCGCCCGCGCCGTGCCCCACAGCGCGCGGGCGCGCTTGGTTTCATTGCGCGGGTCGACCTTGATGGCGTTGTCCTGCTGGACGACGGAAACCTCGTCGGGAACCAGAAACTCCAGCTGGCCCTTCGCGCCCTTCACCTGCACGAGCTGACCGTCCACCTTGGCGGTGACGCCGGCGGGAACGACGACAGGCTTCTTGCCGATACGAGACATTGTTGCAAATCCTGTTTGATGAGGCGCAAGGTCTAGAAGACCTTGCACAGCACCTCGCCGCCGACATTGTTTTCGCGCGCCGCGTGATCGGCCATGACGCCCTTCGGCGTCGACACGATGGTGACGCCGAGGCCGTTCGCCACCCGCGGCACCGCGCCGACCGCCGCATAGACTCGGCGGCCCGGACGCGACACGCGCTCGATCTGCTTGATCACCGGCTCGCCGTCGAAATACTTCAACTCGATTTCGAACTCGGTGCGGCCATTGCCGAAATCGGCGCTGCTATAGCCGCGGATATAGCCCTCTTCCTTCAGCACGTCGAGCACATGGGCGCGCAGCTTCGAGCCCGGCGAGGACACCTTGTCCTTGCGGCGCATTTGCGCGTTGCGGATACGGGTGAGGAGATCGCCCAACGGATCGTTGATCGCCATTTATTCGTCTCCTTACCAGCTCGACTTCACAAGGCCGGGCACGAGGCCGCGGGAGCCGAGTTCGCGCAGCGCGATGCGCGACATTTTCAACTTCCGATAAAAGGCGCGCGGACGGCCCGACACTTCGCAGCGATTGCGCACGCGCACTTGCGCGGAATTGCGCGGCAGCTCGGCGAGCTTGAGCCGCGCCTCGAACTGCTCTTCGACGCTCAGCGACTTGTCGTTCGCGAGCGTCTTCAGCCGCGCGCGCCGCCCAGCATAAGACTTCACGAGCCTTTGCTTCCGCTTGTTGTTCTCAATCGCGCTTTTCTTCGCCATTGCCAGTTTCGCCTTTCGGTATCCGCGTTTGAGGAGCCGTTACGCCCTCACTGCCGGAACGGGAAATTGAACGCCTTCAACAAGGCGCGGGCCTCTTCGTCGGTCTTGGCCGTCGTGCAGACGATCACGTCCATGCCGAGAATCGACTCGGCCTTGTCGTAGTCGATTTCGGGGAACACGATGTGCTCCTTGATGCCGAGCGCATAATTGCCGCGGCCGTCGAACGACTTCGGATTCAATCCGCGGAAGTCGCGCACGCGCGGCAGAGCGACGGTGATCAGCCGGTCGAGGAATTCGTACATGCGCGTCTTGCGCAGGGTCACCTTCGCGCCGATCGGCATGTTCTCGCGCAGCTTGAAGGTCGAGATCGCCTTGCGGGCGCGGGTGACGACCGGCTTCTGCCCGGCGATGAGGCCAAGATCCGCCGCCGCCGCCGCCGCCTTCTTGCTGTCGTTGACGGACTCGCCGACGCCCATGTTGAGCACGATTTTCTCGATCGTGGGCACTTCAAGCGCGTTCTTGTAGCCGAACTGCTTGGTGAGCGCCTCGCGCACGACCTCGTCATAGTGCTTCTTCATGCGCGGCGTATAGCCGGGGTCGAGAGGCGCGACCTTCGCCGGCTTGTCCTTGGCGACGGGCTTCTCGGCCGATTTGGCGGCCTTCTTCGGCTCCTTGGCCTCCGCGCCGTCGCCGGCGGGCTTTTGAGCCTTGGCGGGCTTTTCGGCCTTCGGCTTCTTTTCCTCAGCCATCGATCAATTCTCCGGAACGCTTGGCGACGCGGACCTTGCGGCCGTCGTCGAGAATCTTGAAGCCGACGCGCGTCGCCTTGCCGTCCTTGGGATCGGCGAGCGCGAGATTCGACAAATCGATCGGCGCGGCCTTGTTGATGATGCCGGCTTCACGATCCTTGGTCTGGCGCTGATGGCGCTTGACCATGTTGACGCCGTTGACGACGGCGCGGCCTTCGTCAGGAATCACGCGCAGCACTTCGCCGCTGCGGCCCTTGTCGCGGCCGGCGAGAACGACGACCTTGTCGCCCTTCTTGATCTTGGCGGCCATTACAAAACCTCCGGGGCGAGCGAGATGATCTTCATATGGTTTTTCGCGCGCAGTTCGCGCGGCACCGGTCCGAAGATACGCGTGCCGATCGGCTCCTTCTGATTGTTGATCAGCACCGCGGCGTTCGAATCGAAACGAATCACGGAGCCGTCGGAACGCTTGATGTCCTTCGCGGTGCGCACGACGACCGCCTTGAGCACGTCGCCCTTCTTCACGCGGCCGCGCGGAATCGCCTCCTTGATCGACACGACGATGATGTCGCCGACTCCGGCATATTTGCGCTTGGAGCCGCCCAGCACCTTGATGCACATCACGCGGCGCGCGCCGGAATTGTCGGCGACGTCGAGATTGGTCTGCATCTGAATCATGGCTTACCCGCCTTTCGTTCCGGTCTGATTTCGACTCGCGCCGACTTCGTCCGGAGGTTGGTTCGTTCGACTACGCCTTGGCCGCCTCTTCGACGACGCGCCAGCGCTTCAATTTCGAAATCGGCGCGGTCTCTTCGATCGTCACCGTATCGCCTACCTTGAACGCGCCATTCTCGTCATGGGCGTGATAGTTTTTCGTGCGGCGCACCGTCTTCTGGAACAGAGGATGGGTGAACCGGCGTTCGACCTTCACCACCAATGTCTTGCTCTGCTTGTCGCTGACGACGACGCCCTGGAGAATTCGCTTCGGCATGGCGCTTTAACCTTGCTCCTTGACGCGCTTTTGCGCGGCGATGGTTTTGGCGCGGGCGATGTCGCGACGAACGACGCGCACGCGGGAAGTGTTCTCGAGCTGGCCGGTCGCCCGCTGGAAGCGCAGATTGAACTGCTCCTTCTTGAGCTTCAGCACTTCGTCATTGAGCTGATCTTCGGTCATCGCCTTGATGTCGGAGAGGCGCTGCTTGGATTTCATCACGTCCCCCTTACTCAGCGATGCGTTCGATGAAGCGCGTCTTGATCGGCAGCTTGGCGGCGGCGAGGGTCAAAGCCTCGCGCGCCAGCGGCGCCGGCACGCCGTCGATCTCGAACATGATCCGGCCGGGCGCGACGCGCACCGCCCAGAATTCCGGCGCGCCCTTGCCCTTGCCCATGCGCACTTCGGTCGGCTTTTTCGAAACCGGCACGTCAGGGAAGATGCGAATCCAGACGCGGCCGGCGCGCTTCATATGGCGCGTCATGGCGCGGCGCGCCGCTTCGATCTGGCGCGCGGTGATGCGCTCGGGCTCCAGCGCCTTCAAGCCGAACTGACCGAAGTCCAGCGAAAAGCCCGCCTTGGAGGCGCCCCGGATGCGGCCCTTGAAGGCCTTGCGGAACTTGGTGCGTTTGGGTTGCAGCATGATGTGCGCTCTTTAATCTTGTTCGTTACGCCGCGTCGCGCGGTTCGCGCGGCTCGCGACGACGGCGTTCGCCGCCGCGATCGCGATCGCGGTCATGATGATCGCCGCCGGCGGCCTGCTCGGCCGCCTTCTTGTCCTGCGCCATCGGATCGTGCTCGAGGATTTCGCCCTTGAAGATCCAGACTTTGATGCCGCAGGCGCCATAGGCGGTATGCGCCGTCGCCGTGCCGTAATCGACGTCGGCGCGCAGCGTATGCAGCGGCACGCGGCCTTCGCGATACCATTCGAGGCGCGCGATTTCGGCGCCGCCGAGGCGGCCCGAGCAGTTGATGCGAATGCCCTGCGCGCCGAGACGAATCGCCGACTGCACGGCGCGCTTCATCGCGCGGCGGAAGGCGACGCGCCGCTCGAGCTGCTGCGCGATCGATTCGGCGACGAGCGCCGCCTCGGTCTCCGGCTTGCGCACTTCGACGATGTTGATGACGACCTCGCTGCCCGTCAGCTTGCCGACCAGCTTGCGGATCTTGTCGATGTCCGCGCCCTTCTTGCCGATGACGACGCCGGGACGCGCCGAGTGGATGGTCACGCGGCATTTCTTGTGCGGGCGCTCGATGACGATTTTCGACACCGCCGCCTGTTTCAGGGTTTTCGCCACCGCCTCGCGGATCGCCATGTCCTCGTGCAGCAGCTTGGCGTATTCGCCCTTATTGGCGAACCAGCGCGAATCCCAGGTGCGGTTGACGCCCAGTCGCAGCCCGATCGGATTAACCTTCTGACCCATGGTCTCTATCCTTTAGGCGTTGGCTTGCGCTTCGACTTCGCGCACGATGATCGTCAGATTGGCGAAGGGCTTCTCGACGCGGCTCGCCCGTCCGCGGGCGCGAGCGTGGAACCGCTTCATCACCAGCGCCTTGCCGACATAGGCCTGAGCGACGACGAGATCGTCGACGTCGAGGCCGTGATTGTTCTCGGCGTTGGCGATAGCGCTTTCCAGCGTCTTCTTCACCTCATGCGCGATCCGCTTTCTGGAGAACTCCAGATCGGCGAGCGCGCGATCCACCTTCTTGCCGCGGATCAACTGCGCGAGCAGATTGAGCTTCTGCGGCGACACGCGCAGCATGCGCGCGACCGCCTTCGCTTCGTTTTCCGCAAGCCGGGGCGGATTGGCTTCCTTCGACATCGTTAGCCTCTCTTAGCCCCTCTTGGCCTTCTTGTCGGCCGCGTGGCCGTGGAAGGTGCGGGTGGGAGCGAATTCGCCGAACTTGTGCCCGATCATGTCTTCCGACACCGACACGGGAATATGCTTATGGCCGTTATGCACGCCGAAGGTCAGCCCCACGAATTGCGGGAGGATGGTGGAGCGGCGGCTCCAGATTTTGATCACTTCGGAGCGGCCGGAGGCGCGCGAGGCGTCGGCCTTCTTGAGAAGATAGCCGTCGACGAACGGGCCCTTCCAGATCGAGCGCGTCATGGGTTAGCCCTTCTTCTTGCGATTGTGCCGCGAGGACACAATGAAACGGTCGGTGGACTTGTTGGTGCGGGTCTTCTTGCCCTTGGTCGGCTTGCCCCAGGGCGTGACCGGATGACGGCCGCCAGAGGTGCGGCCTTCGCCGCCGCCGTGCGGATGGTCGATCGGGTTCATGGTGACGCCGCGGTTATGCGGGCGGCGGCCGAGCCATCGCGAACGGCCGGCCTTGCCGATCGAGGTGTTCATATGATCCGGATTGGACACGGCGCCGATGGTGGCGAAGCACTGGCCATGAACGAGGCGCTGCTCGCCGGAGTTCAGCCGGACGATCACATAGCCCTGGTCGCGGCCGACGATCTGCGCATAGGTTCCGGCCGAGCGGGCGATCGCGCCGCCCTTGCCGATCTTCATCTCGACATTGTGCACGATCGCGCCGACCGGGATGTTGGCGATCGGCATGGCGTTGCCGGGCTTCACGTCGACCTGATTGCCGGAGATCACTTCGTCGCCGACGGAGAGCCGCTGCGGCGCGAGAATGTAGGCGAGTTCATTGTCGGCGTAGCGGATGAGCGCGATGAACGCCGTGCGGTTGGGATCATATTCGAGCCGCTCGACCTTGCCGGGCACATCGAGCTTGCGCCGCTTGAAATCGACCAGGCGATAGGCCTGCTTGTGGCCGCCGCCGCGAAAACGCACGGTGACGCGGCCGGCGTTGTTGCGCCCGCCGTTTGAGATCTTGCCCTCGGTCAGCGTCTTGACCGGCTTGCCCTTATAGAGCTCGCTGCGGTCGACGATGACGAGCTGGCGAAGGCTCGGCGTGACCGGCTTGAATGTCTTCAGCGCCATAGTTCTATCCCCACGCCTTCCTTACAGTCCGGTCGTCACGTCGATCTTGTGGCCCTCGGCGAGGGTCACCACCGCTTTTTTGGCGTCGCTCTGCTGGCCGCGCTGGCCTCGAAACGTCTTCATCTTGCCCTTGCGAAGGAGCGTGTTGACGCTTTCGACCTTCACGTCGAAGAGACCCTCGACCGCCGCCTTGATCTGCGGCTTGGTCGCGGTCTTGGCGACGTTGAAGACGACCTTGTTGCTCTCCGAGGCGAGCGTCGCCTTCTCGGTGATGACCGGCGATACGATCACGTCGTAATGGCGAACGTCCTTGCTCATTTCAGTCGCGCCTCCAGCGCGTCCACCGCGGCGCGGGTCAACACCAGCTTCTCGCGGCGGAGGATGTCGTAAACATTGACGCCTTCGACGGGCAGAATGTCGATCTTCGGGATATTGCGTGCGGCGAGCACGAAATTGTTCTGCGGCGCGCCGCTGACAATGATGATCGCGTTCTCGAGGCCGGTCTTGGCGAAACTCGATGCGAGCAGCTTCGTCTTGGGCTCGGCGACCTCCGCCGTCTCCCAGACGATGATGCCGCCGTCCTTCGCCTTGGCGGACAGAGCATGTTTCAGCGCGAGCTGGCGCACCTTCTTGGTCAGGTCATGCGCATGGCTGCGCACGAGAGGGCCGAAGGCGCGGCCGCCGCCGCGGAACTGCGGCGCGCGCGCCGAGCCGTGACGGGCGCCGCCGGTGCCCTTCTGCTTGTGCAGCTTCTTGCCGGTGCGTGCGATCTCGGCGCGATTCTTCACCGCGTGCGTGCCGGCGCGCCGCTTGGCGAGCTGCCAGCGGATCATGCGGAAGATGAGATCCTTGCGCGGCTCAAGGCCGAAGACCTCATCGGAGAGTTCGATCGAACCGGCCGCCTGGCCGTCGAACGACGTGACGTCGATCTTCACGGCTCAGTCCTCCTTCGTTTCTTCTTGCGGGGCCGGCTCGCTGTCGCCGAGGCGGAATTTGCCCGGCTGCGGCGCATCCTTCGGCAATGCGCGCTTCACCGCGTCGCGCACGAAAATCCAGCCGCCGGCGGTGCCCGGCACCGCGCCCTCGACGAGCAGCAGACCGCGATCGGGGTCGGTCCGCACCACGCGCAGATTTTGCGTGGTGACCCGCTCGACGCCCATATGGCCGGCCATTTTCTTGTTCTTGAAGGTCTTGCCGGGGTCCTGACGGCCGCCGGTCGAACCATGCGAACGGTGCGAAACGGAGACGCCGTGCGACGCGCGCAGGCCGCCGAAGCCCCAGCGCTTCATCGGACCGGCGAAGCCCTTGCCGGTCGAGGTTCCCGTCACGTCGACGAACTGGCCGACGACGAAATGATCCGCCGTGATCTCCGCGCCGATCGGCAGCAGTTCTTCCTCCTTCACGCGGAATTCGGCGAGCTTCATCTTCGGCTCGACCGAGGCCGCGGCGAAGCGCGTGCGTTCGGCTTTGGAGACGTTCTTGACCTTGGCGCGGCCAATGCCGAGCTGGACGGCGGTGTAGCCGTTCTTCTCCTGGGTCCGCTGCGCGACGACTTGGCAGCCGTCGAGCTTTAGGACCGTGACCGGCACATGCTCGCCCGCCTCCGTGAAGATGCGGGTCATTCCGACCTTTTGCGCGATGACGCCCGACCGCATGATCCAATCCTTCGCAAAGCGCGCTCTTTTTCCTAAAAAGCGCCGCCTGAATTCCGTTTAGAGCTTGATCTCGACATCCACGCCGGCGGCAAGATCGAGCTTCATCAGCGCGTCCACCGTCTGCGGGGTGGGGTCGACGATATCGAGGACGCGCTTATGCGTCCTGATCTCGAACTGTTCGCGCGACTTCTTGTCGATGTGCGGCGAACGGTTCACCGTGAATTTTTCGATGCGCGTCGGCAAGGGAATCGGACCGCGGACCTGAGCGCCGGTGCGCTTGGCCGTCGAGACGATTTCCTTCGTCGACGTGTCGAGAATCCGGTGATCGAACGCCTTCAGGCGAATCCGGATATTTTGACCGTTCATTGTCTCGTCCTTTGGGACCGCGAGCGGCATTGCTCGCCTTCATGCCCGCGCGGCTGTCGCGCGGCTTTGTTCACAAGAGCGAGCGTTTGGCCCGCGGCCCGGATTCGCTTTACTCGATGATGCTGGCGACGACGCCGGCGCCGACCGTTCTTCCGCCTTCGCGGATGGCGAAGCGCAGCTTCTCCTCCATCGCGATCGGCACGATCAGCACCACGTCCATCGTCACATTGTCGCCCGGCATCACCATCTC